>JAXLRH010000002.1:0-586126 GCA_046331245.1 Acidimicrobiales bacterium | reverse complement strand
GTCTACGAGAGCAACGAGGCGCTCGCCGCGAGCTGGGAGGCGCAGAAGCAGGCCGAGAAGTCACGAGGCTCCGTGATGGACGGCATCCCCGCCGAGCTCCCGGCGCTGCTCTCTGCGCTCAAGGTCGCCAAGAAGGCCGCGGCCTCCGGGCGTGGTGCGACCGTCCCCGACGTGGTCGAGGGACTCGGCATCGACGAGCTCGGGCCCGAGGCCACCGGCGATCTGCTGCTCGGCATCGCCGAGAGCGCCCGCCGCGCCGGCATCGATCCCGAGGACGAACTGCGCCGCGCCGCCGTGCGGTTCCGCGAGCGGTTCGACGCCGATTTTCCCCGCTGAGGGTGCCTGTGGTGCGATGGCGCCGGCACTATCGTCGTCGAAACCCGAGAGAGCGTGACATGAGCATCATCGAACACATCCACGGTCGTCAGATCATCGATTCCCGCGGCAACCCCACCGTCGAGGTGGAGGTCGTGCTGACGACCGGCGCCGCTGGTCGGGCCGCCGTGCCGTCGGGCGCGTCGACGGGTCAGTTCGAGGCCGCCGAGCTCCGCGACGGTGGCGACGCCTACCTCGGCAAGGGCGTGCAGAACGCCGTCGACCACGTCAACGACGAGATCGCCGAGCACATCGTGGGCCTCGACGCGCTCGATCAGCGCCAGGTCGACCGCATCCTCGTCGACATCGACGGCACCCCCAACAAGAGCCGTCTCGGCGCCAACGCCATCCTCGGCGTGTCGCTCGCACTGGCGCGTGCCGCTGCGGAGGAGGTGGGCCTGCCGCTGTTCCGCTACGTCGGTGGCGCCAACGCCCACGTGCTCCCCGTGCCGATGATGAACGTGCTCAACGGTGGCGAGCACGCCGACAACAACGTCGACGTGCAGGAGTTCATGATCATGCCGGTCGGCGCGGCATCGTTCTCCGAGGCCATGCGCTGGGGCATCGAGACGTACCACGTACTCAAGAAGGTGCTGTCGGCGAAGGGCCTGTCCACGGCCATCGGCGACGAGGGCGGCTTCGCCCCCAACCTGGGCTCCAACGAGGAGGCCGTGCAGCTCCTGTGCTCGGCCATCGAGCAGGCCGGCTACACGCCCGGTGAGCAGATCGCGATCGCGCTCGACGCGGCGAGCAGCGAGTTCTACAAGGACGGCAAGTACGTGCTGGCCGGCGAGGGCCGCTCGCTCGACTCCGCCGAGTTCGCCGGCTACCTCGGCGAGCTGTGCGCCAAGTACCCCATCGTGTCCATCGAGGACGGCATGGACGAAGAGGACTGGGACGGCTGGAAGATGCTCACCGACCAGGTGGGCTCGTCGGTGCAGCTCGTCGGCGACGACCTGTTCGTCACCAACGTCGACCGTCTGTCGCGCGGCATCGAGGCCGGCGTCGCCAACTCGATCCTCGTGAAGGTCAACCAGATCGGCTCGCTCACCGAGACGCTGCAGTCGGTCGAGATGGCGCACCGCGCCGGCTACACCGCCGTGATGTCGCACCGCTCCGGTGAGACCGAGGACACGACCATCGCCGATCTCGCCGTCGCCACGAACTGCGGCCAGATCAAGACCGGCGCCCCGGCGCGTTCGGACCGCGTCGCCAAGTACAACCAGCTCCTCCGCATCGAGGAGCTGCTCGGCGAGGACGCGGCGTTCCGCGGTCGCTCGGCGCTGGCGCGAGGAGCGCGCACCGCGTGACACGTCGGCGTCGCGCTCTCCGCCTCGGGCTCATGGTCGGGCTGTTCGCCGTGCTCGCGGTGCTCGTCATGCCGGGCCGTCTGTGGTTCGGGCAGCGCGACGCCATCGCCCAGGCGGAGGCGCAGCTCACGGAGCTGCGCTCCGAGCACCGTCAGCTGGAGGAGCGCGTCACCAAGCTGGGCTCGAACGCGCTCATCGAGCACGAGGCGCGCGAGGGCTTCGGCTGGGTGCACGTGCGCGACGAGCTGTACACCGTCACCCCGGCCCCGCCGCTCCAGGTGAAGCTGCCGGCGGTGTGGCCGTTCGACCGGCTGCAGGAGCCGCTGGCCGACGCCGCCGCGGCCGGCTGACGGGGGAGACCGGTGTACGATCTGACGGTTCGTCAGATCGCATCACATCTTCGGGGGTCCTCATGGTCGACGTCGCCAGCTACGACAAGCTGTACATCGGTGGGAAGTGGGTCGAGCCGTCCTCGACCAACGTGTTCCAGGTGATCAGCCCGACCACCGGTGAGCTGCTGGCCAGCGCGCCCGAGGGGCTCGAAGCCGACATGGACGCAGCCGTCGCCGCCGCCCGCGACGCCTTCGACAACGGTCCGTGGCCGCAGATGTCGGCCTCGGAGCGCGCCGACGCCATGCAGCGGCTGCTCGACGGCATCTACGCCAACGCCGACGAGCTCGCGCAGCTCATCACGGCCGAGATCGGGTCGCCGCTCCTGTTCAGTCACTTCGGCCAGGTGGGCGCCTCCGCGATGGTGCTCGACTACTTCGTCAACCTCACCCGCACCTTCGAGTTCGAGTCCGTGCGCCCCGGCATGCTGGGCCCCGTGCTCGTGCGCAAGGAAGGCGTCGGCGTGTGCGCCGGCATCATCCCCTGGAACGTGCCGCTGTTCATCATGATGCTGAAGCTGGCTCCGGCCCTCGCGTCCGGCTCGACCATCGTGCTCAAGCCGGCTCCCGAGTCGCCGCTCTCGGGCATGTACCTCGCGAAGCTGATCGACGAGGCGGGCTTCCCCCCGGGCGTCGTCAACATCGTCCCCGCCGGTCGCGAGGCGGGCGAGCACCTCGTCACCGCTCCGGGCGTCGACAAGGTCTCGTTCACCGGCTCCACCGCCGCCGGCAAGAAGATCGGCGCGCTGTGCGGCGAGCGTCTGCGCCGCTGCACCCTCGAGCTGGGCGGCAAGTCGGCCGCCATCATCATGGACGACGCGAACCTCGACGAGGTCGTGCCGGCCCTGCTGCCCTACGGCATCATGAACAACGGCCAGGCGTGCGTCGCGCAGACCCGCATCCTGGCGTCGCGTGCCCGCTACGACGAGGTCGTCGACAAGTTCACCGAGGCCATGGGCGCCCTGAAGGTGGGCGACCCCGCCGAGATGGACACCGACATCGGCCCGCTCATCGCCGAGCGTCAGCGCGACCGGGTCGAGAGCTACATCTCGAAGGGTCTCGCCGAGGGCGCCCGCATCACCGTCGGCGGCGGCCGGCCCGAGGGCCTCAACGGCTGGTTCGTCGAGCCCACGCTCTTCGCCGACGTCGACAACTCGATGACCATCGCGCAGGAGGAGATCTTCGGCCCGGTGCTCGTGGTGATCCCCTACGACGACACGGCCGACGCCATCGCGATCGCCAATGACAGCGACTACGGCCTGTCGGGCTCGGTCTGGTCGACAGACGTCGACGCCGGCATCGACGTCGCCCGTCAGGTGCGCACCGGCACCTACACGGTCAACGGCTTCGCGATGGAGTGGTCGGCGCCGTTCGGCGGCTACAAGAACTCCGGCGTCGGCCGCGAGCTCGGCCCCGAGGGCCTGTCGGCGTACCTCGAGGACAAGTCGATCAACCTGCCCGCCGGCTACGAGCCCACCCTCAAGAACTAATCGCTACTGGAGGCCGCCGGAGGCGCCTCCGTCGACGATGATCGACGCGCCGGTGATGAAGTTCGCCGGCTCGCTGCAGAGGAACGCGGCGACGGCGCCGAAGTCGGCGGCGTCGCCGAACCTCCCGAGCGGAATGCCCCCGGTGGGGTTGTCCGCCGGGTTCTGGTGGAGCGCCTTCACGCGGTCGGTCGCGTGCATGCCGGGCTGGATGGTGTTGGCCGTGACGTTGTCGGGGCCCACCTGCGTCGCCAGGTTCTTGATGAACGACGTCGTCGCGGCTCGGGCCGCGCTCGATGCCGCGAGGGTGACGATCGGCTGCCGCGCTCCGATGGAGGTGATGGCCAGCACGCGCCCCCAGCGCTGGTGCTGCATGGCGGGCACGACCGCCTGCACGAGCGCGATGGTGGCGAGGGTGTTCAGCTCGAGTGCGTACCGGTACTCGTCGAGCGACGCGGCCATGGGTGTGCCGGGCGGAGGGCCGCCGGCGTTCGCGACGACGATGTCGATGGTGCCGCCGAGGCGATCCTCGGCCTCCTCCGCGAAGCGCACGGCGCCGTCGGGCTCGCTGAGGTCGGCGATGATGCCGACCGCGTGGGGGCCGAGCGCGGCGACGGCCGCGTCGAGTCGATCGGGATTGCGGCCGCACACGGCCACGAGCACACCCTCGTCGGCGAGTGCCTGTGCCGTGCCGAGGCCCAACCCGGCGGTTCCCGCCGCCACGATCGCCCGTCGTCCGGTGATTCCAAGGTCCATGCGTACTCCTGTCGTGACGGACCGATGGTACCGTCGGCGCCGATGACGACCGCGGCTGTGCTCCTCGCTGCCGGCGGTGGCTCCCGCTTCGACGGGCCGACCCACAAGCTGCTGGCGCCCTGGGGCGCGACGACGGTCATCGGCGCGGCGCTCGCTGCGGCGAGCGGCGCCGGGCTCGACGAGGTCATCGTCGTCGACGGGGCGGTCGACCTGTCCTCGGTCGTCGGCGATCGCGCCGTGACGCTCGTGCACAACGCCCGCTGGGCCGAGGGGCAGGCGACGAGCCTGCAACTCGGCGTGGAGGCGGCCGGAGCCGGCGGGCACGATGCGGTCGTCGTCGGCCTCGGCGACCAGCCGGCAGTGACCGCTGCGACGTGGCGAGCTGTGGCGGCGGCCACCGGCACGCCGATCGCGACGGCACGATTCGGTGACGAACGCCGCCCTCCCGTGCGCCTGGCCCGGGAGGTGTGGCCGCTGCTCCCGACGGACGGCGACGAGGGGGCCCGGGTGCTGATGCGCGAGCATCCGGAGCTGGTCACCGAGGTACCCGTCGATGGCAATGCCCGCGACGTCGACATCGTCGACGACCTGCTCACCGACGACGATCGCGCCTATGTCGAGCAGTGCCTCGGACGCGCGCCTCGCGTGGCCTTCACCGTGGCCGCGCGCCGCTCCGACGGTCGCCCCACGGTCATCGGCAATCCACCGTTCCTCGACGACGGCACGCCGATGCCCACCCGCTTCTGGCTCGTCGATCCCGACCTCAACCGGCGCATCGGGGGCCTCGAGGCCGACGGCGGTGTGAACACGGTCGAGGCGGAGATCGGCCTCGATGCGCTCGCCGAGGTGCACGCCCGCTACGCCGCCGAGCGCGATGCTCTGATCCCGGCCGACCACGTCGGCCCGCGCCCGTCGGGCGGCGTCGGCGGCACCCGCATCGGCGTGAAGTGCCTGCACACCCACTACGCCTGGTTCCTCGCCGGCGGCGACGACCCCGTCGGCCGCTGGGTCGACGAGCGCCTGCACCAACCATCGGAGTCCACATGACGCGCTACGCCGCCATCGACATCGGCACCAACTCCGTCCGCCTGCTCATCGGCGACGGCACGACCAGCGACGAACGGCTCATGCGCATCACGCGTCTGGGGCGCGGAGTCGACGCCACGGGACGCCTCGACCCGGCCGGCATCGACGCCACGCTCGCGGCCCTGCGCGACTACCGGGAGGTGATGGACCGCTTCGAGCTCGCCGGAGTTCGCGTCACCGCCACGTCGGCGGCGCGCGACGCCGCCAACCGCGACGACTTCTTCGGGCCGGCGGCGGAGATCGTCGGCACCGAGCTGGAGCTGCTCAGCGGTGAGGACGAGGCGCGGCTCAGCTTCCTCGGGGCGACGGCCGAGCTCGATCCGCTCGACGGCCCGTTCCTCGTGGTGGACATCGGCGGGGGATCTACCGAGTTCGCGGTGGGCCGCGCCGGCGACGACGGGGTGATCGCGTTCGAGGCAGGCGTGTCGATCGACGTCGGTTGCGTACGCATGACGGAGCGCTACCTGCACTCCGACCCGCCCGATCCCGCGGAGTTGTCGTCGTGTCTCTCGGTGCTGCAGCTGCACTGGGACGACGTGCGCGTGGCCGTGCCCGGCGCGTTCGAGGCGGCCACCCTCGTGGGCCTCGCCGGCACCGTCGTGAACGTGGCGGCCGTGGAGCTCGGCCTCGCCGCCTACGACCGCAACGCGACCCACCACTTCGTGCTCACGAAGGAGGCCGTGGAGGACGTGTTCCGCACGCTCGCCACCGAGACGCTTGCCGATCGCAAGCACAACCCGGGGTTGGAGGAGGCGAGAGCGGACGTCATCGTCGGCGGCCTGTGCGTGCTCGTCTCGATCATGCGCAACTTCGGCTTCGACGAGTGCCTGGTGTCCGAGAGCGACATCCTCGACGGTCTGCTGCTCTCGCAGCTGCCGGGTCGCTCGCCCGCCCCCGGCGAATCCGACCGGTAGGCTGCACCACCATGTGGTCTCGACGGTCGTCGACTCGAGCGGAGCCAACGGCGTCGTCCGGCGCCGCCGGCGCCACGCTCATCGGGCGCCGTGTCGTGCTGCGACCGCTCGCTCCGGGCGACTTCGACCAGTGGCGCGAGGTGCGCACCCGTTGCGAGGGCTGGCTCACCAAGTGGGAGCCGCAGCGCATCCCCGGCACGCCCGACACCATCGAGGACCGTCACGCGTTCGCGGCGCGGTGCGGGGCACGCACACGCGAGATCCAGATGGGATCCGGCTACGGGTTCGGCATGTTCGTCGACGGCTACTTCGCCGGCGAGATCAACGTGAACTCCGTGCACCGCGGCCCCTTTCAGAGCGCGTACATCGGCTACTGGATCGACGAGCGCCACGCGGGCCAGGGCTACACGCCCGAGGCGTTGGTGCTCGTGCTTCGCTTCGCGTTCGAGCAGATGATGCTGCACCGCCTGCAGGTGTCGGTCATTCCCCGCAACCAGTCGAGCCGGCGGGTGGCCGAGAAGCTGGGGCTGCGCAACGAGGGGATCGCCGAGCGCTACCTCGAGATCAACGGCGTGTGGGAGGACCACGTGCGCTACGCGATCACCGCCGAGGAGTGGACCGAGCGCCGCGACGAGCTCCTCTCCACCTGGGCCTACTGATCACGGGTCGCTCGGCGGATCAGGACTTGATGCGCTGCTGCAGTGCGGCGAGGCGCTCGGCGAAGGCCGGTTCGTTGATCGACCACACCTGGGGATCGAGCTCGCGCTCGACGGCCTCGTCGTGGGTCTCGATGCCGGCCATCGCGCCGATCGTCGCCTTGATCTTCGGCACGAGGTCGGGCGGGCCCGACGCGGCGCGTGCCGCCATCGCGATGGCCTCGCCGAGCAGCACGTCGTCGTCGACGCACTTCCACGCGAGCCCGATGCGCTCGGCCTCGGCGCCGTCGATCGCCTGACCGAACAGCACCATCGCCGCCGTGGCCTGGGGGCCGATGATTCGGCGCATCATCCAGGTGTGGCCGCCGCCGGGGTGGAGCCCGAGATCGAGGAAGCGGGTGTCGAAGCGTGCCGACCGCGCCGCGAGACGCACGTCGCAGGCCAACGCGAGGTTCATGCCGGCGCCGACGGCGGCGCCGTTGACGGCGGCGACCGTGGGCAGCGTCGACGACGCCACGCGCAGGAACCCCGAGTAGATCGCCTTCAACCCGTCGCGCTGCGATTCGCCGAGCTGGCTGAGGTCGGCCCCGGCGCAGAAGGCCGGGGGCGCGCCGGTGATGACGAGTGCGCCGGTGCCCGGGTCGGCCTCGGCCGATTCCACGACCGCGACCAGCTCGGTGCAGAGGTCGAGGTTGAGGGCGTTGCGGCGCTTCGGGTCGTCGAGGGTGATGACGGCGACCCGGTCGTGCTGTTCGACGTTGACGTAGGACATGGACGCAGTCTGGCAGCCTCGTCGGCGCGGTTCCGCCGCGCCGCTACCCTGACGCCGGTGGGAACGGTGTCATGAAGAGCCTCGTCGTCGCCGAGGCGTACCCGTGGCCGCCCCAGGACGGCTACAAGTTGCGCCTCGCGAACATGATCGAGGCGCTCCTCGCCGAGGGGCCGGTCGACTTCCTGTGCCTGGACGGCTCCGGCCGTCCGCGTGATGCAGCGCCGGCGGGCGTGACGGTGATCGACGCGCCCGAGGCTCCCGAGCTCGGCGTTCGGGAGTGGCTGCCCCGCTGGCTGCGGAGCGGTGAGCCGCGCCGCCTCGTGCGACGCGACTTCTCTGCGGCCCGTCGTGTGCTGCCCACGCTCGACCACGCGTCGTACGACGTGACGTTCTTCTCCCACGTCGACTCCTGGATTCGCACCCACGATCTCGTGCCGGGTCGGGCGTTCCTCGACTTCGACAACCTCGAGAACATGCTGCTCGCCGGCATCCGGCGGATGGGCCCGATCGTCGCTCCCGGTGACGGCCCGGCGCGCCGCGCATCGGCCACGCTGCGCTGGCTGATCGCGAGCGGGTTCAACCTCGTGGACGAACGCCGCTGGGACCGTGTGCAGCGGCAGGCTGCGGCGACGGTCGACCGGGTGCTGGTGTGCAGCGCGCTCGACGTCGACCGTTCGGGCTGCCCCAACGCCGTGGTCGTGCCCAACGGCTACGAGTGCGACTGGGAGCCGGCCGACCACCTGGCCGTGGGCGACCCCGAACGACCGGTGTTCCTGTTCGTCGGCCTCCTCGGCTACGGACCGAACGTGGACGCGGTGCGCTGGTTCGCATCGGACGTGATGCCGTCGATCCGCGCCGAACTTCCCGGCGCCGAGTTCCGCGTGGTCGGCCGGCACAGCGAGTCGGTGGAGGCGCTCGGCTCGCTCCCGGGGGTGACCATCGTGGGCGCCGTCGACTCGTTGCAGCCGGAGATGGAGCGCGCCGACGTGTCGGTGGTGCCCATCCGGTCCGGCGCCGGCACGCGGCTGAAGGTGGTCGAGGCGCTCGCCAATCGCCTGCCGATGGTGTCTACCGCGATCGGCTGCGAGGGCATCGACGTGGTGCACGGCGAGCACCTCCTGATCGCCGACCATCCCGTCGAGTTCGCCGCCGCGTGCGTGCGACTGGTCCGTGACCCGGCGGCGCGCGCGTCGCTCATCGACGCCGGTCAGCAGCGGTACCTCGAGCACTACCGATGGAGCGCCATCCGCTCCGAGGTCGCCTCGCTCGCCACGGCGATCGCCGGGCAATCCCACCCAAGGTGAGTCGAGTCGGCGTCAATGTCGGCGGTATTCGATAAGCTCATAACATGGGGTTGTCGGACGAAGATCTCGGGCGGCGGGTGGTCGAGTGGCGTGAGCGCCGGGGGCTCACCCAAGCGGAGTTGGCTGCGCAGGTTCACGGAATGACGCAGTCGAAGCTCTCGAAGTCGGAGAACGGCGCTCGCCGGTTCACGACGATTGAGCTGGCCGAACTCGCGGCCGCCTTGGACGTCGATCCCCTCGATCTTCTCGACGAGTCGCCACTGGCCGAGTCGCTCGTCGCCGCAGCGCGGGGTGGTGTCCTCGACACTGCGGCGCCTGGAGTCGCGCTGGCGACCGAGGCACTTCGCGTCTGGAGGATCCTGGACGCTGACTCGATCCCCGTCGAGCTCGGCACTCGCCCCGCTCTGACGAGCATCCCGCCTGGGTTCGCCACAGAGGGTCGATCCGCCGCCGCCGACGTGCGCGACTACCTTCAGCTCGGTTCGCGGCCGCTCGCAAACCTGCTGGATGTGGCGACGGGGGTGGGGCTCGTCGTGTTCTACCGACCCTTCGCTCAGGAGGAGCAGTTCGACGGCGTGTGCGTGGCGGACGGCGATCGTGCCGTTGCCGTGATCAACACCCGAGGGCGGGGTCGAGGTCGGCAGCGCTTCACGTTGGCACACGAGATCGCGCATTGGGTGTTCGGCGACGTCGACTCGGGCCCCGCGATCGATCGGGACGTCACCGAAGACGGGAACGATGCCGAGCGTCGCGCGAACGCCTTCGCTGCGGCCCTGCTCGTGCCTCAGGAGGCAATCTCGGCGGTGGTCGACGTGGTAACCGGCGTGCGAGCCGCCTATGAGTACGGGGTCAGTGTCGAGATGATGGCGAACCGGTTGCCGCCGTCGCTTGGCGAGGAGCTACGAGGCGCCGACCGGCTGCAGCTTGCGATGGATGCCGGCTGCGTTCACGACTATCAGGAAGACCGCGACGCCCAGGCGCGTGAGGGGCTGAGTGCGGCGTTCGAGGCCGCTGTACGCACGGCCCGCGCTGCCGGAGCAGTGTCTCCTCGCCGCATCGAAGGTCTGCTGCCGGCCACCGACGTGTGATGTCGCATGAGTCGCATCGTGATCGACACAGGCCCGTTGTGGTCGTTCGCGCTGGTCGGCGAGCTCGAGCTGCTCGGAACGCGCCTCTCCGGGCGTGTCGACTGGACACTCGCGGTCCAGGCGGAGATCGCGAGGAACACGACGACCGAACCACGGCTGAAGTCCGTACTGAACCAGTCCTGGCTCACCAGAGCCCGTTGACCTGGCCTCGGCCAACTTCGGCACCGCCGCGCTCGACCGCGAGGCGTTTCGTGTTCGCGCCGCGATGGCGGCGCCGGGTGACCATCCGCTCCAGCACCTCGGGGAGGCCGAGTCGATCGTCCTGGCGAAGCATCTCGGAGGCCGAACGTTCCTCACCCAGGATGGCGATGCCGCCGCTCGGGCGCGATTCGATCGCGTGCCCGTGATGTGGGTGACGGAGGTGCTTGCCGAGCTGGTGCTGTTCGGAGACGCCACGGAATCCGAGGCCTGGCGAATCGCCGAGCGTCTCATGGACATGGGCCGACTGCCCGGCGGGCTCGCCAGGCGAGGCCTCTTCGGTTGAGTGGCTAGCGGTCGGTCTTGCGCCGGTCGAGCGCCGGCGTGTCGCGGATGACCGAGGGCGAGTGTCGGAAGAACTGCTCGACGTCGCGCTCGTAGCTGTAGGTGGGCGTGGACCCGATGGTGCGCCGCAGGCGCACCGCCTCGATGAACGCCTTCACCGACTGAGCCGACGTGTAGTCGTACTCGAAGCCGGCGTTCTTGAGCTTCCGGTTGTCGACGCCGCGGCCGTAGCGGAGGAGGTTGAGGTACTCCTCGGGAAGGTCGACGAAGCCGAGCCGCTTGAAGGGCCAGAGCAGCGCGTCGGACACGTACGGGGGGAGCGGGAACGTGCTCTTGCCGCACAACGACGCGACCTCGGTCCAGGGGAGGAGGCCGTCACCGGCGACGTTGTAGACACCGGCCAGGTTGTTGTCGAGCACGAAGAGGATGGAGCGCACCACGTCGTCCTCGTGGACGAACTGGAAGCGGGGGTCGAAGCCGAACATCGACGGCACCATCGGGAGCTCGAGGGCTCGGGTCAGCGGGGTGACGATCTCGCTGCCGATCACGTTGGAGAACCGGAGGAGTGACACCATCACGTGCGGGTTGTCCTCGGCGAAGTCTCGGACGTATCCCTCGACCTGGTCGAGGCTCCGCTCGACCGGTCGGCGCAACGCCCGGCTCGGCGGCGTGTCCTCGCTGAACCACGTCGGGTCCTCGGGGCTGCAGCCGTAGACGGCGGTGGCCGACTTCACGATGACGTTGCGCACGGTGGAGTCCGGCGTGGACGCCGCTGCGAAGAGGTTCATCGTGCCGATGACGTTCACCTCGTGCATCGCTCGCTTCGACATCTGCGTCGGGTCGACCACGAGGAACGTGTGGATGATCGTGTCGACCTGGGTGGCCTTCACGATCTTGGCGAGGATCGAGTAGTTCGCGTCGACCCGCACGTACTCGGTGCGCTCGAGCTCGACGAGGGGCTCGGTCGTGTCGAGCCCGATGATGACGTTGACCGAGGGATCGGCCTCGAGCGCCTGTGCGATGCGCCCGCCCCAGAACGTGCCGAGGCCGGTGACCAGCACGCGCCGGCCGACGGGGCGGGGCCGTTGGGGAATCTGCGGCGCCGGCATGTCAGCCGAACCAGATCGATCGGCGCTCGCGCAGCATCGAGTAGAGCTCCTGCTGGATGTGGTCGCGGATCTTCTCCGACTCGTCCATGATGCGGCTCTTGGAGTAGCGCTCCTGGTCGGGCTCGACGTTGAAGTACACGGGGTCGAGCACGTGGAACTTGAACTTGGCGGGGAAGTAGAGGCCTGCGCCGAGCGGCCCGAAGAGCAGCATGTTCGCGGTGATCGGCATGTACGGGATGCCGAGCGCCTTGGCGACCGACGGGACACGGGCGACGATCGGCATCGACTCCTCGGCGCCCATCACCGCGATCGGCACCACGGGAACGCCGGCGCGCATGGCGATCTCGACGAAGCCACCCCGGCCGAATCGGGCGAGCTGGTAGCGCTCGCTCACGTGCTTCGACGGGCCCTTCGTGCCCTCGGGGAACACGAGCACGAGCTGCTTCTGCTCACGCAGCAGGCGGTAGGCGTTGTCGGGGTGGGCGGGCAGGCCGCCAAGCCTCGACCACATCGTCCCCACCACGGGCACCTTCCGGAAGAAGTAGTCGGCGAGGCCGTACACCGGCCGGTCGAGCTCCTTCTCGATGCCGTGCATGATCGCCGGAGCGTCGGAGGGGATGGCGCCGGCGTGGTTGGCGACCAGCAGCGCACCGCCGTTGGTGGGGATCTTCTCGAGACCCTCCCACTCGGCGCGGAACCACTTGCTGTAGATCGGGTCGTACACCTGGCGGGCCAGGCGGCGCATCGACTCCGAGCGACCCCACTCGTCGACGTCGCCGTGGCGGATGAGCGAGTCGTCGTCGGTGCGCGGGCGTGCCGGCGGCGGCGCCGGGACGTGCACGAGGTCGCGCGACGTGGTCGGCGCGTCGAGGTCGTTGATCGCCTTCGCCGCCCGGGCCGTGACGGCCGTGATGGACGCGCCCCGCTTCGCCGGCGCCGGCCGCTCGGCCGTCGTGCGCGACGCGGTGGGTCGCGGGGTGGCCGGTGCACGCTTGCGGGGCCGCGGTGTGGCGTCGCGACCGTTCGATGAACGAGAGGAGCGCGGGGCGGCCATTGGGCGGCAGTCTACCGAGGCGCCGATAGTCTCCGATAGTGGCCTCGTCGGACGTTGCATCGATGCCGCACCGGGGTGTCCGCGGCGCGACGCTCGCGCTCCGCAACCGCGAGTTCCGCATCTTCTGGATCGCCGCGCTCATCAGCAACACCGGCGGATGGATGCAGAACGCGGCGATCCCGTACGTCATCTTCCAGCTGACCGGCCGCAACGGGGGAGTGGGCGTCGCCGGGTTCTGGCAGTACATCCCGATCATGGTCGTCGGCGCAGCTGGCGGCTCGATCGCAGACCGCTTCGATCGCAAGATGCTGCTGGTGGTCACCCAGATCGCCCAGGCCGCATTCGCCTTGATGTTGTGGGTCCTGGTGGCCAAGGGCTGGGCGACGCCCGGTCGGCTGGCGGCCGTGGCGTTCGGCTCGGGGCTCGCCGGCGGGCTCAACATCCCGGTGTGGCAGGCCTTCGTGAGCCAGCTCGTTCCCCGCGAGATCATGCTGAACGCGATCACGCTGAACTCGACGCAGTTCAACGCGGCGCGGGCGCTGGGCACGTTGCTCGCCGGTGTCGTGTTTGACTTTGCCGGGCCGGGCATCGTGTTCGCGCTGAACGCCGTGTCGTTCGGCAGCGTGCTCGTCGCGCTGGCGATGATCCGCAGCCACGGTCGGCCCGGCCCGGGCGGGGAGCGACCGCGGGTCGTGGCCGATCTGCTGGCGGGGTTCCGCTACGTCTGGGAGACGCCGGGCATCGTCAGCTGCTGCGTGGCGATCACCGCCATCGCCGGCATCGCGAGCCCGCTGTTCTCGTTCCTGCCCGCGAGCTACGGCCAGGAGATCTTCTCGGTGTCGGGATGGCGGCTCGGCGTGCTCCTGGGCGCCGGTGGCATCGGGTCGGTGGTGCTCGCCCCGTTCGTGCTCACGATCGGCTCTCGCGTGAGCCGTCGCCTCCTGCTGACGGTGGCGATGACGACGTACGGGCTCGCGACGGCGGCGGTCGGGGTGTCGCCCCGGTGGTGGGTCGCGGTGATCGGGCTCGCCTTCTACGGCGGGTCGTACCTCGCGATCGCGTCGGCGCTGAACACGACGATCCAGCTGCTCGCCCGCGACGACATGCGGGGGAAGTCGGTGGCCACGTTCGTGATGTGCCTCACCGGTGCGCTGCCCGTCGGCCTCCTGGTGTGGGGGTGGGCCGCCGACGAGTGGGGCATCCGGCCGGTCACCGTCGCGGCGGGCCTCACGATGGTGGCCGTGACGGGCCTGTTCATGGTGAGCGGTCGCTTCGATGCGATGACTGCCGCCGACTGATCAGACGTCGACCGGTCAGACGTCGATCTCGTCGAGGTCGTTGGCGTCGGGGTCACCGATGCGGTCGCTGCGGTCGTCGAGGAAGGCGCGGCCCGTGGCGCAGTCGGCGAGTGCCGGGCACCAGCTGCAGGCACCCGACGGCACGAGCCGTGGCTCGCGCTCGCCGGAGCGGAGCGCCACGATGCGCTCGGCCGCGCCGACGGTGCGGCGGACGGTGGCGTCGAGGATGCCCTCGTTCACCGGCTCCGCCTGCAGCTGCCCGGCATCGAGGTAGTAGCTGACGAGGAGGCGGGGCGGGACGCCGAGCCGCAGTGCGTCGAGCAGCGCGTAGAAGCGCAGGTCGGCGACGTGCGCGGGGGAGATGCGGCCCGTCTTGAAGTCGACGATCACCTTGCGGGCGACGAGACCGTCGGGCCGCCCGATCGTGAGGTCGGGCTTGCCGGACAGCACGATGCGACCCTCGAAGAACTCGGCGCGCATCGACACCTCGGTGGCCGGTCGCCACCGGCGGTCGAGCACCGGCCAGCAGTCCTGGAAGTTGCACACCGCGTTGTTGGCGTCGGCGCGGACGGTGTCGATGTCGGCCTCGGTCGCCGTCTGGAGCCACTCGCCGATGCCGCGGCCCTCGTTCTGCAGGCGGGCGATGGCCTCGTCGACGAGGTCGAGCGGCGTCCACTGTCGCTGGCTGGTGACGGCGATCTCGATGGCGCGGTGCGCGACGATGCCGCGGGCGATGGGCGCGCTCCACGCGAAGTCGAGCTCCTCCTCGGCGAGGAACTTCCCCTCGCAGCCGTGCACCTGCTCGAGCTTGTGCTTCGACAGGTAGAGATCGTCGTCGCCGAGCCGTTCCACGAGCGGGGCGAGCCCGCGCTCCAGCTCGAGCCGGAGCTCGGCGCGGAAGCCGGGCTCGAACGTCATCTGGTCCTCGGACCGGAAGCGCAGGCGGTCCATGATCTCGGCCTGCGCGGCGTTGAGCTGGGGTTTCCGCTCGAAGGTGCCCGGCGTCGCGTCCGGCTCGGGCAGGGGCACCTCGACATCGGTCACGTGCCGATACTAGAGAGGGCGTGTGTTCAACATCGTCCTGGTGCACCCGGAGATCCCGCCGAACACGGGCAACGTGATCCGTCTGAGCGCCAACGTGGGCGCTGCACTGCACCTCGTGCGCCCGCTCGGGTTCGACATCGACGACGCCTCACTTCGCCGCGCCGGGCTCGACTACCACGAGTTCGTCGACCTGGCGGTGCACGAGTCGCTGGACGAGTGCCGGGCGGCGATCGCCGCCTCGCACCCGGACGCCTCCTGGTACGGCTTCAGCCGCGACGGCGCCGCCCGCTACGACCGCGTCGGCTACCGGCCGGGCGACGTCCTCGTGTTCGGGTGCGAGTCGTCGGGCCTCGCTCCCGAGGTGCGTGCGTCGTTCGGCGATCGGCTGGTGGCGCTGCCGATGCGGCCGGACAATCGCAGCCTCAACCTGTCGAACTCCGTCGCCGTGGTGGCCTTCGAGGCGTGGCGGCAGAACGGGTTCGGCGGAAGCGCGACGAACTGACTTTCGGCCCTGTCGAGGCCCCACGACCCGCACGACGATGGGGCCATGAGCGAGGCGCACCGATACCGGGGGATCGTGATCGGTGCAGTACTCGTCTCGGTGAGCGCCGTGGGCGGCGCCATCGGGTTGGCGACCGGGGAGCTGACGTTGGGCCACGAGCTCGATCAACGGCTTCCCTTCGCCAGCCCGGTCTTCGGAGGCGTCGCCCTCGGCCTCGTCGTGGCCGTTCCGTTCTTCCTGCTCGCGCTCGCGGCGATGAACGGTGATGCCCGCACCGGCATCCTCTCGATCCTGGTGGGCGTGTCGCTCATCGCGTGGCTCGCGGTGGAGCTCGCGTTCATCCGTGAGCTGAGCTTCTTCCATCCGCTCTTCGGCGTCGTCGGCGTGCTGTTC
The DNA here is from genome assembly GCA_046331245.1 of Acidimicrobiales bacterium. Lineage (GTDB taxonomy): Bacteria > Actinomycetota > Acidimicrobiia > Acidimicrobiales > Microtrichaceae > SSF14. Next base: position 570,046 of record JAXLRH010000002.1, on the reverse strand, counting down.
GTGTTGGCCGGCCGCGGTGCGATGGCGCAGCGTCAGGCAGTCCGTTCGGGATCGGTCAGCCCAGCCCCAGCGGCACGCATTCGTCACTGACGAAGCGGCGCGTGGTGTCGGTGTTGGTGCCGAGGTCGGAGTAGTAGGTCACGAGCGGTTGTGCCGCGGCCGCGTCCTGCACGTCGCCGGCGAGCAGCGAGTCGGCCTCGTAGCGGACGGCGCTGCCGTCGGTCGCCTTCCCCGTTCGCACCGCCGTGGCCGAGAGGCGGCACAGCGTGGCGAACAGCGACGCCCGGTCGCGGGACAGGTGAGGACCGGGGGCAACGGTGGTGGAAGCGGCCGTCACCGGAACCGTCGTCGAGGCCACGATCGTCGTCGGCGGGGTCGACGTGGTGGTGGCGGCCGTGGTCGTGGTGGTGCTCGTCGACGTCGACGTGGAGGTCGACGTCGTGGCCGCCTTGGTGGTGGTCACGGCGGCTGAGGTGGTGGGCGCCGTCGTCGTCTCGTTCGCGTCGTCGGAGCTCACCAGCACGGCCACGATGCCGCCGACGAGGAGCACGAGCACGATGGCCGCGGCGATGAAGAGGTTCTTCCGGGAGCCGCCCGACGGCTCGTCGGGTCGCGTCGAGGCCGGGGGGCCGGGCGGAGTCGGGGGTGCTGGCGGGGCAGGCGGAGCGGGTGGCGGCGAGGTCGGGGTCGGCGGCACCGCGGCGGTCGGGAGCACCGGCGCGATCGGCAGCACGGGAGGCGGCGTGGGCAGCGTCTCGGAGGGTTGGGTCCACGCGGCCAGCGGCGTCAGCTCGATCGCTGGTTCGGGGGTCGGTTCGGGCTCCGGTTCCGGTTCGGGGGTGGGCTCCGGTGCCGGCTCCGGCTCCGGTGTCGGCTCAGGCTCGGGCGTGGGCGGCTCGTCCCGGGCCCGTGCGATCTCCTCGGTCCAGGCCGTGCCGTCCCACCAGCGCAGCGCGAGCCGGTCGTGGGTGTTCCGCGGGTCCGGGTACCACCCGGGAATGGCGCTCATCGTGTCCCCCACTGGTAGGTCTGCTTGTAGAGGTTCAGGTAGATCGACGTCTCGGTGCTCTGCACGCCGGGGATCTTGCGGATGCGGTCGTTCAGCAGCTCGAGCAGCGCCTCGTCGTTGGGCACGACCACCTCGGCGAGCAGGTCGACGGTGCCGGCGGTGAGCACGACGTACACGACCTCGTCGAACTTCGACAGCTTCTCGGCGACCTTGCGGATGTCGCCGTCCACCTTGATGCCGACCATCGCGGCGCGGTGGAAGCCGAGTCGCATCGGGTCGGTGACGGCGACGATCTGCATCACCTCGGCGTCGAGCAGGCGTTGCACCCGCTGGCGGATGGCCGCCTCCGACAGGCCGACCGTCTTCGCGAGCTGGGTGTACGGGCGCCGACCGTCGCGCTGGAGCTCCGCGATGATCTGCTCGTCGATGGCATCGAGGGTGATGGCGGACATTCGGCTGCTTTCCTGAGGGAGCGGGGTCAGAAGTTCTCGGTGAGGGAGGCCGGGGCCGCGGCGAGCTTGCGGACGAGCGCCGGCAGCTCGCCGTTCGCCACGTCGGCGATCGTGGTGTGGTCGAGCACGGCGCGCAGGTTGGCGCGCAGCGCGATCCACACGTCCCGTAGTGGTGCCGAGACGCCGGGGTAGTCGAGCTCGGTGGGGCGGAGGCCGCGCACCTGTGCGAGCGGCCCCTCGACCGATCGCACCACGTCGCCGAGCGAGATGTCGGAGGCGGGTCGGGCGAGGCGGAAGCCGCCCGTCGCGCTGCGCTGCGACACGATGAGGCCGGCCCGCCGGAGGTCGGTGAGGATGCCGCGCAGGAAGCCGAGCGGGATGTCCTGGGCCGCGGCGATCTGCTCGGCCTTGGCCCGCCCGTCCTCGGCCGCGGCGATCTCGATGATCGCCCGCATGGCGTAGTCGGCCTTCGCGGTCACGTGCACCGGTTCAGTTTGGCAGCCGAGAAGCTGAACCGGGGCGCTGGGCCCGAAAGATCCCCGCTGGTATGATCCCGAACGCATGTTCGAAGTTGCCTCCACCCCGCGTTGGGCCCGTGGCCTCAACGACGCGCAGATGGCCGCCGTCGCCCACGACGGCCCGGCGCTCCTGGTCGTGGCCGGCGCCGGCACCGGCAAGACGGGCACGTTGGCGGCGCGGGTCGCCCGCCTCATCGATGACGGGGTGCCGCCCAACCGCATCCTCCTCCTCACGTTCACGCGCCGCGCCGCGCAGGAGATGCTGGCCCGCGCCGGCAAGCTCACCGACGGCGCCGCCACCGCGCAGGTGTGGGGCGGCACGTTCCACTCCGTGGCCAACCGCCTGCTGCGCACCTACGGCCGTGGTGCGGGGCTCGATCCCAACTTCACCGTGCTCGACCAGGGCGACGCGATGGAGATGTTCGGCATCGTGCGCGCCGCCGTGGTCGAGACGGCCGGTCCGCGGTTCCCGAAGAAGGAGACCATCGCCGCGGTGTACGACCAGGTGGTGGGCACCCAGCGTCCGCTGGGCGACGTGGTGCGCGCCGAGTTCCCGTGGGTCACCGGGCACCTCGAGGCGCTGCCGCCGATCTTCGAGGAGTACACCCGCCGCAAGCGCTCCCGCCGGGTGCTCGACTACGCCGACCTGCTGCTCTTCTGGCGGGGGATGCTCGCCAGCCAGGAGATCGGCGCCGAGGTGGCCGCTCGCTTCGACCACGTGCTGGTCGACGAGTTCCAGGACACCGACCCGGTGCAGGCCGACATCGTGCACATGATGGGCGACCGGGGCGTGTCCGTCACCGTCGTCGGCGACGACGCTCAGTCGATCTACGGCTTCCGGGCCGCGACCGTCGAGAACATGTGGAAGTTCGGCGACCGGCGCCCGGGCACGGTGCAGGTGACGCTCGAGGACAACTACCGCTCGATCGGCCCCATCCTCGACGTCGCCAACTCCGTGCTCGCGCAGTCCGACCGCCACTTCGACAAGCACCTGCGCCCGCGCCGCTCCGGCACGCGGCGGCCGACGCTCGTCACCTGCCACGACGAGCTCGGCCAGGCCCGTGTTGTGGCCGACGCCATCCTGGCGCTGCGCGAGGAGGGCATGCCGCTGAGCGATCAGTCCGTGCTGTTCCGCACCGGCTACCACTCCGACATCCTCGAGCTCGAGCTGGGCCGTCGCGACATCCCCTACGTGAAATGGGGCGGTCTGAAGTTCCTCGAGGCGGCGCACGTGAAGGACCTCGTGTCGTTGCTGCGGGTGCTCGACAACCCGTGGGACGAGCTGGCATGGAACCGCGTCCTCCGCACGCTGCCGGCCGTCGGGCCCGCCACGGTGCGTTCGATGATGGAGGCGTTGGCGCTCGCCGACATCGACGTGGCGCCCGCCGTCGGAGACGTCGCGTCGGGGCCCGCCCGCACCCCGCTCGACCGCTTCCTGCACGACGAGCTCAAGGTGCCGAGCGCAGCCCGCGAGGAGATCGACACGCTGCGCGCCGCCTTCGCCGACTGCCTCGGGCACGCGGGGGAGGAGCCGCCGGTGGCGGTGCAGGTGGAGCGGCTCACGGCGTGGTGCGAACCGAGCTTCGACCGTCGCTACGAGCGAGCCGACGTGCGCGCCGGCGATCTGCAGCAGCTGCAGATCAGCGCCGAGTCCTACACGTCGCGCAGCCGGTTCCTCACCGAGCTCACGCTCGAACCGCCGGCGTCCACGGGCGATCTGGCCGACGAGCCCCACCGTGACGACGATGCGCTCACGCTCAGCACCGTCCACTCGGCGAAGGGCATGGAGTGGGGAGCGGTGCACATCATCCACGCGGCCGACGGCAACTTCCCCGCCGACATGAGCCTGTCCACGAGCGAGGGGCTCGAGGAGGAGCGTCGCCTGATGTACGTGGCGCTCACGCGGGCTCGCGACGTGCTCAGCGTCTACGTGCCACTGCGGTACCACCACAAGCGGGCGGGGGTCGGCGATCGGCACTCGTACGCGCCGATCAGCCGGTTCCTGGCGCCGGTGCGTTCGCTGTTCGACGAGGTGTCCGACGGCAGCGGCACCGACGGGCACGACGGCGCGTACGAGGGGGAGACGATCGATCTCACCGCCAAGGTCTCGGTGGCGGACGAGGTCGACACCATCACGTCGGGGCTCTGGACCGTGTAGGTGACGTTCTCGCCATTGTTGACCTAATCGGTCGGCTTTGCCTAGGGTGCGTCGCCATGCAGAAATCACTGATCACCTCCCTGGCCGTCCTCGTGTCCGCGTCGGTGCTCGCGGCGTGCGGCCCGAGCGACACGACGTCGAACTCCGGGTCCGGCGACACCACCGCCGCCACCACGCTCTCGCTCGTCAGCTACTCCGTGCCGAAGGCCGCGTACGACGTCGCGCAGAAGGCGTTCGCCGAGACGCCGGCCGGCAAGGGCGTCACCTTCGAGAGCAGCTACGGCGCCTCCGGCGACCAGAGCCGCGCCGTCGAGGCCGGCAAGAAGGCCGACTACGTCAACTTCTCGCTCGAGCCCGACGTCACCCGCCTCGTGAAGGCCGGCCTCGTGGCCGACGACTGGAACAAGGGCGCCCACAAGGGGATCATCTCCAAGTCGGTCGTCGTGCTCGTCGTGCGCAAGGGCAACCCCAAGCACATCGAGGGGTGGGACGACATCGTGAAGCCCGGCATCGGCATCGTGACGCCGAACCCGGGCTCCTCGGGCTCGGCCAAGTGGAACATCCTCGCGGCGTGGGCGCACGCCACCGCCAACGGCACCGACGAGGACGGCAAGGCGTTCATCGAGAAGTTCTTCGCCAACGCCGTCACCCTCGCCGCCAGTGGGCGTGAGGCGACCACGGCGTTCGCCGGTGGTACGGGCGACGTGCTCATCAGCTACGAGAACGAGGCGATCTTCGCCCGCCAGAGCGGCGAGGACTTCGACTACGTGATCCCTGACATCACCCTGCAGATCGAGAACCCCGCCGCCGTCACGAAGTCGGCCGATCCCAAGGCGAAGGAGTTCCTCGACTACGTGCTGTCGGAGGCGGGGCAGAAGGCGTTCGTGTCGAAGGGCTTCCGTCCCGTGATCGACGGTCTCGACAAGGAGACGGTGAAGGGCGCGAACGATCCGAAGGATCCGTTCCCGGCGCCGGCGAAGAAGCTCGCGACGATCGCCGACTTCGGCGGCTGGAGCGAGGTCAACAAGAAGTTCTTCGCCACGAAGGAGAAGGACGGGTCGGACGGCATCATCACGACGATCCAGAACGCGTCCGGCAAGGGCAATTGATGAAACGAACCCGCTCGGGGCGCTCCACCGGTGATTCCGGCGGGGCGCCCTTGGCGCGTGGATCGGGCCTCGGTCTCGGGGTCGCCACCATCTGGCTGAGCCTGCTCGTGCTGCTCCCGCTGGCTGCGGTGGTGGTGAAGGCGACGGGCAACGGATGGTCCGGCTACTGGGACGCGCTGTCGAACCCGTCGACGGCCGCCGCTCTTCGCCTCACGATCACGCAGGCGTTCCTCGTGACCGCGGTCAACGTGGTGCTCGGCACCGTCGTCGCCTGGGTGCTGGTGCGCGACGACTTCCCCGGCAAGGGCCTGCTCGATCTCGTGATCGACGTGCCGTTCGCGCTGCCCACGATCGTCGCCGGCCTGGTGCTGCTCTCGCTCTACGGCCCCGACAGCCCGCTCAACCTGCACTTCGCGAACACCCGCGTCGGCATCTTCCTCGCGCTCCTCTTCGTCACCGTGCCGTTCGTCGTGCGGGCGGTGCAGCCCGTCCTGCTGGAGCTCGACCGCGACGTCGAGGAGGCGGCGGCCTCGCTCGGCGCCGACCGCCTCACCATCTTCCGCCGGATCGTCTTTCCGAACCTGATCCCAGCCATCGCGGCCGGTACGGCGCTGGCGTTCGCCCGCGCCGTCAGCGAGTACGGCTCGCTCGTGCTCATCTCCGGGAACCTGCCGTTCAAGACCGAAGTCGCGGCGGTGCGCATCCTGAGCCTCAACGAGAACGACAACCCGGCGGGTGCGGCCGCCGTGGCCACCGTGCTGCTCGCCGTGTCGATCGTGACGCTCCTCTCGATCGACGGCCTTCGTCGATGGGCGGTGCGCCGTGGCTAGGGCCGGTCGTGCGGGGCAGCGGAAGGGGCCTGTCCAGTACCTGTTGCGCTTCGTTGCGGTCGGGTACATCGGCGTGCTCATCGCCGTGCCGTTGTTCGTGGTGGCGCAGCACACGTTCGCGGAGGGCGCCGGCAAGGTGTGGGACGCGCTGAGCGACCCCAACATGGTGCACGCCTTCGTCGTGACCGGCTACGCCGCGGCGTACGCCGTGATCATCGACACGGTGTTCGGCATCGGCGTCTCGCTGCTCATCGTCCGCTATCGGTTCCCCGGCCGGCAGGCGCTGAGTCTCTTCGTCGACCTACCCCTGTCGGTGTCGCCCATCGTGGCCGGTCTCGCGCTCGTGTTCGTCTACGGACGAAACGGGTGGTTCGGCCCGGTGCTCGACAAGGCCGGGTTCCAGGTGATCTTCGCGTTTCCCGGCATCGTGCTGGCGACCGTGTTCGTGTCGCTGCCGCTGGTGGTTCGCGAGATCGTGCCGGTGCTGGAGGAGATCGGCACCGAGCAGGAGCAGGCGGCGTCGATCCTCGGCGCCGGTGGCTTCCAGACGTTCCGCCGCATCACCCTGCCGTCCATCAAGTGGGCCGTGGCCTACGGCGTGGTGCTGGCGCTGGCCCGCAGCCTCGGCGAGTTCGGCGCCGTGAAGGTGGTCACCGCCGGCGGCGTCGCCGGCAGCACCCAGACCGTGACGTCCCTCGTCGAGCAGCGTTACGGCGAGTTCGACGAGCTCAGCGCCTACTCGGCCTCGCTGGTGCTGGCCGCCGCCAGCGTGCTGTGCCTCATCGTGATCACGCTCATCCGTCCCAAGTCCGACCCGTCGACCAAGAAGTAGGCCCATGGGAATCAGTGTCCGCAACCTCAACAAGAACTTCGGCGACTTCGTCGCGCTCGGCGATGTGTCGGTCGAGATCGAGAGCGGCAACCTCACCGCGCTGCTCGGCCCGTCCGGCGGTGGCAAGACGACGCTGCTGCGCATCATCGCCGGGCTCGAGGAGCCCGACTCGGGGACGATCGAGATCAACGGCGTCGACACCACGTCGCTGCGTCCGCAGCAGCGCAACGTCGGGTTCGTGTTCCAGCACTACGCCGCGTTCAAGCACCTGTCCGTGTTCCGCAACGTGGCGTTCGGCCTGGAGATCCGGAAGGTGCCCAAGGACCAGATCCGCACGCGTGTGATGGAGCTGCTGGAGCTCGTGCACCTCGACCAGTTCGCCGATCGGTTGCCGGCGCAGCTGTCGGGCGGCCAGCGTCAGCGGATGGCGCTCGCACGCGCGCTTGCGGTGGAGCCGAACGTGCTGCTGCTGGACGAGCCGTTCGGCGCGCTCGACGCCAAGGTTCGCAAGGAGCTGCGCGACTGGTTGCGACGCCTGCACGACGAGGTTCACGTCACGACCGTGTTCGTGACGCACGACCAGGAGGAGGCGCTGGAGGTGTCGAACGAGATCGTGGTGATCAACCACGGCCGCGTCGAGCAGATCGGTTCACCCGACGAGCTCTACGACCATCCGGCGAACGAGTTCGTGATGTCGTTCCTCGGCCCGACCACCCGCCTCGACGACGTCCTGATCCGGCCGCACGACATCGACGTCGCGGCGGCGCCCGAGACCGGGGCCGTGGAGGCGAAGGTCGAGCGGCTGCTCCGCATCGGCTTCGAGGTGCGCATCGACGCCGTCCGTCCCGTGCCCGGTAGCGAGGACGAGACCACGGTGGTGCAGCTCACGCGCAAGGAGGCGAGCCACCTCGATCTGCGCGAGGGCGACAGCATCTGGCTCAGCGCGTCGCCGGGAGCGACGACGGTCGCCGCCTCGTCACCCGTCTGACCTGGCCTACAGGCCGCGTGCGAGGCGGTGGATCTCGTTGCGGATCCGCTTCTCGCTCACCGGCGTCGGGGTGCGGAGCTGCTGAGCGAAGGAGCTCACCCGGAACTCCTCGAGCTGCCACGCCAGGGCCTCGAGATCGTCGCTGGGCGACACGGTGTCGGTGAGGTTCTCGTACTCGGCCTCGAGCTTGCGGCAGCGATCCATCAGCTCGGCGTCGCGTCGGGCGTTGTTCGGCAGGTTGGCGAGCCGGCGTTCGATGGCGCGGAGGTAGCGGTCGAGGTTCGGGAGCCGGTCGACGCCGATGCCGGTGAGGACGCCTTCGTAGACGAGCCGGTCGAGGTGCTCCCGTGCGTCGGCGACCGCGGAGGCGAGCGGTTCCGCCGTGATCGACCCGAGCGTGCGCGTGATCGAGGTGTGGAGCGCCACCACGTTCGTGGCCGCCGTCGTGACGGTGGCGAGCGTGTCGTGGAGGCCGTCGCGCACCGATGCGACGAGGGTGTCGAAGGCGGCCTCGGTGTACGCGGGACCTCCGGCGAGGCCGATCAGCTGATCGAGGGCGCACCCGATGATGTCGTGGTACCAGTCGACCTTCGGCTGGATCGCCGCCGTGGACATCGCCCGCTTGGTGCGTTCGTCGAGCAGGGTGTCGACCTGGCGCGCCGGGGCCGGCATGGCGAGGCGGACGAGTCGTCGTGTGCCGGCCCACATCACGTCGGCCTGTTCGTCGGGGCTGGTGCAGGCGGCGATGGACACCGAGTCGCCGTCGTCGTGGAGCGCCGGAAAGGCCTTGATGACACGGCCGCCCACGGTGCGTTCTACGACGCGGGGCAGGTCGCCGAACGTCCAGGCCCGCAGCCCCGACTGCTCGAGCCCGGTGTCGACCGTCGCCGCGACTGCTCGGGCCTCGGCGTGCACCTCCGCAGCGAGGGCGCGGAGGTCCTTGCCGACGGCGAGCTCGGCGCCGTCGGTGCCGACGATGCGAAACGACGGGCGGAGATGCGCGGGGAGCTTGTCGAGGTCGAACGCGTCGACGGGCAGGGGGTGGCTGATGAGGCGATTGAGCTCGCGGCGCACGCTCTCCACCACGGGACCGTGCTCGGGCCCGACGCGGGGCGCGATGAGGGCGACCGTCTCGGGGACGGGCACGAACAGCTTGCGGAGCTGCTTCGGGAGGGTGCGGATGAGCGCGTCCACGAGATCGTCGCGGAAGCCGGGCACGTTCCAGTCGAAGTCGGCGGGGTCGAGCTGGCCGACGATGCCGGCGTCGACGGTGATCGTGGCGCCGTCACTGTCGCTCGTGGGGTCGAACTCGTAGGTGACGGGGAGGTCGTGGCCGCCGACCGACCACGTCTCGGGAAAGGCCTCGTGGTCGATGGCGTCGTGGGCATCGTCGACGAGCAGGTCGTCGAGGCGGAGATCGAGCAGCTGGCCGCGGGTGCGACGCTCGGTCTTCCACCACTGGTTGAACGCGGCGCCCGTCGTGATGTCGTCCGGTAGGCGCCGGTCGTAGAAGTCGAAGATCTCCTCGTTGTCGGCGATGAGGTCGCTGCGACGCGCCCGTGCCTCGAGCCGCGACGCCTCGTCGAGCACGGCGGCGTTGCGGTCCATGAACTTGTGGTGCGTGTCCCAGTCGCCCTCGACGAGTGCGTGGTGGATGAAGAGCTCGCGGGCCAGGGCCGGGTCGACCCGGGCGACGGGTACGCGCCGACCGGACACGAGGGTGAGGCCGTAGACGGTGACCCGCTCGTTGGTGAGAGCCGAGCCCCGCGCCCGGTCCCACCACGTCTCGCCGTACGAGGCCTTCGTGAGGTGGGGGGCCAAGCGCTCCACCCACGCCGGGTCGATCTTCGTCACGACCCGGGCCCACAGCCGATTGGTCTCCACGAGCTCGCCGGCCATCACCCAGTTCGGCGGGTGCTTGGCGAGCACCGAGCCGGGGGCGATGGTGAACCGGGCGTTGCGGGCCCCGATGAACTCCCGGGAGGCGCGCTTGTCCTTGCCGTCCCCGGTGTCCCTCATGCCGATGTGGGAGAGGAGACCGCTGAGCAGCGAGATGTGGACGGCGTCGGGCGTGGCCGGCACGGAGTTGGGAACGAAGCCGAGCGCCTTGGTGGCGCGCCGCAGCTGCTCGTAGATGTCCTGCCACTCCCGGATGCGGTTGTAGTTGAGGAACTCGGTGCGACACATCTTGCGGAACTGGTTGGAGGTGCGCTCCTTCCGCTGCTCGGCGAGATGGTTCCAGAGGTTGACGTAGGTGAGGAAGTCGCTGTCGGGGTGGGCGAAGCGTGCGTGGCTCTGGTCGGCTGCGGCGCGATGGTCGAGGGGGCGTTCGCGGGGGTCCTGCAACGACAGCGCCGCCGTGATCACCATCACCTCGTGCAGGCAGCCGTTGGTACCCGCTTCGATGACCATGCGGCCGAGGCGCGGGTCGACGGGCATGCGCACGAGACGACGGCCGAGGGTGGTGAGCCACTTCTTCGTGCCGGCCCGCTCGGGGTCGACGGCGCCGAGTTCCTCGAGGAGTGCGATCCCGTCGCGGATGTTGCGGTCGTCGGGCGGGTCGACGAACGGGAACGACCCGACGTCGCCGAGGCCGAGGTTGGCCATCTGCAGGATGACCGATGCCAGGTTGGTGCGGCGGATCTCCGGCTCGGTGAACTCGGGACGGTTGGTGAAGTCGTCCTCGTCGTACAGCCGGATGCACACGCCGGGACCCACACGGCCGCATCGACCGGCGCGCTGGTTGGCCGACGCCTGCGAGATGGGCTCGATGGGGAGGCGCTGCACCTTGGTGCGGTAGCTGTAGCGCGAGATGCGGGCGGTGCCGGGATCGATCACGGACCGGATGCCGGGCACGGTGAGGGAGGTCTCGGCGACGTTCGTCGCGAGCACGATGCGTCGGCCCGCGTGACGTTCGAACACGCGGTGCTGCTCGGCGGCGGACAGGCGTGCGAAGAGGGGGAAGATCTCGGTGTCGGGCAGGCCCAGGTCGTCGAGCGCCGCAGCCGCGTCGCGGATCTCGCGTTCGCCGGAGCAGAAGACGAGGATGTCGCCTGACTCCGTGCGGCGGAACTCTTCGACGGCGTCGCAGATGCCCTCGACCTGGTCCTTCGGGTCGGTCTCGCCCGTCGGGTCGTCGAGGGGGCGGTAGCGGGTCTCGACGGGATAGGTGCGGCCCTCCACCTCGATGATCGGCGCGTCGTCGAAGTGCTCGCTGAAGCGGAGCGTGTCGATGGTTGCCGACGTGATGATCAGCTTGAGGTCGGGGCGGCGGGGCAGCAGCTGGCGAAGGTAGCCGAGGAGGAAGTCGATATTGAGGGAGCGCTCGTGGGCCTCGTCGACGATGAGCGTGTCGTAGCGGCGGAGCATGCGGTCGCGCTGGATCTCGGCGAGGAGGATGCCGTCGGTCATCACCTTGATCGCCGTGTCGGGCCCGACCTCGTCGTTGAAGCGCACCTTGTACCCGACGGCCCGGCCGACCTCCGAGCCGAGCTCCTCGGCGACGCGCTCGGCGATCGAGCGGGCCGCGATGCGGCGGGGCTGGGTGTGGCCGATCCACCGGCCCTCCGCTCCGCGCCCGGCCTCGAGGCAGAGCTTGGGGAGCTGCGTGGACTTGCCCGACCCCGTCTCGCCGGCCACCACCAGGACCTGGTGCGCGGCGATCGCTGCGAGCAGGTCGTCACGACGCTCGCTGATCGGCAGCTCCGGTGGATAGGTGATGGTCGGTTCCACGAGGTGTCAAGGCTACGGCTCGTACCGGGCGGGCAACTCACCATTGCTCGGAGAGGAGCCACGCCACCTTCTCCGGCGTGGTGCCCTTGAAGCCGGGCCGAGTGCGGAGCTCTGCCGCCGTGAGGTTGAGCGACTCGACGAACCATGCGTACGCGACCCGTCCGGTGCCGAGTCGTGACCTGGTGGCCGCCGTATCGTCGAGCGCCGTCTCGAAGCCGTTCCGCCCGGGCCCGTCGAGCACGAGCGGTTGGAGCGGCAGCCGGGTGTCGAGCGCCGCGGCCCACAGCCAGCGTGTGAATGCCGCCTCGCCCGAGCCGGCGATGGCGCTCGCCGCGACGTACGCCTCGTCGAGCTCCCCGGCGCGGATCGCCCGGTGCGACTCGACGAGCACCGCCCCGAGGTTCTCGCTTGCGAGCCCGTGGGCGGTGCGCCACGGGCCTCGGCCGTTGACGGTGCCCGCTCCCCACATCATCGACGCGACCCAGAGTGCGATGCAGCGGCGTTCGTGCTGCTTGCCACGCTTGGCGGCCGCCTCGGCGAGGGTGACCAGCTGTGCGCGGTCCATGCGACGGTCGGCGCCGCTGCCGTGGTGCTCGCGATCGAGACCGGGCAGGTCGGCGAGCAGGCGATCGGCGATCGCGGCGCGTTCGGGGTCGATCGGCCCGACGTACGACGACGAGCCGGCACGGCCGCCCTCGGTGAGCCACGGTCGCCAGGTGCTGGTGCGGATGTCGACCGGCCGCTTCAGCGGCGACGACGACGTGACCACCTTCCGGTACTCGTCGTGCGTGTCGACGAAGCCGCCGACGGCCATCGAGATGATCTGTGCCGTGGATTCGGCGTCCATGAGAGTCCTCCACATCGAATGGGATGTTCGAGGGCTCGTGGTGAGCCGAGTTCGCCGGGCGACGGGTCGTCGAGGCGATGGCAACGACCCTACGGGCCGCCCCTGACAGTCAGCACGGAGTCGCCGGTGTGGTGATGTCGATGTGGTAGCTCGCTCCGGCCTGGCCCACAGCGTCGACCAGCGCGATGTCGAAGCCGGTGGAGGTGCTGGGTGGCACCCGCTCGATCGGGGGTGCCGTCATGTACGTCGAGAACTCGCCCAGGAAGTGGGGCGCGCCGTCGATCGTGGCGGAGACGCGGATCTTCTCGCCCAATGGCGGCTTCGGATGACCCACGAGGCGGTACCCGCCGTTCGGCGCCGGACAGCTGACCGAGACGCTGAGGTATCCCGGTCCGACGAGGGTGGTTGTCGTGCTGGAGGGCGTGAACAGGTCGGTGCCCGATCGCTCGACGGCTTTGTAGATCGCGGCGAGGATGACAACAGCGATCACGAGAACAGCGGCGCGCAGCGCGAGACCGAACAGTTGCGTCGAGGCCTTCCGAATTGCCGTGGAACTTGCGCGGGTTGGCCTATTCGCACGGTTCGACTTCCTCGGGACGTCAGCCGCCTTTCGTCGGCGTTCGCGCTTGATGGACGGCGTTGCCGACGCCCTCGGAATCGTCGGCGGACGCTGTCGCCATCGCCCCGCCCGCTCGAGGGCAGCCGTGATGTGTTCGGGCAGCATCGTGATCTGGCCGGCGGTGAGGTGCTCGATCAGCGCCGGGAGCTCGACCACGCGCACGCGGCCGACCATTTGCGCAGGACGCGGGAGCTTCGTTCCGACGAAGCAGAGGACGGGGTTGACGTCGAATCCGAGGACGTTGCGCGCGTAGCTCGCCTGCTGCTCGACCGAGCTGATCTCCTTGCGGATTGGATGCCGCCCCCGCCAAAGGGTCCCGTCACCCGCCGTCAACTGGCCGTGCCAGGCCTTTGAGTCGATGACCCAGACTCCAGTGGGCCCGATGACGAGGTGATCGACATCCGCGTTGGACTGTCCCTTCTTCAGTCCGTGTATCACGTGATAGCCGTACGGAAGCCTCAGCAGCTCATCGGCAGTCGACCGTTCGCCCTCGGCGCCCTTCGCCCAGTTCTCGGCAACCCGTGACGGCCCCTCGCCGGCGACACCCGAGACGGTGGGACCCCCACCTTGGGCCTCGGCGGGTTGTGCCGGAGGCGTCGGTGGTGCGGGTATCGGTGGCGGCACTGCCGGTGGCACGTAGTTCGGATGTGACGTCGGCGGGTACCACCTTCCGTCGGCGGCCAACCACCACGTCTCGTCTGCAGGACTGTCGCTCACCGGTGCCCCTCGGCGGAGAGAATGTCGGGCGCGACGGCACGCCCCATTCTGGAAAAGAAGTCGGTGACAATCTGCACGCCGGACATGATGACCGACTCGCCGACTTGCTGCTTTCGAAACGCCCTCATTTCCCCGGTTTCGGGGTTCGTTGTGCGCGAGGGGTGCACACAACGAACCCCAAAACGCGGGTTCAGAACAGGTCAGTCGGGGAAGGGGAAGTCGGTCGCCATCGGCCGTGCCTCGCAGCGGCGGAAGGTCGTGAGCGTCACGCCGGTGCTGGCCTGCGTGATCTCGACCGGCTCGAAGTCGAGACGGCTCTCGTGCGGGAAGAGCTTCTTCCCCGAGCCCAGCGTGATCGGGTAGATCGCCAGGCGGAGCTCGTCGACGAGGTCGGCCTCGAACAGGCTCTGCGCCAGCGTGGCCGAGCCCGCCACCATGATGTCGCCGCCGTCCTGCGCCTTGAGGGCTGCGACCTCGGTGGCCATGTCGCCGCTCAGGATCGTGGTGTTCTGCCAGTCGGCGGACGTGAGCGTGCCCGACACGACGTACTTCGCCATCGAGTTCATCTTGTCGGAGAAGTCGTCACCGGTCCGCGACGGCCATGCCGCGGCGAAGCCCTCGTACGTCCGCCGGCCGAGCAGCAGCGCGTCGGCCGTCTCCATCTCCGCGTTCTTGTAGGCACCGATGTCGTCGCACCAGTACGGCATCGTCCACGGCCCGTGCACGTACCCGTCGTCCCCGCCCGGCGCCTCCATCACACCGTCGAGCGAGATGAACTCCGTGACGACCAGCTTCCTCATGACATCCTCCGATTCGTGGGTGCGGCGACTGCCGCCGCAACTCCTACACGAACGGACTGCCCGGAATCGACAGACTCATCGAGGAAATCTTCGTCACGCCCCGATTCGCGTGTTGTAGTCCTTGATCGCCGCGTCGGCGTCGGCCTGCGCCTTCTTCAGGGCGGCCTCGGGCGACTCGCCGTTCGTGAGCATCGCGGTGATGCCGTTGGTGATGGCGTTGCGCACCTCCTGGTACGGCCCGATGAGCGAGCCGGACGTCGCTGCGTCCAGCGGCCCCTGCTGGAGCTGCTTCCAGCCGACGGCGTAGTCCGGTTGCTGCTGCCACAGCGCCGCGACCTTCGGGTCGAGGCCCACCGACGCACGGGTCGGGACGGAGCCCTTCTCGGTGTGCCAGGTCACCTGCGCGTCCTTCGACACCAGGAACTTGATCCACTGCCACGCGGCGGCCCGCTTCGCCGGCGCCGAGGCCTTCGCGATCCAGAGCGACCCGTCGCCGATCGGAACGCCGCCGCTCGCCGAGGTCAGACCGGGAAGCGGTGCGACGGCGATCTCGACGTCCTTCCAGCCGCCCGACGAGAGCGCGGCGTTGATGCGTGAGAGGTTGGCGTTGCCCTCGATCGTCATCGCCGCCTGGTGGTTGCCCACGGCGAGGAAGTGGTCGATCGTCGTCTGGTCGCTCCCGATGTTCACGGCGAGGCCGGTGTCGACCATGTGCTTCCACCAGGTCCACAGCTTGCGACCGGTCGGCGTGTCGATCTCGGCCTTCGTCGCCCGACCGGACCGCCCGTTGTCGTGGTTGACGAGCGTCTGGCCGGCCTTCGCCGCCCAGAACTCGTGGAAGTACGGGGCGATGCGCAGCGCGAGGCCGTGTGGGGTGGTTCCCGAGTCGACGAGCTGCTTCGACGCCGCCTCCACCTCGGCGAGCGTGGTGGGGGGCTTGTCGGGGTCGAGCCCGGCCTTGCGGAAGTCGGCCTTGTTGTAGAACAGCGCGACGTTGCTCACGCTCCACGCCATCGACTGCAGCTGGCCGCCGGCCGTGTAGAACTCGAGCGAGCGCTTCGAGAAGTCGCTGAGATCGAACGAGTCGGCCTTCACGCAGGCCGCCACGGGGACGGTGCTCTTCGAGTCGACGAGCCGCTGCACCGTCGTGTCCTCCATCTGGGCCACGTCGGGAAGGTCGCCGGTGGTGAGGCCCGCCTGCCACTTCTGCATCTCGCCGACGTAGTCCGGCTGCTGCACGAGCTTCACGCGCACCTTGTCCTGCGACGAGTTGAAGGTGTTGGCGAGCGCCTGGAGGTTGGTCGCGTCCACCTCGGCCTGGGTGTGCCACATCGTGATCTCGACCGGCGACGACGCCTTCTTCAGCGCGGCGAGGCCGCACTCGGACGGGTCGATCGAGTTCGACGTGCCGCCGGACCCCGAGCCGTTGTCGGTCGTGGTCGAGCTGCAGCCGGCGAGTACTGCGATCGCGGCGCCGATCACGGCGAGGTGGCGTGTCCTCATCAGATGCATCGCTGGGTCTCGTCTCTCGTAGGGGTCGCGTCCGTAGTGTCCGCCGCGGCATCGGCGAGCGGCAGGGTCTTCGGTCCCAAGGTGACCGAGGACGGCGGCGTCACCCCTTGACCGCTCCGGCGGTGAGGCCGCGGATGAGCTGCTTCTGGAACACGATCAGCAGGATCACGAGTGGTACGGCGGCGATGACGAGCCCGGCGAACACCACGTTCACCTGGTCGAGCTGGGTCGTTCGGAGCTCCTTCACGCCGATCTGGACCGTGCGGAGCTTGTCGTCGCGCGTGATGAGGAACGGCCACAGGTACTGGCTCCACGCTCCGAGGAACGCGAACACGGTGAGTGCGGCGATGCTCGGTCGCGTGAGGGGCACGGCGATCCGCGTCATGAACCGCAGGTGCCCGTACCCGTCGATGGTGGCGGCGTCGTGCAGCTCGAACGGCAGCGACAGGAAGGCCTGTCGCATGAGGAACGCCCCGAAGCCGGTGGCGAGGAAGGGGAGCGCGAGCCCGGCGTAGGTGTTGTACAGACCGAGGTCGCTGACGGTGCGGAGGTTGACCACGACGGTCACCTCGAACGGCAGCATCAGCGTGCCGAGGAACACGACGAACAGGGTCCGCTTGAACGGGAAACGCAGGTAGGCGAAGGCGTAGGCCGCGGTCACCGAGGTGACGACCTGGCCGACCACGATGATCGCCGTCATCACGATGCTGTTGAGCACGTACCGGCCCATGTGCCCGGTGGTCCACGCCGTCACGTACGAGTGCCACTGGGGAGCGAACGGGAAGAACGACGGTGGGCGATGGGTGATCTGCTGCGCTTTCAGCAGCGAGTTCACGGCCGTGATGTACAGCGGGAACACCAGGACGCACGCCGCCGCCACCAGCGCGGCGTACTCGAGCGTGCGGCCCACGAGGCGGGAACGGCTGACGGTGCGCACCCGCTGGAGCCGGGGTCGCATCCCGAGCAGGTACGCCGCTTCGCCGACGGCCCACGCGGCCGGAACGGCAACGAGCCACCGGTTGTCGTGGCCGGTCGCGAGGTACACCGCGATGCCGACGAGCGCCGCGCCGAACTGGATCGCCATCCAGCTCCGGCGCGACCCGCGCCCCGCGGCGACGAAGTCCTCGACCGATCGCAGGCCCGCGTCGACCACGCCGACGAGCAGCAGGGCCAGCACGGGGAAGGCGGCGAGCCCGACGAGCACCAGCCTGATCACGACCGCTGCCCCTCGCCGTAGGTCACCCGTCGTTCGAGGAACGTGAGCTGCACCAGCGTGAGCGCGAACGCGAGGAAGAACAGCGCCACCGAGAGCACGGCGGCCTTCCCGTAGTCCTGGCTGGTGCCCCGCGTCGTCTCGACGATGAGCCACGCCAGGGTCTCGGTTCGGTGCACCGGTGCCCCGCCTGTCGTGATGTCGATGACCGGGAACGACTGCACCAGGCCGAGGATCGACCCGAGGATGAACACGAACACGAGCATCGGCGACAGCATCGGCAACGTGATCCGGAAGAAGCGGCGCACCGGCCCGGCCCCGTCGACGAGCGCCGCCTCGTACAGCTGGTCGGGGATGTTCTGCAGGCCCGCCGACAGGAAGATGAACGCCGACCCGAGCTCCAGCCACCACACGAACACCGCGACCGACAGCAGCGCCCACGTGGGGTTCTGCAGGGGCGCCGGATCGGTGTGCACCCCCAGCCAGGGGAGCAGCCCGACCTGCGGGTTGAGCAGGGTGAAGAAGATGGTGCCGGCCACGCCCACGCCCGTCGCGAGGCTCATCATGAAGAGGGTGCGGAACGTGCCGACGCCGGCGATCACGCGGTGGCCGAGCACGGCGGCGAGGAGGCCCAGGATGATCGTGGGCGGCACGATCATCATCCAGAACACGAACGTCACCCGCAGGCTGTGGGCGAACCCCCGGTCGTCGGCGGCGCTGAACGCGAACACGCCGATGCCGATGACGAGCGTGGACACGAGCCACATCGCGCCGACGCGTCGCGCGACGGCGAGCTTGCCCGGCGCCTCGGTGGACGGGCGCCGCCGCGAGGTCGAGAGCCTCGCCCGGGCGACACGACCGATCACGACCAGGGCCACGACGATCAGCCCGAGCACCGCACCGCGTGCCAGGCCCTTGCCGAGGTTGCCGACGTCCAGCACCGCACGCCACTGGTCGAACCCCACGTAGGTGGTGAGCGACGGGTTCGCCGGGTTCGACGAGTAGAAGCCCTGCCGGAAGTTGTCGACGAACGGGTAGTAGACGAACACCGCGAAGAGCACGAGGGACGGCGCCAGCAGCGCGTACGCGAGCAGCGACTCCCTGCCGAACCAGTGGCGTTCGCGCACCCTCCTCACGAGCCGATCCGATCGCCGGTGGCCGCGTCGAACAGGTGGAGCTCGTCGGGCGCCACGTCGACGCACACGGTGTCGCCCGGCAAGGGCGGGGTGGGCTCGGTGGGCTCGCGAACGACGAACGTCGAGCCGTCGGCGAAGCGGCCCAGCAGGTGCTGCTCCGAGCCGAGCAGCTCGACGCCGTCGACCGTTGCGGTGAGCGCGCCGTCGGCGGATCGCCGGACGGCCTCGGGGCGGAACCCGACGGTCACGTCTCGCGGTGTCACGCCGGCGAGGTCCGAGTCGAGCAGCAGCGTGCCGCCCGACGTCTCGATCGACACCGACCCCTCGGGCGTCACGGTTGCGACGCCGGGGACGCAGTTCATCGCCGGACTGCCGATGAACCGGGCGACGAACGTGGTCGCAGGACGGTCGTACACGAGCTGGGGATCGCCGATCTGCTGCACGCCGCCCTGGTCGATCACCGCGATCCGGTCGGCCATCGTCATGGCCTCCACCTGGTCGTGCGTGACGTAGATGACGGTCGTGCCGAGCCGCTGGTGGAGCTCGACGAGCTGCTCCCGCGTCTGGGCGCGCAGCTTCGCGTCGAGGTTCGACAGCGGTTCGTCGAGCAGGAAGAGCGCCGGCCGTCGCACCAGCGACCGGGCGAGCGCGACTCGCTGCCGCTGCCCACCCGAGAGCTGGTCCGGCCGGCGGTCCATCAGGTGGTCGACGCCCACGGACTCCGCCGCCTCCTCGACCCGCTCGTCGCGCTCGCGTCGGGGAACTCGGTGGCACACGAGCGGGAACTCGATGTTGGCCCGCACCGTCATGTGGGGATACAGCGCGTAGTTCTGGAAGAGCATCGCGACGTCGCGCTCGTTGGGTTTGAGGCCGCTCACGTCGCGCCCGTCGATCGACACGGTGCCGGAGTTCGGGTCGTCGAGGCCGGCGATGAGGCGCAGCACCGTCGACTTCCCGCAGCCCGACGGCCCGAGGAGCACGACGAACTCGCCGTCCTCCACCGACAGCGACAGGTCCGAGAGCACGACCGTGTCCCCGAACCGCTTCATGACGTTGGTCAGCTCGACGGAGGCCACCGTCGGTCCCTTCGAGCGCGGGCCGGCCCCCGCTGCAGGCCGTGATGGGCGATGATCGGGATGTGACCACCCCGCTCGTCCTGCTCGCCGCCGGGCTCGGTCGGCGCTTCGGCGGCCCGAAGCAGCTCGCGGAGGTCGGCCCGAACGGTGAGCCGTTGTTCATCGTGACCGCCCGGCGGGCCCTCGACGCGGGGTTCGGACGGATCCTCGTCGTGACCCGTGCGGAGCTGGCCGACGAGCTCGACCAGGTGATCAAGCGGCATCTGCGGGGTGGCCCGATCGAGATCGTGCTCCAGGACGCGTCGGGCCCGACGCGACCCACACCGTGGGGAACGGCCCACGCCGTGGCCGTGTGCGCTCCGCTGGTGGACGGTCCGCTCGGCGTCGCCAACGCGGACGACCACTACGGCGGCGAGTCGATCGGCGTGCTCGCCGGCGCGGTCGCGGCCGACGGCCTCGCCCCGACGCACGCCGTGATCGTCGGCCACCGGCTCGGCGACACACTGTCGGAGGAGGGGCCGGTCAACCGGGCGGTGTGCACGGTCGACGCGGCGGGCCGCGTGACCGCGATGGTGGAGTGCTTCGGGCTCGAGCGTGTCGGCGACGAGGTGCGAGACGCTGAGGGGACGCTCCATCCCGCCGACGCCGTCGTCTCGATGAACCTGTTGGGCCTCGGCGCCGGGGTGGTCCAGCGGTTGGCACGGCGCTTCGCCGAGTTCGCCGCCGCCCACGCCGACGACGGCGTCGAGATGGTGCTGCCGACCGAGCTCGCGTCCATGCTCGACGCCGGCGAGATCACGGTCCGCTGCATCCCGACGACCGGCCATTGGGCGGGCCTGACGCACCGCGGCGACCTCGAGCCGCTGCGTCGCGTCGTGGCGCGCGATCTCGCCGAGGGCGCGAGGAAGCCCGACGTACGGCAGGCGGACGAGCAGGCGTGAGCGGTCGATGACGTCATTGTCGTGACGGCCGGCCGGCGCCGGGCAGGGCACAAGGACACAACTTCGCTCGACGCCGCACACCCGACCGTGCACACTGGCCCGTGATGGCTGAGGGATGGGGACCTGTGGATCGGCGCGACTTCCTGCGCCTCGGAGCACTGGGAGCGGCGGGCGCAGCGGGCCTGTGGTTGCCGACCGGCTGTGCGCCACCGCCGCGCTACCAGCCGCCGTCGAACGGCACGCCGTTCTCGTGCGGTGTCCTGTCCGGCCTGCACAGCCCGACCGAGGTCGTGCTCTGGACCCGTCTCGACCCGGAGCTCGCGCCCGGAGCGACCTCCGTCGCCTGGGAGCTCGCCACCGACGCCGGCCTGAGCAACGTCGTCGCGAGCGGCACCCACGAGGTCGGGCCCGCCGCCGACTTCACGGCGAAGGTGCTGGTCGGCGGTCTCGATCCCGATCGGAGCTACTGGTATCGCTTCTCGGTCGCCAACGGTCCCAGCCCGATCGGCCGCGCCCGCACCCTTCCGACGCCCGAGGCGACCACCCCGCTCCGCGTCGCCTTCTCCAGCTGCCAGAAGTGGACGTCAGGGTGGTACACGGCGTGGGGCGGCATCGCGAACGAGGACGTCGATGCCGTGCTGTGGCTCGGTGACTACATCTACGAGTCGGGCGCGTCGCCCACGCCCGGCGACGTGCGGCTCGACACGGTCGGGACCGCGAACGATCTCGACAGCTACCGCGCGAAGTACCGGCTGCACCGCAGCGATCCGTTGCTGCAGGCCGGCCACGCGGCCCACCCGTTCGTGCCCATCTGGGACGACCACGAGTTCAAGAACAACTACAACCGCACCGACCTGCTCACGGACGCCGCCCGTGCCGCAGCGGCCTACCGGGTGTGGTTCGAGTACATGCCGGTCATGCCGATCGACGGCACGCGCATCCACCGCAACCTGCGGTGGGGCACGACCGCCGACATCACGCTCCTCGACACCCGTCAGTACCGCGACCGCCAGGCCAACGGCTTCCTCCCGGACGATCAGGAGGCCGGCCTCGGCATCGGTCAGGTCGTGGCCGAGGCGGTGCAGCCCGGTCGCACGATCCTCGGCGAGTCGCAGCGCCAGTGGCTACTCGACGGCCTCGACGACGCCCAGGCCGACGGCGTGGTGTGGAAGCTCATCGCCAACCAGGTGATGATCGCGCCCTGGCGCATCCTCGATCTCGACGAGCCCCTGCTCAACCAGCTCAACCCCACGGCGCCGCGTCACGACGGCATCTACCTCAACATGGACAGCTGGGACTCCTACATGTGGGAGCGCGACGTCGTGCTCGGCCACCTCGCCGACAACGACATCTCGAACGTGTCGTTCCTCACCGGTGACGTGCACATGTTCTTCCAGTCGAGTCTCCGGGCGAACTTCGACGACGACACGAGCCCGTTCGTCGCCAACGAGTTCGTCGGCGGCGCGGTGTCGTCGCAGGCCATCCAGATCCTCCGCAACGACGACGTCAGTCTGGCGCTCGAGAACATCTGGCGGGGCTTCAACCCGGGCTTCCGGTACTGCGACTTCCGGCGCAACGGCTACGCGGTGGTGGACGCGACGCACGACGCGATGTCGGTCACCTATCGGGCGGTGCGGGTGTTCGAGCCGAACCAGCCGGTGGCGTCGACGGTGCGGTTCACGCTGACGCCGGGCAACCCGACGCCGGTCACCGAAGGTCTGATCCCGTAGGAGGGCCGGGCGGCGTCAGCCGTCGAGCCGGACGATCCGACCGGTGCGCGCCGACTCCATCGCGGCGTACGCAATCCGGTGGCTCTCCATGCTCTCGGCCGCCGACGGCGACGGGGTCGAGCCCGTCTCGACGGCGCGCAGGAAGTCGCGGAACAGCGGACGCTCGCCGCCGCCGTGTCCGTCGTACGCCGTCGGGATGCGCTCCTTGGTGATGCGGCCGCTCTTGTGGTCGGCCACCTTGAGCCAGCCGTCGAGCGCGTGCAACTCGCCCCACGCCGAACCGGCGGTGCCGTTGGCCCGCACCGAGCGCATCGCCCGGTGCGACGTCGACTGCAGCGTGAAGTTCGCCAGCACGCCGTTGGCGAACTGGATCGACACCGTCTGGCCCGACGGCTGGTCGTTGTCCTCGACCCGGTAGGCGCAGCGGCCCCATCGCGTCGTGCGGAGGGCGCGATCGAGGCCCTCGGGTGTGTGGTCGTCGGTGACGGCGGCGACCGGCCAGCGCCACCACTCGACGCTCTTGGCGACCAGCGGGATCGGCGCGTTCACGAGCTTCGGTCGCACCTTCTTCGCGACGGCCGCGCCGACGCCCAGGCCCAGTGGGCGCTCGGCCATCGCGAGGTCGCCGAGGGCCGGGCCGAGGTCGCGGTAGGTCGCCACCGCGTCGTAGGGGCAGGTCGCCGAGTGGGGGCAGCCCTCGATGCAGTACTCGGGCGCGTCCGCCGGCGCGTTCGCGGCCGTGAGCTCCGTGGGCCGGATGAACGACGAGACCTGCGCCGCGGGAGCTCCCGCCATCCACGAGAGGAGGTCGAGGTCGTGGCACGACTTCTGCAGCAGCCACGGCACCTCGCTGCGCCGGGTGTGGCCCCGGACGTAGGAGTGGGCGTAGTGCCAGTACGCCACGTTCTCCGACAGCTGGATCGTGACCACGTCGCCGAGCGCCCCCGATTCGATCACCTCGTGCAGACGGGAGAAGAGGTGCGAGTGGCGGTAGACGTGACAGACGGCGACGCTCCGGTTGGCGGCGGCCGCGGCCTCCACGATGCGCCGGCAGTCGGCCTCGTCGAGGGCCATCGGCTTCTCGAGCAGCACGTGGTACCCGGCGGCGAGCGCGAGCAGCGTGGGCTCGACGTGGTGGGTGTCGCCCGTGGCGATGATCGCGTAGTCGGCCAACCGCTCCTGCTCGAACAGCGGGCCCCATCCCTCGTAGCACTGAGCCTCGGAGAGGGAGTAGCGCTCGGCGAACCGGCGTCGGCGGCCCTCGTCGGGGTCGGCCACGGCGACGATGCTGCCGAGCCCGGGTTCGTCGAGCAGCAGCGTGGCGTACGCGTCGTAGCCGCGATCACCCGCTCCGACGACGACACCGGTGGTCGGCATCGATCAGCCGAAGATCTTGCCGATGAAGGCCTCGAACGCGGGCTCGTCCATCTCGATGTGCAGCACGCCCTCGGGCCGGGTGATGGAGAGGGTCGGGCAGAACGCGTTCTCGTCGCCGAAGAAGAAGTGGGGCGAGCCGATGACGCCGCGCGCCTGACCCGCCTTCCAGTCGTCGAGCACGGCGGCCGCGTCGGCGTCGGTCGCCGGCTCGATGCCGTTCGCTGCCGCGATCTCGGCGAGCACGTCGGGATCGGACACGTCGCGCCCCTCCTCGAACACCGCGTCGCGTAGGGCCAGGCTCACCGCCTCGCCCGTCGCAACATCGCGCCGGTAGGCCGCGTTGGCGAGCGCCAGCGCGGGCAGGCTGGAGCGCGGGAACGTCGCCGGGTCGACGTGGGCGAACATGTCGGGAGCCACCTGCTCACGCAGCGCGGCGCCCTTCTCGGCGGCGCCACGGCCATCGTGCGGAGCGTCGTTCACGAGCTCGAGCGGCCAGGCCCGCAGATGCAGGGTCGGCGTCGATCGACCCTGACGCTCGCGCTCCTGCACGAGGCGACGGAGCCCGACGTGGGCGAACGGGCACGTGATGTCGGCGAACACTTCGATCTCGTCCATGTGGGCGACTGTAGAGCGGTCCGCGGCACCCGGAACGCGCCCGGCCCCGCTCGCCACGTAGCCTCCCGCCATGCGCATCCTCGGCATCGATCTGGCGGCCCAGCCGCGGAACACCGGGGTGGTCTGCCTCGAGCCGATCGCCCCTGGTCGCTGGCGCGCCGAGGTGCCGCCGGATGCCCCCACCGACGAGCATCTCGTGGAGCTCGGCGCCGACGCCGACGTGATCGGTGTCGACGCCCCGCTCGGCTGGCCGATCGTGTTCGTGCAGGCCGTCGTCGCGCACGAGGACCGCAAGCCGTGGCCCGGCACGGAGGACCGTCGAGCGCTCACGCACCGCCACACCGACGACGTGGTGCGCGATCGCGGTTGGGGTCGTCCGATGTCGGCGTCGGCGGACAAGCTGGGTTCGGTCGCGATGCGCTGCGCGCTCCTGCAGCGCGACTGGGCGGCCACGTGGGGGACCGCCGCGCCCCGTGACGGCAGCGGCCGGCTCGTCGAGGTGTATCCGGCCGCCGCGCTCCGCGCCTGGAATCTGCACGCCGGTCCGTACAAGGGCAACGCCCCCGACGCCGGCCGGGCACGGGCGAAGATCTTCGACGGGCTCGCCGCCGGCACCTCGCACTGGCTCGACATCGCGCCGATCCGGTCGGACTGCATCAACTCCGATCACACGCTCGACGCCCTCGTGTCGGCGATCAACGCCGTCGCCGCGTTCGTCGGTCTCACGCACGGGCCCCAGTCGATCGAGGACCGCCACTGCGCCGTGCTCGAGGGCTGGATCCACGTTCCGATCGCCGGCCTCGCCGACATCTCGCCCTCTCCCGAACCCCCCAGCGTCCCCGACTCCTGGTGAACGTGGTTCGGCCAGTCGGCCGATGTTTTGCCTCCCGGGACGATGTTGGTACCTTCGGATCTCGGCGGGACGCGGCGATCCGGGGGGAACGATGATTCGACGACTGGCCGTGCTCGGCGCGGTGCTCATCGGTGCGGCGACGCTGATGTCGTGCGCGCCCGAGTGGACGCCGAGCGCACACCCCACCGGCGCCGAGCACTACGTGTCGTTCGGCGACTCGTGGGTGTCGGGCCCGCTCATCGCGAACCAGGTGGGCGACCCCATCGACTGCGGCCGTTCCGACCACAACTTCGCGTCGCTGCTCGCGCAGCACCTCGACGTCGCCGCCTTCACCGACATGAGCTGTGGTGGCGCGGACATCGGCGACCTCTGGAAGCCGCACAAGGCCAACCTCGGTGGAAAGGCGCCGGCGCAGTTCGACGCGCTCCGCTCCGACACGACGCTCGTCACCATCGGCATGGGCGGCAACGACGCGTCGATCGCCGACTCGTCGATCAAGTGCGTCAACATCCTTCCCATTCCGCTGGGTCCGCCGCCGTTCGGGAAGCCGTGCGTCGACGGCTTCACCAGCGGCGGTGTCGACAAGATCGCCGCCAAGATCGCCAAGGTCCGCCCGAAGATGGACGACGCGCTCGCCGAGATCCACCGGCGTTCCCCGCATGCCGAGGTGTACGTCATCGGGTACGGCGCGGCGTTCCCCGACACGGGCGACGGTTGCTGGCCGTACGTGCCGCTCCTCCCGCCCGACGTCCGGTACCTCCGCGCCAAGATGCAGGAGCTCAACGTCGTGCTCGCGCAGTCGGCCGCCGACGCCGGCGCGCACTTCGTCGACGTGTGGTCCCTCACCCGCGGCCACGACCTCTGCCAGCCCTACGGCACCGCGTGGGTCAACGGCGTGGCGCTCGACCCGCCGGGCTTCCCCGCCCATGCGAACGCGTTCTACCACGAGCACCTCGCCGACTACCTGGCCGGGCTCGTCCGATCCGACGAGGGCGTGTCGCCGAGCTGAGCCTCAGGTGATGGTGAAGCGGTTGACGAAGGCCAGTGCCGTGTCGGCCACCTGACGCCAGCCGCTGTCGATCGTGAGCGAGTGGCCGCGCCCCTCGATCTCGACGATCTCGGTGATGCCGCTGTTGCGCTTCTGCTTCTTGTACGACGCGTTGGCGATGGCCCACGGCACGGTGTGGTCCTTCTCGCCGCTGATGATGAGGAGCGGACCGCGGTCGGGGTTCCGCGAGTTCACCTTCGCCTCGGTCCAGGGGTTGAGGTTGGCGGTCGCCGCCTGGAAGAGGGGAGCGCCCGCACCGGGGACGGCGTACGTGTTGTACAGCTCCATCGCCTCCGCCTCCGGCACCTCGTTCGCGAAGGCGTACCGGAACTGTTCGTAGGTGAGCGGCACCGCCCGGCCGTGGTTGGCCGGGTTGCCGAGCACGGGGAACGACGACTTCAGCGCGGAGATCGGCAGGGGGAGGACGCCGCGGAACGGCGCGGGATCGATCGCCACCGACGCGACCGACAGACCCCGCCCGGCGAGGATCTGGGTGAGCAGCCCACCGAACGAATGGCCGACGATCGCCGGCTTCTTCGAGAGCCGACGGACCACGTCACCGAAGTGGTCGGCGATCTGGCCCACGGTCTTGTGCGCGAACACCTCCGGGTGGGCGGTCGCCTCCTCGACCGTGTTCGGGTCGTCGGGCCAGCCGGGGGAGAGCGCGGTGTACCCGGCGTCCTCGAACACCGCTCTCCAGCGGTCCCAGCTCGACGGCAGCAGCCAGAGACCGTGCACGAACACGACCGGCGTGAGGCCCGTGTCGTTCGCCCGATCGATCTGCTCCTGCTCGTACTCCGAGATGACTGCGGCCATGGGGAACCTGCTCTCTGTCATCGGCAGTAGATGCGACTGTCGTTGCGTTCGTCCTATCACCGTGAGTCGTCCGCGTCGATGGGTAGGGCATTTCCCCATCGCCTCGCCGGTGCCGATCGGTCACGGTCGACGGCAGTGAACACCTATCGCTTCCGATCGCTGCCGCTACTCCCCGTTCTCGTGGCCGTCCTGTTGTGTGCGGGGTGCGCCGACGACCCGACGCCGAGGGCGAGTCGGGTGAGCGTCGTCCCGACGACCTCGTCCGTCGTGGCACCGACCACCGTCGTCGTGCCGTCGACCAAGCCACTCACGACGGTGGTGCCCAGCCCGCTGCTCACCGAGATCGAGACCGCCTACGACGCGGCCTACGCGGATCTGCTCGCCGCCGAAGCCATTCCGGACGAGAACTACCCGCGCCTGACCGATCACATCGCCCCAGGGCAACTCGAGCAATGGCGCAGTGTGATCCGCCAGCTCCGCGTCGACGGGAAAAGCGTCCGACCGGGGGAGGGGTCTTGGCGGAGAGTCGAGCTTCTTCGCTCGCTGGATGCGAGTCGAGTTGAGATCGTCGTCTGTCGGCTGGATCGAGAGTCGACCGACGGAGAGCCGGACTCGAGGACGGCCCGATATCAGGAGTCGTTCGATCTCATAGATGGGAGGTGGAAGTGGTCAGGGCGACAATGGTTGGACAGGGGCGCGGCAAGCGACTGTGCGCTGCCCTCCTGATGGCTGGGATGCCTGCGCTGACTGCGGGAGGTTCACCCAACTTTGGCGACGCTGGTGTGACTACCTCCGGCACGCGCACCGAGAACGGAGCGCAGGCGAGCGTGGGAACGCAGAACGTGATCCCCACGTCCGGCCGCACGGCGCAGCACGGCAATGGTGCGCCGAAGGTGACGTGCACGTTCAACGCCATCGACCCGCTCGCACCGATCGGCGCGCTGGGCGCCGACGTCGACTCGCTCTCCGATCTGCCGGCCGAGGTGCAGGTGTGGCGAACGTGTCGCGATGCGACGGGTCGCGTCGTCGAGGGGCCGACCCTGATCACCACGAACGGTCCGGGTGCGCCGCGCCCCGACATCGTCGGCCAGCTCCGCGACCAGGCGCTCGCGAACATCGACATCGAGCTCCCCGTGCCGCGGTTCTCGCCGCCGACCGAGACGCTCCCGAACCTCGACACGTGGTTCTGGACCGACGACCAGACGCGTCAGGAGGCGTCGGCGTCGGCGGGCGGTGTGACCGTGACGGTCACGGCCGAGCTCCGGTCGACGCAGTTCGAGATCGCGGCATCGGCCGAGCCGGGAACCGCGTCGCGTGACGACGGGGTTCGCGTGGCGTGCCCCGGCGCCATGCCGGCGTACCGACCGGAGGTGCCGCCGGGCGACCAGTCGACGACGTGCCATCACCGCTTCGCCGCCCCCACCCGCGATCTGTCGATCGACGTGACGTCCACATGGGCGCTGTCGTGGTCGGCGACGAACGGCACGTCGGGCGACCTCGGCGCCATCGAGCGCACCTCGACCGCTCCGTACCGGGTGCAGGCGAAGCGAACGGTGATCCGCACGCCTGGGTGACATCACCGGGCCGTCATACCGACACCTCACAAACCCAACCCCAGGAGGGCGTGGACGGCGCGACGATGTGGGCATGGTGAAGTCGGCGTGGCGATGCCCCGAGTGCGGCAGCTCAGCGGGTCGACGCGGCGAGCATCGGACGATCGCAGTGAACAACCGTGACGGCACGATCTGGTGGCGACAGGTCTGGTGCGACAACGGCCACGCTTGGACCGGGCGGACCGACTCTCCCGATTCCACATTCGTTCGAGCACGAGAGCGAGACCGTCCACCCCTTGACGACCGTTGAGCGGTGCTGGCGGGCCGTCGAGCGCACCTCGACCGCGGCGTACCGGCTGCAGGCGAAGCGAACGGTGATCCGCACGCCTGGGTGAAATCACCCACCGAGGGTGCGTCCGGCCTGACTGTCAGTGGTCGTCCGTAGCGTTCGCCCCATGGACATCGCACTGCTCATCACCGCACTGCTCCTCGCCGCCGGGCTGATCTGGATGATCTCCCAGGCCCGTGCCGCGCTCGCCGAGTCGGCACGCCAGAGCGCCGAGGCGGCACGGCTGCACGCCGAACGCGAGGCCCGCCTGCGCGAGCAGTTGGCCCGCACCGAGGCGAGCGCCGCCACCGACGACCAGCTTCGCGACTCGTTCAGCGCCATCGCGCAGGAGGCGTTGGCGGCCCAGAGCGCGCAGCTCGTCCAGCTGGCCGAGGCCAAGTACGGCGCGCTGCAGCAGAACACCGACACGGTGCTCGCCGGTCACAGCAAGGCGGTGGGCGAGGGGCTGCAGACGCTGGCCGAGCGGCTCGCGGCCCTCGAACGCGAACGCAGCGATGCCACGTCATCGCTGCGGGCGGTGGTCGGCGAGCTCACGGTCGCCAACCGGGCCACGCAGGCCGAGGCCGCCAAGCTCGCCGCCGCCATGCGCGACAACCGGGTGCGCGGTGCCTGGGGCGAGGTGCAGCTGCGCCGGGTGCTCGAGATCGCCGGCCTCGACCGGCATGCCCACTTCGTCGAGCAGCGCAGCACCGACCAGCGGGGGGCCGACGGCGACGCGTCCCGTGGTCGACCCGATGTGGTGATCCCGCTCGCGAACGGTCGGTGCGTGGTGGTCGACGCGAAGGTGCCGCTCGACCGCTATCTGGAGGCGGCGAACGCGGGAGATCCCGATGTCGAGCGCCGGCTCCAGGTCGAGCACGCCAAGGCCGTGGCGCACCACGTCAACGCGTTGGCGCACCGCGACTACGTCGCCAAGGTCGACGGGTCGGTCGACATGGTGCTGCTGTTCCTGCCCGGCGAGCCGTTCCTCGCTGCTGCGCTCGACGCCGACCCGGCGTTGTTCGAGTCGGCGGCGGCGAAGGGCGTGCACCTGGTCACGCCGTCGTCGCTCGTGCCGGTGCTGCGCGGCATCGCCCTGGGGTGGCGCGAGCACCAGGCCGAGCAGGCGGCGGCCGAGATCCAGCAGCTGGGCATCGAGCTGTACGAGCGCATCGCGCTCTTCGCGGATCACTTTGCCAACGTCGGCAAGCAACTCGACCGCACGGTGTCGGCGTTCAACAAGTCTGTCGGTTCGCTCGACACCCGCGTGATGTCCACGGCGCGGAAGCTGTCCGAACACGGCGCCGGGTCCACCCGCACCCTCCCCGAGGTGGTCGAGGTCCCCACCGCAACACGACCGATCCGCATGTTGGAGCTCGTGCGCCCCGTCGAGCTTCGCGAGGTGATGCCTGCGGGTCCGCAGCGCGCGAGCGGGGAGTAGATTCCCCGCCATGACCGACTCCGCAAACGACGACAACTACGAGCCGAGCCCCTGGGAGCCCGTTGCCGAACAGGTCGAGCGCTACCTCGCCACCAACGGCGAGGAGGGCTACGAGTGGGGCGGCGGCAAGTGCATCATCCTCACCACGACCGGCCGGCGCAGCGGCAAGCTCCGTCGCACGCCCCTCATGAAGGTGAAGCACGGCGACGGCTACCTCGTCGTCGCGTCGCTCGGCGGAGCTCCGCAGCACCCGCAGTGGTACCTAAACATCACGGCGAACCCCGAGGTCGTCATCAACGACCGGGCCGAGCGTCACGAGCTCATCGCCCGCACGGCCACGCCGGAAGAGAAGAAGGAGCTGTGGCCGCTCGCCGTCGCCGAGTGGCCCGACTACGACAAGTACCAGGAGAGCACCGAGCGCGACATCCCGCTCGTGATCTGCGAGCCCCGCTAGTCGCAGCAGGCCGCCAGGGCAGCGCTCAGCCGCCCGACAGCTTCGACATCACCGTCTCCGCCCAGCGTGCCGGCTTCCCGGTGCGCGACTCGACGCGGTCGGCGACGTCGGCCACCGCTCGGCCGCCGTTGATGCCCAGCCAGCGGAGCGGCTCCGGTTCCCAGTCGGGCGAGCGGTGTCCGACCCACGGGAGCTCGGTGAGCGGGCTGGTCCGCCCGAGCACCAGATCGGCGAGCGTCCGGCCGGCGAGGTTCGTCGTCGAGACGCCATCGCCCACGTAGCCGCCCGCCCAGCCCACTCGGGTGGTCGGGTCGAACCCCACCGACGCCATCCAGTCGCGCGGCACCCCGAGCGGCCCGCCCCAGCGGTGGGTGATGGCGGCGCCACCGATCTGCGGGAACAGCGACCGCAACGTCGTCTCGAGCAGGCCGAACACCCGCCCGTCGAGGTCGTAGCTCGGCTTCACCCGCGACCCCAGGTGATAGGGAGCGCCGCGCCCTCCGAACGCGAGTCGGCCGTCGGCCGTTCGCTGGCCGTAGATGATCATGTGGCGACCGTCGGTGAAGGTCTCCCGGCGCGCCAGGCCGATGCTCGCCCACATGTGGTCCGGCAGCGGTTCGGTAGCGATCATCAGCGAGTAGATCGGGACGACGGCTCGCCGAAGGCCCTCGATGCTGGGGGTGAAGCCCTCGGTGGCACGGATGATCGTGTCGGCGCGCACCGTCGCCCCGTCGGCGCAGGTGAGCAGACCCGGCTCGATCGAGCGAACGCGGGTGGCCTCGACGATGCGTCCACGTCGGCGCTCCACCGCGGCGGCCAGGCCCGACGCCAACCGTGCCGGGTGCAGCGCTGCGCAGTGTGGCGTGTAGGCGGCGCCGAGCAGGCCCTCGGCGGCGACGAGCTCGCGAGCCGCCGACGCGTCGAGCCACTCGTCGCCGTCCTCGAGGTGGTCGCGCACCCGCTCGATCTGCGCCGGGCCGGTGGCCATGGTGATGGTGCCGCCCTTGGCGAAGTGACAGTCGATGTCGTCCTCGGCCGCAGCGCGACCGACCTCGTCGACGGCCGCCCGCATCGCCTCACGCTGCGCATCGGCGGCCGCGGCGCCGAACCGCGAGGTCAGGGCGGCGTGGGAGGTCGGGAACAGGGCCGAGCACCAGCCGCCGTTGCGCCCCGAGGCGCCGAAGCCACACCGCTCGGCGTCGATCACCAGGACGTCGAGTGAGGGGTCGGCGACGAGCAGCGACCGAGCGGTCCACAGGCCGGTGAATCCGCCGCCGACGATCGCGACGTCGCACTCGGCGGTGGCGCTGCGCCCGTGGTCGGGAGTGTGAACGCTGAGCGCGGGGCGGCGCGGCGCGGCGAGGGGATTCGTGGCGTTCCACAGCGACGTCATAGGCGATTCGAGCCTAGGTGCCCTCTGGGCAACGAGATACCCATGTGAACATCCGATCTCGGGCCGAAGAAGAAACGACGAATCCGACGCATCGCGCATGTGACGGCGCTATGTTCCGTCCACGCGTCGCCCAGGTCCGGCCACGCGCCAAACCGTCCTCGTGTCGGGGACGTGGAGTGGGAAGGTGTCGATGAGCGAGTCAACCTCCGAGCCAACCGTCGTCCTGAAGAACGTCCGCAAGGAGTTCGGTTCCTACGTCGCCGTGGAGGAGGCCGACTTCGCGATCCGGGCCGGGGAGTTCTTCTCGCTGCTCGGCCCGTCGGGTTGCGGCAAGACCACCCTCCTGAAGATGATCGCCGGCTTCGAGCAGCCGACGGCGGGCGCAGTGATGCTGGAGGGCGTCGACGTGTCGTCGGTGCCGCCGCACAAGCGCAACGTCAACACCGTGTTCCAGCAGTACGCGCTGTTCCCGCACCTGTCGATCGTGGACAACGTGGAGTTCGGCCTGCGTTCCAAGAAGGTGCCGGCGGCCGATGCCCGCAAGCGCGCCATGGAGATGCTGGACGTCGTCAAGCTCACCGAGTTCGCGGGCCGTCGCCCCAACCAGCTGTCGGGCGGTCAGCAGCAGCGCGTCGCTCTGGCCCGGGCGCTCGTCAACCTTCCGGCAGCACTCCTGTTGGACGAGCCCCTCGCGGCGCTCGACCTCAAGTTGCGCGAGGCGATGCAGATCGAGCTCAAGCGCATCCAGCGCGACGTCGGCATCACCTTCGTGTTCGTCACCCACGATCAAGGTGAGGCGCTCACGATGAGCGACCGCATCGCGGTGATGAGCCGTGGCCGCGTCGAGCAGATCGGCACGCCGGCGGAGATCTACGACCGGCCCGAGACGATCTTCGTCGCCGGCTTCATCGGCTCGGCCAACCTGTTGCCGGGCAAGGTCAACGCGTCCGGGTTCCCCACGTCGCCCCGGGTCGACCTCGCGGTGGGCACCACGATCGACGTCCCGTCGCTGCCGGCCGAGGCCGACAACGAGGGCGACGACGTCACCGTGATGATCCGTCCCGAGCGCCTCACCCCCTACGAGGGTGCCCCGCTCGCCGGCAACGCCGTGGTGGGTCGCATCGACGACGTGATCTACCAGGGCTCCGAGACGATGCTGATCGTGCACCTCGAGGACGACACCGAGGTGCTCGTCTCCATCGACCCCGATCACGCGACCGACCAGACGACGGTGGGCAACCAGGTGACCCTCACCTGGACGCCCGAGGCCCCCTACGTCATGCCCGGCCGGACGGCCATCGTCGGCGCGACGGGCACCGACTTCAACGAGGTCGAGGCCACCATGTCCGGCGACCTCGATGCGGACGACGACGTCGGAACGAACGCCGGCACCCCCACACCTCCGGCCGAGCCCGAGAAGCTTCGCAACGAAGGTCGCCGCAAGCTGCTGATCGGCAGCGGGGTGGTGGTCGCCGCCGGTCTCGGGGCCATCGGCCTCTCCAACGTGGGCAGCAACGAGGGCGGATCCACCGGAACGTCGAGCGCCTCCGGCGGGGCCGCTGGCGGCGGGCTCGGTCAGGGCGACAGCGCGCTCAACATCATCAACTGGACCGAGTACATCGATCCGACCAAGGGCAGCACGAAGGGCACCATCGACCTCTTCTCGAAGAAGTTCAACATCAAGACGAACTACTCCGAGACGTGGAACGACAACAACGCGAGCTACGGCACCGAGTTCGTCGCGTACCTCGAGGGCGGCAACCCCACGCCGTGGGACATCGCCGTTCCCACCTACTGGATGGCGGCCCGCATCAAGAGCAAGGACTGGCTCGCGCCGCTGCCGTTCAACCTGATCCCCAACTACGTGAACCTCGAGGACCAGTACCTCAACACGGAGTGGGACCCGGGCAGCAAGTTCAACCTGCCGTGGCAGGCGGGCGTCACGGGCATCGCCTACAACATCGCCGAGACCGGTCGGGAGCTCACGAAGATCGCCGACCTGTTCTCGCCCGACCTCAAGGGTCGGGTGGGCTTCTTCACCGAGATGCGCGACTCGGTCGGCCTCACGATGCTGGCGATGGGCAACGACCCTCGCAAGCCCACCGAGGACACCGTCAACGCGGCCCTCGACAAGATCGAAGGCGCGAAGAACGACGGCCAGATCCGTCGCTTCACCGGAAACGACTATCTGCAGGACATCCAGAACGGCAACTTCGCCGCCTGCATCGCGTGGTCGGGCGACATCGCCCAGGCCTCGAACCCCGACGTGAAGTTCGTGTTCCCCGAAGAGGGCGCGATGAACTGGTTCGACACCATGGTGATCCCCATCGGGGCACCCAACGGCGTCGCCGCGGCAAAGTTCATGAACTACGTCTACGACCCGGTCAACGCCGCGAGGATCACGTCGTACGTGCAGTACATCTCGCCGGTGAAGGGCGTGAAGGAGGAGCTCGAGAAGATGGGCGGCGACTCCGCCAAGCTCGCCGAGAACCCGCTCCTGTTCCCGGGCGATGCCGAGAAGTCCCGGCTGTACATCTTCGGCGACATGTCCGAGAAGCTCGACCAGAAGGTCACCGACCGGTTCACCACGATGACCGGCGCCTGAGCCCGCACCACGACCGAGGAAGGAAACGCATGGCGAACGACGGCGACGACAGAACCCTCAGGAACTCCAAGTGGGCGCCCTACCTCCTCTCGTTCCCGGGGATGTTGTGCATCTACCTGTTCTTCGTCGTGCCGCTGGTGACGCTGACGAAGATCGCCCTGTCGGTCCGGCAGGAGCGGGGCTCGAGCAAGGTGCTGTTCGACTGGCGTTGGAGCAACTTCTCGAAGGCGTTCACCGAGTTCGGTGACCAGTTCTGGCGGGCGTTGCTCTATGCCGCCATCGCCACGGTGATCTGCATCATCCTGGCCTACCCGCTGGCCTACTTCATCGCCTTCAAAACGGGTCGGTGGCAGAACCTGATGCTGGGTCTGGTGATGGTGCCGTTCTTCACGAGCTTCCTGCTCCGCACCATCGCCTGGCAGTCCCTCTTCGCCGACAACGGCCCGGTGCTGGGCGTGGCACGCACGCTGCACGCCACCGGCCTCCTGGACTTCCTGCAGATCACCACCGACGGCAAGATCATGAACACGTCGTCGGCGGTCATCGGTGGTCTCGTCTACAACTTCCTGCCGTTCGCGCTCCTGCCGATCTACGTGAGCCTCGAGAAGATCCCGACCAACCTGTTCGACGCGGCCAACGACCTCTACTCGCCGTTCGGCAGCACGTTCCGGCGGGTCATCTTCCCGCTGTCGGTTCCCGGTGTGTTCGCCGGCACCCTGCTGACCTTCATCCCGGCCTCGGGCGACTTCATCAACGCCCACCTGCTGGGCGACGTGCAGAAGCCGGTGATCGGTGGCGTCATCCAGGGCCGGTTCCTCCAAGCCGGCGACTATCCGACCGCGGCGGCCATCAGTCTCGTGCTCATGTTGGTGATCACGGCGATGGTCCTCGTCTACGCCCGGTTCCTCGGAACCGACGACCTGGTGTGAGGGGGCAGCCATGAAACGCCGCAGCATCGGATCGATCCTCCACAAGGTGATGGCGGTCGGGGTCTTCGTCTACCTGTTCGTGCCGCTCGTCACGATTGTGGTGTTCACGTTCAACAAGCCCACGACGAAGTTCAACACCACCTGGGAGAGCTTCACCTGGGACAACTGGCTGCACCCCTTCGCCCAGAAGCAGTTCACCGACTCCCTCATCGTCAGCGTCAAGGTCGCGCTGGTCGCCTGCGTGCTGGCCACGGTCCTCGGCAGCCTCGTCGCGCTCGCGATCGGCCGGTACCGGATGTACGGGAGCTCGGCGGTGAACCTGCTCCTCGTCCTCCCGCTCACGACACCCGAGATCGTCATGGGCACCTCGCTCTTCACCCTGTTCTTCAACTTCGGCATCGAGCGCGGCTTCTGGACGATCGTGGTCGCCCACACGATGTTCTGCCTGAGCTTCGTGGCGCTCACCGTGAAGGCGAGAACGCGTGGCATGGACTGGTCGCTCGAGGACGCTGCGCAGGATCTGGGCTCGTCCCCGATGCGCACCTTCTGGAAGATCACGCTCCCCGGGATCATGCCCGGCGTCGCCGGCGCGTTCCTTCTGTCGATCGCGCTGTCGATCGACGACTACATCATCACGTCGTTCGTGGCCGGGCCGACCATCACGTTCCCACGCCGGGTCTTCGACTCGGCACGCATCGCGCTGCCGCCGCAGGTGCACGTGCTCGCCGCGATCATCATGCTCGTGGCCATCACCATCATCGTGATCTCGAGCACTCGTCGGTCGAAGACGGCGACCGACGCCTGAGCATCAGGCGCTTGCCAACGCCTCGCTGCGGCTACGCCGCCAACGCCTCACAGAGCCCGACGAACGCGTCGACGTAGCGGTCGATGTGCTCGTCGGTGTGCTGCACCGAGAGCGTCCACTGCTCCTCGTCGCCGGGCGTCATGAACACGCCGCGGTTGACCATCCACGGGTACGACGCGTCGTAGAGCCGGGTGTTGGTGTCGAGGAAGTCGCGGTAGTTGGTGAGGGGCTCGGGGCGGTAGGACACGCAGCCCTTCGACCCGAGGTCGATGGTGTGGGCCGGGATGCCGAACTTCTCGATGGCCTCGTTCATGCCGTCGGTGAGGCGCTTGCCGAGGTGGTCGAAGTGGGCGTACGCATCGGGCGTCAGCACCTTGGTGAGGGTGGCCAGCGACGCGGCGACCGACAGCGGGTTGCCGTTGTACGTGCCCTGGTGGGCGGCGCCGTGGTTGATCTCGTCCATGATCTCGGCCTTGCCGCCGAACGCCCCGATGGCGGCGCCGCCGCCGATCGACTTCGCCCAGCTGGCGAGGTCGGGCTGCACGCCGAAGCGCTCCTGCGCACCGCCGGCGGCGATGGTCACGCCGCACTTCACCTCGTCGAAGATGAGGACGACGCCGTACTTGGTGCACAGCTCGCGGATGCGCTCGAGGTAGCCGGGCTGGGGGAGCACGATGCCGACGTTCATCATCACCGGCTCCATGATGAGCGCGGCGATCTGATCGCCCTCGGCCTGCAGGAGGCGCTCGAACGCGTCGGCGTCGTTGAACGGCACGACGCGGATCCACTGGTCGAGCTCCTTGGGCATGCCCTTGGACTTCGGCGTCTTGTTGGGGGTGTCGCGCCCGCCCATCGACTCGGCGCCGGGCGTGCAGCTGTACATCAGCTGGTCGACGTGACCGTGGTAGCTGCCCTCGATCTTGCAGATCACCTCGCGGCCGGTGGCGGCGCGGGCGACGCGGATCGCGGTCATGTTGGACTCGGTGCCGGAGTTGGTGAAGCGCACCTGATCGCAGTTGAACCGGCGGCACAGCTCCTCGGCGAGGGCGACGCACGACTCGACGGTCACGGCGAAGTGCATGCCGTTCTGGGCGGCCCGGTTGACCGCCTCGACGACCAGCGGGTGAGCGTGGCCCACGGCGATGGAGCCGAAGCCGTTGTGGAAGTCGTAGTACTCGTTGCCGTCGACGTCCCACACCTCGGCGCCCACACCGCGCTCCAAGTAGATGGGGTAGGGGTCGCCGAGCTGGAAGCTGGAGGCCACGCCGCCGGGCATGGTCTTGACGGCTCGCTCGAACAGGTCGCGGCTCCCCGTCGTGCGGCTGAGGAGGGTGGCCATCTGCTCGTCGGTGATGGCCTTGGCGTTGGCGGTGATGCGGTCGAGCCTGGTGTCGCTCATGGGAGTGTCGCTCTCTTCTGACGTTCGCGGTGCAGGTTGGCAATCCGTTGGGGCAACACTCTACTACAACGGTTTTCGTTGTTGCCGGGCGGGTGATTGACGCGATCCGCAGCAACCGTTGCATCTGGCGACGAGTTCGGCAAGGCTCGGCGGTCATGACGGAGACTCGAGCAGTTCGCAACTTCATCAACGGTTCCTGGGCCGACGCCGCCGACGGCGCCACCACCGACCTCGTCGACCCGTGCACCGGCACGGTGTTCGCCACCGCCGCGCTGTCGGGAGCGGAGGACATCGACCGGGCGTGCACGGCCGCGCAGGCGGCGTTCGAGGGGTGGCGCGACACCACGCCGGGCGAGCGCCAGGCGGCGCTGCTCAAGATCGCCGACGCCCTCGAGGCTCGCGCCGACGAGTTCGTCGCCGCCGAGTCGCAGAACACCGGCAAGCCCATCGGCATGACGACGTCGGAGGAGATGCCGCCGATGATCGACCAGATCCGCTTCTTCGCCGGCGCGGCGCGGATGCTCGAGGGTCGCTCGGCGGGCGAGTACATGGCCGGCCACACGTCGTTCATCCGTCGCGAGCCCATCGGCGTGTGCGCCCAGGTGGCGCCGTGGAACTACCCGATGATGATGGCGGTGTGGAAGTGGGCCCCGGCCATCGCCGCGGGCAACACCGTCGTGCTCAAGCCGTCCGACACGACGCCGGTGACCACGGCGATGATGGCCGAGCTCATGGCCGAGTTCCTGCCGCCGGGCGTGATGAACGTGGTGTGCGGCGACCGCGACACCGGTCGTGCGCTCGTCACCCACGAGGTCCCGCAGCTCGTGTCGATCACCGGCTCGGTTCGTGCCGGCATGCAGGTGGCGGAGCTCGCCTCGGCGACGCTCAAGCGCTGCCATCTCGAGCTCGGCGGCAAGGCGCCGGTCGTCGTGTTCGACGACGCCGACATCGCCGCCGCCGCCGAGGCCATCGCGATCGGTGGCTACTTCAACGCCGGGCAGGACTGCACCGCCGCCACCCGTGTGCTCGCAGGCCCCGGCGTCTACGACGACTTCGTCGCCGCACTCACCGAGCAGGCGGCGGGCACGGCCACCGGCATGCCCGACGACGAGGACGTCCTCTACGGCCCCCTCAACAACGCGAATCAGTTCGCCCGGGTCTCCGGCTTCTTCGACCGTGTGCCCGACCACGCGACCGTGCAGACGGGCGGCACCCGCTTCGGCGACGAGGGCTACTTCTTCAACCCGACCGTCGTGTCGGGGCTGCAGCAGAACGACGAGATGATCCAGGACGAGATCTTCGGCCCGGTCATCACCGTGCAGCGCTTCTCCGACGAGGACGAGGCGGTGCGGTGGGCGAACGGCACGCCGTACGGCCTCGCCAGCTCGGTGTGGACGCAGAACCACGGTCGGGCCATGCGCATGTCGAAGCGGCTCGACTTCGGCTGCGTCTGGATCAACACGCACATCCCGCTGGTGGCCGAGATGCCCCACGGCGGCTTCAAGCTCTCGGGCTACGGCAAGGACCTCTCGGGCTACGCCATCGACGACTACACCCGCATCAAGCACGTGATGTCGAACATCGAGGCCTGACCCGGCCGGCGAAACCCCCGCCCCCACCCTGTTTTGTACCCCGGATCTTCCGGGCTACCGGTGGTTCCGGGGTACAAAACGAGGGTTGGCGGGGCTAGTTGGTGCTCTTCGCGTGGAGGCGGCGGCGCACCTCGTCGAACACGCCGAGCGAGAGGGCCGCGGCCACGCACACGCCCCACTGCGCCCAGCCGAGGTCGCGGGTCTCGAACAGCGAGCGCATCGGCGGCGCCTCGACCACGGCGACCTGCAGCGCCGTCACCGTGCCGAGCGCGATCCACAGCCAGCGGTTCGTGAACGTGGAGCGGGTGAGGATCGTGCCGTCGGTGCGCACGTTCAGCGCGTTGACGATCTGCAGCAGCACGAACACGGTGAACGCCATCGTCGCGGCGACCCCGGAGCCGTAGCGGCCCTTCGCCCACGCGAGGATGCCCAGCGTGAGGCCGGCCATGATGCCGCCGTGCATGAGGAGCACCGCGATGCGGTGGCGGCTGAGGATCATCTCGTCGCGGCGCCGTGGCGCCCGCTCCATCACGCCCGGCTTCTGCGGGTCGGTGCCCAACGCCATGGCCGGCGGCCCGTCCATGATGATGTTGACCCAGAGGAGCTGGATGGCGGCGAACGGCCGTGGCAGACCGATGAGCTGCGACCCCACCAGCGTGACGATGGCGCCCACGTTCGTCGCGACCTGGAAGCGCACGAACGTGACGATGTTGTCGTAGATCGCCCGGCCCTGCCCGACGGCGGCGACGATGCTGCCGAGCCGGTCGTCGGCCAGCACCACGTCAGCGGCCTCCTTCGAGACCTCGGTACCGGTGATGCCCATCGCCACCCCGACGTCGGCCTGCTTCAGCGACGGCGCGTCGTTCACGCCGTCGCCGGTCATGGCCGTGACGTGGCCACGGCCCTGGAGCGAGCGGACGATGCGCAGCTTGTGCTCGGGTGACACGCGGGCGAACACGCCGATGTCCTCCACCCGCTCGGTGAGCTCGTCGTCGGACCACTCGTCCAGCGCGCTGCCCGCCACGGTGTCGCCGACGATGCCGATCTCGGCGGCGATCGCCGCAGCCGTGGTCGGGTGGTCGCCGGTGATCATCTTCACGGCGATGCCGGCGCCCCGGGCCTCGGCGATCGCCGCCGCCGCCTCGGGCCGCGGCGGGTCGGCGAGGCCGATGAGCCCGACCAGCTCCAGATCGACGGTGAGCGCCACGAGGTCCGCCTGCGAGGCGCCCTCCACGTCGTCGCGGCGGGCCGTCGTGCGGCACACGGCGATCATCCGCCGGCCCTCCGAGGCGGCGGCGTCCACGCCCGCCTCGATGCGGGCGCGCGTCGCGGCGTCGAGACCGGCACACCGGTCGATCAGCCGGTCGACGGCGCCCTTGACCGCCAGTTCGACGATGGCCGGGTCGTCGGTCGGGACGACCACGACCATGAACTTGCGCGCGGAGTCGAACGGCACCTCGGCGAGCCGCGGACGCTGCGAGCGCAGGGCGATCACGTCGACGCCCGACTGCGCCGCGAGGCGCACGATGCCGACCTCGGTGGGGTCGCCCACCTCGCGGTCCTCGCCGTCGTCGTCGTCCCTGCTGATGGTGACGGTGGCGTCGGACGCGAGCGTCGCGGTCTCGAGCAGGGGTCGGGCGTGCTCCGGCGCCACCCCGTCGACCTCGAACCGCTCGCCGTCGAGCTGCACCTCGACCGCGCTCATGCGGTTCATGGTGAGGGTGCCGGTCTTGTCGGAGCAGATGACCGATGTGGACCCGAGCGTCTCGACGCTCGACAGGTTCTTCACGATGGCGCCGTGCTTGGCGACCTGGTGCACGCCGAGGGCGAGGGTGACCGTGACGACGGCGGGGAGGCCCTCGGGCACCGCGGCGACGGCGAGGCCGATGGCCGAGCCGATGATGTCGCTGAGCGCGTCGCCCCGGGCCAGCCCGACGAGGAGGTAGGTCACCATCGCCGCGCCGGCGACGAGAGCGAGCCGTTTGCCGAGCCCGTCGAGCTGGCGTGCGAGCGGCGTCTCGGTGTCGATCGTCGTGTTCAGGAGGTCGGCGATGCGCCCCATCTCGGTGGACATGCCGGTGGACGTGACCACGGCCTCGACGCGTCCCCGGGTGACCGTGGTGTTCATCCAGACCATGCCGGCGCGGTCGCCGAGCGCGGCATCGGCATCGGCGATGGCGTCCGCCGACTTCTCGACCGCGAGCGACTCGCCGGTGAGCGACGACTCGTCGGCCTCGGCGTCGATGCTCACGATCACCCTGGCGTCGGCCGGCACGCGGTCGCCGGCCTCGAGCAGCACGACGTCGCCGGGCACGAGGTCGGCGGCATCGACGTCCTCGGTGCGCCCGTCGCGCCGCACGCGGGCCGTGGCGCTCAGCATGGCCCGCAACGCGTCGAGCGAACGCTCGGCC
Organism: Acidimicrobiales bacterium; assembly: GCA_046331245.1. Lineage (GTDB taxonomy): Bacteria > Actinomycetota > Acidimicrobiia > Acidimicrobiales > Microtrichaceae > SSF14. Next base: position 528,208 of record JAXLRH010000002.1, on the reverse strand, counting down.
CGTGCCTCCTGCACCACGCCGAGGATCGCGTTGATGACCAGCACGGACGCGATGACGATCGAGTCCTTCACGTCGCCGACGGCCGCGGCGGCGAGGGCCCCGAGGGCCAGCAGGCCCACGAGCAGCGAGCGGAACTGGTCGACGAAGCGTCGCCACAGCGGCGTCGGCGGGGGAGCGGCCAGCCGGTTGGCCCCGAACTCGGCACGCCGGAGGCCCACCTCCGAGGAGGTGAGGCCGGTCGCGGCGTCGGTTCCGAGACGTGCGACGACATCGTCGCCGGTCGCGGTCCACCACACCGGGTCGCCCTCCCGGGTGGGGATGAGTCGTGACGAACGGTCGATCACAGGATGCTCCTTCGGGTCGTCGGGAAACGAGCCGAAGGTCTTCCCCACCATGCCTCACCGTTGGGCCCCCGTTTCGGGCGCCGTCGCGTCTGGAATGGTGTCCGGCACCGGGACCGAGCGTCCTTGCGGGACGTTGTCGGAGCCGTGATGACGATGCCGAACTTGCGGGGTACTCCCCTTCGTTCAATTGTCACGTGCGAGGCGCCAGAACGGCGCCGTGGGACCAGTGTACCCCTTTGTGAACCGATTCACACCCCTGCGTGCTGCCTGCGCCTGTGAACGTCTCAGGCGGGACCGGACCGCCGGGGGCCTCACTGTCACCGGTCGGGTGGATGATGTCCCCATGCAGCCGTTGTCCATCCGCTTCTCCGAGTCCGTCCGGGTGCTGTCCGACGCTGCTCGCCAACTGGGCCTGTCCGTGCCGGCGTTCCGCAGCCCGCCGCAGCGTCCCGAGGTCGACCGGTCGCTGCGTCGCCGCCCCAACGGCGAGACGGTGGTGGCGGTGCGCCTGTCGGGCCGGCCGTTCGCCGCCGTGCAGAACGACCTCATCGAGGCGCTGCTCCTCGTCAACGAGGTCGGCCCGACGGTGGTGCAGGTCACGCGTCGCGAGCTGTGGAACGCCCTCGCTCGGGCCGGTCAGGTGGAGGGCGCGCCGGCGCTGGTCGCGGCCTGACGGGTCGCCTGGCAGGATGGTCGGCGATGCGCGTCGTCAGCCTCGTCCCGTCGATCACCGAGACGCTGCTTGCGTGGGGCGTGCGTCCGGTCGCCGTCACCCGGTTCTGCGAGCAGCCGGGGTTCCCGACGGTCGGCGGCACGAAGAACCCGGACGTCGAGGCGATCGTCGCCCTGGCGCCCGACCTCGTGGTGGTCGACACCGAGGAGAACCGCCTGGAGGATCACGACGCGCTCGTGGCGCACGGCCTCGTTGTGCACGCGTCGTCGGTCCGCTCGGTGGGCGACGTCGCGCCCGAGCTGCGTCGCCTCGCCGGTGCGCTTGGCCTCGATGTCCACGTCGACGACGTGGACACGATCGTTCCCGCAGCGGTCGAGGCGGGTCGCGTGTTCGTGCCCATCTGGCGCCGGCCGTGGATGACGATCAACGCCGACACCTACGGCGCGTCGTTGCTGGCACACGTCGGCCGCCGCACGTGCTTCGACGACGCCGCCGAGCGGTACCCGGTGGTGGAGCTGGCCGACGTGGTCGCGTGCGCCCCGGCCCTCGCGCTCGTCCCCACCGAGCCCTACGCGTTCACGACGGAGCATTGCGTCGAGCTCGCCGAGGCGTTGTCGTGCCCGGCGCGACTGGTCGACGGCAAGGACCTCTTCTGGTGGGGCGTCCGCACGCCGGCGGCCCTCCGCCGGCTCGCGGCGGAGGTGGCCGCGTGAGCGAGGTGCCGGTCATCGACCTCGCGTCGTCTGACGACGCGGCGGTGGCGCGTCGCATCGACCACGCCTGCCGGGAGCACGGGTTCTTCGTCGTCACCGGCCACGGCGTTCCCGCCGCCCACGTCGACGCGCTCGATGTCGCGGCCCGCCGGTTCTTCGAGCTGCCCGACAGCGAGAAGGAGCCGATCGCCATGCGCCACGGCGGGCTCGCGTGGCGAGGGTGGTTCCCGCTCGGCGGCGAGCTCACGTCCGGTCGTCCCGACGGGAAGGAGGGTCTGTACTTCGGCGCCGAGCTGGCCGATGGCGGCGGGCGCCCGATGCACGGCCCGAACCTGTTCCCCGCCGAACCGGCCGAGCTCCGCCCGCTCGTGCTGGCCCATCTCGACCTCCTCACGGCCCTCGGCCATCGTCTCGTGGCGCTGCTCGATCTGGGGTTCGGCGCCGAGGGTCGCCTCTCCGCGCTGGTGCGCGACCCGCTCGTGCTCTTCCGCATCTTCGGGTACCCGCCGACGGGGGAGGGCTGGGGTGTCGGCGAGCACACCGACTACGGGCTGCTCACGATCCTCCACCAGGACGACACCGGCGGTCTCGAGGTGCACGGCCGCGACGGCTGGCTCGACGTCGCGCCGGTGCCCGGCTCGTTCGTGTGCAACATCGGCGACATGCTCGAGAAGGCGACGGGCGGGGTGTACCGCTCCACGCCCCATCGCGTGCGGAACCTCACCGACCGGTATCGGGTGTCGATGCCGTTCTTCTTCGATCCCGGATGGGACGCCCGCGTCGAGCGTCTCGCCGACGGCACGGGCGAGTCGGTGCCGCGTTGGGACGGCGAGGACCCCCACCTCTTCGACGGGTCCTACGGCGACTACGTCTGGTCGCGGGTGGGAAAGGTGTTCCCCGACCTCGCGTGAGCGCGGGCTCGGCCGGTCAGATGCCGAAGTTCGCGTGCATCGCCACCTCGACGTCGGCGGGATCGCCGTCGACCTCGACCTCGGCGATCGCCTGGCGACCGTAGAGGAACAGCAGCAGCTCCACCGGGGGACCGGTGACCGCGACGCGGCGGTCGCCCTTGCCGGCCGGCGCGCTGGCGTCGACGGCACCGGTCGCGTTGAGCGTGAGCGCCACCGGAGCGATGCGGGCCTTGCCCACGATGAGGCCCGACAAGCGGCCGATCCGCGACCAGATCGCCCGCTGGAGGTCGTCGCGATCGGTGCGAGGGCCGAGCCCGTGGGGACGTCGCACGTCCTCGTGGTGCACGGTGTACTCGACGAGGTTGACGGCCGACCGCACTGCGTCGATGCGCATCGGCCCGAACGGCGGCGTGCGCACCCGCTCGACCACGGCCTCGAAGCCACGACGCTTCTCGTGGTCCATCAGTCGGTTGGTGAGGCCCTCGAACGGGCCGCCGAAGATGATGCCGGGCGAGGCGAGGGGGTTGCGCTCGCGCACCACGAGGTGCGCGGCCAGGTCGAACGCCGTCCACTCGCCGCACAGCGTCGGAGCGTCGGGGCCCACCTCGAGCATGAGGTCGCAGAGCTCGCGGCGTTCACGGAGGTCGAGTGTGTCGCTCATCAGGCGACCAAGCTACCCGTTGCCGCGAGCCAGGTTCGCGGGGTCGACAGCGGCGGCGAGGCCGGGCACGGTCGCCTCGGTCACGCCGATCGCGGCCAGCGCCTCCACCACGCCGAGGCCCTTGTTCATCATCAGCTTGGCGGCCTTGGCGGCGGTCTCGTACCCGATCAACGGAACCAGGCCGGTCACCAGCGCGGGCGACCGACCGGCGAGCTGGGCGGAGCGAGCAACGTCGGCGACGATGCCTCGCACGCAGCGGTCGGCCAGCGAGGCCGCCGACCGCGACACGAGGCCGGCCGACTCCAGCAGGCACCAGGCCAACAGCGGCATGGTCGTGTTGAGCTCGAGCGTTCCTGCGGCCGCGCCCAGGGCGACGGCGGCATCGTTGCCGATCACGCGGTAGCCGGCCTGCACGACCGCCTCGCAGATGACCGGGTTGACCTTCCCCGGCATGATCGAGCTGCCGGGCTGCAACGTGGGCAGCACGATCTCGCCGATGCCGCCGAACGGGCCCGACGCCAGCAGGCGGAGGTCGTTCGCCACCTTCACCAGCCCCGTCGCCGTCGCGCGCAGCGCGCCCGACGCGACAACGAGGTCCTCGTGGCCGGCCTGCGACACGAACGCGTGATCCGTCCCGCCGAGGCTCATGCCGGTCACGTCCGACAGCTCGGTGAGCACGTCGGCGACCCATCCCTCGGGCACGTTCACCCCGTTGCCCACCGCGGTGCCGCCGAGCGGGACATTCAGCAGCGCCGGTCGGGCATCGGCCGCGATGCGGGCGGCGTTGTCCATCACGGCAGCCCAACCGTCGAACTCCCAGCCGAGCAGGACGGGAGCGGCGTCCATCAGGTGGGTTCGGCCCATCTTCACGACGTCGGCGAACTCCTGGCCCTTCGCACGGAGCTCACCGGCAAGGTGGTGCAGGGAGGCCTCGACCTCGTCGAGCGCCACCGCCGTCGCCAGGCGGATCGCCGTCGGCACCACGTCGTTCGACGACTGCGACGCGTTGACCTGGTCGTTCGGGTGCACCGGGTGCCCGAGCGCCTCGGCGGCGAGGTGGGCGACGACCTCGTTGACGTTCATGTTGGACGACGTGCCGCTCCCGGTCTGGAGCACGTCGAGGGGGAACGCGTCGTCGTGGGCTCCGCTCGCCACGGCGGCCGCCGCCTCGGCGATGGCGGCGGCGGTCGGCTCGTCGACGGCGGGCACGCCGGTGTGGGCGCCGTTCACCCGCGCCGCCGCCACCTTCACGTTGGCGATCTGGTGGACGACCTCGAGCGGGAACGGCGTGCCGCCGATGTCGAAGTTGTCGAGGGCCCGCTGGGTCTGCGCGGCCCACAGAGCGGCGGCCGGAACCTGCACCTCACCAAGGCTGTCGTGCTCGGTGCGCGTGTCCTCGATGCTCATGTGCACTCCTTCGGGGGATCGTTCGTGTCTGGAATCGGACGCGGCGGGGTAGCCGGACAGGGGGCCGCCCGCTGGGGGCGGCCCCCCGCTCGTGTCGACGAGTGGTGGAGAAGGAGCGTGCCGATGCCCGAAGACGCCGAAACCTCCATGACGCAGGACGCCGACGGAAGCCTCAGCGCCGCCGTGGAGCGGATCGACCGGAGCTCGTGGCGCGTGACGGTCGCCGGCGAGCTGGACGTCCGCACCGCCGGCGAGTTGGCCGAGGTGCTCGAGCCCCTGGTGACGAAGGAGCGGTGCTCGGTGGTCGTGAACCTCAGCGGCGTCGACTTCATGGACTCCTCGGGCCTCCGCGCACTCGTGCGGGCGGCGAACGAGGCGTCGTCCGCCGGCGGCTCACTGGTGCTCGCGCGCGTCTCCGATTCGGTGAAGCGGCTGCTCGAGGTGACGGGGCTGGTGGACCACCTCGGGCCACCCGCCACCGACATTCCGGGCGACCGGGCCGTCAGCGGCCGGCGCGGTTCGGCAGCCGCACCACCGTGAGGAAGAAGTCGTCGATTCGGCGCACCACGTCGTGGAAGCGCTCGAAGTCGACGGGCTTGGTGATGAACGCGTTGGCGTGCAGCTGGTAGGTGTGCAGCACGTCCGCCTCGGCGTCGGAGGTGGTGAGCACGATGACCGGGATGTGGCTCAGCGACGGGTCGGCCTTGACCTCGGCGAGCACCTCCTCCCCGCCCATCCGCGGGAGGTTGAGATCGAGGAGCACGAGGTGCGGCTCGACGGCGTCGGTGTACGCGCCTGTGCGACGCAGGAAGGCGATGGCCTCCTCACCGTTGGCCACGACGTCGAGGTGGTGCAGCAGCTTGCTCTGCTCGAGCGCCTCGCGGGTGATGAGCACGTCGCCGGGGTCGTCCTCGACGAGCAGGAGGCGGATCGGCTCGACCGCGGCGTCGATGGGGCCGAGGTTCGTCATGGTGGGCGTCCTCACGATGCCGCCGACTCGGCGGGCGGCGCCACGGTGGCGCCTTCGTGGGGATCGTACCCCTGAGGTGCGTTCGTGGCCGAGGCGGGAAGGGTCCAGCGCACGACAGTTCCCCCATCAGGGGGGCCTTCGTCCACCCAGATCTCGCCGCCGTGGAACTCGACGATCTTCTTGCACAGCGCGAGGCCGATGCCGGTGCCCTCGTACGCGTCGCGGCCGTGGAGGCGTTGGAAGATGACGAAGACCCGCTCTCGGAAGTTCTCCTCGATCCCGATGCCGTTGTCGGTGACCGAGAACTCCCACATGTCGCCGCGCTGCTCGGCCGCGATGCGCACGACCGGAGCGACGTCGGGCGACCGGTACTTCAGCGCGTTCGCCACGAGGTTGCCGAACAGCGCGGTGAGCAGCGACCGGTCGCCGGCCACCGTCGGCAGGTCGCCGGCGATCACCGTGGCGCCGGTCGCCTCGATCGGGCCGGAGTAGCCGTCGACCACCTCGGCGACGACCTGCCCGAGATCGCACGGGACGAACCCTGCCGTCGATCGCCCGACCCGTGAGAAGTCGAGCAGGTCGCTGATGAGCGCCTGCATGCGCTTGGCGCCGTCGGCGGCGTACGAGATGTAGAGGCGGCCCTTGTCGTCGAGCTCGTCGCCGTAGCGCTGCTCGAGGAGCTGGCAGAACGAGGCCACCTTGCGGAGCGGCTCCTGGAGATCGTGCGACGCGACGTACGCGAACTGCTCCAGGTCGCGGTTCGACCGCTCGAGGCTCTGGCTGCGTCGATCGAGCTCGACCTTCGCCGCCTCGGTGACGGCCAGCTCCGCGACGATGCGCTCGCGCATGTCGTTCACGCGGGTGGCGAGCCGCTCGATCTCGTCCGGGCCAGTCGTGTCGATCACCGTGTCGAAGCGGCCCTGATCGACGGCATCGGTCTGCTCGACGAGCCGCTCGATGGGGGCGATCACCCGGCGGCGAAGCAGCCAGGTCCCGGCGAACGCGGCGCCGCTGATCGCGGCGATCGCCACGCCGATGGCCACACCGAGCGTCGTCGTCGTCGTGTCGAGCGCATGGCGGGAGTCGCGGCGGACGCTCCGCACGACGCGTTCGAGCGCGTCCACCCGGGCGCGCACCTCGTCGAACGCCAGCTTCGCCCGGAGCACCACCGGATCGGCCGACGACGGTGGACCGGTCGTGGGCGCGCTCACGATCGGCTCGGCCACCTCGCGACGCCAGGTCGCCGCCTGCCGCGTCACCGCGTCCAGCGCGGTGTGCGCCTCGGGTGCGTCGGCGAGGAGCCGTCGGAGGTTCCGGGTGAGCCGTGTCTCGTCGGCCTGACCGGTCTGGTACGGCACCAGGAACCGGAGGTCGGCGCCCTGCGCGAACCCGCGGATTCCGGTCTCCTGGTCGACGAGCGCCGTGCGCAGCTTCTCGGTCTGCACCAGCGCCGGCTCGAGGCGGTCGAAGAGACGCTCACGTGCGTCGAGCAGGTTGGCGAAGCTGATCCAGATGACGGCGGTGCCGAGGGCCACGGCCAGGAGCCCGAGGGCGAGGGTGCCGTTCGCGAGCGTGCCCAACGACCGTCGGGAGCGCAGGAGGCTCACGGAGAATCCCAGGCGCGCGACGAGATGATGGCCAGCGCCACGTCGTCGCGCCATCCGTCGTTGCTGCGCGACTCGAACCACCCCAGCAGCGCGTCGGGGTCGATGACGCCGTCACGGGTCGAGTGGTCGACGGCACCGGGCACGTCGTCGACCGAGAGGATGCCGCCGCCGTCGGAGCGGATCTCGAACAGCCCGTCGGTGTAGAGGGCCAGCGACCATCGCTCGGGCAGGTCGAACGTGGTGCCCGCCCAGGTGCGATCGCCGAACTTCATGCCGAGCGGCGAACGGAGGTTCGCGTCGACGAGCGGACCCGCCGAGGCCAGGATCGGAGGTGGGTGGCCCGCGCTGCGCACCTCGACGGTGCGGAGGTTCGGGGTGATGAGGATGTCGCACACCGTCGCGTACGCGTCCCGCGTCGAGCGTTCGGTGACGAGCAGGTCCTCGAGGCTCGAGAGGACGGCGGCGGACGGCACGCTGGAGAGCACGAGCGCGCGCCACGCGGCGCGGAGCGACACGCCCAACGCCGCCTCGTCGGGGCCGTGTCCGGCCACGTCGCCGATGACGGCGCGGATCGTGCCGTCGGGGAGCTCGACGCCGTCGAGGAAGTCGCCGCTCACGACGCCGGTGCGCGCCGCCGAGTACCGGGTGACCCACGAGAAGTCGTCGCGCCGGAAGGACGGGGTGGCGAGGAGCGCTCGTTCGAGGCGCTCGCGTTCCGCGTTCTTCAACTCGGAGCGAAGGAGCATCGCAGTCGAGCGTTCGTTGCGCTTGCGCTCGATCGCGAAGCGGATCGAGCGGGCGATCGTCGGGGGCGTCGCCTCGCCCTTGATCAGGTAGTCCTGCGCGCCGGTCGCGACCGCGGCGGTGCCGATGCGCTCGTCACCCCACCCGGTGAGCACCACGATGGCGACGTCGGGTGTGCGACGACGCAAGTGCATGAGGGCATCGAGGTCGATGGTGCCTGGGAGCCCGAGGTCCAACACGATGCAGTCGAGCGGCTCGCGCAGGTACGAGTCGGCCTCCTCGAGCGACGCGGCCGTGCGGATCGAGAGATCGGGATCGATCTCCCCGACGCCGTCACGGAACAGCAGCGTGTCGGCATCGTCGTCCTCGATGAGGAGGACGGTGTGGGCGGCATCACGCGGCGCCGCCGCGTCGCGGGAAGCAGGGGAGGGAGCCATGGGATCGGTCTCATTCTGCTTCACCGCAACGCGGCGCGTCGTGGCCTCGGGCGGAGCGCTCACGTGCTACTTGTGATCGAGCTTGTCCTTCACCGCGTCGACAGCGGCTTCGACCTTCTCCTGGACCTTCTCGCCGAACTCCTTCACGGACGCGCCGACCTGGTCGGCCTTGCCCTCGTTCTCGAGCTTCTTGTCGCCGGTCACGGTGCCGGCCGCTTCCTTGACCTTGCCCTTGGCATCGTCGAACGTGCTGGAAGTCATGGGGTGTCCTTTCGGTTGGGGGTGCGCCTGACGTACCCGTTGCGGCGGCCCGTCAACCGCTCCGGCGACCGATCGGCGTGTGACATCGGTGCACGTCTGGCGCAGGCCGTGTCGGGGTACCGTCGGTCCGTGGAGGAACCGCCGCATCGCGAGCTCACCGAGGTCGCCTCCACGTGGGACCGGCGTACCGAGCGGTCGGCGCGATGCGAGTTCGACGATTCGATCCACGCGCCGGCGGCGATGCGCGACTTCGTCCGCGCCTCGGCGCGGGGCTGGGGCCTCGGTGACGTCGGTTCGCTCGCCGAGCTCCTGGTGAGCGAGATCGTCACGAACGCGGTCGAGCACGGTGGCTCCGGCGGCGTGGTCGAGGTGGAGGCGTTGCCGGCCGGTCTGCGCGTCGCCGTCACCGATCACGCGGCCGGGCGGCCGGTGCTCCGCAACCCGCGGGACGACGAGCCCACCGGGCGCGGGCTCGCGATCGTCGACCGGTTGAGCCGGTGGTGGGGCGTCGAGACGACGCCGAACGGCAAGGTGGTGTGGTTCGAGGTCGACGACGTCGACGTGTCGTCCCAGTGGTGAGCACCGGTGTCGCGGCGCTCCCCCGAACGAGGGGTACGCACGTCGCGGGCCGTCGCGCAGGAGTACGCTCACCGTATGTCCAGCGATGAGTCCCCGTCCTTCTCCGTCGAAACCGTCGAGGAGATGGGCTCGATCACCGTGCAGGCGACCGGTGAGATCGACGTCGCTACGGCGCCGCAGATCGAGGCGGAGCTGATCGCCGCGATCGAGGGCGGCTCGGCCGTGACGCTCGACCTCAGCGGGGTCAGCTTCATCGACTCGTCCGGTCTCCGCGCGCTCGTCACGGCGCGGCAGCGCGCCGAGGAGAAGGGTGTGGCGTTCTCGCTCGCCGGCCGGAGCCCGGCGGTCGAGCGTCTGCTCCAGGTGACCGGCCTCGACGGGGTGTTCCAGTCGTCCTGATCGTCGCCTCCCCCGTCGCGGGTGTCTGGCCCGTGAGCGCACGGGGTACGACTGCCCCGTCCCCAACCGGAACGATCCGGAGCGACGGAGGAATGATGAGCGACGACACCCGATCCACCACCGAGAACGGCGAGGTCGCGGCGCACGATGCCGAGGCCTCACACACCGCTGATCGGCAGCCCACCCCCGACGAGGAACGTCGGGCCGAGGAACTTGCCGATGGCGTCCCCGACAGCGTCGGGGAACACTATGAGGAAATGATCGACATCGGTGCGAACGTCAAGGGCGAGGGCGAGATCTCACCCTGATGTCCCCCGCACCGGCTTCCAGGGAGAACATGTGACCGAACAGTCGTCAGGCGCCAACGGCCCCATGACCATCGCCATCACCATTGCGCCGGACCCTCGGCTGGTCCGCCCCGTCCGCCTCGCAATGGGAGGCCTGGCGTCGCTCGCGGGCTTCGATGTCGAAGCTATCGAGGACCTGCGGATCGCGGTGAACGAGCTCACCGCCACGCTCATCGAGCGCGGCGACGGCTCCGACCTCGGCCTGCAGCTGACCGTCACCGAGAGCGGCACGATCCGCATCGAGGGTTCGACGCCGCTCGGCGCCGTGACGACCGACGACGACCGATTCCTGCTCAGCGACCAGATCCTCTCGGTGGTCGCCGACGGCCACGGCTTCTCCACCGACGCCGGTGTGGCATCGGCGTGGCTGGAGCGCGGCGCGCAGGACTGGGCCGTCGACGAAGAGTCTTCGTGACCGACTCCTATCGGGATTCCGGGGACGCACCCGACGTCGTCGCGCGCTTCCGCGCGTGGCGGGCGAGCGGCGATCGACGCGAGCGCGACGTGCTCGTCGTGGAGCACCAGTCGATCGCGCAGGCGTGCGCGCGGCGCTTCGCCTCGAGGGGTGAGCCGCTGGACGACCTGGTGCAGGTGGCCATGCTCGGCCTCGTGAAGGCGGTCGAGCGGTTCGACCCGGAGAAGGGCATCCCGTTCGCCGGCTTCGCCGTCCCCACGATCACGGGTGAGCTCCGCCGGCACTTCCGCGACGCGACGTGGGCGGTGCACGTGCCGCGGCGCGCGAAGGATCTGCACGTGCGCATGCCGGCGACGATGGAGCGGCTCCGCACGACGCTCGGTCGTGCTCCCACCGCCGACGAGCTGGCCGAGGAGCTCAACTGCACGCCTGAGGATGTGATCGACGCGCTCGACGCCGGCGCGGCGTACCGTTCGGCGTCCACCGACACGCCGGAGGGCTCCCATGCCGCCGCGGTGTCCCAGCTCGGCGTCGAGGGCGGGCTCGCGAACGAGGAGCGGGTGCTCCTCGAGCAGCTGCTGCTCACCCTTCCGGAGCGCCAGCGCAAGATCGTGTGGCTGCGGTTCTTCGAGGACCTGAGCCAGTCGGAGATCGCCGAGATCGTCGGCGCCAGCCAGGTGCACGTCTCGCGACTCCTGCGCGAGGCCCTGCGCTCGTTGCAATCGGCCGCCGGTCCGCGCGACGGCGGCCCGATCGACGGCGACGGTCAGCCGGACTCCGACTGAGCCGTCGGGGCCCGAGTCAGCCCACGGCGTCCTTGACGGAGGCGGCGGCCTCCTTGACGGTCTCGCCGACGTCCTTCGCCACGTCCCGCGCGACGTCCTTGGCCGTTGCCGACATGTCCTTCGCGGTCGCGGACACGTCCTTCGCCGTTGCGGACACCGACTCGGCGGCCTGGTGCGACAGCTCGCCGCCGCGACGGCCGAGCCCTTCGATGGCGTCGAGAACGAGTCCGATGCCGGCGCCGGTGACGGTGCCGAGCACCATGCCCTTCCATGTGTTCCTCATGCGGGCTGACTACCCCTGCTCGTCGAGTGTCAGACGGTGGCGGGCGCCGAGCCGCTGTCGACGGCGACGCAGCCGGCGTTCGACCCGCTGCACGGACTCCTTGCGCTCGTCGAGGTAGAGCTCGTCGAGCACGGTGCGAGCCGCCGCGGCGATGGGGAGCGCGATGAGGACGCCGACCACGCCGAGGATCTCGCCGCCGGCAAGCACGGCGATGAGCACGGCGCCGACGCTCATGTCGATTGCTCCGCGCATCACCCGTGGGGTGATCACGTAGTTCTCGATGGCCTGGTAGGCGACGAAGAACACGAGCAGCCCGATCACGGCGGTGGGGCTCACCGTGATGGCGACGGCGAGCGCAGCGGCCGCTCCGATGAAGGCGCCGATGGTGGGAATGCAGTCGGTGAGCGCCACCCAGAACGCGAGGGCGGCGGCGTAGGGAACGCCGAACGCGAGGAGCGTGAGGAACGACGTGACGCCCGCGATCACGCTGATGATGAGGTTGCCGTTGACGTAGCCACTGACCCGTACGACGACCTTGCCGGTGATGACGTCGAACCGCTCACGCTGGTGGGGGAGCAACAGGCGGGCCACACCACGGCGCAGGCGCGGGAGATCGGACGCGAAGTAGAGCGTGAGCACCAGCAGCGTGAGCCCGTCGACGAGCCCGCTCAGGATGCCGCTGCCGATGGTGAGCGCCTGGTCGGGGAGGCTCGACCCGAGGTCCTCGAGCTTGGACGAGACGTCGAACGACTTGTCGAGCCGCTTCACCCACGGCTGGCGCTGGAGGTCGTCGAGGTACTTGGGCGCCCGACCCGCGAGGTCGAGCGTCTGGCGGAGGATCGACGGCACGACGAGGGCGAGGAAGCCGCCGATGACGACCACCACCGTGGTGACGATGATCGCGAGGGCCGCGCCGCGGGAGACGTGACGGCGCTCCAACCAGTCGATCGGTCGTTGCAGGCCCACGGCGAGGATGAGCGCCAGAATGACGAGCACGGCGAGCGAGCGGAGCTCGTAGAGGACCACGGCGCCGACGACCACGGCGCCGATCGCGATCGTCGTGCGCGCCCAGTACGAGGGCGGGGGCCAACGGCCCCCGCCCTCGCCGGCGTCCTCGGATGTCGGTGGTGCGTCGACGACGTCGGTCACTTCGACGATCGTCGCGCTGCGGGCGCCGGCCCGTTCTGGGCCATCGTCCCGTCGCCGTTCTCGAGGTGGGCCCGGATGAACCACTGGAACCCCTCGAGCTGGCCGAGCTGGCCGATGAGCATGTCCTCCGTCACCGGATCGAGGTCGCCCATGCGCTCGACCGCCTCTCGGTGGCTGCTGATCACGCCGGCATAGGCACGATCGAGCGCCAGCAGGTGCTGGGGCACGACGGCCCGATCGAGGTCGTAGTCGTCCCAGGTGCGATGCTTCACGAGCGAGCCGGCGAGTCCATTGGGCGAACCACCCATCGCGGCGATGCGCTCGGCGGTCGCGTCCACCATCAGGGCGACGGCCTCGTACTGCGGATCCAGCATCTCGTGCACGCCGATGAACCCGTTGCCGACCACGTTCCAGTGGACGTGCTTGAGGGTGAGCGTGAGGTCGATGAGCGCCTCCAGCCGGCGCTGCAGGATCGTGACCGCTGCAGACGCGTCGGCCGCCTTCATGCCGGGAATCGTGAACTGGCCGGGCGTTCCGGCCCGACCGCTGCTGCCGTTGGCGCCGTTGCTGCCGTTCGTGGGCTTCTTCTTGGTCGTGGTGGCCATCTGATTTCCTCCGTCGATGATCTCGTGAGGTCGACCTACCCCGAGCGGGGTCCCCCCAAACGCCGGTGGCTGTGCTGCTCCGCAAGGTTCAGGCACCCCCCGAACCTGCCGATATGAGGCAATGGTTTCGGGAGACGACGCGGAAGCAGCGCGGTTCTGGCGACGCGTCGTGCGGCGCGCGCTCGACCCGATCTTCGTGCTCGACGGCTCCCACCGGTGCCTCTTCGTCTCCGATCAGGTGCTCGTCGAGACCGGCTTCACCAGGGAAGAGCTGGTGGGGCGCCGCTTCGAATCGCTGGTCGTCGACGCGGACGGGTCGTCGATCACCGAACGCCTCGACCGGAGCGCCCTCGACGGCACCACCGAGTTCGGCGTCACGATCCGGACGGTGAGCGGCCGTCCCACCCACACCCGGGCCGTGCTGCGCTGCGAGCTGGTGGACGAACGACCGAGACACGTCGTCTCGCTGCATCCGACCGCTGCCGGCACGTCCGCCGAGAGCGCGCTCCGCCGACGGGTCGAGCTCGAGAAGCTGCTGGAGCGCATCCAGAACCGGTTCATCCACGCCGTCCCGACCGCGATCGGCGACGTGATCCAGTGGGCGCTGGCGGAGGTTGGCGAGTTCCTCGGGGCCGACCGCAGCTACGTGCTGGAGTTCGACCACGCGGCCTCCACCGAGACGATGATCCACGAATGGGCGCGGCCGGGCATCGAACCCGAGCTCGGCGTGTACGAGAACGTTTCGTGGGACCTGGCTCCGGCGGCGAGCCGCCGCAACAACGCCCTCTGGGTGAGCGCGGTGCCCGACGTGTCGAAGCTCGAAGGGGAGTGGGAGCTCGATCGGACGTTCTTCGAGGAGTCGGGGCTGAAGTCGATCCTCGAGCTCCCGATCATCATCGACGGTCGCCCGGTGGGTGGCCTCGGCTTCGACTGGCTCACCCACCTCGCCGACTGGACCGAGGACGATCTCACGCTGCTCGGCATGTTCGCCTCGACGTTCGCGCAGCTGCTCGGGCGCGATGCCGCCGAGCGCGAGCTGGTGCGCCGCTCCACCCACGACGAGCTCACGGGCCTGCCCAACCGCGCGGGTGTCCTGTCGAAGCTGCGGAACGCGCTCGACTCGGCGGCGCGGGGCAACGGCATCGTCGGCGTGCTGGTGATCGACGTCGACCAGTTCAAGGTGGTCAACGACTCGCTCGGCAACCAGGCCGGCGACGACCTGCTTCGTCTCGTCGGCGCCCGGCTGCGCGGGCTCGTCCGCCCGGCCGACGTCGTGGGCCGGCTCGGCGGCGACGAGTTCGCAGTGGTGCTGGTCGACGCCCCCGACGACTGGACGGTCTCGCAGACCGCCACTCGCCTGCGCGAGGGCCTCGCGGCCGCCCCGTACCGGTTCGGCGAGCGCTCGCACCGTCTCACCGTGAGCTGCGGCATCGCCGGCAGCGACGACGGATCCGGCAACGCGGTGGGCGCCGACGAGCTGCTCCGGCGTGCCGGCGCGGCCATGTACCGCGCCAAGGAGCTGGGGCGCGCGCGACAGAGCACGTTCGACGTCGAGCTGGAGCGTCGCATCGCCGAACGCCTCCAGCTCGATCAGCAGCTGCGGGCCGCGAAGACGCAGGGCGAGTTCGAGGTGCACTTCCAGCCCGAGGTCGAGCTGTCGACCGGTCGGATGCTCGGCGCCGAGGCCCTCCTGCGCTGGCGCACCGACGGCGTGCTCCGGCCGGCGTGCGACTTCATCGAGGTGGTCGAGGAGACCGGCCTCATCGTCGAGGTGGGCCGCTGGGTGCTGGACGAGGCGTGCCGTGCCGCGGCGCGCTGGTGTTCGCAGCCCGGCCGTGAGGACTTCGTGATCCGCGTGAACCTGTCGCCGCGGCAGCTCGAGGACCCGAACCTGGTGGAAGAGGTCCGAGCGACGCTCGCCCGGCACGGGCTCCCCGCCGAGCGGCTGTGCCTGGAGATCACCGAGACCGCGCTCATGGGCAACGCCGAGGCCGCGCTCGGGCTGCTGCACCGTTTGGACGCACTCGGCGTCGACCTCGCCATCGACGACTTCGGAACCGGCTACTCGTCGCTGAGCTACCTGAAGCGGTTCCCCGTGGACATCCTGAAGATCGACCGGTCGTTCGTCGACGGCCTGCCGACCGACCCGGAGGACATGGCGATCGTCGCGACGATCGTGCATCTCGCCGAGTCGCTGGGCATGACCGTGACGGCCGAGGGCATCGAGTCGTCCGACCAGGCCGTGGCGCTGACCGCCCTCGGGTGCGACCGGGGTCAGGGCTGGCTGTACTCGAAGGCCGTGACCGCCGCGGCCATCGACGAGATGCTCGCCGGGGTCGCCGTATCGTTGGGGTGATGCGCCTCACCCACGGTACGAACACTGCGATCGTCGAACCGGAGGGGGGCCGCCTGGCCTCGCTCGCCGTCGACGGCGTCGAGCTCCTCGTGACAGAAGGGGAGCGGCCGACCCGGTGGGGCTCGTTCCCGATGGTGCCGTGGTGCGGGCGCCTCCGCGACGGCCTGCTCACTTTCGAGGGAGCGGAGCACCACTTCCCGCTCACGAGCCCGCCGCACGCCAACCACGGGTTCGGTCATACCCAGCCGTGGACCACGATCGACGAGGGACCCGACTCGGTCGCCATCCGCACCGAGCTCGGCGAACCCTGGCCGTTCGGGGGCCACGTGGTGCAGCGGTTCGAGCTCGGCGCCGATCGCATCACGGTGACCGTCGAGGTGCATGCCGCCGACCAGCCGATGCCGGCGATGGCGGGCTGGCACCCGTGGTTCCGGCGCGACCTGGGCGTCGGCGCACCGGCCGAGCTCGAAGTCCTCGGTGGCGAGGTGTACGCCACCGACGACTCGGGCATCCCGACCGGCGAGTTGGAGCCGGTGCCGGCGCCGCCGTGGGACCTCTGCTTCGTCGGCCTCGACGCCGACCCGGTGATCCGCTGGCCGGGGGCCCTTGCCGTGACGCTGTCGTCGACCTTCGACCACTGGGTGATCTTCACGGAGCCGGAGCATGCGTTGTGCGTGGAGCCGGAGAGCGGCGCCCCGAACGACGTCAACCGCGCGCCGCACGTGGTGCGCCCCGGCGATCCGCTCGTCGGTTCGATGACGATCCGGTGGGCGCCCGCCTGATCCGACCGGTACCGTTCGGTGCATGGGGGCACGGCGGCGGGAGACGCGACGGGCGGGGTGGGCGACGGTCATGGCCGTCGTGCTGGCAGTGGTCGCGGCGGCCTGCACGCCTGGCACGGGAACGCTGGGCAGCGGCCCGTGGCAGTGGACCGAGGTGCGGGTGAACGCGTTCGTGCGGAGTCAGGGCCTGGCCACCGATGCGACGCCGCTCCCGGGGCAGTCGGGTGACAGCTGGTACACCTCGCAGTTCACGCTCGAGCACGCCGGCCCCGACGGCGGCAGCCTCGGCATCACCGGCTCGCTGCCGCTCGACGTGCTCGCGATCTGGAAGAACTCGCACACCGGTGATCCCGACGCCGACGGCGGCCGCGTGGTCGTGCCCTGGGAGAACAAGCAGCTCGGCCCCTCGGATCCGCCGACGAAGTCGTTCGGCGTCTACGAGCCCACCTCGCTGCAGCTGCTCGGATGGTCGAAGCACGTGCTGGGTGCCGGCGAGACGAACGACAACCCGTGGGTGGCGATCGCGCCGGGTGGCTCGCTCATGGTCACCGGTACGTACAGCCCGCTCGGGCACCTCGAGGTCTACCCGGTTCCGGCGCCGCCGTACGCCGACCTCCCGCTCGTCGACACGATCCCGCTCGACCAACCGGGCTACGAGGTGCAGGGCTGCGACTTCGTGACGGCGACGCGACTGGCGTGCGCCTCGAACGACGAGGCCACGGGCAAGCAGCTGTTCCTCCTCGATCTCGACGGCCCCGTCGGTCAGGCCGGCAACCACGCCCACCTCACCTACGAGGGGCCGATCCCGCAGGCGGCGCCGCTCCTCGGCGACGGCGTGTCGTTCTGTGGTGATTCGGGCGAGGTCGAGGGCATCGACGCGCAGCACGTCGCCGGAGTCGGCACGGTCGTGCGAGTGCTCGTCGTCGACCGCTGCCTCCTCGTGGTGCACGAGTACTCCCACGTCATCGCCGACTGACACCCGGCTTTCGGGGTTCGTTGTGCGCACCCCTCGCGCACAACGAACCCCGAAACCTCGGGCTCGGTCCGCCTGCGTCGAGGCGGTAGGGTCCGCCGGATGAAGACCTCCGAATCCACGCTCGCCGGGGCGGCCGGCGTCACGCTCCACACCGTCGAGTGGACGCCCGACGACGGCGAGATCGTCGCCGACGTCGTACTCGTCCACGGCTACGGCGAGCACTCCGGTCGGTACGCGCCGGTGGCCGAGACCCTCACCGACGCCCACCTCCGCGTGGCGGCGCTCGACCTCCGGGGTCACGGTCGGTCGTCAGGACTCCGTCGCGGCGACATCGACTCGTTCGATCGCATCGTCGACGACGTCGCGGCGTTCGTCGACTCCGTTCGCACCGATCGGCCGTTGTTCCTCTACGGCCATTCGATGGGCGGCCTCGCCGTCACCCGGTACGCCGAGCGCGGCGACGCGGGGCTCGCCGGCCTCGTCATCACGAGCCCGGCACTGGCCGCAGCCGAGAGCATCCCCGCGCCGCTGGTCGCCGTCGCCAACGTGCTCGGCAAGCTCACGCCGGGCCTGCGCACGATCAAGCTCGACGGCAACGCGATCTCACGGGACGCCGCGGTTCGCGCCGACTACGACGCCGACCCGCTCAACTTCCGCGGCAAGCTCACCGCCGGCACCGGCCGCGAGATGAACGTCGCGATGGGCGAGGCGATGGCGGCAGCGGGCCGTATCACGTGCCCGGTGCTCGTGCTGCACGGCGAAGCCGACGCGCTGACGGCGCCCGTCGGTTCGGAGCGGCTGGTGGCCGCCGTCAGTTCGTCCGACGTGACCTACCGCACCTGGCCCGGCGCGTACCACGAGCTGCACCACGAACCGGAGCGGCTCGAGGTGCTGTCCACGATCGTGTCCTGGATCACCGCACACGCCTGACGGCGAGCGGGCGGCAATCGATCGGGCGGACCGGTCAGCGGCCCCAGCGCGAGGCGGGCTTCTGGCGGAACGCTCCGGCCAGGGCCTCCTGCTCGAAGCCGCTGATCGGGCGGTGCGTCGCGTAGCGGTACAGGGCCGTCTGGTAGACGACGCCCGTGGCGCTCAGCAGGACCGACGCCGCGAGGATGCCGATCACCGCGATGGCGATGAGCGCGAGGCCGAGCACCACCGAGGTGCCCATGAGGACCACGCCGATGGCGCCGACGAAGAGACACGGCAGCACGGCGACGAGGCCGAGCAGGCCGATCCCGCCCTGGCCGATGAGGTTCTCGCCCCAGGTGGTGCGGATCGAGTCGGTGGACCGGCGGAACGCCTCGCGGACGCCGACTCCCTCGATGACGAGGGTGGGGAGCACGAGGAAGGTGACGACCGCCCAGGCGAAGCCGATGAGGCCGCCGACGATCTTGCCGAGCAGCCCGCCGCGCTCCTGGATCTGGCGGATGATCAGCGACACGGTCGCCGAGACGGCGGACCACTGGAGGATGAGGCCGACGCGGCTCCAGGCGCCGGCGAGCGCCGAGCCGATGGTGGGGTCGCCGCCCTCGAAGCGCTCGTTGGCGCCCGAGATGAGCGCGGCGTTGAAGAAGATCACCACGAAGGCGCTGCAGAAGTAGAAGAGCGCTCCGAGCACGTACGTGAGGGCGGTCGGCGCCATCGAGCTCGTGGTGTTGCCGTAGGCATCGATCGTCGTCGTGTCCTTCAGCGACAGCCACGCCGGCACGGCGAACGACGCCATGACCACGAGGCTGACGAGCGCCGACACGACCGGGAGGAGCAGCAGCTCGCGGTCGGTTCGCACCACGGCCCACGATGACTTGAACAGACTGATCGAGCGTTGGAAGCGTCCCATCCGCTCAGTATGCCGGGCGCACGACCCAATAGCGCTCACTCGCGCTCATCGCCTCGTCGAATCCCGAGTGGTCCTCCCGCACGGCCTCGAACTGCGACGCGTAGCGACGGAACATCGAGACCTTGTCGTCGACCATGGGCGCGGCCATGTCGGCCTCCTCCAGCTCGAACCCGCAATCGCGGATGGCTGCCAGGCGTTCGTCGACGAGCTCGGGACTCGTCGCCGCGTACGGCTGGTCGAGTGCCAGCCACCAGCGTTGTGCGCCCTCCGCCGCGAGCGACAGGCAGGCGTCGCTGGTCGCCACGTGGTCGACGTGGCGAAGGCCGACGGGAGCGACCAGCGCCGTGAAGCCGTGAGCGTCGATGGCCGTGCGGAGGGCGTCGCGGATCGACGATCGCAGTCGGTCCGGGTCGTCGTCGGCGTCGTGGCGGTACTCCGCCTCGAACAGTCCGAGCCAGTGCGCCGTCGCGCCCAGTGCCGTCAGCGCTGCGAGGTCCTCGACGCGCCGCACGCCCTGCGCTGCGGGAGCGAACGACTGGCCGGTGGTCGCGTGGTTCCACCCGTCGGTTCGTTCAACCGGCGGCGCGTCGGTGAAGACGGTCAGCACGTCGGGCGAGGGGTGCGCTGCGATGGCATGACCGCACGACAACACCGCGTCGTCGAGGTGCGCCGACACGAAGCACACCGACGGCGGCCAGGGCGTGGGGTCCACGAGGCGATCGTATGTCCCACCCCGGAGAACTCGCGTGGTTTGGGAAGGGTTTCGACGGGGTACACGCCTGCGAGCGGTCGGCGTCGGAGCGCCGGTCCGGAACACTCGGATCGAAGGTGGTTCACGTGCATTTCGTTCGCTCCAGGAGCCGGGAACGCGGCGCATCGGTGGACGTGTCGACGAACCGGAGTGGCGCCGTCGTGCTCCACCTGACGGGCGACCTCGATCACGAGGGCGTGGTCGAGGTGGAGAACGACGTCCGATGGGCCGTCTCGGGAGCGACGAGCGACGTGCTGCTCGACTGCGGCGACGTGTCGTTCGTCGACTCGGCGGGCCTCCGGCTCATCATCCAGGCGCAGATGATGGCCGTCGACCACCACCACGGCTTCGCGGTCGCTCGACCGTCGCCGGCCATGGTTCGCCTCCTGGAGATGACCGGGCTCGACGAGCTGATCCCGATCCGTCCCGAGTGAGCGCGCCGGAGCGGCGGCGGCCCCGCCGTCGTCAGCCGGTGGTCTCGAGCGAGTAGCTGTTGCGGAGCTCGTCCTGCAGCACCTGCGCTGCGGTGCTGGTCGTGACGATGCGGAGCGGCTGGGTGAGCGTTCGCGAGGTGTAGGTCCAACCCTCGGGGAGGTGCAGGCGAGTCGCGAGCCCGTCGAGATCCGCCTCGGACAGGTGCGTGTCCACCATCTGGCTCCACGTCTGCATGACGAAGGTCGAGCCGTCGGCGGTGTGGAGCTCGTGCACCGTGCGACCGGCATCGAACGTGAAGACCGTCTTCCGGTCGACCGCGTGAGGACGGTACGGGGTCGTGGCTTCGGCGAGCGGGCCGACGTCGACCGACGCCTGGAGGTACATCTCGAGGCCGCCGAACGACTCCTTCGGCAGCGACGTCGGGTCGGTCTTCGTGATCGAGTCCATCAGCCAGTAGCGCGGGCCGTTGAGCAGCGCCGCCGGTGCGCCGTGAGCCCTGGCGATCGCGGTGGCGTCGAGTGTGGCCCACTGGTCGGCGGGGCAGTCGTTGAGCGGCCAGGTGTTGTAGACGTCGGCGGTGATCCGGCCGTCCACCGGCTTCACGACGAGCACCTCGCAGTACCGCTGGCCCCGCATCGAGGACTTCGTCGCGGTTGCGGCGGAGGTGGTGGGCGAGACGGTGGTCGTCGGCGAGGCGGTGGTCGTCGGCGCGGTCGTCGCGGCTGACGCGGATCGCTCGGTGGAGCCGCAGCCGGCGAGCGCGACGGTGAGCGATGCGGCGGCGGCGATGCGGAGTGTGCGCCGGGCGGATCGTGTGGTCATCGAGGGTTCCTCCGGTGGCGGGTGGTGGGGGTCGAGGTGGTCGCTGTGGTCGCCGCCGTGGGCGCCGACGCCGCGGCGCCGACCATGGCGCGCACCGACGCGGTGACGAGCTCGACCGCCTGATCGACCGTGAGCTCGTCGCGGCCCACCAGGTCGGCGAGCGCCAGGACCGTGCCGATCGAGGTCCAGAGCACAGCGCGGGTGAGGCCTTCGTCCACGCCGAGCCGGTCGAGCCTGCCGCGCCATCGGCGTTCGAGTCGCCGGCGCAGGCGGGTGCGAACCTGATCGAGCTCGGGAGTGGAGGTGTCTGCCACCAGCAGGCGGATGGCGCGCTGGTCCTCCGTGGGCACCGCGAGCAGCGCGGTGAACGCGGCGACCACCGGGTCGCCGTCGCCGACGCCGTCGATCGCACGGTCGAGCTGCTCGAGGTAGCGACCGCAGCGATCGTCGAAGAACGCGTCGTAGAGCGCGCTCAGGTCGGCGAAGTGGTCGTACACGAGACGGCGGCTGGCGTCGGCCTCCCGCGCGAGGGCGGCCATCGTCATCCCGGTGAGCCCCTCGCGGACGAAGAGCCGCGCCGCCGCGTCGAGCAGCTGTCGACGGCGCTGATCCGAGCGCAGGTAGGGACGTGTCTCGACGGTCATAGGTCTCCGTTGACGAATATGCACAGACTGTATAGATTCCCGTGGCAGTTGTCAGCTTCGAGGAGGAACTCACCCGATGGACGTGCTGCGCACCCCCGACGAGCGGTTCGACCACCTCGCCGACTACGGGTTCACTCCCCACTACCGGGAAGTCGTGGCCGCCGACGGCACCGCGCTCCGCTTCCACTTCGTCGACGAGGGTCCGCGTGACGCGGCGCCGGTGCTCCTCCTGCACGGCAACCCGTCGTGGTCGTACCTGCACCGCGCCATGATCCGCGGGCTCGTCGAGCGCGGTCACCGTGCCGTGGCACTCGATCTCATCGGGTTCGGGCGCTCCGACAAGCCGGCGGCCCGCAGCGACTACACCCTCGCGGCCCACGTCGACTGGATGAGCCAGTGGCTCGAGGGTGAGGACCTCACCGACATCACGCTCTACTGCCAGGACTGGGGTGGCATCACCGGGCTCAACCTCGTGCGCCGGCATCCGGATCGCTTCACGCGGATCGTGGCGTCGAATACCGGTCTCCCGGCCGGCGAGGGCGTCAACAAGTTCATGGAGCAGTGGCTCGCGTACAGCCAGAGCGTGGATGAGCTGCCCATCGCTGGCCTCGTCGACAGCGGCGTCACTCGGGCGCTCGACGACGACGAGAAGGCGGCGTACGACGCGCCCTTCCCCGACGGCAGCTACCAGATGGGAGCGCTGCAGTTTCCGCTCCTCATCCCGATCCAGCCCGACAACCCCGGCGTGCCGATGTGCCGCGAGACGTGGGCGATGCTCGAGACGTGGACCAAGCCGTTCCTCACGGTGTTCGGTTCGGAGGATGCCGTGGCGTACAAGGCCGGCGCCCACGGGAAGTTCCAGCGGGTGGTGCCGGGCGCCGCCGGCCAGCCCCACCGGGTGATCGAGGGCGCCAACCACTTCATCCAGGAGGATGCGCCCGACGAGCTCGTCGACATCATCGACGCCTTCATCGCCTCGACCTGATCCGTGACGTGGTCACCCGCTCCCGCCCTCCCGCCCTCCCGCCCTCCCGCGCCCTTCGGGGTTTTGGGGTTCGTTGGCGCCCCCCCCGCGCACAACGAACCCCAAAAACCGGGTTCGGAGTGACCTTCGCCTCTAGGGGAGGGAAGAGCCGCTTCCTACGATCCGGACGTGACATCGCACGATCCCCTGCGACGCGTCATCGGTGCCCGGGCGCGCCGTGCGCCGCTCGCCCTCGCCCTCCTCGTCGCCCTGGTGTTCCCGGTGGCGTGCGCCAACGACGGCTCGTCGAGCTCCGCTGACACGACCGCGGAGACCGGCACCCACCAGCTCAGCGGTGTCGTGCCCGAGCCGGTGCCCGACGTCTCCGCGCTGAGCCTCCCCGAGGCGAGCGCCGATGCGACACCGTTCCCGTTCGTCGCGAAGCCGGGTCAGCTGCTGCTCGTGTACTTCGGCTACACCGCCTGTCCCGACATCTGCCCGACGACGCTCGCCGACCTCAAGGCCGCGTTCAAGAAGCTCGGATCGCCGTTGTCGAAGAAGGTCTCCCTCGCGATGGCGACGATCGATCCGAGGCGTGACACCGTCGACGTGATCTCGGGCTACCTGCACGGGTTCTTCCCGACGGCGACGGCACTGCGCACCGAGGACGACGCAGCGCTCCGCTCGGTGACCGACGCGTTCGGCGCCTCCTACGAGGCGCAGTACCCGAACAACTCCGAGCCCCGCGTCTCGCACAGCGCGTACCTCTACGTGGTCGACGAGAACGGCCACGTCGTCCTGGAGTGGCCCTTCGGGTCCACCTCCAAGGACATCGCCCTCGATCTCGAGCGTCTGCTCGCCTGACAAGGAGAACCCCCATGAAAGCAAGGTCACTCGCACTCGTCCTCACCCTCGCCGCGGCGGCCGTGAGCCTGCCGGCCTGTGGTGACGACACGACGTCCTCGAAGGCGGCCGTCACGACGACCACGGCGGCGACCGCCCCGACGATCACGGCAGCGTGGGCTCGCACCTCCCCGATGGAAGCGACCACCGGCGCCGCCTACTTCACGGTCACCGGCGGCTCGACCGACGACAAGATCGTGTCGGTGACGGTCGACGCGTCCATCGCCGGGAACGTGGAGATGCACGAGACGGTCGAGTCTGGCGGCATGACGACCACGGCTCCGATGGACACGACGGCCGCGACCACCATGGCTCCAGCGACGACCGCGCCTGCCGGCGACATGGCCACCACGACCCTCGCCCCGGCGATGGAGATGCGTCCTGTCGACGCGATCGAGGTGCCGGCCGGCAAGACCGTGAAGCTGCAGCCGGGCGGCTTCCACATCATGCTGTTCGAGCTGGTGAAGCCACTGGTGGTCGGCGACACGTTCGAGATGACCGTCACCTTCGCGACGGCCGGGGCGCAGAAGGTGCAGGTGGAGGTCAAGGACGCGCCATGATCCGTCGGCGTCGGATCCCGCTGCTGCGATCGGTCGCCGTCGCGGCGCTCGCCGCGCTCGCCTGCGTGGCGGTCGCGTGCGCGGCGCCTGCGCCGCCGCGGCACTACGAGTTCGTCATCCCGGAGGGGACCGCCGGTCTGATCGCCACGAATCGGGCCCCGGAGATCTTCCCGCCGAACCTCGTCGTCCACGTCGGCGACTCGTTGACGATCATCAACGACGACAAGTTCGTCCAGGAGGTCGGGCCGTACCGTCTCAAGCCGAAGTCGAGGATCTCCCAGCACTTCTCCTCGCCCGAGGTGTTGGAGGGGACCTGTGCGATGAGCATGGGCGGCAGCCTCACCGTCACCGTGCTCCCGAAGAAGACCTGAGGCGAGTCAGCCTCCGCCGCTCGGCGGGTCGACCCGGAGACGCTTCTGGAGGAGCTTCTCGAGGGTCGGCTCGTCGAGTGCGCCGTTGTGCACCGCTGCCACCGTGCCGTCCGCTCGGACGAACACGGTGGCCGGCATGCCGGTGATGGACAGGGCCGCCTGCGCGGTGGAGTCCGGGTCGCGGTACTCGTCGAACGTGACGCCGGTCTCGTCGACGAACTTCTGCGCGGTCTTGGCGTCGTCGCCGAAGTTGATGCCGACGAAGCGAACGGAGCCGTCGTACCGACGAGCGGTGGCCTCCAGTGCCGGCATCTCCTTACGGCACGGCACGCACCAGGTGGCCCACACGTTGACCACCAGTGGAGCGTCGGTGCGGACGCCGAGTCGTAGGGCCGGAGCGTCGCCGAGCGGCGTGACGCGGATCGTCGTGAGCGGGTTCGGCTTGGCGGACGACCCCGTGTCGGACGAGGTGCAGCCGATGGCGAGCAGCAGTGCGACAACCGTCGGAAGGAGTCGGACCGTTCGCATCCGAGTCGTCATGGCGACCAGTCTGTCGGCTCGCCGTCCTCGAGCCAAAGGCGGCAGCCGTCGGTGCCGATCATCGGGTGACGGTGACCGGCACCACGAGCTTCGTGGCTGTCTCGAACGTCAGCGTCAGCTGGAACTCGTCGCCCGGGCGCAACGGCGCGACGAGGTCGCGGACGCGGATCTGAGCTACGCCGCCCGGGCCGACCTTCACGTCCTGGGCCGCCGGCAGGTCGATGGCGAGGCGCCGGTCGTGGGTGTGGGACGAGCCTGGTTTGGGGTCGAGGTGTCCGAGGTGTCCGTCCCCGCCGGAGCTCCCTGCGTACGCGGCGACCGACACCCGCCCGGCGACGGACCGTGGGACGGACGCACTCCGCAGCTCGTCATCCGCAGCGGAGTGCAGCACCAGCGACACCTCGGCCACCTGCACGCCGTCGCCCGTTGCGATCACCGTCGCCGTGGCGTGCCGTGCGACGATGCCACTCGTCCCGGACCCGCCGCCGCACGCGGTAACGAGCGACAGCGCGGCGACGACGAGTGCGCCGCGCCGGATCATCGCTGACCGAAGGCGGAGGCCAGGCGAGGGACCTTCCGGATGACGAAGCGGTCGAGGCCCAGAATCACGATCGCGGAGGCGCCCCACACCGGGAACATCACGCCGAACGCTACGACGAGCGCCTTCGTCCGCCGGCCGAAGCGGATGTCGATCGGCCGACGCGGCAACCCGGCGGTGCCCGGGCGACGGCGGCGGAAGAACATCGCGAGGCCGGACGTCGAGCTCACGATCGCGAGGACGCACAGCAACGTCATCATGATCCGGGAGAAGATGCCCAGCTGGGTGCCCATGTGGGTGCTGACCATGGTGTCGAGTGCATAGGAGATCGAGCCGTAGCCGAAGCTCTTCTGCTCGGCGAGGTGCTTGCCGCTGAACTGGTCGAGGAAGACGTCCTTGGCCTCGCCGGTCTTTCGGGGCCACGAGTTCGACAACGTGAACGAGCCGTAGGTGGTGCCCTTCGCCTTCTCGGTCACGTTCGCCGGGAAGTTGATCGAGTAGCCGGGCTTCATGCCCTCGCGCCGCGCGATGGCGGCGACGGTGTCGAGGCTCAACGGCGCCGGCGTGGTCCCGTCGTGCCGCTTCGGCGAGTAGCTCGCCGGGATCGGCCGGTCGGCGGTGTTCCAGTTGATCTTGTTGCCGAGCCGGTCGAGGTCGCCCTTCCGGCCGAGCACGCTGGGCGGCGCGTCGGTCCACGTGTTGGGCGTGATCTCGTTCGCCAGCGCCGTGAAGTTCGGGCCCCAGTAGGTGCTCCACGCCATCCCGGAGATGATCGTCAGCAGCATCGCGACCAGGAGGACGGCGCCCGACAGGCCGTGTACGTCGCGCCAGCGCGCCCGGCCGGTGACCCCCCGCCGGATCGTGAAGAAGCCCGGCCGTCGGCCGTTGTCACCCGACGCCGACCGGCGTGGCCAGTACAGGTACAGCCCGGAGAGGACGAGCACGAGGGTCCACGCGCCCATCACCTCGAGGAGGAGGTCGCCGACGACGTACGGGCGCATGACGGCCTCGCCGTCCCAGAGCGCCGACACCGTCGGCAGCTTCACGGTGATCGCCTCGTTGTCGAGGTACCCGTGCAGCCGGTTCGACACGCCGACCAGGTCGTCGCCCGGCTTCGCCGAGCCGAGCACCTTCGCCGTGTACGGGTTGACGTAGATCTCGAGCTCCCCGTCGTCGGCGCCGAAGATCGTCGAGTGCCCGCCGTCGGTGGGGGTGATCAACGACTGGAGCTTCGCCTTCGGATAGGCCGTCTGCGCTGCCGCCGCCTGATCGTCGAGGCTCGCGCGCTTCGCCTGTGGTTCGACCGTGCGCACGTCGGAGCCCGTCAGATCCTGGATCGGCTGGGTGTAGAGGATCACCAGACCGGTCACTGCCATGAACAGGATGAAGGGCAGGGCGAACATGCCGGCGTAGAAGTGCACGCGCCAGAACGCCCGCCAGCTCTTCGAGCTGTCCGTCGCCGGGCCGCGCGCGTCCACACCGTTGTCGGTCTCTGTCACTGCCGTCTCCCTCGATCTGCCTGAGCCTGAGACAGAGGTCGCAGCAGCGGCCGGAAAGTTCCCGGGAGGTTGACGAGATCTCCCCATCCCGCAGTTTTCGGGGTTCGTTGTGCGCAGCAGTCGCGCACAACGAACCCCAAAACGCGGGGTGTGGGGAGGGGTGGTGCCCGGGGTGGGTTTCGAACCCACACGTCCCCTGAGGGACCGAGGGGTTTAAGCCTTCGGCAGCCCGTGCCGGTGGGTGTCGCTCAGTCTGGAAAGGCCCAAGTTCGTTGACGACGCAGCTCCCGCTCGTTCGAGTGGTCACCTCCTCGTCCGGTCGCCACGGCCCACTTCGCGACTATTCCGCGACTAAATCGCCACACGCGGTGGCAACGCTTGCGCCCGCTCCGGCGCAGTCCGAGCGCGCTCCGACTCGCCGATCGCGGCAACAGGACGAACAATCGAGCCGCCGGATGTGTCGAGCTCGTTCGGAAGGGCGAGAGCCGGCAACCCACTGCGTCGGTAGATTTCGGGGGCCATGACTCATCGCCACCTTGTTCCGCTCTTGGTCGCCTCCGCTGTCGTGTTCGTCGCAGCGTGCGGTGAACGAACCTCGGAGACGGGTTCACGTTCCAGCGCTCCAACGCAGTCGAGCACAACGGCTGCCGCGCCCGAGGTCGCTGGAGTGGATCCGTCGCGTTCAGCGGAGATGATCTGCGCTCCGGAGGCTGCCGCCGACATCACCAAGGTCGTCGGGCTCGAACCGATTCGGCCGCTCGCCCCGACGTGGGTCGACCATGTCTACGCCTGCGACTATTCGTACGCCGTGGACGAAACGATGGGACTGTCGGTGAAGGAGCTGTCGTCGGCCGCCGAGACGAAGGTCTACTTCGACTCCCAGGCTCAGGTGCTCGGCCGGACGAAGACGTTGGTGAACGTCGGGGAAGACGCTTACGCCACGTCTACGGGCAGCGCTGTCGTGCGCAAGGACTACAAGGTCCTGATCGTCGATGTATCCCGCCTCCCTGAACGATTCGGAAAGCCGGTGGGAAGCCGAGCGAGTATCGCGACGGCGGTGGCGATGACGGTCCTCAGGTGTTGGACGGGAGACTGATCACGCCACGATCACCGCGTCATCAGCATGACGATGGTCGTCATGTTGAACCCGACGTGGCACCAGATCGATGGACCGAGATGCTGCGAGCGGGTGGCGAGCACGGCGAAGATGACTCCAGCCAGGAGAAGTCCGGGGAACTGGACGATTTGGAAGTGCGACGCGGCGAAGACGGTGCTGCTCAGGGCTACGGCGACAAGAGTCCCGAGACGCTGCTGGATCGTGCTGAGGAGCAGGCCTCGGAAGAAGATCTCCTCGGCAATTGGCGCGCCGATCCCGGCGACGAGAATGACGAAGACCCACGAGCCACCGGATACCCCGCCGGTGAGCTCGCGCGCGGCCCCGTCGATGTTGAGCGGACCGGTCATCCGGCTGATCGCCCAGTAGAGGCCGGGTATCGCGATGAGCTGGAGCGCGATCCCAACCGGTAGGCCGTGCGCCAAGTCGGACCAGAGCCGCCGCGCGGGTTGTACGCGGAGGGGCCATCGGATCCCGGCGCGTCGCGCGACGAACAGGGGCGCGCCGACGAACCCGACCCAGAGGCCGACGCTGCTCACGAGCTTGGGGCCGACACCTTTGGGGCCAAGTGCGGCGACCCAGATCGAGACGAGCAGGGAGGCGGCGAAGAGTCCGGTGAGATACCCGGCGACGGGTGCGATCAGTGGGATCAGGTCGCTCTGATTCTGAGGCGGGTTGTCGATCGGCGACTCGGCGGGCGTCATGGTTGTCAGAAGTTATGCGTCGGCGCGTTGTCGCTCGATCACTGCGGCCCGGACTCGCGCTCCCGGCGTCGGTGTGGTCCCCTACCGTTCGCATTCGATGATCCATGGTGGGGGCAGAATCCCGTTGAATCGAATCCGACTTGTTGCTTGCACGATGGTCCTGATGCTCACGATCGGCGTTTCGTTCGCCGTGGGACGATCGACATCGCCGGACGCTGCACCGACGAACACCTCGGTTGAGGCTGGTTTCGCGCGGGACATGGCAGTCCATCATTCGCAGGCCGTCGACATGGCCGAGCGCATCCGCAAGCGGTCCTCGGACGAGATGCTCGGCTATCTGACGGCTGACATCGTATTGACCCAACAAGCACAGATCGGGCAGATGGGTGCCTGGCTGGATCTCTGGGGATTGACCCGGGTCAGCGTCGGCCAGCGGGCGATGGCCTGGTCCGGCATGTCGATGTCCGGCGAGATGCCGGGTATGGCGAGCCGAGTTCAGATCAACCTGCTCGACACCTTGCCGGTCGACCAGGCGGAGGTGAGGTTCTTGCAGCTGATGATCGCCCACCACAAGGGCGGCGTGCACATGGCACAGATGGCCCTTGCCCTTCACCCCAACGACACGGTCGCCCGGCTCGCTCGGTCGATCGTCACCGCACAGCAGTCCGAGATCACGGCGATGACCGGGATGCTCAAGGATCGTGGGGCCAAGCCGTAGTCGGTGCGGACACATTCGGCGCCGGGGACGGTGGGCGGCGAGCCAGTACGTTTGTCTGCGTGAAAGAACCTCGTCGCGACCGCTCGCAACCGAGTTCACGCCGGCGCTCGTTCCGTTGGTCGATTGGCGTTGCCGCGCTCATCGCGTCGGGCATCGGGACGGCCTCAGCGTGCTCGAACTCGAAGATGCCGATGTCCAGCTCGGCTGGGTCAGCCGATTCGGGGAAGGGTCGGCAGGTCGTCCTGTATCGGCAGACCGGTTGCAGCTGCTGCGCGACCTACGCCGACTACCTCCGCAAACATGGTTTCCGCGTCACGATGAACACCGTGGATGACCTCACGCCGGTTCGGGCCGAGTATCACGTCCCTGAGGCGGGCGTCGGGTGTCACACGTCGGTGATCGACGGCTACACGGTTGAGGGTCACGTACCGGTGGAGGCGATCGATCGGCTCCTGGCTGAGAGGCCGAGGGTTGATGGCATTTCTGTTGTCGGGATGCCGATGAACGCGCCGGGTATGGGCGACCCGAACGGTCAGCCGCTCGAAGTGCTGTCGATCAACGACGGCCGCGTCGCGCCGTACATGATCGTCTGACCGCGACCGCGCTTCGATCACGTGGCCATGTGAACCAGCAGCAACGCGAGGAACCCGACGAAGAACAGCGATGTCGACACCGCCGTATCCGGAGTCTCGTGGGCCTCGACCAGCAATTCCTCGGTCACGAGGTACAGCAGGGCGACCGTTGCAAACGCCAGCACCGCCGACAGGGGTGCTCCCGTCAGGCCGCCGAGTGCGTAGAAGCCGATCAGGCCGCCCGGGATGATCAACGCGGCGAGTCCAATGGTTGTGGTCAGGACGGTCCGTCGACTCGCGCCCTGGTCACCGAGCGCGGCGCTGACAGCGAGCCCGAGGAACGCCAGCTCGCCGGTGAGCGCGATCGCGAGTAGCAGACCCGTCTTGCTGCCTTCGGAGATGCCGATGCCGATCAGCAGCCCGTCGATGAACACGTCGACCGCCACGGTCATGACCAGGCTGCGTTCACCCGCGGATCGCTCCCCGAGTTTCTTTACTCCCAACATGAAGGCGATCCCGATCCCGAAGCCGATCGCCACGGCGACCTTTTCGTGATGTTCGAGCAGGTCCGGCACGAGCTCGGCCGAGGCTGCAGCGAATACCAAACCCGCTGCGAGGTGTTGCACGGCGTTCTGTACCGGCTTGGGCGGCGTCCTGGTCGACGAAACGACGGCGCCGAGGCTGGCAGCGGCGACGGGGATGCCCGTCGCCGCCAGTACCGATCCAATTCCACTCACGTCGCTACCCCTCTCGCCGGACACGTCACGGGTACGGGCATCCAAGCACGCATTGACCCGAGACACGCGGAGCAGCGATGAGCTGGTATCAGAGGGGTCCTGGCCCGTGTGCCTCTGGCCGAGCTGGTCGTATTGGTCTCCGGCGTCGATCGTTCCTAGCCTTCGCGTGTGAGTTCCCACGCGATCGACCGTCGTAGCGCGCTGCGTTCATTCGGGGCACTTGCCGTGACGGCTGCAGTAGCCGGCTGCGCAGACAGGGCCGTGCCCCAGGCAGACGATGACAACCTCGGGTTCGCCGGAGTGGTTCTCGGTGAGCCGCTCGACAAGCCCGAGCTCTCGTTCGCCGACACCGACGGCAAGGCGTTCGACCTGGCCGCCGAAACGAAGGATCAGCTGACGCTGCTGTTCTTCGGCTACACGACCTGCCCCGACGTATGCCCCGTGACATTGTCGATCATCGACGCGGCCCTGAAGCGCCTGAAGGGCCGAGCCGCCGACACGAAGGTGGTCTTCGTCGGTGTCGACACCGCACGAGACACCCCAGAGGCCATGCGCCGGTACCTCGATGCTCGGGGCGACGGATTCGTCGGGCTCAACGTGCAGGATGATCTCGGAACGCTGAACACGGCGCTGACGAAGCTTCTCCTGCCAGGAGTTACGATTCCGACACCGGAGACCGACGGCAGCTACGTCGTGGGGCACCCGAGCCAAGTCGTCGTGTTCACGCCCGACAATCGAGCGCACATCGTGTACCAGTTCGGCGTCACCGCCAAAGATTGGACCACCGACCTTCCGCGTCTCGCCGACTTCGACTGGCCAGCCACCACGCGCTGAACCCGACTGCTTGTCGTATTCATATCTGCGCATATATGCTGTCCGGATGTCGTTCGTTGATGCATGTGAGATCGAGGCCGTCGACCCGGATCGGGTTGCAGCCACCCGGGAGTCGTTGATCTCGCTCGGCGAGGCAGCGTCGCTGGCCGAAAGCTTCAAGTTGTTGGGGGACCCTGGCCGCGCTCGACTGTTGTACGCGT
This sequence comes from Acidimicrobiales bacterium, assembly GCA_046331245.1. Lineage (GTDB taxonomy): Bacteria > Actinomycetota > Acidimicrobiia > Acidimicrobiales > Microtrichaceae > SSF14. Next base: position 496,058 of record JAXLRH010000002.1, on the reverse strand, counting down.
TGTTGGAGGCTGGCGAGTTGTGCGTGTGTGACCTCGCTGCCACCGTGGAGGTACCTCAGCCGACGGTGTCCCAAGGCCTTCGCCTGCTGCGAGCGGCGGGGATCGTCAAGGTCCGCAAGGCCGGGCGAATGAGCTACTACTCCCTCGCCGACAGTCACATCCGAATGCTGTTGGACCTGTCCCGCGAGCACCTCCGCCACGAGCCGGGAGTCTCGCTGTGACCCACGTTCACGACCACGACCCAGCAACCGGCCAGCCGGTTGAGATCGACGATTGCTGTGGCGCGCCGACCATGTCGACACCGATGTCCGGCCCGATCTCGGCCGCTGGTGTCACCACGTACCGGGTCGAGGAGTTGGACTGCGCGACCGAGGAGAACGATCTCCGCGGCGTCTTGAAACCATTGGCCGGTGTCCGCTCGTTGGAGTTCGACCTCGTCGCAAGGCGTGTCCGGGTGCGCCATGACCTGGCCGACCCCGCGCCGATCGAGCAGGCGATCCGCGACTTGGGGATGCGCCCGAGTGTCATCGTCGAAGTCGAGGGTGAAGAACCGGCGCGGAGTCTGTCGAACCGGGCGATCGCTGTCACCGTCGCAGCCGGTGTGCTGGCAGTCGGGTCCGAAGTCGCAGTGATCGCCGGCGCCGACGAGCAATCAGTGCTCGTCGGAGCATTGGCGCTCGCAGCAATCGCGCTCGGCGGCCGTGACACGTTACGCAAAGGCTTCCAGGCGTTGCGTTCCCGACGGATGACGATGAGCCTGCTGATGAGCGTCGCAGTGATCGGCGCTGTCGCGATCGGACAGTGGCCCGAGGCCGCCGTGGTGATCTGGTTGTTCGGCGTCGCCGAGTTGATCGAGGCACTCAGCCTCGAACGAGCCCGCAACGCCATCCGATCGCTCGTCGGTCTCGCACCCGAGGTCGCCAGCGTCCGACGCGACAGCGAATGGATCGAGGTCCCAACGGTCGACGTGCCGCTCGACGCAGTCATCCTGGTCAAGCCCGGTTCGCGGATCGCGCTCGACGGCCGAGTCGTGGCCGGTTCGAGTTCGGTCGACCAGGCGCCGATCACCGGCGAGTCGATCCCCGTGTCCAAAGTCGTCGGTGACCCGGTGTTCGCCGGCACGATCAACGAACGGGGCACGCTCGAAGTCGCCGTCACCGCAGCCAAGGGTGAGGGCACGTTGGACCGGATCGCTCGTTCGATCCAAGAAGCCCAAGCCGACAAGGCGCCCGCGCAACGCTTCGTCGACAAGTTCGCGTCGATCTACACCCCGCTGGTGTTCGTGCTGGCGATCCTGATCGCTGCAGTGCCGCCCATCACGGGACATGGCAGCTTTGCGGATTGGTTCTACAAGGCACTTGTGCTGTTGGTGCTGGCCTGCCCGTGCGCGCTCGTGATCTCCACGCCTGTGACCGTCGTATCCGGTCTCGGCGGCGCGGCACGTCGCGGGATCCTGATCAAAGGTGGGGTGCATCTCGAGAACGCCCGGAAGCTGCGAACCGTTGCGCTCGACAAGACCGGCACCCTCACCCACGGCAAGCCGGTCCTCACCGATCTGATCAACCTCGGTCCGCTTCCCGACGAGAGCGTGCTTCGGATCGCGGCGTCGATCGAAACGCTCTCCGAGCACCCCGTCGGCCACGCCGTCGTGACCGCGCACACCGGCGGACTCGACCCCGTCGACAACTTCGAGGCGATCACCGGACGCGGTGTGCGCGCCACGGTCGGCGGTACGGCGTACACGCTCGGAAATCATCGACTGGTCGAGGACACCGGGCTCTGCAGCCCCGACCTGGAGCAAACCCTTGAACGACTCGAGAACGAAGCCAAGACGGCGATCGTGCTGATGGACGAGTCCGGCCCGATCGCAGTGTTCGCCGTCGCCGACACGCTCCGGCCCTCGAGCCGCGAAGCAATCGCGGATCTGAAGAAGCTCGGTGTCACCACCATCATGCTCACCGGCGACAACCAACGCACCGCGTTCGCCATCGCGCTCCAAGCCGGGATCGACGACGCCCGCGGTGACCTGCTCCCCGACGACAAACTGCGCATCGTCACCGAACTCGTCGCCACCCGCGGACCGGTGGGCATGATCGGCGACGGCGTCAACGACGCCCCAGCGCTCGCCAAAGCCGACCTCGGAATCGCCATGGGCGCGGCGGGCACCGACACCGCGATCGAGACCGCCGACATCGCCCTCATGGACGACGACCCCCGCAAGCTCGCCGAGACCATCCGCATCTCCACCCACACCGCCCACGTCCTGTGGCAGAACATCAGCATCGCTCTCGGCGTCAAAGCCGTCTTCTTCGCGCTCACCCTCACCGGAACCGCATCACTGTGGATCGCCGTGCTCGCCGACATGGGTGCCAGCCTCATCGTCATCGCCAACGGGCTCCGGCTCCTGCGCCGACCAGCCCACGGCACGATCGCCCGGACCAATTCGCTGCGATGAGGTTCTCTCCGGCCGTCCTCGCCGACCACGCGCGCTCTGCCGAGGGCCGAAAGCAACTCCGCTACGCCGGAGTGTCGGCCGTCTTCGTGCCCCTCGGCCAGGTCATCGTCCAAGTCCTGCACTGGGCGACCGACCTCGCCGACCCGCTCTGCATCTTGATCACCGCCGTGATCCTCACCCTCCCGAACTACTGGGCCAACAAGAACCTGGTGTGGCGCGACACCAACAACGACAACCTGCGCACCCAAGTCACCGTGTTCTGGGTCGCCGCCATGCTCGGCACCGGGTTCGCCATGCTGCTCGCCGCACTGGCCGACCGCCTCACCGAGGGAACCTCCAACGTCACTCAGAGCATCTGGCTCTTCGTCGCCCAACTCGCCGGATACGGAACCGTCTGGATCGGCAGGTACTTCTTCCTGGACCGATGGCTGTTCAAAGTCACCCGCCACGGCCAGGACCCGACAGCCGCCGAGATCAGCGAGCTCCACGGCGAATTCCCGATCTGATCTGCCGCCGACGATGAGCGCACCACCAGCCCAGAGGACAGCGTGGTTCGTGTGCGCGACGTCCGCCGCGCTCTTCGGTGCAGCGACCCCGGCCGCCAAGCTGATCCTCGACCGCATCCCACCAGCCATCCTCGCCGGGCTGCTCTACCTCGGAGCCGCGGTCGTGGCGGTCCCCGTCGTCGCCAGCCAGCGGTGGGTCCGCCCATCCCGCCGAGACACGGCGAAAGTCGCTGGCGCGGTGGTCATCGGCGGAGCGATCGCACCGGTGCTGCTGCAGTGGACTCGACCGGACACCGGCATCGACCGCGTCGTTGTTGCTGAACACGGGCTAGTCGCCACGGCGCACCTGCTGGCCTGATTTGTTCTTCGGGAACACATCGGGCGTCGGACCGCTGCCGGTCTCACCACCCTCGCCGTAGCGGATGCTGCTTGCGGGTCAGGGCGGCGGTGTCGGGTTCGGTGCGGTTTTCGTGGTGGGTGCGTGCGTGTGCTGGGGGCTCGACAACAACCTCACCGCGACAGCGACGGGGGTGACACCAGCACAGAGCACCCTCGCCAAAGGGGTCGTCGCCGGCACCGCCAACCTGCTGATCGGCCTGAACACCGAGCACTCGACGCTGAGCGCGGGTTCGGTGGGGTGGGCGCTGGGCGTCGGCGCCGCCGGCTACGGGATGTCGATCATCTTGTGGGTGACGAGCGCGCGCCGACTTGGTGCGGCGCGTAGTCAAGGAGTGTTCGCCACCGCACCGTTCGTCGGAATGGCACTCGGCTGGATCCTCACCGACGACCCCGTCCAGACCGCGCAGCTGGTGGCGCTCGTCGTCATGGTGATCGGCGTTGCTCTGGTGGTCACGTCGTCGCATCTCCACGAGCACCGACATCCGGCGGAGACTCACACGCATCGGCACCGTCACGATGACGACCACCACACCCACACTCACACCGAGCCGGTGAGTGGATGGCACATCCATGAGCACGAGCACCTCGAGCTGGTCCACGCCCACGATCACGTCCCCGACGAGGCGCATCGGCACCCCCACGCCGGCTGAACCCCGAGGCGACCACATCGCCTCGGGGCCGGCGCCGTCAGGTGACCTTGAGTGTCGCCTTCATCCCTGACTCGTAGTGGCCGGGCTCGTGACACCCGATGATGAGGGTGCCAGCGGTGTCGAAGGTCGTGGCGAGTTCGGCTGTCTTGCCGGGCTTCACCGTGACGGTGCGATCGCTCGCGCCGCCTCCCATGCCCGACATCGAGCTCCCGGACTTCATCTCCTTGGCGTGATTCTTCTGGGCTTCGGCGTCGCCGATGATCGCCTCGTGTTCGACGTTGCCGGAGTTGGTGAACTGCAGCACGACCTTCTGGCCCTTGGTGACCCTGACGGTGGTCGGGCTGTAGGCGTTGTCAGTCATGGTGATCTCGACGAACGTCCTCGCCGATCCGGCCGACGTGCTGGGGTTGTTCCTGTCCGCGCACCCTGCCGCCACGATGGCGGCGAGCGCGACGACACCGATAATTCGGCGCATCATGTTCTCCTTGTTGATCGTCTGAACCGCCCAACTGTTGCCGGGCGGTGTGGTCTTGTTGGGACGTTCAGACGAGCCGGGGAACCGGCGGTTCGGGCCCGACAGCGACGGTCGACCGCAGCATCGGGATCGGGATCCAGGTAGCGACCGAACCAGGCCCCGTTCGGGTGACCCGGTCGAGTCGAAGCAGCACCGCGAACGCGCAGATCGCCGCCATCGCCACCTCACCAGCAGGCACCATCGGGCTCGATCGTCGGTGGCTCGCTCCCACCTGCGGCTGCGGCATCCCTGCCGACATCGGGCTGGCCGTCATCGAGGTCTCACCCATGGCCATGCCACTGTGGCTCATTGCCGGGTCGCCCAGCCCGTGCATCACCAGCACACCGATCACCAGACCAACCACCACGAGCGGGGTGTGGCGTCGCTGTCGAGAGCTGCGGTATGTCATTGAAGGCTCAATCTAGAGCGGCTGGGGTCGACTCGGTCGGCGGCCCGGCGTGTCACCATTCGGGGTAGCCGGTGTCGAGCCGGCGGGCCTTGAGCCACCGCTCGGTGAGGGTCGGACCGCGTCATCGGCGTTACACGCAGTACGGGCCCCGGCAATTGCCGACGGGCTCACCGCTCGTCGACGGTACGGGCCAGCGCGGTGATGGGATGAACGGTGCCGACTGACCCGTCGTCCGCTTGTTCCGCTTGCGGAACAAGCCAGTCTGTGCCACTTCCTGACCACGGTCCCAGAGCACGAATCGAGGGGTATGGAGGGGGCCAACGCGAGGACGGGAATCGAGTTCGCAGTTGCAGCCGAGCGTCTGTTCCAGAGGCCGTCTTGGAAGGCACTCAGACGTACTGGGCGGCACCGCTGAAGACCCGCGGGCGCTGACGGCATGCACCAGCCGAGGCGATCGGCCATGTCCGCCCGGGGGCTCGCCTCGGCGCGCTCGCTCGACCCGCTCCCGCTCGGCTGTGGTGGCGTGACGCCGGCCTGCCAAGCACCTGGTCGACAGTCCAATCCGCTGGCCCACGTCCAAGGCGATGGCGACCGTGGTCAGGGTGTCGCCGCCAGTGGTCAGTGCGTGGTCAGGGGTTACCACGCCGGCGACGAAGGACAAGACAGGCAAGGCGACCGCAAACACGACTGGTCGGCCTTTTGGCGGACCCGCCGCGGCGATCAAGATTCAATCCGACCTCACCTGGCAGCGGCCGATCCCCGCTGAGGTCGGGACAGCCTGCGGCCGAACCAGATCGGGCTCGGGGAGGTCGGAGGCCTCACGAGCGCCTCGTGTCCCGCACCCAATCAGCCCCGTTCCTCTGTCCCGGGAAGCCTTCCCGCACCACCGAGTCACCCCCGGAACGACGCTCTCCCGCACTGTCGGCCCCACGTCAGAACGGGTCGCAACAACTTGCACAGACTGGCACCTTCCGCCGAGGGCGAAAGGTGCCAGTGGACGCAGCTCGTTGACCTTCAGAAGTCAAGAACCGGAGTGCCCAGAATCTTCGTTGTGCCCGTGGTGATCGGCGCGCTTAGGTTCCATATGGAAGAACAGCTGCGACTCAGTATCGTGCGGAACGACGGGCAGGAGGATGGCGAGCCGGTGGGCGCTCGTCCGACCCGACCTGCCGACACCAATCCTCCCAGGAGTCTGGACGAGTTCGGCGATGTGCTGACGGTCGAGGAGGCGGCCCAGGTGCTGCGGATCAGTCGTGCGAGCGCCTACGAACTTGCCCGGCGTTGGCGATCGCAGAACCCGAGCGGTCTGCCGGTCATCCAGCTCGGTCGGTTCCTTCGGGTTCCGAAATCGGCGCTCGAGCAGGTCCTCGCTCGACCGGGCGAGCTTTATGCGACGTTGGTCCCGGCTGACGATCGTGACTGACCGGGCACGTCGACCAACGCGGCGATCATCTCGGCCGCGAGCTCGTCGAGCGATGGCGTCACATGCGAGTAGAGATCGAGCGTGATGCCGACGGTTGCGTGGCCGAGCCGTTCGGATACGACCTTGGGGTGGACGCCGGCCTCGAGGGCGAGGGTGGCATGGGTGTGTCGCAGGTCGTGGAGTCGGATCGGTGAGACGCCGGCCTTGTCGACGAGGTCAGCGAACCAATGGGAGAAGCGGTCCGGGTGGATCGCCGAGCCGTCCCCCCGGGTGAAGACCAGCCCCGTGTCGCTCCATGCCGACCCCGCCGCTGCCCGCTCGACATCTTGACGCTCCTGGTGTGTTTGGAGCGCCCCGAGCGTGGCTGCGTCGAGCGAAACCCGTCGCCGGCTTTTCTTGGTCTTCGTGGACGTCTCGACGGGGTGCCCGTTCACCGTCGTGATGGTGTTGACGACCGACAACCGACCGTTGGCGAGATCGACGTCGGACCATCGCAGCCCGAGCACCTCGCCGCGACGCATGCCGGTGGTGGCGAAGACAACGAACGAGGCGAGGAGGCGGTGGTCACTGACAGTCGCCAGGAACGCGTTGAGCTCGGTCGCGCTCCACGTGCGTTGCTCGTGATGCGGTACCGACGGTGGGCGGGCAGCGGCCGCGGCGTTGCGGATGACGAGGCCGAGGCGCTCGGCGTCGGCGAGCGCCCGCCTGAGAACCGAGTGCAGATTGCGGACCGTCTTCGGGGCGAGACCGTCCTTGACCAGGCCCACGTACACCTGCTCGATCTGGAGCGGTGTCAGATCCTGCACTCGCACTTGGCCGAGCTTGTCATCGATCTTGGTGACGGCTCGGCCGTAGCCGGCCGCTGTGGTCGCCTTGAGGTCCGGCGTGACCCGCTCCAACCACTCCGTCAGGTACTGGCCGAGGCGCAACGTCGAACGCTTGACGACGAGCCCGTCGTCCGCTGCGACGATCACGCGGTGCATTGCCTTGGTCGCTTCCTTCTCGGTCGCGAACCCGCCCTTCGTCGCCCATCGGCGTTTTCCGGATCCGGGATCGGTTCCGAGCTGCACGCGATAGCGGAATCCCTTCCCGTATCGCTCGACCGTTCCCGCCATGCAATCGGCCCCTTCGCCGTCCGAGTAGTTCGCGACTAAACCGCGACTATTCGTACCTGACGAGGCGATCGGAGGCAAGGGAGAGGCCCACAAAGCCCGATATATTGGTGCCCGGGGGGAGATTCGAACTCCCACGTCCCAAGGGACTGAGGGGTTTAAGCCCTCTGCGTCTGCCGTTCCGCCACCCGGGCGGGTGTCAGGAGAGCGAGGCGACCGCCGCGTCGTAGTCGGGCTCCTGGCCGATGGCCGGCACGAGCTCGGTGTAGAGCACCTTGCCATCGTCGCCGATCACCACGACCGCCCGCGCCTGCAGACCGGCCCACGCGCCGTCGGCCATCGTCGTGCCGTAGGCCTGACCGAAGGCCGGCGAGCGGAAGGTGGACGCGGTCGTGACGTTCTCGAGGCCCTCCGCCGCGCAGAACCGCGAGGCCGAGATGGGCAGGTCGGCGGACACGCACACGACGGTGGTGTTGTCGAGGCTCGACGCGAGCTGGTTGAAGTGGCGCACGCTCGCGGAGCACACCGGCGTGTCGACGGTGGGGAAGATGTTGAGGACGATCCGTCGCCCCGCGAGGTCGTCGAGCGACACCTCGGAGAAGTCGCCGGCGACGAGCGTGAACTCGGGCGCCTGGGAGCCGACCTCGGGAAGGTCGCCTGCGGTGTTGATCGTGTTCTCGCCGAGCTTCGTCGTTGCCATCGTCACCCCTCGTCGTCGGTTGGCGGCACCCTACCGCCCGATGTCCAGTACGTCCCGGCCAGCATCGCCTCGAGCGTGGGCCGGTGCATGATCGCGTCGTCCGGATCCTCCGGCATCTCGGCGTCGCCGAAGTGCGCGGCCCGCCGGCTGGTGCGTGTGAACACGATGCCGTGCCGCGTCGCCGCGTACATCAGGTACCAGTCCATGTCGGTGGGCGAGTAGCCGCTGGCTTCCTCGTAGGCCGCCTCGACCTGGTCGCGACGGATGAAGTCGGGCATGCCCTCCATGCCGAACTGCACGGTGAGGTCGTCGAAGAAGCGGTGCAGGAAGATGAACCACGCCAGGTCGACCTCGCGGGGAGCGAGTGCCGCCATTTCCCAGTCGAGCACGGCCACCGGCCGGAAGTCGTCGTACATCACGTTGCCGATGCGGGCGTCGCCCCAACTCACGACGGGCTCGGGCTCGACGGTCGGCCAGTGCTCCTCGAGCCATGCGAAGCAGCGGTCGAGCAGCGGCGAGCTCTCGCCGCCGGTCGACCAGTCGAGCCACGCCCGGCTGTCGTTCACGTGACGGCGGAGCGGCGACTCGTGCGGTTCGCCGTCCTGCAGCAGGAGGCCGAACGACTCGGTGGGCGCGGGGATCGCGGCGAGCGCCACGAGCACGTCGACGGTCGAGTACGTGAGCCGGTCGCGCTCCTCGTCGGTCGCCTCGGTGACCCAGCTGCCGAATGGGTAGGGCATCACGTCGGGCGGCACGATGCCGTCGACGCGGCGCATCACGAAGAACGGCGCGCCGAGCGCGTCCTCACCGGGCTCGTTCCACATCACCTGCGGGACGGGGATGTCGGTGTGCTCGGCCACGAGGCGCATCGTCTCGAACTGCTTTGTGAGGTCGTACCGGGGGAACACGGGGAACGAGTCCGCGGCCGGCGCGAGGCGCATCACGAGGCGGTGCGAGGTGCGCTCGCCGTCCTCGTCCCAGTCGGCGTCGAAGAGGATCGTCTCGCTGGACATGCCGTTGGCCTCGGGCGCTTCGAAGTGCGTGATGCGCGGATCGGCCTCGGCGCCGACGCGATCGATCAGCCAGCGCTCGAGATCGGCGCGCATCGTCGCGTGGTCGCGCGACGACGTCGTCAGCTTCTGGGTCTCCGGCGCGCCGGCGTCACTCATGGCGGTCCCCCTGTGGACGGGTCCCGATGGCGGGACGACCGTGACAGTAGCGAGTTCAGGCGGCGCTGTCGGGCGCCAGGGCGTCGTCGCCCCGCCCCGACCGACCCTTCCGCTCGGCGGCGCCCGGGTGGCGCTTCACCTCCACCTCGACGCTCATCTGCGTCGGTCCGCCGACGGACGTCACCACGCCCTTCAGCGGCACCACGTCGGAGTAGTCACGGCCCCATGCGACGGTGATGTGCGAGACCGGTTCCACGAGCCCGTTGGTGGGGTCGAGGTCGATCCACATGCCCTCGGCATCGCACACCGAGGCCCACGCATGTGAGGCGTCGGCGCCGGCGAGCGCCGCCTGCCCGCCGGCGGGAAGGTTCTCGATGTACCCGCTCACGTAGCGGGCCGCGAGCCCCACCGACCGCATGCAGGCGATGGCGAGGTGGGCGAAGTCCTGGCACACGCCGCTGCGGGTGGCGAGCACGTCGGTGAGCGGTGTGGAGATGGTCGTCCAGCCGGGCCGGTAGGCGAAGTCGACCCAGATGCGGTGGTTGAGGTCGCCGACGCACTCGAGGAGCGAACGGCCGGGAGCGAACGACGGGGCCGCGTACTCGGCGGCCCCGAGCGTGGGCGGGATGAGCGGGCTGCAGGCCAGGAAGTCGCCGACCATCGGGTCGGACGTCGCCCGTGCGGCGGCGGCCTCCCAGCTCGGCACCGGGTTGGCGAGAGGGCGCCGCTTCAGGATCTCGATCTCGCTCGTCGCCGTCACGTCGAACACGTCGTGGGGTTCCTCGACGCTGAAGTAGGTGAAGCGGTTGCCGTACAGGTCGAGGTGGTCGGCCCGGTCGCTCGGGGCGGGCGTGATGTCGACGCGGTGCGAGACGACGCGCTGGCCCGGTGTGTCGCGCGGCGAGAGGTGGGCCTGGTGGTAACCCATCGTGACGGGGTTCGGCGACCGGTACGTGGTCGAGTGTCGGACCTGGTATCTCACGTCGTCGGGAGCTCCTGATCGCTGGTGCCGGCGGGCGCGGCGGGGTCGATGCTGTCGGCGACCACGGCCTCGTTCGTGAGGAGCCCGGCGAACAGGTTCGTCGGCCGCACGTGCACGAAGTCGTTGAGGTCGATCTGGGTGGCGACGGCGTCGAGGGTCGAACCGACGCTCTCGGTGAGGAGCGCGAGCGCCGGTCGCCGGCCCGTGCCGTCGACGGTGGCGAGGGCCGCCGGCTCCGCGCTCGCGACGAGCGCTGCGAGGGTGCGGACCGTCTCGATCACCTCGACACGCCGGTGCTCGGAGCCGGGCAGCTCCTCCAGGTCGGCGACGAGCGCCGTGAGCTGCGACACGACCGACCGCGGGTTGCTGTCGTCGGTGACCAGGAGGTCGACGAGCAGCGCCGGATCGATGTCGCTCCGGTAGCGGCGGCGGTAGGCCCCCAGACCGTCCCACGTGTTGAGCACGGCCTCCAGGAACGGCGCCGCCAGATCGGGCGACGGGTCGTTCACGAGGGCCGTCCCGAGCGTCATCACCACGAGCGACGAGGCCTCGATCCGCCGGCCGATGTCGAGGAACCGCCATCCGGGGTCGCGCACCATCGAGTCGCCGATGAGCCCCGACAGCGCGAGCAGCGGCGTCACGCTCGACAGGGCGAGTTCGGCCGCGTGATCGGGCTCGGCGCAGCTCAGCTTCACGTGGTGGTCGCTGATCTGGCCGAGGAGGCGCCACGAGTCGGCGGAGAACAGCTCACGGACCGACTCGGCGTTCTGGAGCAAGAAGTGCAGCGACGTCGCGAGGCTGCGGGCCCGACTGCGATCGACGAGCGCGTCGGTGAGCAGCTCGGCGGTGGTCTGCGCCGGGGGCGCCGGCGTGGGCAGCCATCCGAGCCCGGCCACCGTGTTCACGAGACGGTCCACGGTGGTCGTCCAGGTCCAGTCGTTGTCCACCTTCAGGTCGTGGCGGGTCTCGTTCATGAGCCCCACGGCGCGCACGAGGCGGATCACGGCATGGGACCGCTCGAGGTTGCGGCCGATCCAGAACATCGACTCCGCGGCGCGGCTCGTGATCGAGCTCCGAAGATCGATCGGAGCCAGGGGCGACGCCGAGACGAGCGTGGACACCGTCGCTCGCGACACCTGACCATCGGCGGGAGCCGCTGCCGCGTTCGTGACCCAGGTGTCCTTGCTCGTTCCGTACGCGGCGAACGTGATGGCCTCGGCGCGATCGTCGGTAAGCGTCAGCCCGCCCTCCATGCAGCGGTACCCACCGCGATCTCGCACGAGGAAGGCCCGCGAGATGGTGGGGCGCTCGACGATCGCGGTGCCCGAGAAGCTCGGCTGGTCGGCGATCTCCACCTCCTGCTGACCGACGTAGAGGTGCGGCTGCGCCGTGATCTGCCGTGCCAGCTCCTCGCGCTCGGCCGTCGTCATCAGCCGCCCGAAGCGCGTGTGGCGACCGTTCACCTGGTCGTGGCACCGGATCAGGAGCGAGTCGATGTTCGCCAGCACGTGCGAGAGCCCGTCGCGCTCGCCGCACCACCAGGTGGGCGCGCTGTCGATGAGCGGGTCCTCGCCGAGCAGCGTGCGCGTGAGGCGGGGCATGAACGGCAGCAGGGCGGCGCACTCGCCGACGCCCGACCCGAGCGGGTTCGCCACCGCCACGTTGTCGCGCCGGCACGCCTCGACGAGGCCGGCCACACCGAGCACCGACTCGCTGCCGAGCTCGAGCGGGTCGCAGTCGGGGGAGCGGACCAGTCGCATGATCACGTGCACCGGCTCGAGCCCGGCGACGGACTTGAGCCACACGCAGGCGTCGCGAACGGTGAGGTCGGTCGGCTCGACGAGCGTGAACCCGAGCGTGCGGGCGAGGTACGCGTGCTCGGAGTGGTCGCGGGATGACGAGCCGGGCGTCATCATCACGATGCGGGGCTGCTCGATGTCGGGTGGCGCCAGCGCACCGAGCGCGGCGCGGCAGGTCGCGAGCCAGTCCTCGATCGGTTGCACGTCGCTCTCGTGGAGCGCCTCGGGGTTCACGCGGGCCATCACCTCGCGGTTCTGCACCGCGCTGCCGATGCCCGACGGCATCTGCGTCCGGTCGGCGAGGACCGTGAAGGTGCCGTCGGTCGACCGTGCGATGTCCGACGCGTAGAGCACGAGCCGGTGCGCGCCCGGCGACGCGATGCCCACGCACTGCCGGAGGTACTCGCGGTGGGTGAGCACGGCCTGGGTCGGAAGGTGGCCGCCCGCCAGCAGTCGCTGCGGGCCGAACAGGTCGTCGAGCACGAGCTCCAGCACCATCGCCCGCTGCTCCAGCGCCCGCCCCACGCGCGCCCACTCGGTGGCGTCGATCGTGAGGGGGATCGGGTCGAGCGCGCCCGTCGTGGTGTCGCGCCGATGGTTGAACGCCGAGCCGTTGCCGAGGTCGTCGAGCGCCCGCTGGATCTGCGCCGCGGTCTGGCGGAGGGACTCGGAACGGTGCGCCGGCGACGTCAGGAGGTCGGTGTCAGCGCCGGCACTCACACCACGACCCGCCCCGAGGGGTGCAGGGCCTTGGTGGTCTCGGGCGTGAAGAACGTGCCGGCCAACGAGCCGTGGAGCGCCTCGATGCCGACCTGCACCTCGTCCACCCAGTCGTGGAGCGCCTGGGCGTCGAACGTCGTGCCCGACCGATCGCTCACGATGCGACGCAGGCGGCCCGCCCGATCGGCGGGGAGCGACCGTGCCGGCAGCGCGGCGAGGATCTGGTCGACCCGCAGGAGGCAGTGGTTGACCGAGCGGGGGAACCGGTCGTCGTCGACGAGGAAGTCGACCACCGACTCGCCGCGGATCGAACCGGTGGCGCAGCGGTTGTACATGTGCATCGCCCCGAGGCTGCGGAGCACGCCCATCCACCGCACGTCCTCGTATGGGCTGCGGTCGGCCGGCGGCATCGCGCCCTTGGCGCCGTCGGACAGCAGGCTCGCCGCTCGCACGTCGAGCACGCGGGTTGTCATGTCGGCCCGCTCCACGTTGCGACCGAGCTCGTAGAAGCTGAAGGCGTCGTCGCGGCTGACGGTCGAGGCGAGGATGCCGACGATCTGCTGGCTCGACGAGATGATCCCGCTCGCCAGGTCGAGCCGGCTGCTCCGCGCGGTGCAGTTGCCGGCGCTGGTCGACACCGTCGCATGCAGGACGTTGACGCACTCCCACAGCGAGGCCGGCATCAGCTGCCGTGTCACCCGCAGGTTCTCCCGGGCGGCGGCGACGGTGCGGATGACCGATGTCGGGTTGCCGATGTCGGCCATGAGGTGGCTCACGATCCCGACCTCGTCGGCCTGCGCGTACCGGCTGGAGTACGACTCGTCGGCGCCGGTGATCGCCAGCAGGCCGGCCCAGTCCGACTCGACGTCGACGGGCAGGTCGACGAGGAGCTTGGTGTGCTCGCGGATGATCCGCGACACCGCCTCGGCGCGCTCGAGGTGGCGTCCCAGCCAGTACAGGTTCTCCGCGGTTCGTGACAGCAGCATCACGTATCTCCTTCTTGTTCGATCTCGTGGTGTTCGATCTGGGCGTGTTCGATGTCGTCGGGTGGTTGCGACCTGCCGTGGATGGCCGACACCGCAGCCGCCACTGCATCGGTGTCGACCACCCACGTGTCCTTGGAGCCGCCACCCTGGGAGGAGTTGACGACCAGCGATCCCTCGACTCGGGCGACCCGTGTGAGTCCGCCGCAGGTCACGTAGCTCTCGGCGCCCAGCAGCGTGAACGGCCGGAGGTCGACGTGCCGCGGCGCCAGCGTGCCGTCGCACAGCGTCGGCACCACCGACAGGTCGATCACCGGTTGCGCCACGAACCCGCGCGGGTCGTTGCGGATCTCCTTCGCGCACTGCTCGAGCTCGTCCGACGTCGCCCGCGGACCGATGATGATGCCGTAGCCGCCCGACTCGTTCGCCGGCTTGACCACCAGCTCGTCGAGGTGGTCGAGCACGTAGGCGCGGTCGGCGTCGCGCCCGCACTGGTAGGTGGGCACGTTCGAGAGGATGGGCTCCGCGTCGAGGTAGTAGCGGATCATGTCGGGCACGTAGGCGTAGACGGCCTTGTCGTCGGCGACGCCGGTGCCGGGCGCGTTGGCGATCGCGACGTTGCCGGCGCGCCAGGCCCCCATGATGCCGGGGACGCCGAGGGTGGAGTCGGGCCGGAACACCTCGGGGTCGAGGAAGCTGTCGTCCACCCGCCGGTAGAGCACGTCGACGCGGATCGGCCCGTGGATCGTCCGCATGTAGACAACGTCGTCGTCCACGAAGAGGTCGCGGCCCTCGACGAGCTCGACGCCCATCTGGCGGGCGAGGAACGAGTGCTCGAAGTACGCCGAGTTGTACACGCCCGGGGTGAGTACGGCGATGAGCGCCTCGTCGCCCAACGGCGAGAGCGAGGCGAGGATGCGGCGGAGTCGCTCGGGGTAGGCGTCGACCGGCAGGATCGACTGGTCGCGGAACAGGTCGGCGAATACGCGCTTGGTCACCTCGCGGTTCTCGAGCATGTACGACACGCCCGACGGCACCCGAAGGTTGTCCTCCAGGACGTAGATCGTGCCGTCGGCGCCCCGCACGAGGTCGCTCCCGCAGATGTGCGCCCACACGCCATGGCGTGGGGTCGCGCCGCGGCACTCGGGTCGGTAGCCCGGCGAGTTGGCGACGAGGTCGATGGGCACGATGCCGTCGGCGAAGATCCGCTGGTCGCCGTACACGTCGGCGATGAAGTGGTTCAGCGCGACGAGCCGCTGGACGAGGCCGGCGTCGACCCGGTCCCAGTCGCGCCGGCTGATGACTCGGGGCACGATGTCGAACGGCCAGGCACGATCGATGCCCGTGCCCTCGTTGTAGACGGTGAACGTGACGCCGGCCGCCTCGATGCCGAGGTCGGCGGCGTGCTGGCGCTCCTCGATCTCCTCCATGCCCAGTCGCTCGAGGTGCCGGACGAGCGCCGCGGCCGCCTCACGCGGCTCGCCGTCGACGTCGATGAGCTCATCGAAGGTCGTCGGCCGGTAGTCGCTGAAGAGCACGCCACATTCGTACTGAGGCCGTGTAAATCGCTCGTTCGCCGAGTGTTACGGCCCGATGAACGAGATGTGCGATTCCCGGTAGGTCTGGGTGGGACTACCTCGCGAACGACCCGTCGAGCGTCTGTACTGGTGTGGTGGATGACGCGTCGTTCGAGCAGTGGTGCGCTGCCGTGTGGCCCCGACTCGTGCGCGTCGTGGCACCGTGGGTCGAGCGCCCCGGTGACGGCGAGGACATCGCGCAGGAAGCGCTGTGCCGGGCGATCGTCGCCTATGACCGAACCGGCGAACTCCCGGCGGTCACCTGGGTGACTACCGTCGCGTTGAACGTGGCACGTTCGCGACTGCGGAGGGTTCGGGTGGAGCGACGACACGCCGATCGTGATCGGGCGCGGGACGAGGTCGCCGCGCTCGACGGACCGGACACCGGGCCCGACGCCGACGCCGTCGTCGCCGCGCTCCGGGCCCTGCCCGAACGCCAGCGACGAGCGGTTGCCCTCCGCTACCTGGCCGACCTGTCGGTGGACGACGCGGCCGTCGCCATGGGGTGCGCTCCGGCAACGGTGAAGGCCCACGTGCGCGACGCGTTCGCCACCCTGCGGCGGAGCGGCCTGCTTCGCGACCTCGAACTCGAAGGGAGTGCCGATGGAGCTCGATGAACTGATCCGCTCGACGCGACCGGCCGACGTGGGTTCGCCCCCGTCGGTGGCGTCGCTGCGCAGCCGGGTGCGCCGGCGCCGCACCCGCCGCGCCGCACTCGCGTCGGCACTCGCCGTCGCGCTCGTCGGTGTGGTGCTCGTGGTCTCGCTCGATGGTCGACGGCACGAGGATCGTGTGTCGGTGCAGCCCCCTCGGCCCACCGAGCCGCGTCGCGCCGACGACGCTCCGTCGGACAACGGCCCCACGTGGTCGGACGTCGGCGCCGTGCCGCTGCCGCCCGGCTTCGGCAGTGTGCAGATGGCGGTTGCGGGCGACCTGCTCGTGGTCGCCGCAACGTCGGACTCGCCGGTGGCCGGTGCCGGGGGACTGGTGGTTCACGCGCTCGATCCGACGACGCACGTCGGGATGAATCTCGACTTCCCCCGCAGCGGTGCGCCGACACTGCTGGCGATGGACGGGTGGCACGACGGTGTCGTGTTGCTCACGCGTGAGGAGGGCGTGGAGCGGCTCGATCGTTGGGAGGCCGGCCGGTGGACCTCGCTCGCGCTACCGACGCTGCCGAGCGGCGCGCAGACCGTCGGCCTGCACGTGATCGGCGACCGCCTCGTGTTCGTCGCGCTGTCGCCGCCCACGAGAGAAGCGGTCGGCCTCGGCGATCAGGAGTCGTTGTGGACCAGCGGTGACGGTCGCTCGTGGGACGGCCCGACCGTTTCGATGGAGACCTCCACGCCATCGTCGTTCATCATCGGCGACGATCGGGTGCTGATGGTCGGGTCGCCGTTCGGGAAGAGCCCGTCGGCATCGGTGGGCCGGTTCGGCACGGGCCCCTGGCAAGCGGTCTTCGGCTACCCCGACGGAGTGTTGTGGCCGGCCGAGGGCGGATGGGTCGGCGACACGGCCTTCGCCTGCGGGCCGCAGCTGCAGGTGGCCCGATTCGACTGCATGTCGTGGACCGGGGGCGATCGGGACGTTGCCGCGGTGGATCCGCCGC
Organism: Acidimicrobiales bacterium; assembly: GCA_046331245.1. Lineage (GTDB taxonomy): Bacteria > Actinomycetota > Acidimicrobiia > Acidimicrobiales > Microtrichaceae > SSF14. The sequence goes on along the minus strand of JAXLRH010000002.1, from coordinate 479,051 downwards.
CGGTACAACCGGCCCACGGGCAGGAAGGGTACGACGCCGGGTTCCGCGCCTTCGTGGACGATGGACGACTGATCGTCGGAGCACAGGCCGCAGGTGGCGGCGCGTCGCAGTGGGACGCGTACAACCCGTCCACCCGGCAGTGGTCGACGGTCGAGCAACCACCAGTGTCCGGTCTTGCGGCGCAGGCGGTCACCGCTCGGACCAGTTCCTACGTGGCCTTCGTCGACGGCAGAACGGTACACGTCGAGCGATTCCACTCACCGGCATCCGGTCTCCTCGTGCCGTCGATGACCGACCTCGGGAGCGGCATGGCCGCACGGATCCCGACCGACCGCTGGCGGGTGCAACCGATCGACGGCGGCGTGTCGATCGCCGCGCCGTCCACGTCGACCGATGGCAGCGGCAAGCAGTGCCCGGCCGAGCGCATCGAGATCCGTCCACTGCCGTCGACGCAGGACGCAGTGCCCTGGCCCGGCACCGCCGACCTGACCGTACCCACTCCGCCGTGTACGCCGCGGGTGGTGCGGACATGGTTCCTCGGGAGGGCATTCGAGCTCACCGTGTGGAACAGCGCTCCGGAACGCATGGGCACGACCGGCGAACTGGGCATGATCGTGGGTTCGTTCCGGCTCCGATCCGGCTGAGCTGGTAGACCCGCGCCCATGCCGATTCCTCTCGACGAGTACCCGATCCACCAGACGCCGCTGTCGATGCAGTTCCCGGCGTCGAGCGACCGCAACTTCTACGACCGTTGCTACATCAACGCGCACGACCGCACCGGCGACGTCTTCCTCATCACCGGCCTCGGCATCTACCCCAACCTCGGCGTGATCGACGCCTACGCCTGCGTTCGCATCGGGGACACCCAGCACGCCGTCCACTTCTCCGACGCGCTCGGCGACGACCGCATGAACCAGTCGGTCGGTCCGTACCGCATCGAGGTGGTCGACCCGTTGAAGGAGCTGCGGGTGGTGTGCGACGCCGACGACCTCGGCATCGGCTTCGACCTCGTGTGGCAGGGCGCGTTCCCCGCGGTGCAGGAGCAGCCGCACGTGATGCGCGTCGGCGGCAAGGTGATCCTCGACGCGTGCCGGTTCGCCCAGGTGGGTCGCTGGTCCGGCGAGCTCCGCGTGCACGGCACGACGTTCGAGGTCTCCGACGACACGTGGGTCGGAACCCGCGACCGCTCGTGGGGCATCCGGCCGGTCGGCGAGCCCGAGCCCGCCGGTCGTGCCGCCGCCGAGTCGGCACCCGACTACGGCTTCTGGTGGACCTACATCCCCATGCAGTTCGACGACTTCGCCGTCGTGATCATCGCCCAGGAGGACGGCCGCGGGAACCGGAGCCTGAACGACGCCGTGCGGGTGTGGCCCGAGGAGTCCGGCAAGGGCGTCGAGCTGCTCGGCTGGCCCGAGTTCGACTACCACTACCGGCCTGGCACCCGCGATGCCGTGGGCGCCACCATCCGCTGCCGGGCGGAGGACGGCTCGCCGATCACGATCGAGGTCGAGTCGAAGGGATACGTCGTGCTGAGCAGCGGCGCCGGCTACGGCAGCGACCCCAACTGGGGTCATGGCCAGTGGCGGGGGCGCGAGTGGTCGCAGGGCATCAGCGTCGACATGAACGATCCCGGTGTCGCGGCGATGGCGCCCTTCGGCGTCATCGACCACGTCGGTCGTGCCGTGCTCACCGACGCCGCTGGCACCGCGCACGAGGGCTGGGGCCTGTTCGAGCACGCCACGATCGGCGCCCATGCGCCGAGCGGCTTCGCCGACTTTGGTTCCGTCGCGCCCGCCTGACCGCCCGTTCTGTGCTGCGAGGTGACGGTCCCAGCCGCCACCTCGCAACACAGAACGAGGGTGGGACCGTGCAGCGAACGCTCAGGCGGGGCGCAGCTGGTTGAGGGCGAGGGTGTTGGTGCGGGTGATCTTGGCGATCGACTCGTCGTCGAGGCCGTCGAGCTCCTCGAGGTAGTCGAGCGGCCGGGGCATGCCCTCGATGTGGGGCCAGTCCGAGCCGAAGAGCACGCGGTCGGGCCCCATGATCGCGAGCACCTCGTGCACGTCGTCCTCCCAGAACGGGTTGATCCAGATGTGCTCCTTGAACGCGTCGACCGGATGGTCGGAGAACCAGCCGGCCATCTTGTTGGCCGTCGCCGTCAATTTCGAGAAGAGGCCGGGCAGGAAGCCGGCCCCGTTCTCGACGGACGCGACGCGCAGGTTCGGGAAGCGCGCGAACAGCTGGTCGCACACGAGCGACGCCAGGAAGTCCTCGATCGGTCGCTCGAGCTGGGTGAACTTGATGGGCTGGGGGATGCCGTTCTTGAACGACGACGAGAACCCGTCGTTCGCATAGCCGTTGGACGTGTAGCCGGAGTCGCCGGCGTGGACGACGACGGTGATGCCCGCCTCGTTGGCGAGCGCCCAGAACGGGTCGAACTCGGGGTGGGTCGGCGGCTTCTGGCCGGTCGCGGTGGTGGGGGCGGCCGGGCGCATCACCACGGTGCGCGCCCCGTTGTCGAGGGCCCACCGGAGCTCGCCGACCGCGACGTCGATGTCGGCGAACGTGATGTAGGGCGAGGCGAAGATGCGGTCCTTGTAGTCGAGGCCCCAGTCCTCGGCGACCCACCGGTTGAACGCCTTGAACGTGACGGCCACCGCCTCGGGGTCGTGGCGCAGCTGCTCCTCGTAGATCATCCCGAGGGTGGGAAACATCCACACGGCGTCGAGCCCGTGGTCGTCGAGCTGGGCGAGGCGGGCGTCGCGATCGCGGTACGCGGGGGAGATGCGGTCGCGGGCCCGCAACAGCTCGATCGGGTCGTCGCCGTTGGGGTTGCCCCGGAAGTAGTCGCGCAGCACGCCGGGCTTGGCCACCGGGTCGAACGTGGCGTTCACGACGGCTCGGCTCACCCGGCCGCCCACCACGTGGTACGCCCGCCCGTCGATCTCGGCCCACTGCACCGTGCGCGGACCCCAGCCGTCGGGCAGGTGCCGGCTGAAGGCGTCCAGCGCCTCGTAGTAGTGGTTGTCGGCGTCGAAGGGACGAGGTGCGGGCGCCTCGAGATCATCGGTCATCGCATCAGCTTGCTACCGTCGCTGCCGTGACACCAGCAGGCGAGACGATGCAGGCGTTCCGTCTGGTGGAGTGGCAGCAGCCGCCCGAGCTCGTGCGGGTCGCGGTGCCGGTTGCCGGCCCCGGCGAGGTGCTGGTCCGGGTGGCCGGCAACGGCCTCTGCCACTCCGACATCACCATGATGGGCATGACCCGCGAGATCGGCGAGGCCATCGGCTGGAACCTGCCCTTCACCCTGGGTCACGAGGCCGCCGGCTGGGTGGCGGCCCTCGGCGACGGCGTGTCGGGCGTGGCCGTCGGTGACGCCGTCGCGCTCATGTCGGCAAACTCCTGCGGCCGCTGTCGGTACTGCCGCATCGGTCGGGACAGCCTGTGCGCCGACAACATGGTGGGCCGGGGCTACGGGCGCGACGGCGGGCTCGCCGAGTACGTGGTCGCCGACGCGACGCGCGATCTGGTGCCGCTGGGCGACCTCGATCCGACCACGGCGGGCACGCTCACCGACGCCGGAGCAACCTCGTATCACGCGGTGTCGCGGGTGCTGGCTCGCCTGCAGGGGTTGGCCGACCCGACCGGCCGCCGCCCGTCCGTCGCGGTGTTCGGCATCGGCGGCCTCGGCGTGTTCGCCGTGCAGATCCTGGCTGCCCTCGCCGACGTCGAGATCATCGCCGTCGACCGCGACGCCGGGCGCCGCGAGCACGCGCTGTCGCTCGGTGCCCACCATTCGGTCGACGGCATCGACCGGTCGACCCGCCGAGCCCTGCGCGACATCGCCGGGCCCGACGGCGTCGACGGCGTCATCGACATCGTCGGCACCGACGAGTCGATCGACTGCGGCATCCGCTCGCTGGCCCGTGGCGGCGCGTTCGCGCTCGTTGGCGCGGCGGGCGGCACTCTGGCGCGCCCGTGGTTCCCGACGCTTCCCCACGAGGCGGAGGTGTTCACCTTCCAGGGGTCGAGCCGGGCACACGTCGAGGCCGTCGTCGGCCTGGCCCGCGAGGGCCGCGTGGTGGTCGAGGCGGAGCGCTTCGCGCTCTCCGACGTGGCCACCGCGTACGAGCGGATGGAGGCCGGAACCCTGGCCGCCCGCGCCGTGATCGTCCCCGGTGACGGCGATCCCGCGTCGACGCGCTGATTCGCCGGAATTTGTTCAGGTCGGCCCGCCGTCGCGTCGAAGGAATGGATGTCGCGGCGACGGGGAAGCGCGAGGGCCGGTTGACCGAGAGGTCACCGGTCCTCCGCCGCGTCCGGGGACGGATCGTCGTCAGCCGCCGAGCTGGCCGATCAACAGGTCGATCACGCCCGGGTCGGCGCCGAACAGCGGCCCGAGGGCGATGTCGACCGACGGGTGCTCGGACCGGGCGGCGTCGACGAGCGCGGGGATGTCGCGCTGCATGTGGCGGCCCGGGTACAGGAAGAACGGCAGCACGACGACCCCGGTGGCGCCGGCCTCGACGACGGTGGTGACGGCCTCGGCGAGCGACGGGGACGCGAGCTCGAGGAAGGCAGGCGACACCACGCGGCCCGACCGCTCGGCGAGCAGCGCGCAGGTGGCGCGGTGGGCGTCGTTCGCCTCCTCGCTCCGGCTGCCGTGAGCGATCACCACGACGGCGTCGGCTGCGGCGGGGTGGTCGCTGCTGGCGGGTGTGCTCGTCACTGCGCCAACCTTACGGCGTGACCGAACCGGTGGGAGTTGGCCCGCACCCGCTGCCGTGGCCCGACGACCCGGTGTACGACCGTGAGCTGCTCGCCGAGGGCGATCGTCGCAACGTGGTCGACCGCTACCGCTACTGGACGGTCGAGGCGATCGTCGCCGATCTCGACCGTCGCCGGCACCGCTTCCACGTGGCGATCGAGAACTGGGAGCACGACTTCAACATCGGCACCGTCGTCCGCAACGCCAACGCGTTCGCCGCCGCCGAGGTGCACATTGTCGGGCGGAAGCGGTGGAACCGCCGGGGCGCGATGGTGACCGACCGCTACCAGCACGTGCGCCATCACGCGGACATCGACACGCTCGCGGCGTGGTGCGGGGAGCGCTCGCTGCCGATCATCGGGATCGACAACCTGCCCGGCTCCGAGCCGCTCGAGTCGACCGAGCTGCCACTCGACTGCGTGCTGCTGTTCGGGCAGGAGGGTCCCGGCCTGTCCGAGGGCGCCCGTCGTGCGGTCGAGCGCACCTGTTCGATCGCTCAGTTCGGCTCGACCCGGTCGATCAACGCCGGCGTCGCGTCGGGCATCGCGATGCACGCGTGGGTGCGGACCCATGGGAAGCTCGGCTGATGCGCCGGGTGGTTGTGGCTGTCGTGCTCGCCGTGTCGGTCGTGACGGCCGGGTGCGCCGACGACGGCGGCTCGGCGTCGCAATCGCCGACCACGGCCGTCGGCTCGACGACGCCGTCGCGGCTCATCGAGATCGTGATGCGGGACTACTCCTTCGAGCCGGCGGCGCTCACCGCCCGGGCCGGCGAGACGGTGACACTTCGGTTCATCAACAAGGGCACGGTGCGGCACGAAGCCGTGATCGGCGACGAGGCGGTGCAGATCGCGCACGCGCAGATGATGGCGTCGATGGCCACGACCACCGTCACCGCGAAGCTCTCCGCCTTCCACGTCGGCGACCTGCGGGCGCACCCGGGGATGAACGCTCCGAACGTGATCTCGGTCGAGGCCGGCGCCACCGGCGACGTGACGTACAGCCTCGCGAAGAAGGCGCACCTGCTCATCGGGTGCCACGAGATCGGGCATTACGAGCGGGGGATGGTGGCCACGCTCGACGTGATCTGACGCCGCCCACACGAGCGTCGGTCGAGCGCCAATCGCCAGGCGTCAGTCGTGCGCGTGATCGACGGCCACGCCGACCTGCTGGCCGAAGGCCACCTCGAGGTTGTGCCCGTCGGGGTCGACGATGATGCCCCAGTAGCCCACGGGCGGGCCGTCGTCGCACGGGCCGAGCACCTCGAACCCCGCCGACGCGGCGTCGCCGAGGCGGTGGTCCACCTCCTCGCGTGAGAGGCAGCCGACGCCCAGGTGTGCCCACCCGCCGAGGCTGGCGCCGGCGGACGGGAGGTCGGTCTGCAGGAGCACGACGACGAACGGACGGGTGAGGTCGGAGATCCACGCGACCGCGTGGCCGGGATGGTCCTCGCGACGGTGCACGACCTCGAGGTTCGCGAAGCGCCGGTAGAACTCGAGGCTGACGTCGAGATCGCTCACGGGAAGCGCCACGTGGGACAGGCCGACGTCGACGTTGCTCATGTCAGCGACTGTAGTTTCGCCCGGCGGCCGCTCAGGTGAGGAGGGAGCCGAGCGTCTCCGACGAGCCGACGGCGCCCTCGTCGGCGATCTTGTCGAGGAACTGGCGACCGGGCTCGCTGTCCATCCGGTCGACCATCGCCTTGGGGATCGCGGTCATCACGTAGTCGTCGGGCATGGCCGGGGGCTCGGTCGCAGCGGCGCGCTTGCGCTCGAACGCCGCCTCGACGAGCGGGGCGAACCTCCGCTCGCGATCGGCGACGTGCGCGTCGTCGCGCTCGGCGAACTCCGGCAGGATCTCGGTGCCGAACCGCTCGATGCTCTCCATGATGTGGTCGTGGCGGTTGCGTCCGGCCTGGAGCACGAAGATCACCTGGTCGACGCCGGCCTCCTCGTAGCGTCGGAGGAACTCGCGCACCTGGTCGGGCGTGCCGATCGCACCGCGGAGGCCGGTGTGGTCGCCGCTCGCGATCTTCGCCCCGAGCGTCTCGCTCTGCTGGGCGATGGCCGCCTCCGGTGAGTACCCCATCGCGTCGCGGCGGCGCACGAACTCCTCCCACACGTCGGTGGTCGCCGGGGTGTGCTCGCCGAAGACGTAGTAGTGGGCGAGCGAGTAGCCGAAGAAGTTGGCGCCCTCGATGCCGCGGCGGAGCGCCTCGGTCTCGTCGTCGGCGATCATCATCGGCAGCACGCACGCCACCTGCGGGTTGACGGCCAGGCCCACGGGCACGCACGCGCCGGCGAGACGCTGCTCGTAGTCGCGCATCCAGCGCCCGGCCTCGGGCGGGTCGATGAACGCGAAGCTCAGCGCGCCGATGCCCTTCTCGGCGGCGAGCATGATCGTGTCCCGGCGCGAGCATGCGACCCACAGCGGCGGGTGCGGCCGTTGCACCGGCTTGGGCACCACGTTGCGCGGCGGCATCGAGCAGTAGGTGCCCTCGTGCCCGCCGAACGGCGTCTCGGTCATGCAGCGGATGGCGACCTCGAGGCCCTCGAGCCACTGCTCGCGCTTGGTCGCCTGGTCGATGCCGAATCCGCCGAGCTCGGCCTCCGAGGACGACTCGCCGGACCCGAACTCGACGCGTCCACCCGACACGAGGTCGAGCATCGCCAACCGCTCGGCCGTGCGGGCGGGGTGGTTGTAGGCCGGGGCAGTCTGGATGATGCCGTGGCCGAGCCGGATCCGCTCGGTGCGCTGCGAGCAGGCGGCGAGGAACACCTCGGGCGCCGACGAGTGGCTGTACTCCTCGAGGAAGTGGTGCTCGACCTCCCACACGTACTGGATGCCGAGCCGGTCGGCGAGCTCCACCTGCGTGAGCGCGTCCTGCACCAACCGGTACTCGTCGTCGGGCGCCCAGGGCCGTGGCAGCTGGTGTTCGTAGAAGATCCCGAACTTCACCGAATCGACCCTAACCTCGCCCGGCATGGACGAGATCGACATCGCAGCCCTGTACGACCTCGACGGACGCGTGGCCGTCGTGACCGGCGCCTCGTCGGGGCTGGGCCGGCGGTTCGCCCGGGTGCTCCACGCGGCGGGAGCGACCGTGGTGGTCGCCGCCCGTCGTGTCGAGCGACTCGACGATCTCGCGTCGGAGCTGGGCGACCGCATCGTCGTGGTCGGCTGTGACATGGCCGTCGACGAGGACGTGCGTGCCCTCGCCGCTGCGGCCCTGGACGTCGCCGGTCACGTGGACGTGCTCGTGAACAACGCCGGCGTCGGCGGCCCAACCCCGGCCGAGCTCGAGACGATGGAGCGCTGGCGGGCCACGATGGCCGTCAACCTCGACGGCTTGTTCCTGCTGTCCCAGCAGATCGGCATCTCGATGATCGAGCACGGCCGCGGGAGCATCGTGAACATCGCGTCGGTGCTGGGGCTCGTCGCGGCGGCGCCCATCAAGCAGGCCGCCTACTGCGCCTCGAAGGGCGCGGTGGTGAACCTCACCCGTGAGCTCGGCGCCCAGTGGGGCCGAAAGGGCGTCCGCGTCAACGCGATCGCGCCCGGCTGGTTCCGCTCCGAGATGACCGAGGACGACATGTTCGGCGACCCGGCCTCGATGGCGTTCGTCGAGCGCAACACGCCGATGGGTCGAGCCGGCGACGAGCACGAGCTCGACGGTGCGCTGCTGTTCCTGGCCGGGGATGCGTCGACGTTCGTGACGGGGCAGATCCTGGCGATCGACGGCGGATGGACGGCGCGCTGACGGGCCGAGACCTGCCGGGTCCGGTCGATCAGGCGGGGACGGCGGGGGTGCCGGCGTAGGCCACCGGATCGCCGGTGACGGCGATCGCCGGCACGCTCCACGACATCATGTCGGCGAGGTTCTCGGCGATGGGTCGCCAGGTGTCGGGGTTCCAGCCCTCGGCCAGCCCGACGACGGAGCGGTCGAGCGCGAGGTGCACGAAGGCGGGCAGCGTGTTCGCGCCGAGCGCCTTGACGAACTCGCGGTCGGGATCGCAGAACGTGAGCGCCTGCTCGGTCAGCTCGCCGAGGAAGGAGCGGGCCCCTGCCTCGTCGGCCGTCACGATCCAGGCGACGCGGCAGTCGGCGCCGGCGAAGCCCTGGAGGATGCGGGCGGCGGTGTCGAGCAGCCAGGAGCTCTCGTAGGTGTACGGATCGACCACGACGGCGACGAGGTGGAACAGCTTCAGCTGCTCGTCGAGCGTGCGTGATTTCCCACCCAGCGGGTGCAGGACGAGGTCGGCAGGAAGGGTGGTCACGGGTGTCGAAGATAGCGCGGGCGACCCCCGGGAGGCAGATTCGGGAGGTCACCTCCCGCTGTAGAGTCCACCCCGATGCACCCGATCGAGCGCCTCCGCTACGTGGCCCGCTCGACGGGCGCACCCCAGGAGACGCTCATCGTCGAGTCCGCCCGGGCGCTGGCGACCTTCCACGACGACCCCGTCGGCCTCGTCACCGCCTGCCGCCGCGTGGTGTCGCGCCAGATCGCGGCGGGTGGCCTGTGGTGGCTGTGCTCCCGGATGCTGTGTGCGGCCGAGCCGCTCGACGAGGCGCGCGCCGTCGTCGAGGCCGTCGAGGACGACACCACGCCGCGGTCGTTGGCGCTCGCCCTCGACCCCGAGGCCACCGTCGCCGTGCTCGGCTGGCCGTCGGGCGTCGCCGAGGCGCTGATCAAGCGGGGGAGTGGCGAGACCCTCGTGGTCGACTGCCTGAACGAGGGCTCGGCGCTCGTGCGCTATCTCGACGGGCACGGCATCGACGCCGTCGACGTGCCGCTCGGCGGGCTCGGCGCTGCGGTCGCGACCGCCGACGTACTGGTGCTCGAGGCCGGAGCCGCATCCGTCGAGGCGGCGCTCTCGGTGACGGGCTCGCTCGCCGCCGCCGCCGTTGCCCGCCACGCGGGCGTGCCGGTGTGGCTCGTCGTCGGCGTGGGTCGCGCCCTGCCCACCCGAGTCTGGGACGCCCTCGTCTCCCGATGGGACGTGAGCGACGAGCCCTGGGAGGCGGACGAGGAGATCGTGCCGCTCTCGCTCGTCGACGTCGTGATCGGCCCCGACGGCCCGCTCGACGCGGCCGCCGTCGCGTCGCTCGTCGACTGCCCGATCGCCCCCGAGCTGTTCAAGGCCGACATCACCTGAGCGCGTCAGCGCCCGACCACCCGGAGACCCCATGCCCAGCCGTAGAGACCTGATCAGGATGTCCCCCGAGGAGATCGCCGAGTTCCTCGGCGGCCGGCGCACGCTCAACATCGCGAGCTTCGGCCCCGACGGCAACATCCACCTGGTGGCCATGTGGTACGGCTTCCTCGACGGCTCGAACGTCTACGACCCCGCCGTGGGCTTCGGCCCCGGCGAGATCGTGATCGAGACGTTCGGCAAGTCCCAGAAGGTGCAGAACCTGCGTCGCGACCCGCGATTCACCGCCATCGTCGAGGCCGGCGACGAGTACGCCGAGCTCCGTGGTGTCGAGCTCGTGGGGACCGCCGAGATCCTCGACGACGAGCCGACTGTGATCGAGTCGTGCAAGGCGGTGCTCAGCCGCTACCAGGACCTCGCGAAGCCGGAGGACCTCCAGTTCGCCGCCGAGTTCGCCGCCCGCAAGCGCGTCTGCGTGAAGATGCACGTGGACAAGATCGTCAGCTGGGACCACGGCAAGTTGGACGTGCAGTACTAAGGCGGTCGCTGGGGGTCAGCCCGTCTGACCGCCGAGGGCGCGGGCGACCAGGTCGAACGCCGAGGCCTGCAGGTAGTCGACGAGCTCGGCGTGGGTGACGGCACGGTGCAGCACCCACTGGAGCGTCGTCTCCTCCACCATGGCGATCCACCCGCGTAGGTAGAGGCGCATGATCGGCGTCGGCTCGTCCATGCCCACGACGCCGGCGACGATCGTCACGATGGCGTCGCGGGTGCGCTCGAACACCTGGCGGATGAGCTCGTCGGAGCCGGCGTCGCGGGCGATCGCGGCGTAGCTCTCCGGTTGCTGCTCGATGTACGAGATGAAGCCCTCGAGCCCCGTCCGCAGCTGCGACACGTAGTCGAGGCCGGCGTCGATCGACCGGAACATGTCGAGCAGCTCGTCGGCCGCCGCGTTGGCGATCGCCGCCTGCAGCTCGCGCTGGCTCGGGAAGTAGTGGAAGACGAGCCCCTTCGACACGCCCGCCGCCGCGGCGACCGCTGGGGCCGTCACCGCGTCGAGCGGCGACGACTTGAGCAGGGTGAGGCCGGCGGTGACGAGCTGCGCTCGCCGGTCGTCGGGGCTCAGCCGTCGAGCGGCCGGAGTGGCGGTGGACACCCGGGGGAGCGTATCTCACGGCCCACTGTTGACCACCGGTCAATCCAGCTCTATATTGCTGACCAATGGTCAACAGCTCCCTCGACACCCCCGAGCGGACGGCGCGCGACGTCGATGCCGCGTTCGTCACGATGGTCGGTCGCCTCAGCCGGCTGTCGGCCGGCAAGGGCTTCGACGCCTACCGAGACGTCGACTGGGACGTCGAGGGCGGCGCGCTCGACCCCACCGATCCGCGGTTCATCCTCCCCGAGGTCGATCCGCTGGCCGCCACCGAGTGGTACCGCACCCGGTCGCCCGAGGTGCAGGCCCGAATCGGGCTCGTCCGCATGGCCTCGTGCCTCAAGACCGGATGGCACTTCGAGAACCTCCTGCAGCAGGGCCTGCTGCATCGCTCGCTCTACCTGCGCGACGGCAGCGACGAGTTCCGCTACGTCCTCCACGAGGTGATCGAGGAGTCGCAGCACACGCTGATGTTCAACGAGTTCGTGAACCGCAGCGGCGTGGCCGTGCGCGGCATGCCCCGTTGGCTGCGCCAGTTCACCGAGCTGTTCGTGCCACGCATCTCGCTGCACGATCCGGCGTACTTCTTCTGGATGGTGCTCGGCGGCGAGGACCCCATCGACTGCCTCCAGCGCAAGATGCTCGCCACCGGCAGCGGCCATCCGCTGCTCGACCAGATCATGCGCATCCACATCACCGAGGAGGCGCGCCACATCTCCTACGCACGGGCCGCGCTGCGCAAGCACGTCCCCCGGGTGAGCGGCCCGCGGCGCCAGCTGCTCTCGGTGATGGTGCCGCTGACGCTCGGCATCATGGTGCGGCTCATGGTGCGGCCAACGTCCGACGTCGTCCGCGCCGGTGTTCCGCTCGGGGTCATCCAGGACGCCTACCGCACCGAGGCGGGCCGGGCGCTCTACGTCGAGTGCGCCGCCAAGCCGCGCGTGCTGGCCCGCGAGCTGGGACTCATGACCACGCTCGGCGAGCGCACCTGGAAGGCCTTCGGCATCTGGGGTCCCGACGCCACCTAGCCCGGTTATCGTGCTGGCTCATGGGCAGCATCGTGGAGTTTCCGAGCAACGGGTCGACCGGATCGGGGTACTACGCCCCCGCCGACGGTGGCGGTCCGGGCGTGGTCGTCATCCAGGAGTGGTGGGGCCTCGTGCCGCACATCACCGACGTGTGCGACAGGTACGCGGCAGCGGGCTTCACGGTCCTCGCGCCCGACCTGTACCACGGTGACCACGCGTCGAACACCGAGCCCGACGAGGCCGGCAAGCTGATGATGGCGCTCAACCTCGACCGAGCCGTGAAGGACATGGCGGGCGCGATCGCGTTCCTGCAGGCGAGCGACGCGGTCACGACCGAGGCCATCGGCGTCACGGGCTTCTGCATGGGCGGCGGCCTCGCCCTCGTGCTGGCGTGTGCTCGCCCCGATGCGGTCGGCGCGTGCGCTCCTTACTACGGCCTCATCCCGTGGGAGGGCGCGCAGCCGGACTGGACGAAGGTCACGGCGCCCATCCACGGCCACTACGCCGAATACGACGAGTACTTCGGTCCGCCCGCCGTCGCCGACATGGCGGCCAAGCTCGAGGCCGCCGGCAAGGACGCCTCGTTCGTGATCCACCCCGGCACCCACCACGCGTTCTTCAACGACACGCGCCCCGAGGTGTACGACGCAGCGGCGTCGGCGGAGGCGTGGGACGAGACGCTCGGCTTCTTCCGGTCGACCCTCCGGTGATCGGCGACGGAGCGCCCGAGCTCGTCCGCCGCTACGTCGAGCTGGGCCTCCGCCTGGGCCGGCACAATCCCGACATCGTCGACTCGTACTACGGGCCGCCCGCATGGCGTGACGCGATCGACGCGGCCCCGGTGGTGCCTGCCGGTCACCTCGTCGAGGAGGCGCGTGAGCTGATCGTCGACATCGACGGCGATGCCAGCGTCGCCGACCACCAGCTCGACACCCAACGCCGCCGCTGGTTGCGGTCGCAGGCCGTCGGCCTCCACACCGTCGCCCGGATGCTGCACGGCGACACCCTCGACTTCGTCGACGAGGTGGAGCTGTGCTTCGGCGTGCGGCCCCAGCGCATCACCGACGACGAGGTGTTCGAGGCGCAGCGCGAGCTCGACCGCACGCTCCGCTCGCCCGGCGGTGGCACCGCAGCGCCGTTGGCCGAGCGCACCGCGGCGTTGCGTGACCGCCACGTCATCCCCGTCGACCGACTCCGGGAGGTGATCGACAACCTGGCGCAGGTGCTGCAGGAGCGGACGATCGCTGCGTTCGGGATGCCCGCCGGCGAGCGGGTCACGTTCGACCTCGTGAGCGACAAGCCGTGGTCGGGCTTCAACGTGTACCAGGGCGGCTTCCACAGCCTCGTCACGATCAACACCGACCTGCCGGTGCTGTCCACCTCGATCGCCCATCTCGTCGCCCACGAGGCGTACCCCGGCCACCATGCCGAGGCGTGCCACAAGGAGGCGGGCCTGGTGCGCTCGGGCGACCGCGTCGAGGAGACGATCGCGCTCATCGGCACGCCGTCGTGCCTGATCTCGGAGGGCCTTGCCGACCTCGGGCTCGAGGCGCTCATGGGCGCCGACCCCGTTCCCGCCGTGGCGCCGATGCTGGAGGCGGCCGGGGTGAACTACGAGGTCGAGCCGGTCGCCGCCATGGCGCACTTCTCCGAGGTGACGGCCCGCGCTCGCGGCACGCTCGCCATGTACCTCCACGCCGACGGCCGTTCCGTCGAGGACGTCATCGCGACGGCGCAGCGCTGGTTCGTCGTCGACGAGGCCCGCGCCACGCAGATCGTCCGCTTCCTCAACGACCCCACGTGGCGGGCGTACGTGTTCTGCTACGCCGAAGGGCACCGGCTGTGCCGTGCGTGGGTGGGCGGCGATCCGGTCCGCTTCGCCCGCCTGCTCGACGAGCAGCTCACGCCGGCCGACCTGCACCCGGCCGCAGCCTGAGCCGCGCCCGACCCACCCCCGCTCAACCCTCGTTTTGTACCCCGGATCGACCGGCTCGCCGGTCGATCCGAGGTACAAAACAGGACGGCGGTCAGCCCTTCTGGTGGTTGGCGACCAGCTGGCGGGCGATGACCTTGAGGCAGAGCGTCTCGTCGGCGCCCTCGAAGATCGACAGCACGCGGGCGTCGACGAAGTAGCGGCTCACGTCGTACTCCTCGGCGTAGCCCATGCCGCCGTGGATCTGCATCGCCTCACGGGTCACCCACTCGGCCGCCTTGCAGACGTAGGCCTTGATGAGCGACGCCTCCAGCGTGCCCTCGCCCTTCGCCATCAGGCGTGCCACGTCGTACGCGAACTGCCGTGACGCCTGGATGAGGACGGCCATGCGGGCGAGCTTGGCCTGCGTGAGCTGGTACTCGCTGATGGGCTGGCCGAACACCTTGCGATCGTCGGCGTAGACCTTGGCGGCCTCGTAGGCGGCCTGCATGACGCCGATGGCGCGGGCGGCGGTCTGCAGACGGCCGTTCTCGAAACCGGCCATCTGGTAGTAGAAGCCCTTGCCCTTGCCGCCCTCCAGGCCGATCAGGTTGTCGGCCGGCACGAACCAGTTCTCAAGGGCGATCTCGTAGGAGTGCATGCCGCGGTAGCCGATGGTGTCGATCGGGCGCCCCTCCATCTTCCCGGCGCCGGGGCCCTCCATGTCGTTCTGGTGGACGACGAACCCGTGGCCCTCGCCGCGCAGCTTGGGGAGGATGAACATCGACAGGCCGCGGTGGCCGATCGTGCGGTCGGGATCGGTGCGGGCCAGCAGCATGAGGACGTCGGCGCGGGCGCCGAACGTGCACCACGTCTTCACGCCGTTGATGACGTAGCCGTCGACGCCGTCGACGTGCTCGGGCGTGGCCATGACGGTGACGCCAGCGACGTCGGAGCCGTAGTCGGGCTCGGTCACGGCGACCGCGTTCATGACCTCGGCGGAGGCGAGCAGCGGGAGCCACTGCTGCTTCTGCTCCTCGGTGCCGCCGGCCTCGAGGGCGCGGGCGAGGATCTCGGGACGGGTGATGAGCGAGCCGCCGGCGCCGAGCGAGCCACGGGAGAGCTCCTCGGTCGCGACGACCATGCCGATGTAGTCGGCGTCGGTGCCCGACGCGAAGCCGCCGTACTCCTCGCCGATGCTGAGGCCGAACGCCCCCATCTCGGCGAGGCCGGTGATGATGTCCTCGGGGATGTCGCCGTTGTGGCGGTGGATGTGCTCGGCGACGGGCTTCAGCTTCTCGTCGGCGAAGCGGCGGAACGCGTCCTGCACCATCTCGAAGTCGTCGCTCAGGTGGCGGGGGCCGCCGCCCTTGCCGGTGAGGCCGGCGAGCGAGGCGAGGAACGCCGGGTCGCGGTGGGCGGCGACGAACTCGCGGGTGCCGTCGAGGGCCCCGGGGGCGACGCCCCACTCGGCTTCGCGACCGAAGAGCTTGCCGGCCAGCTCTGCGACCGCGTCGGCGACGAACGCGTTCGTGATCGCGGCCTCGACCTCGCCCTTGTTGCCGTAACCCAGCAGGCTCTGGCTCGTCTGCACGGCCGCCGCGGCGTGGGCCACGTCGTAGGCCAGCACCTGGTTGTCGTCGATGCCGATCTCGGCGAGGCGGGCGATGCCCGAGGCGACGACCTGGTTGGCGGCCTCGATGGCGTCTGCGGCGGCGGAGAGCTCAGTCATGTGCGCCAGGTTACCCGCGGGTAACCGGCGCTCCCAAGGTGGAGGTGGGCAGTCCGTCGGTGCCGAACTCGGCCCGATCGTGGAGGAACCGCACCAGCGTCTCGAACGCCAGCGGGCGGCTGATCAGGTACCCCTGGGCGACGTCGCAGCCCAGCCGCCGCAGGTGCTCCCACTGCTGCACCGTCTCCACGCCCTCGCCGGCGACGAGCACGCCGAGGGCGTGGCCGAGATCGATGATCGAGCGCACCACGACGTCGTCGCCGTCCGTGATGTCGGCGACGAACGAGCGGTCGATCTTGATCTCGTCGATGGGCAGGTCGCGGAGGTAGGAGAGGGACGAGTACCCCGTGCCGAAGTCGTCGATGCTCACCTGCACGCCCTCGCTCCGCAGGCGCTGCAGCACCTGCATGGCGATGGCCGGGTCGTCCATGATCTCGCTCTCGGTGAGCTCGACGCGCAGCAGCTCCGACGGCAGCGAGTGGGCGGCGAGCGAGGTGAGGATGCCCTCGACGAGGTCGGGGGAGTAGAGGTTGCGCACCGAGAGGTTGATCGCGACCGGCAGCGAGTGGCCGATCTCGCGGAGGCGTGCGCAGTCGGCGACGGCGGCGCGGATGACGAACTGCGTGAGGTCCTGGATGAGGCCCGACACCTCGGCCAGCCCGATGAACTCGTCCGGGGGCAGCAGGCCCCAGGTGGGGTGCTCCCATCGCACGAGCGCCTCGAGGCCCTCGATCTGTCCGGTGCCGAAGTCGACGCGGGGCTGGTAGTGCAGCATGAGCTCGTCGTTGCCGACCGCGGTGCGGAGGTCGCTGAGGAGCTGGAGCCGGCGGATGCCCGCCGTGGACTGGTCGGGGGTGAAGAGGGAGACGCCGGTGCCGCCCTTCTTGGCGCGGTACATGGCCGCGTCGGCACGCTGCATCAGGCCGTCGGCGTCGTCGGCGTGCTCCGGGTACAGGGCGATGCCGACGCTCACGTTCGACTGCAGGGTCACCCCGTCGATCACGGTCGGCTCGGCGAAGCGGCGCCCGATCTCGGTCGCCACCTCGAACGCGACGCGGGTGGTGCCCCCTTCGATGATCATGGCGAACTCGTCGCCGCCGAGACGGGCGATGACGTGCCGGCCCCCGGCGATCTCGCGCAGGCGGCTGCTCAGCTCGACGAGGAGGCGGTCGCCGTGGTGGTGACCGAGGGCGTCGTTGACCTCCTTGAACTGGTTGAGGTCCATCATCAGGAGCGCACCCGTGCCGGTGAGCGCGTCGTCGCCGCGGTCGGCTTCCTCCTCGCGCAGCGCCCGCAACGCGGCGTCGAGGCGCTCGGCGAGCAGCACGCGGTTGGGGAGGCCGGTCAGGGCGTCGTGGTTGGCCTGGTGGCGGAGCGCCGCCTCGGCGTTGGCGCGATCGGTGATGTCCTCGTACGAGACGCCCACGTAGTTGCCGCCGAGAGCGAACGCCTCGATGTTCACGCGGCGGTCGGCGCCGTTGCGGTCCACCCACGGCCGCTCGTAGTCGGTGAGCGCCTCGCCCGTGCGGCGCACGGCAGCGAACGCCTCGAGGTTGCCGGGCTGGCTGTCGATGGTGGCGTACTCGCGTGGCCACTTCGCCTTGAGGTCCTCCAGCGTCGCCTCGACGTTGTCACAGGCCATGCGGTTGGCGGCCACCATGCGGATGGCGGAGATGTCGTCGGGGTCCTCGATCTCGAGGATCTGGAGCGCGAGCGGGATCTGGTCGACGAACATGCCGAGCTGACTCGCCTCGGCCTCGGCCTTCGCCTGGCGGGTGACGTCGACGAGCACGCCGCGGATCTTGGTGCGGCCGCGGCCGACGTCGAGCACCCGCGTGATCTCGAGGATGTGGACGAGGCGACCGTCCTCGGCGTACATGCGGTAGCTGGCCTGGTGGGACTGGCCGGCGATCGTGCGGTCGTTGGAGTCGGTCCAGACGGCGTGGTCGTCGGGGTGGAGCCGTGACTCCCACCACGACGGCTGGAGCCAGTCGGCGCGGGTGAAGCCGAGCATGTTGCCGACGTGGTCGTTCACGTACGAGAGCTGCTGGCCGATGCCGGGCGACTCGAACACCACGACCTGCAGCTGGTCGAGGATGTCGCCGTAGCGGGCCCGCACCCGCTGCTCCTCCTCGGTCGCGAAGCCCACGAGGGACACGCTGCCGAGGCCGCCGATGGCGAAGATGGCGAGGCCGATGGGCCACAGGTCAGGCTGGCGGATCAGGCAGATGACGAGGAAGGCCGGCGTCGAGACCGCGACGAGTCGCGTCGCGAACCCCCGCTGGTAGGCGATCACCGCAAGCGGCAGGGTGATCGCCAGCACGATCATCCCCCAGGTGAGCGTCGCCGGGGCGATGATGCCGGCGATCGCCACGAACACGTGGTCCGACACGGTGCAGGCGCGCGGCAGGCTGCCGTGCCGGGAGATGACCCGCCACAGGACGGTGCTCTGGGCGCAGGAGCCCGCCGCCATGCCGAGCGCGATCCAGCCCCGGCCGGGCCCGAAGCTCGGGGTGAGCGCGAAGACGAGCGACAACCCGATGGCGATGCCCCACCGGCCGAACAGCACACGGCGCCAGAAGTCCTCGCGGAGCGAGCTCTCGGCCTTGGCCGGGGCGCGCCCGTCGACCACCGGGTCGCCCGCTCCGGGCGACGTCAACGCCGCGCTGCTCCCTGAGACTTCGATAGGTCCTTTTCGGCCCCCCGGTGGGCCGCCTGAACCTTTCCGGCTACCGTGGCGCACCGTGACTACGCACGATCGCCCCTTCGGTCGCCACCTCGAGGACTTCGAGATCGGCGACATCTACAAGCACTGGCCCGGCAAGACGATCACCGAGTACGACGATCATCTGTTCTGCATGATCACGATGAACCACCACCCGCTGCACACCAACGACTGGTACGCGGCGAGCACCCCCCAGGGGCGCAACGTGGTCGTCGGCAACCTCGTGTACTCGCTCGTGCTCGGCATGAGCGTCCCGGACGTGTCGGGCGCGGCCATCGCCAACCTCGAGGTCGAGACGCTCCAGCACAAGAACCCCACGTTCCACGGCGACACGATCTACGCCGAGACCCGCGTGCTGGAGAAGCGCGAGCTCTCCGACGGCAAGCGCGGCATCGTCAAGGTCGAGACCAAGGGCTTCAACCAGGACGGCGTGGAGGTCTGCTACTTCCGCCGCAAGGTGATGGTGTGGTCGCGTGAGGCGGCGCCGGCTCGCCAGCGTCCGTACTCCGACGACGGGGTCTGGACCGAGGACTGAACGCGATGGTCGCCGACGATCGGGTGCCGGAGGCTGCCGCCGTCGGCTTCGATCGTGAGGCGGCGTCGTACGCAGGCGTTCGTCCGACGTACGCACCGGCCGCGATCGACCTCGTGCACGCAGCGACGCCTGCGGGCGGCGTGGTGTGCGACGTCGCGGCGGGCACCGGCATCTTCACCCGGCAGCTGATGGCCGCCGGCCTCGACGTGACGGCTGTCGAGCCGGTGGCCGGCATGCGCCGGCAGTTCCACCTCGACACGCCCGCCGGTCACGTGGTCGACGGCACCGCCGAGGCGCTCCCGTTCGGCGACGCGTCGTTCGACGTCGTCACGGTGGCGCAGGCGTTCCACTGGTTCGACGCGCCGGCGGCGCTCGCCGAGATCCACCGCGTGCTGCGACCGGGCGGGCGGCTGTTCATGATCTGGAACGAGCGGGACCACTCCGAGACGTGGATACGCGAGTGGACGCACGTGGTCGACTCGCTCGCGCTGGGCGAGGGCGTGCGGCCGTACCACCGGCACCAGGACACGGACTGGTCGGCGGTGGTCGCCGACGCCGGCGGCTTCACGCCGGTGGAGTCGCACGTCTACGACAATCCGCAGACCGGCACGCCGGCCGGGCTGGTCGAGCGGGCGCGGTCGATGAGCTACGTGGCGTCGCTCGACCCCGACCACCAGGCGACGGTGCTCGACGCGGTGCGGGAGCTCGTCGCGACGCACCCCGACCTCGCCGGGCTCGAGTCGTTCCCGTTCCCGTATCGCACGCATGTCCACGCCACCCGTCGAAGCGACTGACACCGACGGACTCCTGGCATGGGGTGAGCGGGTGCGCCGCGACCTGCCGTGGCGCCACACCCGCGACCCATGGGCCGTGCTGGTCAGCGAGGTGATGCTGCAACAGACGCAGGCGGCCCGCGTCGTGCCCAAGTGGGAGGAGTTCCTCGACCGGTGGCCCACGCCGGCGGCCGCTGCGGGCGCACCGCTCGCCGAACTGCTGGCGGTGTGGAGCGGGCTCGGGTATCCGCGCCGGTGCAAGGCGCTGCACGACACGGCCCGGGTTGTGACCGAACGGCACGGAGGAGCGCTGCCGGCCGACCTCCGCTCGCTCATGGACCTGCCGGGCATCGGTCCGTACACGGCGCGCGCCGTGCTCGCGTTCGCGTTCGAGCACGACGTCGGCGTGGTCGACACCAACATCGCCCGCGTCCTGGCCCGCCGCAGCGGCGGCTCGCTCACGACGCGTCAGGCGCAGCAGCTCGCCGACGATCTCGTCGCCCCGGGAACGGGGTGGGCGCACAACCAGTCGCTGATGGATCTCGGTGCGTTGCTCTGCCGACCGACTCCCGCCTGCGACGACTGCCCGCTGGCCGCGACCTGCGCGTGGGCCCTCGAGGGATGGCCGGAGCCGGACCCGGCCGTGGGCTCGGCCGGCGTGAGCACGCGACAGGGTCCCTTCGAGGGTTCGGACCGCCAGGCGCGCGGACGCGTGCTCCGCGCCGTCGCCGACAGGCCGCTCGCGCTCGCCGATCTCGCACCGCTGCTGGGCTGGACCGGCGACGCGTCACGCGCCCTGCGCGTGGCCCACTCGCTGGTCGACGACGGCCTGCTGCGCGAGACCGACCACGGCTTCGCGTCGGTGGGGTGAGCCTCAGGCCTCCGCGAGGAAGTCGAGGATCAGCCGGTTCACGACCTCCGGCTGCTCGAGGTGGAGGAAGTGCCCGGCGTCGGCCACCATCTCGGCGCGGCTGCCCGGCACCGTCAGCACCGAGCCGGCGCCCTCGGCGGCCCACGGCGCCATGCAGCCGTCGTTGCGGCCGTGGAGGTAGAGGAGCGGCATGGTGGGGATCGACAACGTGCCCATCTGGGCGTCCGTCAGCTCCGGCTTCTGGAGCTCGAACTGCAGCGTCTGTCGGTAGTAGCCGAGCGCCGCGCTCAGGTGCTCGGGAGACGCCATCGCGGCGATGAAGTGGTCGACGTCGATGGCCTCGTCGTACCCCGGTGACCAGTCGCGCCACAGCTTGGTGATGAACTCGTAGTCGTTCATCGACACGGCGACGTCGGCGAACGGCGTGAGCTGGAAGAAGATGTACCAGCTCAACTTCAGCTGCTCGTAGGTGAAGATGCTCTGGCCCACGATCGGGCCGGGCGGCACCGCTGCAGCGACGACGCGACGCCAGCGGTCGGGCGCGAGGGTCGACGCGGCGTACGCGCCCATCGCTCCGTAGTCGTGGCCGATGATCACGGCATCACCGTCGGCGCCGAGTGCCTCGTGCAGCGCGTTGGCGTCGACGCCGAGCACGCCCGACTGGTACACGCCGTCGGCGGCGAGCGAGGTGGGCGCGTAGCCGCGGTTGAACGGGGCGACGGCGCGGTAGCCGGCGGCCGCCAGCTCGGGGAGCAGGTAGCGCCACGTGTGCGCCGTGTCGGGGTAGCCGTGCATGCACAGGGCCAGGGGCCCCGACCCCTGCTCGAAGTAGGCGAAGTCGATGTCGTTCGCGGTGACGCGTCCCTCGGTCCAGGTAGTCATGGCCCGGACCTTAGAAGAGGAGCGCAGGGCGCGACGCCGCGTCAGTCGCGGAACAGCGGCGTGAACTGCAGCTCGTCCGCCGCCAGCTCGGCGTCGCTCGTCTCGAAGAACGTGAGGGAGGGGTCGACGTCGAGCTCGGCGTCCTCGTGGATGACCCACATGGACACGGCGTCGCCCCAGCGCTCCTCGCGCAGCGCGGCGCGGAGCTCGTCGCGGAATCCCTCGCTGAGGCGGTGCCCCGGGGTCTGGGCGATCAGGCGTAGTGCGAGCAGCCAGTTGAGGGTCGCTTCGTCCTCGGCGACGAACACGATCGGCGACTCGTCCCGCAGCACGGCGCAGGCGACGCGGCGGGCCATCAGTCGGTGGCGTCGAGCTCGGCGGCGCTCCAGAACCCCGGCTGCGGCCCTTGCCCGGCGCCGGCGGAGCAGTACGACCGGAGGCGGTCGACGGAGTCGGCCGAGAGCATGTCGACGACGTCGAACAACAGGTCGGGACCGGCGGCGCGCATCGCGCGGTCACCCTCGCTCGACCGACGTGGGAGGTGCGACGTGAGGACCAGCAGGGGAGTCTCGGTGCGCCCCTGGCCGCGGAATCGCTTGAGCGCGGCGGCCCGACCGAGCGTGCGCCACACGACGTCGGTGCGGAGGAGACCGCCGCGGTGCTTGGTGAACGACCCGGCGACGTCGACGTACCACTCGCCACCGGTGGCGTCCTCGGCGACGTAGTTGACGACGACGCCGGTGCGGCCGAGGCGGCGGTCGGCGGCGATGTTGCGGAAGCCGGCGGCCTCGAGCTGTTCGAGGGCCAGCTTCTGCGCGGCCTTGCCGTCGTCGCGGACCCGGGCGCCGAAGTCGTCGGCAGGCGCCGGTTCGGCGAGCGCGGCCGTCTCCTCGGCGATGCGCCCGGCGGCGATCTCGACGTACGCGGGGTCGAGGTCGTAGCCGACGTAGCGCCGGCCGCTGCGGATCGCGGCGACCACGGACGAGCCGCTGCCGAGGAACGGGTCGAGCACCAGGTCGTCGCGATAGGTGTAGAGCTCGATGAGCTGTTGGGGCAGTTCGACGGGGAACGGAGCGGGGTGGTTGACCCGCTTCGCGCTCTCGGGCGGAATGTTCCAGACGTCGAGCGTGGACGCCATGAAGTCCTCGGTGAGCACGTCGGTCGCATGCGGCAGGCCGGCGGCCTCGCGCTTCTTGCGTTCGAGCGCCCGTTCGAGCTGGCCCTTGCTGGCCACGACGACGCGCTCGGTGATGTCGCGCAGCACCGGGTTGGACGCGTTGCGGAACGACCCCCACGCGCAGGAGCCGTTGGCGCCCTCGCCCTTCTGCCAGATGATCTCGCCGCGGAGGAAGAGGCCGAGGCGGTCCTGCAGGATGTGGATGACGTCGGCGGAGAGGCTGCGATACGGCTTGCGACCGAGGTTGGCGACGTTGACGGCGATGCGGCCGCCCGGTTCGAGCACGCGGACGCACTCGGCGAAGACGTCGTGCAGCATCTCGAGGTACTCGAGGTAGGAGGCGGGCACGCCCTCGCGCTCGAACTCGATCTCGTACTTCTTGCCCGCGAAGTAGGGGGGTGACGTGACGACCAGGGCGACGCTGTCGTCGGGCACGGCGGACATGTCGGTGGAGTCGCCGCAGTAGATCGCGCTGGGGAAGGACGGGTCGGGGACGAAGTCCTTGACGCTCCGGAGGTTCGACGCCTCGAAGCGCTCGTAGAACGCGGAGGAGTCGTGGCTCTCGCGTTTGCCGACGCCGAACTCGGACGTGCTCGTCTGCTTGCGGCGGGCCATGGGTGCAGACACTAGTGGTGACCACCGACAACGAACCCCCGACCGTCTCGCCGGAGGTCGTGGCGGGTAGTCCGTGGTTGAACGACAATGAAATCGGTCACAACGGCTATCTCGACACGAGATGAACGTCGTAAGGTCACCAACTGTCACGGGGGAAGTCAGCACAAAGGGGCTGGTGCGCTGAGGGTCAAGTTCTACGGGGTTCGCGGTTCGACGCCATGCTCGTGTGAGTCGAACCAGCGCATCGGTGGGAACACCGCCTGCGTCGTCGTCACCGGCGACGGGTTCGATCCGATCGTCCTCGATCTGGGCACCGGCCTCCGCTTCTGGGGCACCGACGTGTGCGCCGCCGGCGGCTCCCGTCCGTTCCGCGCCACGGCGCTCGTGAGCCACCTCCACTGGGACCACGTGCAGGGCCTGCCGTTCTTCCCCCCGCTGCACCGAGCCGAGTCGTCGATGCACATCATCGGCCCGCCGCAGGAGGATCGCACGCTCGAGGAGGCGTTCCACCAGTTCCTGTGCCCGCCGTACTTCCCGGTGACGCTCGAGCAGCTGGCCGGCACCACCACGTTCGAGGAGGCGACGGGCGACCCGATCGAGCTCGGCCCGGCGATCGTGACGTCACGCGACGTGCCCCACGTCGGACCCACGCTCGGCTTCCGCATCGACGTCGGCGGTGCGTCGCTGGCGTACGTGAGCGACCACCAGCAGCCCGGCTGCCAGTCGACGGTCGTGGCCGATTCGGTGCTGGAGCTGTGCGACGGCGTCGACCTCCTGATCCACGACGCGCAGTACACCGCGCCCGAGTTCGCCGAGCGGTTCGACTGGGGCCACTGCACCACCGAGTACGCGATCGAGGTGGCGGCGCAGGCCGGCGTCAAGCAGCTGGCGCTGTACCACCACGACCCGTCCCACGACGACGACACGGTCGACTCGCTGTGCGAGCACGCCGCCGCGATGTCGGCGCTGCGCCGTGGTCCGTCGGTGATCGCCGCGGCCGAGGGGCTCGAGCTCGATCTGTCATGCTGACGGCCGGATCGACGGCGACCGCGGTCGACATCATCGGGGGGATCACATGGGACGCTGGAGTCGCGACGAGCTGGAGAACGCGTTCGACGCCTACAAGGCCGCCGCGCTGAAGGGTGGCACCACCGGCGACTGGACCGAGTGGGCGAACTGCTTCACCGAGGACTGCACCTACAAGGAGCACATGTACGGCGAGATCGGCGGCCGCGCCGCGGTGCTGCGCTGGATCACCGAGGTGTGTGCGAACACCTACCCCGGCAACGAGATGCCGCACTTCCCGATCGAGTGGCACATCATCGACGAGGACCGCGGCTGGATCATCTGCCAGGTGTGGAACCGCATGAGCGATCCGGGCGACGGCTCGATCCACCAGGAGTACAACTTCACGCTCCTGAAGTACGCGGGCCAGCACCAGTTCTCCTACGAGGAGGACATCTACAACCCCGCCGCGTTCGGCACGATGATCGCCGGCTGGGAGGCGCGTCGCGCCGAGCTGGCGGCGAAGGCCCGGCCGGCGGAGCAGTAGCCTCCGCACGTCATCCAGCACCGACCAGGGGGACCCGTGTCCGACGAAGCCATCGCCATCGACTCCGCCGAGTTCCGCAAGGTGCTCGGCCACTTCCCGACGGGCGTCACCGTCGTCGCCGCGGTCACCGATGGCAAGCCGGCCGGCCTCGCAGTGGGCTCGTTCTTCTCGGTGTCGCTCGACCCGCCCCTCGTCGGGTTCTGCGTCGGCAAGCAGTCGAGCTCGTGGGCGCTCATCAAGGGCGCCGGTCACTTCGTGGTGAACGTACTGTCCGACGCGCAGGTGCCGGTGTCGGGGCAGTTCTCCTCGAAGATGGACGACAAGTTCGAGGGCCTCGACTGGACGCCGGCCGTCGCCACCGGCGGCCCCAAGCTCGACGGTTGCATCGCCCACATCGACTGCACGCTCGAGCACGTCTACGACGGCGGTGACCACGACATCGTGATCGGGCGGGTGCGGGGCCTCGGCGTCGACAACTCGGAGCACGGACCGCTGCTGTTCTTCAAGGGCAGCTACGGCAAGCTCGGCCCGGTCGACTGACGCCACCGTGCCGATCTACGCCCTGGGTGACCAGGTTCCCGACATCCATCCCGACGCCTACGTGCACCCCGACGCGGTGATCATCGGCTCCGTCGTGATCGGCGCCCACTCGTCGATCTGGCCCACGGCGGTGCTCCGCGGCGACGACGGCTTCATCTACGTCGGCGAGCGGTCGTCGGTGCAGGACGGCACGATCGTGCACACCACGTTCTTCCATCCCACCCGCATCGGCAACGAGGTGACGGTGGGCCACAACGTCCACCTCGAGGGCTGCACGATCGAGGACAAGGCGCTCGTCGGCTCGGGCTCGGTGGTGCTGCACGAGGTGGTGGTGGGCGCCGAGGCGGTCATCGGCGCCAACGCGATGGTGCCCAACCGCAAGGTGATCCCGCCCCTCGCCATGGCGCTCGGCGTGCCGATCACCATCCGCGAGAACGCCGTGACGCCCGGCTGGTTCGACCTCGGCGTGCAGAGCTACGTCGATCGCGCCGCCCGCTACAAGCTCGAGCTCCGACGCGTCGACTGACACTCCTCGTCCTCACTCCTCACTCCTCCTCCTCGGGTTTTGGGGTTCGTTGTGCGCGAGGGGTGAACACAACGAACCCCAAAAACCGCGAGAGAGGTGGGCGGGAACACCGGTGGTCGTGCGCGGGTTGGGGTTGTTACTATGCACGTAGGAGATATTCCCGGCCCCGGCGAGGCGTCGGCTCTCCCCCCGATTGGAGTGCCATGACCAGCATCGATCTCGACCTCAGCAAGTACCAGCTCGGCTGGAACGACGACGTCGACTACGTCTTCAAGCCCAAGAAGGGCCTTGACGAGGCGTTGGTCCGCGAGATGTCGCAGATGAAGAACGAGCCCGAGTGGATGCTGAAGCGTCGCCTCAAGTCGCTCACCGCCTTCGAGAAGCGGCCGATGCCGCGCTGGGGCGGCGACATGTCGGAGATCTACTTCGACGACATCTACTACTACATCAAGCCCACCGATCATCAGGTCGACAGCTGGGACGACCTGCCCGACGCCATCAAGTCGACCTACGAGAAGCTCGGCATCCCGGAGGCGGAGCGGAAGTACCTCGCCGGCGTGACCGCGCAGTTCGAGAGCGAGGTGGTGTTCCACCGCAACCGCGAGGACCTCGCCGAGCTCGGCATCATCTTCTGCGACATGGACACGGCGCTCCGCGAGTACCCCGAGCTCGTGAAGCAGTACTTCGGCACGGTCATCCCGCTCAACGACAACAAGTTCAGCTCGCTCAACACGGCCGTGTGGTCGGGCGGCTCGTTCATCTACGTCCCGCCGGGCGTGAAGGTGCCGATGCCGTTGCAGGCCTACTTCCGGATCAACCAGGAGAACATGGGCCAGTTCGAGCGGACGCTCATCATCGCTGACGAGGGCTCCGAGGTGCACTACATCGAAGGGTGCTCCGCCCCGGTGTACACGTCGGACTCGCTGCACTCGGCCGTGGTCGAGATCGTGGTGAAGCCGTCGGCGCGTGTCACGTACACGACCATCCAGAACTGGTCGAGCAACGTGTTCAACCTCGTCACCAAGCGTGCGCGGGTGGAGGCCGAGGGCCACATGGAGTGGATCGACGGCAACATCGGCAGCCGCCTCACGATGAAATACCCGGGCTGCACGCTCGTCGGACCGAAGGCCTCGGGCGAGGTGCTCTCCGTCGCCTACGCCGGCCCCGGCCAGCACCAGGACACGGGCGCCAAGATGGTGCACGCCGCGCCCGAGACGACGTCGAAGGTCGTGTCGAAGTCGATCAGCAAGGACGGCGGCCGCACGTCGTACCGCGGCCTCGTCCACATCGAGGACGGTGCGTACGGCTGCCGCTCACACGTGCAGTGCGACGCCCTGATCCTCGACGACGAGTCGATCTCGGACACCTACCCCTACATGGAGGTGGGCTCGAAGGACGCGGTGATCGGCCACGAGGCCACCGTCTCCAAGGTGGCCGACGAGCAGCTGTTCTACCTGCAGAGCCGTGGCCTCTCCGAGGAGCAGGCCATGTCGATGGTGGTGAACGGCTTCATCGAGCCGATCACCCGCACACTCCCCATGGAGTACGCGGTGGAGTGGAGCCGGTTGATCGAGCTTCAGATGGAAGGCAGCGTGGGCTGAGCCTGCGAAGCCACTCCGTGTGGGGTGGCGTGGGCGGGTGGAGGGGAGCGTCGGCTGAGCCTCGCGCTCAGTCCAGCGTGACCGAGATGTAGGCGGCGTCGGCCTTGATGCCGACGAGGTTGCGCACCCGCTCGCTGAGGCGCAGCGCCTTCCACTGGAGTCCGTACTTCGCGGCCAGCGCGCGCTCGGCCGCAGCGGTCTCGGTGGCGTCGAGCAGTCGTGCCGTGCCGGTGAAGGTGGGGGAGCCCTCCTTCACGCGACCCCGGACGTCGCTGGCGGCGATCTCGGCCGCCGGGTTGTTGCGGAGCCGCTTCACCTTGCCGGCATCCGGCGCGGTCGAGAACACCCACGTGTCACCGTGCGGCGCGAACCACACCGGCGTCGACACCCGCGTCCCGTTCCTCCGGAAGTTGGTGAACAGGACGTAGCGGGGCGATCCGAGGGAGGGCATCGCGCAAACCTACAATGGCTCGATGCCGATGCGCGAGGGATGCAAGTTCTACGAGAGCCGCACCTATCCCACGGGTGAGTCCGTGCGGAAATGCGACCTCGACCTCGCCCCGGAGGCGCCGTGGCGCTGCCCCGACAACTGCCCCGCCTATCAGCCGCGCCTCGCGGACGTGAACTGGTCGCACGGTTCGCTGATCGCTCCGCCGACGCCGGCCGAGCCCGCGAGCGTCGGGGTCGATCCGTCCATCGGCGACCTCCTCGACGAGGCGGAGAACATCGTGAACGCCGCCGTCGAGCGCACGCGGGCCGAGGTGGACGCCACCCGTCCCGACACGTCGGGGTTCCGGCCCGGCCGCCCGGGCGGCGACCAGCGCGGCTGGCGTCGCTGGTTCCGTCGGGGCTGACGTCATCGCGTCGATGGAACCCGTCGCCCGGTTGCGGGACGGCACCGAGGTCGCGGCGTGGCTGTTCAAGGCCAATCCGGTCGTCTGGGACGTGGTCGGCGCGATCCGCGCCGGCGAGCCCATCGACGCGTGGCCGATGGTCGACAACTACCGCGTCGACCTGGTGCACCCGGGCCACCCGTGCGTGCTCTGGGTGACCGGGGGCCGCAACGCCCCGACGACGGGCGTGTGGGGGATCGGCGAGGTGTCGAGCGAGCCCTACGTGCAGCCGTCGAGCCGCAACGAGTCGGAGCAGCCGTGGGTGGGGCTCGATCTCGACCTGCTCGACGCTCCGGTGCGGCTGCGCGAGCTCGTGGCCGACGAGCGGTTCGGCCGGTGCGAGATCGTGCGGGCGCCGCGGGTGTCGAGCCCGGTGGCGCTCACCGCCGACGAGTTCACGGCCATCCTCGACGCTTGGCCCGAGTGAGTCCAGTCCCACTAGGATTTCTCCTATCGCCGTCGGACTTATTCGACGGCCCCGCTCGACCCCCAGGAACCCTGTCGTGACTGCCGACGCATTCACCCCCACACGTGCCAGCTCCCTGCCCGGCCCTGCCTGGCTGACGGCGCAGCGCGTCGCCGCCGCCGAGCGCTTCGCGGTGACGCCGCTGCCCGATCCCTCGCTCGAGGAGTGGCGCTACAGCCGCGTCGGCGACATCGAGCTCGACCGCTTCACCGTGCCGGCGACGTCCGAGGTCGTTCCCGACGGGGCGCTCACGCTGTCGGACGGTCTCGGCAAGTACGCCGGCCGCCTCGTGCACCACAACGGGCACCTCGTGAGCGCCGAGCTCGCGCCCGAGATCGCCGAGCTCGGCGTCCGCTTCGGCCTCCTGTCGGAGTCCGCCGACGAGCTCGGCGGGTCCGAGGTCGCCGCCACCGTCGGCAGCAGCGAGCACGTCGCCGTCGTGGACGCGTTCACCGAGCTCAACGTCGCGTTCGGCGTCGACCCCCTGCTCCTGTCCGTGCCGCGCAACGTGGTGGTCGACCTCCCGTTCCAGGTGATCGGTGTCGTCGACGCCGATCAGGCGCTCGTGCTCAACCGGCTCGTGATCGTGGCCGGCGAGAACTCGCAGTTCGACGTCGTCGAGTGGACGACCTCGACCGACGTCGAGGCCACCGTCGTGCCCCGCGTCGAGATCGCAGTGGCCCCCGCCGCCCGGGTCGGCGTGACCACCGTCAACGCGCTCGGCGGCGCGACCAACCAGCTCGGCGCGCTGTCCGCCACCGTCGCCCAGGAGGCGACGGTTCGGCTGGCCCACGTCGCGCTCGGTGGCGCCTACGCCCGCAACCGCTTCGACTGCCGCCTCGTCGGGCGGGGGGCCACGGGCCGCCTCTCGGCGCTCTACCTCGGCGACGACGACCAGATGCACGACCTCCGCACGTTCCAGACGCACGAGGCCCGCGACACCACGTCGGAGCTCCTGTTCAAGGGGGCGCTCGACGACCGTGCCCACGCCGTCTACACCGGCATGATCCGGGTCGACCACGAGGGTCGTGGTTCCAACGCCACGCAGACCAACCGGGTCATCAAGTTGTCCGACGACGCCTGGGCCGAGTCGGTGCCCAACCTCGAGATCAACCACAACGACGTCCGCTGTGCACACGCGACCGCCGTCGGTCCCATCGACGAGGACCAGCGCTTCTACCTCGAGAGCCGCGGCGTCCCGCCCGAGGTGGCCGAGCGGCTCGTCGTCAACGGTTTCTTCGAGGAGGTGCTCGACGCCGTGTCGGTGCCGTCCGTGGCCGAGCTCGTCCGTCCGTTGATCGCCGCCAAGCTCGGAGGAACCCGATGAGCGTCTCCCCAGGAGTCCGGCACCCGCTGTGCACGATCGACGACCTCGTCGACGGCGGCGTCCGCAAGTTCGTGATCGGCGACCGTGAGCTCGCCGTGGTGCGCCTCGGCGACCAGGTGTACGCGCTGTCCGACCGCTGCAGCCACCAGGACGTCTCGTTGTCGGAGGGCGAGGTGGACGACGACATGGGCACGCTGGAGTGCCCGAAGCACGGCTCGGGGTTCGACCTCGAGACCGGCGAGGCGACGTCGCTGCCGGCGACGCGTCCGGTCGCGGTGTACGAGGTCGTCGTCGACGGCGACGACGTGTCGGTGGTGGTGTCGTGAGCGAGCTCGTCATCTCCGGTCTCACCGCCGAGGTCGCGGGCCGCCCGATCCTCACCGGCGTCGACCTCACGGTCCGCAGCGGCGAGGTGCACGCGATCATGGGCCCGAACGGCTCGGGCAAGTCCACCCTCAGCCACGTGCTCATGGGCCGGCCCGGCTATGTCGTCACCGGCGGCTCGATGCTGCTCGACGGCGTGGATCTCGCAGCGCTGGCGCCCCACGAGCGGGCGCAGGCCGGTCTCTTCCTCGGCATGCAGTACCCGACCGAGGTGCCCGGCGTGTCGCTCCAGTCCGTGCTCACCGAGTCGCTCGCCGCCCAGCACCGCTCCGGCACGACCTTCGATGCCGACCTCCGGGCCGAGGCGAAGCGCGTCGGTCTCGACGAGGCGTTCCTCAGCCGTTCCCTCAACGTCGACTTCTCCGGTGGCGAGAAGAAGCGCAACGAGACCCTGCAGCTCGCCGTGCTCCGCCCGAAGTTCGCGATCCTCGACGAGATCGACTCCGGCCTCGACGTGGACGCGCTCGCGCAGGTGTCGCAGCGCGTCGAGGAGGCCACCTCGGAATGGGGCCTCGGCGTGATCGCGGTCACCCACTACAACCGGCTCCTCGAGAAGCTGCACGCCGACGTGGTGCACATCTTCGCCAAGGGCCGCATCCTCGAGTCGGGCGGGCCGGAGCTCGCCGAGACGCTGGAGGAGAGCGGCTACGCCCGGTGGGTGGAGGAGGCCGGAGGGGACGACGCGCCGGCTGCCGTGGCTGCCGCCGACGACCCGTTCGCCGATCCCTTCGCCGATCCGCTCGGCCTCTGAGCAACCCGGGAACTTCCGTGACGGCGGCGACGTCCAACGATCAGCACCGATCGATGGAGGTCACCCCATGTCCAGAATCCGCACCGTCTGTTCCGTCGGCCTCGCCGGCCTGGCGCTCGTCGCCGTCGGATGCTCCGGCCAGTCGACGGGGAAGGCTCCGGTCGTGAACGTGACCAACGATCCCTCGGGCTCCCAGCACGGCATCGTCGTGTCCGGCACCGGCAAGGTGAGCGGCGTGCCCGACACCGTGTCCGTCTCGATCGGCGTGTCGGTCAAGCGGCCGACCGCGCCGGCGGCGATCAACGACGCAGCGACGTCGGCGACGAAGCTCATCGACGCGTTGAAGGCGGCGGGCGTCGCCGAGAAGGACGTGCAGACCACGAACTACTCGATCAACCAGGAGTTCCGGTACCCCGACTCCGGTCCGGTGGCCGACGGCTTCCGTGTCTCCAACCAGGTGATCGCCAAGGTGCGCGCCGTCGACAAGGTGGGCGCCGTCATCGACGCGGCGACCGCCGCCGGTGGCTCCGACGCCGTCGTGTCGGGGGTGTCGTTCCGCCTCGACGACGACGAGGCCGCCCTCGCCGGAGCCCGCGACAAGGCCTTCGCCGACGCCAGGAAGAAGGCCGAGCAGTTCGCGAAGCTGTCGGGCCGCAAGCTCGGTCAGGTCGTGTCGATCTCACAGACCGACACGACGACGCCGCCGGTGTCCACGCCGTTGGCCTACGCGGCGCAGGCCGACCGTGCGGCCACGCCCATCCAGGCGGGCGAGGTGCAGACGGCGGTCACCGTCGAGGTGCGCTGGACCTTCGCGGACTAGCGCCGCCCGTTCCCGTTCCCGCTCCCCATTTCTCCGGTTTCGGGGTTCGTTGTGCACCCTCGCGCACAACGAACCCCCGAAACCGGGGTGGGGGGGGTTGGTCAGGTGAGGTCCTCGTTGGTGACCATCTGCAGCAGGTAGAAGGTCAGCAGCTCGGTCTCGGCGTTGTCGATGCTCACCTTCAGGTCGTGCGGCCCGAAGGTCTCCGCGGCGAACGGCCCGACCGGGAACGCGAACGGCACGTGCAGGCTCTCGCCGGGGAACAACCCGTCGGGCGAGCTGCTCGTGCTGATGGACAGCGTGGCCTCCCACACCGTGGTGGACGTCTCGACGGCCGACACCTTGAAGGCGACCTCGTGGGTCGAGCCGGCCTCGAGTGGGAGCACCTCGAGCTCGCCGGCGACGGAGAACGAGACGGGGGCGCCGATGCCGGGCGCCGCGATGCGGGTGATGCCGCCGGACGACACGAACAGCAGGCCCTCTCGTACCTGGGCGAAGTCGCAGAGGATTGCCGAACGCACGTGAGCCATGGCCCCAGACCCTAACGGCGCTCGACCAGAATGGGGCCATGCCCCCCGACGACCCCACGACCCCCGACGGTGACGACCTCGCGCCGCCGGCCGGCTGGGCGCTCGTCGACGGTCGGCTGCGTCGCTCGTTCCGGTTCGCCGACTTCGCGGAGGCGTTCGGGTTCATGGCGTCGGTCGCGCTGGCCGCCGAGAAGGCCGATCACCACCCCAACTGGTCGAACGTCTACAACGAGGTCGAGATCGAGCTGTGGAGCCACGACGCCGGTGCGGTCACCGCCCGCGACATCCGCCTGGCGGAGCGCATCGATGAGCTTGCTCGCACTCGCTGACTTCGAGGCCGCCCGAGCCTCGATCCGCGGCGTCGTCAGCGCCACGCCGGCGACGCGCTCGCACTCGCTGTCGCTCCGCGTCAGGCGTGAGGTCTGGCTGAAGCCGGAGTACCTCCAGCGCACGGGCTCGTTCAAGATCCGCGGCGCCTACCACCGCCTGAGCCGCCTCCCACCCCGGTCGCACGTGGTCGCGGGCTCGGCCGGCAACCACGCCCAGGGCGTCGCGCTGGCCGCGCAGCTGCTGGGCCATCGCGCCACGATCTTCATGCCCGGCGACGCGTCCCTACCGAAGGTGACGGCGACGAAGGGCTACGGCGCGGACGTCGTGCTCGGCGGTGCGACGGTGGACGACTGCATCGACGCCGCCAAGCGGTTCGCAGCCGACCACGAGGGCATCTTCGTTCCGCCCTTCGACCATCCCGACATCGTGGCGGGACAGGGCACGATCGGCCTCGAGTTGCTCGACGAGGTGCCGGGCCTCTCGACCGTCGCCGTGGCCATCGGCGGCGGCGGCCTGTGCGGGGGTGTCGCCGCAGCGATCAAGCTGAGTCGTCCCGAGGTGCGCGTGATCGGCGTCACCGCGAGCGGCGCATCGTCGATGATCGCCTCGCTCGCCGCGGGCACACCCCAGTCCGTGGCGCCGTCCACCATCGCCGACGGCATCGCGCTCAAGGCACCCACCGAGCTCACGCTGTCGCACGTGCGGGCGTTCGTGGACGAGGTGGTCGACGTGTCCGACGACGACATCACCGCCGCCATGCTCCTGTTGCTCGAACGCGCGAAGGCGGTGGTGGAGCCGGCCGGCGCCGCGACGCTTGCCGCCGCGCTCGCGAACCGGCTCGGCCCCGACGTGGGCCCGACGGCGCTCGTGCTCGGCGGCGGCAATGTCGACCCGCTCCTCCTCGGCAAGTGCATCGAGCACGGCCTCAGCGCGCTCGGCCGGTTCCTGCGGCTCCGCTTCGTCACGACCGACCGCCCCGGCTCGCTCGCCGAGCTCACGGCGGAGTTCGCGGCGATGCGCCTCAACGTGGTCGACGTCGAGCATCATCGCTCCGGGATGCGACTGGCTGTGAACGCCGTCGAGATCCTGGTCGTGCTCGAGACCCGCGACGACGAACACCGACACGACGTCCTCCGCGCGTTCCGCGACAAGGGCTTCGACGTCGAGATCGTGGAGTGAGCTCCGCCGGCGACGACGGTCGCTCCACCTGGTCGTATCTGCCCGCGCTCGACGGCGTCCGGGCGCTCGCCGTGGTGGCCGTCGTCCTCTTCCACTACTGGCCCGACGTGGTGCCCGGCGGCTTCATCGGTGTCGACGTGTTCTTCGTGATGTCGGGCTTCCTGATCACCGGCATCCTGCAGGCGGAGCATGCACGGGTGGGCCGCATCGACCTGGGCGCGTTCTGGGGCCGCCGGGTACGACGTCTCGTTCCCGCCGTCGTCGTGCTCGTCGTGGTGACGGCGATCGCGGCGGCCGTCACCGACACGGGGTCGGCCCGGCAGTTCGCCGACTCCGTGGGCGCGCTCACGTGGACCACCAACCTGGTGGAGGCGGTGTTCGGAGGGTCACGGGTGTGGCTGCACAACTCCCGCACCGTCCTCGACCACCTGTGGTCGCTGGCGATCGAGGAGCAGTTCTACCTGCTGTGGCCGCTGATCGGTTGGCTGTTGTTCCGACGGGTGCGCTCGGTGGCCGCGCGCGTGGCCGTGGTGCTGGTCGGCATCGCCGCGTCGGCGGCGGCGATGGGCGTGGTCGGCGGCGTCATGGCGTACTTCCGCACCGACACCCGCGCCTTCGAGCTGCTCATCGGCGCGGCCCTGGCGCTGTCCGGCCTCGCCGTGGGCCCGTCCGCCACACGGCGGCAAGCGCTCGTGCACGGCGCCGCGGTGGTCGGGCTCGCCGGGCTCGTCGCGTTCGCCGCGCTCGCCGAGCCCGGCGACGACTGGATGTACCCGTGGGGCTTCCTGCTCGTCTGCCTCGCCGCGGCGTCGCTGGTGTTCGCCTCGGCGCAGGCGCCCAGGTGGCTGAGCGCCGTGCTCGAGTGGCCGCCGGTGCGGCACCTCGGCCAGGTGAGCTACGGCGTCTACCTGTGGCACATCCCGGTGCTGCGCATCCTGTCGACGCGACGGCTCGGCTTCGACGGACCGGCGCTGCAGGTGCTCCGGTTCGTCGTGCTCGCCGTGCTGGTCGAGGTGTCGTACCGATTCGTCGAGGAACCCTTCCGCCGCGGCCGGATACCCCTGCGCCCGGCTCTGGTCGTGGCCGGGTACGCCGTCGCCGCCGTCGCGCTCATCCCGCTCATGATGGACACCCGCGACGATCTCGCCGGCCAGTGGGACGCCATCGACCGCCCGCCGGCCGTGCGGCCCGGTCAGCAGCGGGTGCTGGTCACCGGCGACCTGGTCGGCGCGGCCATCGCCAACGGGCTGCGACGCGACGACGCGTACGCGGTGTGGTCGCTCGCCGATCCGGGCTGTCCCGGCGACACGTCGACGCCGCTCCTCGACGACGGGCGGCAGTACGAGATCGACGAGTTCTGCCGGCACTGGTCGGACCGCTGGACGCGGGGAATCGCCCGTTTCCGCCCCGCCGTCGTGCTCATCGGTGCCGGCTACTGGGACACGTTGGAACCGGCACGGCCCGAGACGCCCGAGCGCCGAGCTCGCCGCTACCGCGCCCTGCTCGAACGGCAGGTTCGCATCGTCGAGGCCGGCGACTCGGCGACACGCGCGGCGATCGTCCGCATCGACGACTGGTCGTCGCTCATCGATCCCCGGCAGCGACCGCGTGCCGACCGGCTGGCGGCCATCGCCGCCTACGACGACGCCGTCGCCGCCGTCGCCGCGGCCCACCCCCGCGTCGAGGTGGTGGAGGTCTCCGGCCGCGACGGGTGGAAGGATCTGAGCGATCTCGGGCCGGCGCTGTCTCGCTGAGCCGGCGTCAGAGACCTGATCGCAGCGCGGTGATCGGCTCCACCGATGCGGCGCGCCAGGACGGGTAGATCCCGGAGACGAGCCCCACCAACGCCCCGGCGAAGGGCGCTGCAATCGGCAGCCACGCGTCGAGCACCGGCACCCAGGTCTTCACCTTTGCCACCACCACGATGGTGATGACGGCCAGCGTGGTGCCGATCAGACCGCCGAAGAACCCGAGCATCGTGGACTCCAGCAGGAACTGCGCGGCGATGTGGCGCCGGGCGGCGCCCACCGCACGACGGAGCCCGATCTCGCCGACCCGTTCGAGCACCGACACCAGCGTCACGTTGGCGATCCCCAGCGCGCCGACCAGCAGTGACACCGCGCCCAGCAGGAGGAACAGCGCGTTCACGTCGCCCTGCACCTGACCCTTCACCGCGTCGTTCTGTGGCGGCACCTCGGCGTGGAGCCGCTTCGGGTTGTTCGGGGCGAGGGCGATCGGCGCCTGCCGTCCGATGAGTCGTGCGGCGCCGACCCTCGTGTCGATCTGCACCGAACTAGCACCCGTCAGGCCGAAGTCGGCCGCCGCGATGCCGTTCGGCACGACGATCGCGTCGAGGAGCTCGCTCCGACGGTCGACGTCGTCGAGGATGCCGATGACCACGAACGTGAGATCGCCGATGAAGATCGCCGGCTGCTGGTCGACCCGGTTGATGCGGAGGTCGGCTGCGGCGCCGGGGCCGAGCACGGCGACCGGGAGGTCGTTCTGGGAGGCGTCGAAGTAGCGGCCGGTGCGGAGGCTCGCACGGACGGCCCGGAAGAGCCCGGGCGACCCCGCCTGCACGGTGATCGGGAGCTCGTTCGACGCGAGCGGGTCGTCGACGGGGACGGAGCTGGCGAGCCTGCCGCCGATGTCGACCTCGCTCATCGTGCCGGCGGCGCGCACACCGTTGAGGCGGGTGAGTCGCGCCTCCGCGTCGAGCGGCATCGTGCCACGGGACGCCGTGACGACGACGTCGGTGGCGTCGAGCTCGTCGAACCGGGTCACGATCTGATTGCCGGCGGTCTTCGCCAGGCCGAGCGTGCTCACGAGGGCCGCGACGCCGAGCACCGTGCCGAGCGCAGTGAGGATCGCTCGGGCCGGACGCGCCAGCACGCCCGCCGTCGCCTCGGCGACGAGGTCGCGTGCTGCGAGCCGTGACCCGCTCATGCGCCGGCCGTCGCGAGCGTCGGGTCGAGCAGCACGCCGTCGGTCATCGTCACGACGCGGGCGGCGCGTTCGCTCACCTCGTGGTCGTGGGTGATCACCATCAACGTGAGCCCATCGGCGTGCAGCTCGTCGAAGAGCTCGAGGATCGAACGGGTGGTCGCCGAGTCGAGGTTGCCGGTCGGCTCGTCGCCGAGCAGCAGTGCCGGCCCGGTGACGATCGCCCGGGCAATCGCGACGCGCTGCCGCTCACCGCCCGACAGCGTCGTCGGTGAGAACTCCACGCGATGACCGAGCCCGACGCGCTCGAGGGCGTCGCGGGCCCGCTCCCGGCGCTCCTTCGGCGGCGTGCGGTTGTAGAGCTGGCTGAGCATCACGTTCTCGAGCACGGTGCGGTGCGGCAGGAGATGGAACGCCTGGAACACGAACCCGATGCGCTGCCCGCGCACCGCCGTGCGTTGGCCGTCGCTCAGCGAGCTCACGTCCACCCCGTCGAGCTCGTACCGCCCGGCGGAGGGACGGTCGAGGAGACCGAGGATGTTGAGCAGCGTCGACTTCCCCGACCCCGACGGGCCCACGATCGACACGTAGTCGCCGCGCGTGACGGCGAGGTCGACCGAACGCAGCGCCTCGACCGGCGGCGAGCCGTCGAACGTGCGACCGACCCCGGTGAGCGCGACGACCACGTCGGCGCCGTCGGCGGTCACGCGCCGACCACGACCTGGTCGCCCTCGGTGAGCCGGGCGCCCTTCACCGGCGCCACCTCGGCGTAGCCCTGGGCGGCCAGGCCACGGGTGACCCGCACGAACCGAGTGCGACCGGGCGAGTCTTCCACCTCCACGCGCACCCCGCCGTCGGCCGTCGCCGACAACGCGGCCAGCGGCACCGCCAGCACCTCGCCGGCCGTCGACTTCACCGGGACGGTGATGCGGAAGTTCACGCCGGCGAGGGAGTCGACGGTCTCGCCGTCGGGCAGCGCTCCCGGCACGATCACGACCCGGTACTTGTCCGACGCCACCCCGCTCGAGCTGCCGTCCCCGCTCCCGCTCGCGTTGGGCGAGTCGCCGGACAAGCCCCCGGACGAGTCGCCGGACGAGCTGCTGTTGCCGGTGCCGCCGGTTCCCCCGCCCGTGTCGCCCCCTGGCGTGTCGGCGATCTCGGAGATCACTCCGGTGAAGTGGACGTCGAGATCGTTCTCGTCCACCTTCACCTTGGCGCCGACGGTGAGGAGCGCCCGGTCGGCAGCGACCACCGACGAGCGGATCTTGAGGTCGGCGCCGCTGATGGTGACGACCGCACCGGTCGCGACGTCGCCGCGTCGCAGGTGCACCTCGTTCACCTGTCGCGGAAGCGCCCGGACGAACACCACTTCTCCGAGTGGGACGGTGACGCCGACGTCCGCTTGGGCCGCCTCCGCGTGCTTCGTCGCGGCCTCGACCGCCTGGCGGGCGTCCGCCAGCTCGGTGGCAGCGCTGCTCCCGTCGGCCGGCTTCAGCCCTTCGAGCTGCGCCGCTTGAGCGATGCGCAGGTCACGGTCGGCCTGGGCGATGGCCTCGAACTTCTCGCGTGCCGTGTCGGTGGCCGCCGCTGCGGTCGAGTCGATCTCGGCCTGCTTCGCGACGATCGCCGACGCCGTTGTCACCGTCGCGTTCGCGAGCTCGGTGAGCTTCGCGTTCGTGTACGGGTCGCCGGTGTCGGGGTCGAGCGCGCCCGGCACCTGCGCGTCGGCGAGCGTGGCGTCGGCCTGCCGCTTCGCGGCGCGCGCCTGCTCGAGCTCGTTCGCGAGTGACGCCTGCTGCGCGCTCGCCTCCTTGGAGGCGGTGACGGCCGCTGCCTTCGCCGCCTCGAGCGCCGCCGTCGCCGAGTCGACGGCCGACTGCAGCTGCAGGCGCTCCGATGTCTTGATGCCGGCCCCCGAGTCCTTCGCAGCGTTCTCCGCTGAGCGGAGCGCCTGGCGGGCGGCGGTGAGCGCGGCGTCGGCCGACTCGGCGGCGTCGCGGGCCTCGGCCGTCGGCTCCTTCGTGGAGTAGCCGGCGCGTCGGTAGAACGCGGTGATCGCGGCCTGCGTGGAGCCGTCGAAGGTGCCGTCGACCGGACCCGGGTCGACGCCGAGGCGGGCGAGCCCGGCCTCGAGCTGGGTGACGTCGTCGCCCGTGGCCCCGGCGGACAGGGAGCGGAACACCGGCAGATCTCCCTGGATCACGAACACCGGGCGGCCGTTCACCTCGGTCAGCACCTGACCGTCGGCGAGGACGCTCCCGACCTCGGGCGGGTCCTTGGTGATCACCGCCTTGGTCTCGGAGAGGCTGGCGAGGTTGATCGGCGTCGACTCGTCGTAGGTGAGGTCGCCGCGGACGATCACGTTCGACGACAGCGCCCGGCGCTCCACCGGCGCAGTGATCAGCGAGGGCTTCGGCTCCTTGACGTGGGCGCGCGCCTCGGCCGGCGTGCTGATGCGGCTGCCGGCGTACCAGGCGCCGCTCGTGGCGACGATCGAGATCGCCGCGACGGCGACGAGTGTGCGTCGGCGGCCCATGATCAGCTGAGACCTTCCTGCTTCGCCTGCTGCAGCAGGCCGCGGTTCTTGTCGATGAACGCCTGTTCGTATTCCGCGCCGACGTCCTCCGACACCGTGGTGTAGGCGGCGCGGCAGTCGAGCTCGGCGACGGCGAGCCGTCGCTCGAACTCCTGCGTCGAGGCCAGGAGCGCAGCGTCGAACACCGGCGTGGCGTCGGTGGGATCGGAGGAGCTCGTGCCGTCGCCGCCGTCCGTCGATCCGGTCGGCGGCTTCATCGACGCCCACAGCTTCTGCATCTTCTCCTCGACGAGGCTGACGGCGCCGTTGTCGGGCGACTTCACCTTCGGATAGCCGACGGCTGACATGCACGACCGGTACTCCTTGGCCGCCGCCTTGACGCGGGTGTCCGCTGCGATTCGCTTGTACAGATCCGACGACAGGCGCTGCAGCTTCTTGCTCGTCGCGGACGGTTCGTCGTCGCCGTAGGCCGTCGACTGGCACCCGGACGGAGCGTCGTCCGTCGACGAGTCGCCCGATCCGTCGTCGTTGTACGACGCGCCGTACAGGGCCGACTCGTAGGCCCGGCGCTCCGACTCGCCCATCGCCGCCACGATGGCCTCGTTCGGGTCGGTCGACGGAGCGTCCTGCTGGACGCTGGAGCCGGGGGCGCCGTCCACCGTCGATCCGTCTGCTGCCAGCGTGGTGGTGATGCCGTACCCCCACCGGGCCGCGTACTGGCGCTCGGTGAGGTCGGTGTCGTCGGTTGCCATCGCCACGTCGGTCGACGCGATGTTGGGGATGTAGTCGAACCCCTCGGCCTTCATGCAGGTGGCGATCCGCAGCTCGGCCTTCTTGTTCTGCTCACGGCTCGTTGCGCTGATCTTCTCGGGGTCGTCGTAGCCGAAGAAGGCGGCGAGCGGCGACGAGGTCGTCGCTCCGTGGCGGCGGTCGCCGTAGGCCTTGACGACGGCGCGGGCCCTCGCGTCGTCCGACCCGCCGCACGCCGAGCACACGAGCGCCAACAGGACGACGCCCGCGACGATCGGTGCCCGCATCTCTCGCATCGTCGCCGCCTCCCGTGCCGATCGACTCGGAGGCAGAGAAGTTACTCGCCGGGGGAGACCGCTTCCTTGATGCCCTGGTCGAGCGTGTTCCACGAGAGGGTGGCGCACTTGATGCGGACGGGGAACTTCACCACGCCGCGCAGCGCCTCGAGATCGCCGAGCTTGAGGTCGGCGATCTCCTCGGGTGTGGGCTCCTCGGGCGCGCTGTCGTCGAGCGAGCTCTCGTGGATGGACATCATGGCCTTGAAGGCACGCATCACCTCGTGCGCCTCGCCGATGGTCTTGCCCTGCACCGCCGACGACATCATCGACGCCGACGACTGGCTGATCGAGCAGCCCTGCCCACCGATGCGGATGGCCTCGATGACCCGGTCGTCACCCTCGCCGGCGCCGAGCTGGAGGTACACCACGATCTCGTCGCCACACAGGGGGTTGAAGCCCTCGGTGCGCGTCGCGGGAGGGGTCTCGAGCTCGCCGCGGTTACGGGGCGAGCGGTAGTGATCGAGGATGATCTCGCGGTACAGATCTTCGAGACCGGCCATTGGAACTCCCTACTTCGAATGCGTTCAGAACGAGAAGAACGACGCCGCGGCGTCGAGTGAGTCGGCAAGTGCGTCGACGTCGTGCTCGTCGTTGTAGATGTACACCGATGCTCGCGCAGTCGCGCCGACGCCGAGAACTTTCATGAGCGGCT
Source organism: Acidimicrobiales bacterium (assembly GCA_046331245.1). Classification (GTDB taxonomy): domain Bacteria; phylum Actinomycetota; class Acidimicrobiia; order Acidimicrobiales; family Microtrichaceae; genus SSF14. The sequence goes on along the minus strand of JAXLRH010000002.1, from coordinate 437,607 downwards.
TGGCGCAGTGGTGGCCGGCCCGGACGCACACCCCGTGCTCGTCGAGGATCTGGCTGAGGTCGTGCGGGTGCACGCCGTCGAGCACCATCGAGAAGACGCCGCCCCGGAGCGCCGGCTCCGACGGGCCGTGGATCGTGAGCTTGTCGCCGAAGCGGCCCGACAGGGTGCGCAGCGCGTACGACGTGAGCCGCACCTCGTGCTCGCGCACCGCGTCCATGCCGAGCGCCGACAGGTAGTCGACGGCGGCGCCGAGGCCGACCGTCTCGGCGATCGGCGGCGTGCCCGCCTCGAACTTGTGGGGGAGCGCCGCGGACGTGAACCCCTCCTGGGTGACGTTCGTGATCATGCCGCCGCCGCCGAGGAACGGCGGCATCGCGTCGAGCAGCTCGGCCCGGCCCCAGAGCACGCCGACGCCGGTGGGCCCGCACATCTTGTGGGCCGAGAACGAGAGGAAGTCGGCGCCCATCGCCACCACGTCGGTGGGCAGGTGGGGCACGAACTGACACGCGTCGACCGAGACGACGGCGCCGGCCGCGTGGGCGGCGTCGGTGATGTGGCGCACCGGCGTGAGCGTGCCCAGCACGTTCGACATGGCCGACAGGCCGACGAGCTTGGCGCCGTCGAGCAGCCGGTCGAGGTCGGTCAGGTCGAGCTGGCCCGTGTCGTCGACGGGGATCCAGCGGATCTCGAAGCCGAGATCGGCGGCGAGGATGTGCCAGGGGACGATGTTCGCGTGGTGCTCGAGCTGGGTGAGCACGATGGCGTCACCGGCGCCGAGGTTCGCACGCCCCCAGCTGTGGGCGACGAGGTTGAGGCTCTCGGTGGCGTTCTTGGTGAAGATCACCTCGTCCGCGCTGGGCGCCTTGATGAACGCCGCCACCTTGCGGCGGGCGCGCTCCATGGCGTTGGTGGACGCCTCGGCGAGCTCGTACACGCCGCGTGCGACGTTGGCGTTGGTCGTCTCGTAGTAGTCGGTGAGGGCGTCGATGACGACCTGCGGCTTCTGCGCGGTGGCCGCCGAGTCGAGGTAGACGATGGGCCGCTCGTGGCCGGCGCCCGCCTTCGTGTTCACGAGGAGGGGGAAGTCGGCCTTCACCGTGGCCGCGTCGATCGGGTCGACCGTCTCGGTGTCGCTCATGACACGGCCTCCAGCCACGGTGCGAAGCCCTCGGCCTCCAGTTGGCGCGCCAGCTCCATGCCACCGCTCTGGACGATGCGGCCGTTGATCAGGATGTGCACGTACGCAGGCTCGAGCTCGTCGAGGAGGCGCTGGTAGTGCGTGATGACGAGCGTGCCCATCTCGGGCCGGGCCGCTCGGACCTCGTTGACGCCGTTGGCGACGACGCGCAGCGCGTCGATGTCGAGGCCGGAGTCGGTCTCGTCGAGGATCGCGAGCTCGGGCTCCAGCATCGCCATCTGCAGGATCTCGTTGCGCTTCTTCTCGCCGCCGGAGAAGCCCTCGTTGAGCATGCGGTCGGCGAACGCGGGGTCCATGTCGAGCTTGGTCATCCACTCCATCATCGCGAGACGGACCTCGAGGATGGACATGTCGCTGATGCCCTTGCGCTGGCCCATGGCCTGCCGCAGGAACGAGCGGACCGGGACGCCGGCCACCTCCTGCGGGTACTGGAAGGCGAGGAACATGCCGGCCTTGGCACGCTCGTCGACCGGCCAGTCGGCGATGTCGTCGCCCTTGAAGCGGATGGTGCCCGCCGTGACCACGTACTCGGGGCTGCCCATGAGCGTGGACGCGAGCGTGGACTTGCCCGACCCGTTCGGACCCATGATGGCGTGGATCTCGCCGGCCCCGATGGTGAGGTCGAGGCCCTTCAGGATCTCGGGCGCGTTGGGGGTTGCCGCCGCCGCGACATGGAGCCCGGAGATCTCGAACAGGGGTGCGCTCATGGCCGAGAGTCTATTTCCCTCACGCGCGTAGGGGAAATAGGCGACCTCACGCGGCGGGGGTGCCCGTCGGGGGAGGCGGCGGGAGGTCGGGCCCGTCCTGGTCATCCTCGGTGGGCGGCGGCTCGAGCAGGGTGAGCGGGCTGTTGCCGTTCTGCACCATGCGGGTGAGGGCGGCGGCGAGCGCCTCGAACGGGCCGCCGGCGCCGCCCTGCACGAGGATCTCCGGCATGATCTTCACGTCGCCTCGGCCGATCGCGTCGACGATGTTCACGGCCGCCGTGGCCGCCTCGCCCAGCGCCTCGCGCTGAGCCTCGAAGCCGGCCGCCTGCGCGAGACCGAGCGCCCGCTGGGCGTCCGCCTTCGCCATACCGGTCTGGCGGTCGGTGTTCGCCTGCGCCTCACCCTGCGCCCGCATGGCGTCGGCCTTCGCCGTGCCCTGCGCGCGGATCGCGTCGGCCTGGGCGATGGCGATGGCCCGCTGCTTCGACGCCTCGGCCTCGCCGATGACGACCGTGGCCCCGGCCTCGCCGCCGGCCTGCGCCTTGCGGGCGTCGGCCTCGTTCTGCTTGATGGTGATGCCCACCTGCGACGCGGCGAGGTTGGCCTGCTGATCGGCGGTGCCCTTCGTGCGCTCCATCTCGATGCGGGCGAGCTGCGCGCGCTGCTGCTCCTCGAAGGTGGCCTTCTCCTGGTTCGCGATCTCACGCGTGGTCAGCACCTCGACGATGTCCTCGGGGAACTGCACGTCCTGGATGTAGACGCCCTTCGTCTCGACCTGGTACTGCGACAGGTACTCCGTGACCCGCTGGAAGGCCGCCGCCTGCACCTCGTGGCGGGTCTCGATGAACTTGATGGCCTCGAGCTGCTGGAGCGTGTTGCGGAAGTGGTTGCCGACGGCCGACTGCAGCACCTCGTTGACCAGGTTCATCATGGTGCCGACCATCGAGATCACCTTCGGCGCACGCGTGTCCGGCACGTGGATCTGCACCTGGAGGTCGATGGTGAAGATGAAGCCCTCGCGGCTCTTGCCCTCGATGGGGGAGAGGTGCGCGTCGAGGCTGTGCGCCTGGCTGTTGGCGTTGGCCCAGTTGAGCGTGATGATCGAAGTGGGCACGATCTCCGCGGCGTAGCAGCGGGGGTTGATGGGGTACTTGCCGGTGCGAAGCGGCTCACGCCAGATGCCGCGGTGGCCGGGGGCGACGATCGAGCCGAACTTGAACTCCTCGCCCGACGTGTCGATGGTCGGGAGGCCGACGAAGCTCTTGATGACCGCCACCTGGCCCTGGTTGACGACGAGCATCGGCACCAGCTCGACGCGCACGAGGAACGGGTTGAGGAGGTACGCGCCGTAGAGCAGGGGATCGTGCTGGAGGCCGATGAGGCCGCCGTGGTCGATGAACTTCTGGAAGTCCTGGTAGTTGTTGTGCAGGGCGTTCTGGCTGCCGAGGAGCTGCTCGACGATCTGCGCGTCGTTGGCGCCGCGCTCCTCGCCGACGCGGATGTCCTCGTACCCGCCGAGGCGGCTCGCGATGTCGCCCTTCGACAGCGGCTGGCCCTCGAGCGCGGTGACGATGCCGACGTAGTCGCGGTCGCCCTGGGGGGCGATGACCGTCACCTGCAGCTGCTCGGGCTTGAGGCCGAACGACTCCGGACCGAGCTGGCCGCGCTTCGCGAGGTGCAGCAGCTCGGGCTCGGTGGGCATGCCCGTCACCCGGCTCGGCGTCAGGACGAGGAACGCAGCGGGGTGCAGCGGCAGCAGCGTGCCGGGAGGGAGCACGGGGCGCTGCACGCCCTTCTGGCCACCGTTGGCGATGAAGCTGCGGACGTCGCTGAAGTTCGCGAGCGCCTCGTTGTACACGGCGGACTTCGCGCCGACCGCGAGTGGTGCGCCCACCTGGGCGATGATCACGCCGATCTCGCCGGCTGGAACCTGCACCCACGGGTGCTTCGACGTCGAGAAGATGGGCCACAGCTTGAAGCGGAGGCCCGGCATCAGGAGATCGGCCTGGAAGCCCGCCTCGCCGTTGAAGGCGATGATGTCGTCGTCACCGAGCTTCTTGAGGGAGAACTTCTTGGTGACGAGGCCCACCTCGGCGGGCCCGATCTGCACGAGCGATCGGAGCACGACGAAGGCCGCGAGCACCAGGACGACGAGGATGGCGATGACGGAAACGGAAAGGGTCACGAGCCGTTTCTACACCTCCGCCCGACGTCGTGAACCGTATTCGGTACGTCTGCTCAGGTCGGCGCCGGGTCGTCGGCGCGACCGAGGAGGTCCTCCTTCCAGGCGCGGAAGCGGGCGTGTCGGGCCCCGCTCGGCCCGGTGCCGTCGCCCGATCCGTCGGGGAACAGGCGGAAGGTCGACTGGGTCGCGAGGTCGTCGGACCGCACGGCCAGGTAGCGAGCGTCGGCGCCACGGGCCGGCCCGGCGCGCCACAGCAGCCACGGGCCGATGCGCCGCTTGTACGCGATGGTCAGCGGGCCGTCCGGCGCCGGCAGGTCGTCGGCGAGGGCCAGCAGCTCGGGCGGCGCCTCGACCCACGCCGCCGCGACGATGTTGCGATCGCGCGTGGGCGTCGGCGGCAGCTCGGCCGTGTGGACCGGCGTGAGGTCGGGCGGTCTCTCGTCGGCGGGAAGCGCGGGACCTGTCACGGGGCGACGGTACCCGTTGTGCCACCCTGTCCGGCGTGCCGTTCACCTACTTCGCGCACCAGGTGCCGGTGCTGCCGCTCAAGATGCGGGCGCCGAGGCGATGGGACGGGCTCGGCCTGGTGGTCGGGTCGATGCTCCCCGACCTGTGGCGAATCACGAGCGGATGGTTGTTCGGGCCGGGCGGCATGCCGCTGTGGACCGACGGTCACCGACTCGACCTGATCGTGCAGAACTGCGTGATCCCGGGCTACCTGCTCACGGTGCTGCTCCGGCGCTGGACGATGCCCGTGGTGCCGGCCGTGCTGCCCAAGGGCGGCTTCCTGCGACTGCGCGACTACCGCCTGCTCGCGCTGTCGCACCACCGCTGGTGGGTGACGGCGTACAGCGTGTTCGTGGGCGCGCTCACCCACATCGTGCTCGACGCGTTCACCCACGCCGACGGCTTCGTCGTCGAGGCCGTGCCGGCGATGAGCAATCCGCTCTTCAGCGTCGGGGGTCGATCGGTCGCTCTCTACAAGCTGCTCCAGTTCGGTGGGCACGTGTTCGGCAGCATCGCCGGAGCCTGGCTGCTGTTGGTGATCAGCCGGCGGAAGCTGCAGTGGACCTGGCACGGCTACGCGACCCGTCCGCCCGACCCGGTGATCGAAGGGCGTGGCGCCGAGATCATCCAGGGGATGCTCGCGGTCGGCACGATCCTCGCCACCGCCTACGGCATCCTGCGAGTCGCCGAGGGCGACGGCGGCGTGCCGGGCTTCATGGCCTTCTCGTGCGTGATGATCCTGACCGTGCTGGTGGCCGGTCGGGTCGGACGCCGATGGGTGCAGCCGCTACCAGCCCCGGGCGACCCACTCGTCGAATGACGGGCGCTCCGCGCCGATGGTCGTGTCGAGGCCGTGGCCCGGCATCACGATCGTGTCAGCGTCGAGCGGGGTGAACAGCAGGTCGTCGATCGAGCGGATGATGGTGGGGAAGTCGCCGCCCTCGAGGGACGTGTTGCCCGGGCCACCGGGGAAGAGGGTGTCGCCGCTGAACAGCAGCGGCTTGCCCTCGACGAGGAAGCACATCGACCCCGGCGTGTGACCGGGGGTGAGGATCGTGCGCAGCCGGAGGTCGCCGACGGGGATCACGACGTCGTGCTCCATGATCTCGTCGTAGCTCGGGAGCATGGCGGCGTCGTCGGCCGTCACGCTCACCGAGTAGCCGGCGTCGCGCATCTCGGGGATCGCCTGGATGTGGTCCCAGTGGCCGTGGGTCTCGAGGACGCGGCGGACGCCGAGCCCGCGGGCGAGCTCGAGCAGCCGCTCGTGCTCGTTCGCCGCGTCGATGAGCACGGCGTCACCGGTGTGGCGGCACCGCAGGACGAACACGTTGTTCTCGAACGGGCCGACGACGACCTTGTGGACCTCGAGATCGGTGTCGGAGTGGTGCAACGTCGTTTCGGACATGTCGCTCATCCTCGCGCCGTCGGGCCTACAGTCGCGGCTCATGGACGGCACTCTCTACAAGCTCATGCTCGTGATCCACATCATCTCGGTGGCGCTGTGGCTCGGCAGCAACCTCGCGATGGGCCTCGGCAGTGGGAAGGCCGTCGGCGCGTCCGGCGAGGTCAACGCCTGGTGGGCCGAGGTGCAGGGCTACCTCGGCAAGACGTTGAAGAACGTCGCGTTCATCCTCCTCCTGATCACCGGCGTCGTGATGGTGATCCAGAGCGACAAGTTCTACGAGTTCAAGAACCCGTTCGTGTCGGTCGGCTTCCTCACCGTCATCGTCGGCGGTGCGCTCGGCGGCATGGTGTTCGCTCCCGGGTGCCGCGGCATCGCCGAGGACAGCCGCAACGGCGACACCGCCGCCGCCAAGGCGAAGATCGACAAGCTCGGGATGTTCGGCGCCGCCGAGTCGCTGCTCGTCGTCGTGACCATCCTGTTCATGGTCTTCAAGTGGGGGAACTGATCACCTGCTGATCGTGCGCTCCGCCGGGGTGCACCGGATGTTGCGGTACGGGTCGTCGGGCCGCGTCCGCACCGACGCGAGGATCTCCTCGCTGCCGTCGAGGCGTCGCGCCACGTAGTCGTGCCCGGCGAGCCACGCGTCGAGCGCCTCCCAGGGGCCGTCGTGGTTCACCTCGAGGACGAGATCAGGGCGGTCGGTGGCGATCACGTGCTCGGCGCCGGCGAGCACCTCGGGCTCGTGGCCCTCGACGTCGATCTTCACCAGCGCGATGCCGGCGGGCAGCCCCACGGCGTCGAGCGTCGTGACACCGACGTCGATGAGCTCGCCGTCGAGGCCGCGGAAGCCGTCGGTGCTGAGCGAGGCGGACGAGGGGGCGTCGCCGAACGGGACGTGGAACGTCGCCGTGCCCACCGTGTCGGCGACCGCGAGCGGGCTGAGGCGACAGCGGCCGGCGAGCCCGTTGCGATCGAGGTTCTCCTGGGTCCATGCGAACGACCGGGGCACCGGCTCGAACGCGAACACCTTCGCGCCGACGGCGGCCGCGGCCACCGTCATGAGACCGGCGTTCGAGCCGACGTCGACCACCGTGCCGCGGCGGGCGCCGTCGAGCACCGCGTCGATCGTGAACCACTCCTCGGCGTGGCGTCCGCGCCACAGCAGCTGGCGGGCGACGCCGTCGTGGTCGGGCAGCACGAGGCTGACCGTCCGGCTCCCGAGGTCGAGGTCGACGGGGATCAGCGCCGGCAGGTGCCGCCACACGGGGGCGGGCAGGAGCCCGGCCCGGCCGAGACGTTCGAGGACGCGCGCCGGAGCGCCCGTCGCCACGGCCCCGGCCGCGCGCCGCGCCGCCTGCTTGACGGCGGTGTCGGCGGGAGCGGTGCTGACGGCGGTACGGCTCATACCCTCTCTATCGGCGCGTCGGCCGAGTTCTGAGGGCCGATTCGCGGGAATCCGCCCGTAGGCTGCCTCCATGTCCGAGGCGGTGACGGGTTCTCCGCGGCGTCCGATCCGCGCCGCCCTGTGCCACCTGCTCCCGCCCGGCGGCGCCGTGCGGGTGATGACCGAACTCGTCGAGCGGACCGGCGACGAGATCGAGTACGACGAGTTCACCGTCGACCTCGGGGAGTGGGACCGCTACCCGGGCGCCGCCGACGGGCGTCTGGCGCAGGCCGTCGGGCGCACGGTGCGCGAGTCGGTATGCCTGTCGTCGGCGGCATCACGTCTCGGGCGCGGCGCCGAGCCGCTGCTCTGGCGGGCCGTGATCGAGGCCGAGCGGCGGCTGGCCGAACGGATCGACGCCGGCGGGTACGACGTGGTGATCGCCCACAACAGCCGCTACTTCGGCGCCACCAGCACGCTCCGCTCCGTGCGGACGCCGTCGGTGTACTACGCCCAGGAGCCGCGTCGGCAGAGCTACGAGTACGAGCTCGACCCGACCCGGGTGCTCGACGGGCGTTCGGGCCCGCTCGCCGTCGCTGCACGCGGCGCCATGGCCGGGATGAACCTGTGGCTGCGATCGGTCGACGTCGCGAGCGGTCGGGCCGCCGATCGCATCCTCTGCAACTCGGCCTTCAGCGCCGAGGCCGTCGCCCGCGCCTACGGCCGCGTGGGCCACGTGTCGCCGCTCGGCACCGACCTCGATCGGTTCACGCTCTCGACCGCTCCCCGGTCCGGCCACGTGCTCTCCGTCGGCGCGCTCGTGCCGGCGAAGGGGCACGATCTGGTCGTGGAGGCGATCGGCCGGCTGCCGGTGGACCTGCGCCCGACGCTCGTCATCCCGAACGAGCGCGGCGACGCCCGCTACCGCGAGACCCTGGAAGCGATGGCGACCGCCCGTGGCGTCACCCTCGACGTGCGCGCCGGCATCTCCGACATCGCCCTGAACGAGCTCTACGGCTCGGCGATCGCAACCGTGTGTGCCGCGCACCTCGAGCCGTTCGGCCTGTCGGTCCCCGAATCGCTGGCAACCGGCACGCCCGTGATCGCCGTCGCCGAGGGCGGCTTCCGCGAGACGGTCGAGGACGGTGTCACCGGCTTCCTCGTCGAGCGCGACGCGGCTCGCCTGGCCGACGCGCTCGCCACGACGATCGCATCACCGGACCGGTTCGATCCGGCGGCCCTTCGCGAGCGTGCCGTGCAACGGTTCTCGTGGGCGCCGGCGGTCGAGACGTACCTGGGTCACGTGCGTGAGGTCGCCGGCCGCACCGGCGAGGGCGACACCGCGGCCGCCTCCGTCGGGGAACCGGCCGTGACCGCCACGAAGAACACCAGGTAGAGGAACTGCGCGACGGCGGTTGCCGCAGCGGCGCCGATCATCCCCCAGCGCGGGATCAGCACGAGGTAGCCCGCGGTGACGAGCAGCGAGTTGGTGACCGCGGCGCGGGCGACCGCACGATCGCTCCCGGTGACCAGCTGCAGCGTGCGCAGCGGCACCGAGAAGGCCGTGAACGTCGTGGCGAGGAGCAGGAGGAGAAGCGGGCGTCGCCCCGCCGTGTACGCCGGGCCGAACACGGTGCCGACCGTGCCGACCGCCACGAGTCCGATCGTGAGCGTGACCGCCGCGAGCACGGCGCCGAGCCGGAGACATCGACGGCGGAGCGCCGGTGCCGCCTCGGGGTCGGCGTGCAGCGCGACCATGCGCGGGACGGCGGAGGTGACGGACAGGCCGAGCAGCAGGAGCAGCGCGTTCGGGATGCGGTACACGGCCGCGTACACGCCGGCCTCGGCGTTGCTGCGCAGGAACGACAGCAGCACGACGTCGAGCGACTGGACGAGGCTGTCGGCGAACAGTGCGACCAGGCCCCACGACCCGATCGTCGCGGTGCGTCCGGCGAGCCCGCCGGTGTCGGAGCCGGCTGCCGGTGCGGCGTGCGCCGGCCGCGGGTTCAGGACGGCCGAGGTCGCGATCCACGCGGCGGCCGCCGCTCCGGCGACCATCGCCGCCGCGCCGAGCGAGGACACGAGGGCGGCGCCGGTGACGATGACGAGACCGTGCACGATGCCCGGCGCCGACGACCGGACGACGGCGCCTTCGCCCAGCGCGATCCAGTCGCGATGGGCGCCGCGGGCGACGAGGCCGATCGCGAACGGCATCAGCGCGACATGGCCCGACACCGCGCAGGCGACGACGAACACCACGGCCAGGCCGACGGAGCGGATCTGCCGGTTGCGCTGCCAGGCCCAGACACGCGGGGAGTCGACGCCACGGCTTGCCACCTCACGGGTGCCCCCGTACCCGGCGCCGCTGTCGCCGAGGAGCGCGGCGAACCGCACGATCACGAGGGCGACCGAGATCTGGCCGAAGGCGCCGGGACCGAGGCGGCGCGCCAGGATCACGTAGCCGACGAACTCGAGCGCGGTGCCGGCGGCTCGCAGGGCGATCGACGATCCCTGCCTCACCGTGGTCGCCCGACCGCTCAAAGTGACCATGACGGTAGGATATCGGGGTGACCGTTCCAGTCGTCGACGTCGTGATCCTGACGTGGAACGACGGGCCGCGTCTCGAGCGGGCCGTGGAGTCGGCACTCGGATCCACCGGCGTCGACGTGCGCGTGGTCGTCGTCGACAACGGCAGCGACGAGCCAGTCACCGTGCCGGCGGGCGTCGCGCTCGTCCGGAACGACGAGAACCGGGGCGTCGCCGCAGCCCGCAACCAGGGCGCCCGGCTGGGCTCGGCGCCGTACCTGCTCCTCCTCGACAGCGACGCTGAGCTCCGCCCCGACTGCCTCGCTCGGCTGGTGGCCGAGCTCGGTGACGACGGCGTGGCGATGGCCGCGCCGGTCTTCGTCGACCAGCGACCGACCGACAGCGCCGGCGCCGCTCCCACGTTCCGCGTGAAGGCCGAGCGGGCCCTCAATCGCCGCGACGGCTACGAGCCGACGGGCGACACCACCGCTCCGTCGTGGGACGTCGACTTCGCCATTGGCGCCTGCCAGCTCGTGCGGCGTTCGGCGTGGGACGCGGTCGGCGGGCTCGACGAGACGTACTTCTACGGTCCCGAAGACGTCGACTTCTGCCTGCGTCTCGGCGCGGCCGGTCACCGGATCCGTCAGGTGGCGGCCGCGGCGTGCCTGCATCCGCCGCGCCGTCGTCACCGCAACCTGATGACGGTGCGCGGCGCCCAGCACGGCGTGAACGTGGTGCGTCACCTCTGGCGTCACCGGCGGGCCGCGTGACGCTCGCCGCCACCGACCCGGCAGCCGTCGCCGGACGCGTGCGCCCGACGGTCGACGTCGCGATGGTCGCGTTCGGCAACGTCGACCGCATCGAGCAGCGCGTGCGCGGCCTCCGGTCGTACGGCGTCGACGGCCGCGTCATCGTGGTCGACCATGGCGACGACGGCAGCGGCGCCGCGGCGGCGCGGGCCGGAGCGACGATCCTCCACGACCCGACCAATCCCGGGTTCGGCGCCGGCATCAACCGCGCCGTCGCCGCGTCGACGGCGGAGTACGTGCTCCTCATGAACCCCGACGCGGACCTCACCCGCATCGCGATCGCCGCCGGCTTGGAGGCGCTCGCCGCCGACCCCTCGGCCGGCGCCGCGCAGGGGCTCATCCGCACGGAGGCGACCGGCGATCTCGAGCGCAGCGGCGGTCGCGAGCTCCGGCCGATCGATCTGCTCGGTCGGGCGCTGGGCGCGAAGCGGCTGCTCTCGGTCGGGTTCGTGGCGCGTCTCGCCCGGTCGCTGGGCGCTGCGCACCAGGTCGACCGCGGCACCGACGCGGTGGTCGCGGTCGAGACCATCGCCGCGACGGCGATGCTCATCCGGCGCGAGGCATTCGACTCCATCGGTGGCTTCGACGAGCGGTACTTCCTCTACGGGGAGGATCTCGATCTGTGTCGCCGGCTCCGGGCCGCCGGGTGGACGTTGCTGTACCTCCCCACGCCGTGGGCCGAGCACGAGTGCGGCGGTTCGGCCGCCAACTGGTGGGAGCGCGAGCTGCGCTGGTGGGAGGGCACGCTGCAGTTCGCGGCGCAGTGGTGGGGAACCGGCGCCTTCGCCCGGGCCGTTGGTGCGGCGGCGCTGATGACCGTGCGCCTGTCGATCGCGTCGCCCCGACGCGCCGGCCTCGCGGCGCGAGCTCTGCTGCGCTCGCCGCTCGCGACGCGCGGCGAGTCGAACCGCGGCGTCAGGCCGGCGTCGACACGACGCTGAACCCGAGCGACATCGCCACCGGGATCTGGGCGGGGTCGAACGTCGCGAACCGCACCGGCCTCGGCAGCCGATCGGCGGCCGCGAGGTGGAGCGCGTCCACGGTGCGGAGCGGCTGGGTGCGCCCGAGCTCGGCGGCGCGGTCGAGGCAGCGCTGGTCGACCGGCACGACGTGCACGCGCTCCCAGTCGTCGCGGAGGGCGCGGCGGAGGTGGTCGGCGCGGCGGGGGTCGTCGCCGATCTGTTCGATCAGCATGAGTGCCTCGCTGAGCGCGAGCGCCGAGGCGCACCAGTCGTGGTCGGCGTCCATCGCGTCGATGATGACGGGCCGGAAGGGCCCGTCGAGGTAGCGGGCGAGCAGCGCGGTGGTGTCGAGCGCGATCGTCACCGCCCCCGCACCTCGCGCACGAGCTGGTCGAGGCGGGTGCCCGCCCACAGCGGCATCACGAAGTCGGGGCGAGGGCGATCGTCGCGGCGCGCCCGCACGAGGAGCCCGCGGGCCACGAGGTCGTCGACGGTCACGCCGTCGCCGCCCGCGTCGAGCGGCCCGAGCTGGGCGACGGGGGCGCCGCCGACCGTCACGATGATGCGCTCGCCGGCGCCGGCCCGCTTCACCGCTGCGGCCAGGTCACCACGGAGCTCACGGACGCCGATTCGTTCCATGGAGGCAGGGTAGTCGGTGTGTACACACGAGTACACCGAGCGGGTTGTCGTCGCCGATCGTGGCGGCCAGTCTGTCGCCCATGAACTTTGCCTTTTCCGAAGAACAAGAAGAGCTCCGCAAGGTCGTCCGTGACTTCCTCAACGCCAAGAGCGACGAGGGCACCGTCCGCGAGCTGATGGAGACCGACTCCGGCTACGACCCCGCCGTGTGGTCGCAGATGGGTGAGCAGATGGGCCTGCAGGGTCTCATCATCCCCGAGGAGTTCGGTGGCTCGGGCTACAGCTACGTCGAGCTCATCGTCGTGCTCGAGGAGATGGGTCGCCGCCTGCTGTGCGCCCCGTACTTCGCCACCGTCGCGCTCGCCGCGAACACGCTCCTGCACTCCGGCGACGACGCCGCCAAGGCCGCGCACCTTCCCGGCATCGCGTCCGGCGAGACCATCGCCACGCTGGCCTTCACCGAGGCCAACGGCAAGTGGGACGAGTCGGGCATCACCGTCGCCGCCACCGGCTCGGGTGACTCGTACACGATCTCGGGCGAGAAGATGTACGTGCTCGACGGCACGATCGCCGACCTGATCATCGTCGCCGCCCGCACTGCGTCGGGCGTCAGCCTCTTCGCCGTCGCCGGCGACGCCGCCGGCCTCACCCGCGAGTCGCTGTCCACGATGGACCAGACCCGCAAGCAGGCCCGCCTCACGTTCGCCGACACGCCGGCGACGCTCATCGGCACCGAGGGTGGTGGCTGGGACGTCCTCAGCCGCGTGCTCGACCTCGCCGCCGTCGCTCTCGCCGCCGAGCAGGTCGGCGGGGCGCAGGAGTGCCTCGAGATGGCCGTGCAGTACGCCAAGGACCGCGTGCAGTTCGGTCGTCCGATCGGCTCGTTCCAGGCCATCAAGCACAAGTGCGCCGACATGCTGCTCGAGGTCGAGTCGGCCAAGTCCGCCGCCTACTACGCCGGCTGGTGCGCCTCGGAGCTGAACGACGAGCTGCCGTCGGTCGCGAGCCTCGCCAAGAGCTACTGCTCGGAGGCGTACTTCCACACGACCGCCGAGAACATCCAGATTCACGGCGGCATCGGCTTCACCTGGGAGCACCCGGCGCACCTGTACTTCAAGCGTGCGAAGAGCTCCGAGCTGTTCCTCGGCGATCCCACCTACCACCGCGAGCTGCTCGCTCAGCGCATCGGGATCTGACCACTCGGCCCGTTCCGCCGGGCTCAGACGCCCTACAGGGGCGAAATTCAACGCCGGAACGGAGGAGGCCCGGGGCGCGAGCCCCGGGCCTCCTGCGCGTCAGAGCTGCTGTTCGTACATCTGCTCCTCGAGCTCGGACATGTGGACCTCCTCGCGTCGGCTGGCCCCGGCCGTCGACCAGGCGGCGACGGCGGCGATGACCGTGAGCATCGACACGACGACCCACATGGGCATCGAGTTGTTCGCCATGTAGACGAGGGGCGCGGTGAGGGCGCACATCATGGAGCCGACGGCGTAGGTGGCCTCGTAGGCGCCCTGTCCGGCCCCGCTCAGCCCGACCGGCACCGTCGCCCCGGCGACGGCTGCCTGGCCCGACGTGTAGACGACCGCGTAGCAGAGCGCGACGGCGGCCCCGAGGGCCGCGATCACGCCGAGGTGCCGCGTGAGGCCGAACGCCAGGATGATCGGCGACGAGACGATCAGCGCGGTCGTGCCGGCGCGGACCGGGCCGACGCGGTCGACCAGACGACCGGCGATGGGCATGGCGACGACGAGCGGGACGAACAGCGAGATCATCACGACGGTGAGCTCGTTGTCGGTGCCGCCGAGGTCCTTGAGGAACCGCGAGGCGATGGAGTCGAACGTGCCGATGAGGGCCGCGAAGCCGAGGCCGATGATGATGCCGGCCCGTGCCAGGGGGATGGCGAACACCTTGCGCACCTCGTCGCCGCCGGTGTGCGACTCGTGCCGGGGCGGCTCGTCGATGAGGGTGGCCAGCGGGCCGATGGCCAGGAGGACGAGCGCGAGCACGAGGAACGGCTTGTTCGGATCGTGGTTGAACGCCACCTCGAGCTGCTTCGCCACCGGGATGCCGATGAGGAAGCCGCCGATGTCCGCCGCGCCGGCCATGGAGATGGCCTTGCCGGGATTGTGGGGGTCGCGGCACAGGACGGCTCGGCGCGCCGAGGGGATGAACGTGCCCGAGCCCAGGCCGACCAGCATGCGGGCGATCGTGAACTCCACCAGCGAGCTGCCCAGCCAGAACCACACCATGCCCGCTGCGGCCGTGGCGAGGCCGAACCAGAGCAGCCGGCGGGTGTGGCCGCGGTCGGCGTACCGCGAGAGCCCCAGCTGTCCGACGAGCGCCGCCGGGAAGGCCGAGGCGGCGATCACCCCGAGGCCGAACTGGGAGAAGTGGAACTTGTCCTGGAGGTCGGCGAGCAGGCCGAAGATCGCCCCGTATCCCATGGCTTCGGCGACGATCGCCAACAGCAGGGGCGTGTTGCTACGTGGCTTCACAGACGACTGACTCTACGGCGTGTCGGGTGGCTAGCGTGTCCGCGTGATCTGGATCTTCGTCGTGCTCAGCGCGCTCGTGGCGTTCGTGGTGGCGGCGGTGGCAGTGGGATCGGTCACGGCGCAGCAGGCCGGGAAGTCGCGTCCGGCCGTCTACGACCTCGACGACGCCGTGGTCTACGTGGGCGACCACGTCGACCCGGCGGTGAGCGCGGTGGTCAGCTACGACGACGTGCGACAGGTGCTGCTGTGGCACCTCGACTACCTGCAGACGAAGGGGGTCGCGTCCTACGGCACCGACGCCGAGGTGAACGCCGCCCTCGTGGTCGTCACCGACGACGAGCCCCTCGCGTACATCCTGGGCCGTGCCGACGACGCCGACATCGAGCTCACCGACGAGCAGGTCGTCGCGATCCTCACCGCCCAGGAGGGCTACTACCGGTCGATCGGCGCGTTCGGGCCGCAGGTCACCGGGCCCGACGACCCCACATGAGGATGCGGTCGAAGGCGTAGAAGTAGGGCGAGCGCTCACCGCTCTCCCCACCGATCACCAGCGCGAGCTCCTTGGCGTAGCGGCGCTCGAACTCGGCGTAGTCGTCGGGTGCGAGGGCGGCGCGGTAGGGCACGAGCAGGGTGCCTCGCACCCAGTCGACGACGGACGCGCTCGACGGCAGCACCATCGGGTACACGTGCAGGCTCACCGACTGCGTGGCGAAGCCCAGCTCGTTCAGGAGCTCGGCGTACGCGGCGGGCGGCATCACGAAGCGACCCCGGTCCGCCGGCTGCCCGCCGTTGCGCCACCGTCGGTCGAAGTAGGAGTCCTGACCGACCCGCACGGCCACCGTGTGGGACGGATGGGCGAAGTTGGCGGGCAGCTGCACGGCGATCTGGCCGCCGGGGCGCACGGCGCGCGCCCATCGTCCGAGGGTGCCGCGGTGGTCGTCGGTCCAGTGCAGCGCCGCGTTCGAGATCACCACGTCGAACGAGCTCGGTCGGTCGAAGGTGGCGATGTCGCCGCGTTCGAAGCGCACGCCGGCCCCGTCGTGCTCGGCGGCGCGCTCCAGCATTTCCGGCGAGCTGTCGATGCCCAGCACCGACCGCGCGCCGAGGCGCTCGGCGAGCGACGCGGTGAGCGCTCCGGTGCCGCACCCGAGGTCGACCACGTCGGGCGGTGTCTCCGGCGGCTCGATCAGCGACACGAGGTCGTCGAACGGCTTGGCGCGGAGGTCGGCGAACTGCTCGTAGGTGTCGGGATTCCAGACGCTGCTCATCGGCGCTCCCTCCCACCGGCCATCGCTCGTGGCGTCGGTGTCCCTGGTAGTCAAGCACGGTGGCGCCGCGCCTACGATGGGCACATGGAGCGTCTGGGAAAGTTCGAGCACAACCGCTACGTCGGCGACAAGCGCACGCAGGTGGTGTACGACATCGATGAGCTGGCACCCGAGCACGAGCCGCTCATCGCCGAGCTCCTCTCGGCGGAGACGTTCCTGTGCTTCGGGCCCGACACGCTCACCGAGGCGAACAACCGCGGCTACCGGCTGTTCAAGCCGCAGCGCGCTGCTGCCGCGAGCTGACCGCTCCGTTCCGCCCCGACCACGCACCCGGGAGCCGCATGGCGAACACCCCGACCATGGACTACTCGTTGACGTCCCATGGTTTCCGGCTGTCCGCCCATCTCGCCACGCCGCCGTCGCCGGACGGGCCCGGCCCGGGCGTCGTCCTCTGTCACGGCTTCCCCGTCCGCGGCCGGGAGTCGCCGGCGTCGGGCAAGTCGTTCCCCGAGCTCGCCGACCGCATCGCCACGGAGATGGGGTGGACGGCGCTCACGATCAACTTCCGTGGCTGCGGGCAGTCGGAGGGCGACTTCTCGATGTCGGGCTGGCGTGACGACATCCACGCCGCCGTGCAGCACCTGCTCGGGCTGGGAGTGTCGGGCGTGTGGCTCGCCGGCTACGGCAGCGGCGGCGCCCTCTGCATCTCGGAGGGGGCCCGCAACCCCGACGTGCGCGGCGTGGCGGCCATCGCCGCGCCGGCGGACTTCGACGACTGGGCCCGCCATCCCCGGCGGCTCGTCGAGCACGCCCGCCAGGTGGGCGTGATCAAGACGCCCGGGTTCCCCGTCCTCTTCGACTCGTGGGCGGCCGAGTTCCGTCAGTTCACGGCGGTGGCCGCTGCTGCGAAGCTGGCGCCGCGACCGCTGCTGATCATGCACGGCGAGAGCGACGACCTCGTGCCGAGCCTCGACGCGCGGGTCCTGGCCGACGCCCACGGCTCGGCGGAGCTGCGCATCATCGGGGGCGGTGGCCACGAGCTGCGTCACGATCCCCGTGCGGTGGCGGTGCTGTTGGGCTGGCTGAGCCGCGAGCACAACGCGTCCGTCCGGGCGGACTGAGCCGCCGTGGGCGCGCCAACGGCACTGGAGGCCGGGCACCTCCACGCCACGATCCTGCCCGGCACACCGGCGCGCGCCACCCGGCTCGCGTTGTGGTCCGACGACCGCCGCACCCCGGTCGTGGCGCGCGGTCCCCACGAGCGCGTCGACGACGTCGAGCTGGTGTGGCCGACGGCGCGGGGCGTACGTCGGCGCACGGTGCGGGCGCGCACGGTGGAGGTCGGGCTCGTCGTCGACGAGCTGGTGTCCATCAGCTCGTCGCCCGTGGGTGGCTCACCGGTGAGCGCGTCGCTCGCCGCCTGGGCGCAGATCTCGAAGATCGTCCTGTCGCTCGTCGCGCGTGGCCGGCTGCAGCCGGCGATCTCGCCGGAGGGCGTCGACCAGTGGGTGATCACTCCGCTGGGCGAGAAGGACCGCGCGCTGCGGGCGCACCTCGTGGAGTCGCTGCCCCCGGCTGCCCACTGCCTCGTGGTCGGCGAGGGGCCGCCGGTGCGGATGCTGTCGGCGGAGCGGGCGGTCGTCGCGTTCTACCAGGCGATCGCCGACGCGTTCCCCCGCACGCCCGCCGCCCCCCTCGCGATCGGTCAGCGGGAGTGGGCGTCGGCGGAGCCAAACGACGTCACCCGGCTCCGGTCGCTGCTCGTCGGCTCCGATCACGCCGAGCGCACGATCGTGGGCCTGCGGCTACGCCTGCCCGACGGCGAGGAGTCGGCGTTCTCGTGCGACCTGCAGCTGCGCTCGGCCGTCGACCCGACCCGGGTCGTCGACGTCGCCGACCTGTGGTCCGGCACGGTCGCGTGGTTCGAGACGAGCTCCGAGACCGACCTCCTGCGGGCCCTGCGGCGCGGGTCGGGCGTGTGGCCGCCGCTGCGCCGGCTCCTCGAGCAGTCCGAGCCCCAGCACCTGGAGCTCGCGGACGACGAGGCGATGGAGCTGTTCGGCGCGGTGGCGACCGAGCTCGCCGGCGCCGGCATCGAGGTGCTGGTGCCGACCGTCCTCACCCGGACGCTCAAGGCCGAGGCCCACGTCGAGCCGCCGCCGGGCGCGGGCGACACGCCCGGCGCGTTCGACCTCGCCTCGGTGTGCCAGCTCACGTGGCGGGCCACCATCGACGGCACGCCAGTGAGCGACGACGAGCTGGCGGCGCTCGCCGCGGCCCGGCGTCCGCTCGTGAAGGTGCGCGACGAGTGGGTGGTGGTCGACCCGACGGTGGTCGCGAAGCTGGCGCGGCGCGACCGTCTCACGTCGGCCGACGCGCTGTCCGCTGCGCTCGGTGGCTCGGTCACCGTCGACGACGAGGTGGTGGACGTGGTCGTCCACGGCCCGATCTCCCGGCTCGCCGACCGCCTGCGGCAGGCGGCGCGTCCCGACGAGATCGCCGACCCGGCCGGCCTCGTGGCCGAGCTGCGTCCGTATCAGCGTCGGGGCGTGGCCTGGATCCAGGAGATGTCGGCGCTCGGGTTCGGCGGGATCCTCGCCGACGACATGGGCCTCGGCAAGACCATCCAGGTGATCGCGCTGCTGCTCCATCGCGCCGAGATCGGCGCCACGACCGGCCCGACGCTGGTCGTGTGTCCCGCGTCGGTGGTCTCGAACTGGCAGCGCGAGATCGAGCGGTTCGCCCCGTCGATCCGGGTGCGCACCTACGTCGGCATGGAGCGCACGCTCGACGACGTCGCGGCCGGCGAGGTGGTCGTCACGACGTACGGCCTCGCGCGCCGCGACCGCGAGTCGCTGGCCACCGTCGGGTGGGGGCTGGTGGTGGCGGACGAGGCGCAGCACATCAAGAACCCGAACTCGTCCACGGCGAAGGCGATGCGGCAGATCCCGTCGACGGCGCGGCTCGCGCTCACCGGTACGCCGGTGGAGAACCGGCTCACCGAGCTGTGGGCGCTCCTCGACTGGACGACGCCGGGCCTCCTCGGCTCGGTCGACGCGTTCCGTCGGCGGGTGTCGATCCCGATCGAACGCGATCACGACGACGAGGTCACCGAACGATTCGGCCGCATGATCGCCCCGTTCCTCCTGCGCCGGCGCAAGGACGATCCCGACATCGCGCCCGAGCTGCCACCGAAGACCGAGACCGTGCACCCCGTGCTCCTCACCCCCGAGCAGGCCGGACTCTACCGGGCGACGACCGACGAGATCCTCGACCGGATCCAGCGCACCGAGGGCATCGCCCGTCGTGGCCTCGTGCTCAAGCTGCTCACCGCGCTGAAGCAGATCTGCAACCACCCGGCGCACTACCTCGACCAGGCCGCCCCGCTCGCCGGGCGCTCCGGCAAGCTCGAGGCCTTCGACGAGCTGATCGGCGCGATCTGCGACGCCGAGGACTCCACGCTCGTGTTCACGCAGTACGTCGCCATGGGTCGCCTGCTCACGGCCCGGCTCGCCGAGCTCGGCATCGCGTCGGAGATGCTCGACGGCTCGGTGCCCCTGAAGCGGCGCACGGCGATGGTGGACCGGTTCCAGGCCGGCGAGTTCCCCGTGTTCGTGATCTCGCTGAAGGCCGGTGGCACCGGCCTCAACCTCACGCGTGCGACCCACGTCGTGCACTACGACCGGTGGTGGAACCCCGCCGTCGAGAACCAGGCCTCGGACCGTGCGTGGCGCATCGGCCAGGACCGTCCGGTGCAGGTGCACCAGCTGATCTCGGAGGGCACGCTCGAGGAGCGGATCGCCGCCGTGCTCTCGCAGAAGCAGGCGCTGGCCGACGCGGTGGTCGGGTCGGGCGAGTCGTGGCTCGCCACGCTGGGCGACGACGAGCTCGCGCAGCTGGTGCAGCTCGGGGAGGACCGCTGATGGCGTCGAAGCTCGTGTTCTCGTCGTCGTGGTGGGGCCAGGCGTGGCTCGACGCGCTCGAGCGGTCGGCGCGCCTCGACCCGAGCCGGCTGGGCCGGGGTCGGTCGTACGCCCGTCGCGGCGCCGTCGGCGCGCTGATGGTCGAGCCCGGCCGGGTGCGCGCGACCGTCACCGGGTCGTACGGTCGCTACTACACGACCGACGTCGCCGTCCGGACGATCCCGGCCGCGGCGTGGGAGCGCGTGGCCGACGCGCTCGCCGCCAAGTCGGCGCACAGCGCGGCGCTCGCCGACGGCGAGCTCGACCCGGCCATCGTCGACGACGTGCGGTCCGCCGGCGTCGAGCTCCTCCCGGGTCCGGGCGACCTGCGGCCGCACTGCACCTGCCCCGACTGGGCGGAGCCCTGCAAGCACGCGTCGGCGGTGTGCTATCTCGTTGCCGCGGAGCTCGACCGCGACCCGTTCCTCCTGTTCCTGCTCCGTGGGATCGACCGCGACGAGCTGGTCGCGATGGTGCGGTCACGGCGGCGAGGCACGCCGGCGGCGACCGACGGCTCCGGCGCGCTCGGGGTGCCGGCCGCCGCGGCCTGGGGCGACCGCGAGCTCGGCGAGAGCGAGGTCGCGCCGCCGATCGCGATGCCGGCCGCGCTCGCGTCGACGGCCGCCGCGCCGGCACACCCCGGTCGCCCGCTGCCGTGGGAGGCACACGTGACCGAGGGAGACCGCATCGACCCCCGCCGCGTCGACGAGCTGGCCGTTGACGCCACCGAGCGGGCCTGGCTGCTGCTCGTGGACGGCCAGCCGTCGGGTCTGGTGGGGAGCGTGCGCGGCGACCTCGCCCGACGTGCTGTCGCCGCCGGTCGCGTCGATCTCACGAATCTCGCGACCCGGTCGCGTCTGTCGGTGCCCACCCTGCAGGCGTGGGCCGAGGCGTGGCGGCTCGGCGGCGACACGGGTGTCGACGTCGTGGCTGACGAGGACTCGTGGTCGATCGACCAGGTGCGCCTCGCCGCCGGTCGCGATCAGCTGGTGGAGCTCGGCGTGCCGAAGCGCTCGGTGGCCCTCAACTACGACAGCCTCGGCATGCCGAAGGGCGTGCGCGTCGTGATCGGGCCCGACGGACTCTGGTACCGGCTCCAGTCGCGACCCGGCGCACGGGGCACCCGCGACACCCTGCACCTCGCGGCGGCGCCGTCCGACGACATCGCCGACGTGGTCGAGCTGCCGGCGACCTGACCCGGCCGGCGGCTACTTGGCAGTGGGCACCCGGAAGCCGAACGGCTGCAGGAGCCAGGTGGTGAGATCGCCCGGGTGCGAGCCGTCCACCAGGAACCGGGCGAACTCGCGGGGGTGCAGCGCCGGCGCCCAGTACGACTCGCCCGCGTTGAACATGCCCGGCGCCGCCGCGAGCAGCACGGTTCCGACGAGGAGGAGCCGTGGAGACGCGAGCCACGCGGGCCAGGTGGCGCGGCTCGCCAGCACAGCTGCCCCCACCAGGACGGGTGCGGTGATCAGGCCGTACACCCGCGTCTCGTCCAGGGTCACGAGCATCGGCAGGACCGCCGCCGCCAGCGCGATCCCGAGGAGTCCCCACGACCGTCGCTCCATCGCGGGGTCGCGTCGCAGGCAGCGGACGGCCACCACGATCGCGAGCGCCCACAGGGGTCCGAGGAGGCTGTACAGCAGCCACGGCGACTGGAGGTGGTGGTGGACGAAGCCGCTCACGCCGAGGTCGAGATAGGCAGTGCGGGGCTTCGTGACGACGATGTCCTCGAGGCGAAGGTAGGCCTCGACGAGCAGACGGCCGACGACGACTCCGCCGAGCATCGTGGCGAGGTGGGGGAGGGCGCGGCGGGCGAATCCCCGAGCGTCGGCGGTCGTCTCGGTGCCCGGCTCGTCGCCGATCACGGTGGCGACGACGGCGCCGATGCCGGCGATCATCACGCCCTGCTCGGCGTGGTTGAGCCCGATGAGCACGGCGAGCAGCGCCACGCTGGTCCGTCGCCGGGCGATCACGATGCCGAGTGCCAGGGGGAGGGTGAGCGCGTCGGGCTGGCCCAGCCACTCCATCGCCACCGTCGTGACCGGCGCCGCGGCGAGAAGGATGCACAGGAGCCGGGCGGGCGAGTAGCCGAAGCGCCGGTACACCGCGGCCACGACGAGCGCGAGGCCGACGACGAGCAGCACGACGTGGAGTCGGGCGTACTCGTGGGGTTGGGTCTGGCCGAGTGCGCGGGCGATGGTCGGTCCGAGCAGGTTCGTGAGCAGGTAGTCGCCGTCGACGCCGTGCCCGAACGGATTGCTGCCGAGGTGCGTCGAGATCGCCGTGAAGAACGCGAGGTTGGGCGAGGCCCACAGCTGGTTGCGGATCACCGCCACCGCGAGGGCGACCACGCCCCATGCGGTGAGGCGCACCCCGTTCGACGGTGTGGCCAACTCAGTCCTGCTTGGACTTCTTGGCCGCCTTCTTCGCCTTCTTCCACTCGCGGACCTGCGCCAGCGTCTCGGCGTCGGCCACGTCCGCGACCGAGCGGGGCTGCTCGTCGCTGAACGGCGCGGCAGCGGTCTCCCAGCCGGCGGGCTTCTTGCCGAAGCGCTTGCCGAGGATGGCCATGAAGATCTTGGCCTTCTCGTCGCCGTAGCCCGGCAGCTCGCGCAGCCTGCGGTACAGCTCGTCGCCGGACTTCACGCCCTTCCAGATCTTCTCCGCGTCGCCGTCGTAGTGCTCGACGAGGAACGCGCACGTCTCCCAGATGCGCTTGCCCATCGAGCCGGGGAAGCGGTGGATGGCCGGCTTGTCGCAGCAGATGGTGACGAAGTCGTCCTGGCCCATCGCCGCGATCGCATGGGCGTCGAGCGTGCCGCCGAGGCGCTCGCGCAGCGTGTACGGCCCGAGGAACGCCCACTCCATCGGGACCTGCTGGTCGAGGAGCATGCCGAGCAGGAGCGCGAGCGGATCGTCGACGAGCAGCTGGTTCGCCTCGGGGGTGTTGGTGATCGGGATGGTCGCCTTCGCCATGGCGTCAGAGTCTGCCATCTCCGGGCATCAGTCGGTCCAGGGGGAGCGGGCGTCGGCGTCGATGCCGAAGCGGTCGATGGCCTTCTGCACGATGTCGGCGTCGATCTCGCCGGCCTCGGCGAGCTGACCGAGCACCGAGACGACCACGTTGGGCGCGTCCGTCTCGAAGTGGCGGCGGAGCGCGGCGCGGTCGTCGGAGCGGCCGAAGCCGTCGGTGCCGAGCGAGGTCCACGGTCGCGGCGACCACCGCGACACCTGGTCGGGAACGGCGCGCATGAAGTCGGTGACGGCGACGATGGGTCCGCTGGACTGCTCCAGCAGCGACGTCACCATCGGCACCCGCTTCGCTCCGGTGGGGTGGAGGCGGTTCCACCGCTCGGCCTCGAGCGCGTCCTCCCGCAGGGTCTTGTAGGAGGTGGCGCTCCAGAGCTCCACGCCGACGTCGTAGTCGGCGGCGAGCACGTCGCGCGCCTCGGCCGCCGCGCTCCACGCCGTGCCGGAGAACAGGATCGTGGCCGAGTGCGCGTGGTCCCCGGGGGACGGCAGCCATCGGTAGAGCCCGTCCACCACACCCTGCGCCACCTCGTCGGGATGGCTGCCCTCGGGCATCGCGGGCATGGGGTAGTTCTCGTTGTAGAGGGTCAGGTAGTAGAACGCGTCCTCGCCGCGTCCATACATCCGCTCGATGCCGTCGCGCACGAGGATCGCCATCTCGTAGGCGAACGCCGGGTCGTAGGCGCGGCACGCCGGAACGGTCGAGGCGAGCACCAGACTGTGGCCGTCCTGGTGCTGGAGGCCCTCGCCCATCAGCGTCGTGCGTCCCGCGGTCGCGCCGAGCAGGAACCCGCGCGCCCGGGCGTCGGCGGCCGCCCAGATGAGATCGCCGACGCGCTGGAAGCCGAACATCGAATAGAAGGTGAAGAACGGCACCATCGGGACCCCGCGCACGGCGTAACTGGTCGCCGCCGCGGTCCACGACGCCATCGAGCCGGCCTCGGTGATGCCCTCCTCGAGGATCTGACCGTCGGCGGACTCGGCGTACGACAGCAGCAGGTGGTGGTCGACCGGCTCGTACTTCTGTCCCTGCGCCGCGTAGATCTTGAGCTCGCGGAAGAGCGAGTCCATGCCGAACGTGCGGGCCTCGTCGGGAACGATCGGCACGATGCGGTCGCCGATGTTGGGGTCGCGGGCGAGGTTGCGCAGGAGTCGCGTGAACGCGGTCGTGGTGGAGGCGGGTTGACCGCCGGAGCCCGCGAGGAGCTCGGCGAAGGTCGCCGGGTCGGGTTGGCTCATCGGGCGGCGAGCCGTGGTGCGCCGGCTCGGGATCGCCCCGCCCAGCGCCCGCCGGCGGGCGTACAGGTACTCCTGCTCCGGCGAGCCGTCCGGTGGCCGCACGAACGGGGGCTCGCCGTCGGCGAGATCGGCGTCGCTGATGAGGTCGCCGAGGTGCAGCCGGTCGCGCAGCGTCTGCAGCTGCACGCCCGTCATCTTCTTGATCTGGTGGGTGGCGTTGCGACCCATCACCTCGCTGCCGAGGGTCCACCCCTTGATCGTCTTGGCGAGGATGACCGTGGGCCGGCCCGTGGAGTTGTGGGTGGCGTAGTGATAGGCGGCGTAGAGCTTGCGGTAGTCGTGGCCGCCACGGGGGAGCGCGGCGATGTCCTCGTCGCTCAGGTGCTCGACGAGCTTGCGCAGGCGCGGGTCGGGCCCGAAGAAGTGCTCCCGCGCGTAGCCGCCGTCCTCGACGGCATAGCGCTGGAACTGGCCGTCGACGGTGTTGTTCATCTGGGCGACGAGCGCGCCGTCGATGTCCTTGGCGATGAGCTCGTCCCAGGGCGTGCCCCAGATCACCTTCACCACGTTCCACCCGGCGCCGCGGAACACGCCTTCGAGCTCCTGGATGATCTTGCCGTTGCCGCGCACCGGGCCGTCGAGGCGTTGCAGGTTGCAGTTCACGACCCACGTGAGGTTGTCGAGACCCTCGCGCCCGGCCAGCGCGATCGATCCGAGCGTCTCGGGCTCGTCGGTCTCGCCGTCGCCGACGAAGCACCAGACGCGCGACGCGTCGGTGGCGTCGATGCGGCGGTTGTGGAGGTAGCGGTTGAAGCGGGCCTGGTAGATCGAGTTGATCGGACCGAGCCCCATCGACACGGTGGGGAACTCCCAGAAGTCCGGCATGAGGCGCGGGTGCGGGTAGCTCGTGAGGCCGGTGCCCCCGATCTCGCGGCGAAACCGGTCGAGCTGCTGCTCGTCGAGGCGGCCCTCGAGGAACGCCCGGGCGTAGATGCCGGGAGCGGCGTGGCCCTGGATGTAGATGTGGTCGCCGGCGTTGCCGTCGTCCTTGCCCTGGAAGAAGTGGTTGAAGCCGACGTCGTACAGGGCTGCGGAGCTGGCGAACGTCGACAGGTGGCCGCCGATGCCGTCGGCGGCGTGGTTGGCGCGGATGACCATCGCGACCGCGTTCCACCGGATGAACGCTCGGATGCGCCGCTCGATGTCCTCGTCGCCGGGGAACCAGGGCTGCTGCGACGGCGCGATGGTGTTGAGGTACGGCGTGGTGACGAGGCCCGAGTTGTCGATGCCGAGCTGGCTGGCACGCGACTCGAGGCGGCCGAGGAGGAAGCTGGCCCGGGGCTTGCCCCGCTGCTGGGCCACGGCCTCCAGCGAGTCGACCCACTCGGCGGTCTCGGCCGGATCGACGTCGGGCAGCTGCTGGAGGAAACCGTCGTCGGTCATGGGTGGGGAACCTCCGCTGTCGATGTCGCGCTGTCGATGTGGGCGTCTGCGTCCACTCTACGGTTAGCCTCCCCGCCGATGGTTCGCGTGGTGTACACCGACGGAGCGTGTCGCGGGAACCCGGGGCCCGGTGGCTGGGCGTGGGCGATGGACGAGGAGCGGTTCGCGTCGGGGTTCGACCCGGCCAGCACGAACCAGCGCATGGAGGTGATGGCGGCGTTCCGGGCGGTGCACGCGCTCGACGGCCCGCTCGAGGTGCGCAGCGACTCCACCTACGTCGTCAACTGCTTCAACCAGCAGTGGCACCGCGGCTGGCGGGCGAAGGGATGGCGCAACTCCCAGAAGCAGGCGGTGGCGAACCGCGACCTCTGGGAGCCGTTCATCGATCTCGTGCTCGGTCGCGGCGACGTTCGCTTCACGTGGGTGAAGGGTCACTCGACCGATCGGATGAACCAGCTCGTCGACCGGCTGGCCGTCGAGGCCTCACGTCTCGGGCGCGGCGCGTCGGGCGGTGGGTTCGCCGATGCGTCCACCGTTCACGAGCCGCCGGCCGCGGCCGCCGGCACGGTGCAGGAGCAGCTCTTCTAGGGCGGTGCGACTAGGCGCGACGGTCGGCGCCCGACCGACGCTCGTCGGCGGCGTGGATCTTGCGGAGCTCGCTGTAGGCCAGGTTGATGCGCTTGATCTCGTCCTCGGCGGCGGCCACGACGTCGGCCGGGTGGTCGACGAAGCGGTCCGGGTGGAACTCCTTCACGAGCGAGCGGTGCGCGCTCACGATCGTCTGCCAGTCGTCGTCGCGGCTGACCTTGAGCACGTCGTAGGGATCGTCCCCCTCGCCGTTGACCGGCTCGGGCTCCTCGAAGAGCGATTCGTAGGTGAAGTAGCCGGTGAACCCGGACGGCTCGGGCTCGTCGACGAGCGTTGCCGTCCCGCCCCCGATGAACGCCGTCCCGACGACGTCGATCCGTGGCTGCTCGGCCCGGTCCTCGGCCTTGAGCTTCGGGAGGCGCACGTTCCCGCCCGGGAAGGAGCGTGACGGCGCCGGACGGAATGCAGGATCACTCGAGGTCTGGTCCATGGTCGTGCTATCGGCCATTCCCCGCCGGAACTTCACCTTGTCGCGCGACGGCCCGTCGAGCGCTGTCCGGACTGTCTTGACCGGGCGGTCAACCTCTAGGCTCGCCCCCATGGAAATCACCGGATCATCAGCAATTGTCACGGGTGGCGCCTCCGGCCTCGGCGAAGCGACCTCGCGGATCCTCGCCGCGAACGGCATGAAGGTCGTGGTCATGGACCTCGATCGCCAGCAGGAGAAGGGCGACGCCCTCGCCAAGGAGATCGGCGGCATCTTCGTCGCCGCCGACGTGTGCGACACCGAGCAGGTCCAGGCCGGCGTCGACGCCGCCGTCGAGATGGCCCCGCTCCGGGCGCTCGTCAACTGCGCCGGCATCGGCTGGGCGACGCGCACCATCGGCAAGAACGGCGAGCCGCACGACCTCGAGATCTTCCGCAAGGTCATCGAGATCAACCTCATCGGCACGTTCAACTGCATCCGTCTCGCCGCCTCGGCGATGAACGCCAACGAGGGCGACGCCGACGGCGCGAAGGGCGCCATCGTCAACACGGCGTCCGTCGCCGCCTACGACGGCCAGATCGGCCAGGCCGCGTACTCGGCGTCCAAGGGCGGCGTGGTCGGCATGACCCTCACCATCGCCCGCGACCTCGGCGCCGCCGGCATCCGCGTCAACACCATCGCGCCCGGCCTGATCGACACCCCGATCTACGGCGAGGGCGAGGCCGCCGACGCGTTCAAGGCCGCCCTCGGCCAGTCGGTGCTGTTCCCCCGTCGCCTCGGCGTGTCGGAGGAGTACGCCTCCCTGGCGCTGGAGCTCATCACGAACAGCTACATCAACGCGCAGGACATCCGCATCGACGGTGGCATCCGGATGCCACCGAAGAGCTGATCCTCAGTCGTTCGACACGGCGGGCCCACGACGGGCCCGCCGGCCGATCCACGTCGCGTGGTCGGCCATCGCGAGGAGATGATCGTCGCCCGAGCTGTCGCCGTAGGCCCACAGCTCGGGCGTCGCTCCATCCAGGCGCTCGTCGAGCCAGGCTTGCAGCCGGGTCGCCTTGTGCTCCCGGCGCACGTTCGGGGTGGTGAGGGTGCCGGTGAGCCGGTCGTCGTCGCCGACCGACATCTCCACCGCGATCACGTCCTCGAAGCCGAGGTCGGCGGCGATCGGGCGGAGGTAGTACACGAGCGACGCGCTCACGATCACGAGGCGGTGATCGGCGGCGCGGTGCGAAGCGATGTGCTGCAGGGTCTCCCGGCGGAACCCGGTGGGCAGCGTGGCCGCGTAGCGGATCCCGGCGTCGGTGACGTCGTCGACGGCGCGGCCGCGGAGCACCTGGCCCAGCACCCGCTCCTTGGCCGTGTTGCGCGCCTCGCTGGAGCGGAGGCCCCTCGCCAACGTGGGCGACTGCGCGGCGAGCGCCGAGGCGACCCGGCGACGTCCGCCGACGAACTCCAGGAAGCCGAGCAGCGTGTCGCGCTCGGTGATCGTGCCGTCGAAGTCGAACGCGGCGACGCCGACCTGGTCGCTCACAGGGCGCTCGTCCGGTTCTGCACGAAGGCGTCGAGGCGCTCGAGCGTGCGGGTCATGTTGGGGACGTGGCGCTTGGGGTAGCCGGCGAGCTCGATGGCCTTCGGGAACACCGACGTCGACCAGTCGAACGTCTCGGTGACCTCGGTTCGCGGCGAGCCGTCCTCCGCCGGCTCGAGCGGGGTGAGCTCGTAGCGCCAGCGGTGCTTGCCGATGTGCGCCCACGCGATGCGGCGGTCCTGTTCGAACTCCACGACCGTGCTGCCGATCACGTACGGCACGCCGAGCTTCATCTTCATGGCGAAGCGCGAGCCGAGCGCGAGGGGCTCCGGTGTGCCGGACGTGCCGCGCACCGTGCCGGACCCGTCGATGACGTGGTGGAAGGAGGCGTCGGCGACGATGCGGAAGATCGCTTCGGGCGTGGCGGCGATGACGCGGGTGACGGAGACCTGACGAGGGGGCATGGATCGACTTCCGGGCGGTGGCTGGGGGACGGCGAGATCAGCGCAGCACGTGGGCGAGGGCGGCGTCGAGTTCGGGGAAGCGGAACTGGTAGCCACCCGACTCGAGCTTCGCCGGCAGGATGCGCTGGCTCTCGAGCAGGAGCGTATCGGCCAGCTCCCGGCCGTACAGCAGCCTCGGACCGATCATCGGGATGACGGTGGTGGGGCGGTGCAGCGCGGCGCCGAGCGCCTTGGCGAACTCGGCGTTCGTGACCGGGTTCGGCGCCGTGAGGTTGACGGGCCCGGTGATGTCGGAGCTCAGCAGCCAGACGATGGAGGCGATCTCGTCGTCGATGGCGATCCAGCTCTGGTACTGGCGCCCGCTGCCGCTCCGGCCGCCGAGGCCGGCCTTGAAGAACGGCAGCTGCTTGGCCAGCGCGCCGCCGTCGGTCGAGAGGACGATGCCGGTGCGGAGGAAGGCGGTGGAGATGCCGGCGTCGATCGCCGGTTGGGCCGCGGCCTCCCAGGCGAGGCAGACGTCGGGGAGGAACCCGGTGCCCACCGGGGAGGACTCGTCGGTGGGGCGGGCGGCCGTGTCGCCGTAGATCCCGATGGCCGACCCCGACAGGAGGCGGCGCGGCGGCCGGGTGAGCGAGGCGAGGGTGTTCGCGATGAGGGTGGTGCCGGCGGAGCGGCTGTCGCTGATGCGGGCCTTCTGCTCCGGCGTCCACCGGCGCTCGGCGATGCCCTCGCCGGCGAGGTGGACCACGGCGTCGAGGCCCTCGAGCGCGGTGGCGTCGATGGCGCCCGCCGACGGGTCCCAGATGGCCTCGTCGGCGGTCGGCCGATCGCTCGCCCGGCGCACGATGCGCAGGACGCGATGGCCCTCGGACTCGAGCGCGGCGACGAGGCGGGTGCCGATGAGTCCGCTCGATCCGGTGATGGCGATGTCCATGGCTGCCTGTCTACCTCTCGTGGGGGAGGCGCGCCGGGCCGGTGAAACAAATCACTCAATCGGGCGACGGGAGGGCCGACAGGAGGCTGGTACATCGACCCTCCTGAGGAGTTCCTCCATGACATCCACCCGTGTTCGAGCTGCGGTCGGCGGCTTCGCCGCAGTCGCTGCGGTAGCGGCCGGTTTCGCCGCCGGCGCCCTGCCGGCGCAGGCAACCCCCGGAAGCACGGTGTCGTTCTCGACACCCGGCTCCCACGACTGGGTCGTGCCCGCCGGCGTCACGTCCGTGACGATCGAGGTCTCCGGTGCGCAGGGCGGTTCGTCCGGCAGCAACAACAACCACAAGCTCGGCGGCAAGGGCGGGTACATGCAGGCCGACGTTCCCGTGACGCCCGGCGAGACCCTGAAGGTGCACGTCGGCGGGTCCGACGGCACGAACGGCGGCGGCGAGTCGGTGACGTCCTGTGAGCCCTTCACCGGCGGTAACGGCGGTGGCGCCACCGACGTGCGCCAGGGCGGCGACACGCTCAACGACCGCATCCTCGTCGCGGGTGGTGGTGGCGGCGCCGGTGGTGGCGGTGGCGCCGACACGGGTGGCGAAGGCGGTCACGGTGGCGGCGACACGCCCGTCGACGGCCTCGACTCCAGCGACGGCATGGGTTCGGCGACCGGTGGCACTGCTGCCACGATCAGCGCCGGCGGCCTCGGCGGCACGGCGAGTGGCTCGCACTTCACCAACAGCGCCGGTGCGGACGGCGCGTTCGGCGTGGGCGGCGACGGCGGCACCGACGGCTGCACCTCCGGTGGTGGCGGCGGCGGTGGCGCCTACGGTGGTGGCGGTGGCGGGTCGGCCGCAGCCAATGCCTCCGGTGGTGGCGGCGGCGGTTCGTCCTTCGCCGCGCTGTCGGTGGACCTCACGGCCTCGTCCAACGACACCCGCAGCGGTGACGGCCTCGCGGTGATCACGTGGACGCCCCCGGCGACCACCACCACGACGGCGCCGACGACGACGACCACGACGGTCCCAGCGGCCCCCGCTGCTGTCTGCCCTTCGCCGCTCCCGGCGCTCAAGGTCGACAACAACGCCTTCAGCCTCGGCGTGGCCAAGTTCCTCATGGATCACTGCGGCTCGACGCCGCGCTACGTGACCGTCGGGACGCAGTCGTTCTGGGTGCTCGATCCGCCCGCCGGTTCGACGTGCCCCGCCTGGCAGGCCGTGCACGTGTACCCCACGCAGATCAGCCTGCTGATCGCCAAGCACCTCCTCGACAACTGCCGGTACGAGGTGCGTGGCCAGAAGGGCGTCATCTACGTGGTGCCCAAGGACTGGCCGGTCTCGGCGCCCATCGTCGTCTGACGGACGCCGCCTGGGTCAGCGGTTCGACACGATCCGCCACACCGGACGCGGCAGGTGCCGCATCACGGTGAAGAGAGAGCGAAGGACGGCGGGCGACCACACGATGGTCGCCCGCCGATCCATTCCTGCGACGATGTCGGCGGCCACCTTGTCGGGCGTCGTCGAGAAGGGTGCCGGCTCGAGGCCCTCGGTCATGCGGGTGTGCACGAAGCCCGGCCGGACCGTCATGACATGCACGCCGGTGCCCACGAGGCGGTCGCCGAGGCCCTGGCAGAAGCCGTCGAGCCCGGCCTTCGTCGCGCCGTAGACGGCGTTGTCCTTGCGCACGCGCTCGCCGGCCACCGACGACAGGACGACGATGTCGCCGTGCCCCTGGCGCTTCATCGCGGCGGCCACGGCGGTGAGCGCCGACACCTGGCCCGCGAAGTTCACGACGACCGCGTCGGCGGCGGCGGCCGGATCGTCGTCGAACTCGTTCTGGTTGCCGAGCACGCCGAACGCGCTGATCACGACGTCGATGTCGCCGGCCTCCGCGAACGCCGCGTCGATCACCTTCTGGTGCGAGGCCGTGTCGGCGGCGTCGAACGCGATGGCCTCCGCCGTCATGCCGAGCGAGCGGTACCGCTCGAGGAGGTCGTCGACCTTCGACGGGTCTCGAACCGCGAGGACGACCGAGCGGCAACGCCGGCCGGCGAGGAGCTCGACGGTCTTGGTGGCGATCTCCGACGCGCCGCCGAGCACGAGCACGGAGTTGATGTTGCCGACGGCGTCGCGCATCGCGATCTCCTGGACTGAATAGGAAAGACGGGCACGGCCACCGTAACCTGAACCGCCGTGAGCACCCGAATGCTGATCACCCTCGCAGTCGTCTGCGGCGTCCTCATCCTCGCCGCCGCCGGCGCGCAGCTCTGGATCACGACGCGGTGAAGCGGGTCCGCGGGCGGGTTTAGGATCGCCCCGTGGACCAGAACAACCCAGCCCTGTACGACGTCGTGGTGATCGGTGGGGGACCAGGTGGTTACGCCGCCGCCCTCTACGGGGCCAGCGCCGGTCTCAAGATCGCGATCGTGGAGAAGGACAAGGTGGGCGGGTCGTGTCTCCACCGCGGCTGCATCCCCGCGAAGGAGCTGCTCGAGTCGGCGGCCGTCAACCGCACCGTGCGTCACGCCGCGGAGTTCGGGGTGTTCGTCGACGAGCCCAAGATCGACTGGTCCGTCACCGTCGACCGCAAGCAGCGCGTGGTCGACCAGATGTGGGGCGGCCTCAAGCAGCTCCTCGGCGGCCGCAAGGTGGACGTGTACTCGGGCCGGGGCACGCTCGGCCCCTCGCACCAGGTGCACGTGGCCAACAACGACGGCAGCGAGGCCATGCTGCTGGGCACCAACATCGTGCTCGCCACCGGCTCCGTGCCCCGCACCATCCCGGGCTTCCAGCCCGACGGGCAGATCGTGTTCACGAGCGACGAGTTCCTCGACCTCCGCACCCTGCCGTCGACGGCCGCGGTCATCGGCGGCGGCGCGATCGGCTGTGAGTTCGCCTCGACCCTCGCCGACATGGGCACCGAGGTCACCATCCTCGAGGGCCTGCCGAAGATCCTCCCGGGATGCGACAAGGACGCCGCGAACATCGTCGAGCGCTCGTTCAAGAAGAAGGGCATCGCCGTGCGCACCGGCGTCGCGGTCACGGGGCACACGCCCCGCCCCGGCGGCGGCACCACCGTGTCGTTCGGCGAGGGCGAGACGCTCGACGTCGACATCGTGGTCGTCTCGGTGGGCCGTGCCCCCGTGGCGTCCGGCATCGTCGCCTCCGGCCCGGCCGTCACGGTGAGCGAGCGCGGCTTCTTCGAGGTCGACGAGCACTGCCGCACCGGCGAGCCGGGCGTGTGGGCCATCGGCGACTGCATCGCCACGCCGCAGCTGGCGCACATCGGGTTCATGGAGGGCATCAACGCCATCAAGGACATCCTCGGCGAGAACCCGCCGGCCATCGACTACGGCAAGGTGCCGTGGGCGATCTACTGCCACCCCGAGGTGAGCTTCGCCGGCCACACGGAGGACTCCGCGAAGGAGGCCGGCTACGACGTCGTCACCAACAAGCACCGCTTCATCGGCAACGGCCGCGCCGTGATCCTCGGCGAGACGGACGGTCTGGTGAAGGTGATCGCCGAGAAGCGCCCCGACGGCACCGCGGGCACGATCCTCGGCGTCCACATGGTCGGCCCGTGGGTCACCGAGCAGCTCGGCCAGGGCTACCTGGCGGTCAACTGGGGCGCCACGGTCGACGAGGTCGCGTCGCTCATCCAGCCCCACCCGTCGATGAGCGAGCTGTTCGGCGAGACCGTCCTCTCCCTCACCGGCCGCTCCCTCCACTAGGCCCACCCCTCGTTTTCCCGACCCCGTGTTTGGCCCCGGGCCCCGCCGGGGCCGCCGGCCCATCCCGGCCCCAAAACAGGGTGAGGGTGGAGGTGGGGCGGAGCGGCCGGGGGCTACCGTCGGCGCGATGAGCGCTCCCGACCCCTACCTCACCCAGCCCCACCAGGAAGCGGCCATGCCGCGCATCCTCGTGAGCACGATGAACGACCTGCCCGGCTACGAGGTGGCCGCCGTGTACGGCGAGGTGTTCGGCCTCGTCGTCCGCTCGCGGAACCTGTTCTCGAACATGGGCGCGAGCTTCCGCACGATCTTCGGTGGCGAGGCCCGCGGGTACACCGCGTTGCTGGCCCAGACGCGGCTCGAGGCCGTCGATCGGCTGCGCAACGAGGCCGCGATGCTCGGCGCGAACGCCGTGCTGGCCATGCGGTTCGACACCGGCGTGTTCGCCAACGTGATGAACGAGGTGGCCGCCTACGGCACCGCGGTGCTCGTCCGACCGGCGGGGGTCTGACCGCCCACCGATGCCACTAGCTTGGAGGCATTGCAGACATGCACGGAGAGGGCGCGGCCAGTCGGCTCGCCGCCTCCGTCGAGAGAGGACGCTCAGCGATGGCTGAAATCGTGATGCCCCAGCTCGGTGAATCGGTCACCGAGGGCACGATCACCAAGTGGTTCAAGCAGGTCGGCGACCACATCGCCGAGGACGAGACGCTCTTCGAGGTGTCGACCGACAAGGTCGACTCCGAGGTGCCGTCGCCCGCCACCGGGTACATCTCGGAGATCCGGGTTCCCGAAGGCGAGACCGTCGACGTGGGCACGGTGCTCGTGATCCTGAGCGACGCTCCCGGTGAGGCCGCAGCCGCTCCTGCCGAGGCGCCGGCCGCTCCTCCGACGGCGGCGCCCGAGCCCCGGCCCGTCGCCGAGGCGCCCCCGGCCCCGCCCGCCCCTCCGGCACCGGCACCCGCCCCGGCCGCAGCGCCGGCGCCCCCCGCAGCACCCGCCGCTCCGGCTCCCGCGCCTGCTCCGGCGGCGGGCGACGCGACCGCCGGTCGTCTGCTCTCGCCGCTGGTCCGCCGACTCGTCGAGGACAACGGCCTCGACCCCGCGGCGATCGCCGGCACCGGCGTGGGTGGCCGCATCACCCGCGAGGACGTGCTCGCGGCGATCGACGCTCGCAGCACCGGCGCCCCGGCGGCCCCTGCCGCTCCGGCGGCAGCGGCTCCCGCCCCGGCGGCGTCCGCAGCTCCCGTTCCCGCCGCCCAGGTGATCGCCGGCGCCGGCGACCCCATGGTGCCGCTCTCCAACATCCGTCTCCGCACCGGTGAGCACATGGTGCGGTCGCTCGCCACGTCACCGCATGCGATCACCGCGATCGACGTCGACTACGAAGCGGTCGAGCGGGCACGTCGTGCGCACAAGGCGCAGTTCAAGGCGGAGGAGGGCTTCTCGCTCACCTACCTGCCGTTCATCTCCCGTGCCGTGGTCGACGCGCTGGCCGAGTTCCCGCACATGAACGCCACGGTCGGCGAGACCGATCTCATCGTGCACCACGCGGTGAACCTGTCGATCGCCGTCGACCTCGACTTCGAGGGCCTCCTCGCGCCGGTCATCCAGGGCGCCGACGGCAAGCGTCTCCGTGCCCTGGCCCGCGAGGTGAACGACCTGGCGACCCGCGCCCGGCACAAGAAGCTGTCGCCCGACGACCTCAACGGCGGCACGTTCACCATCTCGAACTCGGGTTCCTACGGCACGCTGCTCGTGGCGCCGATCATCAACCAGCCGCAGGTGGCGATCCTGTCCACGGACGGCGTGAAGCGCCGCCCGGTCGTGGTCGAGCTCCCCGACGGGTCGGAGTCGATCGCCATCCACTCCGTCGGCAACCTCACGCTGAGCTGGGACCATCGAGCGTTCGACGGCGCCTACGCCGCAGCGTTCGTCGCCCGCATCAAGGAGATCATCGAGACCCGCGACTGGGTCTCGGAGCTGTGAGGACGGACGTGTCGTGACGCTCCGGGTGCGGTGGCTGGGTCGCGTCGACTACGACGACGCGCTCGCCCTGCAACGGGGACTGTTCGCCGGCACGACGGACGACTACCTGCTCCTGCTGGAGCACCCGCACACCTACACGATGGGTGTGCGCGCCGACGCGGCGAACCTGCTCGTCGATCCGCACGACGTCGGGGCGAGCCTGGCGCGGGTGGATCGTGGCGGTGACGTCACCTACCACGGGCCGGGGCAGCTCGTCGGCTACCCGATCCTCACGCTGGCGGATCACGAGCACGGCGAGATGCCGTCGACCCGCGAGCACGTCCTCAACATCGAGGGCCTGATCATCGACGCGCTCGCCGACCTAGGCGTGTCCGGCGCCACCGTCATCGAGGGCTGCCCGGGGGTCTGGCTCGGCGCCGACGGGCCCCGACCCCGCAAGATCGCGGCGGTCGGCGTGAAGATCTCCCGTGGCCGCTCGATGCACGGCTTCGCGCTCAACGTCGCGCCGGACCCCGAGATGTTCGCCCACATCGTGCCGTGCGGCATCACCGACAAGACCGTCACGTCGATGGCCGCGGAGGGCGTCGACGTGACGATGCGGGAGGTGGTCGACGCGATCGCCGCCCGCGCCGCGGAGCGCTTCGGCGACGGGGGCCCGATCGACCGCGCCGACGTCGTGTGGCGACACGCGGCGGCGGGCGACGCCGACCTCAGCCCGTTCAGCCGGGGCGACGGTCCGGGCGAGGTGGTCCGCTACCGGACCGAGCGCACGCAGGCCGACGGCACGAGCCTTCGGCTGCTCGGCCGGCTCGCCGAGGCCGGCGTGTCCGACGGCGTCGCGCTCGCCGAGCCCAAGCCGGAGTGGATGCGCGCCAAGGTGCGGCTCGACGCCGACGTGTTGAAGCTGCGCTCGACGGTGCGCGACCACGGTCTCGCCACGGTGTGCGAGGAGGCCGGCTGCCCGAACCTCAGCGAGTGCTGGGCCGACGGCACCGCGACGTTCATGGTGTGCGGCGAGCGGTGCACGAGGGCCTGCGGGTTCTGCCTCGTCGACACCTCCAAGCCCGAGCCGCTCGACGCCGACGAGCCGCGACGCGTGGCCGAGGCGGTGGCCGAGATGGGCATCTCCTTCGCCGTCATCACGATGGTGGCCCGCGATGACCTCGCCGACGGCGGCGCCGCCCACGTGGCGGCGACGATCGACGCCATCCACCGACGCGTGCCGGGCACCTCCGTCGAGGCGCTCATCAGCGACATGCGAGGCGACGAGCGGTCGCTGACGACGGTGTTCGACGCCCGTCCCGAGGTGCTGAACCACAACATCGAGACCGTGGCCCGCCTCCAGCGCGCCGTGCGTCCCTCGGCGTCGTACGCCCGCAGCCTGTCGGTGCTGGCCCGGGCCCGCGCCGCCGGGCTCACCACCAAGTCCGGCTTCGTGGCGGGGATGGGCGAGACGTTCGACGAGGTGGTGCAGACGCTGGCCGACCTGGCGGCGGTGGGCACCGAGATCGTCACCATCGGCCAGTACCTCCGGCCGACCTCGCACCACCTGCCCGTCGAGCGTTGGTGGACGCCGGCCGACTTCGCCGAGTGGAAGCGCATCGGCGAGGAGCTCGGTATCCGCCACGTGGAGTCGTCGCCGCTGACGCGGTCGAGCTACCACGCCCGCACGGCGGCGGCGCAGGCGAGCCCGGTGGGCGCGCGCTGATGGGGAAGTCCTTCGACGCTCTCACCGACGAGCACATCGAGTGGATCGGTCGACAGCACCTGTTCTTCGTCGCCTCGGCCCCGCTGGACGCCGCCGGTCACGTCAACCTGTCGCCCAAGGGCTACGACACGTTCCGCGTCGTGGACGAGTCGACCGTCGCGTACCTCGACCTCACCGGATCGGGCGTCGAGACGATCGCGCACCTGCGCGAGAACGGCCGGCTCACCGTCATGTTCTGTGCGTTCGAGGGGCGACCGCGCATCCTCCGCATCTACGGCACGGGCACGGCCGTCCGCGCCGACGACGAGGGCTTCGACGCCCTGTCGGCGCGCTTCGGATCGCCGTCTGGGCTCCGTTCGATCATCACGCTCGCCGTCGAGCGGGTCGGGGACTCGTGTGGGTTCTCCGTGCCCTTCCTCGAGTACGCGGGGGAGCGTGAGACGCTCGTGCAGTGGTCCGATCGCAAGGACCAGAGCGAGCTCGGCGCGTACTGGAACGATCGCAACGCCGTGTCCATCGACGGCCTCCCGGGAATGACATGACCACCGACACCAAGATCACCGACCGTCTCGACTCGTCGCCCTTCGCAGCGCGGCTGGGCCGTGTGGTCGCCCGCCTGGACGAGCTCGACCTCGACGCGCTGCTCGTGTCCGTCGGCCCGGACCTCCCGTGGCTCACGGGCTACGAGGCGATGCCGCTCGAGCGTCTGACGATGGCGGTCGTGACCCGCAGCGGCGACTGCAGCCTGGTGGTTCCCGGCCTCGAGGCGCCGCGCGTCGTGCCCCGCGACCACGTCGAGATCGTGCCGTGGGGCGAGTCGGACGACCCGATCGCCATCGTGGCCGACCGGCTCGCCGGAGGAACGCGGCTGGCGTTCGGCGACCGCACCTGGGCCCGGTTCCTCATCGGGATGCAGGAGCGGCTCCCTGGTGCGTCCTTCGTGCGGTCGAACGACGTCACCGGGCCGCTGCGCGCGGTGAAGGACGACCACGAAGTCGCGATGCTGCAGCGCGCCGCGTCGGTGGTCGACGCCATCGCCGCCGACCTGCAGGCCGGACGCATCGAGGTGGTGGGTCGCACCGAGGCCGAGGTGTCCGCCGACCTCTCCCGACGCATCGTCGACGGCGGCCACCACCGCGTGAACTTCGCGATCGTCGCGGCGGGCGCCAACGCCGCGAGCCCGCACCACGAGGCCGGCAGCCGGGTGATCACCGCCGGCGAGGTGGTGCTGTGCGACTTCGGCGGCACCATGCTCGACGAGTGGGGTGTCGGCTACTGCTCCGACATCACGCGCTGCATCTGGACGGGGCCGATCCCCGCCGAGGCGGCGGACGTGTACGGCACCCTGCAGGAGGCGCAGGCGGCGGGTGTCGCCGCTGGTCTGGTGGGTGTGCCGTGCGAGGACGTCGACCGAGCGTGCCGCGACATCATCGACGCCGCCGGGTACGGCGAGTTCTTCATCCACCGCACCGGCCACGGCATCGGGGTGGAGGAGCACGAGGATCCCTACATGGTGACGGGCAACGGCGCCGCGCTCGCCATCGGCAACTGCTACTCCGTCGAGCCCGGCATCTACCTGCCGGGCCGGTTCGGCTTCCGTCTCGAGGACATCGTGGTGGCCACCGCCGACGGCCCCCGCCCCCTCAACCGCGCCGATCACGCGCTCGCCAGCATCTCGTAGCCATGTTGAACCTCGACGCGGCCACGGTGCTGCTGCAGTGGTCGGTCGGCGGCCTGTTCTTCCTCTGGGTGACGTCGCGCCGGCGCGAGGTCGGCATCGGCTACGGCTGGTTGCTCCGCTCGGTGTACGGCCTGATGGCGGTGGGCGCCGCCGTCGCCGGGTTCCGCTACCACCGTGTGTGGGTGCGCGAGGTCAGCGCGATCGCCGTCGCCGTCGCGTGCGTGGTCGCGCTCGTGGTGAGCTGGCAGCGCCGCCGGGCGGGTGTGTTGCACCAGCGTGAGCAGAGCCAGGCGCGTTCGGCGCGCGTGGCCGAGATGACCGGCATCGAGCGCGAGGAGCAGGCGTTCGACGAGACGGTGCCCGAGTACCCGGCGAACCTCGACCTCCTGGCCCCCATCGTGGGCGCGGTGGGCATCGTTGCCGCCGGCATCGACGCAGGCCATCCGGTGTGGCTCCAGCTGTCGCGGGTGGTGGTCGGCACCTTCTTCCTGGGGTGCGTCACCGACGCGATGCTCCTGGGTCACTGGTACCTCACGCAGCCGGGCCTTCCCCGGCGCCCGCTGCTGGAGCTCGTGCGCATCCTCACCTGGATCTGGCCGTTCGAGCTGCTGGTGATGCTGCTGCCCACGGGGATGATCTCGGTGCTGAACGGCTCGATCGACGACGGCTGGAACGGGATGCTCGGCTGGTTCTGGGCGGCGTGCGCGCTCACGACCATCGTGTTGTGCCGGGTGACGCGCGCTGCGCTGCGCGAGCGCGCCTACTCGGCGGTGATGGCGGCCACGGGTCTCCTCTACCTGGCGATCCTCACCGGGTTCGGCCAGGACCTCGTCGCCAGGCTCGTGCTCAACTCCTGACGGCGCACTGCGCCTGCGAGGGGCCGGTCAGCGGCAGCGTTCGATGACGTTCTCGGCGAAGCCGCGCAGCGCGTCGATCTTCGGCTGCAGCGGGCCGTCGGGCATCGTGTACGGATCGCGGAAGCCGATGATCACGTCGGTGACGCCCATGTCCTCGAGTCGCTTCACGCCGTCCACGGTGTAGCCGTCGTAGGAGATCACGTGCACCTCGAACGGGTCGGACTCCCGCCCGTACTCGGCGCGGAGCTCCCGCACCCGGGCGATGTGGGCGCCGAGGTCGGAGCCGTCGCCGAGGCCGGCGTGCATCCAACCGTCGCCGATGCGGGCGGCGCGCTTGAGCGCGGCGTCGGTCTGGCCGCCGATGAGGAGCGGGATCGGCTCGGTGGGCACCGGGCAGATCTGGACGGCGGGCAGGTCGTAGTGGTCGCCGTGGTACTCGAAAAAGTCGCCGGTCCAGAGGCCGCGCATGATCTCGATCATCTCGTCCATGCGCTTGCCGCGGGCCTTCCACTCCGTGCCGGTGATGACGAAGTCCTCCGGCCAGGGGCTGAGGCCGATGCCGAACGAGAACCGGTTGTCCGACATCACGGCGATGGAGGCCGCTTGCTTCGCGACGAGCACCGGCTGGCGGATCGGCAACTTCACCACGAAGGTGGCGAAGCGGAGGCGCGAGGTGACCGCGGCGAGGGCGGGGATGAGCACGAACGGCTCGATGAACGGCTTGCCCTGGAGGAACTCCCGGTTGCCGTCGGCGGTGTACGGATAGGTGGAGTCGGAGTCGCGTGGGTAGGCGATGGAGTCGGGGATGACCATCGAGTCCCACCCGGAGTCGTCGGCGGCCTGTGCGAGCGGGAGGTAGTGCGTGACGTCGCACATGGCCTCGGCGTAGGAGAAGCGCATGACGTTGTGTCTACACCGCCGGGCAGGCTCAGGCGAAGGGAGCCGGGACGATCGTCGCGACGCAGCTCGTGTCGACCTTGGTGCTCTCGTCGAAGAACCGGGTGAAGATCCCGAGCGAGCACTCGGTGTCGGGCCCGGGGCCGTGGCCGGCGTGGGGCACCTGGACGAAGACCGAGTCCGACAGGGCGTCGGCGACGGCCTTGGAGGTGGCCGGGGGCGTGATCGGGTCGTACTCGCCGGCGATCACGAGCGTCGGGATGTCGGAGGTGACCACGTCGCCGTAGTCCTTCGCCAGGTGGCGCACCGGCCATTTGTCGCAGAAGACGTTCCAACCTGCGAGCAGGAGCAGGCCGGCGCGACCGGGGTCCTTCCGGAGCTTCGTGACGACCGCCGGGTCGATGCGCGCCCCGTTGTCGGCGCATTCGTAGGACAGGAACGCCCCCTCGGAGGTGTCGTTCACGAAGGGGATGCCGTCCTGGGCGATCAGCGGCACGAGGGCGCGCCCGCCGGCGGCGAGATCGTGGATGGCGGCAGGAAGCTGGGGGATGAGCGAGGTCTCGTAGAGGGCGTTGAACAGGCCGGCGACGGCGTCGTTGCCGGTGAGCTTCAGCGTGCGCACGGTGCCGTCGGGCATCGTGAAGTCGAAGGTGTAGGGGGCGGCGTCGAGGGCGAGCGCGAGCTTGTCGAGGTCGCCCTTCACGTCGGGGAACCGGGCGTGGCAGGAGGGATCGGTGCTGCAGCCGTTGGCCAGCGCGTCGAACGCCCTGGTGCCGGAGCGAACGGTGTCGTCCACGGCGCCGGCGCTCGGCGGGTACACGGAGTCGAGCACGACGCTGCGGATGCCCTCGGGGTAGGACCGCATCTCGGTGAGCGCGAGGCGGGTGCCGTAGGACACGCCCCAGAGGTTCCACTCGTCGAAGCCCATCGCGACGCGGAGGTCGGCGAGGTCGGCCGCGTCGGTCGCGCTGTTGTACTGGTCGAGGTCGTGTCCCTCGGCCTTCAGCCGCTGGTAGCAGGTGGAGATCGCGGTGTCGAAGGACGCCAGCTCCTGGCTGAACGGCGCGGGGGAGGCGAGGGCCTGGAGGAACGCCTCCTCGCGCTCGGGGCAGTTGAGCGACGGGGTGGCGAGGCCGGCGCCGCGCTGGTCGAACACGATCAGGTCGCGGTGCTCGAGCACGGGGTTGCGGATCTTGCCGCCGATGCCGTTGGGGAGCGTGGCGATGCCGGGGCCGCCGTGCAGGTACACGACCGGGTCGGGCTCGGGGGTCGGAGAGGTGCTGTGGATCCGGACGACCGGAAGGGTCACCTTGGCGCCGGTCGGCTTGGCGCGGTTCTCGGGCACCGTGAGGGTGCCGCAGGTGACCGCGGCCCCGTCGGGGACCTCCACGACGCACGGTCCCTCGGTCCACACCGGCTTGTACGGACGGGGCGGAGCGCTGGTCGGCGTCGCGCTGTCGCCCACGGTGGAGGCGTCCTTCGCCGACGAGCATCCGAGGGCCGCGACCGAGACGGCGACCAGAACGGCGAGGATCGGTCGCTGCAGCACTCCGACTGTGTAGCCGACACGTTGGCGGGCCGCACGATTCGTAACCAACCTGTCATCGCCCGTTGCGACGGCGATGTCGGGCCCGCGGACGGGCGCGGGCGCCCGTCAGCGCATCTGGTGACGGGCCTGCGCGGCGATGCCCTCCTCGAGGGACACCATGGCCTTCCAGCCGAGGACCGACTCGATGAGCGTCGTGTCGCCACCGGTCTTCTGGGCGTCGCCGGCCTGCGGTGGGCGGCGGTCGAGCGGCACGGGCTTGCCCACGGCATCGCCGACCATGTCGATGAGCTCGGCCAGCGAGCACGAGAACCGGCCGGCGACGTTGAGCACGAGCCCCGGGTCGAGGTTGGGTGTCGTGCCGGCGAGGATGGTGGCCGAGACGACGTCGTCGACGTAGGTGAAGGAGCGCTCCTGGCTGCCGTCGCCGAACATCGGGAAGGGCGTCTGGTCGCGCGCCGCGTTGATGAGCCGGTGCGTGGCCATGTCGGGGCGCTGCCGAGGGCCGTAGACCGTGAAGTAGCGGAGCGACACCGTGGGCACGTTCCAGTTCGCGGCGTACAGCACGCAGAGGTGCTCGCCGGCCAGCTTGGTGACGCCGTACGGGCTGTAGGGCTCGGGGCGATCGGTCTCGAGCGTCGGGTACCGCTCGGCGTTGCCGTACACCGACGAGCTCGACGCGTAGACGACCCGGCCCACGCCCGCGGCGTTCGCAGCCTCGAGCACGCGCTGCGTGGCGGTGATGTTGCGCGACACGTACAGGTCGAAGCCGTCGGACCAGCTGAGGCGCACCCCGGGCTGGCCGGCGATGTGCCACACGATCGAGGCGTCGCGGAAGAGCTCGGTGAGGGGGGCGTCCAGCAGGTCGGCCTCGACCAGGCGGAAGGCCGGGTTGGCCAGCGCCGTGGCGATGTTGGCCCGCTTGGTGGCCGGGTCGTAGTAGTCGGTGAAGCTGTCGATGCCGATGACCTCATGGCCGTCGGACAACAGCTGCTCGACGAGGGTGCTCCCCACGAATCCGGCCGCGCCGGTCACGATCACGCTCACGGGCAGCATTGTGACAGGAAACCGCCGAAAAGACAGTGTCGGATCCGCGTCATCCGCGGGCGACGAAGTACTTGGCGCGAGGGTGGTGGCAGATGAGCGCCGAGGTCGTCTGCTCGGGCTGGTACTGCCACCCCGTCTCCTCGCTCACCTCGATGCCGATCCGGTCGCTCTCGAGCAGCGCGGCGACGATGGCGTTGTCCTCGAGGTCGGGGCAGGCCGGATAGCCGCTCGAGTAGCGGCCGCCGCGGTACTTCTGGCGGAACAGGCCGGCGATCGACGGGCCGTCCTCGTCGACGAAGCCCCACTCGGTGCGGATGCGGTGGTGCCAGAACTCGGCGAGGGCCTCGGCCATCTCGACGCCGATGCCGTGCATCATCAGGTACTCCTGGTACCGGTCGGCGGCGAACAGCTCGGCGCAGTGCTCGGAGATGCGCTCGCCCATCGTGACGATGTGGAACGCCGCGTAGTCGAGGTCGCCCTCGCCGGTCGCAGGGTCGTAGGGGCGGAAGAAGTCCGCGATGCACAGCCAGGGCTCGACCTGCTGGCGGGGGTAGTGGAACCGGGCGAGCTCGGCGGTGCGGGTCTCGTCGGTCCAGATCACGAGGTCGTCGCCGACGCCGTTCGCCGCGAAGTAGCCGTACACGACCTGGGGCACGAGCAGGTTCTCCTGCTTGCACTCGGCGAGCACGGAGCGGAGCTGCGGGCGCAGGCGGGCCTTGAACGCCTCGTCGTCCTCGCCCTCCTCGGGACGGAACTGCCACTGGTTGCGGAAGATCGCCGTCTCGTTGATGTACGGCGCGATCTCGTCGATCGACAGGCCCTTCACGATGCGCGTGCCGAGGAACGGCGGGACGAACACCTCGTTGTCGAGAGCGGCCTCCGGCGAGCGGGACGGCACCGTGGACGGGTCCACCTCGACCTTCTCGCGGCGGGGCAGGTCGCGACCGCCGGGCTCGACGCCGAACGCGTCGTCCACGAGCTCGCCGCGCTTGATACGGCCGAGGGTGTCCATCACGTGGAGACCCTCGAAGGCGTCCTTGCCGTAGAAGAGGCGTCCGTCGTAGACCTCGCGCAGGTCGCGCTCGACGTAGGTGCGCGTGAGGGCCGCGCCACCGAGCAGCACCGGCACCCGCGACAGCTCGCGAGCGTTGAGCTCCTCGAGGTTGTCGCGCATGATCAGCGTCGACTTCACGAGCAGCCCGCTCATGCCGATGGCGTCGGCGTTCACCTCGATGGCCTTGTCGATCATCTCGGCGATGGAGATCTTGATGCCGAGGTTGTGCACCTCGTAGCCGTTGTTCGTGAGGATGATGTCCACGAGGTTCTTGCCGATGTCGTGCACGTCGCCCTTCACGGTGGCGAGCACGATGCGGCCCTTGCCGCCGCCCTCGTCACCGTCGACGACCTCCATGTGGGGCTCGAGGTGGGCCACGGCCTTCTTCATGGTCTCGGCCGACTGCAGCACGAACGGGAGCTGCATCTCGCCGCGACCGAAGAGGTCGCCCACGACCTTCATGCCCTCGAGCAGGACGTCGTTGATGATGGCCAGGGGAGCGAGGCCGGCGGCCATCGCCGTGTCGAGGTCGTCGGTGAGGCCGTCGCGGTCGCCGTCGATGATGCGGGTGCTGAGGATGCGCTCGATGGTCCAGTCGGAGCGGTCCTC
This sequence comes from Acidimicrobiales bacterium, assembly GCA_046331245.1. Lineage (GTDB taxonomy): Bacteria > Actinomycetota > Acidimicrobiia > Acidimicrobiales > Microtrichaceae > SSF14. The sequence continues at coordinate 392,724 of JAXLRH010000002.1, read as the reverse complement.
CTTCACCGTCTCCTCCACCTGCACGTCGGCGAACACCTCGAGGAACTTGTGCAGCGGGTCGTACGACTCGTCGCCGTTCGACAGCGAGCCGGCGGCGCCGCGACGGTCCCAGATGAGGTCGAGGCACACCTCGCGCTGCTCCTCGGGGATCCGGGAGAGCGGCATGATCTTGCTCGCGTGGACGATGGCCGAGCTGAGGCCGGCCTTGATGCACTCGGCGAGGAACACCGAGTTCAGGACGTGGCGTGACGCCGGCGACAGGCCGAAGCTCACGTTGCTCAGGCCGAGCGTCGTGTACGTGCCCGGCAGCTCCTCGGTGATGCGGCGGATCGCCTCGATGGTCTCGATGGCGTCGCGTCGCAGGTCGTCGTCGCCGGTCGACAGCGGGAAGGTGAGCGCGTCGAAGATCAGATCGCCGGGCTCCAGCCCGTAGTCGCCGATGGCGATGTCGTGGATGCGGTGCGCGACCCGGAGCTTCCACTCGACGTCGCGGGCCTGGCCCTCCTCGTCGATGAGGAGGCAGATGACGGCGGCGCCGTATTCACGGGCCAGCGTGAGCACGCGGTCGAGACGGGAGCCGGGTGCGAACCCGTCCTCCAGGTTCGCGGAGTTGAGGACCGCACGGCCGCCCAGCCACTGCAGGCCGGCCTCCATCACCTGGGGCTCGGTGGAGTCGAGCACGATCGGCACCGTGGACTGCGTGGCGAAGCGCTGCGCGATCTCGTCCATGTCCTTCGTGCCGTCGCGGCCCACGTAGTCGACGCACAGGTCGAGCACGTGGCTGCCGTCCTTCACCTGATCCTTCGCCACCTGCACCGTCGTGTCCCAGTCCTCGGCGAGGATCGCCTCGCGGAAGGCCTTGGAGCCGTTGGCGTTGGTGCGCTCGCCGATCATGAGGAAGCTGGTGGCCGCGTTGTCGCCGTCCTCCGAGCCGAAGGGCTGGAAGCTGTAGATGGACGTGGCGCCGTCGGCGTGGGTCGGGTTCAGCACCGCCGGCTCGACGGTGTGGGCCACCTCGGCGAGCTGGCGGATGTACTCCGGCGTGGTGCCGCAGCAGCCGCCGACCACGCGCACGCCGAACTCGCGGATGAACCGGGCGAGGTACTCGGTGAACGCCTCGGCGGTGAGGTCGTAGTGCATCTTCCCGTCGACCACGGAGGGGAGGCCGGCGTTGGGCAGCACCGAGATCGGGATGCGGGAGTGCTGGCTGAGGTAGCGGAGGTGCTCGCCCATCTCCGACGGGCCGGTGGCGCAGTTGAGCCCGATCACGTCGGGGCGCATCGGGTCGAGCGCCGCGAGCGCGGCGGCGATCTCGGTGCCCGGCAGCATGCGGCCGGTGAGCTCGATGGTGACCTGGGTCTGGATCGGCACCTGGCGGCCGACCGACTTCATCGCCCGACGCACGCCGTTCATGGCGGCCTTCACGCCGAGCAGGTCGAACTGGGTCTCGATGATGAAGAGGTCGACGCCGCCCTCGAGGAGGCCGATGCCCTGCTCGTGGTACTGGTCGCGGAGCTCGGCGTACGACACCTGGCCGAGGGTCGCGAACTTCGTGCCGGGGCCCATCGAGCCGGCCACGAAGCGGGGCCGGTCGGGGGTGGACAGGTCGTCGGCGACCTCGCGGGCGATGCGCGCCGCGGCCACGTTGACCTCGTGGGTGCGGTCGGCGATCTGGTACTCGCCGAGCGGGATGCCGAAGGCGCCGAAGCTGTTGGTCTCGACGACGTCGGCGCCGGCGGCGAAGTAGTCGGCGTGCATCTGGGCGATGGCGTCGGGGCGGGTCACCGAGAGGATGTCGGTGCAGCCCTCGAGGCGCTCACCGCCGAAGTCGTCGGCGGTGAGGCCGAGCTGCTGCAGGTAGGTGCCGGCAGCGCCGTCGAAGACGACGACGCGCTCGCGCAGCAGGTCGAGATAGGGACTGTCGATGCCGGACGTGGGCATGGGACTCCTTCGCGGGAACACGGCCGACGCGACGCCGGGCGTGGGGTGTCACCGCGAGCCGGGGCCTCACGCCCTTCCCATCAGGTCAGCTCACTGCAGTGCTTGCTCGTGTCAGCATAGCGTTCCGCGCCTGCGGCGGTAACGTCGGATTCCATGCTGCAGGTCGAGGTCACGCGGGGTCAGGTCGTCGAGAGCACCCACCTGGTGCGGGCCTGCGCCGCGACCGTCGACGGCGACCCGGTCGGGGAGGCGTCGCCCGGCGACGCCGACTGGTCGACCTTCCTCCGCTCGTCCGCGAAGCCGTTCCAGGCGGCGCCCGCCGCCGCGGCCGGCGTCATCGAGCGGCTCGGCCTGGAGCAGCGGCACCTGGCGATCGGCTGCGCCTCCCACGACGGGTCGGCGACTCCGACGGCGCTCGTCCGCGAGGTGCTCGCCGCCGCCGGGCTCGACGAGTTCGCGGTCCACACCGGCGACGACGGCCAGGGCGGCCTCGTGAAGCACCAGTGCTCGGGCAACCACGCGCTGGTGCTGGCGTGGTGCGTGGTCGAGGGCTGGCCCACCGACACCTACCTGCACCGGGAGCATCCGGCACAGGTCGCCATGCAGCAGGCGGTCGCGACCGCGTGCGGCGTCGAGCCCCACCTCGAGCCGGACAACTGCGGGATGACGGCGCACCGGGTGCCGCTGCGCGCCATGGCCACCGCGTACGCGCGGCTCGGCATCGGGTGGTCCGGCGTGCCTGGCCTCGACGTCGTCGCAGCGGCCATGCGGGCGAACCCCTACGTGGTGCGCGAGGCGGGCCAGGCCGACAGCGAGCTCATGGCCGCCTCGCCCGCGTTGGTGGCGAAGGTCGGTGCCGAGGCGGCACTGGGCATCGGCTCGTCGGAGGGCGTCGGCGTGGCGCTGCGCATCGTGGACGGTGGCTACCGCGCGTGGGGGCCGGCCGCCGTGGCCGCCGCTCGCCGCTGGCTGGATCCATCGCTCGACGGTCCGGCGCTCGATGCGTTGGCCGAGGTCGTCGTTCGCGACGGGGCCTCGCGCCCGATCGGCGTTCTACGCGCCGCCTGGAGCTAACCGACGATCTGTGGCAGGACGTCGCTGATCGAGCCGCGCACGATCACGGTGGCCAGCTCGTCCATGTCCGTGGGCGAGCCGTTGACGATGACGATCGGCGTGCCCTGCTGCGCCGCGATCGGAACCACCGAAGCGATCGGCTGCACCGAGAGGTTGGTGCCGACGGCGATCAGCAGGTCGCAGCGGGCGGCGGCATCGAAGCTCCGGTCGATGTCGGCGGCGACGAGCGACTGGCCGAAGCTGATCGTGGCCGACTTGAGGATGCCGCCGCACACGGTGCACGACGGGTCGGCCTCGCCCGAGCGGACGCGGTCGAGGGTCTCCTGCATCGGTCCCCGCCAGCCGCACGACAGGCACTCGACCTCGCGGATCGAGCCGTGGATCTCCACGATGCGGTCGGGGTCGAGCCCCGAGGCGTGGTGCAGGCCGTCGATGTTCTGGGTGAGGAGGAGGTCGAGCTTGCGGCGCTGGTCGAGGCGCACGATCGCCTGATGCCCGGCGTTCGGCTCCGACGTCCACGCCGGATGGTCGAGGCGACCGAGCCAGGCGCGCCTCCGGATCTCGGGGTCGGCGAGGTAGTGGTCGAGCGACGAGAGCTTCTCGGCGCCCGGGTTCCGGGTCCACACGCCGTTGGGACCGCGGAAGTCGGGGATGCCGGAGTCGGTGGAGATGCCGGCGCCGGTGAGCACGACGACGTGGCCGGCGTCGTCGACCAGTTCGGTGGCTCGGGCTGCGGCGCTGTCGGGCGGGGCGTCGGTCACACGAGAGAGCCTACGGAGCGGGGGACGTCCCCCATGTTCGTCCCGGACTGCGGTGCGTACCGTGCGAACGACCTTCCCCCGAACGTCACCCTCGCCCCTTGGATCCGCCCATGTCGCTCACCGTCTCGACCTCCGAACCGATCGTCCACGAGCCTGCCGTGCAGTTCGCCGCGCCGGAGCCTCCCGCTCGTGAGCCCGAGCCGGTGTTCCCCGAGCAGCTCGAGATCGTGGCGTGGACCGACCCGTCGTTCGAGCACTCGGGCCACGACCCGCGCAGCGCGTACGTCGAGCGCTTCTGGCTGGGCCTGCTCGGCCCGAGCACCACGTGGATGCTGCGGCGCTTCGCCCGCGGCCTCGACGAGTTCCCCGACGGCTTCCGGGTCGACCTGGTCGACACCGGCCGGGCCCTGGGGCTGGGCGAGAGCATGGCGCGCAACTCCACCACGCAGCGCAGCGTGCTTCGCGCCTGCCAGTTCGGCGCCGCCTATCGCATCAACCCCCAACGCCTGGCCGTGCGCAGCCACCTGCCCACGCTGACGCGTCGTCAGGTGTCGCGCCTGCCCGAGTCGTTGCAGCGGGCGCACGTGCAGTGGGCCACGCGGCCGACCGACCCCGCCGAGCTCCGGCGGGCCACCGCGGCGGTGGCCGGTCTGGTGGAGGCGGGGGAGCGCATCGGCGAGATCGAGCGCCAGCTCCGCCGTTGGGGCTATCCGCCCCAGACGGTCCGCGATGCCGTGGGCACTGCGATGGGGTGGGGGTAGGTCAGCCGGCGTCCGCGCCGAGGCCGTCGGCGATCAGGTCGTCGTCGAGCGTTGCCACGTCGAGCGAGGCGGCGCGGAACTCGAGCCAGTCCAGCAGCGTGCGCACACCGAAGCCGGTGCCGCCGCGCGGGATCTCGGCGTCGGCGGCCTCGGTGAAGGAGGGCCCGGCGATGTCGAGGTGCACCCACGCGACGTCGTCGCCGACGAACTCCTGCAGGAACAGGCCGGCGGTGAGCGTGCCGCCGTAGCGGCCGCCGAGGTTCTTCATGTCGGCGATCGGGGAGTCGAGGAGCTTGCGGTACTCCGGGGGCAGGGGGAGGTGCCACACCTTCTCGCCGGCGCGGTCGGCCGCTTCGGCGATCTCGTCGATGAGCTCGTCGTCGTTGCCGAGGAGGCCGGCGATCTGGTCGCCGAGGGCGACCATGCAGGCGCCGGTGAGCGTGGCGAGATCGACGATCGTGCCGTGCCCGTCCTCGGTGGCGAGCGAGAGCGCGTCGGCGAGGACGAGGCGACCCTCGGCGTCGGTGTTGAGGATCTCGACCGTCTTGCCGTTGCGGGCGGTCATGACGTCGCCGGGACGGGTGGCGTCGGGGCCGGTCATGTTGTCGGTCATCGGCGTGTAGCTGGTGACGGGCACGCCGACGCCGAGCGCGGGCAGCGCGCACATCGTGGCGATCACCGCAGCGGCGCCGCCCATGTCGCACTTCATGGTCATCATGCCCTCGCCGGTCTTGATGCTGAGGCCGCCGGAGTCGAACGTGATGCCCTTGCCGACGAGCGCCACCGAGGGGTGCGCGGCGGCCGCGGCGTCGGTGGGCGTGTACGTGAGCTTGACGAACCGCGGCTCCTGCGACGAGCCCCGGTTCACCGACAGCACGCCGCCGAGCGCCGCGGCCTCGATCTCGGCGCGGTCGAGCACCTCGACCGTGAGGCCGGCGGCGGTGGCCCGCTCGCTCGCGAGGTCGGCGAAGCGGACCGGGGTGAGCGAGCCGCCGGGCTCGTTGACGAGATCGCGGGCGAAGCACACGGCGTCGACGATCACCTGACCGCGGGCGAACCCGTCCTTGCCGCCGCCGGGAACGACCAGGGTGAGCGACTCCAGCCGGGGGTCGTCCTTCGGCGCCTTGTACTCCTCGTAGCGGTAGGCCGTGAGGCCGGCGCCCTCGGCGGCGGCCTGGGCGAGGTCGTCGGCCGAGAGGTCGGCGTCGGCGAGCGAGAGGTCCACGAGCGAGAGGTCGACCACCGCCGACTTCTGCGCCGAGAGTGCGCCCACTGCGGCGGCGACGGCCTTGCGCACCGACGTGGTGGTGACGTCGACGGAGGGGCCGATGCCCACGAGGATCGTCAGCGCCGGCGTGTCGCCGGTGATCGTCGCCACCTGGCCCGCCTTGCCCTCGAACCGCAGCCGGGTGAGGAGGCGCTTGTCGACGCCGGAGGCGCGGAGTCGATCGGACGGCACGACGAGCGCCACCACGGCGGCGCGGGCGTTGGGCGACTTGGTGAGCTTCAGGCTGAGCATGGGGAGGCCTCGGGGTTGGGGAGTCGGACGGGGGAAGGGAGAGCGGGAGCCGGGTCAGGTGGCCACGGAGCGCACGGTGAGGGCGGTGCCCTCCTGCCAGCGGGCGAGCGTCCAGAGCGTGTCGGACAGTCGGTTGAGGTAGGCACCGGCGAGCGAGTGGTGATCGCCGACGGCGATGGCGTTGCGCTCGGCGCGACGCGCCACGGTGCGGGCGACGTCGAGGGTTGCCGAGACGAGGTCGCCGCCGGGGACGACGAACTCGGTGGGCGCCTCGAACCAGGTGTTGGCCTCGTCGATGATCGACTCCAGTCGCTCGATCATCGCGGGGGTGACCTTGGTGGCGTCGTCGGTGAGCTTGTCGCGATTGTCCTCGTTGGTGGCGAGGTCGGCCATCACCACCCAGAGGTCGCGCTGGATCGACACGAGGATCTCGTCGAGCCGCGCGGCGCTCGTGACGCCGGCGGCGTGCGCCTGGGCCCGGGCGAGGCCGATCACGGACTGGGTCTCGTCGACGTCGCCGTAGGCCGTCGGGCGCACGGAGTCCTTCGACACGCGACCGCCGAAATACAGGCCGGTCGTGCCGTCGTCGCCCTTGCGCGTGTAGATCTTCATCGCCCGAGAACCCTACCGACGTGCCCCGGAAGCCGTGCGGAATGCACGCACTTTCCCGATTGTTGACCAACTCACTAGGATTTTGCGGCCAGCGCACCACGTACGTCTTCGGAGATTCAGATGCCATCGTTCAGAGAACTGCTCACTGCGACCAAGTCCGAGATCGCCGAGGTGTCCACGGCCGAGGCCGAGCAGCTCCGCGCCAACGGCGCCGTCGTGCTCGACGTGCGTGAGGCCGACGAGTTCGAGCAGGGCGCCATCCCCGGTGCCGTGTTCATCCCCCGTGGTCACCTCGAGGGCCAGGTGGAGGGCCGCATCGCCGACAAGGACGCCAAGATCGTCGTGCACTGCGCGGGCGGCGTCCGTTCGGCCTTCGCCGCGAAGACGCTCAACGAACTCGGCTACACCGACGTGGTGTCGATGGCCGGCGGCTTCAACAAGTGGAAGGACGAGGGCCGCGACTGGCGCACCCCGCAGGTCCTCACCCCCGACCAGCGCAACCGCTACCAGCGTCACCTGCTCGTGCCCGAGGTGGGCGAGGAGGGCCAGCAGAAGCTGCTCGACGCGAAGGTGCTGCTGCTCGGCGCCGGTGGCCTCGGCTCGCCGGCCGCGCTGTACCTCGCAGCCGCCGGTGTCGGCACGATCGGCATCATCGACATGGACGTCGTCGACGCCTCGAACCTCCAGCGCCAGATCCTCCACAACCTCGACCGCATCGGCGACCGCAAGGTCGACTCCGCGAAGAAGACCCTCACCTTGCTCAACCCCGACGTCGACGTCATCACCTACGACCGTCGCCTCGACGCGAGCAACATCGAGGAGATCATCACCGGCTACGACCTCATCGTGGACGGCGCCGACAACTTCCCGGTGCGCTACATGCTCAACGACGCGTCGGTGAAGCTGGGCATCCCGGTGGTGCACGGCTCGATCTTCCGCTTCGAGGGCCAGGTCACGGTGTTCGACCCGAAGAACGGTCCCACCTACCGCGACATGCTCCCCGAGCCGCCGCCCGCCGAGATGGCCCCGAGCTGCGCCGAGGCCGGTGTGCTGGGCGCGCTGCCCGGCATCATCGGCACGATCCAGGCCGTCGAGGCCATCAAGCTCATCCTGGGCGTCGGCTCGCCGCTCATCGGCCGCTACCTCACGTTCGATGCCCTCGACATGGAGTTCCGCGAGTACAAGATCCGCCGTGACCCGAACAACGCGGTCACGTGGGACAACCGCGAGAGCATCCAGGTGGTCGAGCTCGAAGGGCTGTGCCAGCCGGCGCCACTGCAGGCGCCGGCCTGACGCGAGGGCACTGCAGGCGCCGCCCGCCTAGCGCTTGAGGACGCGGCAGCCGAGGCTCGTCGCCGTGGGGCCCGGCCCCACGTTGAGCGCGAAGGCGCAGATGTTGCTCGACCCCTTGGGGATCGGGAACGCCGTGAAGAACCCGTGGTCGATGCCGTAGCCGGGGAAGGCGCCGGTGAGGTTCGGCCATGTGAGGTTGGCGGGCGCGAGCTTGGCCATCCGGCCGTTGACGAAGAACAGCACGGCGGTGGGCCCGTCGCGATCGAGCGCCCAGCCGAGCGCCACGGCCTGATCGCCCGCGACCAGCGCGGCCTGCACCGAGCCGGTGGGGACGGGGTCGGCGCCGACGGCTCGGCAGCCGAGCAGCGTGTTCACGGTGCCGGCGCCGACGTTGATCGCGAAGGCGCACACCTCGTGTCGCACGTTGGGCGTGAGAGGAACGTCGACGGTCCAGCCGTGCGCGGCGCCCGCTGAGGGGTACACCGCGCCCACGTCGGGGCGGTTGCCCGACGCGGTGGTGGTGAGCGCCTTGGCGCCGTCCACGTAGAGCTGCACCTCGATCGGGTCGCTGGTGTTGGGGTCGAGGGCCCAGCCGGTGGCGGTGGCGCCGGTGGCCGTCGGCACCAACGCCTCGTAGTTGCCGCGCGGGTTGGTCGGCGTGTTGAACGAGCGACACCCGAGCTTGGTGAGCGCGCCGTAGGAGGTCTCGGCTGCGTAGACGCACACGTCGCTCACGTCGGCGGTTGCCGTGATGGTGGTGTCGAACCCGCTGGTGGCGGACGCGCCCGGGTGGACGCCGCGGACGTCGGGACGGGCGACGGAGGTGACGCTGTCGGCGACGGCGCGACCGTTGACGTCGACGACGACGTGCAGCGGATCCGACGTGCGACGATCGAACGCCCACCCCTTGACGTGCACGCGGTCGGGGCCGGTCTGCTCGATCGTCTCGAGGTTGCCCGTCACGTAGGCGGCGCGCTGGGCGGCCGCGGTCCGGATGTCGGCGAGGTGGTCCCACACACGGCCGGGACAGTCGGTCTGGCCGATGTCGCGGTGGCCGACGATCGTCGGGAGCGTGATCGACTGGCCGGTGGGGAAGACGTTGTCGTCGGTGCCCACGACGGTGGTCGTGCCGAGCGGGTTCACGCCGGCGAGGGCGAGCTTCCATCCGGCGACGTTCGCTGCGGCGGAGAGTGCCTCGGGCGTGGGATCGGTGGTGGTGAAGTCGCCGAGGAGCGAGATGCCCACGGTGCCGGTGTTGAAGTTGGCGGCGTGGCTCCCGATGATCGCCTTGCCGATGCCTCCGCTGCGGCCTTCCCAGATGCCGCCCCACTTGTCGATCAGGAAGTTGTACGCGATGTCGTTCCAGCCGCGGGAGTTCTGGTGGAAGCTCTGGATGCCGCGGAGGATCGCGGGCACGTCGGCCTGCGTGTAGTCGTTGGTGCCGGCGGTGTGATGGATCACGGCGAACTTGACGGAGCGGGCGACGCCGTTGGCCTCCTTCGCCGGAGCGGCGCCCCAGGCGGAGCGCAGGTTGACCGGCGGCCCGTCAGGCGAGGCGGGCGCGGCGCCGGCGGCGTCGCTGCGGACGGCCGGGGTGAGCACCTGCTCCTGGCGGATGAGGTGGACGGTCACGTGCCCGATGCCGGGCGCGGCGGCGACGCGGTAGCCGTCGGCGGACCCCACCCACACCGGCTCGCTGAAGCTCACGGAGTCGACGTCGGTGCGCGCCTCGCGGGTGCGGTCGTCGGGGCCGGCGTCGGGGCCGGGCGTGTCCCGCCCGATGGGCGACCAGCCGGCCGCGTCGTGCACGTCGACCGGCGGGGGGAGCTCGGCGGAGCCGGTCCAGCTGACGGCGATCATCTCGAACGGGTCGACGCCGGTGACGGTCTCGCCGGGTGTGGCGGCGCGCTGCTCGACGCCCGCCTCCCAGGTCTGGGCCATGGCCGGCGTGGGTGCGAAGGCGGCGAGCACGATCGTGACGACGGCGGCGCCGACGACGTGGCGCGCCGAAGGACGGGGGACTCTGAGGAGGCGGCTCATCCGTTCGGACGGTACCAGCGAGTCGCGCCGTTCCGGCTTCGGGGGAGGCGACGCCGGGCGTCGCCGCGTGCGGTCAGCGGGGCGTCGCGGTGACCACGAAGTTGTACGCGAAGACGCCGGGCAGGAGGTTGCCGAGCTTGTGGGTGAGCTTCGCGAGGCGCTCACCCGTCACGCCGGGCACCGGCACCGCTGCCTGGAGCTTCACCACGGTGAAGCCGGCGGCGTTCAGCATCTCCTCGACGCCGGCCTTCGTGTAGAAGCGCACGTGGGTGCGGTCGAGGATGCCCCGGTCGGTGTAGCGGAACCGGCCGAACAGCAGCTGCAGGCGGATCGACCAGTTGGCGATGTTCGGCACGCTGATGACCAGGTGGCCGCCGGGCTCGAGGTGCTCGCGGAGCGAGGTGAGCACGGTCTCGGGGCGGGCGATGTGCTCGAGCGTGTCGCCGAAGAGGAGGAGGCGGTAGCTGGTGCCCTCCGGCGCCTCGAAGGTCTGCAGGTCGCCTTCGTACACCGTGCGGCACACGCGGCGGGCGGCCTCCGCGGCCATCGGGTCGAGCTCGTGACCGTCGACGACACGACCGGCGTGGGCCATCGCCTCGGCGAAGTAGCCCGACGACACCCCGCCCTCGAAGACGACGTCGCCCGGATCGGTGAGCCGGAGCGCCTCGGTGAGCAGGAGGTGGTGCGCCCGGTAGGGGACGGTGTTGAGGGTGACGTAGCCGTGCTCGTCGGGCTTCGACAGCTCCTCGAGCAGCCGTTGCGCGGCGTGTTCGGTGGTTGCCGTCGTGGTCGTGGTCATCGTTGCCACCCTAGTGGTCGGCCTCGTCGGGGCTCCCGACCGCCTTGTCGTCGCCGGGGGGCATGCGCACCCCGCGGAGGAACGCAATCTCCTCGGCCAGCGTCTCCACGCGCTCAGCGAGGCGCGACACCTGGAGCGACAGGTACATGCACAGCGCCACGAGGAACAGCACCGAGAACGAGAAGATGAGCGACGTGCCGTACTGCACGCCGAGCCGGCGGGCGAGCCAGTCGATGGCGGGGCGGCCGATGCCGAGCGCGAGGCCGCCGCAGCCGACGCCGAGCCAGAGGATGGCGAAGTTCTCGAGCAGCTTGCGGCGGCGCACGAACTCGATGACGACGACCATCATCGCGACGGCGAGCCCGAGGACGAGGAGTTCGAGACGCATCAGTGCCGCCCGCTCACGTGAGCCCGGCGCGGGCGCGCGGCGGGCGCCTCGTGGGGTGGAGGAGGATCACGAGATTGAGGCGCACCAGATACATCAGGCTGCGCAGGGGGCGCGCCGACGGCGTGCCGCCCTGCCGCGGGTGCATCTGCACGGGCTCCTCGCGGATGCGAAGCCCGGCGGCGCCGCCGATGAGCAGCGCCTCCACCGTGTCGCTGAGGTAGGCGGTGGGGTAGTAGGCCCCGAACAGGTCGAGCGCCTCGGGACCGAACGCCCGGAATCCGCTGGTGGCATCGGTGATGGTGGTGTGGGTCTGCCGTGACGCGACGCGCGCCAGCAGGCGCATGCTGGTGCGGCGGGCGAAGCCGACCTCGTAGGGGGCCGGGTCGTCGCCGGCGAAGCGGGAGCCGACGACGAGGTCGACGCCCTCCGCCAGGCGGCTGAGGAGGCGCTTCGCCTCGTCGGGTTCGTGCTGGCCGTCGGCGTCGATCTGCACGACACGGCGGTAGCCCTGCTCGTTCGCGTACCGGATGCCGGAGCGGATCGCGGCGCCCACACCCAGGTTGTAGGGGTGCTGGAGCACGCGGGCGCCGGCCGAGAGCGCCCGGCGCGCGGTGCGGTCCCAGGAGCCGTCGTCGATCACCAGCACGTCGCCGTCGAGGGAGGCCACGGCCTTCGTCACCACCGCACCGATCGTCGCTTCTTCGTTGAGTGCGGGGATGAGTACGAGTAGGTCGGTCAACGCGGGCCTCGGGGTGGTGGCGCAACAGCCTAGAGGCACTGGCTACCGTTGGCGCGTGACCGATCCCGCCGAATCGCCCACGATCTCGGTCGTCACGGTGGCCTTCGGGGCCGAGCCGTGGCTGGAGGAGTCGGTGGCCGCGAGCCTGGCCACGACGGGGGAGCGGGTCGACGTCGTGCTGGTCGACAACGGCTGCACCGACGGCGCGGTCGACCGCCTCGCCGAGGTCCCCGGCGTCACGGTCGTGCGGCTCGGCGGCAATACCGGGTTCGCCGGCGGGTGTGCCGACGGGGCGGCCGTCGCGACCGGCGAGATCGTGGCGTTCGTGAACCCCGACGCGATCGTGGAGCCCGAGTGCCTCCACCGTCTTGCCGAGGAGTTGCGCGACTCGCGCACCGGCATCTCGACGGCGAGCGTGCGCCTCGCCGACCGCCCCGACCGCCTCAACTCCGCCGGCAACGAGATCCACTACCTCGGGCTCAGCTGGTCCGGGGCGTTCGACGAGCCGGCGTCCCGGCACGCCGTCCGGCGCGACGTGCTCGCCGCCAGTGGGGCGTGCATGGCGATGACGTCGGAGTTCTACCGCCAGCTCGGTGGCTTCGAGCGCGAGTTCTTCGCCTACCAGGAGGACGCCGACCTGTCGCTGCGCAGCTGGCAGGCGGGCCGGCCGGTCGTGTTCGTGCCCGGCGCCGTCGTGCGCCACCGCTACGAGTTCGGCCGGAACACGTCGAAGTTCTACCTCCTCGACCGCAACCGTCTGATCTGCGTGCTGAGTCTGTGGGGCACCCGCACCCTCGCGGTGCTCGCTCCGCTGCTGCTCGTGCAGGAGCTGGCCATGTGGGCGCTGGCCGCGGCGCAGGGCTGGCTGCCCGAGCGCCGCCGCTCGGTGCGCTGGATCGCGGGGCACGTGTCGTGGCTTCGGCGCCGCCGGCGCGACATGCAGGCGCGGCGCGTCGTGGGCGATCGCTCGTTCGCCGACCTCTTCGCCGTGGAGCTCGATCCCGGCAACCTCGAGACGCCCGCCGTGCTGCGGGCGGTCGCCCCGTTGTTCCGGGGCTACTGGGCGATCGCGAAGCGACTGCTCTGACCGCGTCCCATCTGACGCTGACGGGTCCGGCTGCTAGACCATTGGCCTTGTGAAGGGCCTGATCTTGTCCGGAGGCGCAGGCACGCGACTGCGCCCCATTACCCATACGAGTGCCAAGCAGCTCGTGCCGGTGGCCAACAAGCCCATCCTCTTCTACGGCATCGAGGACATGGTCGAGGCCGGCATCACCGAGATCGGCATCATCACCGGCGAGACCGGCCCCGAGGTGCGCGAGGCGGTGGGCGACGGGTCGAAGTTCGGCGCCCGCGTCACGTACATCCCCCAGGACGAGCCGCTGGGCCTGGCCCACTGCGTGCTCATCGCCCGCGACTTCCTCGGCGACGACGACTTCGTGATGTACCTCGGCGACAACATGCTGCAGCAGGGCCTCGTCGACTTCGTCGCCCGCTTCGACGAGGACCGCCGCCTCGCCAACGAGCTCAAGCTCGACGGCACGGACTCGCCGCCGGCCGCGCAGATCCTCCTGTGCCCCGTGCCCGACCCGCACCGGTTCGGCATCGCCGCCGTGGACGACGAGGGTCACGTGCTCCGCCTCGTCGAGAAGCCGGTCGACCCGCCGTCGAACCTGGCCCTCGTGGGCGTCTACCTGTTCACGAAGCTCATCCACGACGCCGTCGCGGCCATCGAGCCGTCGGAGCGGGGCGAGCTGGAGATCACCGACGCGATCCAGTGGCTCATCGAGCACGGCCACCGCGTCCGCCACGACCTGCTCGACGGCTGGTGGCTCGACACCGGCAAGAAGGACCCGCTGCTCGAGTCGAACCGTCGCGTGCTCGAGGAGCTCGAGGCCCGGATCGACGGCGATCTCGACGAGCAGAGCCAGGTGGACGGTCGCGTGGTCATCGAGGCCGGCGCCAAGCTGGTGAACAGCCACGTGCGCGGTCCCGCCATCATCGGCGCCGGCACCGTCCTCACGAACAGCTACGTCGGCCCGTTCACGTCGGTCGCGTCCGAGTGCGAGATCGCCGACTCCGAGATCGAGAACTCGGTCGTGCTCGAACGGGCACGCATCTCCGGCGTGCCGCGCCTGGTCGACTCGCTCATCGGCCGCGACACCAACGTCCACCGCACCGAGCAGCGCCCGAAGGCCACGCGCCTGATGATCGGCGACGACTGCTCGATCGACCTGGAGTAGACAACGACATGGCAACCATCACCGAGTCCGACGTCATCGCGGGCATCTACATCGTCGAGCCGCAGAAGTTCGGCGACGAGCGCGGCTACTTCATCGAGAACTACCGACGCGAGTGGTTCCCGCAGGGTCGCGAGATGATCCAGGGCAACCGCGGCAACCGCATCGCCGGCTGCCTCGTGGGCCTGCACTACCACCTGCACCAGGCCGACTACTGGTACGTGCCGTTCGGCCACGCCCGCGTGGTGCTGCACGACCTCCGCCAGGGCTCGCCCACCGACGGGGCGACGCAGTGCCTCGACCTCGGTGAGGTCGACGGCGGCGAGAACAACCACCTCGGCGTGTTCATCCCGCCGGGTGTCGCGCACGGCTTCGCGTCGCTGAGCGACATGGCGATCACGTACCTCGTCGACGGGTATTACAACCCCTCCGACGAGAACGGCGTGGCGTGGAACGACCCGGCCGTCGAGGCCGACTGGGGTCTCACCGACCCCATCCTCTCGGCACGCGACCAGGCCAACCCGCTGCGGACGGAGCTCGACCCGATGTTCCAGCCGCACTATCACCTGCGGTCGTAGGGGCACTGCTGCCGTGGCCCCCTGCCGGCGGCTCGGGCCTGACGGGGCCTGAATATTCATTGTCAGTGGTGCCTGGGATGATGACGGCATGTCGAATCCCCGGTCCGCTCTCGCCGCATCGCTGCAGGAGATCCTTGCGCCGCTGGGCGTGATCGTCGGCGGGTTGCAGCCGCTCGACGTGCCATTGCCGTGGGCGCCGGAAGTGTTGGGCGCGTTCATCGAGCTCGAGCGGTTGGCGCAGGCGGGCAAGGTGCTCATGGCCGCACGGGCCGCCGAGTCCAACGAGTGGGCGCGCGCCGGGTTCCCCACGGCGGCCGACTGGTTGGCCATGCAGTCGGGCACGTCCACGGGGCGGGCGAAGGCCGACCTGGGCACGTCGGAGCGGTTGGGCGAGCTGCCGCTGACGGCCGACGAGGTGCGCGCCGGCAACCTGTCGGCGGAGCAGGCCGACGTCGTGGCCGACGCGGCGGTGGTCAATCCGGCCGCCGAACGAGACCTGCTCGATCTGTCCCGGCGCGAGTCGTTGCGCCACATGCGCGAGGAGGCGGCCAGGCGAAAGGCCCAGGCCGAGCGCGACGCGGGGGAGCGCGAGCGGAAGGTTCGTGAACGGCGGTCGGCGCGGTGGTGGGTGAAGGACGGCGAGTGGAACTTCCGTGCCTCGGGTCCGTTGGTCGCCGGCGCCGACATCGAACGGGCGTTGGGCAGGCGCATCAGCGAGCTGTTCAAGGAGCGGCGCAACGATCGTGAGAGCCGAGACAACTACGCGTTCGATGCGTTGCACGACCTGACGGCGGGGGAGCGCGCTGCTGAGCCGGGTGGAACGGGTTCTGCGGGCGGGCGGCCCCGGCGGCGCGGTCCGATCACGCGGTTGACGCTGGTCCGTGCCGATCTGGCGGCGTTGATCCGCGGCCGGGTCGGCGACGGCGAGGTGTGCGAGATCGACGGGGTGGGCCCGATCTCGGTGAGCGAGGGTCGTCGTCTGATCGGCGAGGGAGCGCTGAGCCTGGTCATCACCGACGGCCAGGCCGTGGTGAACGTGGTGAACCTGAGTCGAAAGCCCACCGCGGCGCAGACGATCGCCAAGCTGTGGACCGACCCGAAGTGCGTGGTCGAGGGGTGCAACCGCACGATCCGGTTGGAGCTCGACCATCGGGAGGACTGGCATCGGACGAAGCACACGATGGTCGAGGAGCTCGAGCGGATGTGTGACCACGACCACGATCTGAAGACCTACGAGAACTACCAGCTCGTGCCCGGCACCGGCCGACGGGCGCTCGTGCCGCCAGGGCATCCGCTGCACCCCGACAGCCTCCGCGACACCGGCTGAGCGGTCGCCGACACCGGGGCACGAGCCGGGACGGCGCTGTGGAGCGACCGAACTCGGGGGCGGGAACCCGTGTCTCCTACACTGCACGCACTATGAAACTGTTCGTCACCGGCGCGGCCGGGTTCATCGGCTCGAACTTCGCCCGCCACATCCTCACCACCACCGACGATTCCGTGGTGGTGTTCGACGCGCTCACCTACGCGGGCAACCGCGAGAACGTCGCCGACCTCGAGGGCGACCCCCGCTTCAGCTTCGTCCACGGCAACATCTGCGACCGCGACGCGGTGCGGGCCGCCATGGAGGGGTGCGACCAGGTCGTGCACTTCGCGGCCGAGAGCCACGTCGACCGCTCGCTGCTCGACCCCGACGTGTTCGTGCGCACCAACTGCGACGGCACCAACGTGATGTGCGACATCGCGACGCAGATCGGCGTCGACCGCTTCCTGCACATCTCCACCGACGAGGTGTACGGCTCCATCGAGGAGGGCAGCTTCGTCGAGACCGACGCGCTGCACCCGCGCTCGCCGTACTCGGCCGCGAAGGCCGGTTCCGACCTCATCGCGATGGCGTACCACGAGACGTACGACCTCCCGGTCGTGATCACTCGGTCGTCCAACCAGTTCGGCCCGTACCAGTTCCCCGAGAAGCTCATCCCGTTCTTCGTCACCACGCTCCTCGAGGGCGGCAAGGTGCCGCTCTACGGCGACGGGCTGAACGTCCGCGACTGGCTGTTTGTCGAGGACAACTGCCGCGGCGTCCAGACCGTCCTGAACCACGGCAAGGTGGGCGAGGTCTACAACATCGGCGCCGGCAACGAGCGCACGAACCGCGAGATCACCGACGTCATCCTCGCGGCCCTGGGCAAGGACGAGTCGAGCGTCGACTACGTCGAGGACCGCATGGGCCACGACCGCCGCTACTCGATCGCGACGGCGAAGACCGAGGCGCTCGGCTGGGCGCCGTCGATGACGTTCGAGGCGGCCATCGAGGCCACCATCGCCTGGTACGTCGACCACCGCGCCTGGTGGGAGCCGCTCCGCGAGCGCGTCAAGAACCGCTGATTCCGGACGGCCCGAGTAGGGTCGCCCCGTGCGAATTCTGGTCACCGGATCCAACGGCCAACTCGGAACCGAGCTCCAACGGCTGCTCGAACCGACCCCTCACGAGATGCTCGGGGTCGACATCGACACCTGCGACATCAGCGACCGTGACCAGTGCCTCGGCGCCATCACGGGGTGGTCGCCCGATCTGATCATCCACGGCGCGGCGCTCACCGCCGTCGACCTGTGCGAGACCGAGCCGGAGCTCGCGTACCGCGTCAACTCGCTCGCCACGCGCTTCATCGCCGACGGCGCCCGCCGCGTGGGCGCCCACGTCGTGTACGTGTCCACCGACTACGTGTTCGACGGCACCAAGTCGAGCTCCTACGTCGAGTGGGACGAGCCCGACCCGCAGTCGGTGTACGGCCGCTCGAAGCTCGGTGGCGAGCGCGAGATCGACCCGGAGTGGACGGTGGCGCGCACCTCCTGGGTGTGCAGCGCGCACGGCAAGAACATGGTGAAGACGGTGCTGAGTGTGGCCGCCGAGCGCGACGAGCTCACGTTCGTCGACGACCAGGTTGGTCACCCGACGTTCGCGTCAGACCTCGCCGCCAAGCTCGTCCAGCTCGGCGTGGCGCGGGCGCCCGGCATCCACCACGTCACGAACCTCGGCGCGGTGAGCTGGTATGAGTTCGTGCGGGCCATCCTCGAGGCCGGCGGCCACCACCCCGACAAGGTGAAGCCGATCTCGACGGCCGACTTCCTCGCCGCCCGCCCCGCCGATGCGCCGCCGATGGCCACGCGCCCGGCCAACTCGGTGCTCGACAACTTCGCGCTCCGCAACAGCGGCTTCGGCGAGATGCGCGACTACCACGAGCCCCTCGCAGAGGTGGTCGCCGAGCTCACCGGGTCGTGAGCGCCGGCCGCGGCGCGGCGATCGCCGACCTGGCGCGTCTGCCGGTCGTCCAGATGACGGCGGCGCAGCTGTTCAACGGCGCGTGTGCCTACGCCTTCCTCGGCCTGGCGACGCGCCAGCTGGGGGACATCGAGTTCGCGCCGCTGTCGGTGGCGTGGGTCGCCTTCTTCCTCCTGGGCAGCGGCTGCTTCATGCCACTCGAGCAGCAGCTGAGCCGCGGCCTCGCCGGCCGGTTCCCCAGCGGTGTCGGCGCTGGGCCGACGGTTCGACGCGGGATGCGCCTGCTGCTCGTCGGGGTCGTCGTGCTGACCGCCGTGCAGCTCGCGGCGAGCTCCGTGCTGGTCGACGAGCTGTTCTCCGGCCGGTGGGACGTGCTGATCGGCCTCGTCATCGGCGTCGCCGGGTTCGCCACGCTGCACGCCGGCCGCGGCATCTCGGCCGGCCTCGGGCGCCCGCGGGTGTGGGCCACCCTGTTCGTGGTGGAGGGCGTGCTGGAGCTCGTGGCCGCCGTGGTGCTCAAGCTCTCGGCGAACCGCGACGCCGGCACGTTCACCATCGCGGCGGGCGGCGCCTCGCTCGCCGCCGGACTCCTGGTGCTCGGTCTCGTCGTGCCCGAGCTCGTCCGGCCACGTGTGGCGCACCCCGACCATCCGCACGACGACCACCCGCACCAGACGGTCGAGCACATCGAGGGTCCGTCGCTGGCCGTGGGCCTGCCGGCGCTCGTCGTGTCGTCGGTCATCACGGCAGCGTTGATGAACGCCGGCCCGTTGGCGGTGCAGCTGCTCGCGAACGACGACCAGTCGGCGGAGGCCGGTCACTTCCTCACCGGGCTGGTCGTGGCACGCATCCCCGTCTTCCTGGTGCCCGTGATCGTGTCGCTGCTGCTCCCGTCCCTCACCGCCTCGGTCACCTCGGGCGACCACCCCGCGTTCCGCACGAACGTGACGCGCCTCGGGGCGGCGATCGGCGCGGCGGTGATCGTGTCCACCGTCGGCGCGGCGATCGTGGGGCCGACGGCCGTGCGCATCGCGTTCGGGGCCGAGTTCGGCGCGCTCGGTGCCCGCGACCTGGGGGCGATGGCGTTCTCGTCGGTCACGCTCGTGGGCGCGGTGGCGATCGGCCAGGCCGCGCTCGCCCTCCATCAGGAGCGGTGGCTCACCGCTGCGTGGGTGGGAGCAGCGGTCGCGTTCGCCGCCGGCCTGGCGTCCAGCGACGATCTGTTCCTGCGGGTGGAGTCGGGGCTCGCGCTGTCGTCGGCGGTGGCGCTGGCGGTGGTCGTGGTCGTCGTGATCCGGGGTGCGAGGACGCTCGACGAGGTGCCGGGGGTGCCCGGACCGGCAGGGGCCGACTGCTAGTCTCGGCGGCGCACGCACGGGCGGAATCACCTCCTTTCTGCGCTGCGAACGAGACACATGCGGACCCGTCGAAGCGCGAACACCGGAGCGGATGGGGCGATCGCGCAGCCGCCGTCCCGGCGCCGTGAGCTGGTGCTGGTGTTCGCCGCCGTGTTCGTCGCCTCGTCGCTGTGGGCGCTCGCCAGCCCGCTCATGAGCGTGCCCGACGAGCCGGCCCACGCCACCAAGGCGGCGGCGATCTGGGACGGATGGTGGCGCGGCACGCGGGTCGTCTACCCGAAGGCGCCGGGCGACGACGCGGCGCCGGTCACGTTCCGGGTGCGTACCACCGAGTCCTACGCCTCGGCCAACAAGATCTTCATGTGCTACGCCCTGCAGCCCGCCGTCACGGCCGACTGCGCGCCGAAGCTCAGCAGCAGCGACCGGATGGTGCGCATCGAGACCTCCGCCGGCTCGTACCCGCCGCTCTACTACGCGCTGGTCGGGTGGCCGTCGAAGCTCGTGTCGGCGAACGTCGGCCTCTACCTCATGCGTCTGGTCTCGGCCGCCCTGTGCGCTGCGATGTTCACGCTCGGCTACGCCGCCCTTCGCCGCGTGACCTCGTCGGCGGTGGCCGCCATCGCGGTGATCGTGGCCGCGACGCCCGAGGTGCTCTTCCTCGCGGGCTCGGTGAACCCGAACTCCCTCGAGATCGCCGCCGCGTTCGCCATGTGGGGCACGGCCCTCGCGCTGGCGCTCACGTGGTCGCGCGAGCAGCCGGTCGATCGACGCCTCGTCGCCGGCCTGCTCGTGTCCACGACCTTCATGGCCCACTCGCGCACGCTCTCGCCGCTGTTCGCTGTGATCGTGCTGGGGCTGGTCGCGCTGTTCGCCGGGCGGGCCCGCCTGATGGACCTGGCCCGCGACAAGCGCTTCTGGGCCGTCGCCGTCGTCACCGGCGCGCTCATCGCCTCGGCGATGATCTGGATCATCAGCGCCGGGCACCTCGACAGCATCACCGGCGGTCGCACGGCGCCGGGCCACAACGTGCTCGTCACGCTCGTCGCCCTCTCCGACAACTGGTTCTCCGAGATGATCGCGTACTTCGGCTGGCTCGACGCCGGGCCAGTGGCGCTGGCGATCTGGATCTGGCTGGCCCTCGTCGTGCTGGTCGTCGCCCTCGCCGCCGGCACGGGCCGCGCCTGGCGCTCGACGGTGCTGCTGCTCACCGTGGCGGCCGTGGTCGTGGGGCCGATCGTGCTGCAGTACCCCTCCGCCAAGGCGGGCCACATCATCTGGCAGGGCCGGTACATCCTCCCCATCGCGATGGGCGTACCGGTGCTCGCGGCGGTCACGCTCGACACCTCGCAGCTGAGTCGCCGCCTCGGTGCCCGCGTGCTCACCGCCATCGCCGCCTTCGCCACGGTGGCCATGGTCGCGAGCCACATGTCGGCCATGCGTCGCTACGTGGTCGGCGTCGAGGGGCCGGTCAACTACCTGTCCGGCGGCGCCTGGAGCCCGCCGCTCCCGGCGCTGCTGCTGCTCGCTCTGACCGTCGCGGTCGGTAGTAGTGTGACCGTGCTCGTGAACCGGATCGCCCCGTCGGCGTTCGGCGGCCAGGACGTTCCGCCGCCATCGCTGGTCGGTGACCCTCCGAGTGTCGAAACGTCCGTCGGCTCCCATGCCGAGCCCAGCGACGGTGCCGACGAACCGATCGACATGAGGAACCCCCGTGAAGCCGACACTGCGATGAGTCTGGACAAGACATGAGTTCGCCCGCACAGCTGTGGCAGTACCGCACGCTGATCTCCAACCTCACCCGCCGCGACCTGAAGGCGAAGTACCGCAAGAGCCTCCTGGGCCAGCTGTGGTCGCTGCTCAGCCCTGCTGCGACGCTCGGCACCTACACGCTGGTGTTCGGGGTCATCTTCGAGACGCACGCGCCGATCGCCGGCAACGGGACGACGGAGAGCTTCGCGCTCTACCTGTTCGCCGCGCTCATCATCTGGAACTTCTTCTCCGCCGGCGTGTCGGCCTCCATCGACGGGTTGCAGGGCGCGGGACCGCTCCTCAACAAGATCTACTTCCCGCCCGAGGGCCCGGTGCTCGCCGTCGTGTTCGGCGTGATCGTGCAGCTGGGCTTCGAGCTCACGGTGCTGATCCTCATCATGGGGATCGTCGGCAACCTGTCGTGGACGTTCTTCCTGTTCCCGGTGGTGCTGCTGGTGCCGATCGTGGCCTTCGCCCTCGGCTGCGGGCTCATCGCGAGCATCCTCAACATCTTCTACCGCGACGTGCGCTACCTCATCGGCATCCTGCTGCAGCTCGCGTTCTACATGACGCCCATCGTCTACAAGATCGAGCAGATTCCCGAGAAGTTCCACGGCTTCCCGGCGCGGCGGGTCGTGAACCTCAACCCGCTCGCCCGGTTCGTGGATGCGTCCCGAGAGCTGTTCTACCTCCACACGGTGCCCAGCTTCTCGAGCATCGCCTACATGTGGATCGTGTCGCTCGCGATGTTCGGCATCGGGTGGCGGTTCTTCACCAAGCGTGCCGCCCAGGCGGTGGAGGAACTGTGAGCTCCGACTCCAACATGGCCATCGAGGTCCACGACCTCTCGAAGCGGTTCCGCATCTACGCCAACCGCCCGCGCTCCATCAAGGAGAGCGTGGTCGCCCGCCGCGGCAAGCGGTACGACGACTTCTGGGCGCTGCGCGACGTCGATCTCAGCATCGAGGCCGGCACGGCGTTCGGGTTCATCGGGCACAACGGCTCGGGCAAGTCGACGATGCTGCGGTGCATCACCGGCATCTACAAGCCCACATCGGGCTCGGTGAGCGTGAAGGGGCGCATCTCGGCGCTCCTCGAGCTGGGCTCGGGCTTCCACCCCGACCTGTCCGGTCGCGAGAACGTGTACCTGAACGCCGCGATCCTCGGTCTGTCGAAGAAGGAGATCGACGCGGTCTTCGACGACATCGTCGAGTTCGCCGGCATCGGTCAGTTCATCGACTCGCCGGTGAAGGTGTACTCGTCGGGCATGTTCGTGCGCCTCGGCTTCGCCGTCGCCGTGCACGTGAAGCCCGAGATCCTCATCATCGACGAGGTCGTCGCGGTGGGCGACGAGGAGTTCCAGCGCCGCTGTTTCGAGCACATCTACAAGCTCCGCGCCAGCGGCGTCACGATCGTGCTCGTCAGCCACAGCCTCGGTCTCGTGCAGACGATGTGCGACAACGTCGCCTGGTTCGACCACGGCCACCTCCGGGCGATGGGCAAGTCGGTCGAGGTCGTCGGCAAGTACCTGAAGGCCGTCAACAAGGACGAGGTGGAGCGACGCGGCACCACCGAGGCCGACGACCCGATGAAGCCCGTCGACGGCGGCGCCCGTCGAGGCTCCGGCGAGATCCGCTTCACCGAGGTCGCACTGCTCGACGGCCAGGGCAATCGCACGATGTTCGGCCAGAGCGAGGAGCCGCTCACGGTGCGGGCGGGCTACGAGGTGCACGAGTCGGTGGAGGATCCGGTGTTCGCCGTGTCGATCCGCCACGAGAACGGCCTGCTGCTGTCGCTGACGAGCACGAAGGCCGACGGCATCCGCACCGGTCGCGTCAGCGAAAACGGCTTCGTCGAGCTGCGCATCCCGCGCCTCGGGATCCTCACGGGCGACTACTTCGTGAGCGTGTACTGCATCGACAGCCACCAGCAGCACGTGTACGACGAGATCGACCGGGCGTTCCCGTTCCACGTCCGCGCCGAGGGCCGGGTGGGCAAGGACGGGCTCATCGACCTGCTGCCGTCGTGGAGCTTCTCGAACATCGAGCCCATCGAGGTCCGTTGAGGTGAGTCCCTCGGTTCGGGGCAGGGTCCGTTCGACGATCGGGCGCGCCATGCCCGCGAGCAGCCCGCAGGGCGTCGTGGGCCGCGAGGTGCTGTCGTGGTACCGCGACAGTCGCAACGCCATCCGTCGCGTCGAGCAGCGCCTCGCCCTCCTCGGCGACGCGCCGACCTACGCGCAGTGGTTGCGGGACCATCAGGCGCTCGACCCGAAGCTGGTCGAGGCGGCAGTGCGCCGCTCGGCGAACCGCCGCAACGTCGAGGTGATCGTGGTCATGCGGGCCGGCGCCTCCGACCGCGATCTCGCTGCCACCCGCGCCTCGATCGGGGCACAGCGGTGGGGTCATCTCACGACGACGGCCGCCACTCGCGCCGACCTCGCGGCGCACCTGGCCGTCGGCGATCCCGACCGCATGGTGGTGCTGCTGGAGGCCGGCGACACGCTCGAGGCCGACGCCGCGCTCCTCGTCGCCGACAAGATGTGGCAGAAGCCGCACCTGCACGTCGTCGCGTTCGACCGCGACGTGACGACGGCCGAGGGCGTCGAGCCCCGGTTCATCCCGGAGTGGTCGCCCGATCTCCTGCTGTCGGCCAACTACGTCGGCCACGGGTTCGCGGTGCGGGCGTCGATCGCCGCCGCGGCGATGGACGCAGGCCCCATCGTGGGTGACCTCTCGTGGGGGTTGCTCCTGCGCTGCGACGTCGATGCCGAGCGGGCCGCCCGTATCGATCGCGTGCTGCTGCACGAGCGGTCACACGCCGCGTCGGTCGCACCGCTCGCCGAGCTGCAGGCCGCAGTGGACCGTCGCGGTCTCGACGGCGAGGTCGCGCTCGACGCGTCGGGCGACGTACGCGTGCGGTGGCGGCGGACCTCGCCCACGTCGGTCACCGTCGTGGTGCCCAGCCGTCACAACCGGCCCTTGCTCGAGGTGCTGCTGCCCAGCCTGCGCGAGACCGATCATCCCGACTGGGAGCTCATCGTCGTCGACAACTCGGGCGAGACCCCCGACAAGGTCGCCTGGTACGACGAGCACCTCGAGGGCATCGACGCACAGGTGCTCTGGTGGACCGAGCCCTTCAACTACTCGGCGGTGAACAACGCCGCGGTGCGACTCGGCCGCGGCGACGTGGTGGTGTTCCTCAACGACGACACTCGCGTGCGCTCGCCGGAGTGGCTGTGGGAGCTGTCGTCGTGGGCCTCCGATCCGGCGATCGGCACGGTCGGTGTCCGGCTGATCGACGGCGAGGGGAAGATCCAGCACGGTGGCGTCGTGGTGGGCATGAGCGGCTTCGCCGACCACATGTTCGCCGGTCTCCCGCCCCGCTCCGACACGCTGATGGGGTCCACCACGTGGTACCGCGACGTGAGCGCGAACACCGCCGCGTGCGTCGCCATCCGGCGGTCGCTGTTCGACGAGATCGGCGGCTTCGACGAGCGGTTCGTGCTGCTCGGCAGCGATGTCGTGCTCGGTCTCGACTGCGGGCTGCGCGGCTACCGCAACCTCGTCACGTCCGCCGTCGACGTCGACCACCTCGAGGCGACCACCCGCGGCGGCGACGTCCCCGTCGCCGACATGTACACGTCGTACTGGCGGTACCAGCGGCTGCTCCGCACCGGCGATCCGTACTACTCGAAGGCGTTGTCGCTCAACAGCCCGAAGGTCGAGCTGCGCCGCGCCAACGACCCGACCCCGATCGAGCGGGTGGGCGAGGCGATCGGCCGTCACTTCGTGGTGTTCCGCCAGCAGGCGTCGGAGGACGAGGCCTTGATGTTGGCGTCGATGTGCTCCGTGCCCGACGAGGTGCTCGACGGCGTGCGCGCCGCGCACGAGGCCATCGTGGGGGAGCGCGCGGTCCACACCGTCAACTGGTTCATCCCCGACTTCGACAACCCGTTCTACGGCGGCGTCGCCACGATCCTCCGCATCGCCGCGCATCTCCACCGGTACCACGGTGTCGAGAACCGGTTCGTGTGCTGGGCCGGCCCGAACGAGGCCTGGGTGCGCTCAGGCCTGCGCGCCATCTTCCCCGAGCTCGGCGACAGCGAGATCTTCTTCCACGACGGCTCGCCAACCGCCGGGTTCGGTGGCATCCCGGACTGCGACGCGGCCATCGCCACCCAGTGGCCCACCGCGTACATGCTGGCGGCCTACGAGGGAGCGGCCCGCAAGTTCTACCTGATCCAGGACTTCGAGCCGATGTTCCACGCTGCCGGCACGATGTACGCGCTCGCCGAGGAGACCTACAAGCTCGGCCTGTACGGCATCTGCAACACGACGTCGATGGAGAAGTTCTACCGGGAGGACTACGGCGGCACCGGCCTCGCGTTCATGCCGTCCGTCGACACCGAGGTGTTCCACTCGCGGGGGCGCGTCGAGCGCGACCCCGACGATCCGACCTCGGTCTTCCTCTACGCACGCCCCGGTCACTGGCGGAACTGCTGGGAGATGGTGTCGCTCGCCCTCGACGAGCTCAAGAGCACCTACGGCGACCGCCTCCGCATCATGACGGCCGGCGCCTGGGCGAAGCCCGACGACCTCGGCAAGGGCATCGACCACCTCGGCCTGCTCGACTACCGGTCCACCGGCGACCTCTATCGCCGGGCCGACATCGGCATCTCGCTCACGGTCTCACCGCACCCCTCGTACCTTCCGGTCGAGCTGATGGCGTGCGGCGCCGCCGTCGTCGCGTTCGACCTGCCGCCGGGCTACTGGATCCTGCGCGACGGCGAGGACTGCGTGCTCGCCCGGCGCACGGTGCCCAGCCTCGTGAGCGCCGTGAGCTCGCTCATCGACGACCCCGTGCTGCGTCACCGGGTGCAGGCCGGTGGTCGCGACATCGTGGCCCGCAACCACTCCGACTGGGACCACTCGCTGGCCCGCATCTACCACTTCCTCAGCGACCCCGAGCGGTTCGCCGGGTCCGGGAACTAGGCGGGCTCTCCCGTCACGGGCGTCGCGCTGCTCAGCGGACCTTCGCGTAGAGCAGCGCCCCGAGCACGACGAGGCCGAAGACGCGGCGGATGTACGCGTCGCCGTGGAACAGCTCCAGCCAGGCCCACGTGAAGAGGGCCCCGAACGCCAGCGCCGTGAAGAGCCGCTCCGGCCACCCGCTGTCGAACACCCAGGCACAGAGCAGCCGGGACACGGCCCACACCACAATCGGGAGGTTCGGTCGTTGCGCGACGGCCTGATGGCCGTCGGCGTCCTTCCAGATGCGATCCGGGAACGACTGCGGGGCGGTCACGCCGGCGGGATCAGCCGTTGCCGGCGCGACGGGAGGCGGCGACGATGCGACCGCGCACGCTGCCCTTGCCGAGGCGGATGTTGCGAGCCGGGCGCTCGATCACGCTCAGCAGTCGCAGCCACTTCGACTGCTCCAGCTCGGCGAGCTCGCGGCGCACGTCCTCCAGCTGCGACTCGACGGCCGACAGGCGGGAGAGGTCCTGGTTGGCGTGCGCCAGGAGCGCGTCGAGCTTCTCGATGTGGAACCCGTCGCTCTGCACCTTCACCTTGAGCTGGTGGCGGTCGAACGAGAACTGCTCGAAGCGGAAGCGGGCGTCGTCGTGGAGGGCGCGTACCGCGTGGAACGTCGGGTCGGGCTGCGCGTCGAGCAGCACGTTGAGGGCCGCAGCGAAGAACTCGGTGGACTGGCTCCACGACGGCCACAGCCGCGCCGTGGACAGCGCGTTGGTGCGCAGGAAGCCGAGCAGCCGCCGGTCGGTCGCGAGGAGGTCGAGGGCGCGTGCCGTGCCGCGAGCGTCGTCCCAGTCGACGACCAGCGCGTTCCAGCCGTGCTCGACGTACTCGTCGTGGCCGGTGACCGCGGTGGTGACGAGCGTCGCGCCGGAGTGGAACGCCTCGATCGGCGGGCCGTACATCCCCTCGACCCGCGACGTCTTCAGCAGCACGTCGGCGTCGAGGTAGACCTCACGGAGGCGGTCCTGCGGCATCGGCTCGTGGATGACGTCGACATCGCCGAGCCGTGAGCGGTCGAGACCGGTGGACGTGACGGCGGTGACGATCTTCTCGCACTGCATGTGACGGATCGCGTCGAGTGCCTCGTCGAGGCCCTTGTACCAGGCGTCCGTCGCCTCCAGCAGGATGCGCAGCGGCCCGTCGTGCTGAGGCGGGGTCTCGGGCACCGGTCCGAACGTCTCCTTCGAGACGCCGTTGCGCACGTAGAAGCGCTGCGACGGAGGCGTGATCAGCGACAGCGCGTCGGAGATCCAGCGGGCCTCGGTGATGACGGGCAGCCCGAGCAGGTAGGTGAGGCGGGCGAGCTCCGACTCCATCGCGGCCGGCTCGTAGAAGCGGTCCTCGAGGCTCTGCACGAAGTACGCGCAGCGCTTGGCCGGCACCCGCCAGAGGTAGGGGACCGTGTCCCAGAACGTGGCGATCGCCAGGTCGAACTCGCGGCCGTCGAGCTCGCCGATGCGGGCGACCTCCACCTCGGCCAGCGCCGGGAACGGCCACACCTGGTCGTCGGGGTGGTGCGTGATGACCACCGTCACGTTCATGCCGTGGTCACGCTGGAGGTTCCACGCGTGCTCCATCACCACGTTGACCCCGCCCGACAGGCGGACGGCGGGGACGAGGAACGCGATCTGGGGGCCGGGCCTCACGTGGCGGAGCTCCGCAGGTGCAGCTCGGCGATCTCGGCCTCGAGCTCGGCGTTGCGGCGGCGGTAGTACTCGAGGTCGGTCGCCCGCTGCAGCTCCCACATGCGCTGGTTCACCGAGTCGAGTACGGAGGTGCTGGTGACCGACGAGAGGTCGCCGGCGAGCGGGCCGAAGGCGACGATGAACGCGAACGGCGCGGCCTCGAACGGCAACGGCGCCGGCGCCGAGGCCGGCGGAGCGTCCGAGCCGCCGTGCAGGATCGTGGTGCCCTCGACCGAGAGCTGGGACGACACGACGCGGTCCTCGGGGAGGAACTGCAGCAGCTCGTCGAACGTGCTCGAGCCCCACGCGGTGACGTGGTACGGGTTGGTGACCCCGTTGAACACGTCGTTGGGAGCGCTCATCACGACCGTCGCTCCGTCGGCGGCAGCCGCCCGCAGGAATCCGATGATGGGGCTGATCGTGGGCAGGTGCTCGATCACCTCGAAGCAGGTGATGACGAGGGGACCGGGCAGGTCGGACAGGACGTTGCGCAGCTCCTCGAGGTCGTTGGGCGACGTGAGGTCGACGACGCGACCCACGGCGTCCGGCCGCCCCAGGTTGCGAGTGGCCTCGGCCAGCGCGTCGGCGGAGAGGTCGACGAGCACGACCGATCGGGGGAGTGCGTCGACCAGGGCGAGCGACGAGCCCGCCGCCGTTCCGCAGCCCAGGTCGCACCACGTGCCGGCGACCTCGATGGCGCCACGGGCGTAGCGATACCGCGTCTCGTGCTCCGCGATGAGGCGCGGATCCGATGAGGGGGAGATTCGCTCTTCGTGGTTCACAGCGGGTGCTTTCGTCGCTCAACGAGGCGCTCGCCGACCTGGTCCGGCGTTCGTCGTCCACCTCCGGCGGTCGCCGGCGCGGCGCCACACTATATTCGCCAGCCGTGGAGACTCACCCGAAGTCCGTGGCGCTCGCAGGCTTCCGGCCCGACGGCCTGCACCTCCCGCCGAACGGCGCTCCGCTGCGGGTCGCGTTCGTCGGGCAGCGCACCTACTTCGAGCTGTGCTCGCAGCGTTCGCCGTCGCCGGTGATCGAGCCGACCTTCGTCGAGTTCCGGTCCGGCGCCAGCCACTCCAACCTCCTCGCCACGCTCCGCGCCACCGACCCCCACGTGGTCGTCGTGTTCCGGCCCGAGCTCATCGACCAGGGCCTGTTCCGCGAGCTCCGGGCCCTGACGCTCGGCATCCTTACCGAACCGCTGCCCCGCGTCGGCGACCCGGCCCACCCCGATCTCGTGCGCCGGCTCGGCGACCTCGCGGCCGTCCACGCCGACGAGTTCGACCGCATCATCAGCTTCGACCCGCTCATGGCCGACACGGCGTCGCGCTACGCCCCCGTGTGGCGGTCGTTGCCGCTCCCGGTGAGCGACGAGGTGTTCGGCTGGAACCCGTCGATGGCCTCGCCGCCGAGGATGCTGTTCGTCGGCCGCACCACGAAGCACCGCGAGGAGTATCTCGCGCCGCTCAAGCACATCCACGACCTCCTCCACATCGAGCACGGCGTGTTCGGCGACGAGTTCATCCGCATCGCCCGCGAGTCGTGCGACATCGCGATCAACATCCACAACGAGGCCTACCCGAGCTTCGAGAACCGTGTGTCGCTGCACCTCGCCGCCGGCCACCTCGTGATCTCCGAGCCGCTCTCGCCGTCGCACGGCCTCGAGCCGGGCATCGACTTCCTCGAGATCCGCAACCCCGAGGAGCTCATGGACACGGTCAACCGGGTGCTGCGCCATCCCGCCGCCACCGACCTGACGCGTTGGCGGGGCCGGTTGAAGGCGGAGTCGTTCCGGGCGTCGGCGGTGTGGGCGCGCGTGCTGCACGACCTGCTGGCCGACGTCAGCGTGTTCGGCGGGCGACCGCGCTGATCGCGTCGGCCACGGCGGCCGCCGTGGCATCCCACGTGGGGGCGACGAACTCGGCGACCCGACGCTGCGCCGCGGCGTGGTGCTCGGCGTCGGTGAGGTGGGCCTCGACGGCGTGACACAGCCCGGCGAGGTCGCCCGGGTCGAAGTACTCGGCGGCGTCGGCGCCCGCCTCGGGGAGCGCGCCGCCGTTCGACGACAGCACGACCGAGCCGTGACCCAGCGCCTCGAGCACCGGGAGGCCGAACCCCTCCGACAGCGAGGGGATCACGGTGAGCGTCGCCATCTCGTAGAGCCGCCGCAGCGTGGCGTCGGTCACGCGATCGGGCCACAGGAGGCGGGTGCCGAACAGCGGATGGCGGCGGATGCGCTCGGCGACGGCCTCGATGTGCCACCCCTGGCGGCCGACGAGCACGACCGTGAGGTCGGGGTGCGCGTCGCCCAACCGGTCGAGGACGTCGAGCAGGATCGCCTGGTTCTTCCGCGGCTCGATGGTGCCCACGCTGAGCAGCACCTGCCGGTCGGCCAGCAGATCGATGAGTTCGGTGTCGGCGTCGCTCGTGGTGTCGGCAGCGGGATCGGGCGCGATGTCCGTCGCGAGGTCGCCGCCGAAGGCGAGCACCTCCGTCGCCGGCATCGGCAGGCGCTCACGACGGCAGTAGGCCTCGAGCTCCGAACGGGTGTGCTCGGAGTTGCAGAGCACGAGGTCGGCGTCGAGCACGTGGGCCCGCAGGTGGCGGCGGAACACCCGCACGAGGTTCGGATCGAACCAGTCGGGGTCGGTGTCGGGGAGCAGGTCGTGCTGGAGGCCGATCACGTGCACGCCGGCGTCGCGCAGGCGCGGCAGCAGATCGCCGCGGTGCGCGTCGGTGAGGTTCCAAGTGGCGTCGAGGTCGAGGAAGACGGCGCCGCGCTCGAACCGCTCCAGTACGAGATCGCCGATCGCGTCGGGACGACGGGCGAGATCGCGCTGCCGCCGGATGCCCTCCTTGAGAGGCCGGAGCGCCGCGGTGCGCGTCACCGGGCCGACGACGGCGCGCAGCCCACGGCTCGCTGGGGGTGGCGCCGGCGGGTGGTTCTTCATGGGCGCCGGCGCGAACAGGCGCTCCATCTCCTCGGGGTCGAGCCGGCGGTAGGCGCGGTCGAGCGGCGACCAGCAGATCGGTACGAGCTCGAGGTCGTCGTCGATCAGGAGGAGCCGCGTCGTGAGCTCGGTGACCACCCGCTGGATGCCGGCGCGCCAACCCGACCGCAGCGTCTCGGTGACGTCGACGTAGCAGACGACCGGTCCGCCCGGACGGGGCACCGGCGCGCGTGGGCGGCCTGGGGGCTGCAACCATCCGGTGAGCGCGCCGGTCGGCTCGACCGTGCCGACAGCCCGACGGCGACGCCGCGACCACAGCACCGGGCCCAGATCGCCGGCGAGTCCGCCGAGCACGCGCGCCCAGCGCGACGCGATCGCGAGGTCGGGACGACGGAGGCGCCGCACCGGGCCCACGACGTTGTGACGGACGTACGGCCACGAGATCCGCCACGCCGTGCGCACCGCCGCGCGCATCTCGGCGAGGTTGCCGTTGCGGGCCGTCGTGAGGAGCCAGTTGCGGTAGTTCAGGTAGAAGAAGCCCGGCCACGAGCTGCCGGCGCTGCCGCCGTGCACGTGGTGCAGGACCGACGACGGCTCGGTGAGGGTGATCCAGCCGGCGTGTCGCCCGCGCCACGAGACGTCGGTGTCCTCGTAGTAGGCGAAGTAGCGGGGATCGAAGAGGCCGGAGTCGTCGAGGTAGGCGCTGCGGAGGAGCACGCCGCCGCCGCACCAGCCGAGCACCTCCTCCGGACGGAGCGTCGGGTCGTCGGGCTCGCCGTACCGGCACTCCACGCCCTCGGTCCACTCCGTGAGGCCCGTGCCGAGGTTGTTGATGCGCCGGTGGCGCGGGCCCTCGACGGGCACCGTCACCTCGATCACGCCCGTCTCGACGTCGCGCCCCTTCATGGGCTCGCCCCCGCAGGCCGCGGTGAGCGGACGGTGGCCGGCGAAGCGCAGGCGCAGCTCCGTCGAGGCCGGCGTGACCGGCACGTGGAGCTCGGCCGTGGTGGCGATCTCGCGCTCGACGCGCAGCGGGATGCTCTGGTGCGGGCGGTTGGCGACGCCGTCGCCCGGCAGCACCTTGGCGCCGATCTCGAGGTCGCCGTCGTGCACCTCGAGCAGCCGCACGCGGTCGGCGCTGGTCGCCGCCTCGCCCCCGACGTCGACCGTGACGGTGACGAACTCGGTGGCGAACAGCAGCTTGGGGCTCACCGCCCCGACACCGGGGTTCGTCCGAAGCGCGTCGACCAGCGGCCACAGCCATCCGGGTTCGACGGTGGCGTCGTTGTTCACCAGTGCGATGGCGTCGACGCCCGCACGATCGCGCATCGCCCGGTTGCAGCCCTCCCCGAAGCCGAGGTTCTCGCCGTTGAGCTGGATGCGCACCTGTGGGAAGAGGCGGCGGAGCACGGCGACCGAGCCGTCGATCGACCCGTTGTCGACCACGACGATGTCCAGCGCGTCGGCGGGGTAGTCGGTGGCCAGCAGGCTGCGGACGCAACGCCTGGTGAGTTCGGCGGAGTTCCAGTTGAGCACCACGACGCGCACGCGCAGCGCGTCCTCGGTGCGTCGATCCGTCGTCTGCATGGCGGTCATGAAGTTACCGGCCGCAGCCCCACTAGCCTGCACCTCCATGTCCCTGCGGTTCGTGATCATCGGCGGTGGCCCGGCCGGCACCCAGGCGGCCACGGTCGCCGCCCGCCTCGGCGCCGAGGTCACCCTCGTCGAACGCGACGTCGTCGGTGGCGCCGCCCACCTGTGGGACTGCGTGCCCTCGAAGGCGATGATCGCCACCGGTTCGGCGTTCGGCGACTTCGGAACCGCCGCGTCGATGGGCCTGCAGGCCAACCCGGCGCAGGTCGACCTCGACGCCCTGCGCGGCCGCATCAACGGCATCGTCGGCACGCTCGAATCGTCGGGCCGCCGGCTGCTCGAGAGTCAGAACGTGCGCATCGTCATGGGCACCGGTCGCCTCGTCGACCCGCACACGGTCGCCGTGGACACGGTCGTCGACGGCGTCGCCGACACCGAGATCCTCGAGGCCGACGCCATCCTCGTGTCCACCGGCAGCCGGCCTCGCGTGCCCGACTTCGCGTCGCCCGACGGCGACCGCGTGCTCACCACACGCGACGCCTACCCGCCCCGCCGCATCCCCGAGCACCTCGTCGTCATCGGCTCCGGCGTGACCGGCGTGGAGTTCGTGCACATGTTCCTGTCGCTGGGCTCCAAGGTCACGCTCGTGGTCAGCCGCAACCAGGTGCTGCCGCAGAAGGACCCCGAGGTCGCGGCCGTGCTCGAGGACGACTTCGTGCGGCGCGGCGTCAAGCTCGTGAAGGGCGCCCGGGCCACCGGCATCGAGCACACCGAGGACGGCGTCCGCGTGCTGTGCGACGACGGGCGGGTGGTGGTGGGCAGCCACGCGCTGCTGGCCATCGGGTCGATCCCGAACTCCGAGGGCCTCGGGCTCGAGGACGTCGGCATCGACATGGACGGCGGCTACGTGAGCACCACCGATCACCACCTCCGCACCAACATCCCGCACATCTACGTCGCCGGCGACCTGTCCGGGAAGCTGCCGCTGAGCTCGGTCGCGTCGATGCAGGGCCGCAAGATCGCCGAGCACGTGATGGGCATGCACATCGTCGCCCACCGCCACCTCGACTACGACAAGGCGGCCTCCGCCATCTTCACCGAGCCGGAGATCGCCGACGTGGGGCTCGCCGAGGCCGACGCGTTCGCCGAGGGGCGCAAGGTGCGGGTCACCAAGGTGCCGTTCGCCACGACCGCCAAGGCCCTCATCAACAACGACTCGCGCGGCTTCGTGAAGCTCGTGTCCGATCCGGCCACCGGTGTCGTCCTGGGCGGCTCGATCGTCGGTCGCCACGCCGCCGAGCTCATCAGCGTGATCGCCGTCGCGGTCACCGCCGGCCTCCGCGTCAACGACCTCGCCGAGAGCCTCCTCGTGCACCCGGCCCTCGCCGAGGCGCTGATGGAAGCGGCGGAGTGACCCACCGCCACCGCTCATGACCCAGATGGCTCCCGTCTTCACCGAGCCGCCCACCGCCCCCGACTCGCTCCCGCCGGCCGGGCCGGGCTCGATGCCCTCGATCTGGCTCCGCGTGGCCGCCCGCCTGTTCGACGGTCTGGTCATGCTCGTGCCGATGTTCGCGGTCGCCCTGCCGTACCTCACGGTGGTCGATCCCGACGATCCGACCGGCAGCT
Organism: Acidimicrobiales bacterium; assembly: GCA_046331245.1. Lineage (GTDB taxonomy): Bacteria > Actinomycetota > Acidimicrobiia > Acidimicrobiales > Microtrichaceae > SSF14. The sequence goes on along the minus strand of JAXLRH010000002.1, from coordinate 358,692 downwards.
TCCCGCACTGGGTTCGCATCACATGGGTGGTCGCACCGCTCGTGTACGAGTTCGTGTTCCTCGCGTGGCGCGGGGCGACGCCCGGCAAGATGCTGTTCGGCATCGCCGTCTTCGACATCGCCGACGGCAGACGCCCGGCCGCCTACCAGGCGGGCCTGCGCGTGCTGCTCCCCGGCCTGGGCGGGGTGCTGGGGCTGGTGGTCACGAGCGGTGGCCTCGCCGAGCTCGCCGACTTCGTGGCGCCCGCCATGTACCTGTTCGCGGTGTACCACCCGCTCCGTCGCGGGCTGCACGATCGCGCCGCGGGCACGATCGTCCTGCGCACCCGCTGACCTGCCGGCGCCGCTGAACCTGGAGCGCGTTACTCGACGGTGGCGATGACGTCGCCGGAGCCGACGGACTGGCCGGCCTCGACGTTGAGCTTCGTCACCTTGCCGGCCTTGTCGGCGGTGATGGCGTTCTCCATCTTCATGGCCTCCAGCACGCAGATGCTGTCGCCCTCGGCCACCTCGTCGCCCTCGGCGACCATGACCTTGACGATGGTGCCCTGCATCGGCGCCGTGATCGTGCCCGACCCGGCGGCCGCCGCAGCGCCACCGCCACCGGCACGACGCGGCTTGGCCTTGGCAGCGCCGCCGCCACCGGCAGCGGGGGCCGACGCGGACTCCGGCACCCACATCGACACGGAGAACTTCTTGCCGTTGACCTCGACGTCGACGTCGCGGCGAACCTTCGGCTCCTCGCCCTCGGCGGGCTCGGGGGCCTTCGCCGGCTTGGAGGAGACGCCGCTCAGGTCGAGCACGTTCTCGACCCACTTCGTCGAGTGCTCGAAGGCTGCGAAGTCGGGGTGCTCGAGGATGGCGAGGTCGGCGGGGATCGTCGTGGCGACGCCCTCGATCACCATCTCCTGCAGCGCACGGATCATGCGGGCGATCGCCGTCGGGCGGTCCTTCGCCCACACGCACAGCTTGCCGGCCAGGTTGTCGTAGAACTGGCTGATCTCGTCGCCCTCTTCGTAGCCGCCGTCCCAGCGGACGCCGTAGCCCGAGGGCACGCGCAGTTTGGTGATGGTGCCGGGGGAGGGGAGGAAGCGGCCGCCGGCGACGTCCTCGCAGTTGATGCGCACCTCGAAGGCGTGGCCGTCGATGCGGACGTCGTCCTGGGTGAACGGCAGCGCCTCGCCCGAGGCGACACGCAGCTGCATCTCGACCAGGTCGACGCCCGTGACGAGCTCGGTCACGCAGTGCTCCACCTGGAGACGGGTGTTCATCTCGAGGTAGTAGAAGCCGCCGTCCTCGTAGAGGAACTCGACGGTGCCGGCGTTCACGTAGTCGCAGCCCTTGGCCACGCGCACGGCCGCCTCGCCCATCTGGGCGATGATCTCGGCGGGGATCTCGGCGGCCGGGGCCTCCTCGATCAGCTTCTGGTGACGGCGCTGGGCCGAGCAGTCGCGGGTGCCGAGGTAGACGCAGTTGCCGTGCTCGTCGGCGAGCACCTGCACCTCGACGTGGCGGGGCTTGGTGAGGTAGCGCTCCATGTAGCACTCGTCGCGACCGAAGTAGGCGAGCGCCTCGCGCTGGGCCGACTCGAGGGCCGCCGCCGCCGACTCGGCGTTCTCGACGACCTTCATGCCGCGACCGCCGCCGCCGTACGCCGCCTTGATGGCGATCGGGTAGCCGTGCTCGGCGCCGAAGTCGATGATCTGCTGCGGGTCGGTGATGAGCTCGGTCGTGCCGGGCACGCCGTACACCTCGACCTTCTCGGCGGCGAGGCGGGCGGAGATCTTGTCGCCCATCACGTCGATCGCCGCAGGACCGGGGCCGATGAACTTCACGCCCATGTCGGTGACGGCCTTGGCGAAGTCGCTGTTCTCGCTGAAGAAGCCGTAGCCGGGGTGCACCGCCTGGGCGCCCGACCGCTGGATCACGTCGAGGAGCTTCTCGGTGTTGATGTAGCTCTCCGCAGCGGTCTGACCTCCCAGAGCGAAGGCCTCGTCGGCCAGGCGCACGTGCAGCGCGTCCCGGTCGAGCTCGGAGTAGACGGCGACGGTGGAGATGCCGAGTTCCTTGCAGGCCCGGATGACCCGGACGGCGATCTCACCACGGTTTGCGATCAAGACTTTGGAAAACACGCTCTATCGTGGCCGAATGGACGTGCCGCGTGCCACATCTGCGCTCGCCGGGACACGATTTTCCCGGATCGAGTGGGTTGACGAGACCGGTTCGACCAACGCCGATCTGCTCGCTGCGGCCCGGGAGGGTGCGCCGGAACAGGTCCTCGGCGCCGAGTTCCAGACGGCCGGTCGTGGTCGTCTGGGGCGGGCATGGGAATCGGGCGCCGGCGCGTCGATCCTCTGCTCGGTGCTCGTCCGGCCCCGATCGGCGGTGGCGCCCATCGACGATCCGCACGTCGTCACCACCGCCCTCGGGCTGGCAGCGGCGGAGGCGGTGGAGGAGGTCACTGGCCGGCGGGTGGGCGTCAAGTGGCCGAACGACCTCGTCGCGGGCACGGCCGAGGCGCCGGACGACCGCAAGCTCGCCGGCATCCTCGCGGAGTCGGTGATCGTCGACGGTCGCGTCGACGCGGTGGTCGCCGGCATCGGCATCAACGTGAACTGGCCCGACGAGCTCCCGCCCGAGCTCGCAGGCACGGCCACCTCCGTGAGCGGCCTCGTCGGCGCGCCGGTCGACCGGACCGACCTGGTGATCGCGATGCTCCGCCACCTCGACGCCCGTCTCGCCGCCCCCGGCGACGTCCGCGACGCCGTCGCCGCCCGCTCGGCGACGCTCGGTCGCACGGTTCGGGTGGAGCGGTCCGCCGGCGACCTCGTCGGTGTGGCCGTCGGCCTCACGCCCGGCGGTCACCTGCTGGTCGAGGCCGACGGCGTGACCCACGACGTCAGCGTCGGCGACGTCATCCACCTGCGCCCGACGGACTGAACCGTTCGGCCGACTGAACCGCCTGGCCGGACAGCTCCTACGGGTCGGAGCGGGGCGCGATCGTCTCCACCCACGCGCGCCGGGCGGCGACCGTGAGCGGACCGCTGCACCAGGGCAGCTCCGTGACGGTGCCGGTCGTGTCGATGACGGCGCGCACGGGCTGCACCTCGCGGCCGGTGGAGGTGAGGAACATCTCGGTGGCGCCGGCGAGGTCGCCGAGCGGGATGGTCGACTCCTCGCCGATGCCGGCCTCCAGCAGGAGCTCACGCGTCACGCCGGCGAGGCACCCCGACGCGAGCGGCGGCGTGAGCAGCCGATCGCCGAACCCCACGAACACGTTCGAGCCCGTGCCCTCGCAGAGCTCGTCGACCGTGTTGGCGAACAGGGCCTCGGTGGCGCCGGCGCGGTCGGCGGCCACCAGCGCCATCACGTTCTCGCCGTACGACGTGGACTTGATGCCGGCGAGCGCGCCCCGCTCGTTGCGTCGCCAGTCGACCAGCAGCACGTCGGTGGGGTCGAGCCTGACGGTGCCGGGACGGATCGCGACGATGAGGTTGGGCCGCAGGTCGCCACGGTTCGAGCCGAGCGGACCGGGCCCGGCGGTGAGCGTGATGCGCAGGAAGCCCTCGTCGGTGGTGGCGGCTCCGCACACCGCCTCGACGACCTCGGTGAGCACCTCGGGCGGCGGCATCGTGATGGCCATGGCCTCGGCGGAGCGGGCCAGGCGGTGCAGGTGGCGGGTGATGGCGAAGGGCACGCCGTCGCTGAGCTTCACCGTCTCGAACACGCCGTCGCCCACCGTGATGCCGTGGTCGTCGTAGGGGACGAGCGCGTCGTCGGCTGAGACCAGGCGCCCGTTCGCCCACACCATCGAGCTCATGAGGTGACCGTCACGACGCGACCGTCACGGCTCCGACGACGCCAGCGACAGCAGGCGGCGGGCCTTCAGCTCCGTCTCCGCCCATTCGCCGTCGGGCGTCGAGTCCCATGTGATGCCTCCACCGGTGCCGAAGTTCAGCTCATTCTCCTCGATCCAGAACGTGCGGATGGCGACGTTGAGATCGCCGAGCCGGCGGTCGGCGTCGACCCAGCCGATGGCGCCGCAGTACACGCCTCGCGGCTCGGTCTCGAGCTCGTCGATGATGGAGCACGCGGCGATCTTCGGCGCACCGGTGACCGACCCGGGAGGGAAGGTGGCGTCGATGGCCGCCGACCAGCCGTTGCCCGTGCGCAGCCGGCCGGTGACCGTCGAGACGAGGTGGAAGAGACCGGGATGCTCCTCGGTGGCGAGCAGCTCCGGCACCGTCACCGTGCCCCAGTCGCAGACGCGACCGAGGTCGTTGCGCACCAGGTCGACGATCATCACGTTCTCGGCGCGGTCCTTCGCGAGGAAGCCGTCGCGGGACGCCGCCGTGCCCTTGATGGGCGACGAGCTCACCATGTCGCCGTGCCGGGAGAGGAAGCGCTCCGGCGACGCCGACGCCACCGACACGCCGTGGTCGGGGAGTGACACGACGGCGCTGAACGGGGCCGGGTTGCCGGCGGCGAGCGCGGCGCCGAGCGCCTCGATGCGCTGGTGCGCGGGGTCGTCGAGCGTCGCTCGCAGGCGACGCGTGAGGTTCACCTGGTACACGTCGCCGGCGGCGATCGACTCGCGGATGGCGTCGACGCCGGCGCGGAACGCTGCCTCGTCGAGGCTCGAGCGCCAGGCGTCGGAACGGGGGCCGCGCCACGGCTCGCCCGTCCACGGCCGGGCGGCGCGGACGGTGCCGAACCGGGCGCACACCGGCGCGCCGGAGTAGGGGATGACCACGGCCCAGAAGCCGCTGGAGTCGAGCGCCGCGAGATCGCTCGTGACGTCGAGCAGCTCGGTGCACAAGCGGTCGCCGACGACGGCGATCGGTGGCGTCTCGGACCGGGCGGGCACGGCACGGACCTTAGGACAGCGCACCCGTGGCACCGGCTGCCGATTGGCCCGTCGGGGCCGCTGCTACGATCGCCGCCCGTGAGTAGACGACGTCGGCGCGGCCACCGGTCCTGGCCCCAGCGCCTGCTCATCCTCTTCAACGCGGTGCTCGTCGTCGCGTGCCTGGGTGCCGCCGGCCTGTTCGCCGTGCTGCGGCAGAAGGCGTCGGAGCTGCCGGTGGTCGACATCGGCGCCGAGGTGCGCACGCAACCACAGGACGACGCGCCCCGCAACATCCTGCTCGTCGGTACCGACAACTCCGACAGCCTCGCCAAGAACGATCCGGTGAAGAAGGGTCGCGGGCAGGGCGAGCACCTGGCCGACGTCATCATGATCCTCCGCGTCGACCCGCAGACGAAGGAGGCGTCGCTCCTCTCGATCCCGCGCGACACCTGGGTGCCGGTCGCACCGTCGTGGTCGAAGACGAAGATCAACGCGGCCTTCGGCGGCAACGACGGCTCCAACCAGCTGATCTCCACCATCAAGCACAACTTCGGCATCTCGATCGACAACTTCGTGCAGGTCGACTTCGGCGGGTTCCGCGAGCTCGTCGACGTGCTCGGCGGCGTGCCCACCTACAACGAGCACCCGGTCCGCGACCCCAACACCGGCCTCCTGCTCACGCAGACCGGCTGCATCGTGATCGATCCCACGCAGGCCCTCGCGTACGCCCGGTCGCGCCACTTCGAGTACCAGGCGGGCACGACGTACGACAAGCGTGCGAAGTGGCTCAGCGACCCCACTGGCGACCTCGGTCGCATCAGCCGCCAGCAGGACTTCCTCCGCCAGGCGGCGCAGCGCGCCATCAACGAGGGCATCCGCAACCCCACCACCGCGCTCGGCCTCGTCAACGCCGGCCTGAAGGCGGTGAAGGTCGACGACCGGATGGACGGCGGCCAGATCGTCGACCTCATCCAGACCTTCCGCGAGTTCTCCGTGCAGAACCTCAAGTCGGACCAGATCCCGACGGTCAGCTCGGGGTCGAGCAAGGGCAAGAGCAAGGTGTCCTACCAGGAGGTCGTGTGGGACAAGGCCGAGGGCCTGCTCGACGTCTTCCGCGGCATCCGAGGCCCGGGTGAGGTGCTGGCCGGCGACGTCATCGTCGGGCTGCCCCCGTCGTCGGCGGCATCGCCGGCGCTCGCCGAGGCGCTCGACAAGGCCGGCTTCGACGCCGGCACCGAGGACACCTCGATCGAGAGCGGTTCCGGCAAGGGCACCAACCGCCCGACCGTGATCCGCTTCGGATTGCGCGGTGGCGACGCCGCCCGCCTGCTCGCGAGCCGGCTCGACGGCGACGTCGTCTACGAGTTCAGCACCGAGCTGCCCGGGCGCCGCCTCGAGCTGATCCCCGGCACGACCGCCCCGCAGGTGCGCGACTCGGCCCTGCCGATCGATCAGGTTCCGCAGCCGACGATCCCGCAGCGGAGCACCGGCAAGGGCACCACGACCACCAGCGCGGCGCCCACGACGACCACCACCACGATCGCCGGTGGCTCGTCCGCCACATCCGGAAAACCGGGTTCTTCCACGACCACGACTTCGAGTGCCGTTTCCGCGCCGACTACCTCTAGCCTTGACCCCGACGTGACGACCACCACAGCAATCGGTGTCGTGACGCTCAATGCCAAGGCCGCTGCGCAGTGTGATGGCTAGCACTGCGTGACTGCACGAACGTCATTCGGAAGTAGAGGGAATATGGCGAGCAGGATCGCTGTGATCGGTACCGGGTACGTGGGACTCACGACCGGTGCGTGTCTGGCCCACATGGGCCACGACGTGGTGTGCGCCGACATCGACGCTGCAAAGGTCGATGCGCTGAACAACGGCGAGATCCCCATCCTCGAGGACGGGCTCGACAACCTGGTGCTGGAGGGTCGGCGCGCCGGCCGCCTGCGCTTCGTCCTGGGTGCCGCCAACGCGGTCGCCGATCGCGAGTTCGTCTACCTGTGCGTCCCGACGCCGCAGGGCGACGACGGCTCGGCCGACCTCTCGTACATCGAGCAGGCGGCACGCGAGATCGGCCCGGCGCTGGAGCCCGAGGCCATCGTCATCAACAAGTCGACGGTGCCCGTCGGCTCGACGCGCGTCGTCGAGCAGGCGCTGCAGCGCGGCGACGTGTCGGTCGTGTCCAACCCCGAGTTCCTCCGTGAGGGCTCCGCGGTGCACGACTTCCTGAACCCCGACCGCGTCGTCATCGGCTCGGTCGACCAGGCTGCCGCCATCCGCATGGCCGGCCTGTACATCGGGCTCACCGCCCCGATCATGGTCACCGACCCGGCCTCGGCCGAGACGATCAAGTACGCGTCGAACGCGTTCCTCGCCACCAAGATCAGCTTCGTGAACGCGGTCGCCGCCGTGTGCGAGGCCGTCGGCGCCGACGTCAACGACGTCGTCCTCGGCATGGGGTACGACCGCCGCATCGGCCAGGAGTTCCTGAAGCCCGGTCCCGGCTGGGGCGGCTCGTGCTTCCCGAAGGACACGGTCGCGCTCATCCACATCGCCGAGGAGGCGGGCTACGACTTCCGACTCCTCAAGGGCGTCGTCGACGTCAACAACGAGCAGTTCGAGCGCGTCGTCCGCAAGGTCATCGCCGCCGTCGGCGGCGATGTGTCCGGCAAGCAGATCGCGGCATGGGGCCTCACGTTCAAGGCCCGTACCGACGACACCCGCATGTCGCCGGCGATCGAGGTCATCAAGCGCCTGCAGGGCCTCGGTGCTCAGGTGACGGCCTACGACCCGGCCATCCGCATGGACATCGAGGGCATCACCGTCGCCGACGACGCGATGTCCGCCTGCAAGGGCGCCGAGCTGCTGATGGTCCTCACCGAGTGGGACGAGTTCAAGTGGGTCGACCTCGACGAGGTCGCCGCGAACATGAGCGAGCTCCGCCTCGTCGACACCCGCAACCTGCTCGACCGTTCGCGGGCCCAGCGGGCCGGCTTCGAGTACCAGGGAATCGGCCGACGCTGACCCCGACGGGTCGCACGGAGCGGGCATATGTTGACTCTTCACCCGTCGTGCGTTGAGATCACCTTTCGAGCGACGCCGGACCGGCGGTTCGCGTCACGAAATCGGGGCCGACGGTGAGAGTGGTACTGACGGGAGGCGCAGGGTTCCTCGGGTTCCACCTGAGCGAGCTGCTGCTGGGTCGCGGCGACGAGGTCGTGTGCGTCGACAACCTCATCACGGGCTCGAAGGAGAACGTCGAGCTGCTCGGTGAGCGCGACGGGTTCGAGTTCGTCCACCACGACGTGTCGCAGCCCTTCGACGTCGACGGCGACGTCGACGCGGTGATGCACTTCGCGTCCCCGGCGTCGCCCAAGGACTACCTTTACCATCCGCTCGCCACGCTCCGCGTCGGCAGCGACGGCACGTTCAACACGCTCGACCTCGCGCTGGCGAAGGGCGCCCGCTACATGGTCGCCTCGACCAGCGAGATCTACGGCGAGCCGCAGGTGAACCCCCAGCCCGAGAGCTACTGGGGCAACGTCAACCCGAATGGTCCCCGCAGCGTGTACGACGAGGCGAAGCGCTTCGCCGAGGCCGTCACGGCGTCCTACCGTCGGTCGCTCGGGGTCGACACGTCGATCGTGCGCTACTTCAACACCTACGGCCCGCGCATGCGGCCCGAGGACGGCCGCGTCGTGTCGAACTTCATCGTGCAGGCCCTGCTCGGCCGGCCCCTCACCGTGTACGGCGACGGCAGCCAGACCCGCAGCTTCGGCTACGTCACCGACATCGTCGCCGGCACCGTCGCACTGCTCGACAGCGGGCTCGCCGGCCCGGTCAACCTCGGCAACCCCGACGAGTTCACGATGCTCGAGCTCGCCGAGCTCGTGCTCGAGCTCACCGGCTCGTCGTCGAAGCTGTCGTTCGAGCCGCTGCCGCAGGACGATCCCACGCAGCGGCGCCCCGACACGACGATCGCGAACGAGCAGCTGGGATGGGCGCCCACGACGTCGCTCCGCGAGGGTCTCGCTCCGACGATCGAGTTCTTCCGCCAGGCCGTCCTCGGCTGATGGCCTCGGTCGCTGCGCCGAGGTTCGGCCTCGTTCCTCGTCCTACTCTGGCTTCGCTCCTCGGCTGACGACCTGGTTCAGCTCGTGCGGGCCTCGGCCTCGTCGCGGTGGGCCAGGTACCAGTCGACGGTGCGGCGCAGGCCGTCCTCGAACCCGATGGCCGCACGGAAGCCGAACAGCTCGGCGGCGCGTGACGTGTCGACGCCTCGACGCGGCTGGCCGTCGGGCTTGGACGGATCCCAGCGGATCTCGCCGTCGAAGCCGACGAGATCGGCGATGAGCGGTACGAGCTCGCGGATCGGGCGCTCCTCGTCGGTGCCGAGGTTGACGGGGTCGATGCCGTCGTAGTGCTCGGTCGCGAGCGCGATGCCCTCGGCGGCGTCGTCGACGAACAGGAACTCGCGGCTCGCCGAGCCGGTGCCCCACACGTCGATGTAGCCGGCGCCTGACTCCTTGGCGTCGACGCACTTCTTGATGAGCGCCGGGATGACGTGGCTCACGGCCGGGTTGAACTTGTCGCCCGGCCCGTAGAGGTTCGTGGGCATCAGGTAGATGCCGGACTGCCCGTACTGCGCCCGGTTGGCCTGCAGCTGCACCAGCTGCACCAACTTCGCGACGCCGTAGGGGGCGTTGGTCTCCTCGGGATACCCGGTCCAGAGGGAGTCCTCGCTGAACGGCACCGGGGTGAACTTCGGGTACGAGCAGATCGTGCCGATGACGACCGTCTTCGGCACCTCGAGCCGGCGGGCCGCGTCGATGACGTAGGTGCCCATCAGCAGGTTGTCGAGGTAGAGGTCGGCCGGGCGCTCCATGTTGGCGCCGATGCCCCCGACCTTCGCCGCGAGGTGGATGACCACGTCCGGTGACAGCGAGTCGATCATCTTGTCGACCTCGTCGGGGCGGCGGAGATCGAACTCGCTGCTCGACGGGCAGACGATGTGGGTGGCTCCGTGCCGGGTCAGCGCGGCGTGGACGGCGCTGCCCAGGAAGCCGTTGCCGCCGGTGATCAGCACGTTCTTGGCGGCCCAGAAGTCACTCATCGAGGCCACCGCTAGCCGCAGGGTCCACTCCCACCCGGGTCACGGGGCTGTCGTGTCAGACTGCCCGCCATGGGAGAGCGGGTCCGGGTGGCGTACACGCTGATGCGGTGCTGGCACCACGTGCCGGGCGGCACGGCGTCGTCGGTGCTGGCGCTCGCCGAGGCGATGGCGGCGAGCCCGACATCGAGCTCATGGGCGCATCGCGCCCTGCTCGGCGGAGTGCCAGCGGCCCCGTGGACGCCGCCGATCCCGTGGAAGGCCGGCGCCCTACCAGCTGATCTACGACGTCTGGCACCACAGCTCGGCTGCTTCCGCCGACGTGGGCGGTGCGCGGCTCGACGTCGTGCACGCACCACCGTCACCGTGCCGCCGACGGCGGCCACGCCGCTGGTCGTGACGGTGCACGACCTCTTCCCGCTGAGCGCACCCGAGCAGTTCACGTCCCGTGGCGTCCGCATCATGACCGACGGCATCGAGCGCGCCCGCCGCCACGCCGACGTGGTGTGCTGTCCGAGCCAGGACACCCTGGACGACTGCGTCGCCGCCGGGTTCGACGCCGCCCGCCTCCGTCTCGTGCCGTGGGGCGCGACCGCTCCGGAGGTGACCGCCGACGATCGCCGCCGGGTGCGCGATCGCTACCGGCTCACGCGTCCGTACGTGCTCTGGGTGGGCACGATCGAGCCGCGCAAGAACCTGCCGACCCTGCTCGACGCCTTCGCCCGCATCCAACCGACCGAGGCCGACCTCGTGCTCGTCGGGCCCGTCGGCTGGCATGAGCAGCTGGAGGGCCACATCGACGGCGTGGGCAGCAAGGTGCGCCAGCTCGGGTTCGTGCCCTCCGACGACCTCGCCGCCCTCTATGCCGAGGCCGAGGTCTTCTGCTTTCCCAGCCTCCGCGAGGGGTTCGGGCTGCCGGCGCTCGAGGCGATGGCCCAGTCGACGCCGGTGCTCGCCGGCGCCGGCACCGCCGTCGCGGAGGTCGTGGGCCCGGGCGGCGTCGCCATCGAACCGACGGCGGTCGACGACTGGGCCGACGAGCTGCGGGCACTGCTCGCCGACGGATCGCGGCGCGAGGCGCTCGGCGACGCGGCGCTGGAGCGGTCGAAGGAGTTCTCCTGGTCGCGCTGCGCGTCGCAGATGGCCGGGATCTACCGCGAGCTCGCCTCGTGACGGCGCGGCGCGTCGGCGTCAACCTCGCCTGGCTCGTGCCCGGCGTCGTCGGGGGCAGCGAGGAGGCGACCACCGTCGCGGTCGCGGCGGCCGGTGACGTGGTCGCCGCGGCCGGCATCGAGATCGTGCTGTTCGGACTGCCCGCGTTGCGCGACGCCCATCCCGGGCTCGTTGGCCGGTTCGAGTTCCACGAGGTCGCCGTCGACGGCGCCAACAAGGTGCGACGGGTGCTGGCCGAGAACACCGCGCTCGCCCGCACCGCCGCGGCGGCGGGCCTCGACCTGATGCACCACGCCGGTGGGGTCGTGCCCCCGGGGGTGAAGGTGCCGGCGACCCTTGCCGTGCACGACACGCAACCGCTCGACTTGCCGGCCAACTTCTCGTTGGCGAAGCGGCTCTACCTCGGCCGCATGATCGGCCGTTCGGTGCATCGGGCGCTGGCGGTCGCCGTGCCGTCGGCGTTCGTGAAGTCGCGCGTCGTCGCCCACACGGGGGTGTCGCCCGACCGCGTCACGGTCGTCCCGTGGGCGGCGCCCGCGATGCCGGCACCGTCACCCGCCGACGTCGACGCGGTTCGGTCCCGCTACGGTCTCGAGCGGCCGTTCGTGCTCTATCCCGCGATCGCGTACGTCCACAAGAACCACGCCGTCCTCCTCGACGCGATGTCCCGACTGCCGGAGCTCGACCTCGTGCTCACCGGCGGTCCCGGCCCGTGCGACGACGAGGTACGTCGCCGGGCGGCCCGGCCCGACCTGTCCGGGCGGGTGCACGTGCTCGGTCGCGTCGACCGCTCCGACCTCGCGGCGCTCACGGCCGGCGCGCGTCTCGTCGCCGTCCCGTCACGCTACGAGGGGTTCGGGCTCCCGGCGCTCGAGGCGGTGGTCGCCGGGCGGCCGCTCGTCGTGGCCGACGCCGGCTCGCTGCCGGAGGTGGCGGACGGCGCCGCGCTGGTCGTCCCGCCCGACGACGTCGCCGGCTGGGCCGACGCCCTCCACACCGCCGCCACGGACGACGCGGTGCGCTCCCGACTTGTGGCGGCGGGCGTCGCCGTCACAGCATCGTGCACGCCCGAACGCACCGGGACGGCGCTGGTCGACGTCTGGTCGCGTGCGCTCCGTGGCCTCCCCGCCGGTCACACCACCGCGAACCCCTCCGAGAGACTTCCGTGAACCTGCTCGTCATCTGCCCCCACTACGCGCCCGACGTCGCCCCCACCGGCGAGGTGATGACGTCGATCGCCACGGCGCTCGCCGAGCGCGGGCACCGCCTCGACATCGTCACGGCCCTCCCGTGGTACCGCCATCACCGCATCGACGACGGCTGGAAGCACTCGCTCGTGCAGACGGAGACGACGGAGTGGGGCTCGATCACTCGCCTCCACCCGTTCCCGACGGACAAGTCGAACATCCCCGCCCGCGCCCTCGCGTTCGGCGGCTTCACCGGGGTCGCCACGCTCGTGTCGGTGATCCGCCGCTCCCGCCCCGACGCGATCCTCGTGATGTCGCCGCCGTTGATCCTCGGCATCGCCGGGTGGCTCGCTGCCCGGCGCTGGCGAGTGCCGATGGTGTTCAACATCCAGGACGTGTTCCCCGACGTCGCCATCGAGGTGGGGGCCATCTCCAACCCCAAGGTGATCGCCGCCGCCAAGTGGCTGGAGCGGTTCCTGTACCTCCGCTCCGACGCCGTCACCGTGCTCAGCTCCGACCTGGCCGACAACCTGGCGGCGAAGATCGAGGGCCACCGCCCGGAGCGGATCCGCGTCATCCCGAACTTCGTCGACACCGAGCGCATCCAGCCCGCCGACCGCGACACCGCCTACCGCCGAGAGCTCGGCCTCGGCGACCGCACGGTGGTCATGTACGCCGGGAACATCGGCTACTCGCAGTCCGTGGAGCTCATGGTCGGCGCTGCACGTCGCTTCGCAGGTCGCGACGACGTGGCCTTCGTGATCAACGGCTCCGGGTCGGGGCTGGCCGCCGCGGTCGCCGAGGGCGAGGGCCTCGACAACCTCACGTTCGTCGGCCTGCAGCCCAAGGAACGCCTGCCCGAGGTGCTGGCGTCGGGCGACATCCACACGATCCTGCTGCGCCGGGGGCTCGCCCGTTCGAGCGTGCCGTCGAAGATGTACTCGATCCTTGCCGCCGGGCGCGCCTGCCTCGCCTCGGTCGACGCGGACACCGAGGTGGAGCGGTCGCTGTCGGCGGCCGACGCCGGGGTGTCGGTGCCGCCGGAGGACCTCGACGCGTTCTGCGCCGCGCTCGAACCGATGCTCGACGACGAGGCCCGTCGCCGCGAGATGGGCGCCAACGGTCGGCGTTGGGTGGAGTCGTGGGCATCGCCGGCGGCGGTTGCCGAGTCGTACGAGGCGCTGTTCACCGAGCTCCGCGGGAGCTGACCGCCGGACTCCGTCGGCGGCGAGCCGCCGGGTGGCGGACGCGCCGGGTGCAGCGGCTACCGTAGTCCCCGCTATGGCAACGGCTTCATCGTCCAAGAAGATCCAGCGAGTCCAACAATCGGGGGTGACGCGCCGTGTCGGGCAGCGTCGTCCGATGGGGTTCCCGGCAGCCGTCGCAGGCATCATCATCGTCGGCCTCGTACTGGTGTTCCTGGCCCGCGACGCCCGGATCAACGGCGACGGCAGCAAGCCGCGCGCCAACCAGGACAAGTGGTACGAGGCCTACGGCCTGTACGACTGCGACGAGTACCTGGCCAACCCGCCGGCCCCCAAGAACGAGTCCGACATCATGACGCAGGGCAACGGCCTCATCAGCGTGTTCCCGCTGTCGGACAAGACGGCCGGCGACAACGCGACGCTCGGCAAGTTCTTCGACGCGATGGACATGAAGGTCACCGACACCTCGGTGAAGATGGCCGACGGCACCACCTACAAGGCCGGCGACGCGTGCGGCGCCGGCAAGCACAAGACGACCAAGACCGAGATCAAGCTGTTCATCTGGCCGCCGCAGGCCTCGAACAAGACCAAGCCCGAGGTGATCACGAGCGACTTCGGCTCGGTGCGCATCGAGCAGGACAAGGGCGCCTACGCGCTCGCCCTCGTGCCGGCGTCGACCAAGACCATCGACCTCCCCGGCTCGATCGGCAACCTCGACGATCCCGAAGGCTCGGTGCCGGCCACCACCGCGGTCCCCACCACCACGACGCCGGGCGCCACCACGACCGCCCCGGCGGCGACGACGACCGCTCCCGCGGCCACCACGACCGCCCCGGGCGCGACCACCACCGCTCCCGCGGCGACCACGACCACCAAGGGCTAGGGGTGCGCGCCGTCGTCCTGGTCGGTGGGTTCGGCACCCGGCTCCGCCCCCTCACGCTCGACACGCCCAAGCAGATGTTGCCGATCGGCGACGTCACGATGTTCGAGCGGGTCATCGCCCGCCTCGGCGCGTGCGGCGTCGACGAGGCCATCGTCTCGCTCGGCTTCCGGCCCGACCGCTTCGTCGAGGCGTTCCCCGACGGCACCTGCGCCGGGGTCGCGCTGCACTACGCGATCGAGCCCGAGCCACTCGACACCGCCGGCGCCATCCGCTTCGCCGCGCTCGACGCGGGGGTGGACGACACCTTCCTCGTCGTCAACGGCGACGTGCTCACCGACCTGGACTACGCCTGGCTCGTCGAGCAGCACCGCGGGTTCGGCGGCGAGGCGACGCTCCACCTCATCGGCGTCGACGACCCGTCGCGCTTCGGCGTGGTCGCGACCGACGAGTCGAACCGCGTGCTGGAGTTCGTCGAGAAGCCGGCGCCGGGCACCGAGCCCTCCAACCTGATCAACGCCGGCACCTATGTGATGGAGCCGTCGGTCATCGCTCGCATCGCCGACGGTCGCAAGGTGTCGGTCGAACGCGAGACGTTTCCGGCGCTCGTCGCCGACGGCGTGCTCTTCGCGGTGTCGACGTCGGACTACTGGATCGACGCTGGCACGCCCGCCGCGTACCTCGAGGCCAACCTCGACCTCATCGACGGCACCCGCGCCAGCGAGCCGGCGGTGTCGCCGTCGGCCGTCGTGGCCGCGGATGCGAGCGTCACCCGCTCCGTCGTGGGTGCGGGCGCCGAGATCGGCGCCGGCGCGACCGTCGACGACTCGATCGTGATGTCGGGCGCCCGCATCGGCGCCGGCGCGGAGGTCTGCGGCTCGATCATCGGTCGGTCCGCCGTCGTCGGCGCCGGCTGCAAGGTCACCGACGGCAGCGTCGTCGGGCACACCGTCACCCTCGCGGACGGCGATGCGCTCGTCGCCGGCACCGCACCGGACGCCTCCACATGGCTCTGATCGGAAGGAACTGAGATGCGCGCACTCGTCACCGGAGGGGCCGGGTTCATCGGCTCCACCCTCGTCGACCGGCTCCTCGCCGAGGGCCACGCCGTCGACGTCATCGACAACCTGTCGGCGGGCAAGCTCGCCAACCTGGCCGAGGCCCGCGCCAACCGTGACCACGACCTGACCTTCCACCAGATCGACATCCGCGAGCCGGAGGTGGTGGAGCTCATCCAGCGCCGCTCGCCCGACGTCGTGTTCCACCTCGCCGCACAGGCCGACGTGCGTGTCTCGGTGAGCGATCCGGTGCTCGACGCCTCGATCAACGTCATCGGCGCGCTGAACGTGCTCGAGGGCACCCGCAAGGCCGAGGCGCAGAAGATCGTGTTCGCGTCGAGCGGTGGCACCATCTACGGCGAGCCCTCGCCGGACGCGCTGCCGGTCGACGAGAGCCACCCGCTGCGCCCGCAGTCGCCGTACGGCATCACGAAGCGCGTCTTCACCGACTACCTGCTGGCCTACCGGGAGCTGCACGACCTGGAGTTCACGTCGCTGGCGTTGGCCAACGTGTACGGGCCCCGTCAGGACCCGCACGGCGAGGCCGGCGTGGTGTCGATCTTCGCCGGTCGCCTGCTCAAGGGTGAGCCGTGCACGATCTTCGGCGACGGCGAGCAGACCCGCGACTTCGTGTTCGTCGACGACGTGGTCGACGCGTTCGTGCGTGCCGCCACCCGCGGCGGAGGCCTCCTCTTCAACATCGGCACCGGCCGTGAGGAGTCGGTGAACGACCTCTACACCTCGATGGCCGCGGCGGCGGGCGTCACGGAGCCGGCTGTGTACGCGCCGGCCCGCACCGGGGAGCTCAACCGCATCGCCCTCAGCGCGGCACGGGCGAAGCTCCACCTCGGGTGGGAGTCGTGGACCGACCTCGACACCGGCACCCGGGCCGTCATCGACTGGACCCGCGTCGTCGAGGGGCTGGCATGAAGGCGTTCGACGGGCAGCGGTTCACCGACAAGGTCGCGCTGATCACCGGGGCGGCGTCGGGCATCGGCCGGGCGACCGCCGAGCGGTTGGCGGCCGAGGGCGCCACCATCGTTGCCACCGACGTCGACGCCGACGGCCTCGCGGAGACGGCGCACATCATCTCTGCCGACGGCGGCTCGATCTCCACCACGGTGGGCAACGTCGCCGATCCGGCGAGCGTGGCCGAGATGATCGACGCGGCGGTCACCGGGGCCGGCCGCATCGACGTGCTCTGCAACATCGCCGGCATCCTGCGCTTCAACAACCTTGCCGACACGACGCTGGACGAGTGGAACCAGGTGCTGGCGGTCAACCTCACCGGCACGTTCCTCATGTGCCAGGCGGCGATGCCGCACCTGCTCGAGACCGGCGGGAACATCGTGAACACGGCGTCGACCGCCGCGCTCGCCGGGCATCCGTGGACGTCGGCGTACTCGGCGTCGAAGGGCGGCATCCTCGCCTTCTCCGAAGGGTTGGCCATCGAGTTCGGTCGCCGCGGCGTGCGCACCAACGTGGTCGCTCCCGGCTCCATCGAGACGCCGATCCAGGAGCAGTTCTTCTTCCCCGAGGGCGCCGACAAGAGCCTGCTGCACCGCATCATGGCCTTCGACCGCTCCCGTCCGGCGTCCTACGTGGCCTCGGTCATCGCCTTCGTGGCCTCCGAGGACGGCGCCCACATGTGCGGCTCCGTCCTCCGCTGCGACGGCGGCACGCTGACCTGACCTGACCTGACCTGACCTGACCTCATGGCTCGGTCGCTTCGCCGAGGTTCGCCCCGCGAATCCTCGTTTTGTACCCCGGATCTACCGGGTAGCCGGTCGATCCGGGGCACAAAACGGGGGTGGGTCAGCGGAAGAGGTCGTCGGCGGGGGAGCGCACCACCTCGTCGAGCACACCGGCGCGGGTGCCGGTGAGCCACCGGGGGTCGACGCCCCGCACGATCGCCACGGGCACGCCCGTGGCCTTGCCCATGACGAGCTCCGCTGCGCCGGCGAGCTCGTCGACGATGCACACCTCGGTGACCATCAGCTCGCGTCCGTAGGAGTCCTGCGTACCGCGCAGGTCGAGCACCGGCACGATGCCGGCGGCGCCGATGGCGACGTCGGTGACACCGCGGCGCCAGGGTCGACCGAACGTGTCCGAGACGATGACGCCGACGCTCACGCCGCCCTTGCCGCGGATGCCGTCGCGGATGCGGCGGGCCGAGCGGTCGGGATCGTCGGGCAGCAGCGCCGCCCAGCCCCGATCGACGTTGCTGAGGTCGATGCCGGCGTTCGCGCAGATGAACCCGTGCTTCGTCTCGCTGATGATGAGCTCGCCGCGGCGACGCAGGATGCGCACGGACTCGCGCTCGACGATCGGCTTGTGGCTGAGCGGGTCCGACGGGTCGACCTCGATCATGGCGCCTTCGGCCTTCGACACGATCTTCTGCGTCACGACGACGATGTCGCCGTCGGCGAGCGGGGTGCCCTGGGCGGCGGCGGCGTCGCAGATGATCGTGGCGACGTCGGCGGCGCGGCCGATCTCGCCGATGCCCTCGACTGCGACGATCTCGAGGCGGCTCACGCGACGGCCGCCAGCGCCATGCGCGCCAGCGCGGCGGAGGTGTCGGCGTCGCGCATGATGGTGGGTGCGACCACGCACCGCATGCCGAGCGCCTCGATCTCCGGCGCGAGCGCTGCATCCTCCTCGTCGATCACCATGGCGCCCGCCAGCTCGCGGTAGATGCGGGCGACGCCCAGCGCCGACGACTCGTGGCCGAGCTCGGCGAGCAGCCGGTCGGCAGGCCCCTTGAGCGCCTTCCCACCGATGATGGGCGAGACCGCCACCACGTGGTCCCGGCGAGCGGCGACGGCGTCGCGGACGCCTGGCACCGCAAGCAGCGGGCCGATCGACACGATCGGATTGGACGGAGCGAGCACGATGGTCTCCGCGGCGGCGATCGATGCCGGCACCTCGGGGCCGGGGCGGGCGGCCTCGGCGCCCGCGAACCGCACACCCGTGACGGCGACACCGTGCTGATGGCGCACGAAGTACTCCTGGAACGTCAGCTCGCCGTCGACGGTGGTGAGGTGCGTGGCCAGCGGGTCGTCGGTGACCGGCAGCAGGGTCACGGGCAGCTCCCACCCGGCGACGAGCTCGGCGGTGACCTCGGTGAGCGTCGCACCCTCATGAAGGCGCGTGGTGCGGTAGAGGTGGGTGCCGAGGTCGCGGTCGCCCAGGTTGAACCAACCGATGTCGGGCCGGCCCGCCGCCGTCGAGTAGCGGCGCAGCGACTCCATCGCCTGCCACGTCTCGCCCTGCAGACCCCAGCCGCGCACGTCGTCGTTGGCCCCGGCGAGCGTGTAGAGCACGGTGTCGAGATCGGGCGAGATGGCCAGGCCGTGCAGCACCTCGTCGTCCGCAGTGTTGACCACGGCGACGTGCTGTTCGTCGGGGAATGCGGCCAGGAGGCCGCGCAGCATCCTCGCGGCGCCCACCCCGCCGGCGAGCGTGAGGATCATGAGATGCCGCGGAGCTTGCCCTGCAGGAAGTCGAGGTCGGCGTCGACCATCATGCGGACGAGCTGGTCGAAGCTGGTCTCGGCCTCCCAGTCGAGGACCTTCTTCGCCTTGGTGGGGTCGCCGATGAGCAGGTCGACCTCGGCGGGGCGGAAGAACGCCTCGTCGACCACGACGAAGTCGTTCCAGTCGAGGCCCACCTGGTCGAACGCGATCTCGCAGAACTCGCGCACGCTGTGCGTCTCGCCGGTGGAGACCACGTAGTCGTCGGGGTGGTCCTGCTGCAGCATCGCCCACATGGCCTTCACGTAGTCGCCGGCGAAGCCCCAGTCGCGCTGGGCCTCGAGGTTGCCGAGACGCAGCTCCTGCTGCTGGCCGAGCTTGATGCGGGCGACGCCGTAACTGATCTTGCGTGTGACGAACTCGAGGCCGCGGCGGGGCGACTCGTGGTTGAAGAGGATGCCGGAGCTGGCGTGCAGGTCGTACGACTCGCGGTAGTTGATGGTGATCCAGTGGCCGTACAGCTTGGCGACGCCGTACGGGCTGCGGGGATAGAACGGCGTCGACTCGCGCTGCGGCACCTCGACGACCTTGCCGAACATCTCCGACGAGGACGCCTGGTAGAAGCGGATCTCCGGGTTCACGAGGCGGATCGCGTCGAGGATGCGGGTGACGCCGAGGGCCGTGACCTCGCCGGTGAGCACCGGCTGGGAGAACGACGTGGGCACGAAGGACTGCGCGGCGAGGTTGTAGACCTCGTCGGGCTCGTGGGCCCGCAGCACCTCGATCATCGACGCCTGGTCGAGCAGGTCGGCGTACACCATCGTGATGCGGTCCTGCAGGTGGGCGATGCGCTCGAACGTCACCGTCGACGAACGACGCACCATCCCGAAGATCTCGTACCCCTGATCGAGGAGGAACTCGGCGAGATAGGACCCGTCCTGGCCGGTGATGCCGGTGATGAGGGCGCGTCTGGTCATGGGTGTGGGCTCCGGCTCGTTCGGATCGGGGTAAACAGCGCCTGGACTTTACTCGTCAGCGCCGTGTTGCCACGCGTGCCCGGCAGTCGGCCATGAGGTCGGCGAGCGTTCGGGCGATGTCGTACACCGGCGCCCAGCCGGTGGCGTCGCGCAGCTTGGTGTTGTCGCCGCACAGCACAGGGATGTCGACGGGGCGCTGGAGGTCGGGATCCGGCACGAGCTGCATGGGCCGCTCGGCCAGCGCGACGAGCCGCTCGGCGAGGTCGCCGATGCGGATCGCCTCGCCGGAGCACACGTTGTACACCTCGCCGGCCGTGCCCCGTTCGGCCAGGAGGCGGTACGCCCGGACGACGTCGCGGACGTCGGTGAGGTCGCGGCGGGGGTCGAGGTTGCCGACGGGGACGACGTCGCTGCCGTCGGCCTCGTTGCGGGCGATGCGGGCGGCGATGGCAGGGGCGACGAAGCGCTCGCTCTGGCCGGGGCCGAGATGGTTGAAGGCACGGACGCGGATCACCTCCAGCCCGTAGCCGAGCCACGCCTGCAGGGCGAGGTAGTCGGCGGCCACCTTCGAGGCGGCGTAGGGGCTGGTGGGCCGGAGCTCGGACCGCTCGGTGAGCGGGAGCTCGGACTCGACGACCTTGCCGTACACGTCGGCGCTCCCGATGGCCACGACGCGCCGCACGCCGGCCGAACGGGCCGCGTCGAGCACGTTGAGGGTCCCCTCGGCGTTCGAGCGGAAGGTGCTGAGCGGGTGGTCCCACGAACCGCCGACGTCGCTGTCGCCGGCCAGGTGGTACACGATCTCGGGGCGCACCTCGCCGAAATGTCGACGGAGCTCGGCCACATCGCCGATGTCGAGGCCGGTGGACCGGTCGGTGGCCGCGACCTCGTCGCCGCAGGCCTCGAGGTGCTCGACCAGATGGGGGCCGACGAAGCCCGTGGCGCCCGTGACGAGCGCGATCACGGGCGCGCCGATCGTTGCGGGGAGGGACCTCGGCACATACTGCGGGTCAGTCTATGGCCCCTGCCCTCTCGAATCGTCCGGGGGATGGTGAACTACTATGCGAGGTCGCCGTACCGATCGCGTGCGCCCCCACGTCTCCATGCCTTCCCGCCGCCGCACCTCCGCCGACACCGTCCCTGGCGGCCGGGCCTCGGCGCCCGATCCGGTCGAGGATCCGGACGACTGGACACCGGATTCCACTCCGTTCGTCGAGGGCTACGACGTCGCTCCCGACTCGGTTCCCGCCATGGTCGGCGTCGGCGTGCCGGCCGTCGTCGCCGTCGTGTCGACCCGCAATCCCGGTCCCTGGCTCGAACCGATGCTCGAGTCGCTGGCCGCGCAGGAGTACGCAAACCTCACGGTGCTGGTCGTCGACGCCGGCTCGCTCGTCGACCCCACCGAGCGGGTCGCTGGGGTGCTGCCGAACGCCTTCGTGAAGCGGCTCGACGGCGCCACGTTCGCCGAGACCGCCAACGCCGCGCTGGGCACCATCGAGGGCGCGCAGTTCTACCTGTTCTGCCACGACGACATCGATCTCCGCGCCGGCGCGGTGCAGGCGATGGTGGAGGAGGCGTTCCGTTCGAACGCCGGCATCGTCGGCGCCAAGCTCGTCGACTGGGACGACCCCGAGCACCTCCGCAGCGTCGGCGGCTCCGTCGACAAGTTCGGCTTCTCGTGGCCCATCGCCGAGCTGAACGAGCTCGACCAGGCGCAGCACGACGCGGTGCGCGAGGCGTTCGTCGTGTCGAGCGCCGCGATGCTGGTGCGCTGCGACCTCTTCGCCGACCTCGGCGGGTTCTCCACCGACATCGACGGCTCCGGGGAGGACCTCGACCTGTGCTGGCGGGCCCGTGTCGCCGGCGCCCGCACGGTGGTCATGCCGGCGGCGGTCGTGCGCCACCGCGAGCGCTCCGAGCTCGGCGACCCGACGGGGCGGGCGCACCGCCTCGCCCTCCGCCACCAGGCCCGCATCATGATGGTCTGCTACAGCCCGATGCAGCTGCTGCGCATCGCTCCGCAGGCCATGCTCCTGGCGTTCGTGGACATGATCGGGGCGTTGGTGCGGGGCCACGCCGCCGTCGCCGGCGACGTCGTGTCGGCGTTCGCCTGGAACGTGGCGCACCTGCCGCGCACGCTGCGGCTGCGCGGGCGGGTGAAGCGGTCGCGTCGCACGCCCGACGAGGAGATCCGGCGGCTGCAGATCAAGGGCAGCGTGCGATTCATCAGCTTCGTCCGCCGGCACACCTCGGGCAGCCGCACGGTGTCGGCGACGCTGGCGAGGGCGGCGCGCGGGCTTCCCGGCTCGGGCGAGGATCCGGCGGAGAGCCTGGTCGGGGTCGTCGCGTTCCTCGTGGTCGCCGTCGTGCTCGCGGTCGGTTCGCGTTCACTCATCGGCAGCGGCGTGCCGGTCGTGCGCGACTTCGCGCCGCTCGGGTCGGCATCGAGGCTGTTCTCGGAGTGGTGGTCGGGCTGGCGGAGTGTCGGTCTCGGGTCGTCGGGCGGAGCGCCCACGATCAACGTCGTGGGCGCCGTCGCCACCTGGCTCACGTTCGGCTCGGCCGGGTTCGCCCGGACCGTGCTCATCCTGGCGCCGTTGCCGCTCGGCGCCGTGGCGTCGTGGCGTCTGCTGCGGGGCTGCGCCTCCACCGGCGCCCGGTCGGCGGCGCTGCTCGCGTACCTCGTCAACCCGGTGCCGTACAACGCGATCGCCGAGGGTCGCTGGCAGGCGCTCGTGGTCTATGCGGCGTGCCCCGCCATCCTCGGTCGGGTCGCCCGTGCCGGTGCATGGGCGCCGTTCGACACGGCCGAGCCGGCACCCGGCTCGACGCAGCGCCAGATCGTCGGTCTCGGCATCGTGCTGGCGGCCGCCGCCACCGTGGCTCCCGTCGTGCTGCTGGTCGCCGTGGTCATCTGCGCCCTCGTCGTCGCCACGCTCACCGCCACGGCCCGCGACGGTCGTCCGATGCGGGCGATCACGGTCACGGCCGGCGGACTCGGAGTGTCCTTCCTGCTGCACCTGCCGTGGGCGGTGTCGGTGCTGGCGTCCTCCAACCGGTGGGCGATCCTCTCCGGGAGCGATCCGAGCCGGCGTGCGCCGCTCGCGCTGTCCCGTGCCGTGCTGTTCGACTCCGGCTCCCACGGTGGGCTGGTCACGATCGGGCTGATGGTGGCGTCGGTCGTGGCGCTGATGATCTCGTCGCAGCAGCGGTTCCGATGGGCGACCCTCGCGGCCGTGCTCATCCTCACGTCGTTCACGGCGATCGTGCTGGCCGGCCGCCTGGCCCCGGGAGTGTCGCTGCCGGCGCCCGAGGTGCTGCTGTCGCTCGCCGGCGTCGGCGTGGTGCTCTCGCTCGCGCTCGGCGTGGAGGCGTTCCGGTCCGACGTGGTCGGGGGGGCGTTCGGCTGGCGCCAGCTCCTGTCGCTCCTCGCCGTGCTGTCGGTGGTCGTCTCGTCGGTCCCGCTGGTGCTGGACTTCCTCGACGGTCGGTGGTTGGCGCCGGTGAGCGACACGGCGACCGCGCTCCGCCCGATCACGCCCCGCTCGTCGGTGGCCAACGAGCGGACGTTGTGGGTCGGCGACGCCGAGGCCATGTCGCTGTCCGGATGGGCGCTCCGCGACGGCATGAAGTTCGCGCTCACCGACGGCGTCGGCCCGGGCGTGTCCTCGCTGTTCCCGCCCGAGATGGGCGCCGGCGAGCGGTCGCTGCGGGCGCTGCTGAACGACGCCACCGTCGGCGGCACCGGGCGGCTCGGCGCGTCGCTGGCGCCGTTCGGCGTCCGCTACGTCGTGGTGCAGCAGCGCCTCGCGCCGCTCCCGTACGGCCGCACGCTCTACTCGATCGACCCCGAGCTCGAGGACCGCCTCAACCAGCAGCTCGACCTCGCCCGCATCGAGGTGGCGCCCGGCATTGAGGTGTACGAGAACCTGGCGCGGCTGCCGATCCGGTTCACCGCCGATCCGGGCACCGCCGCCACCTGGGCGAAGCCCGGGGGAGCGGACGCCCTGGTCGCCGATCCGCCCACCGTGTCGGCGTGGTCGGTCACCGGCCGTCCCCCCACCGCGTACCGCGGCAAGCTGCCGAACGACGAGGCGCTCGTCGACCTCTCCACCCGTGACGCGAACTGGACCCTGTCGGTCGACGGCCGGGATCAGCAGGCGCGGCCGGTGTTCGGCTGGGCCTCGCAGTTCCGCACCGGCGCCGGCGGCGATGCGACGCTCGAGTACTCCACGCCCGCGTGGCAGATCCTCGCCCACGTCCTCCAGCTGCTCGTGCTGGTGAGCCTGCCGTGGACGCGACGGCGTCGGGTCCACGAGTTCCGGGTGCGCCTTGCGCACTCCCGCAGCGAACGGAGCAACGCCTGATGGCCGGTCGCCTCGCCGTGCTCGTCGCCGTGGCCGCGCTCGTGGTCGGCCTGTTCCAGCTCGACCACCCCCACGCCGAGCCGGAGGTCACGCCGTCGCCCGCGGTCGGGGTCGTCGTCGACCGCGACGCGACGGCCACCACCTGGTACTGCCCGGCGGCGCCCGACGGCACCACCGACGTCCTCGACCACCAGATCATCATCACGAACCCCGGCCGCTCGGTGCGCGCCCGCATCACCGGCTATCGCACCGAGTCCGGCAAGACGTCGGCGCAGGACACGCCGGTGCCAGCGCACTCCCAGCACGTCGTCGACATGGCCGACATCGGGGCCGGCCTCGGCGGCGTCACCGTCGAGCTGTCCGGCGGTGACGTCACGGTGGCGCACCGCCTCGTGTCGAGCACGCGGTCCGACCAGCAGGACTGCCGCACCGAGGCGTCGGCGCAGTGGTACTTCCCGTCGGCCGACATCGAGAACAACGCCAGCGCGAAGGTGTGGCTGCTCAACCCGTTCCCGACCGACGCGTCGGTCGACATCCGGGTGTCCACCGACACGTTCGTCCGCATCCCCTCGAAGCTCCGGGGCGTCATCGTGCCGGCGTTCAGCTCCCGCATGGTCGACCTCGGTCCGGCGGTGTCACGCCGTGCGCAGTTCTCCTTCGCCGTCGAGGCCCGGGGTGGTCGGGTCGTCGCCGAGCTTGCACAGACGGTCACCGGGCGCGGCCTCCGGCTGCAGCCGGGGACCGACCGGCCCGCCACCTCGTGGGTGCTCGCCGACTCCTACGGCGGCACGGGCCTGTCCGAGCAGCTGCACGTGTACAACCCCGGCACCACGGACACGACGGTCACGGTGTCGGTCATCCCGAACGGCTACGACCAGGCGTCGTTCCCCGAGCCCTTCGTCCTCGACATCGCGGCCCGCCACTACGGCACCGTGAACCTCGGCAACGAGGCCCGGGTGCCGCCCGACAGCCTTCGTTGGCTCCGCGTCGACGCGCTGTCCGGCGACGGGGTGGTCGTCACCCAGGTGGTCACGGTGACCGGCGCCGGCGGCGACGGCACCGCCGACACCCGTCCGCCGGTGGCCGGTGGTCTCGCCTCCGCGATCGGCTCCTCCGCGGAGGCCACCACCTGGTACGTGACCTCGCTCGATCCCGGCCCCGACAGCCAGTCGGTGGTGATCATCGCCAACCCGTCGCCCGACGCCATCTCCCTGGTCAGCCTGTCGAAGGCGTCCGGCGGCGCCGGCGCCCGCATCGCCGACAAGTTGGAGGTGCCGCCGATGTCGTCGCTGGCGGTGAACGTGAGCGATGCCGCCACCGCCGGCCCGTTCGGCCTCGTGGTGCGGTCGTCGACCCCGGTCATCGTGTCGGCGCGATCCACGTCGAACGCTCGTGCCGACCTCTCGATGTGGCCGGCCCTCCCCGTCGGCGGCACGATCACCTCGTTGCCGGATCCTGCGGGCAAGTAGTCGTGGATCGTCTGCTCATCGCGCTCCCGCTGCTCGTCGTGGCGATCGGCATCGCCCTCGTCGCACAGCGCCGGCGGCCCGACGCGCCGTCGCAGCCCACGCAGCACGTGGCGCCCGCGCAGCTCGACCGCGACGACTTCGCCGATCCGGATCGCCCCTGGTTGGTGGTCGCCTTCACCTCGGCGACGTGCGACACCTGCGCCTCGGTCGCGGCGAAGGCGGCGGTGCTGGCGTCGGCCGAGGTGTCGAGCGTCGAGGTCGAGTACTCACGCGACCGTGACCTCCACGAGCGCTACGCGATCACCGCGGTGCCGACGGTGGTGATCGCCGACGCCGCTGGTGTCGTGCAGCGGTCGTTCATCGGCCCGACGAGCGCCACCCACCTGTGGGCCGCGCTGGCCGAGGCCCGCGAGCCGGGCTCGGTGCCGCCGGGCTGCGGCGGCCACGACCACGACTGATCGAGAGCGCTGGGCGCCGGCACCGGCGCCGGCGTCAGGCGGGGGGTGCCGAGAAGTCGGGCGGCGGCGCGAACGGCGGCTTGATGGCGCCGAGCGACGGGATGCGTGACGGCGTCGGCGCCGGGGGCGGCGGGTACTGCATCGCGGGCAGCGGCGGCGGCGTGGGCACCGGCGGAGGCGGCACCTGCTCGCCACGCGAGATGGCGATGAGCCGGGTGACGTCGTCACCCGAGATCGTCTCGAGCTCGAGCAGCGACTTGGCCACCATCTCGAGGCCGGCCCGCTCACGGGTGAGCGTGTCGACGCAGCGCTGCTCGCACTCGCGGAGGATCTTCTCGACCTCCTCGTCGATGACACGGGCGGTGTCGTCGGAGTAGTCGCGGGTGCTCATGAGGTCCTCGCCGAGGAACACCTGACCCTGGCTGCCCCAGGCCATCGGACCGATGCGGTCGCTCATGCCCCACTCGCGCACCATCTTGCGGGCCCGCTCGGTGGCGACGACGAGGTCGTTGTTGGCCCCGGTGGACACGACGCCGAAGATGAGGCGCTCGGCGATGCGGCCACCCATGGCCATCACGATCGAGTCCTCGAGGTACGCCTGGTCGTAGCTGTGGCGGTCCTCCGCCGGCAGCGAGATCGTGACACCCAGCGCCATGCCCATCGGGATGATCGTCACCTTGTGGAGCGGATCGGTGTGCTCGAGCACGGCGGCGCACACGGCGTGGCCGGCCTCGTGGTACGCCGTGAGCTCCTTCTCCTTGTCGGAGAGCACCATCGACTCGCGCTTCGCGCCCATGAGGACCCGGTCGCGGGCGTACTCGAAGTCGACGTTGCGGATGACCTGCGACTCGCTGCGGACGGCGTGGAGCGCCGCCTCGTTGACGAGGTTCGACAGCTCGGCGCCGCTCATGCCGGGCGTGCCGCGGGCCACGACGTCGAGGTCGATGTCGGGGGCCAGCCGCTTGTGGCGGACGTGCACGTCGAGGATCTGGCGACGGTCGCTGAGCTCGGGCAGCGGGACGACGACCTGGCGGTCGAAGCGGCCCGGGCGCAGGAGCGCGGGGTCGAGGATGTCGGGCCGGTTGGTGGCGGCCATCATCACGATGCCCTCGGTGGCCTCGAAGCCGTCCATCTCGTTGAGCATCTGGTTGAGCGTCTGCTCGCGCTCGTCGTGGCCGCCGCCGAGGCCGGCCCCGCGCTTGCGGCCGATGGAGTCGATCTCGTCGATGAAGATGATGGCCCGGCCCAGCTTGCGAGCCGACTCGAACAGGTCGCGGACGCGGCTGGCGCCGACGCCGACGAACATCTCCATGAAGTCCGAGCCCGACACCGAGAGGAACGGCACGCCGGCCTCGCCGGCGACGGCACGGGCGATGAGGGTCTTGCCGGTGCCGGGAGGGCCGACGAGCAGGATGCCCTTGGGGATGCGGGCGCCGATCTCGCCGAAGCGCTCGGGCTCCTTCAGGAAGTCGACGACCTCACGGATCTCCTGTTTGACGCCCTCGTAGCCGGCGACGTCGGCGAACGTGGTGGCCGGCCGCTCCGACGAGTACGTCTTCGCGCGGCTCCGCCCGATGGACATGATGCCGGTCATCTGGCCCTGGGCCCGGCGCTGCATCCAGAAGAAGAAGCCGACGAGCAGCACGATGGGCAGGAGGAGTGGCAGGAGCTGGCCGAGGATGCCGGGCTCGGAGGTCTCGAAGGTGAGCGTGGTCTTCTCACGCAGCAGCTTCATCGTGGCCTCGTCGGGGCTGGGCGGACCCGTGGTCTCGAACTTCACCCCGCCCTTCTTGTACTCACCGGTGATCTTGGTGGTGGAGTTGTCCCAGGTGGCCGACTTCACCTCGCCGGCCTGCACCTTGGCGAGGAACTGGCTGTACTCGATCTTGTCGCCGGCGGTGGTGTCGATGCGCGTCGAGGCGAAGAGCGCCAGGAGCACGATGCCGACGATCACCCAGAGCGACCAGGGCGGCAGCCCGCGGTCCATCTTGGACAGCGGGTTCTGCGGGTTGGGGGACTTGTTCGACGGGGGAGTGGGCTCAGCAGCCATTGGGACAGCCTAGGAGGAATCGGTGACATCGAGTACTCGCGTCACGGGCGGTTTCGGGGTCGGGGCAAGAGGGTTCACAGGCATACGCGGGACGCGAGCGTCCGGCGGCTACCTTCAACCCACGATGAGCAGGATTTGTGCCCGACCCGGATGTTCCCGTCACGCGGTGGCCACGTTGAGCTACTCGTACGGCGAGGGCATCGTGTGGGTCGGAGATCTCGCGGACCAGGCGCATCCGATGTTGCACGATCTCTGCAGCGACCACGCCGACCACCTGCGCGTGCCCAAGGGGTGGGAGTGCCGCGACGCGCGCACCGTCGCCTCGATCGGCGCCGGTGCCCAACGCCGCTCCGCCTGAACGGGGAGGCGACGGCGTGAGCCGGCCGGAACCGGCGGAGGACGCCCCGTCGTCGGGGTGGTGGGGGTGGCGTGAGGCGCTGATCGTCGTGGTCGGCGCGCACGTGGCGCTGATCGTCGTGGGGAGCGTGTTCCTCGCCGCCGGCGGCTGGGGCGGTTCGTCGGGCGGCCGGTCGGAGCCCGTGCCGATCGCCGGCTCGTTCGTCGCCACCGTGCCGTTCTGGGTCGCGGCCGTCGCCGGCGCCTGGTGGCTGGCCCGCCGCTCGCCGGTGTCGCCGCGGGAGGCCCTGGCCCTGTCGGTCCGTCCGCTCGACGTTCCCCTCGGCATCGCCGTGGGCGTGGCGATGCAGCTGGTCGTGATCCCGGTCGTCTACTGGCCGATCCTGCGGGCGCTCGGTTCGTCGACCCGTGAGCTGGAGCAGGCGGCGCGCGACCTGGCCGACTCCGCGCACGGCGCCGGCGGAGCGACGCTGTTCGTGCTGATGGCCTGCGTGTTCGCGCCGTGCGCCGAGGAGCTGCTGTACCGCGGGGTGCTGCAGCGCAGCCGCGACTGGTCGTCGGCCGTGATCGGCATCGTCGTCACGTCCCTGCTGTTCGGTCTGCTGCACCTCGAGCCGCTGCAGTTCGTCGGCCTCGCGTTGTTCGGCGCGGCCTCCGGTGTGCTGGTGTGGCGCACCGGTCGACTGGGCCCGGGCATCGTGGCGCACATCGCCTTCAACGCGGCCACGGTGATCCCGCTCCTCTGGCGTCGCTGAGCCGTCCCCCGCCTCGGAACATCGGTCGCGGCGATCTTGATGGGCCGTTCAAACGAACGCGAGTGGGCCCTTCCGGACGGCGGTTGATCCCTTCGGCCCATATTCGTCCCAAACTCCGGCGGACCCCTCACGCGGCGTCGCGGAACGTCGATCTGAAACGGCTGACAGAGGTGAAGGGAATCACCAGCTCATGACGAAGAAGAACAGCCGACCAACGGCGTCGGGACCGCAGGATGCGGCCCGGACGCCGGCAACGACGTCGACCCCCGGAACGGGTGCGGCACGACCCCCGGAGGTCCGCTGCGGCGGATGCGGCGACCCCGTGGTCGAGATCAACCTCCTGATCGACGGCGAGGAGCTCACGATGCGTTCGTGCTCCAACTGCGACAATCGCAGCTGGCACCGTGGCGGTGCTCCCGTCGAGCTCGGTGGTATTCTCGCCGACCTGAGTTCCTCCCCGACCCGCTACCGGCGAGACCTGGCGAGTCGCTGACGCTGCGGCGTCGGTGCCGCCCGCGCTGGGGCATCCCTAGATGAGACGATGATGCCCTGATGCCCGGCCCGACGCCTCCGATCCGTCATGACTGACGAGCGGGTCGACGACCCGTCCGAGCACGCGCTGCCCGATCCGCCCGACGCGGACGGCGGCGCCGACGCCGACGCGGCGGCTGCCGCCGAGCGCGAGCGCTACTACCGCCTCGCGGCGCGCCTGTTCAGCGCGCTCGTGGTGTTCGGCTGCTGCGTCTACGTGTTCTGGGTGGTCCAC
This sequence comes from Acidimicrobiales bacterium, assembly GCA_046331245.1. Classification (GTDB taxonomy): domain Bacteria; phylum Actinomycetota; class Acidimicrobiia; order Acidimicrobiales; family Microtrichaceae; genus SSF14. The sequence goes on along the minus strand of JAXLRH010000002.1, from coordinate 328,556 downwards.
CCCGAGCTCGTGTTCCGCAACACGACCCCGACGGGCGGCGACATGGGCGCCCACGTGTGGGGGCCGGCCTACCTGCGCGACGAACTGCTGCCGCACTTCCGCCTCACGGGCTGGACCACCGACTGGTACGCCGGGTTCCCGGCGTACACCTTCTACATGGTCGTCCCCTCGCTGGCGATCGTGCTGCTCGACGTCGGCTTCATCCGCCCCGACAGCTTCATCGGCGTCGTCGCGGCGCTGTCGCTCGTCACGTTCGCGGGCTTCATCGCCTGGTCGATCCGCCGCCACGCGTCGCGGCTGATCCGGGCGCTCGTGTGGGCGGCGTGCCTGCTGGTGCCGCTCCTGTGCATCGACCTCCCGTACAACATCGCCTTCAAGGTGGTGTCGGTGTCGGGGTTGGTGGCGTTCCCCGCCGCGGTGTGGTTCCTCCTGAAGGGCCTGTCGCTGCGCCAGCCGGGCCCCGAGCTCGGCGCCGTCGCGTCGGTGGCGTTCCTGATGGACAAGTCGCTCTTCCACATCTACGGCGGCAACATCGCGTCGACGATGGCGGGCGAGTTCGCCTTCTCGCTCTCCATCACCCTGGCCGTCTTCGCGCTCGGCGCGTTCGCGATGGGCCTGAAGACCGGGCGGTACCGGGTGCGCGCCGCGGTGCTGATGGCGCTGGCGATGCTGTGCCACGTCATCCCCGGGGTGTTCTTCCTCACCGTCGGCGCGTTCTACATGGTGGTGCTTCGCCCGCGTGTCGCGTCGCTCAAGTGGATGCTGCCGGTCGGCCTCAGCGGCGGGCTCATGGCCTTGTGGTGGTACCTGCCGTTCTACGGGCGCAGCGCGTTCCTCAACGACATGGGGTGGGAGAAGCTCGGTGTCGAGCTGCCCACGCAGAGCTGGGCGCGGCTCAAGGTGGCGGGCGCGATCCGCAGCATCGGTGGCACCGTCGCGGAGAAGACGAGCTGCGACGCGCTCGGCACGGTCGTCAACTGGTCGCAGATGAAGCGGAACCTGCTGCCGTTCGCGCCACACACGATCAACAACGTCAGCTACGACGACCCGAACATGTGGAACGGCAAGCTGTTCTTCGTGCTCGCCGGCATCGGCGTGGTGCTGTCGTTCGTGATGGTGGTGCGATCGGGCATCTGGCTCACGCTGATGACGGCGACGGCGGCGCTGGCGTTCATCTGGATGCCGCAGGACCGCTTCTGGAACGCCCGCGTGCTGCCCTTCTACTACCTGGGCATCTACCTGCTCGCGGCGGTGGGCGTCGCGCTCCTCCTGAGAGCGGTGATGCTCGTGTTCCGGGGCCGGTGGATCGATCCACCGTTCTGGCTCTCCGTCTCGGTCACCGGGCTCGCGATGCTCCTGCTGTGGGCCGCACTGGGCATGACGCTGCAGAACCTCCCCGGCGGCAAGACGGTGACCGACGCCAACGGCAAGCAGACCTACTCCTGGCTGTACTGGAACACGACGTACCAGGGTCCGGTGCGCGGCTGGGCCAAGTGGAACTTCGAGGGCCTCGAGGCCAAGCCCGGCTACACCACGACCTCCACGCCGGTCGACCCCAACGACCCGACCGGTGCGCAGAAGCTCACGACGCAGCTCAACAAGACGGACTCCGACGAGTACTTCGCGATGATCGCCGAGATGCGTCGCGTCGGGAAGACCGAGGGGTGCGGTCGGGCGTTCTGGGAGTACGACGACACGCTCAACAAGTACGGCACGCCGATGGCACCGATGCTCCTGCCGTACTTCACCGACCACTGCATCGGCTCGATGGAGGGCCTGTACTTCGAGGCGTCGTCCACGACGCCGTTCCACTTCCTCGTCCAGTCGGAGCTCTCGCAGAAGCCGTCCCGCCCGGAGCGGTTCGACTGCCATCTCGGCTTCGACCAGTCGCCGTACAAGGACTACGACCTCGACCTCGGCATCAAGCACCTGCAGATGCTCGGCGTGAAGTACTACATGACGATCACCGACGCCTCGCAGCAGGCGGCGTCGCAGGACGCGCGGCTCAAGCTGGTCGGCTCGTCGGGCCCGTGGAAGGTGTGGGAGGTGGCGAACATCGACCTTGTCTCGCCGCTGGCCAACGATCCCGCGGTGTGGACGAACGTGCACGACGACATCTACAGCTGGGCCCGCCCGGCCATCGACTGGTTCAACGACGAGTCGAGCTGGAAGGTGTTGCGCGCCAGCGACGGTCCGTCCGACTGGCCCCGCACCTCGGCCAAGGGGTCGCCGGCCATCACGTCGACCGGCGGCGCCGGCATCAAGGTCACCAACGTGCGCACGACGTCGGAGTCGATCAGCTTCGACGTGAGCAAGGTCGGCAAGCCGGTGCTCATCCGCTCGTCCTACTTCCCCAACTGGAAGGCCGACGGAGCCGGCAAGGTGTACCGCGTCACGCCGAACTTCATGGTGGTCATCCCCACCTCGAAGCACGTCACGCTCAACTACACGCGGGCGCCGATGGAGCTCATCGCGCTGTTCCTGTCGTTCCTCGGTGCGCTGATGGTGATCGGCTTCCTGCTGCGGGTGCCGAACCCGGCGCTCGACCGTGGCCGCGAGTACTTCGGCGACCGTGACCAGATCGAGTCGCCGCCGCTCTTCGACGTGGACGAGGAGCCGGAGACCGACGACGAGCCGGAACCGGAGCCCGAGACCGACGAGCCGGCGACTCAGCCCGACACCGACGAGCCGGCGACCGAGCCCGACACCGAACCCGAAGCAGAGCCCGCCGCCGGCTCCGACGAGGATCCCGATCCCCGTTGAGGTTCGCTCGTCGATTCGCGTCGGTCGGCGCGGTCGTCACCCTGGTCGACATCGGCCTGCTGCTCCTCGGCGTGTGGCGGACCGACTGGTGGCCGCCGGCGGTCGACGCCGGCGCGATCGTCGTCGCGAGCGGGCTGTCGTACCTGCTGCACCGGGCGATCACCTACTCGGCGGAGCCGGCGCGGCGCTGGTACCGCGACCTGCGCCACTACGTGCTCGCCGGGTTTCTCGCCCTCGTCGTCGATGTCGCGGTTTTCACCGTGCTCACCACCGATGCCGACCGTACGGTCGGCGGGGTGTTCTGGCCGAAGATCCTGGCGATCTTCACCGCGTTCCTCGTGCGCCTCGCGTCGTACCGCCAGACGATGTTCCGGCACGTGCGCGCCGATCAGGGGCGGCGCGGGCAACGGCCACCGGCGCCGGGCGAGGTGCGCCTCAGCCTCGTCGTGCCCGCGTACTTCGAGGAGGACGGGATCGCCGACACCGTCGCCCGGGTCGAGCGGGCGCTCGGCCACCTGCGCGACGACGGCGGGTTCGAGCTGATCGTGGTCGACGACGGCTCGACCGACGCGACGGCCGAGCGGGCCCGCGCCGCCGGGGCCGACACGGTGATCGCGCTCGCCGAGAACCAGGGCAAGGGCGGCGCGGTGCGCGCCGGCATGATGGCGGCGCGTGGTCGCACGGTGGCGTTCACCGACGCCGACCTCAGCTACGCGCCGGAGCAGGTGCTGGGCCTGCTGGCGGCGGTCGAGGACGGCTGGGACGTGGTGGTCGGCTCCCGGAAGCACACCGAGACCCGCACGCTGGTGACGGCGCGCCGGCTGCGTGAGGTGGGTGGCCGGGTGGTGAACGGCCTGACGTCGGCCGTCCTCCTCGGGCAGTACCGCGACACCCAGTGCGGGCTCAAGGCGTTCCGTTCCGACGTGGCCCGCCTCATCTTCCGCCACACCCGCATCGACGGGTTCGCGTTCGACATCGAGGTGTTCCACCTCGTCGAGCGCTACCGGCTGACCCTGTCCGAGGTGCCCGTCGAGCTGTCGAACTCGACGCGTTCGACGGTGCACGTGGTGCGCGACACCACGCGTCTGGTGCGGGACCTGTTCCGCATCCGCTCGGTCGCCCACACGGGCGGCTACGAGCTCGAGGCCGGCGAGCTCGACTCGCTGTCCGGCCTCGCCTGACCTCTACGATGGCGGTCGACATGAGCGACTACGCAGCAATCTTCAAGGCCTACGACGTGCGCGGCATCGTGCCCGACCAGTTCGACGACACCATGGCCCGTGCCATCGGTGCGGCGTTCGCGAAGTTCGTCGCCGGCGAGGACCCGACCGTCACCGAGGTGCTGGTGGCCCGTGACATGCGCCCGTCCGGCGTCGCGATGGTCACGGCGTTCGCCGAGGGCGTCACGTCCCAGGGGCTCGACGTGGTCGACCTCGGCCTCGGTTCCACCGACCTCCTCTACTTCGCGGCAGGCTCGCTGAACGCCCCCGGCGCGATGTTCACCGCATCGCACAACCCGGCGCAGTACAACGGCATCAAGTTCTGCCTGTCGGGCGCCCGTCCCGTCGGCGAGGACTCGGGCCTCTCGCAGATCCGCGACGACGCAGCGGCCGGCCTGGCGCCGGTGGCCACGCCCGGCTCGGTGTCGCATCGCGATCTGCTCGCCGCGTTCGCCGACCACGTGCGGTCGTTCGTCGACGTCGATGCGCTGCGCCCGCTCAAGGTGGTGGCCGACACGGCCAACGGCATGGGCGGCCTCGTCGTGCCCGCGGTGTTCGAGTCGCTGCCGTTCGATCTCGAGATCATGTACGGCGAGCTCGACGGCACCTTCCCCAACCACCCCGCCGACCCGATCCAGCCCGAGAACCAGCGCGACCTCATCGCCCGGGTGGTCGAGGTGGGCGCCGACGTCGGCCTCGCGTTCGACGGCGACGCCGACCGCGTGTTCCTCGTCGACGAGCAGGGGGTGGGCCTGTCCGGCTCGACCACCACGGCGATCCTCGCCGACGCGATCCTGAAGCAGAAGCCGGGCGGCAAGGTCGTGCACAACCTCATCTGCTCGAAGTCGGTGGCGGAGGTCGTGACCGAGGCCGGCGGCGAGCCGATCCGATCCCGGGTCGGTCACAGCTTCATCAAGCAGATCATGGCGGAGTCCGGCGCCGTCTTCGGCGGGGAGCACTCGGCGCACTACTACTTCGCCGACAACTACCGCGCCGACAGCGGGCTCATCGCCGCGGTGCTGGTGCTCGAGCAGCTGAGCATCCGGAACCTGCCGCTGTCGGAGCTCCGCAAGCCCTACGAGCGCTACGCCGCGTCCGGCGAGATCAACACGGTCGTCGACGACACCGCTGCGGTCATCGAGCGTGTCGCCGCAGCGTACGCGAACGAGTCGCAGGACCGCCTCGACGGGCTCACCGTCGACGCCGGCGACTGGTGGTTCAACCTTCGCCCGTCGAACACCGAGCCGCTGCTCCGGCTGAACCTCGAGGCCGCCACGCCCGCCGACGTCGAGCGTCGCGTCGCCGAGGTGACGGGGCAGTTCGGCGCCGCCTGAGCGCGCCGGTAGTGTCTCGGCCATGGCCATCTCCGACGCGCGTCTCCTCGAGTTCCTCGCCTGCCCCGAGGACAAGGGTCCCCTCTACTACTTCGAGGATGAGGACTCGCTCTACAACCCCCGCCTGAAGCGCCGCTACAAGATCGTCGACGGCATCCCCGTGATGCTCATCGACGAGGCCGAGTCGGTGTCGGCCGCGGAGGACGAGCGGTTGATCGCCAAGGCGGCAGCCGACGGCATCGAGCTCAACTTCACCCCGTGACCGACGACGGGCTGCTCGACAGCCTCGACACGTTCGGCGCGCTGCAGCTCGTGCCCGACGCGGTGCGCGCCACGCTCGACGCGGCCCGCTCGTCGGGGGTTCCGAACGACCTCGATGTCGGCGCGGTCGTCGTGGCCGCGTCCGCGCGGTCGCGGTCGGTGGCCGCCGCGGTGGAGGCCGTCGCCGCCTCGCGGCTGCGCTGCCCGCTCGTCACGGTCGTCGGCGGGTCGTTGCCGTCGTGGGTCGGGCCGGGCGCGCTGGTTCTGTCGCTCGACGGCGAGGTCACCGAGCGTCTCGTCTCCGACACCACGGTCGCGGGCGTGCCCGTCATCGGCGTGGGCAGCGGCGGGCCCGGCACCCGGCCGGCGCCGATCGTCGAGACGGTCGCGGCGCTCGCCGCGCTCGAGCAGTTCGGTCTGGTGGACGGCCTGATCGACGAGCTGACCGCCGCCGCCGGCCATCTCGACGCCCGCCTCGTGGAGCTGTGCGTGTCCCGGTCGCCAGCGGAGCGGTTGGCCCGGCGCATCGGCCACACGATGGTGCTCGCGTACGGCGCCGGCCCCGTGGGCGCCGCCGCGGCGTTCGCCTGGAAGACCTCCGTCAACCGCAACGCCAAGGTGCCGGCGTTCGCCAACTCGGTGCCGGGCCTCGACCACGACGAGGTGGTCGGGTGGGCGCAGCACGGCGACGTCACCCGCCAGGTGTTCACGCTCGTGATGCTGCGCCACGCGTTCGAGACGGCCGACGAGGCCCGTCGCATGGACGTCACCGCGGAGACGTGTGAGGAGATCGTGGCCGACGTCCTCACCGTCACGTCCGAGGCGGCCTCGCCCGCTGCCGTGCTCCTCGACCTGATGCTGTACGGCGAGATGGCGTCGCTCGAGATGGCGGTGCAGGCCGACGTCGATCCGGGCCCGACGCCGATCGTCGAGCGGTACCGCTGACCCGGCGGCGGGCGGCAGCCTGCCGCATCGCCTACGCTGGTGGTCCGTACGGGCTGCCGTGTACCCGGTGTCTGATGACCCCAGCCACGCACACTCACATCAACGGTTCTCCTGAACCTGTTCTGTCGCGGAGGCGCACACATGGACTTCAAGGTCGCAGACCTGTCATTGGCCGGGTTCGGTCGCAAGGAAATCACGCTCGCCGAGCACGAGATGCCCGGCCTCATGGCCACCCGGGCCGAGTTCACCGACAGCCAGCCCCTCAAGGGCGCTCGCATCATGGGCTCGCTGCACATGACCGTGCAGACGGCGGTGCTCATCGAGACGCTCACCGCCCTCGGCGCCGACGTGCGTTGGGTGAGCTGCAACATCTTCTCGACGCAGGACCACGCCGCTGCGGCGGTCGCCGTCGGCCCCGAGGGCACGCCCGACGATCCCCGCGGCGTGCCGGTCTTCGCCTGGAAGGGCGAGACGCTGGAGGAGTACTGGTGGTGCACCGATCAGGCGCTCCGCTGGCCCGACGGCGGCGGCCCCAACATGATCCTCGACGACGGCGGTGACGCCACGATGCTCGTGCACAAGGGCACCGAGTACGAGGCGGCGGGCGCCGTGCCGGCTCCGACGGAGGACGACTCCGAGGAGTGGAAGGTCGTGCTCGAGCTCCTCACCAAGTCGGTCGGCAACGAGCCCAACCGCTGGACCGAGGTCGGCAAGAACATCCTCGGCGTCACCGAGGAGACCACGACCGGCGTGCACCGGCTCTACCAGATGTTCGAGGCCGGACAGCTCCTGTTCCCGGCGATCAACGTCAACGACTCGGTCACGAAGTCGAAGTTCGACAACCTGTACGGCTGCCGCCACAGCCTCATCGACGGCATCAACCGCGCCACCGACGTGATGATCGCCGGCAAGGTCGCCGTGGTGTGCGGCTACGGCGACGTCGGCAAGGGCTGCGCCGCGTCGCTGAAGGGCCAGGGCGCCCGCGTGATCGTCACCGAGATCGACCCGATCTGCGCGCTGCAGGCGGCGATGGAGGGCTACCAGGTCACCACGCTCGAGGACGTCATCGACACCGCCGACATCTTCATCACGACCACGGGCAACAAGGGCATCATCAGCTCCGAGCACATGGCGCGGATGAAGCACCAGGCGATCGTCGGCAACATCGGCCACTTCGACAACGAGATCGACATGGCCGGCCTCGGGCGCATGAGCGACGTGCAGCGCGTCAACATCAAGCCCGGCACCGACGAGTTCGTCTTCCCCGACGGCCACTCCGTGCTGATGCTGGCCGAAGGTCGTCTGCTCAACCTCGGGTGCGCCACCGGCCACCCGAGCTTCGTGATGTCGAACAGCTTCACCAACCAGGTGATCGCGCAGATCGAGCTCTTTACGAAGACGGCCGACTACCCGGTCGGCGTGTACGTGCTGCCGAAGCTGCTCGACGAGAAGGTCGCCCGCCTGCACCTCGACGCCCTCGGCGTGAAGCTCACGAAGCTCAGCCAGGAGCAGGCCGACTACATCGGCGTGCCGGTCGACGGGCCCTACAAGCCCGACCACTACCGCTACTGACGCGTCGAGACGGTTCGAGCATGCTGCGTCGGACGCTCATCCTCCTGCTCACGGTCGTCGTCCTCGCGTCGACGGCCTGTGAGCTCGAGGTGAGGCGCGCCGGTGCAGCGTGCGCGAACCCGGTCCTGGGCGGGGTGGTCCAGTCCACCCTGGCCCAGGACTCCACGCACGTGCTCGCCTGCGTGAACGGTCGCTGGAAGCGGGTGATGACCAAGGCCGCCGCCGTGCGTCTGTGGGCCGACACCACCCCGGCCACGGTGCAGATCGTGTACGGCGGCGAGCAGCAGCTGGTGGTGGGTGGCGAGAGCGCTCCGGTGGTGGTGCGGGTCCTGAGCTACAGCGGCAAGCCGCTGGTCGGGTACTTCATCAACTGGTTCGTCGCAGGTGACTTCCTCGTCGATCACGCGAGTGACTGGCCCGAGGCCTTCTCGTACGACCTCGTGGTGCAACCCGACGGCGTGATGCTCTACTACTTCCGCGCCAACGCCGTCACCGGCTCATACCGGATCCAAGGGATGGCCGGAAAGTACGGCCCCGGCGCTTACGTGAACTTCACCAACGTGCCCGCGCCCCCAGCCTCGCCGGCGTCACCCTGAGCCTCGGCCCCGAGATCCGGCCTCGCACGACGGAAGCGGTTTCGGTACCCTCGACCTCGCGTCGGTTCCGCTGGGGAGCCCGACGGGGTGAGCGGGAGAATCTCATGGCGAAGCGATCTGTGCGACGGGGCGCGGCCCTGCTCGCGCTGGGGGCGATGCTCCTGGCGGTGACGACCGGCTGCAACTTCGTGAAGGCCGGTGCCAAGTGCAAGCCCGGCTCGCCGGCCGGGCGCGACGCGAACTTCGTGCTGTTCTGCGTGAACGGCAAGTGGAAGCGGGTCGTCACCATCGACCAGGCCGCGCAGATCATCGTCTCGTCGTGGCCGACCGACATCGTGACGATCGACGGCGGCGGCCAGACCACGGGTATCGGCGAGGCGTTCGCCCCGGTGTCGGTGAAGGTGACCCGCAAGGACGGGTTGCCGGTGAAGGGTGCCGAGGTCGTGTTCACCGGCCCCGATTCCGGTGCGTCGCTGGCGGCGCCCGGGCGGGCCACGACGGACGTGAACGGCGTCGCCCAGGTGACGCTGGTCGCCAACAGCGTGCTCGGCGGCTACGGCGTGGCGGCCACGGTGCAGGGCGCGACCCATCCGTACACCGTGTTCGGCCTCAACAACGCGGCGGCCTCGGCGGCGACCATCCAGGTGGTCTCGGGCGGCGGGCAGTCGGCCGTGGCCGGCACGCAGTTCGCCTCGCCGGTGGTGGTGAAGGCGGTCGACCGGTTCGGCAACACCGTCCAGTACAAGAACTTCGAGTTCTCGTCGACGGCTCCCGGCGTGTGGTTCGGTCCGGCGCAGGCATTCGCCGCCGAGGACGGGCTTGCCACGACGACGATCGGGACCGGCAACGTGTCCGGCCCGGTCCCGATCACGGTCAAGGTCGTGGGCACCACGACGGCGATCACGTTCAACCTCACCGTCGTCGCCGGTCCGATCGACCACGCGCTCGACTTCTTCTCGGGTGACGGTCAGACGGCCAACCTGCCGGGCGATCAGTTCCCGAACCGCGTGAACAACCCGCTGATCGTCGGCATCCTCGACCTCTTCGGCAACGGCGTCGCCAACCAGGCGGTCACCTGGGTGATCCATCCCAACGGCGGCGCTTCGGGCACGTTCGACGTGAACGGTCAGACCACCGCCACGATCAACACGGACAACGACGGCACGTCCCGCGCCCGCCTCACCGGCAACGGCACGTCGGGCTCGTTCACCGTCGATGCCACCGTCGACGGCCTCACCCACACGTTCACCGTCACCAACCCGTGACGTAGGCTCCCCCGGGAACGAACGGGGGAAGACATGGACGAGTTCGCCGGCAAGGTCGCGGTCATCACGGGCGGTGCCTCGGGTATCGGCCTGGCCATGGCGCGCCGTTTCGGCGGGGCGGGCATGAAGCTGGTGATCGCCGACATCCAGCCCGACGCGCTCGACGCTGCGGCGGCGTCGCTGCGCGCCGACGGCATCGAGGTGCTCACGGTCCGGGCCGACGTGTCCAGCCGTGACGAGGTGCAGGCGATCGCCGACGCGGCGATGGCGGAGCACGGCGCCATCCACCTGGCGTGCAACAACGCCGGGGTCGGTTCCGGCGGGCTGAGCTGGGAGCTGACCGAGGCGGACTGGAAGTGGGTGCTCGGCGTCGACCTGTGGGGTGTGATCCACGGGGTCGGCGTGTTCACGCCGCTCATCATCGCGTCGGGCGGTGGGCACGTCGTGAACACGGCCTCGATGGCCGGCCTCACCTCGCCGCCGTACATGGCGCCGTACAACGTGGCGAAGCACGGCGTCGTGGCCCTCTCGGAGTCGATGTACCACGAGCTCGCCATGGCGGCCCCGAACGTCGGCGTCACCGTGGTGTGCCCGGGGTGGGTGCAGACCGAGATCCACAACTCGGACCGCAACCGCCCGCAGACGGGGGAGCAGGCGCTGGAGTCGGAGGTCACGGCGGCCGACGCCGCCATGCTCCGCGACTTCATCGGGGCGCTCATCGCCGACGGCCTCACGCCCGAGTCGGTCGCCGCCCAGGTGTTCGAGGCGGTGTCGAGCAACACCTTCTACGTGCTCACTCATCCCGACTGGAACGCGATGGTCCAGCGCAACACCGAGCGCATGCTCGCCGGTCACAACCCGGAGATGTCGATTCCCGGCGCGGGGTAGCGCGCTCGGCCGGTCGCTCCCGGCGTCGCTGTCAGTGGTGAGTTTTATTCTGGGGGCATGTTCGACGTCGCCCCGCTGATCGAGTCCGCCGGCAAGGCCGCGTCGATCGACGCGTCGATGGAGGGCGACGAGTCGCTGTTCGAGGTGGCGCTCGGGCTGGAGCGTGCGCGAGCGCTGCTCGACGTGGCCGAGTCGAAGGTGCTGGCCGAGCTCGAAGCGCGCGACGCCTGCGACCGCGAGCACGGCCTGGCCACCTCCCGTTGGCTGGCGCGGGAGGCTCGACTGGCCTCGGGCACGGCGCGGCGCCGGGTGGCGGTGGCCAACGGGCTGCGGCGCCACTTCCCGGCGACGCTCGACGCGATGGCCGAGGGCGACGTGAGCTTCGATCACGCGGCGGTGCTGGTCGACGCGACGAACGCTCGCATCGCTGCCGAGATGGGCGAGCTCGAGGCCGAGCTCCTCGAGATGGCGACGGACTGGGTGTTCGAGCCGTGGCGGCAGCACGTCCGCCTCGTCGCCGCGCTGCTCGACCAGGACGGCGGGTACGACCCGCACGCCGACGTCCACGCCAACCGCCTGCGGCTGCGCCACACGCCCGACGGCACGCTGCTCGACGGCACCCTGGTGGGCGACGCCGCCCTCGTGTCCGACACGGTGCTCGACGAGGTGGCGAACGAGCTGCTCCGTCGGTACCGCGCCGACAACGAGCTGACCGGCGAGATCGAGGTGCCGTCGCGGGCGACATTGCTCGCGCTGGCGTTCGCCGAGATCTGCCGCCGGGCACAGGCCGTCGAGGTCGATTCGCACCGCCCGCCGCGCACCGAGGCGGTGGTGCTGATCGACGCCGACGACCTCGATCGCGCCCACTTCGGCGACGGAGCTCGCGTCGGCGGCTCCGGCGGTCCGATGCGGTTGATGTGCGACGCGTCGTTGTTCGCGATCGTGGTCGACAGCCTCGGCGTCCCGCTCGACATGGGCCGTGAGGTGCGCACGGCCACGGCGGCGCAGCGACGTGCGCTGGTGCGCCGCGACGGCGGCTGCACCTTCCCGGGGTGCGGGTGCCCGCCGAGCTGGTGCGACGCTCACCACGTCGACCACTGGGTGCGCGACGTGGGCGAGACCAACGTGACGCGCATGGCGCTGCTCTGCCGTCACCATCACGGCGTGGCGCACCGCAGGGGTTGGCACGTCACCATCGACGAGGCCGGCTGGATCACGGTGGTCACCCCACGCGGCCGTCGGCTCGACGGCCAGCGCCATCACCGACTGCGGGCCGGCCCGTGAGCGGGCTGTTCCTCCCCACGAGCTGCGTCGTGTGTCGATCGGTCGGATCGCCGCTCTGCGAGGCGTGCGCGGCCACGCTGCAGCCCGCGCCGGAGGTGGAACCGGGGGAGCGCCGCGATCTCGGGCTCGACCGAGTGGTCGCGCTGTTCGCCTACGAGGGCGCTGGCGCGACCGTGATCAAGCACCTGAAGTTCGGCAACCACCGCGACGCGCTGCGGCCGCTCGCACACGCGTTGGCGGCGGCCGTCGACACGCACGTCGACCTCGTGACGTGGGTGCCCACGTCCACCGAGCACCGCCGGCGCCGGGGCTACGACCAGGCCGAGCTCGTCGCCCGGACGGTGGGTCGCTCCCTCGGGGTCCGCACCCGGTCGACGGTGCGCCGGGTCGACCCGACGGCGCAGACCGGCCGGCACCGATCGGAGCGACTCACCGCCCGTTTCGAGGCGATTCGGCCCCTCTCGACCCCGGTCGTGGCGGTGGTCGACGACGTCCGGACCACGGGCGGGTCCCTCGCCGGCGTGGCGCACGCGCTGCGTCGGGCCGGTGCCGAACGAGTCGTCGGAGCGACGCTCGCGGCAACCCCCCGATCGGTGCATGCATCGCGATCCTTTCCTCTACAGTCCTGGTTGACGAACGGAACTCCCTCCCGGTTCCCGCCGGTCGAGGGGAACAGGAGGCAACGTGCAGATCAACGTGAGCGCCCGCCACACCGAGATCACCAAGGGTGATCGCGATCTCATCATCGAGAAGATCGCTCGGCTCGGCGGGAAGTTCCTGGAGATGGATCGCGCCGAGGTGCACTTCTTCGAGGAACGGAACCCGCGGATCCACGACAAGGAGGTCTGCGAGATCACGTTGGAGGGTCACGGCCACCACATCCGGTGCAAGTCGAACGGTCCCGACCACATCACGGCGGTCGACCGCGCGATCGAGAAGCTCGAGAACAAGCTGCACAAGCTGAAGACGAAGCTGTCCACCTACCGCACGCACCGCGACGTGACGCGGGCGAAGATGTGGGCGACCGCGTCGACGGAGATCGCCGACGACCTCGTCGCCGACCTGGCCGCCGCCAACGGCGTGTCCACCAACGGCGCCGTCGCGACGGCCGGCTACTCCGACGGTCTCACCGACGCCGACCTCGGCATCGCGTCGCCCGAGGCGGAGGTGCTGGTCGACAGCTACCGCATCGTGAAGACGAAGACGGTGGAGAACCTGCCGCTGACGCCCATCGACGCAGCGATGCGCATGGACCTGGTGGGCCACGCCTTCTACTTCTTCACGAACGTCGAGACCGGCGGCCCCGCCGTCGTGTACCGGCGTGAGGACGGCGACATCGGCCTGATCCTGTCCTGATCCGGCTCGACTGAGCCGGGATCGGAGGCGGGCCGGGGTAGGCTCATCGGCCAGTATGGCCTTCTTCGACAAACTTCTCCGCGCCGGTGAGACCCGCAAAGTCCGGGCGCTGGCCGATCTCGTTCCCGACATCGGCGCCTTCGAACCGGAGATGGCGGCGCTCGACGACGCGGCCCTCCAGCACAAGACCGTCGAGTTCCGCGAGCGCCTCGCGAACGGCGAGGATCTCGACAACCTGCTCATCGAGGCGTTCGCGGTCACCCGCGAGGCCGCCAGTCGCGTCATCGGCCAGCGTCACTACGACGTGCAGATGATGGGCGGCGCCGCGCTGCACTTCGGCTGGGTGGCGGAGATGAAGACCGGTGAGGGCAAGACGCTCGTCAGCTCGCTGCCGGTGTATCTCAACGGCCTCACCGGCAAGGGCATCCACGTCATCACGGTCAACGACTACCTGGCCACCCGCGACTCGGAGTGGATGGGTCAGATCCACCGGTTCATGGGACTCACGGTGGGCCTGGTGGTGCCCGACGAGTACGACCCGGTGCACAAGCGGGCGCAGTACGCGTGCGACATCACCTACGGCACGAACAACGAGTTCGGCTTCGACTACCTGCGCGACAACATGGCGATGAGCCGCGCCGAGCAGGTGCAGCGTGGCCACCAGTACGCGATCGTCGACGAGGTCGACTCGATCCTCATCGACGAGGCGCGCACCCCGCTCATCATCAGCGGCCAGCTCGCCGACGCCGCCAAGCTCTACTACCGGTTCGCGTCGATCGTGCGCGGCCTCAAGCGCGACGTCGACTACGAGATCGACGAGGAGAAGCGCACGGTGTCGCCGCTCGAGTCGGGCATCGAGAAGGTGGAGAAGGCGCTCGGTATCGAGAACATGTACGACGACGTCTCGGCGAACGTCGTGCACCAGCTCACCGTGGCCCTCAAGGCCAAGGAGCTGTTCCATCGCGACAAGGACTACCTGATCGCCGACGGCGAGGTGAAGATCGTCGACGAGTTCACCGGCCGTGTGCTCGAGGGGCGCCGCTGGTCCGAGGGCATCCACCAGGCGGTCGAGGCCAAGGAGGGCGTGCGCATCAAGGAGGAGAGCCAGACGCTCGCCACCATCACGCTCCAGAACTACTTCCGCCTCTACGAGAAGCTCGCCGGCATGACCGGTACGGCCCAGACCGAGGCCGCCGAGCTCATGACCACCTACAACCTGCAGGTGGTGTCCATCCCCACGCACCGCGACATCGTCCGTCGCGACGAGGGTGACCTCATCTACAAGACCGAGGACGCGAAGTTCGACGCCGCCGTCGAGGACATCATCAGCAAGACCGAGAAGGGCCAGCCGGTGCTGGTCGGCACGATCTCGGTCGAGAAGTCCGAGAAGCTGTCGCGCCTGCTCGACAAGCGCGGCATCGCCCACGAGGTGCTCAACGCCAAGCAGCACACGCGTGAGGCCGAGATCGTCGCCCAGGCGGGCCGCCTCGGCAAGGTCACGGTCGCCACGAACATGGCCGGTCGAGGCGTCGACATCCTCCTCGGCGGCTATCCCGAGGGCCTCGCCGAGAAGGAGTGCATCGCCGAGGGCCTGACGCCGGGAACCGAGGAGTTCCAGGCCCGCTACGACGAGATCTTCCCGGGCCTCAAGGAGCAGTGCAAGGCCGAGGGCGAGGAGGTCCGCGCCGCGGGCGGGCTGTTCGTGCTCGGCACGGAGCGCCACGAGTCGCGACGCATCGACAACCAGCTCCGCGGTCGTTCCGGCCGCCAGGGCGACCCCGGCGAGAGCCGCTTCTACCTGTCGCTCGAGGACGAGCTGATGCGTCTGTTCGCCACCGGCGCGATCCAGATGGTCATGGGCAAGAACTGGCCCGATGACCTGCCGATCGAGCACAAGATGGTCTCGCGGGCGATCGAGCGGGCGCAGAACACGGTGGAGCAGCGCAACGCCGAGATCCGCAAGAACGTGCTCAAGTACGACGAGGTCATGAACGAGCAGCGCAAGGTGATCTACGCGCGGCGCGATCAGGTGCTCGACGGCGTCGACCTCTCCGAGGACGCGCTCGGCTCGCTGGCCGAGGCGGTGGACGACACGATCGCCACGTTCTGCGCCGGCGACTACGTGGAGGAGTGGGACGTCCACGGCCTGCACACCGAGGTGTCCACGTACTGGCCGACGAAGCTGTCGGTCGAGGACCTCTCGGCGCTCACGTCCACCGACGAGCTGTACGACCAGCTGATGGCCGATGCGACGCGTCACTACGCCGAGCGCGAGGCCGAGCTCGGGCCGGAGGCGATGCGCCAGATCGAGAGGCAGGTCATGTCGCAGATCATCGACATGCGCTGGCGCGACCACCTCAAGGAGATGGACTACCTGCAGGACGCCATCGGGCTCCGCGCCATGGGCCAGAAGGATCCGCTCACCGAGTGGCAGCGTGAGGGCTTCGAGATGTTCGAGCAGCTCATGGACACGGTGAACAAGGAGTTCGTCAAGTACCTGATGCACATCCAGGTGGTCGTGGAGGACCAGGAGCCGCAGCCGGCGAAGGTCTCGAACGTGACGTACACCTCTCCCGAGGACCCATCCGAGTCGTCGGGGTCGCTCGGCGCCGGATCGTCCACGTCGGAGTCCGCGGCGGAGCCGCCGGCGCAGCAGCCGGTCGTGAAGACATCCGAGTTCGACAAGGTCGGCCGCAACGACCCGTGCCCGTGCGGCTCGGGCAAGAAGTTCAAGATGTGCCACGGGAAGGCGAGCTGACGGTCCTGCGGATAGGGTCTCCGCAGTGCGGCCGCGGAGGCGTCCGCACACGGGGGAGGGCGGAATGAGCAGGACTCGTCGGACCGTGGTCGCCGTGACGGTGGCCGGATCGTTGATGACCGGCGCGGCGTGCACCGGCCCGCCGCCGAGCGCGGAGACGATCGCTGGGGCGCTCAGCGCGCTCTGGACGATGATCGTCATCAACTGGGCCGCGGCGAACGACATCTGCTTCGCCCCGTGCCTGCCGGTGCAGCCCACGCCCTGAACGCGGTACCGATCCGGCGGGAGTTGCGTGCCCGGTAGGATCGCTGCGCCATGCAGGACTTCAGCAACGCACTCTCCGATCTGACGCGCCGCCTCGGCGAGGCCGAGGTGTACCTCCGCATCGCCGAGCTCCGCGCCCGGCGCCCACAGTTGGAGACGGAGCTCGCCCGCCCCGACCTGTGGGACGACCAGGAGTCGGCGCAGAAGATCCAGCGCGAGTTCAGCTCGGTGAGCGACGACATCGCGACCTACGAGGGGTTCGCCGACGCCATCGACGACGTCTCCACCCTCGCGGAGCTCGCCCGCGAGGAGGGTGACGAGTCGCAGGAGCCCGAGATCGCGTCGGCGATCGCCGGCCTCGAGTCGCGGTTCGCCGAGCTCGAGCTGCGGGCCCTGTTCACCGGCGAGTGGGACGAGTGCGACGCCATCATGGAGTTCAACTCCGGCGCCGGCGGCGTGGACGCCCAGGACTGGTGCGAGATGCTCATGCGCATGTTCCTCCGGTGGGCGGAGAAGCGCGGGTTCGAGGTCGAGATCGACGCCGCCTCGCCCGGCACGGAGGCGGGCATCAGCTCGGCCACGTTCATCGTGAAGGGCCGCTACGCGTACGGCTACCTCCGCAGCGAGCACGGGGTGCACCGCCTGGTGCGCATCTCGCCGTTCGACAACGCTGCCCGCCGGCAGACCTCGTTCGCCTCGATCAAGGTGACCCCCTTCATCGAGGACACGTCCGGTGAGATCGAGATCGACGAGAAGGACCTCCGCATCGACGTGTACCGCTCGTCCGGTGCGGGTGGTCAGCACGTCAACGTGACCGACTCGGCGGTGCGCATCACCCACCTGCCCACCAACACCGTGGTCTCGTGCCAGAACGAGCGCAGCCAGCACCAGAACAAGGACCAGGCCATGAAGGTGCTGAAGGCGAAGCTCCTCGACCTGGAGCGCCAGAAGCACCAGGCGAAGCTGGCGGAGATCACCGGCGACCAGCTCGACGCCAACTTCGGCAGCCAGATCCGCAGCTACGTGCTGCACCCGTACCAGCAGGTGAAGGACCTCCGCAGCAACGTGGAGATCGGCAACGTCGAGGGCGTCCTCGACGGCGATCTCGACGACCTGATGGAGGGCTACCTGCAGTGGGAACGGGCCACCGCGGCCACCACCTGAGGCCCGCCGCCGGCCGGTGCCCCGATCCCGGGGGACGCGGCCAGTAGTGTCTGTCGCGCCGTTGGAAGGACAGCGATTCCCCCGTGATCAAGCTCGAGAACGTCAAGAAGGTCTACAAGAACGACCACGTGGCCCTTCGCGGAGCCAACGTGGACATCCAGAAGGGTGAGTTCGTCTTCCTCGTCGGCCCCTCGGGCTCCGGCAAGTCGACGTTCATCCGCCTCCTCAACCGCGAGGAGCTGCCCACCGAGGGTCAGGTGTGGGTCGCGGGCAAGGACATCGCCACCATCCCCAACTGGAAGGTGCCGTTCCTCCGCCGCAACATCGGCTACATCTTCCAGGACTTCAAGCTGCTCCCCAACAAGACGGTCGAGGAGAACGTGGCGTTCGCGTTGGAGGCCATCGGTCGTCCGCGTGCGCAGGTGAAGGCGCAGGTGCCGGCGATCCTCGAGCTCGTCGGCCTCGCCCACAAGGCGAAGAACCGGCCCGACGAGCTGTCCGGCGGCGAGCAGCAGCGGGTGTCGATCGCCCGCGCGTTCGTCAACCGGCCGCTGATCCTCCTCGCCGACGAGCCCACCGGCAACCTCGACCCGACCACGACGATCGGCATCATGAAGCTGCTCGACCGCATCAACCGCACGGGCACGACGGTCGTCATGGCGACCCACGACCGCGGCATCGTCGACGTGATGCGCCGCCGGGTGATCGAGCTCGAGGACGGCCAGATCGTCCGCGACCAGGCCCGAGGGGTGTACGAGTAGATGGCCATCCGTCTCGACTATCTCGCACGCGAGACCGGTCAGAACCTCATCCGAAACTGGCTGCTGTCCATCGCCACGATGCTCATCGTGACGGTGTCGCTCGCCATGTTGGGCGTCGTGCTGCTCATGGGCTTCTTCGGCCTGGACAACGCGTTCCTGCGCTGGAACAACGACGTGTCGTTCATCGTCTACATGAACCCCGACGCGTCGGCGGAGCAGATCGCCGCGATCTCGAAGGACCTGCACAACAGCCCGCAGGTCGACGCCGTCGAGTACTACGACGAGAAGAAGAGCTTCGCCCTGTACCAGCGCATCTTCCGCCAGGAGAACCCCGAGATGCTCGGCGCGCTGCAGGCGGGCGATCTGCCCACGTCGTTCCGCGTGAAGCCGTCGAACCCCGATGCCGCCGTCGTCAAGGAGATGGCCAACGCGTACCGGCCCAAGACCGGGGTGTACCAGGTCGACTTCCCCGACGCGCAGGTGCGGCAGGTGCAGAACGCCGGCCTCAAGATCCGCCTCTGGTTGCTCGTGGGTGCCGTCGTGCTGCTGGGAGCGTCGGTGGTGCTGATCTTCATCGCCATCCAGACGGCGGTGTTCTCGCGCCGTCGCGAGATCGAGGTGATGCGCCTCGTCGGCGCCACCAACTGGTTCATCCGAATACCGTTCATCATCGAGGGGCTCATCCAGGGGCTCATCGGCGGCGTCCTCGCGGTGCTGTCCACATGGGTGATCGGCCTCGCCTGGAAGAGCGCCGGCAGCTCGATGAAGCAGTCGCTGCTCTCGAAGTTCGTGTGGACCGACTCCCAGCAGACGGGCACGTTCCTGTTCCTGCTCGGCGTGGGCGCGGTCGTGGGCGCCCTGGGCGCGTTCGTCTCCACGCTCTGGTACCTACGGGACTAGCCGTGCGCCCCTGGCCGGCCGCGCTCCTCGGGCTCGTCGGCGTGGCAGTCATCGAGCTGGTGTTCGGCCCGCTCGACACCGGCGCGGCGCTCGCGGCCAAGGGCCTCACCCTCGTGGTGCCCGTCATCGCGGCCGCCGTGCTCGGCGGCCGCTGGGCGGCCTACGTGGTGGCGGTGGCCGCCACGGTGGCGTTCTCCCTGCTGGTGCCGCCCGTCGGCAAGCTGCAGGTCGCCGTCGCGGAGGACTTCGTGGCGCTGTGCGTGTTCCTCGTCGTCGCCGTGGTGGTGAGCACCGTGGTCGCCGGCCGCATCGAGACGCTGGCCCAGGTGGAGGGCCATCGCCGCCAGCTCCTGCGGTCGGTGTCGCACGACCTCCGCACGCCGCTGTCGGTGATCCGTGCCGCCTCGACCGAGCTCCGCGAGGACGTCGGGTACGACGAGGCGACGCGGGACCGCCTCCTGGAGCTGATCGGCGACGAGTCGGAGCGGCTCGACCGGCTCGTGTCCAACCTCCTGAACCTCAGCCGGATCGACGCGGGCGCGCTCGTGCCCGACCGCCAGCCCGTCGACGTCGCCGAGCTCGTCGCCGAGAGCGAGCGGCGGTTGGCCCGTCTGTTCGTCGACGTCGCCTTCCGCGCCGACCTCGCCCCGGACCTTCCCCTGGTGAACGTGGACTTCGTGCTGATGAGCCAGGTCGTCACGAACCTGCTCGAGAACGCAGTGCGACACAGTCCCCCGGGCGGGACGGTGACCCTCGCCGCGGCGGCGAGCGGCGGAACGCTGGTGCTCGACGTCTCCGACGAGGGCGAGGGCGTCGATCCGGTCGTCGCCGCGGAGATCTTCGAGCCGTTCCGCAGCGGGCCGATCAGCGGTACGAGCGGCATCGGCCTGGCCATCTGTCGGGCCGTCGTGCTGGCCCACGGCGGTACCATCACCGTCGGCGATGCGCCGCCGCACGGCGCACGCTTCACCATCCGGCTCCCGATCCACTGAGCCGTCCCGATCCACCGAGACTGCCCGATGTCCGTCACCACCTCGTCCACGGCCGCCACCGAGGCGCCACCGCTGCGGCTCCTCCTCATCGAGGACGAGCCGGCGATGGCCGAGATCGTGTCGACGGCGCTCACCGCCCGCGGGTTCTCGGTGACCGTTGCGGCGAGCGGCCGCGCCGGGCTCGACGAGGCGTCGGCCCAGGAGCCGGATCTCGTCGTGCTCGACCTCGGCCTGCCCGATCTCGACGGCATCGAGGTCTGCCGGCAGCTGCGCCGCTGGTTCTCGAACCCGATCATCGTGCTCAGCGCCGACGGCGCCGAGGACCGCAAGGTGGTCGCGCTCGACGAGGGCGCGGACGACTACGTCACCAAGCCGTTCTCGATGCCCGAACTCCTCGCCCGCCTCCGCGTGGCCGTCCGGCATCGTGGACTGCTGGCGATGGTGGTCGATCCGGCGGTGCTCACCCTGGGCGACGTCGTGATCGACACGGGGGCGCGCAGCGTCACCGTCGACGGCCAACCGATCGACCTGCCCAAGCGGCAGTTCGACCTCCTGGAGATGCTGGCGCGACAGCCCGGCAAGGTCGTCACCCACGGGAGGATCCTCGGGCGGCTGTGGGGGACGAGCGATGCCGGTGGGGCCAACTCGCTCCGGGTCCACATCTCCCACCTCCGGCGCTCGCTCGGGGAGGGCCCGCAGCGGCCGCAGCTGCTCGTCGAGCCCGGCGTCGGATATCGCCTCTCGCTCGCCGAGAGCGAGTGACGGAATCGCCTCAATCGTCACGCCCCCGACCCGCCGGGATAAGGCCTGAATAAGGTCGGCGATCAACCGAAATGAGCTGCGGCTCGCGAAGGTGCCGATCTGGTGCGGATGTGGCGTGTCAAGCGGAAAGATGCGGGCGCTCGGCGGGGGGACGCGAACAGCTGAGGGCGTTCACAGGCGCGTCACAGTCGGGACATTGGTGGGAAATCAGCCGTTCTTACCTTGCCGTCCATGACACGACCCATTGCACTTCAACGGTTCAAGGACCCTGCCTTGCGCAGGCCGAAACGGCTCCCCATCACCGCCTTCCGGCAACGAGACACCCAGAAGCGATTCGCCGTGCTGTTCGCCGGCAAGCTCGTCGGGCTCGGCGCTGCGGGCGCGGTGATCGCCTTCGCCTTCTATCTCTTCGAATCGCAGGCCGGAGCCTCGGCCAGCCAGGCCGCGACGAAGGCGGCCGACCTCGTCAACCCGCTGAACACGGTGTGGGTGCTCGTCGCCGCCTTCCTCGTGTTCTTCATGCAAGCGGGGTTCATGGCGCTCGAGGCCGGGTTCGCCCGGTCGAAGGAGTCCGTGAACGTGATGATGGAGTGCATCTTCGACACCTGCCTCTGCGGCATCCTCTACTGGGCGGTCGGGTTCGCCTTCGAGTTCGGGATCGGCAACGGCATCATCGGCCACTCGTTCTTCTTCCTGCACCACAACACGGCGGACTACAACGGCACGAGCATCGCGTTCTACGCGTTCGTGCTCTTCCAGTTCGCGTTCGCCGACACGGCGTCCACGATCACCTCGGGCGCGATGCTCGGCCGCACCAGCTTCAAGGGCGACATCCTCTACAGCCTCGGTGTGTCCGGCTTCATCTACCCGCTGACCTGCCACTGGGTGTGGGGGCCGGGTGGCTGGCTCGGCAACACGATGGGCTGGTTCAGCGGCCTCGTGCCCGAGGGCGTCGTCTTCCGTGACTTCGCCGGCTCCACCGCCGTGCACACCGTCGGCGGCATGCTCGCACTGGCGGGCGCCCTCGCCCTCGGCCCCCGCCTCGGTCGCAAGTTCGCCCGTGACGGTGGTGGCCCGATGCCTCCGCACGACCTGAACATCGCTGCCATCGGCGCCGTCATGCTCTGGTTCGGCTGGTACGGCTTCAACCCCGGTTCCACCCTGTCGGCGATGGACTGGGAGGGCATCGGCCGAGTGGCCATGAACACCACCCTCGCTGCGAGCGCCGGCGGCCTCGTCGCCGTGTTCTTCACCTACCCCCGAGCCCAGAAGTGGGACGTCGGGATGTCGATCAACGGCTTCCTCGGAGGTCTCGTCGCCGTCACGGCACCCTGCTACTGGATCACCCCGTTCGGAGCCGTGATCATCGGCGCCGTGGCCGGCATCCTCGTGCCCTACGCCACCGACCTCCTCGAGCACCTCCGCATCGACGATCCGGTGGGCGCCGTCCCCGTGCACGGTGCCTGTGGGATCTGGGGCACGCTGGCGCTCGGCCTGTTCGCCTCCGGCGACTACGGCATCCCGACGCCGACCGGCGCCGACAACTCGTCGCCCATCACCGGCCTCTTCTACGGCGGCGGCGGCAACCAGCTGCTGGCCCAGGTGATCGGCAGCGTGAGCTGCATGGTGGTCGTGGCGGTGCTCGGGTTCTCCCTGATGTACGCGATCCGCAGGATCCCCGGCAGCTGGAACCTCCGGCTCTCGCCCGAGGACGAGCTCGAGGGCATCGACCTCACCATGCACGGTCTGCCCGCCTACCACATGGAGTTCGGCACGGGCTTCAGCTACACGACCCAGTCGCGACAGGAGATCTCATGACGCACCTCATCACCGCCGTGATCAAACCGTTCAAGCTCGAGGAGGTGAAGGAGGCCCTGCGTGCGGCTGGAGCGCTCGGCCTCACCGTCTCCGAGGTGCAGGGGTACGGCCGCCAGGGCGGCAAGAGCGAGACGTTCCGAGGCGCCGAGTACAAGATCGACTTCGTCCCGAAGGTGAAGATCGAGGTGCTCGTCGACAGCACCACCGTCGACAGCGTGATCGACGCGCTGTCGACGGCGGCGCAGACCGGCAAGATCGGTGACGGCAAGGTGTGGGCGGTCGAGATCGACCGACTCATGCGGGTCCGCACCGGGGAGAAGGGGGACGACGCGCTCTAGCTGCGGTTCCCGAACCGTCCGTCCGCTGCTCCGCGTCACACGATGGCGCGGAGCAGCGCCGCGCTCCCGGCGCTGAGCACGATGACCAGCAGCAGGGGCGCTCGCCGCCACGCCGCCACCGCCCCGACGGCGATGCCGGCGAGGCGCGTCACGACGACGGTGGTGCTGCCGTCGCCGGTCGCCTCACCCATGATGATGCCGGTGAACAGCGCGGCGGGCAGGTAGGCGACGACGTGTGCGAGGGGCCCGCGGAGCTCCACCCGGCCGAGCCCGACGAAACCCAGCGCCTTGAAGGCGTAGGCGCCGACGGCCAGTGCGCCGATGAGCCACCAGCTCATTCCGGTGCCCCCGGGGATTGCGGCGCGTCCGATCCTGGCAGGTCGGCCCGTTCGGCGACCGCGGCGCCGGCGATCGCTCCCACCGCGGAGACGACGATGGGGAGGCCGACGGGCAGCACCGGAGTGACGGCGAGCGCCGCGGCGCCGGCCACGAGCGCGGCGACGCGGCCCGGGCGGTTGCCCACGTGGGGGACGAGCAACGCCACGAACACCGCGGCGAACGCCGCGTCGAGGCCGAGGCGTTCAAGGTCGCCCACGAGATTGCCCGCGGCGGCGCCCACCAGCGTGCCCAGGTTCCACGCGACGTAGGTGCCGATGCCGGCGGCGAGGAACCCGGCGCGACGCGACGGATTCGTGGGCTGGGCCGCCCCGACGCCCGTCGACTCGTCGATGATGACCTGCGCGGTGGCGAGGCGGCGGGGGAGGCGGTCGCCCTCGAACCAGCGGGCGGCGACCGGGCCGTAGAACGTGTTTCGGGCCGCGAGCAGGAGCGCCGACGCGAGGGCCGAGAACGGCGACCCGCCGGCGGCGACGATACTCACGGCCGTGAACTGCGACGCGCCCGTGAACACGAGGAGCGACATCGCGCACGCCTTCGCGACCGAGAGCCCCGACGTGCGTGCGAGCACGCCGAACACGACGCCCACCAGGCCGACCGCCAGCGCGAGGGAGACGCCGTCGCGACGGGCTCGTCGCACCAGGGCGGCCTCGTCGGGCGGATCCGGCGCGTCCTCGTGGGCCATGGGCTAGACACCCTAGATGGAGTACTCGACCATCCTCCTCGACGTTTCCGACGGCATCGCCACCCTCACGTTGAACCGCCCGGACCGGCTCAACGCGTTCACCGTGGAGATGATGCGGGAGATGATCTCGGCGTTCGACCGCATCGATGCGGACGACGACGTGCGCGTCGTGATCGTCACCGGAGCGGGCCGGGCGTTCTGCGCCGGCGCCGATCTCTCGGCCGGCACCGACTCGTTCGACTACGACGAGCTCGCCGCGTCCGATCCCGAGTACGCGTCCCGTCCGAAGCGCGACGGGGGCGGCCTGCTCACGCTGCGCATCTTCCGCTGCCTCAAGCCGGTGATCGCCGCGATCAACGGGCACGCGGTCGGCATCGGGGCCACGATGACGCTGCCGATGGACATCCGCCTGGCGTCGGACGGTGCGAAGCTCGGCTTCGTGTTCGGCGCCCGGGGCATCGTGCCCGAGGCCTGCTCGAGCTGGTTCCTCCCGCGGCTCGTGGGCATCTCGCAGGCGGCGGAGTGGATCTACACGTCGCGGGTGTTCCCGGCGAGCGAGGGCCTGGAGCACGGCCTGCTCCGCAGCGTGCACCCTGGCGACGAGCTCCTCGCCGCGGCGACGTCGTTGGCCCGGGAGATCGCCGACACGTCGGCGCCGGTGTCGGTCGCGCTCAGCCGGATGATGCTGTGGCGGATGCTCGGTGCGTCGCACCCGATGGAGGCCCACCGCATCGACAGCCGGGCCGTGCGCTACACGGGGGCGCAGCCCGACGCCCGCGAGGGCATCGCCGCGTTCTTCGAGAAGCGGCCGCCGCAGTGGACGATGAGCGTGGCCGACGATCTGCCCGACTTCGTCCCGTGGTGGGACGAGCCCGTCTTCGAGTGAGCGGCCGGCTCGGTCAGGCGCGCCACTTCACGTTGCAGCCGAGCGAGGGGAGCTGGTCGGCCGTCGGCGTCCCCCCGGCGAGGAGCGCGTCGACCGCGGCCTTGAGGTCGGTGCCCGTGACGGCGACGTCGTTGGACGGACGGGCGCCGTCGAACTGGCCGCGGTACGCGAGCCGTCGCTCGGCGTCGAACACGAAGAAGTCGGGGGTGCACGCCGCGGAGTAGGAGCGCGCGACGTCCTGCGTCTCGTCGTACAGGTAGGGGAAGTCCCAGCCGTAGGAGCGGGCGGTGGTCGCCATGAGCGGGGGAGCGTCGTCGGGGTAGGCCTCGACGTCGTTGGACATGATCCCCACGACCGCGACGCCCCGAGCCAGCAGGCGCTGCGTGACGAGACCGAGCTCGCGGCCGATGTGCTTCACGTACGGACAGTGGTTCGAGAGGAAGACGACGACGAGGACGGGAGCGTCGCCGGCGACCGAGTCGAGCGTGTGGTGGACGCCGGCGGGGTCGGGGAGATCGAAGGCGGGGGCCGGCGTGCCGAGCGCCAGCATCGTGGACGGAGTCGCTGCCATGGCGCCGAACCTACCGCCCTCCGGCGGTAGCCTGAGCGCGACATGAACCAGCTTCGACGCCCCCGACTGCGCCACCTCCTGCTCGTCCTGGGGCTGCCGATCGTCGTCGCCGGCTCCGCCGTCGGCGCCGCCGGCGCGACGCCCACCGTCGCGGCGCAGACCGGCTCGGAGCGGATCGTCTCGTTCGACTCGACGGTCGTCGTGAACAAGGACGGCTCGGCCGACATCACCGAGGTGATCGACTACGACTTCGGGTACACGTCCCGCCACGGCATCGAGCGCTACATCCCCACGGTGTTCCCGTGGACCGGTGCGTCGCCGAAGGGGTCGTCGCCGGGAGCCACGTTCGACCGCGTGACGCCGATCAGCGACGTCGAGGTGTCGGCCAGCGGCGACACGCCCGCCGACACCGACATCTCCCAGGAGACCGCCGACGGTCAGGACCAGACGAAGATCCGCATCGGCGACCCCGACACGACGATCACCGGCGAGCACACGTACACGATCCGCTACAAGCTCGCCGGGGTGCTCAACGGCTTCGCCGACCACGACGAGCTGTACCTGGAGATCACCGGTCACGGCTGGTCGGTGCCGATCGAGGCGACGAAGGCCACCGTGAAGGTGCCTGGGTCGGTGTCGAAGATCACGTGCTTCGCCGGCGGCAACGGGTCGCAGCTGGTGTGTGCCTCGGCGAACAAGTCGGAGAACGCGACCAACGGCCAGGCCACGTTCAGCCAGGGCCCGCTCGGCGCCGGCGAGGGGCTCACCGTGGTCGTCGCCATGCCCAAGGGCGAGGTGACGAACCCCGACACGACACGCATCCTCCGGGAGCGCTGGTCGCTCGCGTCGGCCTTCCGCCTCAACGGCCTCACGGGGGCGGCGTCCGGCCTGCTGCTGCTCGGAGGCGTGGGCGGCATCGGCCTGCTCGGCTGGCGCAACGGACGCGACCGCCGGTACGCCGGTAGCGCCGTCGACGCCGCGTTCGGCAACGCGTCCGGCGACGACGGACCCGTCCCGCTCTTCGACAAGTCGCCGAACACCGTGGAGTTCGTACCGCCGGAGGGCATCCGCCCCGGCCACATGGGCACCCTGTGGGACGAGCAGGCGAACCACCTCGACGTGTCGGCGATGATCGTCGACCTCGCGGTCCGCGGCTGGCTCCGCATCGACGAGATCGCGCCGCAGTCACAGGGCTTCCTCGGCTTCGGGGGCGACGGCGGCGACTTCCAGCTCGTGCAGCTCATCGACCACACGACCGACGCTCGGGCGAGCGAGCTGTGGGAGGCGGAGAAGGCGCTGCTCGGGTCGCTGTTCGCGACCGGCAACGTCATCAAGCTGTCGGAGCTGAAGACCAAGTTCGCCGACAAGCTCGAGCTCATCGAGTCGAAGCTCTACGACGACGCGGTGGCCGCCGACTGGTTCCCGGTGCGCCCCGATCTCGTCCGTCAGCGGTGGCTGGGTCGCGGCGTCCTGCTGCTGGTCGTCGGATGCGGGCTGGTCTACCTCGCGGCCCGCTACACGCATCTCGGGCTGGTGGCCCTGCCGGTGCCGATCGTCGGGCTCCTGCTGATCGTGTCCGCGAAGTACTTCCCGCGGCGCACGGCCAAGGGCTCGGCGCTGCTCGGCCGGGTGAAGGGCTTCAAGGAGCTGTTCGACGCCGGCGAGGGTGAGCGCCAGCGGTTCGCCGAGCAGCACAACCTGTTCGCCCAGTACCTGCCGTACGCCATCGTGTTCGGCTGCACCGAGAAGTGGGCGCAGGTGTTCGAGGGCCTCGGCCTCAGCCCCCAGGAGATGGGCCTCGGCGTCTGGTACACGAGCCCGTACGCCTACGACCCGCTCCACTTCGGCTACGCCATGAGCTCGTTCACGACCCACTCCACGGGGTCGCTGGCGGCGGCGGCGCCGTCGTCGTCGGGTGGGGCGTCGTCGGGCGGCAGCGGCTTCGGCGGGGGCTTCAGCGGCGGCGGCTTCGGCGGTGGCGGCGGCGGTTCCTGGTAGGCGACCTCCGCGCTTCGGAACGACCGCGAACGACTGCGGCGGGCGGGTGAGTCGTGGCAGGCTGAGCCGATGCCACAACACGTACGAGCAGTGATCGCGACCGCGAAGGGCGCGCCCGTCTCCATCGAGACCATCGTCGTCCCCGATCCCGGCCCCGGCGAGGTCGTCGTCGCCATCGCCGCGTGCGGGGTGTGCCACACCGACCTGCACTACCGCGAGGGCGGGATCGGCGACGAGTTCCCCTACCTCCTCGGCCACGAGGCGGCCGGCACCGTGGAGTCGGTCGGCGAGGGCGTCACGAACGTCGCGCCCGGCGACTTCGTGGTGCTCAACTGGCGTGCCGTGTGCGGCGAGTGCCGCTCGTGCCGCAAGGGCCACCCGAACATCTGCTTCAACACCCACAACGCGTCACAGAAGATGACGCTGCTCGACGGCACGGAGCTGTCGGCGGCGCTCGGCATCGGGGCGTTCTGCGAGAAGACGCTCGTGGCCGCGGGCCAGGCGACGAAGGTCGACCCGGCGGCGCCGGCGTCGGCAGCGGGGCTGCTCGGGTGCGGGGTGATGGCCGGCCTCGGCGCTGCCATGAACACCGGCAACGTCGGGCGGGGCGACAGCGTCGCGGTGTTCGGCTGCGGGGGTGTCGGCGATGCGGCGATCGCGGGCGCGCGGCTCGCCGGCGCGAGCACGATCATCGCCGTCGACCTCGACGACCGGAAGCTCGAGTGGGCCAAGGAGTTCGGCGCCACGCACACGGTGAACTCGGGGCGCGAGAACGCGGTCGAGGCCATCCAGGCCGCCACCGGCGGGTTCGGCGCCGACGTCTGCATCGACGCCGTCGGCCATCCCGGCGTGTACCGCCAGTGCTTCGAGGCCCGCGATCTCGCCGGCACCGTCGTGCTCGTCGGCGTGCCGCAGCCCGACATGGTGCTGGAGCTGCCGTTCCAAGAGGTGTTCGGCCGCGGCGGCGCCCTCAAGAGCTCGTGGTACGGCGACTGCCTGCCGGAGCGGGACTTCCCGATGCTGATCGACCTCTACCTGCAGGGCCGCCTCGACCTCGACCGGTTCGTCAGCGAGACCACCGGCCTCGACGACGTGGAGGAGGCCTTCCACAAGATGGAGCGCGGCGAGGTGCTCCGTTCGGTGGTCGAGCTCTGATGACCGTCGAGCTCGTCACCACCGACGGGATCTTCAGCCTCGACGGCGAGGACTTCGACGTCACCAACAACATCTGGATCGTCGGCGACGACCGCGAGGTCACGGTCATCGACGCCGCCCACGACCACGAGGCCATCGTCGCCGCCGTCGACGGCCGTCGCGTGCGCCAGATCCTGCTCACGCACGGCCACAACGATCACATCAACGCGGCGGTCGACCTCTCCGAGGTCGTGGACGCGCCCATCGCGCTCCACCCGCAGGACTCCATGCTGTGGGACGTCGTGTATCCCGGTCGTCGGCCCGACGTGGAGCTGTCGGAGGGGGCCCGCTACTCGAGCGGTGGCCACGACCTGTCGGTGCTCCACACGCCCGGTCACTCGCCCGGGTGCTGCTGCTTCCACGACTCGCGCACCGGTGTGCTCTTCAGCGGGGACACCCTGTTCTGCGGCGGCCCCGGCGCCACCGGGCGCAGCTACTCCGACCGCCCGACGATCCTCAGCTCGATCCGCGAGCGCCTGCTCGCCCTGCCCGACCACACGGTCGTGCACACCGGCCACGGCGACTCAACCACCATCGGCGCCGAGCGCGACCTCATCATGGAGCTGTCCCGAACGGAGTCGTAGCGCCAACGCTCCGATCGCGGCGGCACCCGTCGATGCCGCGATGATCGCGATCTTGGCGGCGGCGACCGTCTCCACGTGGTCGAGCGCGAGGTCCGCCACGAGGATCGACACGGTGAAGCCGATGCCGGCCACGACGCCGAGCGCCGCGATCATCGGCATGTCGACGCCGGTGGGGAGCTGCAGGCCGAGGCGGGTGCCGAGGCGGACCGCCAGCAGGATGCCGAGCGGCTTGCCGACGAGGAGGCCCACGGCCACGCCGAGCGCGACACGCGAGTCGAGCGCGGCCCGCAACGCCGTGCCGTCGACGGCGACCCCGGCGTTCATGAACGCGAAGATCGGGACGATCACCAGGCTCGACCACGGATGCAGGCGGTGTTCGAGCGCCGGGATGCGGTGCGTCGGGGTGAGCAGCCCCATCGCGACCCCGGCGATCGTCGCGTGGATGCCGGCCGCGTACGTGAGGCGCCACATGAGGAGGCCGAGCAGCACCACGATGACCGTGCTCTCGGGGCGTACGCGGGCGACGAACGCCACCGCCGCCACGCACGCCAGCGCTCCGAGCAGGTACCACCAGCGCACGCCGGCGCTGTAGGCGACGGCGATGACGACGATCGCGCCGATGTCGTCGACGACGGCCAGGGCGAGGAGGAACACCTTCGCCCCGGTGGGCACGCGCGACCCGAGGGCCACCACCACCCCGAGGGCGAGGGCGATGTCGGTCGCCATCGGGATGCCCCACGCGTGCGTGTCGCCTGTACCGGCGGTGAGGGCGAGGTAGAGCCCGGCCGGGACGACCATCCCGCCGAGGGCCGCCAGCGCGGGGAGCGCCGCCTGCCGCGGGGACGAGAGCTCACCGTCGACCAGCTCTCGCTTGATCTCCATCCCGACGACGAGGAAGAAGACGGACATCAGGGCGTCGTTGACGACGTGCTGCGCGGTGAAGTGCATCCGGAGTCCGGCGTTGAGCGACACCGGGAGGTGCAGGACGTCCGCGTAGCTGCCGGGCCATGCGTTCGCCCAGAGGAGCGCGACCACCGCTGCGCCCGCCAGCAGCACCGCGCCGGCGCTCTCGGTCGCGAGGAACTCCCGGAGCGGGCGCACGACCAGGAGCGTAGCCACCCGGAACCGGCGTCCGAGATCTGTTCACACGCTGGAAACATCGCGGACCCGGCGCTGCAATCCCGTTCGTCGACACTTCGTCCATGACCGCCCGCCGAGTGCACTGGATCGCCGCGCTCGCCCTGGTCCTGGGGGGTGTCGCCATCGGCGCGCCGGCCCTGGCCCAGGTCGATGCCGGCCCCGCGCACGCCGTCGCGCGGTCGAGCGAGACCGCGACGGGGTTCGTCGCCACGGCGCCCGGGACGCGCGAGGTCGTGTCTCATGCGCACCGGGCCCGTCGACCCGTCGTGCCGCGTCAGCGGATCACGATGGCGGTGCTGGTCACCGTGGCGGTCATCGCGCTGCTGCTCGTCGCCGGAGTCGGCGACGTCGCGGCGACCTCTCGCGATCGAGTCGGTGTCGCCCGACTCTCGCGAGGTCCTCCCGCAGTCGTCTGAAACCCACCCCGGTGGACGGCCGATGCCGCCGCCGTGTAGACGTCACGTCGGGCCACGCGCCCGGCCCACTGCACCGTCGGGCCGGGCTCGACGTGAAAGGGAAACAGATGGATAGCGGAAACACCGCGTGGGTGCTCGTTGGGGCTGCCCTCGTACTCTTCATGACGCCAGGACTGGCGTTCTTCTACGGAGGCATGGTGCGTTCGAAGAACGTGCTCAACATGCTGATGATGAACTTCTGGTGCCTCCTGGTGGTGCCGCTGCTGTGGATGCTGGTGGGGTACTCCCTCGCCTTCAGCGGGAGCGGAGGCCTCATCGGGAACTTCGACAAGGCGTTCCTGCGGAACCTCGACTTCGGTTCCGGTGAGCCGGCGATCCTGATCTTCCTGGCGACGTTCGCCGCGATCACGCCGGCGCTCATCTCGGGCGCGATCGCCGATCGCATGAAGTTCTCGGCCTGGGCGATCTTCGTCCCCGTCTGGGTGCTGCTCGTGTACGTGCCCGTCACCTACTGGGTCTTCTCGGCGAACGGCTGGCTGCTGCAGCGTGGCTCGCTCGACTTCGCGGGTGGCACCGCCATCCACGTGAACGCCGGCATCGCAGCGCTGGCCGTCGTCCTCGTGCTGGGCAAGCGTGCGGGGTGGCCGGAGAAGGTGTCGCCGCCCCACTCGATGCCGCTCGTGATGCTGGGCACCGGCATCCTGTGGTTCGGCTGGTTCGGCTTCAACGCCGGTTCGGCGCTCGCCGCCGACGGCCGTGCCACGCAGGCGTTCATCAACACGATGCTCGCGGCCTCGGCCGCAGGTCTCTCGTGGGCGGTCACCGAGCGCATCCGCGACCACCACTTCACCAACCTCGGCGTGGCCTCGGGCATCGTCGCCGGTCTCGTGGCGATCACCCCGGCGTGCGGGTTCGTCACGGGCGGGTCGGCCGTCCTCATCGGTCTGATCGCCGGCGTGGTGTGCGCGCTCGCCGTGGGACTCAAGACGAAGTTCGGCTTCGACGACGCGCTCGACGTGATCGGCGTCCACTTCGTCGGCGGTCTCGTGGGCTCGCTCCTCATCGGCCTCTTCGCCGATCCCGAGGCGTTCCGGGCGACGATCAACCCCGACCTGAAGTTCGCGGCCGGCCTCTTCTACGGCGGCGGCTTCCGCCTGCTCGGCGAGCAGGCCCTGGCGAACGGCGTCACGATCGTCTTCTCGTTCGTGGTCACGTTCGTCATCGCCAAGGCGCTCGACGCCACCATCGGCCTCCGGGTGAGCCCCGAGGTGGAATCCGAGGGACTCGACATCCGTGAGCACGCCGAGACGGCGTACAGCTCGATGGATCGTGTCACGGTCTGAGGGAAAGGAACAGGACATGAAACTCATCACAGCCATCATCAAGCCGTTCCGCCTCGACGAGGTGAAGGAGGCGCTGAAGGCCGTCGGAGTCGTCGGCCTGACCGTCACCGAGGTGCAGGGCTTCGGCCGCCAGGGCGGTCACACCGAGACCTACCGGGGAGCGGAGTACCAGATCGACTTCGTGCCGAAGGTGCGCCTCGAGGCCGTCGTCGCCGACGAGGACGTGGAGCGCGTGGTCGACACCATCGTGGAGGCCGCACGGACGGACAAGATCGGCGACGGCAAGGTGTGGGTGACGCCCACCGAGCTCCTCGTGCGCATCCGCACGGGCGAGCGCGGAGAGGACGCCGTCTGACGGTTACCTTGTCGCCATGAGCGACGAGGACGGGCTGCGCTTGCAGCCAGGAGTGGAGACGCTGACAGTCGTGGGCGCGGTGCCGGGCACCGCGCTCCGACTGAGCGGCGCCGACGACGAGACGATCGTGACCGTGATCGCGGACGAGGCCGGCAACGCCCACATCGCGTTCGTCCCGAGCACGCCGCGGGTCGTCGCGACGGTCGACGAGTGGGCCGATGCGCTGTCGACGGGTCATACGCTCGCCCCGGGCGACTACTGGGTGACCGACGACTCGACGGGGGAGCGGCACGGCCCCGCCCGCGTGCTGGCGGTCGGCGACCACCCCGACCCGTCGCTCTACGACCAGGAGCTGAGCGAGGGCTTCGGCTACCTCACGGTGCGCGACGGCGTGAGCCTGTCGATCATGGTTCGGTTCCCGAACGAGGACCTCTACGGCCCGGCCCCGTGGCCGACCGTCGTCGAGTACTCGGGCTACGGCCCGTCGAACCCCGACGCGCCGCAGCCGGGCACGCTGCTCGCCAACCTCCTCGGGTTCGCCGTGGTGGGCGTGAACATGCGGGGCACCGGCTGCTCCGGTGGCGTGTTCGACGTCTTCAGCCCGGCGCAGGCCGCCGACGGCTACGACGTGGTGGAGACGGTCGCCCGTCAGCCGTGGGCACTCCACGGCCACGTCGGCATGGTGGGGCTGAGCTACCCCGGCATCTCCCAGCTGTACGTCGCGTCGACCATGCCGCCGAGCCTCGCCGCGATCACGCCGCTCTCGGTCATCGACGACCTCTGGCGCCAGCAGTGGCCCGGCGGCACCTACAACTCCGGCTTCACCCGCTCGTGGTTGGCGGCGCGCGACGCCGAGACGAAGGTCGGCGGTCAGGCCTGGGACCAGGCCCGCATCGACGCCGGCGACGAGCAGGCGGCGGCCAACCAGGCGATCCGGTCGCAGAACTTCGACTTCGAGCGCTTCGGTCGCGCCATCGACAACTTCCGTCCCACGCTGGAGGCGCGCCGCGTCGAGAGCGTGGTCGATCGCATCGAGGTGCCGGTGTACCTCACGGGCGCGTGGCAGGACGAGCAGACCGGGAGCCGGTTCGCGCTCATGCTCGACCGCTTCGCCGCGTCGCCGCACGTGGTCTTCACGCTGTTCAACGGTCACCATCCCGACGGCTACAGCCCGATGGTGATCCTGCGCTGGTTCGAGTTCCTCTCGTTCCACGTCGCTCGGCGGGTGCCGGTGGTCGCCGAGCTCATCCGGCAGTTCGCGCCGTTGCAGTTCGCCGAGGTCTTCGGCGTGGTGCAGGAGCTGGAGGCCGACCGCTTCGGCGACGTGTTCGACGACTTCGACGCGGCGTTCGCCCGGTACCGCGCCGAGCCGCCGGTGCGGATCATGTTCGAGAGCGGCGCCGGCTCCGACACCGCAGGTGCCACCGCGGCGCGCTACGAGGTGCTCACCTCGGCCTTCCCGCCGCCGGGCACGTCCGCCCGTCGTTGGTGGTTCGACGCGGACGGCGGCCTCGTCGACGACGCACCGGACGAGGCCGCGTTCCTGACGTACGAGGACGACCCCGATGCCGGCGACCTCTGCTACGCGATCATCGAGAGCCTCCAGGACTTCACCCGTCCCACGGTTCCGGTCGACTGGACGTGGTTCGCCGACGAGCACACCGTGCGCGTCGAGACCGCGCCGCTCGCCGAGCCGGTCACCGTGGCGGGGCAGGGCCACGTCGACCTCTGGATGCGACCGGGCACGGAGGACACCTCGGTGCAGGTGAGCCTCACCGAGATCCGCCCCGATGGCATGGAGGTGCGGGTGCAGTCCGGCTGGCACCGCCCGCAGCACCGCGTCGAGGACCCGACTCGCTCGGACGACCTGCGGGTCGACTACACGTTCACGCCCGAGGATCGGCGTCCGCTCGTCCCCGGCGAGCTCATCCGGTTCCGGGTGCCGTTCATGCCGCTGGCGCACGTGTTCCGCACCGGCTCGCGCCTGCGCGTTGCCGTGTCGACGCCGGGCCGTGACACGCCGCTGTGGTGCTTCGACAACCCGGTCACCCCGGGGGCGACGCACGAGGTCGGTGTGGGCGGCGCGCACCCGTCGGCGCTCGTGCTGCCGGTGTGGGCCGAGGGCGAACACCTCCTCGACCACGGCGAGCACCCACCGGCCGAGGCGTTGCGCGGTCAGCCGGCGAGGCCGGCCCGCCCCATCGTCAACCGCCGGGTCGCCGAGGGAGCAGGATCGTGATGAAACGCCTGCTCGTGCTGTGGGTCATCTCCACGGTCGCGCTCCTCGTGCTGCCCGCGATCTTCGGCGACGTCTCGATCGACAACTGGACGACCGCCGCGATCGCGGCAGTCGTCATCGGAATCGTCAACGTGTCGATCGGTCCGGTGCTCAAGTTCATCGCGCTGCCGGTGCGCTGGCTCACCGTCGGTCTCTTCACGCTGGTCATCAACGGCTTCCTGCTGCTGCTGGTGTCGAAGGTCGTTCCGGGCTTCAAGATCGACGGGTTCGGCACGGCGATCCTCGCCGCCGTCGTCTACAGCGTCGTCACCTGGCTGGGCGGGCAGATCCTGCTGCGGGACGACGACTGACCGCCGTGGTCGAACGGGCGAGGATCTCGCCGGGCACCTCGTGGCGTTCCCGGGTCGACGTGGCGCTGTGGATCATGCCCACCGCCTTCGTGGTGGGCGCCGGCGTCCTCGCGTTCCTCACCGACCGCCTCGATCAACGGCTCATCGACAGCGGCCGCGAGCTGCCGTGGCTGCTGAACCGTGGCGACGTCGATGACCTCCGCGTGCTCTCGGGCACCGTCGCCGGCGCGTCCATCAGCACGCTCGCGCTCGTGTTGTCGCTGACGATGGTCGTGATGTCGAACGCGTCGACGCAGTTCGGGCCCCGCCTGGTGCGGTCGTTCCTTCGCCGGCGGGCCACCAAGGTGACGATCAGCGTGTTCACCGGCCTCTTCGTGTTCTCGCTGCTGGTGCTCGACAGCGCGACCTCCAGCGGCTCGTCGTCGGTCGGACCCGACGGGTTCCGCCCCGAGGTGGGCGGCACGGTCGTGCTGGCAGGGGCGATCGCCGCCGTCTGCTGCCTCATCTGGTACGTGCAGGACATCGCGTCGTCGATCCAGCTGCCGGCGGTGCTGGCCACGACGGTGGCCGAGCTCCGTGGGACCGTCGAGCGGCTCGCCGCCGACGTGAGCGGCGACCACGACGTCGAGCTCGGCACGGACGGCGCCGACGTCGAGGTGGGCCGCACCGGGTACGTCCAGCAGATCGAACGCCGTCCCATCGTCGAGGCCGCCGCACGCGCCGGCGCCGTGGTGCAGATGACGGTGCGCGCCGGCGACTTCGTGGTGGAGGGCGAGGTGATCGCCCGGGTGCATCCGGGCGCCGCGGTCGGGGTGTTGCGCGACGAGCTCGGTCGTCGCGTCGACGTCGGGCCGCACCGCACGCTCGACCAGGACGTCCAGCTGGCGGTGGACAACGTGGTGGAGGTGGCGCTGCGCGCGCTGTCCCCGGGCATCAACGACACCTTCACCGGCCTCGCCTGCCTGGACTGGCTCGCCGACGCGCTGATCACGCTCGCCGGCGTGCGGCTCGGTCGGGCGGTGTTCGTCGACCCGTCGGGCGCCGCCCGGTTGATCGAGCGACAGCGCACGTTCACCGGCATCGTCGCCTCCGCCTACGAGAAGATCCGGCAGTCGGCGGTCGACAACCCGGCCGTCGCGATCCGGCTGGTCGAGTCGATCACGCGGGTGGCCGCGGTGGTGCCCGGCGGTGAGGCCGGTGACGCGCTCCTGGCCCAGGCGACGGCGTGCGTCGCTGCGGCCGCACCCCGCTACGTGGAGCTCGACCGGGCGGCCCTGCTGGTGCGGTACGACAGCCTGTGCGAGCGCCTCGGACGGCCGGGAGACATCCCCGGCTGACCGGGACGTTCGGCCCTAGTGCTGACACTGTTTGCTGTTAAGGTCGTGAGAGCGCCACTGGGAGGCCGTCATGGACCCGAACTCGTCGAGCAACACCACCGTCACGGGCAGGACCGTGAAGATCCACGGTCACGAGTACGCCTACCGCAGCGCCGGTGACGGTGGTCCGGTCGTCCTCCTGATCCACGGCATGGCCGGCAGCGCGGCCACCTGGAACGCGGCGATGCCACTCCTGGCGCCGCACATGACCGTCGTGGCGCCCGACCTGCCCGGCCACGGGCGGTCCCACAAGGCCCGCGGCGACTACTCGCTGGGCGCGCTGGCCTCGTTCCTCCGCGACTTCCTGACGGCCCTCGGCCACGACCGCGTCACGGTGGTGGGGCAGTCCCTCGGGGGCGGCGTCGCCATGCAGTTCTGCTACCAGTACCCCGAGCGCGTCGAGCGGCTGGTGCTGGTGGGGTCCGGCGGCCTCGGCGAGGACGTCATGCCGATCCTCAAGGTGCTGGCGGCCCCCGGCGTCGACCTGCTGCTGCCGCCGGTGTTCCTCCCGATCCTCCGCGACGCGGGCAACGCCGTGGGCAACCTGCTGGCGAGGGTCGGTCTGCGTCCGTCGCCGCAGGCGTTCGAGATGTGGCGCGCGTACTCGTCGTTGGTCGACCCGGCCACGCGTTCGGCGTTCGTCCACACGTTGCGCGCCGTGATCGACACGAAGGGTCAGCGCATCAGCGCGCACGACAAGCTCTACCTCAGCGCCCGCATCCCGTCGATGGTGGTGTGGGGCGACCACGATCCGGTCATCCCCGTGCAGCACGCCTACGCGGCGCACGAGGCCATGCCCGCGAGCCGTCTCGAGATCTTCGAGGGCTGCGGTCACTTCCCTCACGTCGAGGACCCGGCGCGGTTCGCGGAGGTGCTCGTCGACTTCGTGCGGACGACGGAGCCTGCGGCGGTCACCGCCGAGGACCTGCGTCTGATGCTGGCGACCCCCGCCGCCTGAGCGCGGCCCAGACGGAACTGCGCGTGCCTACGCCGTCCCGATGACGATGAGCTCGTCGTCGTCGCTGAGGCTGAGCGACATCGACCGCGGCGGGTTGAGCACCACCTCGCCCGACGAGCTGATGCGGTAGCCGATGGCCGACACGCCGGCGTCGCCGAGCTTCTCGACGACATCGTGGAAGCTGGCGGGAGCCGGAAGCTCGTACCGGTCGGCACGGTGGATCTGCACGGTGGCGCCGCCGGCGTCGAAGAGATCGTTGAACACGTCGTGCAGCTCGTGGCGGCCCGACAGCTGCGCCATCATCAGCGAGGTGAGCTCGCCGCTCACCACGAAGTCGTCGGCGCCGCTCGCCTCGGCGATCGGCACCGACCGCGCCTCGAGCACCTCGGCGACGATCTGCAGGCCGGCGGGCTTGTTGTGGCGGAGCGCCAGGATCGTGAGCAGCGTACGGGCATCGGCGTCGCCGGTCTCGAGCGAGTCGCGGTAGCCGAGCACCACCGCCTTCTCCACCTCGGAGAGGTCGCGGTTGAGGATCTGCTCGGGGCCGCCGGCGTGGGTCTCGACCGTCATCGGCGTGGTGGCCGTGGCGACGACCTGCTTCACGTCGTCGGGGTCACAGAGGTCGGGGTCGATCAGGATGGTGACGGAGGCGTCGGCGCTGAGGAACTCGTCGAGCTCGCGGATCACGGTGGCGCCGACACGGCTCCAGCCGACGAGCAGCAGGTTGCGCTGCGTGCTGAACCCGGGGGCGCCGCGGTGGCCCTCGACGGTGACCGTCGGCACCGAGGAGATCTTGAACTCGCTGTCGTCGCGGGCGATGGCGACGAGCTCGTCGCCGTCGGCGAGCACGGTGTCGCCGGGCGGATTCAGGATCACCCGTCCGTTCGCCGGCTGGATGCCGATGGGGGAGCAGTGCTCGAAGGCGAGGCGGGCCTCGCCGAACGTGCGGTTCGCGAGCTCGGGGAACGCGCCGAAGTAGATCTCGTCGCCGTCGTAGTCGAGCAGGTCGCGGAAGACCTGCGAGAGCCCGCGCTGGCGGCAGGCCTGCGCGGTGAGCTCGGCGATGAGGCGGTCGGAGTTCACCGGCACCATCCGCTCGCCCATGAGCGTTCGCAGCGTCGTGGACAGCTCGTCGTCGTCGATCTCGGCGACCAGGTGGCGCCCCTCGAAGCCCGAGTCCAGCGTGTTCACCGCGAGCACGGCCTTCACGACGCCGGCGTCCCCGTCGTCGCCATTGACGACGATGACGGCGCGGCTCCCGGCGAGGTTCGCCCGGATGAGGTCCTTTGGCGCGGCGGGGTCGCCGCTGCGGCACACGATGCGCGTGGTCTTCGGGTCGTCGATCGCCTCGCGGAGGGTGTCCTCCATCACGTTCTTCTCCTCGGGGGCGAGGACGACGACCGACGCGCGTCGCTCGCTCTCGTTGGCGATCACGAGTTCGCCGACGATGGCGGGCACCCGCTCGGACCAGCCGAGGATCAGCACGTGGCCCTGCTCGAGCACGGCGGAGCGGCCCTTGCGCAGCATCTCGATCTGCTGGTCGACGGCCGACGCGATGAGGCCGATGAGGCTGCCTGCGATGAAGATGCCGCAGATCGTGACGGCGAGGCCGATGATGCGTGCGGGCCACGACGTGTCGCCCACGAACGTGCCGGCGTCCACGACCCGTGAGAGTGCCTGCCAGATGCCCTCGATGATGCCGACGGGCTTGCCGCCGCTCACCCCCTGGATCCGCGCCAGGGCCACGAGCAGGCCCACCGCCACGACGATGCCGACGGTGATGAAGCCGAGCCAGCCGACGACGACGGACGGCCCCCGGGAGAGTGCGTTGTCGAACCGGTACCGCAGGCGGGACCAGAACGTGGACGGCGGAGCGGGAATCTCGGTGGTCACCTGTTCACGCTAGCGACCGATGCGCGAAATCCGACCTGGCCGCACCCCTGCGGCGGGGCCTCAGATGGCGAGGTGACGGCGCATCCGGAACGTGGCGACGCCCAGCAGGAGGGCGGCGAAGCCCGCGAGCACGGCGAGCTGGGTGGCAATGTCGCCCACGCCGCCGTCCCGCGACAGGAGGATCGTCCAGGCGTCGACGGCCCAGGCGTGGGGGAGGAGGTGGCCGACCGTCCGCATGGCCGGGGGAACGATCTCGAGCGGCCACATGCACCCGCCGAGCATCCCCGCGACGATGCCGAGCGGCGGCCCGACCGACGAGGCTTGGTCGGCCGTTCGGAACATCGTGCCGCTGAGCACGCCGGCGCCCGTACCGACCAGCGCCCACACGCCCACCAGCAGCGCCGCCGCGAGGGGTGACCCCCAGTCGACGCCGAACACGGTCGCCGCGAGGACGACGATGATGATCGACTGGAGCGCGGCGATGGCGAAGTAGGTGAGCGTCTCGCCGCCGATGATCGCCCAGCGCGTCGCCGGCGTGGCCGCGATGCGTTCGTACATGCCCAGTCGACGGCTCTCGATGATCGCACCGCCGCCGGCGAGCGCGTTGATGAACACGAACAGGACGAGCATCGTCGGCGCGCTGTAGCTGAAGCCCTCGGGAAGGGTGTTGCCCCCGGTGTTCACCGCTCGGGAGGTGACCGCGACCGTCGGGGCGCTGGCCGCGAGTCGCCGTGCCCGGGCCAGCTGCGTCGCGAAGTCGCCGCCGACCTCGGCGGTGGCGAAGCGTGCGGCCTGCACGGTGGCGGCCTGGTCGGCGACGACCGACTGCACGGCCGCCTGGGTCGCGATGAAGGAGTTGGAGGTCGGTTGGCCCATGAGACCGACGTCGGCGGCCTCGCCCGAGGCGATGCGGGCGTCGTAGTCGGAGGGCACGATGACGGCGGCGGCCTGCTCGGAGCGGCGCACGGCGTTGCCGGCGATGGTCGCGTTGCGGAGCACGGTGACGTCGATCGCGGGCGACGCCTTCAGCGCGGCCACGAGCTCGTCGGTGCGTGGCCCGTGACCCTCGACGACGAGCCCCACGTGGAACTTGTCGAAGCCCGCGACCGTCGAGCCGACGATCACCACGACGAGCACGGGCAGCGCCACGACGAAGAACAGCGCGGTGCGATCGCGTAGGTAGCGGCGGAGCGAGTTGGCGGCGATCGTCCACGCGTTCACGGGAGGACCATCCGCTTCGACAGCGCCGCGGTGATCGCGAGCACGACGGCGCTGAACGCGAAGATCCCGCCGAGCGGCTGCCAGATCGCCGCCATCGTGTGCGGCCCCGTCGCGAGGTCGACGAAGCCGCGAATCGTCCAACCGTTGGGCGTGAAGAGGGCCAGGCGGCGGAGGAGCGGAGGCGCCGTCGACACGAAGACGAAGTTCCCGCCGAGCAGCGCCAAGCCGAACACGATGATCGAGCCGAGCGCCTCCGCCTGGCGGTCGGTCCTCGCCACCACGATCACGAGCGCGGTGAGGCACACGACGGCGAGGACCATCGCGACGATGAGGGCGGCGGCGGGGCCCGGGCCGCCCCAGTCCGCGCCGAACACGAGGGTGGTGAGGACGGCCATCGTGGTGAGGCTGGCCGTGCCGAAGACGAACACCGACACGGCCTTCCCCACGAGGATCTGGCGCAGCGAGGTGGCCGCGGCCATCCGTTGGAGGTTGCCGTCACGCGCCTCCAGGAACCAGCCGTGCGCGGTGAAGCTGATCGCGAAGAACAGGAAGAAGATGCCCATCGCCGGAGCGAAGTAGCTCACCGCCTTCAGCGGTCGCGCCCCGGTTCGGCGGCCGGTCACCGAGATCGGCAGCTGCTGGCGGGTGGCGCGGGCGGAGAGGGTCGCCAGGTCGCTCGGTGCAACGCTGGCCCCGGCGTCGATCGCGGTGGCGACCGACAGCCGGTCCGCGTCGATCTGCGCAGCGAACGACGTCGCGATCGATCGCGTCACCTGTCCGGCCAGCGGGGTGTCCACGCTGGTGAGCACGCGGAGCCCGATCGGCTCGGCGCCGGTGATCGACTCGGTGAAGCCGTCGGGGATCACCAGCCCCGCGGCCACCGTTCCCTTCCGGACGAGTCGTGCCGCGGTCGCCTCGTCCGACACGATGCGAACGGTCACGATGGAGCGGAGCTGGTCGGAGCGGAGCGCATCCACCATCGCTTTGCCCACCGTCGATCGGTCGGCGTTCACGACGCCGACGGTCATGTGGAAGTTCTCCGACGACTTGAACGCCAGGCTCATCACCGTGGCGATGAGGAGGGGCGCGACGAAGCCGAGCATGATCGCCGAGCGGTCGCGGAAGCGCAGGCGGAGGTCCTTGCCGGCGATGACGAGGGCGGGGGGAAGGGTCATCGGGGACGCCTCACTCGCGGAGCGCCGTTCCCGTGAGGTGGAGGAACACCGTCTCGAGGTCGGGCTCGATCACCTCGATGCTGTTGATCGTCGCTCCGTGCTGCTCGGCGATCTCGATGAGACGCGGCAGGAACCGGCGCCCCTCGCCGACGACCACGTCGAGACCGTCGGGCGCCACGGCGACGCCGGCGACCCGGTCGTCCTGACGGCAGGCCTCGGCCAGCGCGTCCAGGTCGCCCGTCGCGTTCACGCGCACGTGGTCCTGCTCGGCGACCTGGTCGACGAGCTCGCGACGCGTGCCCTCGGCGACCAGCCGGCCCTGGTCGATGATGCCGACGCGGTCGCAGATGCGCTCGGCCTCCTCCATGTAGTGCGTGGTGTACAGGACGGCCATGCCCGTCTCCCCGAGGGCGTGCACGCTGTCGAGGATGGCGTGGCGGCTCTGGGGGTCGACGCCCACGGTCGGCTCGTCGAGCACGAGCAGGCGCGGCCGGTGCACCAGGCCGACGCCGATGTTGAGCCGGCGCTTCATACCGCCCGAGAACGACTCGACGCGGTCGTCGGCGCGGTCGGCGAGCTGCACGAGCTCGAGCACCTCGCTCACCCGCTTGTCGAGCTCGTCGTGCGGGAGGCGGTAGAGGCGGCCGAAGAAGCGGAGGTTCTCGGCGGCGGAGAGGTCCGGGTAGAGGGCGACGTCCTGTGGGACGAACCCGATCGACGACCGCTCCGCGGCGTGGCGGCGGTCGATCGTGTGGCCGTCCACCGTCACCCGCCCCTCGTCGGCGTCGAGCAGGCCGCAGATCATGCGGATGGTCGTCGTCTTGCCGGCGCCGTTGGGGCCGAGCAGGCCGTACGTCTCGCCGGTCTCGACGTGGAAGCCGACGTGGTCGACGGCGACGCGGTCGCCGAACCGGCGCACCAGGCCCTCGCAGGTCAGCAGGGCCGGCGGGGTCTCGTCCATGCCCGCATCCTCCGCCACCGGGGCGGCTGCCGTGAGGGCCGAAGGTCCTGACGTGGCGGCGGGACCTTCGTCCCTATCGGGCCCGTCCCGGCCGACGCATCCTCGTGTGGGGACCTTCACGAAAAGGGGTGGGTGATGAGGATCAATGGGGCACTTCGCAAGAGCGGGCTGTCGGTCGCTCCCGACTGCACGCTGCGGAAGGCGGCGGAGCTCATGGACTGCAACGCGGTCGGGGCGCTCGCCGTGGTCGAGGCGGGCCGCGCCGTCGGCATCGTGACCGATCGGGATCTGGTGCGGCGGGCCGTCGCCAACGGTGTGTCGCCCGACGCCCGCGTCGACTCGGTGATGTCGTCGCCGGTGATCACCGTGCGCGAGGACGCCGACCTGCACGACGCCGTGACCCTCTTCGGGCAGCACGCGATCCGTCGCCTCGTCGTCGAGCGCGACGGGTTGTTCGTGGGGGTGCTGTCCGCCGACGACCTCCTCATCGACCTGACGGCGGACCTCTCGGCCGTCGTGCGCCCGATCGGGGCGGAGGTGCTGTTCGGACATCGCGACAGCCGGGTGCCCGCCCGGACCTGACGGCCCCGGTCTCGCCGTGTGGACGGCTGCCGCTCAGCTCGAGCGGCGGGCGTGGGCGCCGACGAGGCCGAGCACCTCGTCGAAGCCCTCCACGAGGCACTCCACCAGCACGTCGTGGTCGGGGATCGCCGCGCC
The DNA here is from genome assembly GCA_046331245.1 of Acidimicrobiales bacterium. GTDB lineage: Bacteria > Actinomycetota > Acidimicrobiia > Acidimicrobiales > Microtrichaceae > SSF14. The sequence goes on along the minus strand of JAXLRH010000002.1, from coordinate 284,857 downwards.
GTCGCTGACGATGCCGATGCACGCCGTGTGCACGTGGGACACGAGGGCCACGTTGAGGGCGGCGCCGGTCGGGGGAGCGAACGCGTACTCGCGGAGCAGCTCGGCACCGGCGAGGTAGGAGCGGCTCGGGATGCCGGGCACGTTGGTGACCACCACGTCCACGTGCTTCAGCATCGCCCCGAACACGGCGGTGGTCACCGGCGTCGGCAGGCGGTCGAGCACCAGCGCGATCGCGTCGCTGCTGTCCAGTGCCGGCTCGGCCCGCCATCGTCGTGCGATCGACCCGACCACGCGCATCCGGTCGACCGGGTCGTCGATGTTCGCCGGCACCGCGAACCGCGCCGGGGCGAAGTGGTTGCCGTGCTCGCCGCCGGCGTGGCGGAGGTTGATCGGCATCGTGATGCGGAGCTCGTCGAGCTCGGCCTCGTGGCGGACGTGGTAGCGGCGAATGCCCTCCACGACGGCGGCGAGCAGCGCGTCGTTGGCGGTGCCGTCGGCCACCTTCGCCGCCTTCTTGAGCTGGCTGAGGGTGACGTCGATCGTGTCGAAGCGGCGACGGAGGCTCCGCTCGGTCATGATCGGCGAGGCCGAACGCGGGACGGGCGCGACCATCTTGCCGACCGACCTCGTCAGGCCGATCGCCCGCCCGACGTTGCGGATCGGGTGCATCGCCGTGTCGGCGGCGGCACGGGCGCCGGCGATCGGCAGGTTCACGCCGGTCCGCAGCAGCGAGCGGGCCGTGCCGGCGAGCGCGTCGGTCGTGGCGGACAGCGAGTCGACGGACCCGGCCTCCGGCAGGGGCGGGAGCTCGGGGTTCCTGACGACCCGACGCTCGTCGAGGATCGAGAGCGCCAGCTCGATGCCGCCCACCCCGTCGGTCACGGTGTGGTGGACCTTCTGCACGAACGCGGCCCGGCCGTCCTCGAGACCCTCGATGAGGGTGAACTCCCACAGCGGACGTGACCGGTCGAAGGGCGCGATGGCCAGCGGCTGCACCAGGTCGAGCACGTCACGGAGCGTGCCGGGCGCGGGCACCTCGGCGCGGCGGAGGTGGTACTCGAGGTCGAACTCCGGGTCGGTCACCCACCGGGGCGAGCCGAGGCGCAACGGCGGTTCGACCACGCGTTGGCGGAGGCGGGGGATGGTCCGGGTGGCGATGTCGAGCCGGTGCACCATGCGGTCCCAGTTGGGCGCGCGGTCGAGGATCGCGAGCGCCGTGATGGTCGAGCGGAGCACCGGGTCGGACTCGATGTCCCAGAGCACGGCCTCCGCCGGGCCCATGTGACTCGGGTAGCCCCCGTCAGCAGCGTGATCCTCGGTCGTCATCGCACCCTCCCACACAACACCCCGCCCCGATGTCGTCATCATCGGCCGCGGTGCTCGGCCCGAACAGGGACTTGGGTCCCGAGCGTGAGGGTGGTCGGCGTCCCCGACAGCCTCAGTGTCAGCGCGGGTTCTTAATCTCATGAGGCAACCTGGGAGCTCGGAGCCGGAGGCCAGAGATGAAAAAATGTCAGGGCTGCGAGCAGGGGTTCAAGCCCTCGAGTCGTCACCTGCTCTGCCCGGCCTGTCGGCGGCAGGCGTCCCGAGATGTCTGCGCTTGTGGCAACCCCAAGCAGCCCACCTCCGCGACATGTCACGGGTGTTCGACGACCGCAGGCGAGCAGAACGGGAATTGGAGAGGTGGGACGACGTACCACAAGTCCGGCTACGTGATGCGCCGAGCACGGGGCCATCCACGGGCGCGTGACAAGAGCCCGTACGTCTTCGAGCATGTGCTGGTGATGGAGGCCAGCCTCGGTCGTTTCCTGCATGCCGACGAGTCGGTTCACCACCTGAACGGTGTGAAGGACGACAACCGCCTCGAGAATCTCGAACTCTGGGTTCGCCCGCAACCGACCGGTATCCGTGCGACGGACGCGGTGGCGTGGGCTCGCGAGATACTCGCCCGCTACGAGCCGGCTGACTGAACAGCTCCAACAATGCTCGAACCTCTGGCTCGAGCACTCTTGGAGCTGGGGAGAATCGAACTCCCGTCCGCTCGGCGGTCACTTGACCTGCTACGACCATTCCCGAGGTTGTGGCTCTACGGCTGCCACATCGCCGGGTCGACTGGGCTTGCGCCCACCGCCGAGTCTTTCCTCGACGTCAGCGTTCTTTCACGCCGCCAGCGGTCTCTCCCTGCCGTCCACCGCTACTTCTGTTGCCGGGCTGTAGCGATCTGGCCCCGTGCGTTCTTACGAATCACGATGTCTCTCATACCGTCTGAGTTAGATCAGGCGGCGAGAGCGAAGTCGCTGTTGGCGCTTCTTTTGTTTGCCCCGTTTTACGAGTCTGAGCAACTCGGGTCGCATGAACAAGCTTCCGGTCCGAACGTCGAAACCAGTCAGCCCCTGGGTGGACGCCCTTCTTTTTCCTCGGACGACGCCGCTCAGGGTACCCCGTTTCGATCGCGACCTCTCCGCAGATCCGTCCTCGCTGCTTTTGGGGTTCGTTGTGCGCACCCCTCGCGCACAACGAACCCCGAAACGCTGGGTGGCGCGGACCGAGGGTGGCGCGGACCGGGGTGGCGCCGGACCGGCGTCAGGAGGGCGGGATCGTCGTGGGGGTGCCGGGCGAGTGACCGTCGAACCAGTCGAGCGTCCAGTTGGCGCCGATCTGGTCGGTGCGCCAGTCGGTGTGGCTCAGGCAGCGGTCGGTCACGATGTTGAGCGCGCCGTCGAGGTGCGCCGACGTGAAGGGCACGATCGTGAGGTCGCACCACGAGATCATCGTGACGTAGTCGGTGTCGCCCCACGTCTCGTCGCCCTGGTTGAGGGTCGCGAGGAACGGGCCGTCGGGCTTCATGTCGCACGTCGACGCCGACCAGAACGCCAGCTCGCACACGTTCGCCCACACGGTGCCGTGGTTGGCACCGGCGACCGACATGAGCTTGTCGACCTTGCCGGCGCACCTCCCGAACCGGATGCAGGCGCGGGCGACGAGCGAACCCATCGAGTGGGCGATCACGTTCACCTTGGCGGCGCCAGTGCGGGCGAGCACGTCGTCGACGAGCTTGCCGAACCCCTCGATCGCCTCGGAGTTGGGCCGGCACGTGTCGTAGGTGAACACCGCGACCTCGTTCGCCGCGTAGCCCCGGGCGTGGGCGTCGTCGATCCACGTCTTCCACGTGTCCGCGTCCTCGCCACCGCAGAAGAACTGCCAGCCGTGCGTGATCACGATGGGGCGGCGCACCGACGTGGCCCCCGATGCTCGTGACGCGGGCGGTGCCGGTTGGGGCGCGCAGGCGGCGGTCCACAGCAGGCACGCCGCAACGATCAGCCCTCCCCATCGCCCCCGACGCATCCGCACAGATTGCACGTTGTCGCCAGGCCGCGCCAGATACGGCGCCAGATGCGGCGCCGGATCAGCCCCCGTGCTTGAGTGCCCGGCCCATGGCGTTGCGCACGTCGCGCTCGGCGTCCTTCTTGGCGAGGTCCTGGCGGCGGTCGCCCTTCGTCTTGCCCTTGCCGAGCGCGATCTCCACCTTCGCCTTCCCGTCCTTGAAGTAGATGCGGGTGGGAACGATGTTGAGGCGGTCGGCCAGCTGCTTGCGACGGATCTTCTCGAGCTCACGCCGGTTAAGCAGCAGCTTCCGCACGCGCAGCGGGTCGTGCCCGGAGTACGACTGGCTGAACGAGTAGGGCGCGATGTGCAGGTTGTGCAGCCACAGCTCGTTGTTGGAGAGCTGGCCGAACGCGTCGACGATCTGCACCTTCGACTCGCGGAGCGACTTCACCTCGCTGCCGCGCAGCACGATGCCCGCCTCGAACGTGTCGCTCAGCGTGTAGTTGTGGCGCGCCGCCCGATTCGTGGCGATGTTCTTGATCTCGGGCGTGTCGCTCTTCTCGGCCATGGCGGACCAATGGTACCGAACGCCTCGTCGTCGCTTGCCGGCGTTACCGCCACCTAACGTGTCGGCGTGCTGCAACTCACCCCCGCCACGCACGCGGCGATGCTCGCCCACGCCATCGACGGCCTGCCCGACGAGGCGTGCGGCCTCATGGTCGGCCGCCTCGGCGACACCGCGACGTGCGTGTCGTTCGAGCCGTGCGTCAACGTGGCGGCGTCGTCGCGGATCTACTCCATCGACGGGCTCGAGTTCATGCGCATCGAGCGCCGCGTCGACGACGCCGGGCTCGACATCGTGGGCGTGATGCACAGCCACACCCACACCGAGCCGTACCCCTCGGTGACCGACGTGAGGCAGGCGCCGGACCCTGCGTGGCACTACGTCATCGTGTCGCTCCGCGACCAGGAGCCGATGCTGCGTTCGTACCGCATCGTCGACGGTGAGATCGCCGAGGAACCCGTCGTACTCGTGAGCGGGTAGTTTTCGAGCACTGCTATGACCGTCTTCAACTCCGTCCTCGACATGATCGGCAACACGCCGCTGGTCGACGTCTCGCGGCTCAGCCCCAATCCGAACGTCCGCATCCTCGGCAAGATGGAGGGGCAGAACCCCGGCGGATCGGTGAAGGACCGCATCGCGCGCCAGATGATCCTCGAGGCGGAGGCCGACGGCACGCTCACCCCGGGGGCCACCCTCATCGAGCCGTCGTCGGGCAACACGGGCATCGCGCTGGCGATGATCTGCCAGGAGCGCGGGTACCACATCAAGATCCTCCTGCCGGAGTCGGTGTCGGTCGAGCGCCGGCAGATGCTCGAGGTGTTCGGCGCCGAGATCATCCTCACCCCGGGCGGCGAGGGCTCGAACGGCGCCGTGCGTCGCGCCATCGAGATGGCTGCCGAGCATCCCGACTGGGTGTTCCTGTACCAGTACGGCAACGAGGCCAACCCCCGAGCGCACTACGAGACGACGGGTCCCGAGATCTGGGCCGACTGCCCCGAGATCACCCACTTCGTCGCCGGCCTCGGCACGTCGGGCACCCTCCTCGGCGTGGGCACCTACCTGAAGGAACGCAACCCGGCGGTGTCGATCCTCGCGGTGGAGCCGCCGTCGGGTGAGCTCGTCGAGGGCCTCCGCTCGCTCGAGGACGGCTACATCCCGCCGGTGTTCGAGAAGTGGGGCGGCTACGAGCTGCTCGACGGCAAGTCGATCGTGCGGCCGCGCGAGTCGCTCGAGTACACCCGCAAGCTCACGGGCATCGGCGTGTTCGCCGGCATCAGCTCGGGCGCTGCGCTCGCCGGGGCGTGCAAGGTCGCCGCTCGCATCGAGTCGGGCACGATCGTGTTCATCGTGTGCGACTACGGCTGGAAGTACCTCTCGACGGGGGCGTTCACCGCCGACCTCGACGAGGCCGCCAAGAACGCCGAAGCCATCATCTACTTCTAGGGGGACCACGATGAGCACCGTTCCGGCCATTCCCGCGGCGCTGCACGTCGACGACTCCGACTGCCCGTGGGTCGACTCCTACATGGGGTTCGACCTGAAGGTGGTGCAGGTGCGCATCTCCGAGGGCCTGTGGGTGGTGCGCAACCGCTTCCGTCCCGGCGCCCGCATCCAGCGGCACAAGCACACGGGGCCGGTCTATGCGTTCACGCTATCGGGCTCGTGGAAGTACGAGGAATACGACGACGTCAACCGCGCGGGCTCCTTCCTCTACGAGCCGGCCGGGTCGACGCATACGCTGATCGTGCCGGACACGAACACCGAGGACACCGACGTGTGGTTTGCGGTGTGGGGCGCCAACCTCAACCTCGACGCCGACGGCAACGTGGAGAGCGTCTTCGACGCACAGTTCGTGCTCGACGGCTACCTCGGGTTGTGCGAGGCCGCCGGCCTCCCCACGCCGAAGGTGCTCATCTCCGACTGAGCAGCGCGGTCAGCCGCGTTCCGCCCGGCTCTGCCCGGTTTTGTGCCCCGGATCTCTACAGAAGCCGGTAGATCGGGGGCACAAAGCGAGGGTAAGTGGTGCGCGTCAGGCGAACGGCCACCCGTGGTCGTGGCAGGCGTCGGCCACCTCGGTGCGATCGAGGAACCGGAGCGAAAGGCGGGCGACGCCCCGCTCGCTCGACAGCACCACCGTCCGGGCTCGCGCGCTGCCAATGGTGTGGAGGCGCAACGCGCCGTCGGCGCGGACGATCCGGTCGAACTCGTCGTCGCCCGCGCTCGGATCGAGCCGGATCTTGTCGTCGCCCACGACCAGCACCGTGGGATGACGGCGAACCGCCACCCAGTTGACCACGATCCCCACCGTGACCAGCACGAGGAACCCGATCGCAACGCGGGTCGGCGTGTCGGTGGGCGTGTCGCGGAAGAGCGGCGACGCGATCGCCACGATCAGGAGCGCGATGATCGCAGCGAACCCGCCGTCGCGTCGCCCGGCCCGCGGCTCCACGATGGTCGGCGTCATCGCTCGACAGTACCGTGTACGCCGCCGGCCGGTGGGCGTAGCGTGGGGCATCGCTGCGGACAGGGGGTGGGTTCATGGGGCGTCGAGGTCGGATCGTGGTCGTCACGGTGTTCGTCGCGCTGACGCTTGCGTCGGCGTGCGTGCCCGACCCGCCGGCGCCGGTGCGGATCGGCCCTCACCAGCGGTTCTCCGGGCGCGTCAACGGCCAGGACGACGGCGCCGTGGTGTACACCGCCTGCGCCGGTCCGGTGTGGCCCGGTCGCATGGGCGCGATCGTCGGCGGTCAGACGGTGTCGGTCGTGGCCGACCCGACCGGCGACGGCGACACCGGCACCTCCTCGGTCGTGTTCGCACAGCCCGGCCAGAACAACGTCATCGTCACGGTGGACACCTACGACACGCCGGTCGAGATGCCGGTGGGCGTCGATGCGCCGTGCGACGGCAGCGGCACGGTCACGTTCCACCAGTGCTGGGGCATCATCGCCTGCACGAGCGGGGCACCCGACGTGGTGAAGGTCCAGTTCGTCAACATCGCCGACTGAGCGCCGGGCACTAGCGTGGCCGTCGATGCCTGACGGGCCCATTGCGCTGTTCGATTCGGGGTTCGGCGGCCTCACGGTGGCCCGGGCCGTCATCGACCTACTGCCGCACGAGCAGATCGTGTACCTCGGCGACACCGCCCGCTACCCCTACGGACCCCGCCCGCAGGAGGAGGTGCGCGAGTTCGCCCATCAGATCGCCACCGAGCTCGTCGACGGGTACGGCGCGAAGATGCTCATCGTCGCCTGCAACACCGCGTCGGCCGCCGCGCTCGACGAGCTGCAGGCCCGCTTCGACATCCCGGTGATCGGCGTCATCGAGCCAGGGGTGCGGTCCATGGCATCGGCCACCCGCAACGGACGCGTCGGGGTGATCGGCACCGTCGGCACCATCGAGTCGGGCGCGTACCAGGCGGCCGTCGCCGAGGCGGCGCCCGGCGTGGAGCTGTGCGCCCTGTCGTGCCCTGGCTTCGTCGAGTTCGTGGAGCGCGGCGAGTTCGGCACCCACCAGGTGCACGTGCTCGCCGAGCGGCTGCTCGCCCCGGCCGTCGCCGCCGGGGTCGACACCCTGCTCCTGGGCTGCACCCACTATCCGTACCTGGCCCGCACGATCGGCGACGTCATGGGCCGAGACGTCGTGCTCGTATCGAGTGCGGACGAGACGGCGTTCGAGGCGAGGCGCATCCTCGAGACGTCGGGCATGACCCGACCGGCGCACCTCGCCGCGCCCGAGCCCACCTTCCTCACGACCGGCGACGTCGACTGGTTCCAGGTGCTGGGCAGTCAGCTCCTGGGCCCCGAGCTCGAACGCGCTGAGCAGATCAAGCTCGGCTGAGCACCTCCCAACCCCTGGTTTTGTACCCCGGATCTTCCGGGAAGCCGGTAGATCGGGGGCACAAAACGGGGGTGTGGGGGAAACGGGGGTGTGGGGGAGCGTTGGGGTCAGTTGACCTGGCGGGTGTGGCCGTCCCAGTAAGGGGCGCGGAGGCGGAACTTCTGCAGCTTGCCGGTGGCGGTGCGGCTCAGCTCCTCGCGGATCTCGACCGACGTGGGGCACTTGTAGCCGGCGAGCTTCGACTTGCACCACGCGATGAGCTCGGCCGCCACGGCGTCCGCGTCGGAGCCGTCGACCCCCGGGGCCAGCACGACCAGCGCCTTGATGGTCTCGCCCCACTTGTCCGACGGCACGCCGATGACCGCGACCTCCACGACCGACGGGTGGCTGAAGAGGACGTCCTCCACCTCGATCGAGCTCACGTTCTCGCCGCCGGTGATGATGACGTCCTTCTTGCGGTCGCTGATCGTGAGGTAGCCCTCGTCGTCGATCGTGCCGCCGTCGCCGGTGTGGAACCAGCCGCCCTCGAGCGCCTCCTCGGTCGCCTGCGGCTGCTCCCAGTAGCCCTTGAGCACGTGGTTCGACCGTGCCAGCACCTCGCCCTGGTCGTCGATGCGCAGCTCGACGCCGAGCGCCGGGGCGCCGGCGCGTCCGAGCTTCACGGCGCGGTCGTGGGTGGACAGGTCGTCCCACTCGGCGCGGCCGCGGCTCATCGTGAGCAGCGGCGACGTCTCGGTGAGGCCGTAGATCTGGATGAACTCCCAGCCGAGCTCGATCTCGACGCGCTCGATCGTGACCGTGGGCGGAGGCGCGCCCGCCATCACCATGCGGACCGTGTCGCGCCCCGGCACCGGGTCACCGGCCGCGGCGTAGGCGGCGGCCGCGTCGAGCACCATCGCGCCCACGGCCGGCGCCGCGCACAGGTACGTCACGCCGTGCCCGTCGATGCGGCGGAGGATCTCGGCGCCGTCGACCTTGCGCAGCACGACGTGCGTGCCGCCCATGCCGGTCACGCTGAACACCTGGCCCCAGCCGTTGCAGTGGAACATCGGCAGCGTGTGCAGGTAGACGTCGCGGTCGCTCACCGACGCCTGCCAGCCGAACACGGCGGCGTTCATCCAGATCTGGCGGTGCGTGCAGTCGACGCCCTTCGGCCTCGCGGTGGTGCCCGAGGTGTAGTTGAGCGTGGCGGTGGCGTCCTCGTCGGACTCCCAGGCGGCGGGCTCGGTGCCGAAGCGGAACAACGCGGCGTCGGACTCGTCGCCGAGGACGAACGTGTGGGCGCACGGGATGTCGGCCATCGCATCGGCGAGCTCGGGATCGACGAGGAAGACGGTCGCGCCGCTCTGCTCGACGATGTAGCGCACCTCCTCGGGGTGCAGGCGGAAGTTGATCGGCACGAGCACCCGGCCCCACCCGCACACGCCGAAGAACGAGATGAGCAGGCGCGCCGAGTTGTGGCTCAGCACGGCGATCCGCTCGCCGGGGCCGACGCCGAGGGCGTCGAGGCCGGCCGCCATCGCGGCGGCGTGCTCGCCGATCTCCCGGTAGGTGAGCGACCCCATCGACGGCGCCGGCTGATCCGGCTCGTCGATGATGCCGACGCGGTTCGGGTACACCGACACCGCCCGGTCGAGGAAGTCGCGGACGTTGAGCTGGACCTTCATGGATGTCCCTTCATGAGTGCCGGCCCCGGAGGCGGAGCGGAAGGTGTCGGATCGAGGTGTGCTTGTTGGACCGCCCCCACTCGATGTCGCCGGTGGGCTCGAAGCTCGGCGCGCGTTCGGCGAGCACGTCGAACATGACGGTGATCTCGCGACGGGCGAGCGAGGCGCCGAGGCAGTGGTGGATGCCGTGACCGAACGCCACGTGGGGATTGGGGGAGCGGCCGGCGTCGAAGCGGCCGGCGTCGGCGAACACGGCCTCGTCGCGGTTGGCGGACGGGTACCAGTGCGTGGTCTTCTCGCCGGCGCGGATGAGCTGCCCGCCGAGTTCGACGTCGCGCGTCGCGGTGCGACGGTTGTATGCCGTGGCGCTCGTCCAGCGCAGGATCTCCTCCACGGCGGTCGGCAGCAGCGACCGGTCGTCGAGCACGCGTTGCCACTGGTCGGGGAACTGCATGAACGCGTGCACGCCGCCGGCGATGGAGTTGCGGGTGGTCTCCGAGCCGGCCGTGAACAGCAGGCTGAAGAACGCCTGCTCCTCGGCAGCGCTGAGCGGTGGGTGGGCGGCGAGCACCTGGCCGAGGAGGTCGTCGGCGCCGGCGGTGATGCCGGCGGCGCGTCGAGCAGCGATGGCCGAATCGCCGTAGGCGCGCAGGCCGAGCCCGGCCGACGCGAACTCGTCGGTGATCTCGGTGAGCGACCGGTCGCCGTAGTCGAGGATCGTGCTCGTCCAGTCGAACAGCTGGTGGCGGTCGTCGGCCGGCACGCCCATCAGCTGCGCGATCGTCTGGAGCGGGAGCTCTGCTGCGACGTCGGTGAGGAAGTCGACCGTCTCGCCGTCGGCACAGCGTTCGACGGCGTCGTCGACCAGCTGCGTGGCGAGCGCCCGCAGCCAGTCGTCGAGCAGCGCGATCGTGCGGGGCGTGAACGCGCTCTGGGTGATCGACCGGATCCGCTTGTGCGCCGGCGGATCCGTCATGTTCATCATCACGCCGGTGACGAATCCCGCCGGCATGTCGACGAGCGTCGTGCCGCCGTCACCGTTGCGGCCGGGGCCGCTCTCCGACGAGAACGTCTCGGCGTCGTGCAGCACGGCGAGCAGGTCCGCGTGGCGGGTGATGCACCAGAACCCCTCGCCGCCGGGCGTGTTCACCGTGGGCGGATGCCACCACACGGGCGTCTCGGCGCGCAGCCGGTCGAACACGTGGTGGGGGAATCCGTGCGCGAAGAGATCGAGATCGCACAGGTCGATCGCGGGCGGATCGAGCGTCGGCATCTCGGGCGGCGTCCCCACACGGCGCAGTCTTGCCGAACTCCGGGCGGCGAGCCGACGTTCGGTAGGGTCGCGGCCATGAGAGCAGACGGCCGCGCCAACGACGAACTCCGACCCATCACCATCGAGCGGGACTTCACCACGATGTCCCACGGTTCGGTGCTCGTGTCGTTCGGCGACACCAAGGTGCTGTGCACCGCGACGGTCGAGCTCGACGTGCCCCGCTGGATGAAGAACACCGGCAAGGGCTGGGTGACGTCGGAGTACTCGATGCTGCCCGGCGCCTCGCCCGATCGCATCAACCGCGAGCGCAAGGGCCCGAAGGGTCGCACGCACGAGATCGAGCGTCTCATCGGTCGCTCGCTCCGCGCCGTGGTCGACATGAAGACGCTCGGTGAGCGGCAGATCCACCTCGACTGCGACGTGCTGCAGGCCGACGGCGGCACCCGCACGGCCTCCATCTCCGGGGCGTGGATCGCGCTCCACGACGCCTGCACCCGCATGGTGCAGGCGGGCATCATCTCGACGAACCCGGTGCTCGACCACTGCGCCGCCATCTCGGTGGGCATCATCGACGGCGAGCCGCGCCTCGACCTCCCGTACGTCGAGGACGCCGGCGCCGAGACCGACATGAACGTCGTGATGACCGGCTCGGGCGGCCTGGTCGAAGTGCAGGGCACCGCCGAGGGCGTGCCGTTCACCCGGGCCGAGCTGGACAGCCTCCTCGACCTCGCGCAGGTGGGCATCACCGAGATCATCGGCTACCAGCGCGAGATGATCGCCGAGCCGCCGTCGCCCCGTTCGTTCGACAAGCGGTAGCGCCGTGAGCGTCCCGATCGCCGCCGCCACCGCCAACCCTGCGAAGTTGGCCGAGATCGAGGAGATCTTCGCGGCGGTCGCCGGAGACGCGTTCACGCTGCTGCCCCGTCCCGCCGGCCTGGCCGACGTCGACGAGACCGGGGAGACGCTGCGCGAGAACGCCGAGCTCAAGGCCCGGGCCGTGAGCGTGGCGGCGGGCACGGCCGCGCTGGCGGACGACACCGGCCTGGAGGTGGACGCGCTCGACGGCGCGCCGGGTGTGCGCTCGGCGCGCTTCGCCGGCGAGGCAGCGGTCGATGCCGACAACGTGGCGCTGCTCCTCTCGAAGCTGAGCGGCGTGGACGCGTCGGGTCGCACGGCCCGCTTCCGCACCGTGATCTGTCTCGTCGGCGCCGACGGCGGCGCGTCGTTCGCCGACGGCGTGTGCGAGGGCCGCATCGCCGAGGCGCCGCGGTGACGGCGGGTTCGGCTACGACCCGGTGTTCGTGCCGCTCGACGGCGACGGTCGTACCTTCGCGGAGATGACGCCCGCCGAGAAGCACGCCATCAGCCACCGCGGGCGCGCTCTGCGCGCCGCCGCCGGTCTGCTCGCCGGCCTGGACCGCTGATGGCCGCCGAGCTGCGTCGCGACGGGCTGACGGGCGAGTGGGTCAGCATCGTCGGCAACCGTCAGGCGCGCCCCAACCTCCCGACGGCCGGGTGCCCGTTCTGCGTCGGCGGCCTGGAGGCCCCGGAGGCGTACGACACGAAGGCCTTCGTCAACCGGTGGCCGGCCTACGAGCCCGGCCCCGCCGTCGACCTCGACCGTCTGGCTGCGGCCGGCGTCGACCGCGCTCCCGCCGTCGGAGCATCGGAGGTGATCCTCTACTCGCCGGTCCACGACGGATCGCTGGGGTCGCTCGGCGTCGGCCAGATCCGCAAGGTGGTCGACCTCTGGGCGGAGCGCACCGACGAGCTTCTCGCGCGCCCCGAGATCGAGTACGTGATGGTGTTCGAGAGCCGCGGCGCCGAGGTGGGGGCGACGATCCACCATCCGCACGGGCAGATCTACGCGTTCCCGTTCGTACCGCCGGCTCCCGCGCTCGAGGGCGACCGATCGCGGCGAGCCGGCTGCGTCGTGTGCCACGAGATCGAGTCCGAGGTGGCCGACCACGAGCACGAGGAGTGCGACCGCGTCGTGTACGACGACGGCGACTGGCTGGCCTGGGTGCCGTTCGCCTCGGCGTACCCCTACGGGGTCGTCCTCGCGACGCGCCGTCACGTCGGCCGCCTCTCCGACCTCGACGACGACGGTCGCGACTCGCTCGCCGCAGCACTCGCCGACGTGCTCGGTCGCTACGACCGGTTGTGGGCGGACGACCCGAAACGCAGCGAGATCTTCCCGTACCTCATGTGGATCCACCAGGAACCGGCGGTGCACGGCGGCGAGTACCACGCACACGTGCACCTGGCGCCGCCCCAGCGCGCGCCCGGCGTCGCCCGCTTCGTGGCGGCGGGCGAGGTGGGCGCCGGCACGCTGTCGAACCCGGTGGTGCCCGAGGACGCGGCGCGCACCCTCCGCTCGTCGTAGGCGGGGAGCGCTACCAGTTCCGCAGGTCGATCGGCCAGGCGTCGATCACCTCGTCGCCGCGCACGACGTACGCGCGCTCGTGCAACGCCATCGTCGGATCGATGTGCGCCGGCCACATCGTGATGCGATCGCCGACGGCCAGGTCCGAGCCGGGCGCGGGGAGGAAGATCGCGTGCTCGTCGGCAGACATGAACATCGAGTGGCCCACCACGGTGGGCTCTCCGTGGTCCATGCCGAAGGCCTTGAGACCGGCGTCGGCGACCGCGTACGAATCGGCACGGTTGACCGACACCACCGTCGCGACGACCGACAGTGCCTGGCGGAACGGGAGGTCGAGCCGCGCGTAGAAGGTGTCCATCAGGAGGTAGGAGCCGGCCTGCACCTCGCCCGCCCACGAGTGCAGGTCCCAGGTGCCGGTCGCCCCGGCGGACGTGATATCGCCGCCCACCGCGTAGTGCGCGGTGCGGAGGCGGGCCATGGCGAGCTCGACCTGCTCGACGCGCCACGCACGATCGTCGTTGCCGACGACGTGTCCCTCGTACCCCATCACGCCGCGCACCTCGAGGCCTGCGGCGCGCGCAGCGTCGGCGAGCGCCCCCGCCCCGTCGGGCGTCACCCCGCAGCGCGGCATGCCGACGTTGACGTCGACGAGCACGTCGAGCGGGCCGGATCGTCGCGCAGCCACTGCGGCGGCGAGCGTCTCGGGCGAGTCGATCGCGATCGTCACCCGGGCGTCCGCCTCACCCGCCTGCGCCGCGAGCGCCGAGAGGCGGGCGACGTCGACCGACTGGTTCGCGAGCAGCAGATCGGTGCCGAGGCCTGCCGCGATCATGCCCGACATCTCCCGCACGGTGGCGCAGCAGAACGTGTCCGACCCGGCGCGCTCGGCCAGGTGGCGGGCGAGCTCGGTGCACTTGTGCGCCTTCACGTGCGACCGCAGGGAGCGACCGGGCCGCACCGTGGCCATCGTGTCGATGTTGTGGTCGAGCAGGTCGACGTCGATCACCAGGGCGGGTGTCGGGAGCTCGTGGATGCGCATTCGGCCAACCTACGTTCAGGCGGGCTGGCAGACGGGGCAGAACTGGATCGGGCGCCCGCCCATCGCCAGCGTCTGCAGCTCCGTGCCGCACCGGCGGCAGTGCGAGCGGTGGTACACGTACAGCCGTCCGTGGTCGACGAGCTTCGACAGCGGCCGGCCGATCTCCCGCGGATCGGTCGTGACGATGCGGTTGAGGCGAACGCCACGGCGGAGCTGTCGCCGTGCCTCGGCGAACAGGCGGGTGACCTCGTCGTCGGTGAGCGAGGACGCCGGCCGCGCCGGGTGGATGCCGCAGAGGAACAGCAGCTCGGCCCGGTAGACGTTGCCGATGCCGGCGATCACCCGCTGGTCGAGCAGCACCGCGCCGATGGGTGCGCGGGTGGCGGCGAACGCGCGGCGGAGGCGTGCCACGTTCGGTCGCGGGCGCAGTGGATCGACCCCGAGGGTCGCGACGATGGCGGCCTCCTCGTCGGGCCCGATGAGGTCGCACCGGGCGGGTCCCGTGAGATGCCAGGCGACCGTGTCGTTCTCGAGTCGCAGTCGGATCGTGTCGCCGGGCACCGTCTCCGCCGGCTGCGGGCGGAACTTGCCGATGAGACCGAGGTGGACGTGCAGCAGCGCGCCGCCCGTGAACTCGCAGAACAGGTACTTCCCGTACGCCTCGCTCCGCACCAGCGTCTCGCCGTGGATTCGCCCGGCGCCGGCGGCGAATCGGCCCTGCGGTGACGAGGCCAGCACCGGAGAGCCGCCGAGGGTCTCGCCGAGGTCGCGAGCCAGGCGGTGGATGGTGTGGCCTTCGGGCATGGGCGGTCGATACTACGGGCTCGGGCTACGGTTCTCGCCGTGCGGGGCGGGACGGCGATCGTTGGCGTGGGCGAGACGGAGTTCCACCGTGGCTCCCCCCGACTGCCCGTGGAGCTGATGCTCGAGGCGTCGCTCGCCGCCCTCGCCGACGCCGGCCTCACGCCGGCCGACGTCGACGGGATCTGCCCGCCGCCCGGCTACACCAGTGCCGAGGAGCTGGCCGTGAACCTGGGCGTGGTCGACCTCGGCTTCTCCGCCACCACGACGGTGGGTGGAGCCTCGAGCGTGGCGGCGGTGCGCAACGCTGCGCTCGCCGTGGCGGGCGGCGCCGCGACGTGCGTGCTCGCGGTCGTCGGCTGGAACGGGTACTCGTGGTTGCGGCCCCGCGAGGGCGTCCCGGTGCCGCGGCACGGGCTCGCGCTGACCTCTGCGCAGGACGTCGTCACCGACGTGATGGTGCCGCAGGGCGCGATGAGCGCGCCGCAGTTCTACGCACCGGTGGCCAACCGGTACCGCGACCGGTACGGCATCGACGAGCTCGATGCGGCCGCCTTCGCACTGGCGATGCGTCGCCACGCGGCGAACAACGACCTGGCGCTGATGCGCGACCGACCTCTGACGCTGGAGGACTACCTCGCGTCGCCGGTCATCGCCGATCCGTTCCGGGTGCTCGACTGCTGCCTCGAGACCGACGCCGCCGCGGCCGTCGTCGTCACCTCGGTGGAGCGCGCCCGTGACCTCGCACGCCCTCCGGTGGTGGTGCTCGGCGCCGGCGAGGGCCGGCCGAACCCGCCCGACGACGTCGCCGGGCGAGCCGACCTCCTGAACATCGGTCTGCACGGCGCGGCGAGGCGAGCGTTCGGAATGGCCGGGGTCGGGCCCGCCGATCTCGACGTGCTCGGCGTCTACGACTGCTTCACCTACATCGCGCTGCTGCAGCTCGAGGCGTTGGGCGTGTGCGAGCCCGGTGGCGCCGGCCACTTCGCCCGCAGCGGGGCCATCGGTCCGGGCGGCTCGCTGCCGGTGAACACCCACGGCGGCCTGCTGTCGCAGGGTCACATGTGGGGCATGAACCATGTGGTCGAGATGGTGCGCCAGGTCCGCGGACAGGCGGGTCGCAGCCAGGTCGACGGCGCCGAGCTCGCCGCGGTCACCGGGTGGGGCGACTTCGGCGACGGCACGATGGTCGTGCTCGGGGCCGACCGATGAGCGCGTTCCCCGTCGCCGACCCACACGCGTCGGGCCTGCACGCCGAGTGGTACGAGGCCAACCGTGCGGCGGGAGCCGTGACCGCACAGCGATGCGACGGCGGCCACTGGCGGCATCCGGCGCGGTACCGGTGTGGCGAGTGCGGCTCGACGAGGTGGACGTTCGAGCCGGTCGGGCCCGAGGCCGTCGTCGAGAGCTGGACGATCACACGCCGGGCCCTCCATCCGTCGTTCGCGGACGCGGTGCCCTACGGCATCGTGTTCGCGCACACCGCCGAGGGTCCGCGGTTCTTCGTGCACACCCGCCCGTCGCTCGGGCCGGACGACACGATCGGGATCGGCGAGGCGGTGACGCTCGCCGTCGACGAGTTCGGCGTGCCGTACGCCGAACTCAGTCGCAGCCGTTGACGGCGCTGAGCTGCACGTACTGCGGCTTGCCGGCGGCGTCGGGCCCGGCGTAGCGCCAGTACTTGCTGACGTTCTTCATGTAGCCGGCGGCCCGCACCGCGTCGAGGCCGTCCGCTCCGGCGGCCACCGGGTACTTCAGGTCGGCGCTCATGAGGTGGGTCGCCTCCACCGCCGTGTTGATGACCGACTTGTCGTACTGGCACGCCGTGGTCTCGGCGGCGCCGACCTGCTCATTCCCTCCGGCGGCGACGAGGCCCGCCAGCGTGGCCGTTCCGGCCAGGGCCAACAGCCCGCCCAACATGCTGAACCCGCCCTGCCCGCGGTGCGCCATGCGCGTTCGCCAGATCTCGATCATGTTCATGTCCCAACCGCCTTGTGTGTCCACTGACACGACTTGCTTCGACGGTGGGCGGGGGTCGCTTGAGAAAGATCTGCGCCGGAACGCTCAACTTCGGAGGGGGTCGGCCGACGTGGGCCGCCCCATCGTCGCCACTGCCCGGCTTTCGGGGTTCGTCGTGTTCACCCCTCGCGCACAACGAACCCCAAAAACCTGGGATCAGGACGAGGATCAGGCGGGGTCGCCGTGGCGCACGATGAGCACGGGGCACGGCGCGTGGTGGGCGGCGTACTCCATGACCGAGCCCGACATCAGGCGGCGGAACCAGCCCTTGTCGCTCGCGCCGATGACCAGCACGTCGGCCCGCCGTTCGGCCGCCACGAGGCAGATCTCGCGGCCGGCGTCGTTGCCCTCGACCACCGAGATCGTGGCGGTCTCGCCCGTCGCCGCGAGCGTGGTGGCGAGGTCCTCCTGGGCCTGGTTCGCCTCCGCCCGATGCTGGGCGGCCGCCTCCTCGGGTGTCACGAGCGGGCCCTCGAAGCCACCGGCGGACTCGTTCGGATCCTCCTCCTCGCGGATGACCCGCACGATCTCGTAGGAGATGTCGGGGTGCAGCAGCCGGACGGCGTCGTGTGCCGCCTCGATCGCGTGGGGCGTTCCGTCGGTCGCGATGAGTGCCTTCATGATTCTCCTCGTTGTCGTGGCGCCCGCCGATTCTCGCACGGCTGCCGCCGTCGGGTCGGTGCGCCCGATGCTGTGGCACGAGGTCGCGATCGCGGCGAGGATGTGGGGACGCCGGACTGGCCCGGCCGAGCTCACGGGAGGTGCGATGTCCGCTGACGATGCGTTCGACGTCACGTCCTCGCGCACGGCCGACGGCGCCACGTTGACCGTGTCGGGTGAGCTCGACCTGTCGACCGGCCCGGAGCTGCTCGACCACCTGGCCATCGCCCTCTTCGACAACGCCGTGATCGACCTCGACCTCGGTGGCGTCACGTTCATCGACTCCAGCGGGTTGAAGATGCTGCTGCGGATGCGTGAGGTGGCGATGGAGCGTGGGGTCGTCGCCTACGTGTCCGACGCGTCGCCGTCGGTGCGTCGCCTGTTCGACCTCACGGGCACCGGCGAGCTGTTGGAGCGACCGGCCTGACGTCGGAGCCGCCGGCGTGGGCGCTGCGTCAGTGGCGTTCTGACGGCCACTGGTAGGCGAGGTCGAGCCCCGTCACCGAGAACGTCCGCTTCACCTGCGGCGATGCCGCGACGATGTGGAACGCGCCGTTGCCCGGCGGCACCACGCCGTGCGTGCTCACCAGCACCCGCAGGCCGAACGAGTCGAGGAACGTCACCTCGGACAGGTCGACCTCGACGCGCTCGTTCTCGGCGATGGCCGTCTCGAGCGACCAGCGGAGCCCGTCGCCGGTGGCGAGGTCGATCTCGCCGACGAAGACCAGCCGTACGCCGCCCTCGATCGGGACGGATCGGATCGACAGAGGTTCGCCACGGCCCATTCGCCATCTTGTCACGGTCGCGGGTGGGCCAGGTCGGCGGATGGCGAAATGTCTCCGGCTACCACCACTCGGTGCCCGGCGGGCCCTTGATGGGCCCGCCGATGTCGCTCGTGACCCAGCCGCCGTAGAAGCCGCCGGGTTGTGGGCGCACGGCCTCGTCGTCGACGAAGCAGTCGAACGCGGCGGGGTGGCAGGCGATGTGGTCGCGGATCGCCTCGAAGGCTGCGGTCGGCGCCGGGTACGACCAGGCCGCGCCGTGGACGACGGCCGTGTCGGTGCGCACGTCCCAGTACTCGGCCCGGCCCTTCCACTCGCAGAAGCTCGACCCCTCGGCGCGGACGAACCGGGCCATGTCGCAGTCGTCGGGCGGCAGGTAGTACGACGGCGGGTGCGACGTCTCCAGCACCCGGAACCCGCGTCGGGTGTCGGCGAGGACGACATCGCCCGACACGACGCGGAGCCGCCGTGCGCACGGTTCCAGCCTCGGCGGTCGCGGGTAGTCCCACACGGACTCCTTGCCGGGTGCGACGGGATCGGGGACGGGCCGTGGCGAGCGCATGACGGCAACCTACGGCCGCGAGGGAGTCCGTGCCGCTGCGGCTATCCTGCTCGCACGGACACACCCGCCACGAGGAGCCCCATGTCCCCTGAGTTCCCCATTCCCGCCATGATGAGCAACGGCATGGACCCCATTTCCGACGTCTCGCAGAAGCTGCTGAAGAACCGCATCGTGATCCTCGGGTCCGAGGTCAACGACACGGTCGCCAACCTCATCTCGGCACAGCTGCTCTACCTCGACGGCGAGGACGACAGCGCCGACATCTGGCTCTACATCAACTCGCCGGGCGGCTCGGTCACCGCCGGCCTCGCCATCTTCGACACGATGAACTTCATCAAGCCGAACGTCGGCACCGTCTGCATGGGCCTCGCGGCCTCGATGGGCCAGTTCCTGCTGTGCGCCGGCGCCAAGGGCAAGCGGTTCTCGCTGCCCAGCGCGCGCATCATGATGCACCAGCCCTCGGGTGGCTTCCAGGGTCAGGCGGCCGACATCAAGATCCAGGCCGAGCAGATGGTGTACATCAAGCAGATGCTCTCCGAGCGCATCGCGGAGAACACCGGTCAGACGGTCGAGCAGATCATCAAGGACTCCGACCGCGACCGCTGGTTCACCGCCGAGCAGGCGAAGGACTACGGGATCATCGACAACGTCATCACCCGCCGCGGCGGGGAGATGCTGTAGGTCAGCCCCGGAACACCTGCACGACGTACACCAGGCCGTCGTTCTCGGCGACGCCCACGCCCACGGCGGAGTAGCTGCCGCTGAGGATGGCCGCCCGGTGCTTCGGCGAGTTCATGAAGCCGGCGTGCGCGCCGTCGACGCTGTTGTTGAAGCCGACGTTCTCGCCGAGCGACGTCCAGTCACCGGTGATGCCGTCGACGAGCCGGCTGTGGCTCAGCGTCTTCGTCGCGGCCAGCTGCTCGGCCCAGGCCTGCGCCTTCTGGCCGGCACTGTCGTCCCACGTCAGCTCGGGGAGACCCCGACGCGCCCGCTCGCTGTTGATCAGCGCTTGGGAGCGCCCACCCAACTCCCGGTGGGTGCACCCGGTGGCGGTGGAGATCACCGCCACGAGGGCCAGGGCCACGAGGGCGGCCGATCGCAATTTCGGACGACGAGTGTGCTCGACAGTCATGGTGCTCCTCCAGCAGAACCGCATGAGCCCGAGAACCTAGCAGCTTTCCCGGCAAAATGTTGCAGTCTGATGACGAAAAGGTTACGAGTTGAGCTTCAACCCGCAATTCCTGTCGGCATAGTCCGCAACATGTTGAGCCGGCTGGGTGATCGCCGCGAGCTGCTGACCGAGGAGCGTGAGGTCGACGGGCACCTTCTCACCGTCGGCGCCGGGGGCCTTCGTGACGGCGCGGACGGCGGCGCTGACGGCGTCGACGACCGCACGGAAGTCGTCGTAGATCGCCGCCGGGGCGACGTCCTGCAGCTCCCGTAGACCCTCGAGGCCCTGCGTGATCCGCCGCTGGTCCTGGCGCTGGATCGCCGTGACGAGCTCGTCGAGGCGGTACTCGTCGCGGAGCCGCCCGCAGAACTGGTCCTCGGAGCTCGTGCAGGCGACGGGCGCCAGCAGCACGCACGCGCCGGCACACACGGCCAATCGCGCGAGGGCCCGGCGGGCCCGGTGGGGTCGCGTCACGCGCCGCCCGTTGCGGCAGCGGTGCCCAGCGAACGGATCTCGCCGACGGCGTGCGCGAGCCCCTCGGGGTCGCGGAACAGGGCGCTCCCGGCGACGAGCACGTTCGCTCCCGCCGCGGCGGCGCCCGCCACGGTGGCCGGGCCGACGCCGCCGTCGACCTCGAGGTCCACGTCGTAGCCGCCCTCGACGATCCAGCGCCGCAGCTCGGCCACCTTCGGCTCCATGGTGGGGATGTACGCCTGGCCCCCGAACCCGGGGTTGACCGTCATGACGAGGATCATGTCGACGAGGTCGAGCACGTGACGGACCGATGACGACGGCGTTGCGGGATTGAGCGCGACCGCCGGTGAGGCGCCGAGCTCGCGGATGGCGCCCAGCGTGCGGTGCAGGTGGGTGCACGCCTCGGCGTGGACGATGATGACGCTGCAGCCCGCCTCGACGTACAGGTGCATGAGCTTGTCGGGGTCGACCACCATGAGGTGTGCCTCGAACGGCACGGTGACGAGGTCGCGGGTGGACGCGATCACGTCCGGCCCGAACGTGAGGTTCGGCACGAACACGCCGTCCATCACGTCCCACTGGATGCGGTCGACGCCGGCCTTCTCGAGGAGCTGGCACTCCTCGCCGAGCTTGGCGAAGTTGGCGGGCAGGACGGAAGGGGCGATGTGGATCTCGCGATCCGTCCCCGGGGCATCGACGACCATGGCCCAAACCTAGTGGCTGCGACCGCGACGGCCGTTCTGCCCCGTACCCTCGCAGCCGATGGATTCGATCGAGATCGACGTGGAACCCGACGAGGTCGAGCTCGCCGGCGGGCTGATGTGGGCGGCGGGCGTGGAGGGCATCGAGGAGCGGGAGCACGCCGACGGGCGTCGCGTCCTCCTCATCGCCGGGGTGCTCCCCGAGCACACCGACGCCGTGGCCGCTGCGCTCGAGCCGCGTTGGGCGGTGCGACGCGGGGTGATGCAGCCGGAGCTCTGGATCGACAGCTGGCGCCCCTACGCCCGGGCGGCCCGGGTCGGCGACCACCTGGTGGTGCAGCCGCCGTGGATCGAGCCGATCGCGCAGCCGGGCGACACGGTGATCTCGCTCGACCCGGGGCGTGCCTGGGGCCACGGCGCCCACCCGTCGACGTTGCTGGTCGCCGAGGAGCTCGTGGCGGCGCCCTTGCTCGACGGGCGCAGCGTGCTCGACGTCGGATGCGGCAGCGGACTGCTCTCGATCGTCGCGGCGCAGCGGGGCGCACGTCCGGTGGTGGCGATCGACATCGATCCCGCGGCCATCGAGGCGACGCTCGCGAACGCACTGGTGAACGGCGTCGACGACCGGATCGACGTGTCGACGACGCCGGTCGGCGTGGTCACCGGCCGCTACGACGTGGTGGTGGCGAACATCGGACTCGCGGTGCTCGTCGATCTGGCCACGGTGCTGTCGGCGCTCGTCGCCCCCGGCGGGATGCTGGTGCTGAGCGGACTCCTCGCCGACCAGGTCGACCCGGCCGTGGCCGCGTACCCCGAGCTGGCCGAGACCCGTCGCACCGAGCTCGACGGGTGGGCGGCGGTCGTGCTCACCGCGAGCTGACCCTCAGACGGCCGGGTACTCGGTGACGGTGCCGTCGGCTTCGTCCGCCGCCTCGACCTCGGAGCGACGCACTCCCAGCACGAACAGGATGGCGTCGAGGTAGGGCACGCTCAGCGAGGTGTGGGCAGCGTCGCGCACCACCGGCTTGGCGTTGAACGCGATGCCGAGCCCGGCGGCCGCCAGCATGTCGAGGTCGTTCGCGCCGTCGCCAACCGCCACCGTCTGGTCCTCGGAGATGCCCTCGAGGGCGGCGACCTGACGGAGGAGCTCGGCCTTGCGCGCTCGATCGACGACCGGGCCGACGACCTCGCCGGTGAGGCGACCGGCCACCACCTCGAGCTCGTTGGCGAAGGCGTGGTCGAGCCCGAGCTCGGCCTGCAGGTGATCGGTGAAGTAGGTGAAGCCGCCCGACACGATCGCGATCTTGAAGCCGAGCCGCTGGAGCGTCCGCACGAACGTGCGCGCTCCGGGAGTGAGGCGCACGCGATCCCGGGCGCGGGAGAGGTCGGCGGCGGTGAGGCCGGTCAGCAGGCGGACCCGCTCGCGGAGCGCCTGCTCGAAGTCGAGCTCACCGGCCATGGCACGTTCGGTGATGGCCCGGACCTGGTCGCCGCAGCCGGCCTCGTCGGCGAGGAGGGCGATCACCTCGTCCTGGATCAGGGTGGAGTCGACGTCGAGCACGACCAGGCGCTGGGCCCGCCGGCCGAGGCCCTCGGGCTGGAGCGCGATGTCGAGGCGGTGGCGGCGGGCGAGCTCGACGAGCTGGGGGCGGAGCACGTCGACGTCGGCCCGGTGCACGGCGAGCTCGTACGCCATCACGGGGTACCGGGCGATACGGACGATGCGGTCGATGTTGCCGCCGCTGCCGGCGATGGCCCGGGCCACGGCGCTGAAGTCGTCGGCGCTCACGTTCGGCGCAATGAGCGTGACGACGAGGCCGGGACGGCGGTCGGTGGGTGTCGGGTCGACCTCGTCGAACGCGACGTGCAGGTCCTGCTCGTAGCCGAACAGCAGCAGGTCCTTGCGGAGCGCGTCGGCAGCGTCGTCGCCGACCAGCGGGATGGTGGCGACCACCCCGAGCACGAGGTGGCCGCGCACGACCACCTGCTCGACGTCGCCGATGGTGGCATCGCTGCGGGTGAGCAGCCCCATCAGGCTGGAGGTGACCCCGGGATGGTCGGGGCCGGAGACGGTGATGAGGAGGGTCTCGGAGCGACCGGGGGTGTCCGACGTCGAGGGGTCGGAGAGGGAGTCGGGCACGACGACGACGCTAGCGTGCCCACCGATGCCCCCCATCGACCCGGAACCCGTCGAGCTGGAGGCGCACGGCATCGCCAACGGGGGAGCCGCGGTCGCCCGCGACGAGGGCGGACGGGTCGTGTTCGTGGAGGGCGCGCTGCCGGGGGAGCGCGTGCGCGTGGAGCTGACCGAGCAGCGGTCGTCGTTCGCCCGCGGTCGGGTCGTGGAGGTGCTGACGGCGGCACCGGGCCGCGTCGAGCCCGTCTGTCCCGAGGTGGGGACCGGCTGCGGCGGCTGCGATCTGGCGTACGCGACCCACGGGACCCAGCTCGACCTGAAGGCGCAGATGGTCGCGGACGCGCTCGCTCGGATCGGTCACGTCGCCGCCCCGACCGTGGGCCACGGCCCACCGCTCGCTCCCACCGGGTTCCGCACGACGATCCGCGCCGCCGTGGTCGGGGGCCGCGCCGGCCTCCGCCGCGCCCGGTCGAACGACGTGGTCGAGGTGCGGAGTTGCCGGGTGGCACACCCGACGGTCGAGGAGCTGCTGGTCGAGGGCCGCTACGGCGACGCCGACGAGATCACGATCCGGGTGGGCGCACGGACCGGCGAGCGCATGGTCGTGACCGACGGTGATCCGTCCACGGTCGTGGTGCCGGACGACGTCGTGGTCGTCGGCGCCGACGGCCCGGTCGCCCATGTGCACGAGGTGGTGGCCGGTCACCGGTTCCGCATCTCGCCACGGTCGTTCTTCCAGACGCGTGCCGACGGGGCGGACGCCCTCGTCGCCACGGTTACGTCGGCCGTCTCCGGATCGAGCACCCCCGGCTCGCCCGGCACGCTCGTCGACCTGTGCTGTGGCGTGGGCCTGTTCGCAGCGACCGTCGGTGGGAGCGCCGGCCGCGTGGTCGCGGTCGAGTCGAACCGCGCGGCCGTCGCCGACGCCCGGCACAACCTGGCAGCGCTCGGCGACCGGGTGGACGTGGTCGGCAGCACGTTCGAGCGCTGGACGCCGGTGCCGGCGGACGTCGTGGTCGCGGACCCGTCCCGGGCCGGGCTCGGCCGCGCCGGCGTGTCGAACGTGCTCGCCACCGGTGCCCCGCTCGTCGTGCTCGTGAGCTGCGACGCCGGGTCGCTCGGGCGCGACGCCGGCCTCCTGGTCGCGGCCGGTCTCACGCTCGACGAGGTCACACTGGTCGACATGTTCCCCGACACGTCCCACGTCGAAGTCGTGTCGGTGTTCCGTCGTGGGGGAGCGCCGTCGTGAGGCGCCGTGGGCTCGTCGCCGTCATCGCCGCCGCCGTGGTCGCAGCCGGGTGTGGTGGCACGACCACTCGGTCCACCACCACCACCACCACGTCGGCGCCGGCCACCGCGTCGGTCGGCTCGGCACCGGTGCGCCTGACGCTCACCGTGCTCGCTCGGCATCCGCACGACACCGAGGCCTTCACCGAGGGGCTCACCTTCGACGACCGGGGTCGCCTCTTCGAGAGCCTGGGCCTCGACGGCCGGTCCGAGGTGCGCGAGGTCGACCCCGCCGGCGGCTCGGTGCTGCAGCGCAGCGCGCTCGCGGCGGACCAGTTCGGCGAGGGGCTCGCGGCCGGGCCGTCGGGCCTCGTCCAGCTCACCTGGAAGAACGGCATCGCGCACACGTGGTCGCTCGACGGCCTCGCTGCCGGCCCGACGATGACCTACACGGGGGAGGGGTGGGGCCTCACGTTCGACGGCACGCGGTTCGTCCAGAGCGACGGGTCGTCGCACCTGACGTTCCGTGATCGCTCCTCGTTCGCCGACGTCGGCGGCGTGGACGTCACCCGCGACGGCGATGCCGTCGACCAGCTCAACGAGCTGGAGTGGGTGGACGGCGCGCTCTACGCCAACGTGTGGCACTCCGACGAGATCATGCGCATCGACCCGTCGACCGGCGCGGTGTCGGGGGTGCTCGACGCGTCGTCGCTGTGGCGGGACCCGTCCCGCACCTCCGAGATGACGCTCAACGGCATCGCCCACCGCCCCGGTGATCCTGCGAACGTGCTGTGGCTCACGGGGAAGAACTGGCCGGAGATCTTCCAGGTGCGGGTGAGCGGATGAGGCGCTCGGCGGCGCTGGTGGCAGCGGTCGTCGTCGTGCTCTCGTGCGCGACGGCCTGCGGCGACGACTACGTGTCCCTGCGCGCCGGCGAGTGCCTCCCGGCGAGCGCCGAGGTGGTCGGCACCCGCGAGCCCGACCCGCCGACCGTGTCGTGCGCGACGGCCCACCGCTACGAGGTCTACGGGGTCGGACGCCTGTCGGGCACGGCCACCTTCCCGGGCGAGGCGGTCGTGGATCCGGCGGCGCGGCAGGTCTGCTACGCGCTGTTCGAGTCCGGCGTGGGCTTTCCGCCCACGGAGAAGCCGACCGGCACGAAGGTCGTGTATCTCGCGCCGACCGAGTCGAGCTGGAACGACGACCACGACCGGGAGGTCGAGTGCCTCCTCGTCTTCGACAAGGATCATGTCGGTCGGCTCGGTCGACCGACGAGCGCCTGACCGCGGCGCCGAGGAGGGAACGGACACATGACGGACGGCATGAGGATCGGATGGTCGCTGCCCACGATGATCGCGGGCGTCGACGGACCCACCGTGCTCGAGTGGTGCCGGCGGATCGAGGCCGACGGTTACTCGACGATCGGGTTCGGCGAGCGCATCGCGTACCAGAACCTCGAGCTGTTCTCGGTGCTGTCGGCGGCGGCCGCGGTGACCGAGCGGGTGCGCCTCATGTCGAGCATCGTGGTGCTGCCGCTGCACTCGGAGACGTGGGTGGCGAAGCAGTCGGCGACCCTCGACGTGCTGTCCGGCGGGCGCTACACGCTCGGGGTCGGGGTGGGCGGCCGCAACGAGGACTACCGCGCCGTGGGCGCATCGTTCGCCCGTCGCTTCGACCGGCTCGACGCGCAGGTGGACCGCATCCGTTCGCTGTGGTCACAGGTGCCGCCGGAGCCCGACCTGGAGCCGGTCGGGCCGGCGCCGGTGCAGGGGCACCTCCCGATCCTGAGCGGGGCGATGGGGCCCCGGTCGATCGCCCGTTCGGCGCAGTGGGCCGACGGCATCGCCGGGTTCGAGATGGACCCGTCGGCCGAGGCGCTCGAGCGCAGTGCGTCGGCCATGACCGAGGCGTGGGAGGCGGCCGGCCGCGACACGGCGCCGTACCGCATGACGAGCTTCTGGTTCGCGCTCGGCCCCGACGCCGAGGCGCAGCTTCGCCGGTACGCCTACCGCTACCTGTCGGTGTTCGGCGACGAGTTCGCCGCAGCGCTGGCGGGGTCGTGCACCGCGGCCGGGCCCGACGCGATCCGGCGGGCCGTCGACCAGGCCCGGGCCGCGGGGTTCGACGAGATCCAGCTCGTGCCGACGACCACCGACATCGCCGAGCTCGACCGCATGGCCGAGGTGCTGGCCTGAACGGGCGGCCGAAAACGGCAGGAGGCCGGGATGACATCCCGGCCTCCGCACGTCGATCTGTTGTGATGCTCGCGGTGGGCGGCCTCAGATGACCTTCACGTTCTGGGCTTCTTCGCCCTTGCGGCCCGGGGCGACGTCGAACTCGACGGCCTGGCCTTCCTCGAGTGAGCGGTAGCCACTGCCTTCGATGTTGGAGTAGTGGACGAACACATCGTCGCCTCCCTCACGTGAGATGAAGCCGTAGCCTTTCTCGGTGTTGAAGAACTTCACGGTCCCTGTTGCCAACGGATTCTCTTCTCTCGCTTTGAACCTGCCCTTGTGGCCGGCTCGAATCCGGCCAGTGTAGGCAGCGATCGTTCGCGGCTGCGCTGGAAAGTTCATGCGTCCGAACAGGTGTTCGGTCGGCGGCTAGGGTGGATCGGCATGGCGAGCGGGACCGACGACGGCGCAGGCGACCGGGCTCCGGGCTGGCGCGGACCGGTCACGTTCGTCCCGTCCGATCCGCCGAGATCGTCGGTGCTGGCGCGCTGGTCGCCCGACGGCGCGTCGGGCATGTTCGCCGTCGCATCGGCGGGCGAGCGGGTCATGGTCGTCCGCCGCGGGGAGCAGCTGCGACGCGAGGACGTCGCCTGTGACGACATCGACATGGCGGTCGCCGTCGCGGAGCTCCTCGAGCCCACGGCCGACCATTCGCCGTCGGCCGAGGTGTGGGCCACGGCCACCCGGCTGGCGCTCGACCTCGTGGCCCGCGGCCACGTCATCCCCGCCGTCACCGCGAGCGGATGGGACGCCTGGCAGATCGACCCGCTGGAGCCGGCCGACCATGCGTTCATCGAGGCCTTGGCGGCCTCGGCGCCGCCCGAGGCCCACGCTCTCGCGGCGCCGGGTGGCGGCTCGACGGTCGCCGATCCGGCGTGGCTCGTCCGGTGCTTCCTCGACGCGGTGGCCGACACGGTGATGCGCACGGCTGCCGCGCCGCGGGCGCTCGGCAGCCACGTGTTCGCCGCCACCGAGCCGTCGCCGGCGGAGCCGATGCGCCC
The DNA here is from genome assembly GCA_046331245.1 of Acidimicrobiales bacterium. Lineage (GTDB taxonomy): Bacteria > Actinomycetota > Acidimicrobiia > Acidimicrobiales > Microtrichaceae > SSF14. Next base: position 256,993 of record JAXLRH010000002.1, on the reverse strand, counting down.
CTGGATCGCCGCCGCGTTCGGTCACCTCACGAGCGCGACGCGCCTCGGCCTGCGCGTCGAGGTCGTCCCGGCGGCCGGCGACGCGGTGACGGATTGCGATGACGATGCCGACTCCGACCGCACTGCCGACGCTCCGGCCGACTTCGAGGTCGTCGTGCAGCTGCGGAGCACCCAGGATCCGTCCCTCGTGATCGACGCTGCCGCGCTGGGCGACTGCCCTGCGGCCGTCGCCGCCCGGTTCGGCGGAGCCGCCGGCGCCGAGCTGCTCGTCGGTCTGGCCCGGGCGGCGCGCCTCTGGCCGGCGCTCGACGTGCTGCTCGACGCCGACTCGTCGCACGGTCGCGTGCCCGTCTCGATCGACGACCTCGACGAGCTCCTCGACCTCGCCGCCGACCTCGAGGCGACCGGTGTCGAAGTGTTGTGGCCGTCGTCGTTCGTCGCCGATCTCCGCCCCCGCCTGGTGGCCACGGCCCCGCCGCCCGCCGTCGCCACCTCCCCGGCGGTCGGGCTGGGCGTCATCCTCGACTTCCGCTGGGAGGTCCTCCTCGACGGCGAGGTCCTGAGCGACGCCGAGTTCGAGGCGCTCGCCGACGCCAAGCGCGGACTGGTGTGGTTGCGTGACCGTTGGGTGCGCACCGACGAGCAGCTGTTGCGGCGCCTGCGGAGGCTTCCGGCGGGCCTCGACGGTGCGCCCGGGTTGGCGGCGGCGCTGGCGGGGGAGGCCGTCGACGAGGACGGCATCGCCGTCGAGGTCGTGGCGGAGGGGTTCGTCGAGATGCTGCGGTCGCGGCTCGGTGATCTCGCCGGCACCCGTGACGAACCGGAGCCGGCCGGGTTGGCCGCCGAGCTGCGGCCCTACCAGCGGCGGGGCGTGGCCTGGATGGTCGACCTCTGCCGGGCGGGCCTGGGCGGCGTGCTCGCCGACGACATGGGGCTCGGCAAGACGCTGCAGGTCATCGCGCTGCACCTGGCGTTGCGCGAGCAGGGGTCGGGCGCTCCGATGCTCGTCGTCTGTCCCACCTCGGTGCTCGGCAACTGGGCGCGCGAGATCGCGCGGTTCGCGCCCGGGGTGCCGGTGCGCACGCTGGCCGGGCCGGACCGCCACCTCCGCGACGTCGCCCCCGACGAGATCGTCCTCGCCACCTACGGGGTCATGCGCCGCATGGTCGACGACCTCGGCGAGGTGCCGTGGGGCGTCGTCGTCGCCGACGAGGCGCAGCACGTGAAGAACCCCCGGTCGCGAACGGCGCGCTCCTTGCGCGGGGTGCCGGCGGCCGCTCGCATCGCGCTCACGGGCACGCCCGTGGAGAACCGCCTGTCCGAGCTGTGGGCGCTGCTCGACTGGACCACGCCGGGTCTGCTTGGCTCCTTCGAGCACTTCCGCACCGAGTTCGCCGTCCCCATCGAGCGGCGTGGCGACCGCGAGCGGTCCACGCGGCTGGGGCTCCTCACGAAGGCGTTCATGCTGCGTCGACGAAAGACCGATCCCGGCGTCGCCGACGACCTGCCGGCGCGCACGCAGCACGACGTGGTGGTGCCCCTCGCGCACGAACAGCTCTCGCTCTACGAGGCCCTGGTCCGCGAGTCGCTCTCGCAGATCGACGGCACCGAGGGCGCGACGCGGGTGGGCATGGTGTTCCGCCTGCTCACCGGCCTCAAGCAGATCGCCAACCACCCTGCGCACTTCCTCCACGAGCCCGACGGCCCGCTCGACGGGCGTTCCGGCAAGCTCGACGCGACGGTCGACCTCGTGGGGTCGGCCGTCGACGGCGACGAGCGGGTGCTGGTGTTCTCGCAGTACGTCGCCATGTGCCAGCTGCTCCGGCGGCGGTTCGGCGAGGCGGGCATCGAGGCCGAGGTGCTCCACGGCGGCCTGTCGAGCGCCGCTCGCGACCGGCTGGTGGAGCGGTTCCAGGCGGGCGACATCCCCGTGCTGGTCATCTCGCTGAAGGCCGGTGGCACCGGCCTCAACCTCACGGCCGCGACGCAGGTGGTGCACTTCGACCGGTGGTGGAATCCCGCCGTCGAGGACCAGGCGACCGACCGTGCGTGGCGGATGGGCCAGACGAAGCCGGTGGTGGTGCACCGCATGATCGCCGAGGGCACGATCGACGAGCGGATCGCCGAGATGATCGAGCGCAAGCGCTCACTCGCCGACACCGTGTCGGCGGGAGGCGAGGCCTGGATCGCCGACCTCGACGACGCCGAACTGCGGGAGCTCGTGTCGCTGCGCGCCGGTGCGCCGCTCTTCCGCAGCGGGGTGATGGTGTGAACGGGGTGACGGTGTGAGCGCCGCGCCGGACACCGCGTGGGGGGAGGTGTGGCTCCAGTCGCTGGTGGCCGCCGGCACGTTCGATGCCGCCACCGTGGCGCGGGCTCGAGGCGCGAACGCCCGCGGCGCGGTCACCGACGTCGAGATCGCGCCGGCCTCGGTGAGCGCGTCGGTGCGGGGTCGCGGCCCCGTCGAGCGGCGGGTGCGGGTGGGCGTTCGGCGGTGGAACGATGCCCAGTGGTCGACGGTGCGCGAGGCGCTGGCCGGCTCGGCCCGTTGGTCGGCCGCCGTACTCGGCGGCGCGCTGCCGCCGGGGCTGGTCGAGGAGCTGGCCGCCGCCGGGGTCGTGGTGTGGCCCGGAGCGATCGACGTCTCGATCGACTGCAGCTGTGGCGATGCGTCCGGCGACTGCTCCCACGCTGCGGCCGTGTGCTGTCACCTCGCGGGCGTCGTCGACGCCGATCCACTGGTGCTGGTCACCCTCCGGGGCGGCGACCGTGCCCGGCTCGTCGGCGACCTCGCGCCCTCGGTGGCCCCTCGTGAGTCGGTTCGTCGATCGGCCGTCGTCGGTCGTCCCGACGACCCGGGCATGGCGGCGTCGGCGGCCTGGCGTCGCCGTCCGGGTGTGGCGCCGTCGTTCGACGGGCGGCGTCGCGCCGTGGGGCGACCGCGCGTCGGAGCCCATCCGCCGTCTCCCGAGCTCGGGCTCACGCAGGCGGGCCTCGACCGGCTGGTGCGCGACGCCGCCGAGCGCGCCGCTGCCGCGCTCGCGGCCGTCGTCAGTGGCGCGCCCGAGCCTGCGGCGGAGCTCGGGCTGGGGCTCGACGCGTCGCTCGACGCCGTCCGTCGCTTCGCCGCCGGCGGCCTCGATGCCCGCGACGTCGCCGACGTTGCGGGCTGCCCCGTCGAGCTCACCGGCGCGCTGGCGCAGGCATGGTCGTCGTGGGGAGCGGAGGGCCTCGAGGTGCTGTTGCGCCCCCGCCGCCTCGAGCCCGCCGAGGTGGCGGAGGTGGAGGCGGCGTTCGGGGGACGGGTGCGCGAGCGCTCCACGGGCGCGCTGCTCGACGACGGCCGTCACGTGCGCCGCAGCGGCACGGCGTCGTGGGCGCTCGTCGAGACGGGTGGCGGCGCCGGCCCGCACGTCGCCGCGGTCGCCCCGACGGCCGACGACCTCGCCGACCTCTGACCTCGCCGACCTCTGACCTCGCCCCTGACCCCCGACCCCCTTCGTTTTGTGCCCCGGATCGACCGGGTAGCCGGTCGATCCGGGGCACAAACGGGGTTGGGCCTCGGAGCCGTCAGGCGGGGGTGGGGAGGGTGAAGCCCACCACGGCGCCGCCGTCGGGGTGGTTCGTGGCGAACACGTGGCCGCCGTGCGACTCCACGATCTGCGACACGATCGCGAGGCCGAGCCCCGAGCCCGGGGCGGTGCGCGCCGAGGTGGCTCGGTAGAAGCGGTCGAAGACGCGGGGAAGGTCGGCCTCGTCGATGCCGTCGCCGTGGTCGCGCACCTCGATGCGCGGGCCCGTGACCTTCACGTCGATCGTGCCGTCGGCGGGGCTGTACTTCACGGCGTTGTCGACCAGGTTCGAGATGGCCCGCTCGATCGCGTGAGGTCGGACGCTCACCGGCTCGACCGGCCCGTCGACCTCGACCGTGACGGTGCGGCCGGTTCGACGGCCGGCGCGTTCGGCGAGGTTGCGGCACAGGGCCACGAGATCGGTCGGCTCGAGCTCCTCCTCGGCGCCCGATCGGTCGGTCGCCAGTTCGACCAGTTCGGCGAGCAGCGAGGTGAGCTCGCCGGTCTCGAACTGCAGGTCGTCGATGACGGCGTTGCGGTCGGCGGCGCTGAGCGTGCCCGGAGCGGCCTGCTCGGCGCGAGCGAGCAGCTCGAGGTTGGTGCGCATGCTGGTGAGGGGTGTGCGCATCTCGTGGCTGGCATCGGAGATGAGTCGCTGCTGCTGCTCCTGCGACGCGGCGAGCGACGACACCATCGTGGTGAAGCTGCTCGCCAGGCTGCCGATCTCGTCGTTGCCGCCGGGCGGGATGGTGGTGCCGAGGTCGCGGGTCTCGGCGATGTGGTGGGCCGTCGACGTGAGGCGGCGGATCGGCCGGACGATGCGGGTGGCCAGCGCGAACCCGACGAGCGCGGCGGCGACGATGCCGGCCAGCGCGATGCCGAGGAGGCGGATGCGGAGGCCGTCGAGCACCCGGGTGCTCTCGTCGGTGTCGCGGGCGAGCTGGATGGCGCCGCCCGCCGGGAAGGCCATGGTGATGACGCGGGCCGGCTCGCCGTCGACCTTCCCGTCGTGCACGTCGTACGCGACGGAGGTGGGGGAGCCGCCGCCGGAGGTGCCGTTGCCGGCGGCGATGGCGAGGTCGGCGGCGGTGACGGCGATGGTGCCTCCGCCCTCGAGGCACGAGGTGACCTCGGTGCCGACGATGATCTGCGCGCTGCGGAGCGACCGGAGCTGCTCGCCGTCGGGGCAGTGGGCCGAATCGAGCCGTCCGTTGCTGCGCGGGGTCGAGGTGTCGGTGGGGCCCGGGTGGTCGGGCCGGCGCCCGGCGCCCGAGACAGCGGCGGTGGCCTGCTCGACCAGCGTGTGGTCGACGGACTGGTCGAGCTGGTGCGCGGCGGTGAGGTACGCGCCGACCGACGCCAGGGCGGCGATGATGCCGGCGAGCGCGGCGAGCGCGAGCGCGATCTTCCAGCGGAGGCTCATGGCGTGCGCACCACGTACCCGACCCCCCGCACCGTGTGGACGAGTCGCTCGCCGCCGTTCTCCTCGGTCTTGCGTCGCAGGTAGCCGATGTAGACGTCGAGCGAGCGTGAGCCGGTCTCGAAGTCGAAGCCCCAGATGCGGTCGTAGATCGTCTCCCGCGACAGCACGATGCCGGCGTTGAGCATGAGGAGCTCGAGGAGGTCGAACTCGGTCTTGGTGAGGTCGAGGTCGTGGCCGCCGCGGGTGACCCGTCGGCTGAGCGGGTCGAGTGTGAGGTCGCCGACGACGAGCTGCTCGGTGCTGCCGCTCACGCTGGTGCGCCGGACGAGCGCGCGCAGGCGGGCGAGGAGCTCGTCGAGCGCGAACGGCTTGACGAGGTAGTCGTCGGCGCCCGCGTCGAGGCCCGCCACCCGGTCGGCCACCTCGTGACGGGCCGTGAGCATGAGGATCGGGAGGGCGGGATGGCGCTCCCGCATCAGGCGGCACGCGGTGAGCCCGTCGACGTTCGGCATCATCACGTCCATGACCACCACGTCGGGAAGCTGCCGGCCGACGGCCTCGAGCGCCTCGCCGCCGTCGACCACCGCTTCGACGTCGTAGCCCTCGAAGCGCAGCACCCGCGCGAGCGAGTCACGGACGCTGCGGTCGTCCTCGGCGACGAGGACGCGCGCGCTCGTGCCGTTCGTGTGGCCGTTGCCGGAGCTCATGGCCGTCACCATAGGAGGCGTGTGTAAACCCGGGGTAAGAACCCGGCTACTGCAGGTATCGGCCGCAGACCGGCCACGGGCGCCAGCCCCGCTGGGAGTAGAGCAGCTTGGCGCGGGCGTCCTGCTCGGCCGGGGGAGCGGCGGCCGGGTCGCCGGCGCCGCCGAGTCCGGCCCAGGTCCGGTAGTCGAACTGGTAGGCGCCGCGGTACTTGCCCGATGCCGACACCGCTCGGTAGTTGCCGCCCGACTCGCAGGCGCGGAGCTTCGCCCACTGCGCCTCGGACGGACCACCGGCCGGCACTGCGGGCAGCGGAGCGCTGGGCGCCGGCGCCGGAACGGGAGTCGGTGCGGTGGGGGCCGGAGCAGCGGATGCAGCGGGTGTCGCGGGTGTCGCCACGGCCGCGGCGGTCGCATCCGCTGTCGCCACCGAGTCGGCGCGAACGCGTGCCGGCTCGAGTGCGGCGGGGACGGTCGTGGTGGTGGTTGCGGCGGCGCGTGCGAGGGCGGCGGCAGCGGCGCGTGCCGCCTGCTCGCGTTCGGCCTCGGCCTCGTTGGCGCGTGCGGCGAGCGCCGCGTCGTTCGCGTCGGCGACGTCCTGCTCGAGCCGCTGGAGCTGGATGCCGAGCCGCACGAGGCGGGGATCGGCGTCGTCGCGCAGGCGCTGGTAACGGGCCATGGTCCGTGCCGATGCGCGGGCGGAGCTGCTGAGCGCGTGGACTCTCGCCGAGGCCTCGAACACGTCGGCGCTGCCGAACAGCACGAGCATCGGCTCGTCGGCGCCGGACGAGACGTAGGCGCCGACGGCGCGGCGGCGCAGCTCGGCGCGGGTCTCGGCGAGATCGTTCACCAGCGCTGCGGCGCGCTGGTCGAGTGCGGCCAGGCGCTCGCGGGCGCGGTCACGGGCGGCGGTGGTGGTGGCGACCCGGCGGTCGCTCTCGACGACGGCCCGGTGGGCGGCGGACAGGGTGAGCTGCGGGGTGGAGGGTGCGGGCACGCCCTCGGCGGTCGCCGCCGGAGCCGCTGCGATGGAGATCGCGGCGACGACGCCGAGGCGTGCGACCCTGCCGAGGGCGGTGGGCCATCGGCGTATGTGACGTCGTAGGTCATGCATTCGTCATCTATCGGCAACATTTGCCGGCACATGAACGACCGGCGCATGAAGGACAGGGTCAGAGCACGATGTTCTGGTCGGCCTCGCCAGGATCGACCACCTGCTCGCACGAGGCGCACCACAGCCGGGTGGTGAGCGGCGATCCGCAGGCGGGGTGGGTCGCCGGGGTGTCGTCGCCGGCGACGGCGGCGCCCCAGTCCCGCAGCAGGTGCACGGCGCCGGCGAGGGCCGCGCCGGGCCCGGTGAGCTCGTAGATCAGTCGCACCGGGCGCTCGGTGTAGGGCCGGCCGACCACGATGCCGTCGGCCTCGAGCTGGCGGAGTCGCTTGGTGAGCACGGTCGGCGCGATGCCGCTGGTCGTGCCGGTGACGTGCGCCTCGAGCTCGCCGAACTTCAGCGGCCCGGCCATGAGCGCGTCGACGATGAGCAGCGTCCAGCGGTCGCCGATGCGCTCGACGGCCAGGGCGAGGGGTGAGGACTCCATGTGGTCAGCCTACGCCGAATCGACTTGCAATTCGATAGTGACTCGCTAGAGTGCAGTGACTACGCAATCCATAGTCACAAGTCGAGCCCCGGGAGGGCACATGTCGTTGATCACCGAACTCCAGTCCCAGGTGGGCGCCGCGGCCCAGCGCCTCGCCTCCGCCACCGTCTCGGTCGGGCGCGACCACCGCGGCGCCGGCGTCGTCATCGCTCCGGGCCGCGTGCTCACCAACGCGCACAACCTGCGCGACCGCACCGTGCAGCTCACCTTCGAGGGAGGCCGCACGGTCCAGGCCGCCGTCGTCGGGGTCGACCCCGGCCACGACCTCGTGGTGCTCGACACCGACACCGGTGACGCCACGCCGGTCGAGTGGGCGACCGACGCCCCCGCCCTCGGCACGATCGTGGTGGCGGCCGCCCGCGACGGCGGGGGCCTGCGCGTCACCGTCGGCACCGTGAGCCAGGAGTCGCGGTCGTTCCGCGGGCCCGGTGGTCGCCCGATCACCGTCGCGCTCGAGCACACCGCCCCGCTGGCGCGGGGCTCGTCGGGCGGGCCGCTCGCCGACCTCGACGGACGGCTCGTCGCGGTGAACACCCATCGCCTCGGCAAGGGCTTCACCGCCGCTCAGCTCGCGACCTCCGCGCTCCGGTCGACGATCGACGACCTCAGCGCCGGCCGCTCCCGCGAGCCCCTCACGCTCGGCGTGGAGGTGGCGCCCCCGCACGTCGCCGCGCGGCTGCGGGCGGCGGTGGGCCTGGCCGAGCGCCAGGGCCTGCTGGTGCGGGGCATCGTCGCCGGCTCCCCGGCCGAGGCGGCCGGAATCCGCTCGGGCGACCTGCTGGTCGCGATCGGCGACCGCGAGCTGGCATCGCCCGACGACCTGTTCGCCGTGTTGGCCGAGCACGACCCGGCCGGTCCGCTCACCGTCGACGTGGTGCGCGGCGCCGACGAGCTCTCGATCGAGGTGACCTTTGCCGCCGCTGCTCAGCCGGAACAGCCGGCGGATCAGCCGGCGGACTGAATCGAGCCCAGGCCCGAGACGGTGACGGCCTCGGTGGCGGCGGTGACGCCGCCACCGGCGCCGAGCAGGAACTGGTCGAGGAAGCCGAGGGAGACGTCGCGGACGAGCCGGTCGTACGGCGAGGGTGAGTCCTCGTAGGGGTCGGCGTGGCTCGCGCCGTCGAGCGTGACGAACCAGCGGCGGTTGGCGGCGGTGCCGAAGTAGTCGACCGAGCCCTGGTACGGGAGCGAGCGGTCGGCGGTGCCGTGCACGAGGAGGAGCGGCGGAGCCGTCGCGGCCTGATGCGTCGCGTAGGGGACCGGCGAGAACGCGATCACCAGCCGCGGTCGTACGGCCGGGCAGCAGTCGGTGTAGGAGGTCTGCAGCGCGGTGCCTCCGCCGAGTGACAGCCCGGCGATCGCGAGCCGGTCCTCGTCGAGGGTCCGGGGCCGATCCTGCTTCGTCGACTCGGCGCGGTCGTCGGCCAGCGCCTGCACCACCACGAACTGCAGGTCGAGGTTCTGCTCGGGGCCGTCGGCGACGCTGTCGGCGAGGTTCCGTCCCGCGTCGTCGGCGCTCACCGGGAACCGGGGTGCGACGATGACGTACCCGGCCGTGGCCCATGCGGCGAAGAGCTGGTGGAACTTGTTCGGGTTGCCGTCGTTGCCGTGGGCGAAGGCGATCACCGGGAACGGGCCGGTGCCGAGCGGCACCCACACCTCGGTGCGGAGCTCGCGGATCGTGCCGTCGGTCGCGGTGCGGCGGTAGACGCGATCGAGATGGTTCACGCCGAAGGGCCGACGGGCGATGACCGACCTCAACGCCGTCGTGGTGGGGCGCCGCGCCACGACCGGCGACGTCGTGGCCGGCCGGACGGGGGTGGCGGACGACACGGCGTGCACGATCGACGCGATGAGGCCGGCGACGATCGCGACGATCACCACGCCGGCCGCCATCCGCATCGCGCGGGTGCGGCGCTCACGCGCGACGAGCGCGACACGCTCCTCCTCGAACTCGCGATCGGCGACCGTCCAGCGCTCCTGCTCGTCGCGGAGGCGTTGCTCGAGGCGCTCCTGCGCGGAGCGTTCCGACACGACCGCGGCGCTGACGAAGTCCTCGTCGAGGATGGATGTGTCCCATCCGTCGTCCCCGGGACGGCTCGCGCCGTCGCCGCTCGTCGGCTCGGTCCCCATGCGCGGAGGCTACAACCGGCCACCGACGGTCCGCTCGTCGTCGGCGGGACGGCGCGCAGGGATTATCGTGCCGTCATGCTCCGATCCCACCGCTCCCGTTCCGCCGCGCTCGCGCTCGCGGTCGCGCTCGCCCTCGTCGCTGCGGGCTGCAGCTCCGACGACGCCAAGGGCTCCGACGGGTCTCCCACCACGGCGGCGTCCGGCAAGGTCGACACGTCCAACGAGTTCACCGGCAAGGGCCCGAAGGGGTCGGGCCCGGCGCCCGCGTCGGTCACCGTCGCGATGCGCCTCGACGTCGATTCCTTCGACCCGCACACCTCGCTCGGCGACTCCGGCGCGCAGCAGGCGTTCCTCTTCCTCTACGACGCGATGGTGCACCGCTCGCTCGACGGCAAGATCCTGCCGGGCGTGGCGTCGAAGTGGGAGGTGACGCCGACCAAGGGCGTCTTCACGATCCGTGACGGTCTCACCTGCTCGGATGGCACGCCGCTCGACGCCATGGCCGTCGCCGCCTCGTACGAGGCGCTCGGCAACGATCCTGGCAGCCTCGGCAAGAGCAAGATCTTCGGTCCCGACGGCATGGAGTCGGTCACCGCCGACCCCGCCGCGAAGACGGTCACCATCGAGACCAAGTCGCCCAACAACGACATGCTCACCGGCCTGGCCACGACCGGCTTCATCGTGTGCCCGTCGGGTCTCGCGAACCCCACTGCCCTGAAGGAGACCCCGCAGGGCTCCGGTCCCTACGAGCTGGCGAACGCGAAGCGGGGTGACGAGTACACCCTGCGGCTCCGTGAGGACTACAAGGCGTGGCCCGACGAGACCACCGCGGCCGACCTGCCCAAGACGGTCACGCTGAAGGTCATCAGCGACGACGCGACGGCCGCGGACCTGCTGGAGAGCGGCAAGGTGCAGATCGCCGGCATCCTGTCGACCGACGCGAAGCGACTGCAGGCCGACTCGAAGCTCGTGTCGGTGCCGGCGCAGGGGTACGGCTCCAACGCGATCCTGTTCATGCAGAAGCCGTCGGCCCCGACCTCGGACGTGAAGCTCCGCCAGGGCATGGCGATGCTGCTCGACAGCGTGCAGGGCGGCGCGGCCGAGACGCAGGGCCTCGGCACCCCGCGGCGCACGCTCTTCACGCCGAACATCGACTGCTACACGCCGGACGCCGAGGCCTACGCGCCGAAGTACTCGCCGGAGGCCGCCGCTGCGTTCCTCGACGAGGCCGGTTACAAGAAGGGCGCCGACGGCAAGCGCACCAAGCCCGACGGCTCGAAGCTCACGATCAAGGTGGTCGGCAACAACATGCAGGGCCAGATCCCGCAGTTCATCGCCGACTCGCTGGAGGCCGGGGGGTTCGACGTGAACCTGTTCGTCGGCACCTACAACGAGTCGATCGCGAAGCTGCTGAGCGATCAGTTCGACATGGGCTCCTATCCGTTCACCGACTCGTCGCCGCTGCCGTCGCTGTGGCCGAACCAGATCGGGACGGGCGCCGGCGCCAACTTCGGCCAGGTCAACAACACCGAGTTCGACGACCTGGTGAAGGAGGCCCTCGCCGTCGACCCGGCGGCCGATCCCGGTGCGCGGTGCCAGAAGTGGCAGCAGGCGGAGCGGTCGGTGCTCGAGGCGGCGAACGTCGTACCGATGGACCAGCCGACGAACTACTGGTTCGGCAACGGCGTCACCTTCAACTCGCAGTACTTCAAGATCGATCCGTTCTCGATCCGCAGCAAGTGAGCTGACGTGGCGCGGTGGGGTCGATTCCTGCTGCGGCGCGTGGTGCGCGTCGTCGTGGTGTCCGTGGTGCTGGTGACGGCCACGTTCCTCACGGTGCGGCTCGTGCCGGGCGATCCGGCCCGCAAGGCGATCGGCATGCAGACCGACCGCTCCGCCGCGGACCAGGCACGGGCGTTGAAGGAAGCGCGCCACGACCTGCATCTCGACCGGTCGTTGCCGGTGCAGTACGTCGAGACGCTGGGCGCAGCCTTCACCTTCGACTTCGGCCGCTCGTTCCAGACCAGTCAGCGGGTGACCTCGATCATCTCGGATCGCCTCGGCTCGACGCTGCGGCTCGCCGCCGGGGGCACGATCGTGATGCTGGCCATCGGGGTGCCGCTCGGCGTGCTCGTGGGTGCGCTCACCGACGGCCGGCGACGGTGGCTCGACGTCGTGTTCAGCGGTGTCAGTGGCTTCGTCGGCTCGATCCCTCCGTACGTGCTGGCGGTCGTGGGCGTGTTCTTCTTCGCCTACACCTGGTCGATCTTCCCGCGTATCCCCGAGGGAGGGCTGCTCGACGAGGTGCTGCCGTCTCTCGCGCTCGGCCTCGGCCCGGGCTTCCTCCTGGCCCGCGTCGTGCGTATCGAGACGCTCGACGTGCTGCAGCAGGACTACGTGCGCACGGCGACCAGCAAGTGGCTGCCGCGGCGCCACCTCTACCTGCGTGACGTCGTGCCGAACGTGCTCACGCCGGCGCTCACCATCGGCGGGGTGCTCTTCGCCTCGCTCCTCGGCGGCGCTGTCGTGGTGGAGGGCATCTTCGGGCGCAACGGGTTGGGCACCACGCTCATCAACGCCGTGCAGCTCGGCGACTACCCGGTGGTGATGGCCATCTCGCTGCTGTTCGGCTTCATGGTGGTCGCGGTGAACACGGTGGTCGACGTGCTGCTCGCGACGCTCGACCCACGAACGTTGGTGGCGGAGTGATCGGCGGAGTCGCGTGAGGCGCGTGCGGAAGGCGAGGCTCCGCGCCCTGCTGTCGACGCCGACGGGCGTCGTCGGCCTGCTGCTGCTCGTGGCGTTGGTCGTGGTCGCCGTCATCGCCCCGTCGGTGTGGGGCGACAAGGCCACGGCCTCGGACTACCTGCACCTGTTCTCGCCGCGCTCGGCGGATCACCTGCTGGGCACCGACGGCGCCGGCCGTGACCTGCTGGCCCGCACGTTGGTCGGCACCCGCCTGTCGCTGCTGCTGGCGTCGGGCTCGGTGCTCATCGCCGCGGTCGTCGGCATCCTGCTGGGAGCGGGGGTCGCCGCAGCGGGAGGCCGGGTGCAGCGGGCCGGGAGCGCGGTCATCGACACGTGGCTCGGCTTCCCCTCGATCCTCCTGAGCGTCCTCGTGGTCACCGTGCTGGAGCGGGGCGCCGGTGCGGCCATGGTCGCGATCGGCCTGTCGTTCGCGCCCTTCTTCGCCCGCCTCACGCTGACGTCGGCGTCGGCGGTTGCCGGGCGCGACTTCGTCGCCGCGGCGCGGCTGCTCGGCCTGTCGCGCCTGCGCATCAGCACGCGCTACATCCTCGGCAACATCGCCGACGCGCTCGTGGTGGCGGTGTTCTCGACGTTCGGCCAGTGCCTCATCGCCATCTCGGCGCTCAGCTTCCTCGGCCTCGGCGTGCAGCCGGAGGTGGGCGCTCGCGAGCGCTTCACCATCGACTGGGGAGTGCTGCTCGACCAGGGCGTGAAGAACTTCCGCAACGCGCCGGCGGGTGCGCTCGGTCCGGCCTTCGCCATCGCGATCGCCGGCCTCGCGTTCGGCTGGTTCGGCGACGGCCTGGCCCGCGTGTTCAACCCGCGGCTCACCGTGCGCCGCCGTTCCACCGTCGACGGGCCCGACGCCGTCCTCGTCGAGATCACCGAGGTCGCGTCGTGACCGACGCCCCGGTGCTCGAGCTCGCGAACCTCACGGTGTCGTTCGGCACGGGTCGTCATCGCGTGACCGTCGTCCACGGCGTCGACCTCCGCATCGAGCGCGGCGAGATCGTGGGCGTGGTGGGCGAGTCGGGGTCGGGCAAGACGCTCACGGCGATGGCGGCGACCGATCTGCTGCCGTCGGGCGCTCAGCGCGAGGCCTCGACGTGGCGCTTCGAGGGCAACGACCTCACCGCCGTCGGTCGCGCCGGTCGGGCCGCTGCGCTCGGCGGTCGGCTCGGGGTGGTGTTCCAGGACCCGATGTCGTCGCTCAACCCCGCGCGCCGGGTGGGCGCGCAGATGGCGGACACGTCACGCTTCTGGGGGCGCCGGTCGAAGCGGGAGGCCCATGACGACGCGATCGACCGGCTGCGCCGAGTGCGCATCGCCGCGCCGGAACGCCGGGTGGACGACCATCCGCACGAGTTCTCGGGTGGGATGCGTCAGCGGGCGATGATCGCGATGGGGCTGATGTCGACGCCGTCGTTGATCGTCGCCGACGAGCCGACCACCGCGCTCGACGTCACCGTGCAGGCCGACGTCATGGCCCTGCTCGCCGAGCTCAACCGCGAGCAGGGCACCGCGGTGCTGCTGGTGAGCCACAACATCGCGCTGGTGTCGGAGATCTGCCACCGGGTGGTCGTGATGTACGCCGGCCGCGTCGTCGAGCAGCTGCCGGCCGACCGCCTCGCGCTCGACGCACGGCACCCCTACACCCGGGCGCTCATCGGTTCGGTGCCCACGCTCGACGCCGACCTGTCGCAGGCGCTGCCCACGATCGGTGGCGCGCCGCCCGACCCGTCGCGCCTTCCCCCCGGCTGCGCCTTCGCCGACCGCTGCCCGCTGGTGAGCGATCGGTGCCGCGTGGAGCGTCCGCCGCTGGTCGACGACGTGGCGTGCTGGAACGCCGGCCCCGTCGTCGCTCGGGACGCGGCGCCGAGAGGAGGGGCCCGATGATGCTGCGCCTCGATGGGGTCTCCATCCGGTACCCGCGCACCGACGACGACGTGGTGGCGGACGTCTCGCTCGAGATCCCGGAGGGCGCGGCGCTGGGGTTGGTGGGCGAGTCCGGCTCCGGCAAGTCGACCGTGGCGCGCGCCGTGGTCGGTCTCGTCGCCGTACGGTCGGGATCGGTGCACGTGGCGGACACCGACGTCACGAACGCCCGGGGCGCGGCGCTCGCGCACGTGCGTGCCAACGTGCAGATGGTCTTCCAGGACCCGAACGCGTCGCTCCACCCGCGAATGTCGGTCGGCGACGCCATCGCCGAGGCGGCGACCGTCCGTCAGCGGCGCTCGGGCGCGGAGCTCGACGCCGAGGTGCATCGCCTCCTCGATCTGGTCGGGCTGCCGGGCCGCTACACCGAGCGGTTCCCCTTCGAGTTATCCGGCGGCCAGCGCCAGCGCGTGGCCATCGCACGCGCGCTGGCCCCGAAGCCCCGCCTGCTGCTGCTCGACGAGCCGACCGCGTCGCTCGACGTGTCGATCCAGGCCACGGTGCTCAACCTGCTGCGCGACCTCCAGCGGGAGCTCGGCCTCACCTACCTGGCGATCTCCCACGACCTCGCCGTGATGCGGTACCTGTGCGATCGCATCGCGGTCATGGAGCTCGGCACGATCAAGGAGGTCGGCCCCGCGACCGAGATGTTCGCCGGTCCCCGACACCACTACACCGCCGCGCTGCTCGACGCGGTGCCCCGCCTCGGTGGGCGGGTGGGGGAGCGCATCGTGCTGCGGGGCGATCCGTCCGACATCGCCGATCGCCCGCCGGGCTGCAGCTTCCATCTGCGGTGCCCCGCAGGCCCGGGCGCGGTCGACGGGCACGAGCGGTGCGCGGTCGACGTACCGGTGCTGGCCGACGGCGGTTCGCCGACGGGGCACGCGGTGGCCTGCCACTTCCCGCTGCGCTGACGCGTCTGCCGAGTCGCGGCGCGGGGTACCCCGGACGCATGACTCTCGTGTCGCGCATCCTCCCGTCCGACCCCGTCGAATCGCTCGACCGTCACCTCGCTGCGGGAGGCGGCGCCGGTCTCGCGGCGGCGCTCGGCGCCGATCCCGCGTGGGTCGTCGATCAGATCACGGCCGCGGGGCTCCGGGGCCGCGGGGGCGCCGGCTTCCCGACCGGAACGAAGTGGGCGGCGGTGCGCGAGAACCTGTCGTCGTCGATCCCCGCGACCGTGGTGGTGAACGCAGCGGAGGGCGAGCCGGGCACGTTCAAGGACCGCATGCTGCTCCGCCGCGACCCCTATTCGGTCGTCGAGGGGGCGTTGATCGCCGCGCACGTGGTGGGCGCCCGTCGTGTGATCCTGGCCGTGAAGGAGGGCTTCGCCCGTGAGACCGCTCGCCTCCACGACGTGATCGCCGAACTGGTGGACGCTCGCTGGTGCGACGACGTGGAGATCGAGGTGTTCGCCGGGCCGAAGGCATATCTCCTCGGTGAGGAGACGGCGCTGCTCGAAGCCATCGACGGTCGCCCGCCGTTCCCGCGCATCGCGCCGCCGTTCCGTCGTGGTGTCGACGAGGTGGTGGAGACGCCGGCGGACGTCGACAGCGGTAGTGGGCTCTCGGCGCACGTCGAGATGGCCGGTGGCGGTGGTGCCGTCGAGGCGCCGCCCGCGCTCGTCGACAACGTCGAGACGCTCGCGAACGTGGCGTTCATCCTCCGTGAGGGCGTCGACGCCTTTCGCTCGATGGGCACCGAGCAGTCGCCGGGCACGGTCATCTGCACGGTGACCGGTTCCGTCGCGACGCCCGACGTGGCCGAGGTGGAGATGGGCACGCTGCTCTCGGAGGTGCTCGAGGCGATCGGTGGCGGTCCGCTGGAGGACCGGCGGCTCGTCGCCGTGCTGCCGGGCGTGTCGAACGCGGTGATCGTCGCGGAGCGGTTCGACACGCCGCTGACCTACGAGGACATGGAGGCGGCGGGAAGCGGCCTCGGGTCGGCGAGCTTCGTCGTCTTCGACGACAGTGACGACATGTTGGCGGTCGCCGCCGGTGTCTCCCGGTTCCTCTACGTGGAGTCGTGCGGGCAGTGCACCCCGTGCAAGAAGGACGGGGGAGTGATCTCCCAGGCGCTCGATCAACTGGTGCACGGCGAGTTCGACGACGCAGCGGCGCCGGCCGCGGCCGTCGTCACGATTCGCGGGAAGCTCGACACGGTCGCCGACGGTGCGCGGTGCGCGCTCGCCCGCCAGCACGAGGCGGTGATCCGAAGCCTGCTCGACGCGTTCCCCGACACCGTCACCGCGCATGTCGATCGCACCGTGCCCGCCGCGGAGCGGACCCTCGTCGGCGATCTGGTCGACCTCCACGACGGCATCATGCTGGTGGACGAGGAGCTCCTGCACCGCCAACCCGACTGGACCGACGACCCGGTGGATTCGGGGGCCACGCCCGTCGAGCGCTTCATCGACCACCGTGCCGGCGTCTGACCGTCGCACGACGCCGCCGCCGTAACTCGACGGGCCGGTCCGGCCGCCTCACGTACAGTCTCGGGCCGTGAGTCTGAGCGTCGAACACCTTGCGTACGCCCATCCCGGTGGGTCGGTGCTCTTCGACGACATCTCCTTCAAGGTGCCGTCGGGGGTGGTCAGCGCGCTCGTCGGCGCCAACGGCGTCGGTAAGACCACGTTGATGCGCCTCGTCGCGAAGGAGCTCACGCCCCTGGACGGGGAGATCGCGATCGCGGGCGACGTGAAGTATCTCCCGCAGGATCTCGGGATCGGCGACACGGACGTGCCCGTGCGCGTGCTGCTCACGCGCTCGGCGCCCTCCCACGTGGTGGACGCCGGCGAGGCGCTCGCGGCCGTCGAGGCCCGGCTCGCGGAGGGTGACGACTCGGCGGCGTTCGAGATCGGCGAGGCGCTCGAGCGGTGGGGCGCCGTGGGTGGCTACCAGCTCGAGGCGACGTGGGACGAGGTGTGCCGGCGGGTGCTCGGCGCCGGGCTGTCCGAGGTGGGCGACCGGATGGTCAGCACCCTGTCGGGCGGCGAGCGGAAGCGGCTCGTTCTCGACGCGGTGTTCGAGACCGAGCCGAAGGTGCTCCTCTTGGACGAGCCCGACAACTTCCTCGACATCCCGGCCAAGGAGTGGCTGCAGCGCCGCCTGGCCGAGACCCGCTCGACGGTGCTGCTGATCTCGCACGATCGCGAGCTGCTCTGCACGAGCGCGCAGCGCATCGTGACGCTCGAATCGAACGGCGCCTGGGTGCACGGCGAGAGCTACACCAACTACGACGAGGCGCGCCGGCTGCGGCAGGAGCGGCTCGCCGCCGACCTCTCGCGATGGGAGGAGGAGGAGCGTCGGCTGTTCCACTTCTACAAGCTGATGAAGCAGCGGGCGGCGCAGAACCCCGGCAACGCGGCGCGGGCCGACGCTGCCGAGACTCGCTGGAAGCGCTTCGTCGAGGCCGGCGCTCCGCCTCCACCTGCGGCGCGCCATCAGATCAAGCCGAAGCTCGTCGGGGCGGACAGCGGGCGCATCGCCCTCCGTTGCGAGGAGCTGGAGGTGGCCGGTCTCGTGCTGCCGTTCAGCGCGGAGGTGCACTTCGGCGATCGTGTCGGACTGGTCGGGCCGAACGGCACCGGCAAGTCGCACCTGATCCGAACGTTCGCCGGCGAGCTCGCCCCTGGCGGCGGGTCGTTCGTGCTGGGCGCTCGCATCGAGCTCGGCTACTTCTCGCAGATGAACCGACGCGAGGAGTTCGAGAACAGTGAGCTGTTCGAGATCGCCCGGGGTCGTCTCACGTCGGATACGGCGGCGATGGCCGCGCTCGGTCGCTACGGTCTTGCGCCCGCGGCCGATCGGTTGCCGGCCACGTTGTCGGGCGGGCAGCGCGCCCGTCTCGACGTGATGTGCCTCGAGCTCGACGGGTGCAACCTGCTGCTGCTCGACGAGCCGACGGACAACCTCGATCTCGAGTCGTCCGAGGTGTTGCAGGACGCGCTGGAGTCGTTCACCGGTACGGTCATCGCGGTGTCACACGACCGGGCGTTCCTGCGTTCGCTCGGTCTCTTCTGGCACCTCGACGAGTGGGGCGTAGTGCGCGAGTTCCCCGAGCTCGACATGGTGATGCCGGTGCTCACCGGCGAGCGTCCTGCCGACTCGGTTCGGCACGCGCGTCAGCTCGCCGTCTGACGACAGGCCGACCTCGCCGCGACCCGCGCCGCGCCGCGCTCAGCGCAGCTCGGCGGTGGCGATCTCGCGTCCGCTGTCGTCGGTGACCGACACCGACGGCGTGCGGGCGGCGACGCCGCGCAGCGGCACGGTCCACAGGTGCGACCCGGCGTCGCTCACCGTCCACGCGGCGATCTCGATGCGCTGCCCGTCGTCGCCGACCACGTTGCAGTGGTAGGTGCCGGCGGGCACGCCTTCGAGCGACATCGTGAGCGAGACGCCGGAGCCGCCGTCACGGGCCGGGCCGACGACGACGTCGCCGCGGTAGGCATGGTTCGCGGAGAGCAGCCGACCCGTGGCGACCGTGGCCCTCGCGTCCTGGTGGTTCCCGACGAGCACGAGCGTGAGCGCGCCGACGAGGAGCAGCACCGCCGCTGCGACGGCCGGCGCCCAGCGGAGGCGGGAGCGTCCCGGGCCGGTCATGGCGGCAACCGCCCGCTGCTCGAAGCCGAGTGGCGGCTCGGCCTCGGGCGCCAGTGTCGCGAGACGGTCGGCCACCGACGAGAGCGACTCGAGCTCGGCGCTGCAACGATCGCAGACGGCGAGGTGGTCCTGGAGCGCGAGGCGGTCGGCCGGGTCGAGGAGGTCCAGCGCCGCCTCGGCGAGGGCATCGTCGACGGAGGCACAGGTGGTCCGGTCAGTCATGGCTCACCCCCACGCGCTCGGCATCCTCTCGGAGATGGATGAGGCCCTGTCGCAGGCGGGTCTTGGCCGTGCCGAGGGGGATGCCCTCGATCTCGGCGATCTCGGCGGTGGTGTGGCCGCCGAGCGCGGCGAGGAGCACGGCGCGTCGCTGCTCGGCGGAGAGGCGATCGAGGTGGCGTGCGAGGCGCGCTGCGTCGGCGCTGGCGGCCGCCCGGTCGTCCACGCCGGTACCCGGTTGCGCCTCGCGGAGGAGACGCTCGTGACCGTCGGCGGCGACAGGCCGGCGGGCGCGGAGCTGGTCGATGCAGAGACGCCGGGTGATCGTGAGCGTCCAGGTGCGCACCGAGCCGCGGCGTTCGTCGAAGGTCGCGGCGTGCCGCCAGACGCGTTCGAACGTCTGCTGCGCGACGTCCTCCGACAACCGTGGATCGCGGCACATGGTGAGGGCCAGGCCGTACACGGCGCGTTGGTAGCGGCGCACGAACACCGTGGCGGCCGCCGCGTCGCCGCCGCCGATCGCGGCGAGGAGCGCGGCGTCGTCGAGCCGGTCGGCGTGCGCGGTCCATTGCACCATCACCTCACCCTACGAACGAGCGGCCGAGTGGGATTGGCAAAACCTCCACGGTCAGGGCGGGCGTACTGATGGTCATGAAGCGCTACGCACTCGCCGCCATCCTTCCCGTCGTCCTCGCCGTCGTGCTCGCCGGCTGTGGGGACGATTCCACCACGACGACCGCCGGCGCCGCCGGCGGGTCCGCGACCACCACGACGGCTGCAGGCACGACGACCAGCGCCGCCACCGCCGGATCGGACGCAGCCACCACTGCTCCCGCGGGCGGCGGGCCGACGGTGAAGATCGCCGACTCGCCGCTCGGTCGGATCCTGGTCGACGGAGCGGGGCACACGTTGTACGTGTTCATGCCGGACACCGCCACCACGAGTGCCTGCACGGGCGGGTGCGCGACGGCGTGGCCGCCACTGCCCGGGCCCGCGACCGGCGACGGGGTGGGCGCCGACGACCTCGGCACGATCACCCGGGACGACGGCTCGAAGCAGGCGACGTTCTACGGGCACCCGGTCTACGCGTACGCGTCGGACTCGGCGCCCGGGGACACGACCGGTCAGGGCGTGGGCGGCAAGTGGTATGTGGTCGACGCCGACGGCAACCCCGTCACCGGCTCGGCCGCGGCCACCACGACGACCGGGCGCTACGGCTACTGATGTGCGTAGGCCCAGCCCGGGCCACGGAACACGAACGACAGGCGGTCGCGCCAGGTCCGTGAGCGCATCACGTCGCGGGCCATGTCGACGTACTCGCGGAAGATGATGGCGAGCGGCGAGAACGTGTGCAGGTTCTTGGTGAGGCCGTAGACGACCTTCTCGTCCTCGGGCTCGAACGTGCCGAACGCCTTGTCCCAGGAGATGAGGATGCCGCCGTGGTTGCGGTCGATGTACTGGCGGTTGCTCCCGTGGTGCACCCGGTGGTGGGAGGGCGTGTTCATCTGCGACTCGAACGCGCCGAGCTTCGGGATGGCCTCGGTGTGCACCCAGTACTGGTAGAGCAGGTTGACGGCGCGGGAGGTCTCGATCATGGCCGGCCGGACGCCGAGCAGCGACAGGAGGCCGTAGGGCACGAACGTGCCGAGCCCGTCGGCGACGGGCTGACGGAGGGCGACCGACAGGTTGTAGCGCTCGCTCGAGTGGTGCGGCACGTGGATCGCCCACATGAAGCGGCTCTCGTGCATGAACCGGTGGTTCCAGTAGTAGATGAGGTCCCAGCCGACGATGGCCGCGCCCCAGCCGAGCCAGCCGGTGCCGAGGTCGACGAGGCGCTTCTCCCACAGCTTCGGCGCGGCGAGCTTCGATGCCCACGTGGAGGTGACCACGATGCCGCCGGTTGCGATGGCGGTGACGGCGGCCGCCCCGGCCACCTGCTCGGCCCGCTGGGTGGCGGCGTCGCTGCGGCTCCGGCGCGCCACTCGATCGGCGATCGCGGACGTTGCGAGCGCGCCCGCGGCGACGGCCAGCACCGGTGTCGCCGCGCGACCGCGGCCGATCTCGAGGTGGCGGCGAAGCTGCTTGTTGAGCAGGGGAGCGATGACGCTGAGGTGCGCCATCGTGAGGTTGGCGGTGGTGTCGCGCCGCTCGAACTGCCCGGCGTCGTAGGCCGGGTCGTCGCGACGCGCCTTCAGCCAACGGTGCTCGGCCACCATCGACGCGTAATAGAACGGCGTGGCCAGAACGGTCAGATCCACTCGCGGTCCCCCTCTCGTGCCCGGCAAGTCTGCCGCATGTTGGCGGCCCTCAGATCCTGTCGAAGCACTGGCCGGTGCCGAGCGACGCGAGGCCGGCCCGATCGCCGACGCCGAAGTCGTTGACGCCCAGGACCATCTCGGGATTCATCAGCTGCGACCGGTCGTCGACGTGGCCGAGCCCGACGACGTGCCCGAGCTCGTGCAGCACCACCGACTTCACCGCAGCCCGGCCCCAACGGGGGCTGGTCATCACCTCGGCCATGTCGGGCCCGTCGAGCACGAGCATGCCGCTCACGAAGGAGCGTCGCCCGCCGCTGCGGGGTGCGGTGACGGAGTTGGATCCGCCGCGTCCGATGACGTCGCCCTCCAGTCCGGCGAACTCGGACGGGTCCGACCAGGCGACCAGGAGCGGCGACCAGCGATCGCCGTAGCGAGCCCGGTCGGTGGGGGCTCGATCGATGGTGGGGACCTCGTCGGTGCTGCCGTCGAGGACGAACCGGAGCCCGGTCGCCCGTGACACCTCGTCGATGGCCTCCCGCACCATCTCCTCGCCACCGGGGACGAGCGTGCGTTCGTTGACGACGTAGTGGATCGGCTGGCAGGGATCCCAGGTCACGACGCCCACCCCGTCGTTCTGGAGGCCGATGACCGTGTACGGACCCGCGGGGAGGTCGCTCGGCGGATTGCCGATGGGTTTCGCCTGCTGATCGGTCGGCGGCGTCGGGTAGCTCAGGTCGGTGATGCGGGCGAACTGCAGGTCGCCGCGCCCACTCGTCGGGAGCATCGGCTGGTTGTGCAACCAGACTCCGATCAGCGCCATCGTCGTGAGCACGGCGGTCGCGACGACGGCGGCGCGGATGCGCTGCGTCCGGTGCGACTTCCGGTACCGCACCTGGCTCGCGCGGAAGCGGGCCTCGTCGTCGAGATGGCGCTGGAGCCACGCCGTCCTCGCGTCGATCGCCGGCCCGTACTGCGACCGCAGGCCGCGCCACGCGTAGCCGTCCCACCAGCGGTCCTCGAGGGCGCCCAGCGGGTCGGGGTACCAGCCGGCAGGCGGTGTGCGGGGAACGCTGGGAGTGGGTGCACCGAACGACATCTTCGGCACCTGCCTGTCCGCTTGCTGCCGGATCGGCAGGTTACGTCAGTCGGTGAGGTCGATGCCGGGCGGAGTGCCCCGCCCGAAGACCTCCAGGACGATCGAGCGGAGCTCGGATTGGGCGGTGTTGAGCTGGTGGACCGCGTCGTCGAGGCGCGCGCGGTCCGCGGCGCTCGTCGCCTGGCGGTCGCGCACCTTGGTCACGATCGTCGAAGCGAGCAGCATGCGCGCGCTCACCTGGTAGTTGAGTGACGTCCGCGCTCCGGCGACGAGGTCGTCGGCGGCGGTACGGGGCATGCGGCCGACATTGTTGGTGCGGCCCGAGTACGCGAGCGCGAGGGCCGTGAGGTCGGACAGGAGCGTGAGGAACTGCCGGTCGCCGTCGGGGAAGGTGCGGGGCTCGGCGAAGCTGAGGCCGATGGTGCCGAACGCGGCCCCGTCGAGCGCGAGGGGGATGGCGGCCCACGCCTGCGAGCGCACGGGGTGGTCCATGAAGCGGGGATACCGCTCGTTGGCCTCGCCGATCGAGCTGAGCCACACGGTCTCGTTGAGGCGGATCGCCTCGGTGAGCGGAACCTCCGAGTCGAGCGTGAGCTCGCCGTGCGAGAAGGTCGCGCCCAGCGGATAGCCCGTGTGGAAGATCGGTTCGATCTGGCCGTCGGGATGGAGCAGGGCGATGAGGCCGCCGTCGGCGTCGAGCCGCGCGATCGCCTGGCGGACGGCGATCTCCACGGCCTCGAGCGGGTCGACGCGGTTGGTGAGCGCCTGCGCGATGAGGCTCAGGAGGTCGAGGTCCTGCACCTCGATGCCGTGATGGCCCTGGATGATGTCGGTCACGTCGGTCGGGCCCCTTCTGGACGGCCACGCAGCCGCCAGGTTCGAACAATGTTCGGTTCAGCGTACAGAGTTCCTTGTGGTCGCAAGCATATTTGGCCGCCGGTCTCCGGAACAGGGCCGCTCGCTAGGGTGCGGTCGTGAGGAGGAGGTCGTGAGGAGGAACGGCGGCGTGCCGGTTCGCGTCAGGATCTCCGAGCTCCGCGCCGAGGCGCGGATGGATCGGTTCCGTTCGCACCACGGCCCCTCGGGGTGCTTCGCGCCGCGGATGCAGCTCACCTTCATGCCCAACGGCGATGTGCGAGCGTGCTGTCGCAACGAGGGACCGCTCGGCAACATCGCCGAGCAGCGACTGCCCGACATCTGGGCCGGCGCCGTTCGGCAGGGGATGATCCGTTCGCTGGAGGCCGGCGAGTTCGACGGCGGCTGTCGCGCCTGCGGCGACGAGATCGCGATCGAGGGTCGCCGGGGCTCGTATCCGGAGGAGTTCGACCAGTGGGGGCTGCGGCTCGGCGGCATCCCCGGGCCGGCCGACCTGCCGAACCGGATCGAGTTCAACCTCTCCAGCATCTGCAACCTGCAGTGCGTGCAGTGCAACGGCGACCTGTCGTCGTCGATCCGCCTGCATCGCGAGAAGCGTGCGCCGCTCGGCGAGGTCTACGGCGACGCCTTCTTCGACGACCTCGCCCCCTTCCTCCCGAACCTGGGTCAGGCGCACTTCGCCGGGGGCGAGCCGTTCCTCGGTCGGGAGAACTTCCGGGTGTGGGACATGATCGCCGCGACGGCGCCCGACCTGCCGTGCACCGTGTGCACCAACGCCACGCAGTGGAACGACCGGGTCGAACGAGCGCTCGACGACCTCCGGTTCGATGTGATCCTCTCGCTGGACGGCATCTCCAAGGAGACGTTCGAGTCGATCCGCGTCGGGGCCGACTTCGACACGGTGATGGCCAACGTCGAGCGCTTCCTCGCGTACACGCGGGCCCGTGGCACGAGGATCTCGATCAACCACTGCCTCATGCCCCAGAACTACGCCGAGTTCGGCGACCTGCTCCTGTTCGCGGACGAGCGCGACATCGATGTCGACGTGAGCGTGGTGCGCGGGCTCGCTGAGTCGAGCCTGCACCTCAAGGCACCCGACGCGCTGCGCCACGTCGTCGACGTGATGAACGCGCAGGAGGCGCACCTCCTTCCCCGCCTCACGCGCAACCGGGCAACCTGGATCCGCGAGACGAACCGCCTGCGCATCTGGGCCACCCACCCCTCCTGAGGTTTTGGGGTTCGTTGTGTTCACCCCTCGCGCACAACGAACCCCGAAATCCGGGAGTGGCGGACACCGGCCGCGCTTGCAGACGCCCTGGTACCGTCGGACGACGCCGACGAACCGAGGACCCCGGCCGTGCCGCACATCGATCTGCCCGAAGGTGTTCCCGGAGTCCGCTCCCTGTTCGAGTACCGCCCGGAGACCGCGCTGCCGTTGCTCGAGCTCGTGGAGACGCTGCTGCGGGGCCCGAGCACGCTCAGCCCCGGCGAGCGCGAGCTGATCGCGTCCTACGTGTCGCGGCTGAACGCCTGTCGATTCTGCGAAGCAACGCACAGTGCGTTCGCCGCCGTGCAGCTCGACGACGACTGGGAGCTCGTGGAGTCGGTGAAGGCCGACCCGGATGCCGCCGCGGTCACCGACAAGTTGAAGGCGCTGCTCGCCATCGCGGCCAAGGTGCAGCAGGGCGGCCTGGCGGTGACGGAGTCCGACGTCGCCGCAGCGAAGGACGCCGGCGCGACGGACGTGGAGATCCACGACACCGTGCTGATCGCCGCGACCTTCTGCATGTTCAATCGCTACGTCGACGGCCTCGCCACCTGGACGCCGTCCTCCGATCCGCAGGCGTACCTCCCGCGTGCGCGGGCGCTCGCCGCCGACGGCTACCTCTCCCGCCCGAACAACAGCGACTACCTCGCCAAGTAGCACGGTGTCGGGAAATGGGCGCCCGGATGCCCGGTCAATGCGGGACGCGACTCCCGTCGCCCAGCGAGCGTTGATGTGTACGATCAGCGGCGGTGGGCGCGAGACGGTGGTGGACCGATAGGTGGCGGGCGGCGAAAGCGCCGCTGCGGTCGCATGTCGCACGGGGCTGGAATCGCCAGCCGTATCTCGGCCTCAGCCGTCTGTGCGCCAGCTACCTGCGCGTGTGGAACAACAGCGACAACTACCTGACCACCAACGGGGAAACGGGTGTGTTGGATGTGTTGGCGGAGGATGACCTCACCCGGGTCTTCGATGTCGGGGCGCACTTCGGTGATTGGACGGTCGAGGTTCTGAAGCGGCGGCCGGACGCAACCGTGGACTGCTTCGAGCCGACGCCGTCGATCGCGAAGGATCTCGCGGCTCGGCTGGACGGGACCGGCAAGGTGGCGATTCACGAAGTCGCGTTGAGCGATCACAACGGATCGGCGGAACTGTTGATCGATCCCCGCTATCCGTCGCTGAACTCGATCACACCGCGACCGCAAACGGGCGGCGAGGTGATCCCGACGCCGGTCGTCCTCAGGACCGGCGACACGTTCGCAGCCGACCTCGGAGTGAGCCGGATCGATCTGCTCAAGATCGACGCTGAAGGACACGACTTCGCGGTCCTCAAGGGCTTCGAAACGATGCTCGCCGCTGGAGCGATCTCCGTGGTCCAGTTCGAGTACAACGGATTCTCGATCTTCTCTCGCACCCTCCTGATCGACTACTACGAGTTCCTGGAGCCCCTGGGGTATTCGATCGGGAAGATCCGACCGAACGGGGTGAACTTCAAGCCGTACGCCGCGAGCGATGAGAACTGGGTCGGTCCCGACTGCATCGCTGTGCACGCGTCGCGCCCCGACCTCCTCGAGCGACTCTCCGCCTTCTAGAAGGAGGTCGACCTCGCTGCGAACCCGCACGCGGCTCCGGGGTTTTGGGGTTCGTTGTGCGCGAGGGGTGAACACAACGAACCCCGAAACGCGGGCAGGGTGGGGACGGGCGCGGGACCTGCGTGGGATGGCGACAACCGGAACGGGCCTCGCATCGCTGCGAAGCCCGTGTTGTCGGTGTTCTTGTCGTGCGCCCCCTGGGACTTGAACCCAGAACCTGCGGATTAAGAGTCCGTTGCTCTGCCAATTGAGCTAGAGGCGCTCGTCGCGGTGACCCGCGGTCCCTGCGGGGACCCGCAGAGTGTAGTGCGACGGCGAGGCCGGCCGACAAGCCGGAATCACCGCTCTCCGGGTGAGTGAGGGGTCTCGAACCCCCGACCTCCAGTACCACAAACTGGCGCTCTAACCAACTGAGCTACACCCACCAAGGGTCGCCAACTATACCCGTCGCACCCGTGCCGTTCGAACCCGTTCGGTGACCCCGGAAGCGTCGAGAGGGCGCCCGGACGAGTGGAGGAGAGGTGTGACACACGCCGCTCAGAAAAATGAGAACGTCATTCTCGTTTCGTGTACCATGGACCCATGGCAACGCTCACGCTCGTGCTCACCATCGCCGGCTCGTTCCTCGGAGGGGCCTTCCTCTGGACGCTGGGGGAGTACCTCCTCCACTCGAGCTTCCACTGGGCGAAGGGGCGAGGGCTCGCCTCGCGAGCGCACCTCGACCACCACGTGCACGCCAGCTGGCACTTCGACCCCGTCATCACGCTCGCGTGGTTGGGCATCGTGCTGTTCGGGGCGGCGTTCGCCTACCTCGGGTCGTTCGTGGTCCCGCCCTCGGTCTCGTACTCCTTCGGCGCAGGCTGGACGATCGGCTACTTCTTCTACGAGTGGCACCACCGCGCCTCGCACCTCCGGGCGCCGCGCAACCAGTGGGAGCGCTGGCTGCGCATCAACCACTTCAACCACCACTTCGGCCACCCCATGAAGAACCAGCAGGTGACGATCCCGCTCTGGGACACCGTCTTCCACACCAGCTACACGTCGGAGCGCGTTCGGGTGCCGCGTCGCCTCGCCATGCCGTGGCTGCTCGACGAGGACGGCAACCTGAAGGACGAGTTCGCCGGCGACTACGAGCTCATCGGCGACGACACCACGACGAGCGAGCGCAAGGCGGCCATCGACAAGGCCCGCGCCTACGCCAATCTCGAGCCCATCAGCTGACGTCCGCTCTAGCGTGAGCCGATGATCTCGGTTCCGTACCACCTGCTCGACGTCTTCACCGACACCCAGTTCGAGGGCAACCCGCTGGCGGTCGTCATCGATGCGCCGCCGCTCACGGACGGACAGATGGCGCGCATCGCAGGCGAGTTCAACCTCTCCGAGACGATCTTCCTCACCGCGTCCGGCGCCGACACGTGGACGACGCGCATCTTCACGCCGTCGCAGGAGCTGCCGTTCGCCGGGCACCCCACGGTGGGCGCGGCGGTGGCTCTGGCATCGCTCGGGCACGCGACCCGCGAGGGCGACGACGCGTCGATCGTGCTGCAGGAGCGGGCCGGTGACGTGCCGGTCGACATCGTGTTCGACGGCGACCGCGTCGTGTCCGCCACGTTCACGGCGCCTCGCCCGCCGGAGCTGGTGCACGCGCTGTCCGGCGACGATGTCGCCGTGGTGTTGGCGTCGCTCGGGCTCGAGCCGGGGGATGCGCTGAACGCGCTCCCGATGGGCGTGTGGTCAGCGGGCGTGCCGTTCACGATCGTCCCCGTCGGTTCGCTCGATGCGCTGGGGCGAGCCTCGGTCGACGGTGCGACGCTCCGGTCGGCGTCCGCCGACGTCGCTCGGTTCCTCTACGTGGTCACCCCGGGCAGCGCCCACGGCGACCACTGGCGGGCCCGGATGTTCGCGACCGACCTGGGCATCGCGGAGGACCCGGCCACGGGCGGTGCGGCGTGCGCGTTCGCCGGCCTGCTGGCCACGGTGGCCGCCGACGGTGGGGCATCGTGGCTCGTCGAGCAGGGCGTGGAGATGGGGCGCCGCAGCCTGCTCGACCTCGGTGCGACGGTGCGCGCGAACGCTGCGGTGGCGGCGCGCCTGGGCGGCTCGGCCGTCGCGGTGGGCGAGGGCTCGCTGCGCCTCGCGGAGTGAGTGTCCGGCTCAGCCGATGCGGTTGAGGGCCACCACCGGGATGACCCGATCGGTGTTCGCCTGGTACTCGGCGAACGCCGGCGACTCCGCCGCCTGCTCGGCGTAGATGCGGTCACGCTCCTCGCCGGTGAGCACCTCGGCCGTCGCGTCGTAGCTGTCGGTGCCGTACTCGACGTGCACGGTCGGGTTCGCGACGAGGTTGTGGAACCAGTCGGGGTTGGTGGGCGCGCCGGCCTTCGACGCGAAGATGACGATGCGGTCGCCGTCGGGCCGGCACACGAGTGGGATCGTGCGCAGCTGCCCGCTCTTGGCGCCGGTGGTGGTGAGCACGATCATCGTCGCGCCCTCGAAGGGACCGCCGACCTTGCCGCCGTTCGCTCGGAACTCGGCGATGATCGAGGCGTTGAAGTCGTGCATGCTCGGGGTGTCGGTCATGCAGGGCACGGTAGTGGAGCACCGGCCGCCCCGAGGTGCGGGCTCAGGTGATGGTGAACGTCGCCGTCGCCGTGACCTGGAAGCCGTCGCCACTCCCGGACGACGTGGTCGACACGGCAGTGATCGTGTACGTGCCGGGGGTGGACGGCGCCGTCCACGACGAGGCCAGAAGGCCGCTCGACGTCACCATGTCGTAGGGGTAGTTCGACGCCTCGTGGCTGCCGCCGGGATAGGTGAAGGTGACCTTGTCGGCCGAGAACGAGAGTGGCGCGTAGATGTAGAGCTTCGTACCCCGGGCGTAGCTGGCGCCCTGCAGGTTGGACGACGGGATCCGCAGACCAGAGGTCGACACCGTGATGGTGAACGACTTCTTCGCGGTCGTGGTCGTCGTGACCGGCTTTGCCGTCGTCGTCGTGACCGGCTTGGCGGTCGTGGTGGTGACCGGCTTGGCGGTCGTGGTGGTGACGACCTTGACCGTGGTGGTGGACGCCGGCTTGGCGGTGGTCGTCGTGGTGGTCCGACGCCAGCGGTCCGACGTCGTGGTCGTGACCGACGTCTTGGCCGTGGTGGTGGTCGTCGCGGTCGACGTCGTGGGCGCGTCGCCCGAGGCCGGCGCTCCGAGGGTCAACGGCGACGCGCCAAGCGTCTCGGCCGAGACGCCGGCGAGCGCGGTGGTCGTCGTGGTGGTCGCGCTGCGAGCACCCGGCGTGCCGTAGCCGAAGTCCGGGGTCTTCAGGGTGGTCGAGGCCGGCGTCGCGTCGCCGGTCGCCGACACCTGCGCCTGCGACACGGCGGCATCGCGGCTCTGCGCCAGCTCGAGCGCGCTCACCTGGGTGGGCGTGCTGATCGTGAGGGCGGCGGCGGTCATCATCGCGGCGGCCGGGAGTGACGCGGCCGACGCCATGCCCGGGGCAACCGCTGCCGCGGCACCGGGGATCTGGGCGATGTTGCCGAGGAACGGCAGGTGGGCGAGCGCCGCGAGCGGGCCGGCCACGATGCGAAGGTGGCCCAGCGAGATCTGCAGGAACGCTCGCACGACCTCGGGCGAGAAGTGCGAGCCGGCGCACCGGGTGAGCTCGGCGCGGGCCTCGTCCAGCGGCATCGCCTTCTTGTACGAGCGCACCGCGGTCATCACCTCGAACGAGTCCGCCACGGCGACGATCGCCGCAGCGCGCGGGATGTCGTTGCCGGCGAGGCCTGCGGGGTAGCCCGAGCCGTCCCACTTCTCGTGGTGCCCGCCGATCGCGTGCACCCACTCGCCGAGGAACTCGCGCAGCGGCTCGATGAGGCGCATGCCCTCCGCCGGGTGGCCCTGCAGGATGCGCCACTCGTCGGCGTCCGGCTTGCCGTTCTTGTTCAGGATCTCGCTCGGCACCATGAGCTTGCCGAGGTCGTGGAGCAGCGCGCCCCACTGGAGCTTCTGGCGCTCCTCCTTCGACAGCTTCAGCTCCTCACCGACCAGGTCGGCGAAGAGACGGACGCGCTCGGAGTGTCCTCGCGTCCGGCGGTCGTGGTCGCCGATCGCACCGATCAACTGGATGACCTGGCGGGCGGCGTCGCCGGGATCCTTCGCGAGGCCCCGGGCACGCGTCTCCTCGAGCGTCCGCTCGAGCCGGCGACTGCTTCCCGACTTGAGCGCCGAACGGAAGCGCGACGGCGCCTGGTCGGGGAACACGAGCGACAGCTGCATCAGCGCGGCGAGCGGGAGGAGCTTGCGTGCGTACCGGTCGACACCCCAGACGACGAGCGACGCGATGGCGACGATGAGGAGTGCTCGCCCGAGCGCCGTGAGGACCGAGTTCGGTGCGGCGATCATCCGGTTCGCCTGGATCGCGGCGCCACATCCGAATGCGACGGGACCGAGGAGCACGACGATCCGGATCAACCGTGCGAGCTGCGGGCGCGCCTCCCACGAGGTCGGAGCTGCAGTGTCCGCGTCCTCGGTTGCGCCAGGTTTCCGCCATCGCGCCACGGTGTCCCGAAGGGTCATAGATCAATCATCGGTACCCGGATGGGGGATCTTGACCAAACGAATGACGATTGTTCGGTTCCCCCAAAAGCAACTAGGTCGTCGGCCTCAGCACGATCACGGGAATCTCCCGATCGGTGCGCGTCTGGTACTCGGCGTAGCGCGGTTCCAGCGCTGTGAGCCGTTCCCACATGGCCTGGCGGGCGGGCCCGTCGAGCACGTCGGCGTGCATCTCGAGATCGGTGGTGCCCCGGCGCATCGCCCGCACCTGGGGGCGGTCCCGCAGGTTGAGGAACCACGCCGGATGCGACGGGCCGCCCCGATACGAGGCCACGAGGACCACCTGGCCGTCCTCGACGAGCGGGGAGGTGAGCATCGTGACGCGCTCCGCGCCGGACTTCCGGCCGACGGTCGTGAGCCGCACCGCCACCATGCCGCCGGCCCGGCCGAACACGCGGCCCTTCGAGAGCGTGAAGCCTCGCTCGTGGACGAGGTTCAGGGCTTTGTAGACGGCGGGGATGCGACGGGCCATCGCCGCAGTCTACGGAAGCGGTCGATCAGGCCCCGACGGCGCTCTCGGGCGCCGTCATCTCCCAACGCGACCGACCGTTGCGCTTCGCGCTGTACATCGCCGAGTCGGCGTCCTGCATCAGCGTCGAGATCTCGATGCCCTCGCTGGAGCGGAGCGCGATGCCGATGCTGGCGCCCACGCGGGCCGTGTCGGGGAGCTCGGTGATGGGCTGACCGAGCGCGTCCAGGATCCGCTCCGCGAGCACCACGGCGCTCTCGCCGTCCACCGTGTCCATCAGCACGGCGAACTCGTCGCCGCCGAGGCGGGCCAGCGTCTCTCCGTCGTGCAGGCAGCCCCGCAGCCGGTTCGCCGCCTCCACGAGGACGCGGTCGCCGGCGTCGTGGCCGAACGTGTCGTTGATCTGCTTGAACCCGTCGAGGTCGATGTAGAGCATGCCGACGGTGCGGCCGTCGCGGGCGGCCCGCCGACACGACCGCTCCGAGGACTCGCCGAACGCCTTGCGGTTGAGCAGGCCCGTCAGCGCATCGTGACGTGCGTCGTGGCGCAGCTGCTCCTCGAGATCGCGCTGGGTCGTGACGTCGTGCACGTTCAGCACGATCTGATCCGACCAGTCGCGGCTGGGCGTGGTGAGCGTCGCGACCACCAGCCGGTCCGACCCGTCCCGGTGGCGCAGGTTGAGCTCGAACGAGTGGGCGCGACCCACCTGCTCGACCGACAGGCGCAGGATGTCGTCGACCTGCTCGACGAGGTCGTCGTC
The DNA here is from genome assembly GCA_046331245.1 of Acidimicrobiales bacterium. Classification (GTDB taxonomy): domain Bacteria; phylum Actinomycetota; class Acidimicrobiia; order Acidimicrobiales; family Microtrichaceae; genus SSF14. The sequence goes on along the minus strand of JAXLRH010000002.1, from coordinate 225,076 downwards.
GATGAACATCGAGATCGGCCGGCCGGCGACGTCGGCCGGCTCGTAGCCGAGCATCGGCGTCACGGCCGGGCTCACCGACACGATGGTCCCGTCGAGGGAGATCACGCCGATGAGGTCGGACGCGTGCTCGATGAGCGACTCGAAGTGGATGGCCCGCGGGCGCACGAGGTCCTCGGCGAGCTCGGTCGCCCGGGCGGAGTCACCGAGCACCTTGGTGACGATGCCGAGGCAGCCGGCGCCGGCGATCGCGATCGCGTGCGCGAGCTCCGGCCGAACCACGCTCGGGGCGAGCTGGAAGTGGACGGCGAGCTCGCCGAGTGCCACGGCGACCCAGTTCCACACGAGGTTGGCGCGGGTGGCTCGCGGGCCGATGGTGCGCAGCAGCTCCGACGTGCCGACGCCGAACGCCACCATGAGGAGCGAGCCCCACCCGACGGCGTAGACCACGGCCGCGGTGGACAGCACCGAGACGGCGACTCGTGCGTGGATGCGCACAGCGTCGTCGGGCCGGGCCCGCAGCCAGAGGCTCCCGCCGAAGTTGGCCACGCCACCGACGAGGAGGATGACGGCCAGCACCCACATCGGCGTGTCGGACAGCAGGTGCCGGGCGCGGAGGATGTAGATCGCGATCATCGCGGCCGGCGTCGCACCGTACGCGCCGACGGACGCGAGGCACTGCGTTGCCCTCCCGGTCGGAATGTGCGAAACGGACGCCACGGAGAGGTCATCGGCCGACTGAACAATCCTCTTGAGGGACCTTTTCGCTTGGGTCCGTTCGACCCAGGACGGTTCAGCGGCGGAAGGTCGCATCGTCCCTTGCGCGAGAGCGGAAGCGAGGCGAACATATGTTCGTGTCCGGGGCGACCTCACGAACGAGCGCATCGATCCTGCATGCCGACCTCGACGCCTTCTTCGCCTCGGTCGAGCAGCGCGACGATCCCCGCCTGCGCGGCCGCCCGGTGATCGTCGGCGGGGGAGTGGTGCTGGCGGCGAGCTACGAGGCCCGGGCGTTCGGCGTGCGGGGCGCGATGGGCGGCACCCAGGCGCGCCGCCTGTGCCCGAATGCGATCGTCGTGCCGCCCCGGATGTCGGCGTACGTCGAGGCGAGCCGCGCAGTGTTCGGTGTCTTCGAACGGACCACCCCGCTGGTGGAGGGGGTGTCGATCGACGAGGCGTTCCTCGACGTGGGCGGTCTGCTGCGCGTGTCGGGCACACCCGTCGAGATCGCCACGCGTCTCCGCCAACAGGTGCGGAGCGAGGTCGGCCTACCCATCACCGTCGGCATCGCATGCACCAAGTTCCTGGCGAAGGTCGCCAGCGCCGTCGGCAAACCCGACGGTCTGCTGGAGGTGCCGGCCGGCACCGAGCTCGACTTCCTGCACCCGCTCCCGGTCGAGCGCCTCTGGGGCGTCGGCCCGAAGACGTCGGAGAAGCTGCATCAGCGAGGCATCACCACCGTGGGCCATCTCGCCCGCATCCCTGAGCCCGCGCTCGTGGCGATGCTCGGCGGCGGCGCCGGGCATCACCTCTCCGCGCTCGCGCACAACCGCGATCCCCGCGTCGTCCGGACGGGTCGGCGCCGCCGGTCGATCGGCTCGCAGCGAGCGCTCGGCCGCCGCGCCCTCACCCCGTCGGAGCTGGATGCCACGCTCGTCGGTCTCGTCGACCGCGTCACCAACCGACTGCGCGACGGCGGCCGCGTCGGTCGAACCGTGGTGCTCCGGCTCCGGTTCGGCGACTTCGGGCGGGCCACCCGCTCCCACACGTTCGACCGGGCCACCGCGCGAACCGATCTCGTGCTCGAGGCGCTCCGGGGCCTCCTCGCCGACGCCGAGCCGCTCGTCGCCGAGCGGGGACTCACCCTCATCGGCATCTCCATCGCCAACCTCGACGGCGACGACGCCGTGCAACTCGAGCTGCCGTTCGACCGGCGGAGCGGCTCGGCCCTCGACGACGTGCTCGACGACGTCCGTCAGAGGTTCGGCGACTCGGCGATGCGTCGTGCCGTGCTGCTCGGCCGCGATCCCGGCATCTCGATGCCGACGCTGCCCGACTGAGGACGCTCCCGACCGAGGCGGTCAGGCCGCGCCGGGGAAGCGGAGGCCGGGGAGCACCTCGAAGTCGAGCACGTGGGTGCCGCGTTGGAGGTGGGCGTTACCGGCGTAGGCGATCATCGCCGCGTTGTCGGTGCACATCGAACGCGGCGGGAGGAAGCAGCCGAGCCCCTCCTCGGCGGCGAGCCGCTCCACCGCGTCGCGCAGCGGGCCGGACGCGGCGACACCGCCGCCGATGCAGATCGACCCGACCTCGTGCTCTCGGACTGCGGTGCGGAGCTTCGAGATGAGCACGTCGAGCACCGCGGCGACGAACGACGCGCACACGTCCTCCACCTCGACGTCGGGCGCCTTGCGCACCGCACGGATGGTCGCGGTCTTGAGGCCGGAGAAGCTCATCTCGTAGCCCTCGTTGCGCATCGGTCGCGGCAGGGAGAGACGAGTGGGATCGCCCGTGAGCGACAGCTGATCCACCGCCGGACCCCCGGGATAGCCCAGCCCGAGGTACCGGCCGACCTTGTCGTACACCTCGCCGACTGCGTCGTCCCTCGTCTCGCCCAGCACCGTGTAGTCGCCGATGCCGCGCACCAGCACCAGCATCGTGTGGCCACCCGACACCAGCAGGCACAACGTCGGTGGCTCGAGCTCGCGATGCTCGAGGAAGCTCGACAGCACGTGCGCCTCGAGGTGGTTCACCCCGACGACCGGGCAGCGGGCCACGAGCGCCAGCGCGCGGGCCACCGACACGCCGACGACGAGCGAGCCGACGAGGCCCGGGCCCCGTGTGACCGCGATGCACGACAGGTCGGCGTAGTCGACGCCCGACAGGATGAGCGCCTCCTCGATGGCGGGGAGCAGCGACCGCTCGTGCTGGCGGGCGGCGATCTCGGGAACGACGCCCCCGTAGCGGGCGTGGATGTCGATCTGCGACGACATCACGCTGCTGCGGAGCTCGCCGTCGACGAGCACGGCCGCCGCGCTGTCGTCACAGGAGCTCTCGATTCCCAACACGATGTGCGACGTCATCTCACCGATCCGATCCGCTCTCGCCCGAGACTACGGCCGACGGGCACACCCGTCGGATCATCTCGACGGACAGCGCGCCCACCCGCTCGATGACCGGTGGCGTCCGGCCGACGTTGACGAGGGTCGACGGCAGCGGCCCTGGCGGGTCGACGTCGGGCCACTCGAACACCGGCGTGTCCTCGCCGAAGACCGCTCGTGCCTCCTCCGCCGACGCGACCGGAGGCTCACCGTGCCGGTTGGCGCTCGTCATGAGGAACGGGCCCACCTGGCGTGCCAGCTCGCGGAGCGGGTCCACGGCCGGGATGCGCACGGCGACCTCGTCACGGCCGTCGAGCCACGGCAGGCCCTCGGCGTGAGGATCGACAGCGAAGGCGAGCGTGAGCGCGCCCGGCCAGAAGGCCTCGATGAGCGCCTCGGCGCAGTCGTCCGCCACGATGCCCAACGCGGCGAGCTGATCGGGGTCGCCGATGATCACCGGCAGGTTGAGGTGCGCCGGGCGGGCCTTGGCCTCGAAGACCCGGTCGACCATCTCGGCGGTGGGCAGGCACGCGAGCCCGAATACGGTTTCGGTCTGCACCACCACGGGACCGGACCGGATCGCGTCGGCGAGCTCGGTGTGCGCGCCGGTCATCGACCGGTCTGCCCGTCGATCAGCTCGCGGATGATGTCGGCGTGCCCTGCGTGGCGGGCGGTCTCCTCGAGCAGGTGCATCAGCACCCAGCGAAGCGAGACCTGGGGGCGATCGCCCATCTCGCGACACAGCGCGCCGAGATCGGGCTCGGCATCGACGACCGCTGCGACCTTGGCCCACATCGCCCGGTAGGCGGCGACCGAGTCCGCCAGCGACTCGTCGGTGCGCACGTCGTCGCTCCACGGCTCGCCCGGCCGGCCGTCGAATCGCTGCAGCACCCAGATGGACTCGGCCCGCGTCAGGTGCTGTACCAGCCACAGGAGCGAGGTGCCCGAGGGAACGCCCGGCCGGGCGGCCTCGGCGTCGCTGACCCCCTCCACCTTCCGCACCACGGACTCCCGGTGGTACTGCAGGAGCGCGAGCAGGGTCGTTCGTTCGTCCTCGACGAGGGGAGGTGGCATCTGATCCGGCACGACGCAGAGCCTAGGAGTCGGCCGGCGGCGCGGTTCGCAGCTCGATCCAGAGCGCGTCGGCGACGGCCAGCGTCGCCCCCTCGGCCGAGAGGATGGCGCCACCGGTGTGCCGCTTGCGTCCCTCGCCGTCGATGGGCCACCCCACGACCACGCACTCGTCGCCGAAGGAGGGGAGTGCGTCGACCCGGACCGTGAGGTTGGCCAGCACCGACGGGCCCGCCGCCGAGGCCGCGTCCGGGAGCGCCATCGCGGCCCAGCCCGTGGCGCAGTCGACCGCCGCCCACATCAGCTCTCGGGTGACCGCGCCCTGGGCGCGGATGTCGCGCACCGTCCACGGCGCCGCGACCACGTCGCCGCTCGGCGACACGCCGGTGAAGAGCCGCAACGCCTCGGCGGGATCGCGCCGCGGGCCGCACCCGAAGCAGGTGGGGAAGGGATGGTGGGGCACGACGTGCTCCTCGAACCAGGTGCGCGCGAGCACGGCCTCGGCGACGTCGACCGGCCGTGGTGGGGCGGCGTCGAGGTCGGCGGGGCGGCCCTCCGCGACGAGGGTGGAACCGTCGAACACCCGCAGGGTGTCGTCGTCGCCGGCCACGACCGTGAGCATCGTGTCGAGCGGCGGCGCCGACCGGAGGGACACCGTGGCCGTTCCCGGAAAGCGGCGGGCCACCAGACCCGCCGACCAGCCGCCGTGGCCCGAGTGGGCCGGTCCGTTGCACACGCTGTCGACGACGATCGGAGTGAGGTCCATGACAGCGGCGATCGTACCGTCCGCCCGCTTGCGGGCCGCTTCGATGCACTGTCTACTGGTGCCCGAGGTGTTCACGTCCGTGTCACCCGGGGGAAAGGTGCTCGTCATGTCTGGTCGTCGCGTGAGGTCGTGGTCCGTCGTCGCCCTGGCGTTCGCGCTGGCGGGCTTCGCGTGCTCGTCGTGCACCCCGCCGCCCGTGTACCCGAGCAACGCGGCGAAGTGCGGCTCCTCGGCGACGCCCCCGTCGCAGTACCAGCACATCGTGGTGATCATGGAGGAGAACCGCACCTGGGACGGCGTCGGCGGCATCGGGTTCGCCGACCAGTACATGCCCTATCTCGGCGACCTCGGCCGCAACTGCACGGTGTTCGCCGACTGGGTCGAGACCAACACCGACCAGAACAGCCTCAACCAGTACATCGGGCTCGCGAGCGGCGTCAGCAACTCCTCGACCGTGAACGACTGCTCACCCGGCCCGTCGTGCCAGTCCACCGACAACAACATCTTCCGCCAGGTCCGTCTCGCCGGCGGCACCGCCCGCAGCTACGTCGAGGGCGCGTCGACGGGGTGCTCCGACGCCGGCAACGCCGCCAAGCACGTGCCCGCCATGTACTTCTACGGCACGTACACCGACGGCTCGGGCACCCACAACGACCACGACTTCTGTGGCACCGAGGTGCGGCCCCTGAGCGAGCTCGACGTGAACAACCTGCCGACGTTCGCCATGATCACGCCGGACCTCTGCAACGACGGGCACGACTGCCTGAACGCCAGCGTCGACAGCTGGGTCGCCTCGCACCTGCAGCCGATCCTCGACAGCTCGGCCTACCAGTCGGGCAACACCGCCGTGATGGTGCTCTACGACGAGGACCGTCCGGTGCCGAACCTCCTCATCGCCCCCACCGCCAACCGCGGCGTCAACACGACGGCGGGCGCCGGCCACGCGGCGATGCTGAAGACGTGGGAGGAGATGCTCGGCCTGCCGATCATGCCCACCGCACCGGTCACGGCCGCGATCAGCCTCCGGGGCCCGGCGCACATCTGACGCCGCGCACATGACCGGCGCTCGTCTGTCGGGCGCTCGTCGGTGCTCCCGACCGTCCCGGTCAGGAGCGAACGAGGCGCTCGATCGCGCTGGCCGCCTCGTCCAGCTTCGCCCGGCCGCCGTCGGCGTCCTCTCGCGCCGCGTCGGCGACGCAGTGCTCGAGGTGGTCGCGGAGCAGGTGCATCGCCACCTTCTGCAGCGCGTTGGTGGCGGCGCTCACCTGGTTCATCACGTCGATGCAGTAGCGGTCGTCCTCGACCATGCGCGCGATGCCGCGCACCTGGCCCTCGACCCGCGCCAGCCGCTTCAGCAGCAGCGCCTTGTCCGATTCGTAGCCGGCCATCCCGATCCTCCGATACTCCCCCGGGGTATCGGTCCAGGCTACACGCCCTCTCCTTCTTCGGGTTTTGGGGTTCGTTGTGCGCGAGGGGTGAACACAACGAACCCCAAAACCGGAGAAGGGGGCGTGGGGCGGGGGAGAGAGGGCGTGGGGCGGGGGAGAGGGGGCGGCGTCAGAGGACGATCGAGCCGTACATCTCGCCGAGGGGATCGGCGATCAGCTCCATCCGCTCCCCGTCGGGACCGCTGAAGTAGATCGAGGTCCCGTCGATGTGGGCGTAGGGGACGCCGGCGTCGTCGAGCTTCGCCTTCACGTGACTCCATCGCTCCGGCTCCATGGAGATCGCGATGTGGTGGACCCCGCCCAGCACCTCGGCGTAGGGGCCGAGGTCCAGGCCCGGCATGTCGAAGAAGGCGAGCGAGTTGCCATTGCCGATGTCGAAGAAGAAGTGCGTCGAGCCCTGGTAGTCGCGGTTCTCGAACAGCTCGGTGAGCGGGAACTCGAGCAGGCCCTGGTAGAAGTCGATGGTCGCCTCGACGTCACTGCTCAGCAGGGCGAAGTGGTGCAGGCCGCGCGCCGAGGATGCCGGTCGCTCCGCCTTGGGTCGGAGGTACCGCCGGCGGAGCTCGTCCCATTCGGCGCTTCGATCGATGTCGGCGCCGTGCCGGGCCGGCGGTTCGTTCTCGGTCATTCGGTCCTCCTCCGTGGGCACGCGAACACTCTGCCTCAGGGGCGACGGAGTCATCCGAACTATAAAGTTGACTAAATGAGTCGGGTATGTTGAGAATAGAGCGCTCGCGAGGTTCGTACCCCGGCCTCGCGGGCCCCCTCGACGAAAGGTTCCCCCCGATGTCCCTGGTCCACGACCTCCCGATCACCGACGATCCGCCTACTCCCGCCCACGTCGACGTCCGCCCGCTGTCCGGCCACACCGGCGCGGAGCTGCGCGGGCTCGACATCTCCCGACCCCTCACCGATGCCGAGCGCGACGTGGTCACCCACGCGCTGCATCGCTGGAAGGTCGTGTTCCTCCGCGACCAGCACATCGGCCATGCGGAGCAGATCGCGTTCACCCGTCAGTTCGGCGAGCTCACCTACGCCCACCCCTACGACGACGATCCGCCGGCCGGCTTCCCCGAGATCTACACGATCTCGCCCGAACGGTTCGCCGCCCAGTACGGCATCACCGGCGACGCCGCCAAACAGCTCCGCAAGAAGTACTCCTACGCCAACGACTGGCACACCGACGTGACGCCGGCGATCAACCCTCCGGCCGGGTCGGTGCTCCGAGCCGACGTGGTGCCGGAGTACGGCGGGGACACCACGTTCACCAACCTCGTCGCGGCCTACGAGGGGTTGTCGAAGCCGCTGCGCCAGTTCCTGAGCGGTCTGCGCGCCGAGCACCGCTACGGAGCGGGTCTGGCGCGGAAGGGCCTCGGCGGCGGTGGCAACGGCGTCACCAACGCGAAGCCGCTCGTCGCCCATCACCCCGTGGTGCGCGTGCATCCGCTCACCGGGGAGTCCGCCCTCTTCGTGAACCCCGGCTTCACCTCGCGGATCGTGGGGCTCCGCCACGAGGAGAGCGAGCAGCTGCTCGACCTGCTGTTCGCCCACATCGTGAAGCCCGAGTACACGGTTCGGTTCCGCTGGGAACCCGGCAGCGTCGCCTTCTGGGACAACCGGGTCACCGCCCACCTCGGCCCGCAGGACATCGACCACCTCGACGTCGAACGGGTCCTTCACCGAGTGACGCTGATCGGCGAGGTGCCCGTCGGGCCCGACGGGCTCGAGTCCGAGCTGATCGCCGGCGAGCCGTTCCGAAGTCTGCCGATCTCATGACCATCTCGAGCACGAACCGAGCGACCGCTGACGTCGACGCGGCGCGGGCGCTCCATCCGGCCTCGTCCTCGCGAATCGACCGCCCGCTGTCGGGCGAGGCGCTCGAGTACATCGCCCTCGGGCTGGCCCAGGTGGTCGGCGCCGCCGACGGCACACTCCGGCGCGGCGAGGTTCGACGCACCAAGGTGTTGGCCACGGCCGTCTACGACGCGTGGGTCGTCGAGCTCGGGCCGCAGACGGCGATCGAGCCCCACGACCACGAGGGCTCGATCGGGGTGGTGGCGGTGACCTACGGCCGCCTCGTGGAATTCGCGGTCGACGACGTGGGCGAGCGCCGTTCGCGGCTGCGCCAGCTCGTCGTCGGCGACCACACGACGTTCGGCGCGACGCACCGACACAGCCTCGTGAACCCCGAACTCCGCGCCACCACGACGGTGCAGGTGTTCTCGCCGCCGCTCGGCGACGAGGTCACCGGTCGAGCCGGCACCCCCGGGTCGTGAGCCGGACGCGTCGACGACTCTCCGACCTCCTCCTTCGAATCTCCGCTGCGACGATCTTCCTCGCCGTGTGGTGGTTCGTTGCGGACCGGGGCTGGTGGAGCGCGGTCATCGTGCCGAAGCCGATCGCCGTCTGGGACCGCTTCGTCGAGTCGATGACCACCCATCACGGCACGCGTGGGCTGAGTGGCTACCTCCTCTGGGAGCACGTCGGAGCGAGTGGATGGCGTCTTGTTCAGGGTGTGGGTTGGGCGATCGTCGTGGGTGTTCCGTTCGGGTTGGCCGTCGCGCTCCTGCGACCCGCCCGCGTGGTGTTCGAGCCGGTTATGACGTTCATCCGGAGCCTTCCGCCGCTCGCGTACTTCAGCCTCCTGATCATCTGGTTCGGCATCGAGGACACGTCGAAGGTGTGGCTGCTGTTCCTCGCAGCGATCGCGCCGATCGCGCTGTCGCTCGTGTCCGGCGTCGAGGCGATCCGCCCTGACTGGATCGAGGCGGCCCGCTCTCTCGGTGCGAGCCGCCTCGGCGTGGTCCGCTCGACGGTGTTGCCCGCCGTCCTCCCCGAACTGCTCACCGGGCTCCGGCTCGCGGTCGGGTTCGCGCTCACGACGATCGTCGCGGCGGAAACCGTCGACGGTGTCCCGGGCATCGGGGGGCTCGCGTGGTCGACCAAGAAGTTCCTGCAGACCGACGTGGCGATCATGTGCGTGATCGTCATCGGCATCGTCGCCGTGCTGATCGATTCGCTCATCCGAGCGCTCGAGCGTCGACTCGTCCCGTGGAAGGGCCGGGTCTGACGTGAAGACGGTGGGCCGGCCAGGCACGGCCGACCCACCGAACCCACCACCATCCCCCGAACAGAGGAACAATCATGAGTAGCCAACAACCCAATCATCGAGCGCGGCCGCGCACAAGGCGCCGATCCCTCGTCGCCGGAGGGCTTCTGCTCGCCGGCGTCCTCCTGCCCGGCGCGGTGTTGGCGGGGTGCGGCGACGACTCGTCCTCGTCCTCGTCGGCGAGCGGCGACGGTGCGACGTCCACAACCGGCGCAGCGACGGCGAAGGCGCCGGACAAGATCACGATCGCCTACCAGCTGATCCCCAACGGCGACCTGGTGGTCAAGCACGAGAAGTGGCTGGAGAAGGCCTTCCCCGACACCGAGATCGAGTGGAAGCTGTTCGACTCGGGCGGCTCGGTCAACGAGGCGGTCGTCGGAGGGTCGGTGGACATCGGTCTCGCCGGCTCGAGCCCTGTGTCCCGAGGTCTGTCGACCCCGATCGACTACCAGGTTCCGTGGATCCACGACGTCATCGGAAAGGCCGAGGCCTTGGTGGTCAAGGGGGACGAGGGGATCACCTCGCTGCGGGATCTCGTCGGCAAGAAGATCGCCACGCCCTTCGCGTCCACGTCGCACTACAGCCTGCTCGCCGCGCTGGAGGACGCAGGCGTCGACGCCTCCACCGTCGACATCATCGATGCGGAGCCCGACGACATCTACGCGGCCTGGAGCCGTGGCGACATCGACGGCGCCTACGTCTGGAACCCGAACCTGGCGAAGCTCGTCGCCGACGGCGGCAACGTCCTCGTCGACAGCGAACAGCTCGCGAAGAAGGGCAAGACCACCTACGACCTCGCCGTGGTCACGAACGACTTCGCGAAGCGCTTTCCAGAGGCCGTGACGACGTGGGTCGCTCAGCAGGACCGAGCGGTGAAGCTGTTCCGGAAGGATCCGGACGCGTTCGCGAGCGATCTCGCAGCCGAGCTCAACATCGACAAGAGCGACGCGCTGGCGCAGGCGAAGGACCTGATCTTCCTGACGGCGGACGAGCAGACGGGAGCCGACTACCTCGGTGGCGGGCTCGCGAAGAACCTCATCGCTGCGGCGAAGTTCAACAAGGCGCAGGGGAAGATCGACGCGGTCCAGCCCGACGCCGCCTACGAAGCGGCGGTGACCCCCACCTTCGCTGCGAAGGTCGGCTGACGTGGTCGCGGCCGCGCCGGTCCCCCCGACGGACGCGGCCGTGACGGACGGGTCACCCGGCGCCGGCCGGGTGACCCTGTCCGGTGTGTCGCAGCGATTCCGCAGCGCGAGTGGCGACTGGACCGATGCACTCGGTCCCATCGACCTCGACCTCGAGCCGGGGTCGTTCGTCTCGCTGGTCGGGCCGTCGGGGTGCGGAAAGTCGACGCTGCTCCGGCTGATCGCCGGTTTCGATCGACCCGACGCGGGGTCGGTCACGGTCGGCGATCGGATCGTCGCCGCTCCGGGACCCGATCGGGGTGTCGTGTTCCAGCAGCCGAACCTGTACCCCTGGCTCACCGTCGCCGGGAACGTGGAGTTCGGCCCACGCCGGCGACGGGTGCCGCGATCGGAGCGGGCGACGCTCGTGGCCGAGCACCTCGAGCTCGTCGGTCTGTCCGAGTTCGCCGGTCATCGCCCCTACGAGCTGTCGGGTGGGATGCAGCAGCGCGTGCAACTGGCCAGGGTGCTCGCCAACCGTCCGTCGATCGTGCTGATGGACGAGCCCTTCGGGGCGCTGGACGCGTTGACGCGCGACCGGCTCCAGGACGAACTGCTGCGCATCTGGCGGGTTGCCCGCCCGACCGTGCTGTTCATCACCCACAGCGTCGAGGAGGCGATCTACCTGGGCACCCGCGTCCTGGTGCTGAGCCCGCGGCCGGGGCGGGTCGTGGCCGACCTTCGTCCCGATTTCTCGACGAGCGGAGCGCATGGTCCGGAGGTGCGGTCCGATCGGGACTTCGTCGAGATGCGGGCCCGGGTCGGCGCGTACCTCCAGTGAGTGGCCTGAGACACCTGCCACAGGGTTCCGGGTTGCCCCGTGGGCGTCGCTCCACAAACATGATCAATACAGTCGGATTTACTAGAAAGGTTGCTGGTATGAGGGTTCAACGAGGAGCACGGATCGTCGCAGTGGGCCTGTTCGCCGCGCTGGTCGCGGCCGGCTGCTCCACCGACGCGTCGACGCGCGCCGCCGGCGCCCAACGGGGTCCGACCACGACGGCGGCGTCGGTGACGGTGCCGGTCTCCGTGCCCGCCGGCACGACGCTCCGGGTCGGCGACCAGCTCGACTACCTCAAGACCGTGCTGTCGCTCGCCGGGCAGGACAAGGACTTCGGCTACACGGTCGAGTACTCGGCGTTCATCGGCGGGCCTCCGATGCTGCAGGCGTTCCAGGCGGACGCCCTCGACACCGGGTTCGTCGGCAGCACGCCGCTGATCTTCGCCCAGGCCGGCGGCCAGGCCATCACCGCCGTCGCCGGTTGGGCGTCCGGTCACGGGTCGTACGGGCTCCTCGTCGGCGCCGGCCACGACGACATCTCGGGATGGGCCGACCTGAAGGGCAAGCGCGTCGCCTACCAGAAGGGCACGGCCGGTGAGGCAGCGCTCCTGCAGGCGCTCGACGGTGTCGGCCTCGGATTGGACGACGTCGAGTCGGTCGACGTCCCGCAGACGCAGGTGTCGTCCGTGCTGCAGGGCGGCGGCGCCGACGCCGGCATCTCGATCGAGCCGTTGAGCAGCCTCTTCCTGCTGTCCGATCCGAGCGCCCGGCAGGTCGCCGAGGCCGGCGAGCTCACCGACCGCTCGTCGTTCGTGATCGCGAGCGACGCGACCTTGCGCGACGACGCCAAGTCGGCCGCCCTCGCCGACTACCTGGCACGGCTCGTGCGCTCCTTCGCGTACCTGAAGGATCGCCCCGAGCTGATCGCGCAAGCGGTCTACGTGAAGCAGTACGGGCTGCCCCCGGAGCGTGCCGCGCAGATCGTCGAGAAGGCCGGCGGCATCGAGTTCCTGACGCTGCCCGGTGAGACCGTCGCGGCGCAGCAGCGCCTGGCCGATCTCTTCGTGACGGCGGGGGAGATCCCGTCGAAGATCGACGTGGCGTCCGAGTTCGACACGCGCTTCAACGCCCTCGTGCAGAAGGAGCAGGGCTCGTGAGCCTCCTCGAGCGCGAGCCCGAGGTCGAGGTGTCGCCGGCCCCGGCCGCTGCGATGGGAGTGACACTCGTCGAGCTCCCGACGACCGGTGCCACCACACACCGGCGCCTTCGGGTGCCCGGCGGCGTGGAGCGCCTCGTGGGCGTCGTCATCCTGTTCGCGGTGTGGGAGGCGGCGGCGCGGGTCGGTTGGCTGAGCCCGCGCACCCTCGCCGGGCCCTCCACCGTCCTCACGGCCGGCTGGGATCTCGCACGTGACGGCACGCTCGGCCATGCGCTGTGGGCGTCGCTGCAGCGCGTGCTCTGGGGGCTCGCGATCGGTGTCCCCACCGGCACCGTGCTCGCGCTCGTCGCCAGCCTCACCCGCATCGGTGACGATCTGCTCGACTCGAACGTGCAGATGCTCCGCTTCGTGCCGATCATCGCCCTGCAGCCGCTGCTCATCCTGTGGCTCGGCATCGGCGAGTCGGCGAAGATCAGCCTGATCGTCCTCGGCGTGTCGTTCCCCATCTACGTGAACACCTACGCCGCCGTGCGGGCGATTCCGCCCGGCTACGACGAGCTCGCGCAGGTGGTCGGGCTGCGACGGCGCACGAAGCTCCGGCGGGTGGTGCTCCCCGGCGCCGTGCCCGGCTTCGTCGTCGGCCTCCGCATGGCGACCGCCGCGGCGTGGCTCCTCCTGGTGTTCGCCGAGCAGCTCAACGCCAGCAGCGGTCTGGGCTACCTGATGATCCGGGCCCAGACGTTCTTCCAGAGCGACGTCATCGTCGTGTGCCTCGTGGTGTACGCCGTGCTGGGGCTGACGTCGGACGCGCTGGTCCGCTTCACCGAACGGAGGGTGCTGCGATGGCAACCGGGACGCTGACCGACCGGCCGGTCGGGACCGTCGTCGACGCGCGCGGGGTGCACCGCTCGTTCGACGGGCGCGAGGTGCTGCGCGGCATCGACCTGCAGCTCCGCGGCGGCGAGTTCGTCGCGCTCCTCGGGAGGAGCGGGTCGGGCAAGAGCACGTTCCTGCGCGCGCTCGGCGGCCTCGACGACGGCGTGGCCGGGGCGATCACCGTGCCCGTTCGTCGCTCGGTCGTCTTCCAGGACCCGCGCCTCCTTCCCTGGGCCGATGTGCTCGCCAACGTGACCCTCGGCCAGTCGGGCAAGGCCGCGGAGCAGCGAGGTCGCGAAGCGCTGGCGGAGGTCGGGCTCGCCGGCCACGAGCACGCGTGGCCGAAGACCCTGTCCGGCGGAGAAGCGCAACGGGCGGCGCTGGCCCGGGCGCTGGTGCGTCAACCGGACCTCCTGCTGCTCGACGAGCCGTTCGGCGCGCTCGACGCGCTCACCCGCATCCGGATGCACGCGCTCGTCGCCGAGCTGTGCCGTCGCCATCGTCCGGCGGTACTCCTCGTCACCCACGACGTGGACGAGGCCGTGCTGCTCGCCGATCGGGTCCTCGTGCTGACTGAGGGAGTCGTGTCACTCGACCTCGCCGTCGATCTACCCCGCCCCCGCATCCGGAGCGATCGGCGAGTGCTCGAGCTGCGGGCGCGCCTGCTTGCCGAGCTCGGGGTGATCGAGGGGTAGGTTGCCCGCATGAGATTCGGGCTCGACATCGCACAGCAACGAGTGTCGTGGGACGAGTTGGTCAGCCGGGTTCGGTTCGCCGAGGACCTCGGCTTCGACGGCGCCTGGGGCTTCGACCACTTCCAACCGATGTACGGCGAGGGCCCGGGCGAGACCTTCGAGGGGATGACCGCCCTCGCCGCGCTCGCCGGCGTCACCTCCCGCATCCGACTCGGCCTGCTCGTGGCCGGCGTCACCTATCGACACCCGTCGGTGTTCACCGCCGAGGCGCTCACGATCGACCACGCGTCGCACGGTCGGCTGGAGCTGTCGCTCGGCGCGGCCTGGTTCGACAAGGAGCACACCGAGCTGGGCATCCCGTTCCCCGGCACGGCAGATCGCTTCGACCTCCTCGAGGACGCGCTCGAGATCTTCACGCGCCTCAGCACCGGCGAGGTCGTCTCCTACGACGGCCGGGTCGTGTCGCTCGAGAACGCGCGCATGAACCCGATGCCGGTGCAACGCCCGCACCCGCCGATCTGGATCGGTGGCAACGGGCCCCGCCGCACGCTCCCGCTCGTGGCGCGGTACGCCGACGTGTGGCACGCCTGGGGCACACCGAGCTCGCTGCAGGAGGCCAACGCCCGCGTGGACGAGCTCGCCGCCGAGGCGGGCCGCGCGCCCTCGGCGATCCTGCGCGCCAGCTCCCTCTCGCTCGACGACCTCGAGGTGGCTCGGCGCCACGCGACCAAGTGGCGCGACGCCGGATACGGCTACCTGGTGTGCGGATGGCCCGAGGCCGGACGCGCCCAGGTCGAGGCCTTCGCTCGTGACGTGATGCCCGACTTCGTGGGCTGACGCGTCGCCGCGAAGCGGGCTCGCTCGGCGCGCTGCCGCTCAATTCGTCCGAATTTGGACCGATTGGAGCGGAACAGCCGGCCGCGTCATTCGTCGCGGCGTCCCAGCGGAGGCCATCGTGAACCAGAAGCTTCGAGACGCGTTCGACCGAATCGGACCAGTTCGCGGGGGTGCGGCACTGACCGTCGTCGGCGCGCTCGTACTGGGCGTGGGCCTGGTGCAGACCAGCTCGTCCATCCCGGACAGGTCCGCGTGCCCCAACGGCACCGTGCACGTCGCCACGTTCCACCGCGACCACAACGGCTACCACTTCACGATCCCTGCGGGGAACGGCAACGTCGTCCACATCTCCAACGCCGACGCGCAGGGCGGGAGCTGGAGCTCGTCGGTGCCGATCGGTGCCTTCATCGTGACCGACGGCAACGCGTCGGTGACCACGAGCCTCACGCCGGCCCAGACCAGTGGCACGTTCTCGACGGCGGGCCTGCCGAACGTCCTGGGGTACTCGGTGTCGCGGGCCGTGCCGACCTGGAAGACGACCACCACGACGGCCGCCCCGACCACGACCGCGGCGCCCACCACCACGAAGGCGACCACGACGACCGTGGCGCCGACGACGACCAAGGCCACGACCACCACCATGGCGCCGACGACGACCAAGGCCACGACCACCACGATGGCGCCGACGACGACCAAGGCGACGACGACCACCACCAGCACGACCACCACGACGACGATCGCTCCGACCACGACGGCGAAGCCGATCACGATCGACGACATCGTCTTCTGCGGGTGGGTGGCCCCGGTGACCACCACGACGAAGGCGACCACCACGACGATGGCGCCGACGACGACCAAGGCCACGACGACCACCAAGGCCACGACGACCACG
Source organism: Acidimicrobiales bacterium (assembly GCA_046331245.1). GTDB lineage: Bacteria > Actinomycetota > Acidimicrobiia > Acidimicrobiales > Microtrichaceae > SSF14. Next base: position 209,160 of record JAXLRH010000002.1, on the reverse strand, counting down.
GCGGCCCCGACCACCACCAAGGCCACGACGACCACGGCGGCCCCGACGACCACGGCGGCGCCGACCACCACCAAGGCGACGACGACCACCGAGGCCCCGACGACCACGAAGGCGACGACGACCACCGAGGCGCCGACCACCACGAAGGCCGCGACGACCACCACCAAGGCCAGCACCACCACCGAGGCGCCGACGACCACCACGTCGGCCCCAGCGACCACGACGACGACCATCGCCGGCGGGGGCGGCGGTGCGACGACGACCACGACCAAGGCCTCGACGACCACGTCCTCGTCCACGTCCACGTCGTCGACCACGACAACCACGGCCAAGACGGGCGTCCTGGGCGCCGTCGTCACCTCGACCAGCATCTACGTGGGTGATCCCGCTGTCCTCGGCAGCGAGATCGACCGTCCCCTCGCGGTGACGGGCGCCCCCTCGGCGATCCTCGTGGTGTTCGGCCTCGTGCTCCTCGGCGCCGGTGCGACGATCCTGTCGATCACGTTCCTCCGCCGCCGCCAGCTCCCGTCCTGACGGCATCGGCGGCGACGATCCCGACCCCTGCGACCGTCCCGTCCACGATGAAGCGTCTCCTCCTCGCGGGTGAGACGCTCGTCGTGGGCGGGGCCGTCGCCGTTGCGTCGGTCGCCTGGGCGCAGCACTGGCACGCACCGTGGCTGTACGCCGTGCTCGCCGCATCGATGGCGGGCGGGGTCGTGCCGTCCGTCCTCGCGACGTGGGCCCCGGCCGCGAACCCGCCGGTCGCCGAGCCCGGTGGGGACGAGGCACACCGGGGAACGGTCACGGTGCTCGTCAAGGTGGGCGACGAGCCGCCGGAGGTGACCCGCGCGTCGATCGCGTCGATCAGCCGCGAGGTGCCGATCGTGATCGTGTCGGGCCCGACCTCGGTGCGCGACCCGATCCGCGATCTCGGCGTGCCCGTGTACCAGGCCGAGTCGCTGGAGGCCGCGATCGGTGAGGCCGCCGCCGATGTCACGACCGATGCGGTCTTCGTGGTGTCCGGCCGGGTGATCGCCGACGTCGAGCGCTGCGAACGGGCGGCCGGATTCCTGTCCGACGACATCGGGTGGGTCACCGGGACCGTCGCCGTCCTGAACGGCGACGGCTTCGTCGCGGAGCACGGCGCCGCCGTGGGGCGTCGGTTCCGCGCCGCCGTTCGCGCACGCGGCGTCGATCTCTGGGAGTCGGACGCCACGCTCGTGCGCACCGACCTGTTGGTGCGCGCACCGCTCGAGGCCGGGCGGCCGTGGGGTCGCTGGCTGCGCTCCCAGCGCGCCGCCGGTCGGCACGGCATCGCGCTCACCGACGAGACGCTGGCCTACCGGGTGGCGCCGGTCTCGGCCCACGCCTATTGGCCGGACACGACCGCCCGCCAGCGTGCGGCAGCCGCCGACGTCGGCGACGCGGCGACCGCCGGTCGGCTCGGGTGTCGTCTTGCGGCGCTCGCCCTCCTGTCGACGGAGCTGGTCGCCTGGCGCGCGCTCGCCGTCGGCGTCGTCCTCGTCCGCCTGGGGGCGTCGCCCTACGAGGGCTGGCGGGTGGGCCTCGCTCCCACGGCGCTCGTTCTCGCCGTCGTCGGTCTCCTTCGGTGGGCGGCGGTTCGTCGCCTCCTCGGGGTCGGCCTGCATCCGGTGGCCGACCTCACCTGGACGCTGCACCGCGCGCCCGGTTCGCTCGCCGCGCTCGTCCCTGCCCTCACCCGCCGTCGTGGCGCGGGACGTCTCCCACTCCCGACGCGGCCACTGGTGTGGGCCGCGCTCCTCCTCACCGTCGTCACCGGCGCCGGCCTCATCGACCAGACGTCCGCCGGCAGCGCCTCGACGCTCTCGGTGGTGTCGAGCCTCGGGCTCCTCGCCATGTTGTGGGGTGTCGGCGTCGGAGCGTTCCTGCGTCGCAACTGGGAGCGTTCGGAGTTCCGCGTGCCGCTCGATCTCCTCGTCGAGTTCCCCGAGGTGGACGTCCGCAGCGTCGACGCGTCGCCCGACGGGCTGTCGATCCAGCTATCCGGCATCGAGCCGCCGGTTGAGGTCGGCCGGGAGGTCGACGCGACGATCCATCTCGACGACGGTGCCGTCGTGACGGTCGTGGCGACGATCGTCGGTGAGCGTCGGGTGGGCGACGACCGCATCGTGGGGTTCCGTCTGGACACGCGGCCCGAGGATCTCGACGACTGGATGCGGCAGCTGCTCCGTGCCGCGACCCGCCAGCGGGCCGAGCGCGCCGAGACGATCACGGCGGTCGATGCTCCGCATGCGCCGGCGCCTCGACCGCTGTTCGTCCGATGGACAGATCGAGTGGCGGTGGTCGGTGGCGTGCTGGTGTCGGTGGCCGTGCTGGCCACGTTGACCCTGGTGATGTCGGGGTATCACACGCTGGTGATCCGCAGCGGCTCGATGCGGCCGACGCTCGGCATCGGCGACGTCGTGATCTCTCAGACGGTCCGTGCGTCGGAGCTCCGGCCCGGCGACGTCGTCACCGTGGCTCGCGCCGAGGCGCAGGACGGGTCGCTCACGCACCGTGTTCGCAGCGTCGATCACGAGGACGGGCGCCTCGTCGTGACGACACGTGGCGACGCGAACCGCTTCTCCGAGTCGGTCGTGCTCGGCCGCGACGACCTCGTCGGGCGCGAGTCGATGTCGATCCCGAGGATCGGCACGATCGCGATCCTCGTGCGGTCCACATCGACGACCGTCGTGCTCACGTCGGGGGCGCTGCTCCTGTTGGCGCCGGCGCTCGCCCGATCGGCGGCACGGACCCGGGCCTCACGGCGCGGGCGTCGTCACGCCGGTGCGGCCGTTCCCGTCGTCTGAGCACTCGCAGCAGGCCGGCCGAGTCGGCCGGCTCAGAACGCGGCGGCGTTGAGGATGCCGCCGGGGAAGCCCGGCACCTCGGCGCGGAACCACACGAAGGCAGCGGGCGAGGCGAGCCCGCGAGCCACGTCGTCGGGCAGCGCGTCGCCGGGTGACACCAGCGAGGTGAGCTTCACGTGGCGGGACTCGTCGTTCTGGTTGTGGGTCGCCGCCAGCACGTTGAGCACCTCGTAGACGTTGTCGCGGGCGTCCTCGGGAAGCTCGCCGGACGCGATCCACTCCTCGGCGGAGCCGACCGGGATCAGCGCAAGGGCTGCGCTCGCCGACGCCGCCAGTGGCACGTCGAACGCGAGGACGTTGACCGCCCGCCCCGTGGCGTCGCTGTAGATCGCGACGTAGGAGGGGTGGTCGTGCGGTTCGATCTTCGTCAGCTCGACCTCGCGTCCGAGAAGGCCGCGGAGCATCTGCGTGAGCTGCGGTTGGCTCGGGAGCCGGTGAAGCGGGCGCAACAACATCAGACGTTGCGCCCCAGGGCCACCGTGAACGAGTCGGGGTCGAACGGCTTCGTGATCAGGAACTCGGCGCCCTCGTCGCTGGCGAGCTGGCGCATGTCGTCGGTGCCTTCGGACGTGACGAACCCGAAGCGAACCGTGTTGCCCGAGGCGCGCACGTGACGGAGCAGGTCGATGCCGTTCATCTCGGGCATGTTCCAGTCCGACAGCACGAGGTCGGGGCACCACGAGTCGATGAGCGGGATCGCCTCGGTGCCGTCGCCGGCCTCCTCGGTGTCGTGGTCACCGAGGTCGGCCTGGCGGAGCGTGCGCTTCACGATCATCCGCATTGCCTTGCTGTCGTCGACGATCAGGATCTTCATCGGTCGTTCCTCTCTGCGTCGTTGTCGATGGCCCCGGACCGCTCGCGCAGCAGGGTCACGTTGAAGGGCTGGCCGGCGGCGGTGAACTCGAGTCGGTCGATCACCTCGCTGCCGGGGAACACGGGCTGCTGCTCGCCGGCGGCGACCGTGGGCATCGAGAGCTGGGACGGGCCCGGCAGCAGCGACTTGATGTTGCCGCCGATCATGTTCGCCATCTCGCCGACCGCGTCGTTGACGTCGCTCTCCTCGAGCTCGGCCGCGTCCATGCAGAACATGGTGGTGGCGATGACGGTGGCCAGCTCGGACGTCATCGTGAGGACGACCGCTCCGTTCCACTCGCCGATGATGTGGACCGCGCTCGAGACCGTCACCGGTGCGGCATCGGCCGGGCCGCCGCGGACGACGTCGAGCGAGAGGATGTTCGTCCACACCTGGGTGGTCACCTCGTCGATGTCGTCGCGGAGCTCGCTCTGGGTCAGGGTCATGTCACTCCTCGGGGTACGGGTCGGATCGTGCCGGTGACTCCGGCGGTCGGTAGGGGTCGGGTCGGGGTCGAACCGAGGGCGGGCCAGTCGACGCGGGGCGCCGCGGCGGCCGTGCCGATCGCGGCGGCGGCCTCGACGGGTCGGAGGTCCGGGGCGCCCCGGCTCACCTGGAAGACGCCGGCGCGGTCGATCTCGATGCGGCGGAACGTGGTGTCCAGGTTGAGGGTGGTCTCGCCGGCCCCGAGGAAGAGGTAGCCGTCGGAGGCGATGTTCGCGGCGATCTTGGCGAGGATGCGCTGCTTGTTCTGCACGTCGAAGTAGATCATCACGTTGCGGAGGAACACGATGTCGGGGCGGGGCATCGCGGCCCACGTGCCGATCAGGTTGAGCTCACGGAACTCGACCATCTCGCGCACGGCGGGGCGCACCTTCCACCGGGCTCCGTCCTGCTCGAAGTGGCGGACGAGCATCGGGGCCGGGAGTCCGCGACCCACCTCAAGCTGGGAGTACCGCCCGGAGCGGGCCTTCTCCAGCACCTCGGTGGACAGGTCGGTCGCGAGGATGCTCACGTTCCAGGCCGCCAGCTCGGGGAAGTGCTCCCGGATCAGCATGGCGATGCTGTACGGCTCCTGGCCGGTCGACGCCGCACCGCACCAGATGTTGAGCCGGCGGGTCGCGGAGCGTGCGGCGACGAGCGCCGGCAGCACCGAGTCGCGTAGGGCGTCGAACGGGAGGCGATCACGGAAGAACGACGTCTCGTTGGTCGTCATGGCCTCGACGACCTTCTGGGTCATCGGGCCGCTGGGGGAGCGACGCATCTGCTCGACGATCACGGTCGCGTCGGCCTGGTTCTCGAGGCGTGCGAGCGTCTCGAGTCGTGACTCGATGAGGTACTCCTTGCCCTCCTCGAGTTGGATCGCCGAACGTTCGGCGACGATGCGACGCACGTAGGCGAGGTCGTCGGGGCCGAGGGTCATGACGCCACCACCCGACCGGGCGGGACGTTGAGCGAGGGCAGCACCGCACCGCACCGCGCCGAGATCTCGGCGGCCATGCGATCGAGCGGCAGGATCACGTCCGCCAGACCGGCGTTCACGACGGCGCCGGGCATGCCCCAGACGACGCTGCTCGGCTCGTCCTGCGCGAGCACCGTTCCTCCCGCTTCGCGGACGGCGCGGGCACCGGCGAGGCCGTCGGAGCCCATCCCGGTGAGGACGACGGCGAGGGTGCCGGGGCCGTACACCGCGGCGGCGCTGCGGAACAGCGGATCGACGGCGGGACGGCACGAGTTCTCGGGCGCCTCCTGATCGAGGCACAGCCGCACCCCGTCGGGGGTCTGCTCGACACGCATGTGGTGGTCGCCCGGGGCGAGCCATCCGTCACCCTTCCCGACGACGCCGCCCTGCACGCCTTCGCTCATGCGGACGGTCCCGATCGCGTCGAGCCGCTTCGCCAGCATCGTGGTGAACACCGGCGGCATGTGCTGGACGATGAGCACCGGCACCTGCAGCGCCGCGAGCCGCGGCCAGATCTCGGCGAGCGCGTTCGGGCCGCCCGTCGACACGCCGATCACGACAGCGGTCACCTTGCCCGACAGCGCCCGGGTGAATCGACGGGGGGTCGCCACCGTGTCGATCGCGGCGCGTGCCGGCGTCGGCCGTGCCGTGACGGGCGCGACGGGCGTCGTGGAACGAACGGTGATGTGCGAGGAGGGCGTCGTGCGTGCCACGTGGGTCGTGTGCTCGACGGGCGCCGGCGACACCCGTGCGAACGCGCGAGGAGCGTCGGCGGTCGGCGTGCCCGGCAGCGTGTGGGTCGTCGGCGTCATCGGTCGGCCGGCGAGCAGCCGCACCTTCGGGATGAGCTGGTCGCGGACGGCCTGCATGCCGAGCGCCACGCTGCCGACGTTGGACGGCTTCGCCACGAAGTCGCTCGCGCCGGCGGACAGGGCGTCGAGCGTCGCGGCGGCGCCCACGGCGGTGAGCGTCGAGAACATGATCACGGGGAGGCGCGGCCAGCGCTTGCGGATCTCGCGGAGCGTCTCGATGCCGTTCATCACCGGCATCTCCATGTCGAGGGTGACGACGTCGGGAAGCGTGCCCGACGTGAGCTTGTCGATCGCGATCCGTCCGTTGGCGGCCGTGCCGATGACCTCGATGTCGCTGTCCTCTGCGAGGACGGTCGTGACGAGTCGCCGGATGACGACCGAGTCGTCGACGACGAGCACCCTGATCGGCGTCATGTCAGCACCGGAATCCCGAGACGAGGACCTGGAGCTCGCCGGCCATCCGTGACAGCTCGGCAGCGGTGTCGAGGGTGTTGGACGCGCCCATGCTCGCGTCCTGTGCGGACTGAGCGACACCGGAGATGTTCCGGGCGATCTCGGTGCTGTTGTCGGCGGCCTCGGCGACGTTGCGGCCGATCTCGTTGGTCGTGGCGGTCTGTTCCTCGACGGCCGAGGCGATCGACGCCTGCGTCTCGCCGACCCGTCCGATGATCTCGGTGATCTCGCCGATGGCCCGCACCGACTCGGCGGCGTCGCCCTGGATGGCGCCGATCCGCTCGGAGATGTCGGCGGTGGCAGCCGCGGTGGCGGAGGCGAGCTCCTTCACCTCGTGGGCGACGACGGCGAATCCCTTGCCGGCCTCGCCGGCCCGGGCGGCCTCGATGGTGGCGTTCAGCGCGAGCAGGTTCGTCTGCTCGGCGATGGACGTGATCACCTTCACGACGTTGCCGATCTCCGCGGAGGAGACACCGAGCTTCGCGACGGTCTCGTTGGTGGCCTGGGCAACCTGGGCGGCCTGGTCGGCGACGTTCACGGCATCCTGCGCGCCGTGGGAGATCTCCTGGATCGATGCGGTCATCTCGCCGGTGCCGGCGGCGACCACGGCGACGTTCTCGGACACCTGGCCGGCCGCGGACGCCACGATGCCGGCCTGGGCCGACGTCTCCTGGGCTGCGCCGGCGAGCTGGGAGCTGACTGCGCTGAGCTCCTCGGACGCGCTCGCGAGCGTGGCCGAGTGGTTGCCGATCTCCGACAACGTCGCGGACAGGTTGTCGAGCGCCTGGTCGAGTGCCCGCCCCATGCGGCCGACCTCGTCGTCGCCCGAGCTCGCAACCCGCCCCGTGAGGTCGCCCTCGGCGACCGACGTGAGCACCACGGCCGTGCGCCGCAGCGGAGGGATGATCGAGCGGGAGAGCTTCAACGACAGCAGCGCAAGGATGGCGGCCGCCGCGGCGAGGAGACCCAGGGTCAGCTGCCGTCCGCTGTCGACCGACGAGCGGGCGCCGGCACGAGCGTCCTTCGTGGCTGCGTCGACTGCATCCGAGATCCCGGGCAGCTCGCGTTCGAGCTTCTTGAACTGGGCGTGGAAGTCGGCGGCCAGGATCTCGACGTGGCCGCGGGTGGCGATCGCGTCGAGCACGGCCTGCGCCTTCGTGCCGTACGCGGCGACGTCGGGACGGACTCGGTCGACGGCGGTGCCGACTGCGTCGGACACGTCGGCCCGCTTCGCCCGGTCGAGCTCGGCGTTGAACTTCCCGATCGCCACACGGACGTCGGTCTTCGTGGCCGGGACCGACGCCGGGTCGTCGACGTCGACCGCGTTGACGACGAGCGTGTTCACGATGTCGTGGTACATGTCGGCGTAGGACGCGCCGCGCATGGCGCTCGGGGTGCGTGACAGGTGGTCCGCGTCGTCGCCGACCGCCGAGGTCGACGAGAGGCCGGCCCAGGCCACGACGACGAGCAGTGTGAGGGACACGACGGCGAGGCCGCCGAGCTTGTGGGCGATCGTGACCTGCTTCATGCCGCGGGGGTCGCTCGGATGCCGAGCAGGTCGAGCTTGTCGAGGATGACGTCCTTGGTGAACGGCTTCATCACGTATTCGTTCGCGCCGGCGGCGAGGGCCTTGACCATCTGGGTCATCTCGCTCTCGGTCGTCACCATGACGATGGGCAGATCGCGGCGGTCCGCGTTGGAGCGGACGGCGCGGATCAGCTCCAGCCCGTTCATGTTGGGCATGTTCCAGTCGACGAGCATCACCGCCGGGAGGTCCGGCGTCTCGTCGAGCCGTTCGAGCGCTTCGAGGCCGTCGCCGGCTTCGAGGCAGGAGTCGAAGCCGGCGTCGCGCAACATCCGGCTGAGCATCATCCGGACGGCTCGCGAGTCGTCCACCACGAGGGCTTGCATGGCAGTGTCTCCTTGGGGTGTCACGCGTCGACCGTGACGGCGAGGCCGTTGATGAGTCGCACGATGTCGAGTTCGAGTAGCAGCTTCCCGTCGAGCTTGTAGGCGCCGACGATGAGGTCGCGGGCCACGCCGGTGACCGTGCTCGGTGGCGTCTCGAAGGTGTCGTCGGCGACCTGGATGACGTCGCCGATCTCGTCGACGAGGAGGCTGACGGGGCCCTCGCCGGTGCGCACGACCACGTTCATCGGCACCTGGCCGGGCGAGCGCTCGCCGAGGTCGAGGCGGATGCGGAGGTCGCACGACGTGATGATCTGGCCGCGGAGGTTCATGAGGCCTACGACGACCTGCGGTGCGAGCGGCACCGGGGTGACCTCCTGGTGGCGGATCACCTCCTGCACGTCGAGCACGTCGACGCCGAAGCACAGCCCGGCCAGCCAGAACGTGCAGAGGCTCCGTCGCATCGACATGTCGGTCGACGGGTCGATCGGTTGGTTCGTGCTCATCGTGCCACCGCCATGTCGTTTCGGGGGATGCCCGACCGTTGGAACCACGCATCGGCCGGGACGAGGGCGTCGTCGAGGTCGAGCATCTCCGTGACGCGGTCGCGGACCACCACGGTGCTGCGCCCGGCGCCGGAGTCCTCGACGGGCGCTTCGACGATGTCGACGATCTGCTCGACGACCAGTCCGACCAACCGGCCCTCGCGTTCGAAGACCACGGTCGTCAGCTCCTTCTCGCCACCCGTCGGCGCTGCGGGGCTGCCGAGCCGCACGAGCGGGAGGATGCCGTCGCGGTACTGCACCACGTCGAGGCTCCCGCTCCGTTCGAGGTCGACCAGTCCGAACTGCTCGAGGCGGTCGACCTCGGACACGTCGATCGCGAGCTGCTCGTCGCCGCGTGTGACGACCAGCAGCTTGGTGCGCACACCCTGCTCGATCTGCTGTGTGCCGGCGTCGTGCGCCCGAGCCGCCTCGGCGGCGGCGACGACACGGGAGCGCTTCGCGATGCGGGCGATGTCGAGGATCAGCGAGACGCGGCCGTCGCCCATGATCGTGGCGCCGGAGAAGGCGGGCACGGACCGGAGGATCCGGCCGAGGGGCTTCACGACGATCTCCTCGGTGGTCGTGACGCCGTCGATGACGAGGCCCCACGAGCGGTTGTCGGTGGACACGACGGCGATCGTGAGCGTCGCGTCGGGATCGGAGGGCTCGAAGCCGAGCACCTCGCGCAGGTAGACGAGCGGCAGCAGGTTGCCGCGGAGGCGGTACACCGGCGCGGTGTGGAGCATCTCCACCGACGACTGCACCTGGTCGCCGGCGAGCCGCACGAGCTCGAGCACCTCGACCTGGGGGATCGCGAACTGATGGCCGTCGCTCTCGATCATGAGCGCCGGGATGATGGCCAGCGTCAGCGGGATCCGCACGCGGAGCGTGGTGCCCGCGCCGAGCTCGCTCTCGACCTCGACGGAGCCGCCGATGCGCTCGATGTTCGTCTTCACGACGTCCATGCCCACCCCGCGGCCGGACACGTTGGTCACGGTCTCGGCGGTGGAGAAGCCCGGGGCGAAGATCAGGGCGATCGCCTCGTGGTCGGTCATGGTGTTCGCCGCGGCCTCGGTGATGAGGCCACGCGCCACGGCCTTGGCCTTCACGCGGTCGGGGTCGATGCCGGCGCCGTCGTCGGCGATCTCGATGATGACCTGGCCGCCCTCGTGGTGCGCCTTCATGTGGAGCACGCCCTCGGCGGGCTTGCCGGCGGCGACACGTTGCTCGGCCGGCTCGATGCCGTGGTCGACGGTGTTGCGGACGACGTGGGTGAGCGGGTCCTTGATGGCCTCGATGATCGTCTTGTCGAGCTCGGTGTCCTCGCCCTCCATCTCGATGCGCACCTGCTTGTCGCACTGCACGGCGAGGTCGCGGACGACGCGGGTGAACTTCGACCAGACCGACCCGATGGGCTGCATGCGGGTCTTCATCACGCATTCCTGGAGCTCGCCGGTGACGAGGTCGAGCTGCTGGGAGGCGGCGAGGCTCGCCGGGTCGGCGTTGGCGCCGACGTGCTGCACGACGTTGTTGCGGCTGAGCACCAGCTCGCCCACGAGGTTCATGAGGCGGTCGAGCACGCCGACGTCCACGCGGATCGTGCTGTCGGCGATGCTGGCGCGGCCGTCGGCGGGCGGCGTTCCGCTGGACTGGCCGAGCTGCGTGAGCACGGCGGCGTCGACGTCGGTCGGCTGGGCCGAGCCGTGGTCGACGAGGATCTGGCCGATCGGCCGGCCGTCGCCCAGGTCCTGTTCGGCGAGCGCGAGCGCGACGTCGTCGGCGGCGACCGAGCCGGCGGCGACCAGCACCTCGCCGACCGGCGCGACGGCGGGTGCGACGGCAGGAACGGCGGTCGCGGCCTGGCCTTCGGTGAGCCGGCCGAGCTCGTCGACGAGGTCGGCGAAGTCGTTCTCGCCGTCGGCGCCCGTCGACTCGATGGAGGCGAGCATCTCGCGCACGGCATCGGCGAGGCGGAGGAGGGCCGTGACCATGCGACCCTCGAGGGCGAGCTCGCCGTCGCGGAGCCTGCTGAGCAGGTTCTCGCCGACGTGGGTGACGCGCTCGAGCCGGTCGTAGCCGAGGAACCCGCAGGTGCCCTTGATCGTGTGCACCGTCCGGAACGCGCTCGCCAGTGTGGCGGCGGCCGCCGGATCGCCCTCCAGATCGAGCAGATCCTGCACCAGGCGGTCCAGGTTCTCGTAGCTCTCGATCAGGAACTCCGAGATGACCTCGGCGTATTCCTCGTCCATTCGTCGTCCTGTTGTCTCGCGGTGGGAATGCGGCCGTGGGGAAGCGGCCTGCTACCGGATGTCGGCGTTGCCAGGAACGACTTGAGGGAAAGCGCCAATTTCACCGAACAAAGATCAAGATGGTTCAAATCCGGTCGATAAAATTCTCATGCACCAGCTCGCGAACAGCACGCTCACCGCCCCGGTGGTCGTCGTGGCGGACGAGCTCGCGAGAGCGCAGCGAAGCCTCGCTCGCCGGGAATCGCCGGCGTCGGTGGCTCGGCGGCTGCTCGCCGCGCTCGCAGCGGCGACGGGTGCATCGGCCGCCGGCATCCGGGTCGGCGAGGGCGGGGAGTGGCTCCTGCCGGAGGACGCCTCCGCGACCATGAGCGGTCGTCTCGATCGGGTGTGCACGGCGCCGGGAGCCCACGACTGGGTGATCGACGTCCCGATCATCGACGACGGCGAGCCACTCGGTCGCTTCGTGCTCGTCGTTCCGTCCGGCACGGGAGCTGCTCGAGGCGGACTCGGCGTCGACTCGGCCCAGGTCGTGCAGGTCGTCACGATGCTCCTGATCGCGCTCGGAGCCGACGCGGCTCCGGCCGCCGAGGCCACGCCGGCACGCCAGACGCCGCTCGCCGCCGGCATGACGCGCGATCTCGCTGCCGGTCGGTTCGTCCCGCACTTCCAGCCGGTCGTCGACCTGGCGTCGGGCACGGTGGCGGCGTTCGATGCGCTGGTGCGGTGGAACCATCCCCAGCGGGGTTGGGTGAGCGCCGCCGAGTTCTTCCCGCAGGCGGTCAAGGCCGGTCTCGCGTCGGAGCTCGACTCCGTGGTCTTCCGGCAGGCGGCGATCCGGGCCCGTGGGTGGCTCGACCGTGGGGCGAAGCGGGTGCGCATCAACGTGAAGGTGGCGGGGAGCCGCTTCGAGAGCCCGGAGCTGCTCGACGAGCTCCGGCAGCTGCTGCGCCAGCACCGGCTGCCGGCGGCATCGGTCGGGCTGATGATCCGGGAGAAGACGCTCTTGCGGCCGAGCGCGCTCGCGGCGCTGCCGGCGATGCGCGACGCCGGCTTCCGCATCACCCTCGAGCACTTCGGCACGCAGACGGTGACGCCGTCCTCGTTGTCCTCGGTCCCGCTGTACGCCCTCAAGATCGACCACTCGATCGTGCGCCGGCTCGGGGCCGACTCGTCGGCGGCGCGGGCGGCGAGGACCGTGGTGAACACCGCCAGGTCGCTGGGGCTCCGAACGATCGGCGAGGGAGTCGAGACCGAGGCCCAGTGTGAGGCGCTGGCGGAGCTCGGGTGCGATGCCGGGCAGGGGTTCCTGTGGTCGCCCGCCGTGGAGGCCGAGGTGGCGGATTCGATCATGCGATTCCAGACCTTCCAGCGACGCGACCGAGGCCGTCAGATCCACCCCGCAGGCCGGAAGTCAATATTTTGAGTATTCCTCCAATTCGCCTCATCGGCGGTGGGGGAACGTCGATGGAGCCGAGTCACTCTCTCGGAGGTAGCTCGATGCGTCGGTTCTTCGTTCCCGGCAAGGCCCTCATGGCGCGCCTGTCGCTCGCACAGAAGCTCGTGGTCACCACGGTCGCGCTGATGCTGCCCTTGCCGATCATCACGTTCGCCTATCTCGACACCCAGGGAACCCAGATCGACTTCTCGTCGAAGGAGCGCGTCGGGGTGGAGTACCTGAAGCAGCTGCTGCCCCTGGTCAACGAGCTCTCCGCTGCTCGGGACGACCTCGTCGGTGGTTCGTCCTCGGGTGCGGCGGACGTGTCGCAGCAGATGGCCGCGGTCGCGGCAGTCGACGGTCGCCTCGGCGCCACCCTCGCGACGTCGAAGCAGTTCGAGGCGCTCCGCACGGCGGTGTCGAAGCTCGACCCGAAGGGCGGCCCCTCTGCCGTGGCGTCGTACGACTCGGCGCTGACCGCAGGGATCGACGTGGTCGTGCAGGTCGGCAACGAGTCCAACCTGATCCTCGACCCCGACCTCGACAGCTTCTACGTGATGGACTCCGTCACGACCCGCATCCCGGCCCTCGAGGATGCCGCCGGTCGCGTGGCCGTGCTCGAGACCAAGGCGGCCTTCGCCCCGGCCGGGTCCGCCGCCGTGAAGGAGCTCGCGGTCGCTCTCGGGGCGGTCGAGACGAACCTCGCCACGATCCGCACCAACTTCGCGACCTCCTTCGACAAGACGTCCGACCGCGCCCTCGAGTCGCAGTTGGCGGCGCGGGTGCGGGCGGTCGCCACCGCCGGCTCCGCGCTCACCTCGGCCAAGCCCGGCGCTGCTCGCGCTGCGGGCGACGACCTGCTCGCCGCCACCTCGGCGCTGTCCCGCGAGAGCGTGCCGGCGCTCGACCGTCTGCTGTCGGCCCGTATCTCGACGCTGGAGAACCGCCGGATGATGGCCGTCGCGTCGGCCGCAGTGGCGCTCGCGGTCGCGGTCTACCTCCTGTGGAGCTTCCAGAGCTCGTTCCGCCGCCAGCTCGCCTCGATGATCGAGGCGTTGGAGGCGCTCGGCAACGGCGACTTCCGTCATCGCATCCCCGAGGAGGGTCACGACCGCGACGAGCTCACCAACGTCTCCCATGGCCTGAATCTCGCCGTGGAACGCCTGCAGGCGACGATGTCGGCGATCGCGGCCTCGTCCCAGACGCTCGCCAGCGCGTCGGAGGAGCTCACCGCCGTGTCCCGCGAGCTCGGCGGATCGGCGAGCCAGGCCTCGGATCGCGCCGCTGCCGTGTCGCAGTCGGCCGAGGAGGTCGACCAGCACGTGCAAGCGGTCTCGGCGGGATCCGACGAGATGGGCGCGGCCGTCAACGAGATCGCCCAGTCGGCGTCCGACGCCGCCGCCGTCGCCAACCGGGCCGTCGGCATCGCTGCGAGCACGTCCGAGACGGTCATCGGGCTCGCCGAGTCGTCCTCGCAGATCTCCCAGGTGGTCGCCCTGATCTCGACCATCGCCGAGCAGACCAACCTGCTCGCGCTCAACGCCACGATCGAGGCCGCCCGGGCCGGTGAGGCCGGCAAGGGGTTCGCCGTCGTCGCCCACGAGGTGAAGGAGCTCGCCCAGGAGACCGCCCGGGCCACCGGCGACATCTCGCGGCGGGTCGAGGCGATCCAGTCCGACACCGAGCGCGCCACGACGGCCATCACGGAGATCACCGGGATCGTCAACGACATCGCCGACGCCCAGGCGACGATCGCCGCAGCGGTCGAGGAGCAGACGGCGTCGACCGCGGAGATCAACCGATCCGTGTCGGTCGTGGCCGCCGGCAGCAGCGACATCGCGCAGAGCATCCTGGCCGTGGCCGACGCCGCTGGCATGACGACCGCGGGTGCGGCCAACACCGAGCAGGCGGCGAACGACCTCGCTCGCATGGCGGCCGAGCTCGACACGCTCGTGGGTGGATTCTCGTACTGACCAACGCTCCCTCGAACGAGGGACCCCGCCTCGGATGAGACGAGAGGACGAGAGGACCCGCCGGTAGGGTGGCCGAGAGGTCTCCCCGCCATGCCGAACTCCCGTCCCCAGACACCGCGCCCGTTCCCGCAGCAGGCGCGTGCCATCGAGACCCGTGCCCGGCTCATCGAGGCCGGGCGTCGGGCGTTCGCCGAGTACGGGCACGACGGCGTGAACGTCGAGCGCGACATCCTCGGCCCGGCCAACGTCCAGTTCGGCAGCTTCTACCACCAGTTCAACGACAAGACCGATCTGCTGCTCGCCGTCATGGGCGCCGCCGCGGTCGACCGCACCGAGCTCGTGATGGTGAAGGGGTTCCTGCACCCCGACGTCTCGGACCTCGAAGAGCGGTTGCGTCTCGGCGTGGGTCGCCTCTTCGAGAGCTTCGACACCGAGGAGCACGCGTGGCGGGTGCAGCTCCAGGTGCGCGAGAGCCCGAACCCCCGCATCCGCGAGTCCGTCATCCGCACCCGTGAGGACTGGATCGGTCGGCTCGCCGGCATGCTCACGGCCGAAGGCCACGCCGGTGGGACGGCGGCGCGTGAGGCCGCGGAGATCCTCGTCGCGCTGAAGGTCGGCACGGCGGCGATGTACCTGGCGCTCGACGCCGAGGAGCGGTCCCGCCGTCGTTGCGAGATCGTCGAGAGCGTGAGTCGGTTCGTCATCGGCGGTGTCGAGGCGCTCATCGAGCTCACCCCCGCCACCTGACCGCCGCTATCCGCCAAGCGCCTGCCTGAGGTCGGCGAGGAGGTCGGCGGTGGTCTCGATGCCGACGCTGAGCCGGACGACGTCGTCGGGAACCTCCAGCGTCGAGCCCGACACGGAGGCGTGGGTCATGGTCGTCGGGTGCTCGATGAGCGACTCCACGCCGCCCAGCGACTCGGCGAGCGTGAACAGGCGCGTTGCCTCACAGATCGCGACGGCGGCGGCGCGTCCGCCGACGGCCCGGAACGACACCATGCCGCCGAACCGGCGCATCTGCTGCGCTGCGACGTCGTGGCCCGGGTGAGTGGCGAGGCCGGGGTAGAGCACGGTGCCGACGGCATCGTGGCCGGTGAGCAGCTCGACCACGGCCTCGGCGTTGTCGCAGTGCCGCTCCATTCGTACAGCAAGGGTGCGGAGCGAGCGGGAGACGAGCCACGCGTCGAAGGGCCCGGCGACCGTGCCCATGGCGTTCTGGTGGTAGGCGAGCCGCTCGCCGACCGCCGCGTCGGCGGCCACGAGCGCACCGCCGACCACGTCGGAGTGGCCACCGAGGTACTTGGTCGTGGAGTGCACGACGACGTCGGCGCCGAGGGCGAGCGGGCGTTGCAGGTAGGGCGAGGCGAACGTGTTGTCGACGGCGAGGAGGGCGCCGGCATCGTGAGCGATGGTCGCCAGCGCGGCGATGTCGGACACGTGGAGCATCGGGTTGGTGGGCGTCTCGCACCACACCAGCCGTGTCGGCCGCTCGACCGCGGACCGGACGGCGTCGAGGTCGGAGAGGTCGACGGCCGTCCATGCCAGACCCCATTCCTCCATGACCCGGGCGATGAGGCGGAAGGTGCCGCCGTACGCATCGTGGGGGATCACGACGTGGTCGCCGGGGCGGCAGGTCGCGCGCAGCAGCGTGTCGGTGGCGGCGAGGCCCGAGGGCATCGCGAGGCCCGCCGCGCCCTCCTCGAGGTCGGCGAGCGCCGTCTCGAGCGCCGCCCGTGTCGGGTTGCCCGACCGGGAGTACTCCCATCCGTTGCGAGGCCGACCCACGCCGTCCTGCGCGAACGTCGACGTCTGGAAGAGGGGCACGACGACCGCGCCGGTCGTGGCCTCCGGCTCCTGGCCGGCGTGGATGGCGCGCGTCTCGAAGCCGAGCGGGTCGGTGGGGTCGGTCATGCGTCCGGCTCCGAGAGGAAGCCGAGCACGTCCTGGATGGTGAGCACGCCGATCGGCAGGCCGTCGCTCACCACCAGCACCGCCGGCGATCGGTCGAGGGCGGCGACGAGTTCGGAGATCGACTCGCCGACGCCGACGAGCGGCAGCGGGGGAGACATCAGGCCTTCGAGCGGGTCGTCGATCGACGCGTCACCCGACACCAGCCGTCGCAGGAGGTCGTGCTCGCCGACCGAGCCCACCACCTCGGCGACCTTCACCGGAGGTTCGGCGCGGACCACCGGCACGTGCGACACGTCGTACTCGCGGAGGATGTCGATCGCGGTGCCGACCGTCTCGTGCGGATGCACGTGCACGAGGTCGGGGCGACTCCCGAGACCGCGGGATGCCGCACGCTTCGTGTCGAACACGGCGCCCACGGAGCGGCCGTCGGTGCCGGTGTCGAGGAACCCGTAGTCGGTCATCCAACGGTCGTCGAAGATCTTCGACATGTAGCCGCGGCCGCCGTCGGGCAGGAGCACCACGACCACCGCCCCGGCTCCGGCGCCGGCTGCCACGCGCCGTGCCGCCACGGTCGCCATTCCCGACGAGCCGCCGACGAGCAGTCCCTCGGTGCGGGCGAGGGCGCGGGTCGTGGCGAACGAGTCCTTGTCGGACACGGCGATCACCTCGTCGACGACCGACGGGTCGTACGCCGTCGGCCAGAAGTCCTCGCCGACGCCCTCGACCAGGTACGGCCGGCCGTCGCCGCCGGAGTACACCGAGCCGACGGGGTCGGCACCGATGACGCGCACGCGACCACCGCTCACCTCCTTCAGGTACCGCCCGGTGCCGGTGATCGTTCCGCCGGTGCCGATGCCGGCGACGAAGTGGGTGATCTCGCCGCCGGTCTGCTCCCACAGCTCGGGGCCCGTGCCGTGCTCGTGCGATGCCGGGTTCTCGGGGTTGGAGTACTGGTCGGGCTTCCAGGCGCCGGGCGTCTCGCGCACCAGGCGGTCGGAGGTCGAGTAGTAGGAGTCCGGATGCTCGGGCGCGACGGCCGTCGGGCACACGACCACCTCGGCGCCGTAGGCGCGCATCACGTTGATCTTGTCGGGCGCCACCTTGTCGGGGCAGACGAACACGCAGCGGTAGCCACGCTGCTGGGCGACGATGGCCAGGCCGATGCCGGTGTTGCCGCTGGTCGGCTCCACGATCACACCGCCGGGACGGAGCGCACCGGACGCCTCGGCGGCGTCGATCATGCGGACCGCGATGCGGTCCTTCACCGACCCACCGGGGTTGAGCATCTCGAGCTTGGCGAGGAGGAGGGCCTCGCCCTCGCTGCGGAGGCGGACGAGCGGCGTCCGGCCCACGAGGTCGAGGACCGAGTGTGCATAGGCCACCATCGGTCCACCCTACGGCAGGAGATCTCCGGCGGCCGTCAGTACTCGCCCTTGATCACGAAGTACGAACCGCGGATCGTGCCGGCGAGCTTCGACTTCTGGCGGGCGAACTTGAACCGCGTGGCGAGCTCCTCGGGCACCTCCATGCCGTCGGAGAGCTTGAACCCCACGGCTCGCTTCTTGGGGTCGTCGACGGTGTACATCACGTTGATCGACAGACCGTTCTCGTAGAAGACGTAGTCGAACTTGATGTTCTCCACCTGGAACGAGGTGGCCTCGAGCGGTGGCGAGGCGATGACGAGGTCGCGCTCGGTCTCGAGGATGTGCCGCACGCGCTCGATGGTGTCGGCGGCCTCGGCAGCAGGCTCGACGGTGAACACGTGGTCGTACTTGTTCTTGAAGTAGCGGGCCTCGTTGGCGCGGAGCCCGGCGAGCGCGTCCACCACGGGTGAGGACTCAAGCCCCACGGTCGAGACGTTCACGAAATCGACTTCGTATCCCATGTCTGCTCCTACCCCGTTCCAGCGACTTCGACGCCGGGCAGAATACCGCCATGACCAATCCGATCCATCCCGATCTCCGGCGGCTCGCACCCTTCATCCCCCGGGGTCCGGTCTCGGAGCGGAGCGTGCCGGCGCTGCGAGCACTGCAGTCCGGCGCCACCGCGTTGGCCGGCCTGGCGCAGCGGCGCCGGGGTGGACCCGTGAGCGTGGAGATGCAGCAGGCGGGTTCGGCCTCGCTGCGGGTCCACCTGCCGTCGTCGGGCGGGGCGGGGCCGCACGCCGCGCTGCTGTGGATCCACGGCGGCGGGTACGTCATCGGCAACGCGGCGCAGGAGGATGCGTTCTGCCGGTTCGTGTCGCGGCGGCTCGGCATCGTGGTCGCGTCGGTGGAGTACCGCCTCGCGCCCGAGCACCCGTTTCCGGCCCCGCTGCACGACTGCCACGACGCGCTCGTCGCCCTCGCCGGGCGCGACGACGTGGACCGGTCGCGCATCGTCGTCGGCGGCGCCAGCGCCGGGGGAGGGCTCGCCGCCGGGCTCGCCGCCCTGGCCGTCGAGCGGGGCGAGGTGGCGCCGATCCTCCAGCTCCTCTCGTATCCGATGCTCGACGATCGCACGGTGTTGCGAACCGGAATCGACGAGCGCCACTTCCGCTTGTGGAACAACCGGTCGAACCGGTTCGGCTGGGAGTCGTACCTCGGTCGGGAACCCGGGTCGTCCGACGTGCCGGGCCTCGCCGCGCCGGCGCGTCTCGACGATCTTGCTGACCTTCCGCCCGCTTGGATCGGGGTGGGCACGCTCGATCTCTTCCACGACGAGGACCTCGCCTACGCCGCCCGGCTCCGGTTGGCCGGTGTGCCGTGTGAGGTGACCGTGGTCGACGGCGCGTTCCACGGCTTCGACGGCGTGAGCCCGAGGTCCGGAGTCGCCGCGTCGTACCGCGAGGCCATGGTCGCGGCGATCACGGTCGCGCTGGCCGAGCGGAGCGACGCCTAGCGTGCGCAGGATGCTCTCGCGTGCAGCGCTCTGCCTCGTGTCGGTGATGATCGGCGTCGGGGTGCTCGGCGGCGTGGCCGGCGCCTCGAAGGTCAACCCCGCAGCCGCGACCGTGTCGCTCACCGAGGGCAACGCTCAGATCGTCACCCTCACGCTCGACCAGCCGATCATCGCACCGGGCCCCGACCCCGGTCTCGTGACGCTCGACCTGACGGTCGCCGACCCGAGCCGTGTCTCGCTGTCGGCGTCGTCGGTCTCCTGGCCGGCCACCCAGTGGTTCCAGCCGCGCCAGGTCACGGTCACCGCGCTCCACGACGGCGTGCACAACGCCTCGAACACGGTGGTCGTGCAGGGGTTGGTCTCGTCCAACAGCGCGTACTACGACGCGTTCGCGACGTCGATCACGGTGACGATCGCCGATGTCGATCCGGCGCCCACCACGACGACCACCACGGTGGCGTCGACGACGACGGTGGCGCCGGCGCCGTCCACGACCGTTGCGGCCGTCTCGCCGACGACCACTGCCTCGGCCACGGCTCGTCCTGCTCGCCGAGTAGCCGCACGAACCGCCGAGCTCGCCGAGACGGGCGCTTCGAACGGCCTGCTCGCCGCTCTCGCCCTGAGCGCGATCGGCCTCGGCGTGACGCTCGTGCGGGCGGGCGGTTCTGTTCCCCTCAGAGCCGGCCGGGACCGGCCGTCAGGGGAACGGAACGAGGGCCGGCGGCGAGATCTCGACGCCGAACCAGGACGGCGCCGGCACAGGCGAGCGCAGCCAGCCCGCCGAGGGCGAAGGGGATCCGGGGCGACGTGAGCTGGATCACCCAGCCGACGAGCAGCGCCCCGATCGGGGTCGTGCCGAACCATGCCATCTGGTGAAGCGCCATCACCCGCCCTTGCATCGAGGCCTCGGTGGCCTGCTGCACGACGACGGTGTTGACCGACTGGAACGACGCCGAGGCGAATCCCAGCGGGATGCTCAGGGCGACGAACGCCCAGAACCCGGGCGCGAGAGAAAGCGCAGCGCACGCTACGGCGAAGCCGGTGAGTGCGATCGCCAACGTGCGACGGGGATGCGGAGTCACGCCGGCGATGTAGATGCCGCCGATGATCGAGCCGATGGCACTGACGCTCATCGCCAGGCCCACGGCTCCGGCGCCGCGGTGGAATCCGAAGCGGACGATCGACGGGAACGTCGTCGGGAAGTTGTACGCCACGATGCCGACGACCGTCATGACCAGCAGCGGGCGACTCACGTCGGGGTGGCTGCGCACGTAGGCGAACCCCTCGCGCAGCTTGCCCTTCGCCCGGCCCGAGAGCGGACGGGGCACGAGGTCGGCGGTGCGGAGCGCAACGAGTGCGCCGATCACCACGAGGTACGACGCAGCGTTGAGGAAGAAGCACGACGCCACCCCGACGGAGGCGATGAGCAGGCCCGCCAGCGCCGGGCCGATGAGCCGGGACACGGAGTTGATCGTGCTGTTCGCCGCCACGGCGCTGGGCAGGAGGTCCGGTCCGACGAGCTGGAAGAGGATGGCCTGCATGGTCGGCCGCTCGACGGCGAGCACGAGTCCCAACGCCAGGGTCAGTGCGTAGATCGGCCAGACCGACACGTGGCCGACGGCGACGATCGCCCCGAACCCCAGGGCGAGCACGCCGGATGCCGTCGACGTCGCGATCAGCATCCGCCGGTTGTCGAACCGGTCGGCGAGCACACCGGCCGGAGCTCCCAGCAGGAGCATCGGCAGGAACTGCAGGGCGATCGCGATGCCGAGCTGGTCGGGGCGATCGGTGATCTCGAGGACCAACCAGGTGACGGCCAACGACTGCAGCCAGGATCCCACGCTCGAGATCGTCTGGCCGATGAAGTAGAGCCGGAAGTTGCGGTTGTCGAATGCCGAGAATCGGCTCGGTTGCGTGCTCATGCTTCGAGCATCGGCCACGTGCACGAGATTGGCAATGATCCTTGCCAAACGGGCAACGAGTGCCGGGGCGATCAGGCGAAGGCGGCGGCGGTCTGCTCGCTGTCGTCGAGGCCCCGGTACCACGAGATCCGCTCGCCGTCGAAGCGCCACCAGTGGTGCAGCAGCTGGACCAGCGGACGGCCGGTGGGCGCCGCGGTCACCGACCAGCGGACCACGACCATCACGTCCGTCTCGTTGACGGTGACCGAGACGGGGACGAACTCGCCGATCTCGACGTTGCCGCCGAGCGCTCCGAAGAAGCCCGGCACCTCGGCGATGCCGCGGTACGCCTGATGCCACGGGGCCGCTGCGTCGGCCGCCTCCGCCGCCCAGTCGACGTCCTCGGTGAGGTGGGAGAGGATCGTCGGCAGGTCCTGCCGGGCGAACGCGTCGTACATCTCCATCACGATGCCGACCTTCGGGTCGGACGGCAGGACGGCGCCGGGAACGGCACCGCCACCACGGGGCCCGTCGGCCGTGTCGACCGGTGACGTGCCGCCCTCGACGCTCGACCGGTGGAACGCCCGGCTCGACTGCTGCGAGTCCTCGGCCCCGCGGAAGAACACGATCTTGCCCTCGGCGAAGCGCCACCAGTGCTGCATCGTCATCTCGGCACGCTCCCCGGTAGAGCGGACGACGTACGACCAGCGGACCGGCACCATGACGTCGGTCTCGTTGGCCGCATACCCCAGGGGTGTGAAGTCGGTGATCTCCACGTTCGAACCGATCGCGGCGAAGAAGTCGGCGACGCCGGCCCTGCCGCGTAGGGGTCCGTACCACGGCACCGACGAGCTGGCGGCGTTGGCCGCCCAGTCGACGTCGTCGGCGACCTCGTCGAGGATCGCGTCGAGGTCGTTTCGTGCGACGGCGGCGTAGAGCCGCTGCACGGCGGCGACCTTCGGATCGTCGTCGACGGGCGTGGGGGTGGTGGTCGGGATGATGGTGTTGGAGGTGTTGGTGTCCATGAAGTGACCCTGCGCCGATCGGTCGTCGGCTCGCATCGGGTGAACACCCCATCTCGCGCCTGGCCGTCGCCGCGGCGTGCGAACACCTCCACGGGTACCGTTGGCCCGTGCGAGCCGAGATCACCCGGATGGAGGTCGCCGCCCTGCTCTCGGTGGCGCAGGACCACGCGTTCGGCCAACCGCCCGGGTCGCAGCTGCGGGCCGCAGTGCTGGGTCAGCGCCTCGCGACGGAGCTCGGGCTCGACGTCACCGATCGGGCCACGTGCTGGTGGGCCTCCACGCTGCGCTTCCTCGGGTGCACCGGTCACGCGTTCGAGTCGGCAATCGTGTTCGGCGACGAGATCGAGCTGCGTGCCGAGTCGCTGCGGGCCGACTTCGCCGACCCGACCGCGGTGCTGCGCGTGATGATCCGGCGGGCCGGGCCCGGCGACGAGGGCTTGGCCCGGGTCCGCTCGGTGCTCGCGGTCATCGCCGGTGGTCGCAAGGCGGCCGAGCTCAACTTCCGCATGGCATGCGAGGTCGGCGATCTGTTCGCAGCGCGACTCGGGGTGGACGACCAGGTGCGGGCCGCGCTGGGCGCGACGTTCGAGCGGTGGAACGGGCGGGGCCTTCCACGCGGGTCGAAGGGTGTTGCGATCCCGATCGCGATGCGAATCGCGCACCTGTGCCAGGAGTTCGAGGTGCTGGCCCGGATGGAGGACGTCGGCCCGGCGCTCGAGATCGTCGCCCGGCGGAGCGGCGGCGCGTACGACCCCGATCTCGTCCGCGTCGTGGTCGAGCACGGCGCCGGCTGGTGGGCCGACGTGGAACCGCTCGACCCGTGGGACGCGGCACTCGAGCTCGCGCCCCGCGGTGAGCCGCTCGACGATGCCGCGGTCCACGAGGCCCTCGTGCTGCTGGCCGACTTCGGCGATCTGAAGTCGCCGTGGATCGCCGGCCATTCGCGAGCGGTCGCGGCGCTGGCCGGAGTCGCGGCGGGCCCACTCGCCGAGGAGGCTGCCTTGGTGCACGACCTGGGGCGAGTCGGCGTGCCCAACACCATCTGGGACAAGCCCGGCCCCCTCACCCGCGACGAGCGCGACCGAGCGGAGACCCACGCGCTGCTGACGGATCAGCTGCTGCGCCGCGTACCGGCGCTCGCACCGCTGTGCGACGGCGCCGGCGGCGCGCACGAGCGGCTCGACGGCTCGGGCTATCACCGGCGGGCGACGGGCACGCAGCTCGACCAGGTCGCCCGGGTCGTGGCGGCGGCCGACTGCTATCAGGCGATGGTGTCCGATCGGCCGCACCGTGCGGCCCTGCAGCCGGCCGACGCCGCGACCGAGCTGCGCGCCATGAGCGCCGACGGTCGCCTGGAGGGCGAGGCGGTCGAGCGCGTGCTGGCCGCGGCGGGTCACCGGCGCTCGGCGCGCCCGCCGCTGCCCGCCGGGCTGACGTCTCGGGAGGTCGACGTGCTGCGTCTGCTGGCGCTCGGGCTCACCAACCGACAGGTCGCCGAGGAGCTCGTGATCTCGGCCAAGACCGTCGACCACCACGTGCAGCACATCTACGCCAAGATCGGCGTATCGACGCGAGGGGCGGCCGCGTTGTTCGCCATCGAGCACGGCGTCATGACCACCGACCGCTGAATTGCCGGGAGTGGGGGAGGGTGGCCTCCGTACGCTGGCGCCATGACCTCACGACCGATGGCCGTGACCTTCCATCGGCGGGGCCGCACGTGCTCTTGGACGGCGGTGCGCCCTCCTCGCACGGTGGTTCCCGGCCCGGCGATGGCCGCCGGTGGTGACCTGCCGCACGACCTCTACACGTTCGTGATCGAGCATGCCCTCGGCCTGGAGTTCGGGTTCTGGGGCTGCGTCGCCGCCGGAGCGACGTTCAAGACGCTCGGCCGCCGGCGCACACCTCAGGGCACGGCGATCATCCAGCGCCACCTCGGGGAGCTGGAGTCGGCCGAGGTGCAGGTCAACGCGGTGTACTTCGCGTGGCGTGCCGGCGACCCGACCGAGCTCGACGCCGAGCTCGACTCGATGTTGGCCCGGTGGCGAGCGGTGCCCGACGGCGGTGATCTCGAGGTGTCGTGGGCAGTCAGCTCTTGTTGAACTGGCGGACGGCCAAGGGGAAGAAGACGGCGACGATGCCCACGATCCAGGCGAGGCTTTGGACGACGTAGCCGGAGGTGCTCGTGTTGAACACCCCGGCCTGCTGCAGGTGGGCGGCGGCGTCAGGACCGAGCATGAGGCCGCGGGCGGCGTTGATGACGACCGTTACCGGCTGGTGCGCAGCGAACGCCTGCAGCCATCCGGGCATCGAGTTGACCGGCACGAACGCCGCGGAGGCGAACGTGAGCGGGAACATCAGCGGGAACGCCACCGCCTGTGCCGCCTCGGCGTTCGCCACCTTCAGGCCCACGTTGGCCATCACCCACGAGAGGGCGAACGAGAACGACAGCACCAGCAGGGCGCCGGCGGCGATCGAGATGATCGACCCGCCGGGGCGGAACCCCACGGCGACGCCGACGCCGAGCATGACGATCACGACGCCGGTGTTGCGGACGAGGTCTGCGCCGGTGCGACCGGCGAGCACCGACATGCGGACCATCGGGAGCGACCGGAACCGCTCGATGACGCCGGTGCCCATGTCGTCGGCGAGGCCGACGGCGGTGGAGGTCGAGCCGAAGACCACCGTCTGACCGAAGATCCCGGGCATGAGGTAGTTCACGTACGGCAGGCCGGGCACGTTGATCACGCCGCCGAACACGTAGCGGAACAGCAGCACGAACATGACCGGCTGGATGAACGTGAACACGAGGAGCTGCGGAACCCGCGTGTAGTGGAGGAGGTTGCGCTTGGTCAGCGCGAGGGTGTCGCGGGCGGCCCATCCGAGCCGTGAGCCCTCCTCCACGTCGAACCCCGTTGCCGCTGCGGTGCTGGTCATCGTGCGCCTCCGTCGTTCGCTGCGTCCGAGCCGGCGGGACCTCCGCCGTCGGGTTCCTCCGTGCGATGGCCGGTGAGGGTGAGGAACACGTCGTCGAGGCTCGGTTCGCGAACCGTCAGGCCACCCGGCTCGAGGCCCGCCGCATCGATCGCTCGCAGCACCTCCATCGCGCTTCGGGCGCCGTCGGGCGCTGCGGCGCGCACGGTGGTGCCGTCGACCTCGGCGTCGGCGAGCACGCCGCGGATCGTGCCCAGCGCGACGTCGGCGGCGGGGCGACTGGCGAACGCGACCTCGAGCACCGTCGCGCCCATCTGCGTCTTGAGCTCGGAGGCGGTGCCCTCGGCGATGACGTGCCCCCGGTCGATCACCGCGATGCGGTCGGCGAGCACGTCGGCCTCCTCCAGGTACTGCGTGGTGAGCAGGAGCGTGGTGCCGTCGGCGACGAGATCGCGGATGAGGTCCCAGAGGTCGCTCCGGCTCTGCGGGTCGAGACCGGTGGTCGGTTCGTCGAGGAACAGGACGGGCGGGCGGTGCACCAGCGATGCTGCCAGATCGAGCCGTCGGCGCATGCCGCCCGAGTAGGTCTTGAGCGAACGGTCGGCGGCGTGCTCGAGCGCGAAGAGCGACAGCAGCTCGTCGGCGCGCTGGTTCACGAGCTTCGTCGGCATGTGGCACAGCTGGCCGACGAGCCGCAGGTTCTCCCGGCCGGTGAGGATCTCGTCGACTGCCGCGTACTGGCCGGCGAGCCCGATGCTGGCCCGCACGCGTTTGGTCTCGGTGGTGACGTCCATGCCGAGCACCCGCACGCTGCCGGCGTCCGGCGTGATGATCGTCGTGAGGATGCGGACCATCGTCGTCTTGCCCGCGCCGTTCGGCCCGAGCAGGCCGTAGACGGTGCCGGCGGCGACCTGCAGGTCGACGCCGTCGAGCGCCTGCACGTCGCCGAATCGCTTGCGGACCCCGGACACCTCGATCGCGACACCGTCGGTCATCGGCACATCATGCCCCGCCGGCGTCGTGATCGTGAGCGATCACGAGCGCGACGATCGGCGGTCGCGCGATGATCGACCGATGGATCAACGCCCGGTTGCCGCGTCCGTCGAGGAGCTTCTCGACGGTGCGCGTCGCCTCGGTCCGTTCGAGACAGCGGAGTCCCGCTCCGACGCCGAGTTCGAGCTCGTCGAGGTCGACGGTGAGCGGTGCGTCGTGAAGTACCTGCACCCCGACCTCGACTTCCTCCTTCGTGCTGTCGACGACCGCAGCTGCGGCGCGCTCCAGGTGTGGCGACACGGCCTGGTCGACCTGGCTCCCGACTGCATCGATCACGCCATGCTCGGCGCTGCGCCCTGGGGGCGCGACGGCCTGGGCGCCGCGCTCCTGCTTCGTGACGTGGGCGACGCCCTCATCCCGCCGGGCGATGCCCCGATCTCCGAGGCCGACCACCTCGCGTTCCTCGACCACATCGCTGGCCTGTCGGCTGCCGCCTGGGACTTCGACGACACCTACGGGCTCCTACCGCACCACAAGCGGTGGGCGTGGTTCGGTGCGGACGCCATCGCCGAGGAGGAGGCGCGCGGCTTCCCCGAGGCCGTCCCGCGCATCGCCCGCGACGGCTGGCTGCGTTTCGCCGAGCGGGTCGACGGCCCGGTCTTCGAAGCGGTCGACAGCCTCCGGCACGACCCGCGCCCGCTCTCCGAGGCGATCCTCGCCACCCCGCAGACGTTTCTCCACGGCGACTGGAAGCTCAGCAACCTCGGTCGTGGCGCGGACGGTCGCACCGTTCTCCTCGACTGGGCGTATCCCGGTCGCGGTCCCGTGTGCCACGACCTCGGCTGGTACATCGCGCTCAATCGCTCCCGCCTGCCGGTCGATCACACCAAGGAGTCGACCGTCGAGGCGCTGCGGGCGGCGCTCGAACGGCACGGCGTGGGGACCGGCGACTGGTGGGATCGTCAGCTCGATCTCTGTCTGCTCGGCACGCTCGTCGAGTTCGGGTGGGAGAAGGCGCTCGGCGACGACGACGAGCTCCGCTGGTGGTGCGACCGCGCCGCCGAGGGCATCCGCCACCTCTGACGAGACCGACCCGTGGACGCCGAACTTTCTGCCTGAGCAAACCTACCCAGTGCCCTCAACCCGGGGCCTCCGAGGGCCGACTCCGAGCATGTCCCGCGACAGGTCGGGTCGAGCAAAGGAGCACTCGGATGATCAGGACACCTCGCAACGGGAAACGGCTGATGCCGGGCTTGCTCGTGGGATTGGTGCTCGCCGCCGTCATGATCTGGCAGTCGTCGAACGCCGTGCTGTCGGCGGACACCCGCAGCGGACCCAACGCGTTCGGCGCCGGCAGCATCAGCCTCGGCGACGACGACAGCGGGAGCGTGCTCTTCAACCGATCCAACATGCTGCCGGGCGACTCGGTGACCAACTGCATCAAGGTCACCTACAGCGGGACATCGCTCCAGGTGACGCCGGTGAAGGTCTTCGGAGAGATCGACACGGACGTCGGCGGCTTCTCCGATCACCTCGATGTGCAGATCGAGGAGGGCAACGGCGGTTCGTTCGGCAACTGCACCGGCTTCGCTGCGACGTCGACGTTGTACAACGGCCGTCTGTCGACCTTGTCGGCAACCAACCACGACTTCGCCACCGGCCTCAACGGCTTCACGCCCGCCGCCGGCAGCCTCACTCGCACGTACCGGCTCACGGTCACCCTCCGTTCCGACACCACGAACTCGTCGATGGGCGACACGGCGACGGCGATCTTCACGTGGGAGATCCACAGCAGCTGACGCCCCGCCCGCCTCGTCGGGATCGCCGCGTCGCTCATCAGCGGCGGCGGCGGATCTCGCGGGCGGCCGGGGCGATCAGGACACTCGTCGCGGGCGTGCTCTGGCTGCACGTGTGGCTCGCTGCGGTCGCGATCGCGCTCCCACTGCTCGCCGGTGGGCGGGCCGTCGTCGTGGCCGGCGACTCGATGGAGCCCGTGCTGCATCGCGGTGACGTGGTCGTCGCCGCGGACGTCACGCGCTCGACCCCGCCCTCGGTCGGGCAGGTGCTCACCTTCCGCACCGAGGGTCAGCTCGTGACCCACCGGGTCGTGTCGATCGACACGGACGGCGTCGCCCGCACGCAGGGTGACGCCAATCGCGACGCCGACAGCACCCCCGTGCGTCCGCGCATGATGGTGGGCCTGGCTCGACTGGTCGTCCCGGCGATCGCCCGCCCCCGTGAGTGGGTGACCGAGCAGCGGTGGGGTGTGCTCGCGGCCTGGATCGTCCTGATCGCCGCGTCGCCCGTCGCCCTGGACGACCGCCGGCTCGAGCGGCTGATCGCCCGGCTCGTCAGGCTCGTCGAGCGGTCCCTCAGGGCGTTCCCCACTTGGTCCGCAGGTACGTCTCCACATCGGTGATCTCCGTGCCCGAGAGGTAGCGGTTGAACGCCAGGAGCTCCGCGATGTCCCGGTCGTTCACGATCATGCCGACGTTCTGTGTCCCGATGGAGTGGCCGGGCTCAGCGAACGGATGCTGTTGGTGTCGCCCGCATCCCAGTACCAGACCCGCGAGTTCCACGGCGCGTGGAGGGCCACCCGCGGCCCACCGGTGTCGGTGCCATTGAGCGACAGGAACTCGTCCTGAGCGTTCTGGTTCTCGCGCAGCACGGCGACAGCGGTCAGCGCGCTGCTCGAGCCACCGAGAAGGTCGACGCCGGCGAGGCGCTGGATCGGCTTGACGTTGAACGAGGTGCGGCCGTTGATCGGGACGCGTCGAGCCACCACACGAGGCCGGTCATGGTGAACGGCACCGAGTCCGCTGCCGCGAACTGGGCGCTGCTTCGTCCGCTGGCGGTGAAGGTGGCGCCGGACGACTCGGGCGCGAACGCCGCCAGGGCCGTGGGGCCGAGCACGGCAGCTATGGGCGCGATGGTGCGACGCATCGGTTCGCATCTACCCGGATTCGAACGGTGCGTCACGGCGTTCCCCACTTGGTCCGCAGGTACGTCTCGACCGCAGTGATGTCCGTGGAGGACAGGTAGCGGTCGTAGACTAGGAGCTCGGCGACGTCGCGGTCGTTCACGATCATGCCGGCGCTCTGTGTCCCGATGGAGAGGCCGCCGGTGGTGATCGCAGGTGTCGAGGAGTTCGAGAGGTAGGTGGTGCCGCGGTTGAGGCGGAACCCGTTGTGTCCACCGGCGACGTCCTTCCAGGCCGTGAGCAGCGTGACGGCTCCGACCGGGGTCACACCGGTAGCGCTCTGCGAACGGTTGTTGCCGGTGTCGCCCGCGTCCCAGAACCAGACCCGCGAGCTCCACGGCGTGTGGAGGCTCACTCGGGTGCCGGTGGTGTCGGTGCCGTTGAGCGACAGGAACTCGTCGTTCGAGGCCTGGTTCTCGCGCAGCACGGCGAAAACGGTCAGCGCGCTGTTCGAGCCGCCCAGGCGATCGACGCCGGCGAGGCGCTGGTTCGGCTTGAAGTCGAGCGAGCTGCGGCCGTTGATGGTCGTGGTTCGCATCGGGCCGGCCGACGGAGCGGTGACCGCTTGCTCCGTGGGTCGGGCGTCGTGCCAGCACTTCACCTCGGTGAGCGAGGGCGCTGGAATCGTGCACGCCGTGTCGGAGAACACCGTGGAGGACCTCGACGCGTCGAGCCACCACACGAGGCCGGTCATGGTGAACGGCACCGAGTCCGCTGCCGCGAACTGGGCGCTGCTTCGTCCGCTCGCCGTGAACGTGGCGCCCGACGACTCGGGCGCGAACGCCGCGAGGGTCGTGAGGCCGAGCGCGGTGACGATGAGTGCGAAGGTGCGACGCATCGGCCCCCATCGGCCCCGGTGTCCGGACCGGGAGACGGGTGGGTGAGATTGCCTATCCCTGCCAGGACTGCAGCTCGGCGGCGAACCGCGGTCCGACCTCGACCGACACCGAGTTGCCCGAGCGGCGGAGCACGATCCGAGGACTGATGAACAAGCCGGCCACCAGGCCGATGAAGCCGACGGCCAGCAGGACGGTGGCGAGCACGGGTGGGTTCTCACCCATGGCCACGTCGGTGTTCGTGCTCTTCGCGATGAGGCTGAACAGCACCACGCCTGCCACCCCACCGAGAAGGCACGCCAGTCGCAGGCGCGTGCGCCGTACCTCGCTCAGCGCCTCCACGGCCGTGACCGGTACCGAGATCCGAGGCCCGACCGGCAGCACGCCGACGTTATGGCCATCGTGGTGTCGCAGGGTTCGTCGCTGATGACCGAGATCGCCGGCAACGCGTTCGCCGCGACCATCTCGGACGGAAGGGTGACACGAGAACGCGATGACATGAGGCCTCCGGGGTCGCGGGGGTGGCGTCGTCGAAGGTACACGTGAGCGCTGGAGCGCGGCCTCGTCCAGGCCCGACGAGGCGCGTGGCACGGCGAGACCGTGGCGTCGACACGCTCGCTCGAGCCGGTTCGCGAGCACCCGCACCCTGCCCTTGGCGGGCGCCCATCCGTCCGATCGTGTGCAGCGCGCCGCCCGCACGCCGTGCGTCGCCGCCAGGTCGAAGACGATCTTCGAGATCTGCGGCCACTGGTGCAGGTGCTGGTGGGAGCTGATGTGGGTGAGGCGAACGCCGGCAGCGAGCACGGCCTCCATCTGCGCGGCGAACTCCCGAGCGGCGGAGCGTTTTCACCGAAGGATCTCGACAGGGTCCGAATGAGCCGAAATCCGAGTGCTCAGAGCACTCGATCCGAAGTGGGGTTGAGTCTGGAGTGCATGTCACGGCTCCGGGGAGCTGATCACCAGTCGCACGGCGCCGGCGTAGCTGGGTTGGTTCCGCAGGTGCCCGTGGCGTCGGTCCCACTCGCCGGCGTCGAGATCCGCCTGCAACCGGGTGACAGCGCGTGCCTCGGCGTCGGGTTCGACGAATCCCCATGCGGACTGGGCGGCGCGCACGGCCGGGTCGAGAAACGCTTCCGGCCGACCGTAGAAGGCGTCGCCGAATCCGTCGGTGCAGTCGAAGGGGATCTCTACGGGACGGACCACGCACTCGCCGCCGAGCGCGTCGACGATCCTCGAGAGCGCCGGGTACCGCCGCCGTTCGACGGCGATCAGTTCGGGTGCGTAGTCGTCGAGCCAGAAGTCGGCGAGGGCATCGCCGTCGAAGGTGAACACCACGACCGGTCCCGTCGTGACGCGCCGCATCTCGCGCAGGCCCGCGTCGGGGTCGGGCCAGTGGTGCACGCTGAGGACGGTCATGGACGCGTCGAACGCGTCGTCGTCGAACGGCAGCTGCTGGGCGATGGCATCGATGGCGGGTGGGAGGTCGAGCGGGCGCTGGGCGCGCATCGTGGCCGATGGTTCGACTGCGGCGACCAAGCGGTCTCTCGGTTCGTAGGAACCTGCCCCGGCGCCCACGTTGAGGACGGTTCGTGCGTCTCCCAAGGCGTCGTGGATCTGATCAGCGATGCGAGGGTCGGGGCGCCGGACGTGCGTGTAGCCCGCTCCGAGTCGGTCGTAGTCGAAGTCGCCGGCGGTCCACTCGCTCATCCACGAAGTCTGCTGGTGGGCCGAGACCCCGACAAACGAATTGGCCCAGCGGGCGCCACAGGCGGTGCTGTCATCGACGTCCATCGCGAGGTTGGCGCTGCGTGGTGGGTCGCACCCGGCTCACCCGGCGTCCCGCGCTGTGGGCTCCGACCGTCGGCGATTTCGCAGGACGACGCAGCAATGGCCGGGTTGCGGATCGAGCTCTGCGGCGAGGTCGAGCTCTGCGGCCTCGACGGCGGCGCCGAGGAGGTCGCAGTTCAAGGTGCAGACCAGATCCAGATGGTCATCGACGAGGTGGTGGAACGGGCAGTTCCGGAGTCGAATCCCTTCCTGCGCGACCATCGGCGCGTAGCCGCGATGTTCGAGGCGATCGACGAACGTCTCGACGCTGACCTCGTCCAGCCCGGCGGCCAACGCCGCCCCTTCCAACCGGGTGGCTACTCGGAGCGCGTCGCGTGCTGCGCCGCTGCTGTCCGTCTCGACTGCGGTGGCGAGGAGTCGAGCGAGCAGCGTGTCGTCTCGAGGAGGGATCTGCACGGTGACCTCGTCGAGCGAGACCGCGTACAGCTTTGCTGGACGGCCGGCTCCGGGCCCGGTGCGGCCGGTCCGGCGCTCGAAGCGGACGTCGAGCAACCCATGCTCGACGAGGTGATCGAGATGGTACGCAGCGACGGACCGGCCGACCTCCAACGCCTCAGCCGCCTCGTCGCGACCGACCGCCCGTTCGGAGGTCAGCACGAAGTCGTACAGCCGTCGCCGGACGGGATCGGACAGGGCGGCGACCTGATCGAGCGGGTCGCCGCTCGGCGGTTTGGGATCGGGCATCATGGTCTCTCTATAATCGTCAATCTTGACTTTAGAAGCGAGTGGGACTTTGATCAGTGGAAGCCAACACCACGACGACGTCAGGAGCCACCATGCGACGATTCTCGGTTCGACCAGCGATCACACTCAAGGGCCGCACGTTCAAGGGCCTGCGAGGTTGGGCCGGGAAGCCGCTCCACCCGCCGTTGACCGATGTGCCCATCGGCGCCTACGTGCTCGCCGCAGCGTTCGACGTCATCTCGGTGGCCGGTCGACACCACGCCTGGGCACAAGACGTCGGTCGTGCCGCCACCTATGCCTTCATCGGTGGTGCCGCCGTGTCGGTACTCGCTGCCGTCACGGGATTCGTCGACTGGCTCCGCTCGTCCGAACCCGGAACGCAAGCTCGCCGCACCGCCAACACGCACGCCACGATCATGGTCACCGTCACCCTGGCCACGCTGGTCGACATCGCGATCCGGTTGGCACGCTACGGATCGGGCGGATCGACCCCGATCGGGCTGGCGGTGCTCTCGGTCGCGATCGCAGCCCTCGTGTCGTGGGGAGCCACGTACGGCGGAAGCCTGGTGTTCGACTACGGCTTCAACGTCGAGACCGCCGGTGACAGCCCCGTCTGGCACGCCTCGGAGACCGACGTCCGCCCCGGAGACCACTGAGTGATGCCGCACCTCGACCACGATGCGGTGAGCATCCCACACGACATCGACGACCCGTTCGATCCGAGACCCGGCGTCGACCTCCCGGCGGCGATCGAGGCAGCGGGCGATCTCCTCGTCGCGCTGGGTATGGATCTCGGGCGACCCGGCCTGGCAGATACGCCACGACGCGTCGCGACCGCCCTCGCCGAGCAACTCACGCCCCGGCCGTTCCACCTCACGACCTTCCCGAACGACGAGGCGTACGACGAACTGGTGCTCGCCCGCGACATCCGGTTCACCTCGCTCTGCGAACACCACCTGCTTCCGTTCGTCGGCGTCGCCCACGTCGGCTACCTGCCCGGCGAGCGGATCGTCGGGCTGTCCAAGCTCGCTCGCATCGTCGAGCTGTTCTCCCGACGGCCGCAGGTGCAGGAACGCCTGACCGTCCAGATCGCCGACTTCATCCACGGCCAGCTCGGCCCGAAGGGCGTCGGTGTCGTGCTCGAGGCCGAGCACATGTGCATGTCGGTCCGAGGTGTCAGATCGTCACGATCGCGCACCACGACCTCCTCGCTCACCGGCCTGCTGCGAACCGACGCCCGATCTCGTCAGGAGTTCCTGGCGCTGACGACCTCCCCGTTCGCCTAGCCGGGTGGAATCGTCCCGATGATCGACTCCTATCTGCACACCGACTTCCCGATCGCACTGCTGCTCGATCGCAAGGGCCCGACGACCATCAGCGTGTGCATCCCCGCCCACGACGAGGCCGAGACCGTGGCCGGAGTCGTCTCGTCCATTCGCCGACGACTCATGCGCGACGCCCGGCTCGTGGACGACCTGCTCGTCATCGATGACGGATCGGTCGACCGGACCGCGGCCATCGCCGCCGACTGCGGTGCGCGCGTCATCCCGGCGTCGGGAGCCGCTCCTGGCGAGCCCATCGGGAAGGGTGGCGCGCTCAGGACCGCGATCGAGGCGACCGACGGCGACGTGATCGTGTTCCTGGACGCCGACGTGCGCGACTTCGATGCTCATTTCGTGACCGGCCTCCTGGGCCCACTTCTCGTCGACGATCGCTATGTGCTCTCGAAAGCCACCTACGAGCGCCCGTGCCGCGGGGTCGACGGTGAAGGCGGTCGGGTGAACGCGATCTTGGCGCGGCCGCTGCTTCGCCACTGTGCTCCCGACCTCGCCGACCTCGATCAACCGCTTGCCGGGGAGTATGCCGTGCGCCGTCGCGCGCTCGACGGGATCGAACTGGCTGACGGCTACGGCGTCGAGATCGGCCTGCTCATCGACGTCGCCGCCGCACACTCGGCGAGCGCCATCGCCCAGGTCGACCTCGGAACCCGAATCCACCGCAACCGTCCGTTGCACCAACTCGGGCGACACGCCGACGACATCCTCACCGCCGCGCTGGGTCGGTTCAGCACCCACCGGGCACACGAGGCTCCGGTGTGCGCCGACGTCGCCCGACCGAAGGTCTGACGAGGCGAGGTGTTTCCGCACTCGCGTCGGTGCCCTGTTGCGGGGAGGTCAGGGGTCGGAGCGGTGTCCGATCCAGCCGAGATGGGTGTGCTGGAAGTGGTCGGCGTACTTCAGGCCGTAGCCCATCAACCGGTCGAGACCGATGTGGGCGAACCAGACCAAGGCGATGGCGATCAGTGACGGCCAGTGCTGCCACCAGCCGGCAGCGACCAGCACGGCAGGTACGGGGATGGCGTGAGCGACGTTGTACAGGACAGCCCCGAGGCGAGTTCCGCCGAGGTACCCGACCATGAACAGATCCGGGAGCAGGACAACGATGGCAACGAGCCACCAGCTGAAGCCGATCTCCGCGTAGGCGATGAGTGAGCCGACCAACAGGGTTGCGGCTTCGAGTCGTAACCACAGTCGCGGCGCGCCCTGGACGGCTCCCGAGATCTGGGAACCCGGGTCGACGGTGGGGAGTGCGGCGGTCACGGCGTGGACCAGTCCTCGAAGCCGGCGACCAGCACTGCGAGAAGCCGATCGAAGCTTCGGTCCATGTCTGCCGGCAAGTGGAACGCGCCCCCGACCTCCAGCATGACGAAGCCATGGAGCACCGTTCTCAAAGCACGGATCGCGTCCACCACGTCGTCGCCGTCCAACCCAAAGCTGGACACGACCTCGAGGGCGACATTGATGATCTCGAAGCTGGCGGCTTGGTCCTCTGCGTCTCCATCGGCGGGTGCCGCAACGGTGGCGGCGTAACGACCGGGATGGGCGGCGGCCCAATTCCGCCAGCCGTGCGACATCGCCGTGACAGCGTCGGCGCCGACTTTGCCGACGGCCGAGCGTGCCATCACTGTGGCCAGTTCGTGCTTGGCGCGCACAGTGATGCTGCGACGAAGGTCATCCATGCCGTCGATGTGCTTGTACAGCGATGGTTGCTTGACGCCGAGGCGTGCGGCGAGGGCGGCCAGGGTGAGCGGGCCGGAGTCGGGCTCGTCGATCATCGCCTCGGCGGCCTCGACCACGATGGCGTTCGTGAGACCGGCCCTAGGCATGAGCACGCACCGCCTCGAGAAACTTCACGACTGCGGGCGTCACGATGCCCGGCTGCTGTGAGTGCGGGTAGTGGCCCGCGTCTGGGACCATCAGGACCTCGCCCCCGAGGGCCTCAGCGATCCATGACGCTTCGGCCGCAGGATCGGGGAAGTCGGGATCGTGTTCGCCCATCACGACCAGCGAGGGTCCGGCCGCCATGGAGAGGCACGCCTCGGCGGGGTCGTGGTTGGTGCGGGTGGTGAGTGAGAACGCTTTGCGGTAGCTGGGGCGCCGCAGACTGGCCACCACATGAGCGCGGTGTTCGTCGAAGTCGGCGGGGCGCTCGCCTGCGTACAGCTTGGGCATGTACGCCTTCCAGGAGGCTGCGGCCCACAGCGGCGCCATCGCGGCGCGCAACATGAGCTTCTGAACGGCGGTGACCGCTCCGTTGCGGACAAATGGTCCGATGAGGACGAGACCGCTCACCAACTCCGGCCGCTGCGCCGCCGCGATCACCGCGGATCCTGCGCTCATCGAGTTCCCGACGACGACCGCCGGCCCGCCCAGCTCGTCGATGAGCGCAACGATGTCGCGGGATGTCGGCTCATCACCGTACGACTCGAAGGTGGTGTCGCTGTCGCCGTGGCCACGCAGATCCACAGACGCAACCCTGTAGCCCTCGGCGACAAGCATCGGGGCGAGGAATCGATAGGTCGAACGAAGGTCGCCCATTCCCGGCACCAGCACAACAAGGGGGCCCTGTCCCGCCACCTCGTAGCCGATCCGTCCCTCCGGACGGGCCAGGTAGACGGTCTCACCGGCAGGAGCGGTACCTGATGAAGTCATGTGGCTATGATGACTAGCTAGAAAGCTAATGTCAATAGCTTTCTAGCTGGTCATCTGGTTCGCGTGGGTGCCCCCGGCAGGAATCGAACCTGCGGCCTGGTCATTAGAAGTGACTCGCTCTATCCCCTGAGCTACGGAGGCTGGCCGGACCAGTGTAGGGGTGGCCCCGCGAGCGGTTGCGTGTCCGACGGCGCGGTGGTGGACTCTCGCCCGACGAAGGGGGAGTGTCGTGTCCGACGAGCAGGTGGCGGCGAACGTCGCGTTGGTGAACCGATTCTGGGAGGCGCTCGGCCGCCGCGACTTCGACGCGGTCGGCGCGTTCATGAGCGAGCGCGGCCACTACATCGACGTGCCGGTGATCGACGCGGAGGAGGGTGCGTTCGGTCCGGCGGAGACGGCGGCCCGCCTTCGGCTCGGGCTCGAGCCGCTCGAGAACTACGTGCTTCACGACGGCCACATGGTCGCATCGGGCAACCTCGTGGTGACCGAGCACAACGAGGAGTGGTTCTGGCACACCGGTGAGTCGGTCCTGCTGCGCTTCTGCTCGGTGATGGAGATCTCGAACGGCAAGGTTGACCGGTGGTGGGACTACTTCGACCTCGGTGTGATCATGAACGCGGCGCCGCAGTGGTGGGTGGAGCAGATCATGGTGGGCTACAAGCAGCTGCCGGGGCGGGCGCCGGCCGGCGGTAGCTCACGGCGATCAGCCCCCTCGGCCCACCTGTCGCACCCCCGAGCCGACGGTGTTCGACGCCGTCGGGGGCGAGCCGTTCTTCGTCGCTCTCGTCGACCACTTCTACGAGCACGTCGAGGCCGACGAGGCGCTCCTCGCGCTGTACCCGGATCCGGAGGATCTGGGCCCGGCCCGCGAGCGGCTGGCGCTCTTCCTCATCCAGTACTGGGGTGGTCCCACCACCTACTCCGACGAGCGCGGCCATCCCCGGTTGCGCATGCGGCACGCGCCGTTCGTCGTCGACCCGGCGGGCCGCGACCGCTGGCTGGCCGCCATGCGCGGAGCGCTCGACGCCATGGATGTCGATCCCGCGCTCGACGCCATCATGTGGCAGTACTTCACCAACGCCGCCGAAGCAATGCGCAACAGCAACTGACATGGCGCACGACCACGACCACGGCCGGTCGCACGGTCACTCGCACAGTCATTCCCACAACCACGGCGCTGCCGCGATGCGTGCCGGTGCCCGCCACCAGCGGCCACTCACGATCGCGCTCGGCCTCACCGCTGCCTTCCTCGTCGTGCAGGTCGTCACCGGCATCGCGACCCACTCGCTGGCGCTGCTGTCCGACGCCGGCCATATGGCGACCGACGTCCTCGGCCTCGGCATGGCGCTCACCGCGATCCGCCTCGCGTCGCGGGAGAGCACCCGTCTCCACAACACCTTCGGCGTGTACCGGCTCGAGATCCTCGCCGCGCTCGCGAACGCCCTGCTGCTGTTCGGTGTCGCCGGCTACGTCTTCTACGAGGCGGCGCAGCGTCTCTCCGAGCCGCCGCACATCGCGTCGGTGCCGGTGCTCGTGGTCGGGGTCATCGGCCTCGCGGTGAACATCGCCTCGTTCCTCCTCCTGCGCGCCGGCGCGAAGGAGTCGCTCAACGTCGAGGGCGCGTACGTGGAGGTGATCTCGGACGCGCTCGGCTCGCTCGGCGTCATCGTCGGCGCCGCGGTGATGTGGGCCACCGGGTGGGCATGGGTCGACCCGGCGATCGGTGCGGCCATCGGCCTCTTCATCCTTCCCCGTGCCTGGCGCCTCGGTCGGGAGGCGCTGCGGGTGCTGCTGCAGGTGGCGCCGGAGTCGGTCGACCTCGACGCGGTCTCCGCCGACCTCCGCGGCATCGACGGCGTGGTCGACGTGCACGACCTCCACGTGTGGACCCTCACCTCCGACATGGAGGTGCTCACCGCGCATCTCATGACGTCGGCCGCAGTCGACAGCCACGCCGTGCTCGATCGGGCGCGCCAGATCCTCGGTGAGCGGCACGGCCTCCATCACGCCACACTGCAGGTCGAGCCGGACGACCACACCGGCTGCGACGACGTCACCTGGTAAAGCGAGCGACGCCGGAGCGGGACGGCGGTACGGTCGGCGCATGGCCGACGTGACCACGATCGAACAGCTCGAAGCGCTCTACGGGGAGCCGGTGCCGGCCTCGATCACCAAGGAGCTCGACCACCTCATCGACGAGACCCGCGCCTACATCGAGGCGTCGCCGTTCGTCCTCGTGGCGTCCGCCGGGCCCGGCGGCCTCGACTGCTCACCCCGCGGCGATCCCGCAGGGTTCGTGCGGGTGCGCGACGAGCGCACCCTGCTGATGCCCGACCGCCGTGGCAACAACCGCCTCGACACGTTGCACAACCTCGTGGTCGATCCGCGCATCGCGCTCCTGTTCCTGATCCCCGGTCTCGGCACCACGCTGCGGGTCAACGGCACAGCGGTCCTGACCGACGACGAGGAGCTCCGCCAGAGCTTCGCCATGGGCGACAAGCTGCCGACGACGGTGATCGTCGTGACGATCGAGTCGGTGTTCACGCAGTGCCCGAAGGCGCTGATCCGCTCGAACATCTGGGACCCCGAGACGTTCCGCGACGCCGCCGACCTTCCCTCCGTCGGGCAGATCATGTCGGCCATCACGGCCGGCGAGTTCGACGGCAAGGCGTACGACGACGCGTACCCCGAACGAATCCGTCAGACGATCTACTGAGGCATCACGCGGCGAGGGCCGCGTCGACGATGGCGGTCGCGTGCAGCGCCGCGGAGTCGAGCACCGGAACGGGGAGGTCACCGTCGCCCAGCAGCAGACCGTGCTCGGTGCAGGCGAGGGCGATGCCGTCGGCGCCGGCGTCGATCATCGACGTGGCGATCCGCCGGAACGCGGCGCGCGACTCGTCGCTGACGACGTCGCGGACGAGCTCCTCGAAGGTGATCCGCTGCACGAGTGCCCGATCGTCGGCGTCGGGCGTGAGCACCCCGATGTCGGCAGCGGCGAGCTTCGGCGGGAACAGGTCGGGCGACTCCATCGTGTACGCCGTGCCGAGGAGGCCGAGCGTGCCGACGCCGCGACGCAGGCACTCGTCGCGGAGGACGTCGACGATGTGGACGAGCTGTCGTTCGCCGATTGCGTCCTGCACGGCGTCGGCAACCAGGTGCATCGTGTTCGCGCAGATGGCGATCACCTCGGCGCCGGCGGCGACGAGCGAGGTGGCGCCGGAAGCGAGCAGGTCGCCGGCGACGTCCCACCGGCCGGTGCGCTGGAGCTCGGCCAGGTGGGCGAAGTCGCTCTGCCACAGCGTGAGTGCGGCACAGTGCTCACCACCGAGCCGTTCCGCCACGTCGCTGTTGATGAGTCGGTAGTAGTGCTCGGTGGACACCCAGCTCATCCCGCCCAGCAGCCCGATCGTTCGCATGCCGCGCACGCTACCCTCCGGCCCATGATCCTCACGGCGGGTTTCGCCTGCCGCGGTCGCTGACGAGTGATGTCGAGCGGACCGGTCGACCGACGGACGGAGCGCGCCCGGGCGATGGCGGCAGGGGAGCGGCTCCGGGTGCTGGCAGGACTCGTCGAGATCCATCGCGAGTTCCTCGGCCTCCTGCGGTTCCAGGAGTGGGTCACCTCGTCGGAGCGCGTCGTCGACCTCGACGGATCACCCTGGTGGCGTGAGGTGAACGGGCTGCTGATCGTCGACATCCTCGATTCGCGCGAGGCCGCGCCAATGGGCAGCGTCCCGCCGTCGGTCCACGCGTGGCGGCGCCACTGGGCGTCGTCGTCGGCCGTCGCCCGACGCAACTCCTTCTGGGCGGCACATCAGGAGAGCCTGGCCGCTGCACAGGAGTCGGCAGCCGCAGTGCTCGTGGGGGAGCCCGATGGCGAGCAGCGCTTCATCGAGCTCGCGCTCGGGTCGGTGTCGATCGCCGCAGGAGCGAGGCTGCCCACGGGCCCGCTCGGTGCTCGCATGATCGGCTCGTTCTGCGACGTCGTGTTCCCGTCGGCCTACCCGGCTGACCGGTCGGTCAGCGGCTCGACCGCCCGTCGCGCTGCGGTTTCGTCGACCGAGTTCGTCGTGGCGCGA
The DNA here is from genome assembly GCA_046331245.1 of Acidimicrobiales bacterium. Taxonomy (GTDB): domain Bacteria; phylum Actinomycetota; class Acidimicrobiia; order Acidimicrobiales; family Microtrichaceae; genus SSF14. The sequence goes on along the minus strand of JAXLRH010000002.1, from coordinate 168,516 downwards.
CGCCGGCAGCGTTGAGTCGTTCGAGCAGCACGCGGTTCTCCTCCTCGAGCTCGAGCACCCGTCCGACGCCGGCGAGGTTGAGGCCTTCGCCGAGGAGGTCGGCGATTCGACGGAGTCGGACGAGATCGTTGTCGCTGTAGCGCCGCGTGCCCCCGACCGACCGTTCGGGCGTGAGCAGGCCGCGGCGTTCGTACAGCCGGATGTTCTGCTCGCCGTTGCCCACGAGCTCGGCCGCGACGGAGATGCCGTACAGGCCCCGGCTGGGATCCTCCTCAGCGTTGAGCGGCATTTTCTCCTCCGAACCCGTTGTCAGATGGGATGGTCATAAGTATCCTAAATCTATGGCAGTCACAACAGATCTGCAATGAGTGGCTGCGGCACCACCACCCACGAGTGAACGACAGGAGGCAACGAACAATGTTGATGCGCACCGATCCCTTTCGAGATCTCGACCGGCTCACGCAGCAGCTCATGGGCACCACGGCACGACCGTCGGCCATGGCGATGGACGCCTGGCGTGACGGCGAGGAGTTCGTCGTCGAGCTCGACCTTCCGGGTGTCAGCGCCGACTCGATCGACATCGACGTGGAGCGCAACGTGCTCACCGTGCGGGCCGAGCGTCCCCAGCCCGACGGCCAGCACGAGTACGTGGCGGCCGAGCGGCCTCGCGGCGTGTTCAGCCGTCAGATCATCCTGGGCGACACGCTCGACACCGAGCACGTTCGCGCCGGCTACGACGCAGGCGTGCTGGTGCTGCGCATCCCCATTTCCGAGCGCGCCAAGCCGCGCAAGATCAGCATCGCCACCGCACCGACGCAGCCGAGCGCGCTGGATGCGGCGAGTACCGAGCGTCCCGCGGCCGAACCGGCGGTCGCTGCGAGCTGATCCGGCCAGCAATCGGCACGGCCATCCGCCGTGAGCCAACGGAAGGGGCCCTCGCTCGGCGCGGGCCCCGTTCGCGTTCCGGGACGGTCTCAGCGGACACCGAACAAACTGTTGTCGGCATCCAATCCGGCACGCGTGTCGGCTCCGAAGCACGGTGGGCGAGTGATCGCACCGATGCACGCGAACCGACGACGGAGAACCAGATGCCCCGCTACCGCACCTCAGTCCGGTCGCCGTGGACCGCACGGCAGGCCTTCGACTACCTGAGCGACCTCGAGCACTTCGCCGACTGGGACCCGGGGGTGAAGCGCTCGGTGCGCGTCGCTGGCAAGGGCGCGGCCATCGGCTCGGCGTTCGACGTGACCGTCGGCGGCGTGGGCCGCGACCTCACGCTCCGCTACGAGATCGTTGCCATCGACGCGCCGAAGCGCGTCGAGGTGCGAGCGGAGACGGGCACCCTGCGTTCGATCGACGTGATGACCTTCGAGCCCGCATCGGACGGTGGCTGCACCGTGACGTACGACGCACAGCTCTCCCTGAAGGGACTGCTCGTCGTCGGCAATCCGGTGCTCGGCCTCGTGTTCGGTCGCATCGGCGACCGTGCCGCCGCCGGGCTCCGTCGTGAGCTCGGCGAACGGCATTCGGCAGGCCCGGCGCCGGCTGCCTGATGCCGGGCCGCTCCGATGCGTTGGTGTGTGCATCCGAATGGAGGTCGTCGTCCGATGACACGGGTATGTCGACGTGCCTGCTCGAAGGGCCGACCGTGAGCGACCGGGTGGTCGTCGTGCGGGAGGACACGAACGTTCCGCTCGAGGAGCGGTTCCGTCGTGGCGACCGTACGGCGATGGAGGACGTCTACCGGGAGCACGGCTCGCTGGTGTACTCGTTGTGCCGGAGGACGCTCGGCCCCGAGCGCGCGGCGGACGTGACCCAGGAGGTGTTCTTCGCCGCATGGAGGTCGCGCGAGCGGTTCCGTCCCGAGTCGGGCTCGCTCGCCGGCTGGCTGGTCGGGATTGCCCGCTTCAAGATCATCGACCTGTACCGCGTGGAGCGGCGTAACCCGCTCGCCCCCGAGTCGGCGCAGGAGGCGGAGCTCGGCGCCGAGTCCGCAGCCGTCGAGGACATGGCGCAGCGGATGGTGATCGCCGAGGCGTTGCAGGCGCTGCCCGAACGATCGCGGCAGCTGGTGCAGCACGCCTTCTTCGACGACCTGACGCACACCCAGATCGCGGAGAGGTACGGCCTCCCGCTCGGTACCGTGAAGAGCGACATCCGGCGAGGGCTCGAGCGCCTTCGCCGCCACCTGGAGGGCTTCGATCATGCCGCTCGAACCTGACGATCTCACCGATCCCCGGGATCGGCAACGCGTCGAGCGACTGATGGCGGCCCTCGAGGAGGAGGACTTCGCGCGGCATGAGCCGCCGCCCGCGATCTGGGATGCGCTGTCGGCCCGGATCGCCGCCGACGACGCCGATGACAACCCCGGCGCCGCGCCGACGGCCGATCGTCCGCCCGAGGTCGTGACCGATCTCGGTGCGCGCCGCCGCGCCCACCTTCGCGCTCACCGCACGACCTACCTGGCCGCCGCCGCCGCCATCGTCGTGGCGGTCGTCGTCGCAGCTGCGGTGCTCGTGCAGGCCGGCGGCCCCGAGGAGCGGGTGGTCGCCAAGGCGACGTTGCGCCAGCTGGAACCGCTCGGGTCCACGGCTGCGTCGGCGCGGCTGATCACGCGGGACGGAACCACGCGCCTCGAGGTCGACGCGACCGACATGCCGCCCGCTCCCGACGGCGAGAGCTACGAGCTCTGGCTGATCGACAAGGGCGTGAGCGACCCGCGCTCGCTCGGTGTGGTCGCCGGCAGCGAGGTCGTGACGGTGCCCCGATCGATCGATCCGGCGACCCACCCGATCGTCGACATCTCCCTCGAACCGAACGACGGTGACCACCACCACTCCGGCCACAGCCTCATGCGCGGCACGCTCAGCTGACGGAAAAATTCGCGAATCGCGAATCCGTTTCGCATCCCCCGTTCGAAAGCCTCATCAGTCCACCCACGGTGGGAGGGCGATTCGAGCGACAGGAGCGCACACATGAGAGCAGGAAGAAGGACCTTGCGACTGCTGGCGGCGACGCTGGCGTTCGGAGTGTTCGCCACCTCGACGATGAGCGAGGCGGCGAGCGCGGCGGCAGCACCGACGGGCGACATCGTCGCCTCGGCCCAGTCGGCCGGCCAGTTCACGGTGCTGCTCGAGGCGGCCCAGGCCGCCGGCCTGGTGAGTGCGCTTCAGGGTCCCGGCCCGTTCACCGTCTTCGCCCCGACCGACGCTGCGTTCGGTGCGCTGCTCACCAAGCTCGGCAAGACGAAGGCGGAGCTCCTCGCCGACGTGCCGCTGCTCACCAAGGTGCTCAAGTACCACGTGCTCTCGGGTGCGGTGCCGTCGAGCGCGATCACCGGCCCCCTCGGCCCGGTGACGCTGGAGGGCCAGCAGCTACTGATCATCCCGAAGGACGGCAAGGTCACCATCAACGGCACGGCCACCGTGACCACCCCTGACGTGCAGGCCACCAACGGCGTGATCCACGTGATCGACCAGGTGCTCCTGCCCCCGACGCCGGCTCCGGCCCAGCCCGACATCGTCGACACCGCTGCAGCAGCGGGCTCGTTCGGCACGCTGCTCGCTGCAGCGCAGGCTGCCGGCCTGGTCGACGCGCTGAAGGCCCCCGGCCCCTACACGGTGTTCGCCCCGACGGACCGTGCCTTCAAGACGCTGATCCGTCGCCTGCACACGACGCCGGAGAAGCTGCTCGCCAACCCGGCCAAGCTGGCCTCGATCCTCAAGTACCACGTGGTGTCCGGCGAGGTCTTCTCCACGCAGCTCAAGCGTGGCCGCAACGTCGTCACCACCCTCAACGGTCACAAGATCGTCGTGCGGAAGTACCGCAACGGTCGGGTCACGGTGAACGGCACGGCGCACGTCACGAAGGCCGACATCGACGCCTCCAACGGCGTGATCCACGTGATCGATCGGGTGCTGATCCCTCGCTCGTAGGAGCCCGCCTGCGAGACAACCCGATTGCAGCAGCGGTGCCCGCCGGTTCGCCGGCGGGCACCGTCGCGTGCGCCCGGCGACGATTGGCGCCCCACCCGTTCGGGTAGATGGGGGACATGAGCGAACGGAAAGCACCGTTGGAACCGACCGATGTGTCGAGCCGGGTCGGGTTCTTCGACCGCTTCGCCGGTGGAGCTGCCCACCTCGCCAGTCGAGCGCCCTTCTTCGCGTTCTGCATCGGTCTGGTCGTGGCCTGGCTCACCCAGGGCGTCCTCACGATCGTGCTGAAGGGGAGCGCGTCGGCGTTTCTCGACGACAAGTACCAGCTCGAGATCAACACGACCACGACGATCATCACCTTCCTGCTCGTCGCGCTGCTGCAGAACAGTCAGACCCGCAACGATCAGGCGACGCAGCACAAGCTGAACGCGATCGCCGAGGGGCTCGCGGCCCTGATGACGACCGTCGGTTCGACTCATCCGGACGCGGCCACCGACCACGACGTGCGCGAGCTGCGCGCATCCGTCGGCCTCGAGGACCGCGAGTCGACGTCGGACAACTCCGACGCAGCGAACGCGCCTGGCGACTCCAGCCACTCCAGCGACTGACTCGCCCCCAACTCAGGTTTTTGGGGTTCGTTGTGTTCGCCAGGTGCACAGAACGAACCCGAAAACCTCAGACAGCGGAACTGTTCGACCGACGCCGATGCCGGATGACCCCGACGAGTTCTTTGGTGGGATGGGCTTCGTCCTCCGCTGCAACGAGGCAGATGGCTACTGGTGGGCCGACCTTCACCACAGCACCGGCGACAACCCTCAGCCGTTCGCCCCGAAGTACGGCCGCGGAAGATCTGCGCAGGACGCCCGAGTCAGTGCGAGGTCACGTTTCCTCGTCGAGCAGGGGCGACCCCGTATCTTCTCGGACTGAACCAGCGCAGACGTCGAGCAACCCCTCCAACGCTGAGCGATGCGGATCGCCGACGCGCTCGGTTGAGCCACGCGAGAATCGTCAGCGTGACTGAACCGCAACGGCTGCGCGTGACCCGACTCGATTCGCTCGTCGTAAACAAGGATCACACGGTTACGGGAACGTTCCTCACGGATGGCGGCGACGTTCTGACTGCTCGGTTCATCATCGACGAGAGGGGCAACGGCAACGTGATCCCCGACGACTTCTTCACGCCGTGGGACGGCACGGCCGAGAGTGTGCGCAGCGTGATCCACGCCGCATCGTCAATCCTTCGCGCTCACGACCTGTCGCGACTCCCAGATTCAAGATGACCCACGACCCGCCGATCGCTGACCTGCTTGACTGATCTGGTGGCCGATATTGATGACCGTGAGCGACGGCAACTCGTCCTCATGCGTGAGCGGCTGGTCGGATTCCGGTCAGGTCGCATCGACCTACATCAGTTGGTCAACGACCTGGAAGCCTTGCTGTACGAGCTTGAACAGGCCACCGATGAATGGAAGGAAACGTTCATCGAAGCCTGGGGTGGGTTGGAGATTGCCTACGCCGTCGCGGTCGATCGGAACGCGCTGATTCCGGACGTGTCGGACCTCACCATCAGCGACGATTTGAACGACCTTCTCGCGCTCGTCGATCAGGCCCTCAATTCAAACTGACCCACTACCGGCGTTCGAACTGACCCACCCATCCGTGTCTTACGCCGACATCTGTAACTCGCACGAAGCCGACACCTCGAATGTTCTCGGTCGAATGTCCGAGCGTCCGGCCAGCCACTGATCGCACCAGTCGCCCAGCCGCAGCTTCCCGGCGGAGTAGTCGTGAGCGAGTCCCCGATCGAGGTCGGCACGGACTCTCGCAAGGAACGCCTGGGCCTCGGACTTCCGTTTGAACGTGTCGTCGGCTGTTCGCCGGTCGCCGGTTCGTGGGTCGGTGTATCGCGCTTGCCAACGGTTCGAAGGGAGCTTTCGAACGCTTCCGAATCCGGCGGGCACGAGGCCAACCGAAGTGCGTCTCCGTACCCATTGGGCACGCAGTGGGCACGATGGGTGGTCCTGGTTGGAAAGACCCCAGTAATACAGCGGAGCGGGTGACGGGAATCGAACCCGCATAGCCTGCTTGGAAGGCAGGGACTCTAGCCATTGAGCTACACCCGCAGAACGGCCGTCATGCTAGCTGTGAACGCCCCCAGCGCCCGCCGCCCGGAGTGAGAATCATCCCCAGTACGGTCGCCCGAGGGGGCCCGGCGGGCGGAGCGGGGAGCCGTGGGAACACGGGTGGGGAACCGATCCGATCGTCGAGACGTCCTATCGACAGCTTGATCCGACGACAGGAACGGGGTGCGGGATGAACGGACGGCAGTGGTTGACGGTGGGCACGGTCGTGGGGCTGGCGTTGGTCGCGCCCGCGTGTTCGAGCTCCGACTCGAAGACGGATGCCGTGGCCCGATCCGGTCCCGCTGCCGGCGCTGCTGCGGCCGACGCGAGCGGGCGGCGGCGCTGCCGACGGCGCGGCGACCGCCACCAAGGCCGCACAGCCGACCGGCGTCGCCGAGCTCGCGGTGTCGACCCGCGAGCTCGTGTACACCGCCGACCTCACCGTGGTCGCGAAGCGGGTGCCGTCGGCCGTGAGCGACGCCGAACGCGTGGTGGCTCGTCACGGCGGGTTCGTGTTCGGCCAGCAGGACTCCGGTGGGACCGATCGCTCGGCCACGCTCACGCTGAAGGTGCCGGCCGCCGAGTTCCGTCCGCTGCTCGCCGACCTCGCCGGGCTCGGCCGCGTGCAGCACCGCAACGTCACGACCGAGGACGTCACGGCGCAGGGCGTCGATCTCGACGCTCGGATCGTCTCGGCGCAGAAGAGCGTCGATCGGGTGCGAGCGTTCCTCGACGACACCAAGAACGTGAACGAGCTCGCCGGCATCGAAGCCGAGCTCACCCGGCGAGACGGAGCTCGAACAGCTCGTCGGTCAGCGGCGTGTTCTCAACGACCAGGTGCTGCTCGCCACCGTCGATCTCACGCTGGCCGAGAAGCCGGTCCCGGTGAAGGCGCCGACGCCCGGCGACCCGCTCCGCAGCGTGCCCGGCTTCGGCTCCGCGTTGGCGACCGGGGTCGACTGGCTCGTGCGCGTGCTCCGAGTCGCGGGTGCGGGCCTCGGCTACCTGCTGCCGTTCGCCCTGCTCGTCGGTCTCCCGCTCTGGGCGCTCAGGATGCTGCGACGCCGTCGTCGCGGCGCGCCGGTGCCGTCCGGCGTCTGACGACCGTCACCAGCAGGTGCCGGGCGGGACCACCGTGTGGTTCGGGCAGATGGTGTTGGAGTACACGATGCCCGTGAGCGTCGACGGCGTGCCGGTCACCCCGCCGAAGTTCGTGTTCGTCAGATTGGCCGAAGCCATGTTCGCCCCCGCGACGTTGGCGCCGTTGAACTGGTCGCCGGTGAAGTTCGAGCCGGACAGATTGGCGCTGCTCAGGTCGGTGCTCTCGAAGAACGTCCCGGTGAGGTCGAGGCCCGACAGGTTCGCGCCGTGCAGCTGAGCGTGACCGAGGAAGGCGCCCGGCCCCACGAGGTATCCGGCGATGAGGCGCCAGGCGGTCGAGGGGAGTGAGGACGGCGTCCCGACGAGGCCGCCGGACACCACGCCGGTGAGTGTCGCTCCGGCGAACTTCGTGCCGGTCACGGTCGCTCCCGTGAGCACCGAGCCGTGCGCGTCCACACCGGTGAGATCGGTCGACGAGAGGTTGGCGCCGGTGAGCGTGGCGTCGGCGAGGCTCGCCGCTCGGAGGTCGAGGCCCGACAGGTCGGCACCGCCGAGCTGCGCCGTCCGCCCGACGAGATAGCCGTGCCCCAGCACCGTGAGGGCGGGGAGCGAGGCGGGCACGCCGACGATGCCGCCCGAGGTCACCGCGAGCAGCGACGCGCCGGCGAGCACCGCTCGCGTGAGGGTGGTGCCGGTGAGGTGGGCGCCCGTGAGGTCGGCATTGGTGAGCGTGGCGTCGGTGAAGTTCGCACCCGTCAGGTCGAGCCAGGCCAGGTTCGCTCCGGTGAGGTTACAGGCGTGGAGGTCGACGCCGGGGCCGCGTGCTGCGCAGCGATCGGGGGCGGTCGTCGTCGTGGTGCTGGTGGTGGTCGACGTCGTCGTCGTGGTCGTCGGCGCGGTGGTGGGCGTCGACGTGCTGGTCGTGGTCGACGTCGGGTCGGTCGGAGTCGTGCCGTCGGGCACGCACGCCGCCGAGAGTGCAACGGCGAACGCGAGTGTCGCCAGACGGAGTGACGACCGCCCGGCCATCAGTGGTGCGCGTCCAGGTTGAAGAGGTCGGGGGTGATCAGGCGGAGCATTCGGCGCGACATCGGTTTGGTCGCCTCCTTCGCGGCTGCTGTGCGCTCGTGCGCGGTGAGCGGATCGGTCATCGCCGCGAGCTCGGAGCGCGACTCGGCGGCCTCCGACGACCGACCGAGCACCTCGAGCACCCGCGAGCGGTAGAGAAGCATCCGGGCCCGTGGATGCGGGGTCGACTCGAGCGCCAGCGCTGCGTCGATGTGATCGAGCGCCGTGGTCATCTGGTCGTCGATGATCGCGAGGAACGCCGCCATCGCGTGGAAGCCGGGCTCGTTCGGGGCGCGGTGGCAGAGGTCCTCGAACTCGGCGCGCACCTCGTGGGGCTCGGCGCGGTCGACGAACCGCTGTGTCACCCGGCTCAGGCGATGGGCGACATCGCGCTCGACGTCGGTGAGCAGCTCGCCACGGTGGCTGCGGCCGCGGGTGGGGCCTACCTCGTACTCGTCGTCGACACGACCGACAGGACCGTCCCACGACCAGGGCACCTGCAGGTAGGGCCCGAAGCCGGAGGGTGCCCTGCCGACCGACACGCGGATCATGCTCCGCTCGGGCTCGGCCACGATCGACGCCACCGAGATGGGCGACACGACGCTGTTGCCCGACAGGCGGGTCACGCCGTCGGTGCGGTCCACGACGCCCGGAGCGCTGTAGTCGCCGAGCAGCTCCTCGAGCGCGTCGCCGTCGATGCCCCCGGAGCACTTCGCCACGAACTCTTCGAGCTGGGCCCAGCGGGAGTCGGAGTCGATCGCGAAGGCCGTGCTGGTGGTGACCTCGCGAGCCTGCAGCGTTGGCGTGAGGTAGCGGTTGGTGCACGAGAGGTGGGACGCATCGCCCGAGCGGACCACCTCGACGGTGGCGCCGGTGGTCTCGACGACCACGGCGTCGCGCTCGGTCGCCGACGAGATGAGCAGCCCCCAGGTGGAGCAAGCTCCGAGCCGGCGGACCGTCGCGATCGCATCGTCGAGCGTGCGCGACGTGCGGATCACCTCGTGGCCGAGGTCGATGACCGACGTGCCGCGGTAGTTCACGTCGCGGTGGAAGCGGGTGTGCACCGTGAGCGTGATGCCGGCCTCGTTGAAGCACGTGATGCCGGGAGCGTCGAGGCCGCGAGTCGTGACGAAGCCGTAGCGCAGGCCGTCGACCGGCTCGCAGAACACGACTGCCGGCGCCAGATCCCAGATCGACGCGCCGGGGAAGTCGAAGTTGCGGGCGTGACGGAGCTCGCCCTCGACGGTGGCGCCACCCCACACCGCGACGCTCGAGCACGACGGCGCCGCGGCGAACTGGTGGTGGTCGAACATGCCCGTCCGGCCTAGGAGGCCGATCGCGTTCTGCAGCACGTCCATCACGAACACCGCCGACGCCTTCTCGTCGGGCACCCCCATCGGACCGAACGCGCGCGTGCGCGCTGAATACTCGGGGAGCTCCCGCATCCGTCGGGCGTCGAGCCGGCGGCGTTGCATGGCGAGCACCGTGTCGGCCGCCCGTTCGGCGACCGGCCGGAGGCGATGGGGACGCCGGCGCCGATGATGCGGGCGGCCATCGTGGGCGGACCGGTGTAGAGCTGGGTGGCGGCCGTGTAGCCACCGTCCTCGGCGCTCAGCTCACCGAGCTGTCGCCCCATCTCGGACTGCGAGCCCACCGCGGTAGACGACGGGTGGGAGGAGCTCGGGCAACGGATCCGACATCGCCCCATCCTGCACCCGATCGCCAGCTCATTCCAGCGACAGAGGGCCGCGCGACAACCCCGATCCGGCGCCGGGCCGTGTCTAGGCTCCACGCATGACGGCGCAGGCATCCCACGAGCGGCGGGCGGGTCTCGCCGACCTCACCGTCGATCTGGTCGACGACGACCATGGCGTGGTCATGGTGGTCGCCGGTGAGCTCGACATGACCAGCATCGACACCCTCCGGGGTCCGCTGCTCGCCGCGGTCGAGCAGGGCGGTCGCTCCAGCTGGACCTGTCGGACCTGTCCTTCGTCGACTCGTCGGGTCTCCGCATCCTCGTGGAGGCGTGGGCCGCCGTGCGGGAGGGTGGCTCGTTCACCGTGGTCCACCCGTCGAGCGGGTGCGACAGGTGCTCGAGGTCACGGGCCTCGCCGACACGTTCGGCCTCGTCGACGAGTGATGCGCGTCCACCGGTGAACGCGGCTCGAGCCGAGCCCGCCCTGACCGAACGTGCGCCGCTCAGCCGGTCTTCGGGCGCGAACGGGGCCGGAGCGCCGGGTGGTGACCGGAGAAGCGCGGGGCACGCGCTCGGGCGGCCGCCGGCGGGCGCCACCGGCGGTCGGGACGGGGAGATTCGAACTCCCGACCCCCGGCTCCCAAAGCCGGTGCGCTAGCCAGACTGCGCTACGTCCCGCGTGGTGTGCCTCGGCGGCACCGGCCCGTTCAGGCCGCGTCAGACGGTACCGGATACGGGAGCCCCCCGGCGGCACAGTAAGCTCCTCGCCCTGTGAAGTCCTCCATCGAGCCCCTCGAGGGCAACAAGGTCAAAATCTCCGTCACGATCGAAGCGGAGGAGTTCGAGCCGTCCATCGACGCGGCATGGAAAACCATCGCCAAGGAGGTCCGGATTCCGGGCTTCCGTCCGGGCAAGGTGCCCCGCAAGGTGCTCGAGCAGCGGGTCGAGCCGGCCTACGCCCGTTCCGAGGCGATCCAAAAGGCCGTGCCCGAGTTCTACTTCGCCGCCGTGCGTGAGAACGACGTCGACGCCATCGCCCAGCCCGAGCTCGACATCACGTCGGGGGAGGAGGAGGGTGACGTCAGCTTCGACGCCGTCGTCGAGGTGCGCCCCGAGATCGAGCTCTCCGGCTACCAGGGCCTCTCGATCACCATTCCGAGCCCGCACCCGGCGGACGAGGACATCGCCGACCAGATCGACCGCCTTCGCGGCCAGTACGGCGAGCTCGTCACGGTCGAGCGCCCCGCGGCGTCGGGCGACTTCGTCACCATCGACATCGCCGGCTCGCAGAACGGCGAGGCGGCCGACGGCCTCACCGCCGACGACTACTCCTACGAGGTCGGCTCGGGCACGATCGTCCCCGAGCTCGACGACCAGCTCCGCGGCCTCAAGGCCGGCGAGTCCGTCGAGTTCGTGGCGAACCACCCGCAGCCCGACGAGCCCCGCATCGACTTCACCGTCACGGTGAAGGAGGTGAAGGAGAAGGTGCTGCCCGACCTCGACGACGCCTGGATCTCCGACGCCACCGAGTTCTCGTCGGTCGACGAGTTTCGCGACGACGTGATCGAGCGCCTCACCAAGGTGCGCAAGGCACAGGCCTCCATGGCCGTGCAGTCGAAGCTCGGCGACGCGCTCGCCGAGCTGGTCGAGGTCGAGGTGCCCGAGTCGCTCCTCGGCAGCGAGATGCGCGCCCGCCTCGAGAACCTCGTCGGCCGCCTGCAGCAGCAGGGCCTGAGCCTCGAGACCTACCTGCAGGTCACCGGCACCGAGCCGGCGACCTTCAGCGAGGATCTCCGCAACGACTCCCACGTCGCCATCAAGGTCGACCTCGCGCTCCGCGCCGTCACCCGTCAGGAAGGCCTCGTGCCCTCCGACGACGAGGTCGACGACGAGGTGCACAAGGTGGCCGAGCAGGTCGGCATGGACGTCGAGCGCGTCCGTCGCGAGCTGGAGGCCGCAGATCAGATCTCGGCGATACGCTCGGACCTGGGCCGACGCAATGCACTCCGCTGGCTGACCGAACGCATCGAGATCCTCGATGAGTCGGGCCTTCCGGTGGACCGCGCCCTGCTCGACCTCGATCCCGACGACGACGACGATCACGCCGGCCACGACCACGATCACGATCACGACCACGAGGGTCATGATCACGACCACGACCACTAGTCACACCTACTCATCGATCGGATTCCCCCGCATGAGCACCACGCCGAAGAGCGCCTACATCCCGATGCCGCACGTGATCTACAAGGATTCGCGCGGCCAGGAGAACTCGAGTGACCTCTACTCGCGGATGCTGCGGGAGAACATCATCTTCCTGGGCACCCCGATCGACGACGACGTCGCCAACATCATCTGCACGCAGCTGCTGTTCCTCGAGGCCGAGAACCCCGACAAGGAGATCAGCCTCTACATCAACAGCCCCGGCGGCGACATCAACGCCCTGCTCGCGATCTACGACACGATGCAGTACGTCCGGCCCGAGATCACGACCCTCTGCTACGGCCAGGCCGCGTCGGCCGCTGCGGTGCTCCTCGCCGCCGGCAGCCCGGGCAAGCGCCTGGCGCTGCCGAACACCCGTGTGCTCCTGCACCAGCCGTACGCCCAGAGCTACGGCCAGGCGTCCGACGTCGAGCTCGCCGCCGCGGAGATCATGCGCATCAAGACGACGCTCGAGGAGATCCTCTCGAAGCACACCGGCCAGACGATGGAGCGCATCGCCACCGACACCGACCGCGACTTCGTCATGACGGCGCTGGAGGCCAAGGAGTACGGCCTCATCGACGAGGTGCTCACGAGCCGTGACCACGTCGACAACTCGGGGCCGATCAGCGCCGTCGTCTGAGCCCCCTCCTGAGGGGCAGTCGGGCGGGTCGCCTCGCGACCTTCACATTTGGGGCAGAATGAGTGACCCTGGTGTTCCGGCCGGGGGGAGACCGCAGCTTGCTGGGGCGAGAAGACAGAACGGGGTTCGATCGTGGCCAAATTCGGGGACGGCGGAGAACTGCTGAAATGCTCGTTCTGCGGCAAGTCGCAGAAGCAGGTCAAGAAGCTGATCGCGGGCCCGGGCGTCTACATCTGCGACGAGTGCATCGACCTCTGCAACGAGATCATCGAGGAAGAGCTCACCGAGACCACCGAGCTCGGCTTCGAGGAGCTCCCCAAGCCGCGTGAGATGTTCGAGTTCCTCGACGACTACATCATCGGCCAGGAGCGCGCGAAGAAGATCCTCTCGGTCGCCGTGTACAACCACTACAAGCGCGTGCAGCACGGCGCCCGCAACGACAACGACGTCGAGCTGGCGAAGTCGAACATCATGCTCATCGGCCCCACGGGCTGCGGCAAGACGCTCCTCGCCCAGACGCTCGCCCGTGTGCTCAACGTGCCGTTCGCCATCGCCGACGCCACGGCGCTCACGGAGGCCGGCTACGTCGGCGAGGACGTCGAGAACATCCTCCTCAAGCTGCTGCAGGCCGCCGACTTCGACGTGAAGAAGGCCGAGACCGGCATCATCTACATCGACGAGATCGACAAGGTGGCGCGCAAGAGCGAGAACCCCTCGATCACGCGCGACGTGTCGGGCGAGGGCGTGCAGCAGGCGCTGCTCAAGATCCTCGAGGGCACGCAGGCGTCGGTGCCGCCGCAGGGTGGCCGCAAGCACCCGCACCAGGAGTTCATCCAGATCGACACGACGAACATCCTGTTCATCTGCGGCGGTGCGTTCGCCGGCCTCGATCGCATCATCGAGCAGCGCGTCGGCAAGCGGGGCATCGGCTTCGGCGCCGACATCCGCCCGTCGGCCGAGCGCATCGGCGGCGACCTGTTCGCCGAGGTGCTCCCCGAGGACCTCATCAAGTTCGGCCTCATCCCCGAGTTCATCGGTCGTCTCCCCGTCACCGCCGTGGTCGAGAACCTCGATCGCCGGGCGATGGTCGAGATCCTCGTGGAACCGAAGAACGCGCTGGTGAAGCAGTACCAGAAGTTCTTCGAGCTGGAGGACGTCGAGCTCGAGTTCACGCCCGACGCGCTCGAGGCGGTCGCCGACCAGGCGCTCGCCCGTGGCACCGGCGCTCGTGGCCTACGCGCCATCCTCGAAGAAGTGCTGCTGGGCGTCATGTACGACCTGCCGAGCCGTGACGACATCGGTCGTTGCGTGATCGACGCGGACGTCGTGCTCGAGAAGGTGCTGCCCACGCTGGTGCCGCGCTCGGAGCTCACCCGCACCACGCGCCCCCGCCGCGCCGCATCCTGACCTGATGGCGCCGTCGCGCAGCTGATGCCGGAACGGGACGACGACGTCGTCGACGCGCTCGCGTACCTCACCCGCCTGGTCGACCACGAGATCAGCTCGGTCGGCATCAGCGCCGGCAACGTCGACGGGCTCACGCTGGAGCCGACCACCCGCGTGCTCGACGCGCTCGGCCGGCCCGACCAGTCGTACCGGATCGTGCACATCACCGGCACCAACGGCAAGGGCTCGGTGGCGCGCATGGTGGAGGCGCTGATCGCCACCACCGGCCTTCGGCCCGGCTCGTACCTGAGCCCGGAGGGCACGGTGAACGAGCGCATCCGCATCGACGGGCATCCGATCGACGACGCGTCGCTCGCCGACGCCGTGAGCTCGGTGCGCGGCGTCGCCGGCCATCTCGACGTGTCACTCACGGCGTTCGAGGCGGTCACGCTGTCGGCGCTCGTCGCGTTCGCCGACGCGCCGGTCGACGTCGCGGTGGTCGAGGTGGGGTTGCTCGGTCGTTACGACGCCACCAACGTCGTGGACGGCGACGTGGCGGTCGTGACCTCGGTCGGCGGCGACCACACCGACTTCGCGCCGGGCTGGCGGGATCGGGTGGCGGGGGAGAAGGCCGGCATCCTCAAGGCGGCGAGCCAGGCGGTGCTCGGCGACCTCGACGACGATCTGATCGGCCACTTCACGGCCGAGGGGCCCGAGTCGCTGGTGCGCCTCGATCACGACTTCGCCGTGGTCGACGACCGCGTGGCGCTCGGCGGGCGGCGGGCGGAGATCACGACGTCGCGGGGCTCGCGCTTCGAGGTGTTCATCCCGCTGCACGGCTCCCACCAGGCCACGAACGCCGCGATCGCCATCGAGGCGACCGAGTCGGTGCTGCACGGTCAGCTGTCCGCCGAGGTGGTCGACACGGCCTTCGCGTCGCTCAGCGTTCCGGGGCGCGTCGAGCTCGTGCGATCCGAGCCGGTGGTCATCGTCGACGGCGCCCACAACGCCGATGCCGCTGCGGCCGTGGGCGCCACGCTGTCGGAGTCGTTCGTCACCGCCGGTCGTCGCACTGCGGTGCTCGGCATGCTCGCCGGCCGTCCCCCGCAGCGATTCATCGAGGCGCTCAACGACGCGTTCCCCCTCGACCTCGTGGTGGCGTGCACGACGCCGGGCCCGCGCGGCGTCGCGTCGTCCGAGATCGCCGAGGCGGCGCGGCAGCTCGGGCTGGCCGTGGTGGAGGCCGACAGCGTGGCGGCCGGGGTCACCCGGGCCATCGACGTCGGTGACGAGGGCGACCTCATCCTGGTCACGGGCTCGTTCCGGGTGGTCGACGAGGCGCGAGCGGCAGCCGTGCGGCGATAGTCCCCTGAACGGGGGAAATTTCCCTACAGATTCGGGGGAGTCGTGCCGATGTGGAGGGGGATTCTCTCCGCGGAGGCACCATGTTCCGATCCCGAGGCCAGCGCCCAACCCGTCCGTCCAGCGCCGGTCGATCGCGCCGTCGCGGCGAGCGGGGCGTCACCCTCGTGGAGTACGTGCTGTTCGCCGGCGGGTTCGCCCTCGTCGCCCTCACGGCCGTGGGTGGCCTGAACACGACCGCCCGGTCGTACTTCTCGCAGTCGTCCAGCCGCATCGGCCAGCCCATCAACAGCATCCAGTACGACGCGAACGGCAACCGCCAGCAGCAGGCCAGCACCACCAGCATCACGGCGCCGCCGGCGACGACCACGACTGTCGCCCCCACCACCACCGCAGCTCCGACCACGACCGTGGCGCCCACCACGACACGTGCGACCACCACGACGGCGGCCCCGACCACGACGGCGGCGCCCACGACCACCACGACGGCGGCCCCACGCCTGGTGTACGGCACCGTGGCGGAGAATGGCACCCTCACGCTCACCGCCCCCGGCGGCGCCCGGTTCACCGGCGTGACGTTCGCGAGCTACGGCACCCCGACGAGCACCTACCCGTACTCGAAGGGCTGGTGCGATGCCGCGACCAGCACGAGCGTCGTGTCCACCGCGTTCGTGAACAAGAGAAGGGCCAGCCTGGTGGCGAGCAACGGCAACTTCGGCGACCCGTGCTCGGGCACCTACAAGCAGCTGTCGGTGGTGCTCTCGTACTGACCCGTTCGCCGGTCCCGCCACGAGCGGGAGCAGCGCCGGATTCGCAGACCGAACTTCGCGGCCCATAGGTTCGGGCCATGAACCGCACTCTCGTCATCTGCAAGCCCGACGCCGTCGAACGAGGCCTCGTGGGCGCGATCCTGTCCCGCTTCGAGCAGCGCAACCTGAAGATCGTCGCGGCCGAGCTGCGCGTGATCGACCGTGCGCTCGCCGCCCAGCACTACGCCGAGCACGAGGGCAAGGGCTTCTACGAGGACCTCGTCTCGTTCATCGGCCGCTCCCCGTCGCTGGTGTTCGTGGTCGAGGGTCCGGACGACACCTGGAAGGCCGTGCGCTCGATGATGGGCGCCACGAACCCGCTCGATTCGGCCCCCGGCACCATCCGCGGCGACTTCGGCATCGACCTCGCCGAGAACCTCATCCACGGCTCCGATTCGGCCGAGTCGGCCGCCCGCGAGATCGGCATCTTCTTCCCGGGTCTGTCCTGACCCCTCGGGGTCCGATGGAGACGGCGTGGGGCACTCCGCTACCATGCCGTGAGTCCTGAGTCGCGGATACCCCGGTCGCGCGACGATTCCCGGAGGAGCTGAGCAGACCATGGCATCACGGTTCTCCTCGTTCTCCAGCGTCCTCGGGCGTGACATGGCCATCGATCTCGGCACGGCCAACACGCTCGTGTACGTGCGTGGCGAGGGCATCGTGCTGCGGGAGCCGTCGGTGGTCGCGGTCAACGCGAACACCGGTCAGCCGCTCGCCGTCGGCAGCGAGGCCAAGCGCATGATCGGGCGCACGCCGGCGCACATCCGGGCCGTGCGCCCGCTGCGCGACGGCGTCATCAACGACTTCGACATCTGCGAGAAGATGCTCCGCTACTTCATCCAGAAGGTGCACCATCGCCGCTTCGCACGCCCTCGCATGGTGATCTGCGTGCCCGGTGGCATCACCGGCGTGGAGCAGCGCGCAGTGCAGGAGGCGGCGGAGTACGCCGGTGCTGCCAAGCCCGCGTACATCATCGAGGAGCCGATGGCCGCGGCCATCGGGTCGAACCTGCCGGTGCAGGAGCCTCGCGGCAACATGATCGTCGACATCGGCGGCGGCACCACCGAGGTGGCCGTCATCTCGCTCGGCGGCGTGGTGGCCAGCCAGTCGGTGCGTGTGGCCGGCGACGAGCTCGACGAGGCGATCATCCAGTTCGTGAAGAAGGAGTACAGCCTCGCCCTGGGCGAGCGCACCGCCGAGGAGGTGAAGATGTACCTGGGCTCGGCCTGTCCGCTCGACGAGGAGATGCACGCCGAGGTGCGTGGCCGCGACCTCGTGACCGGCCTCCCCAAGACCATCGTCACGTCCACCGAGGAGATCCGCGAGGCCATCGAGGAGCCGGTGTCTGCGATCGTCGACGCCGTGAAGTTCACGCTCGACAAGACGCCGCCGGAGCTCGCCGCCGACATCATGGAGCAGGGCATCGTGCTCGCCGGAGGCGGCGCGCTGCTGGCCGGCCTCAACTCGCGCATCGCGAACGAGACCGGCATGCCCGTGCGCATCGCCGACAATCCGCTCGACGCAGTGGCCCTGGGGTCGGGCCAGTGCCTCGAATCGTTCGAAGCACTTCGGGGCGTGCTGTTCGCATCCAGCCGCGACTGATTCCTCCGTCACATGTCCGGTTCACATCCGCGCCGTCCGCGCACCACCGTCATCGTCATGGTGCTCCTGTCGTTCACGGTCATCACCGCGAACTCGAAGAACGTGCCGGTGCTCCGGTCGATCCGCTCGGGCGTGATCGACGCGATGGGTCCCGTCGAGCGGGGGTTCCGCTCGGCCACCAAGCCCATCCGCAGCTGGTGGGGCGGGGTGAACGACTTCGACCGCGTCGAGGCCGAGAACCGGCGGCTGCGTGACGAGGTGGAGCGCCTGAAGGCGAAGCAGCTCCGCAACGCCACCGCCGCCGACGACCTGGCGCGGCTGAAGGAGCAGGAGGGCATCCCCTTCGTGAAGGAGGTTCCGTCGCGTCTCGCGCAGGTGGCGACGGGCCCGTACTCGAGCTTCGACGACAACACGATCATGATCGACCGCGGCGCGTCCTCGGGGTTCAAGGTGGGCAACCCGGTGGTGACGTCGCTCGGCCTGGTCGGCCGGCTGGAGTCGGTGACGAACGACCGGTCGGTGGTGCGGCTGGTCACCGACCCCGACCTCTCGATCAGCGTCAAGCTCGCGAGCAGCGGCAACTACGCCGTCGGCCACGGCGCCGGCTCGGAGAACCCGTGGGTCGTCGACCAGAAGGTGGAGCTCGACCAGAAGGTCGAGAAGGGCGAGCACGTGGTCACCAGCGGCCTCGGCACGGCCATGTTCCCCGGCGACATGCCCATCGGCACCGTCACGAAGGTGTCCGTGAGCCCGTCCGACCTCAGCCAGGTGCTCGACGTGAAGCTCGATGCCGACCTCGTGCGGCTCAACGTCGTCCGCGTGCTCCTCTGGGTGCCGGCCAAGTGACACCCCTGCACGTCGCGGCCCGTTGGTCGCTCGTCATCCTCGTCGCGTTCGTCCTGCAGATCGCGCTGGTCACGCAGATCAAGGTGTTCGGGGTGACGCCCGACATCATGGTGGTGCTGGCCGTGTGCGCCGGACTGAGCGGTGGCGCGCAGCGTGGCGCCGTCGTCGGCTTCTGGCTGGGCCTGGCCTTCGACCTGCCCCGCACCGAGCACCCGCTGGGCATCTCGGCGCTGGCCTACTGCCTCGTCGCGTTCGTCGCCGGCATCGCCCAGGTGGTGGTGCTCCAGTCGGGTCGCATCATGTCGATGGCCATCGTCGCGGTCGCGAGCCTGCTCGGGGTGCTGCTGTTCGCGGTCGAGGGTCAGTTCTTCGGCGGCGACACCCTGGCGAACCCGCACCTGGCCACGATCCTCGGGGTTTCGGCGCTCGTGGGGGCCCTGCTGTCGAGAATCGGGCTGCGGGTGGCAGGCTGGGCGGACGGACCCGAGACGCGCAGCGCTGCGGAGTGACGCGTCCATGACCGATCGAGCGGACCACTGATGGCGACCGAACCCGGAGACAACACGCAGTTGCGGCTGGCCGTGATCGGCGTCGTCTGCGTGTCCCTCTTCGCCTCGCTGTTCGTACGCCTGTACTACCTGCAGGTGATCGACCACCAGAACTACACGGTGGAGGCGCGGGCCGTTCACCTGCGGACCAAGCACGAACAGGGTCCCCGGGGCCGCATCCTCGACCGCAACGGCAACGTGCTCGTCGACAACAAGGTCACCGTCGTGGTCGGCATCGACAAGGAGGTGTCGCGCGCCCGCGGCATGGGCAACGGCGATTCGTCCGATGACGACAAGCAGAAGGCCAAGCGCAAGCGGGTGTTCCGCCAGCTCGCCGTGCTCCTCACCGGTGCCGGCCTGCCGACGAAGGTCACCAACCTCGAACGGCTCTACACCGACGTGCGGTACGGCCCGAACGACTTCCTGCCCATCGTCGACGACCACGTGAGCGAGGCGCTGCAGGCCTACCTGGCCGAGCACCACGACGAGTTCCCCGGCGTGGTTGCCAAGTCGCGAACCGTCCGCGTGTACCCCTACGGCAACCTGGCGGCGCACCTGCTCGGCTACGTCGGCCAGGTCACCCCGACCGATCTCGCCCTCGACTCGGTCAAGGCCGAGGGCACGCCCGCCAAGCCGGCCGGACCCGACGCCAAGCCGTACGCCCCCGACGACGAGATCGGCAAGAGCGGGGTGGAGCGGGCGTTCGAGAAGTACCTGCGCGGCAAGCCCGGCGACACCGTGATCCAGGTCGACGCCCGCGGCCAGCGCATCGGCACCGTGCGGTCGCCGGAGCTCGCGCAGGGCGACGACGTGTGGCTGTCGATCGACATCAACGAGCAGGCGCTCGTCGAGCAGCAGCTGGCAGCGCAGATCGCGGCTCGGGCCGGTTCGGACTGCGAGAAGGGGCGGCGCTGCACCGCGCACGAGGGCTCGGCCGTCATCCTCGACCCGCGCAACGGCGAGGTGCTGGCGATGGCGTCGTACCCGACGTTCGACCCGTCGAAGCTCGTCAACGGCATCAGCACCGAGCTGTGGGAGCAGCTCAACTCGAAGGCCACCTTCAAGCCGATGCTCAACCGCGCGATGGCCGAGTCGTACGCCCCGGGGTCGACCTTCAAGCTGGTCACCACCCACGCGGCCCTCACCAAGGGCGTGATCACGCCGGAGTACGTCTGGCACGACACCGGCAAGTACAAGCTCGAGGGCTGCACCGGCGGCAAGTGCGAGTTCCAGAACGCGGACGCCGAACGGCTGGGCAACGTCAACCTGCAGCAGGCGATCACGCAGTCGTCGGACACCTACTACTACCGACTCGGCGACCTCCTGTGGCGTGGCCGCGCGCAATACGGCGACACCGCGATCCAGGACTCGGCGAAGGAGTTCGGCTTCGGGCAGAAGACCGGGATCAACCTCCCGAGCGAGTCGCCCGGCCTCATCGCGACGCCCGAATGGCTCGCCGGCGTGTACGCGAAGAACCCCAAGCTCTGGGACCACGGCGACTGGAAGGTCGGCGACAACGTCAACGCGGCCATCGGCCAGGGCATGATCAACGTCACGCCCCTGCAGCTCGCCAACGCCTACGCGACGTTCGCGAACGGCGGTACGCGCTACGTGCCGCAGATCGCGCTGAAGGTCACGCGTCCCAAGTCGCTCAGCGCGGACATCGCCGACCTGCACAACGTGACGCTGGTGAAGTCGTTCGACCCGCAGATCGCCGGCAAGGTCGAGTTCCCGAACCCCGATCAGTACGGCGTCGTCTACCGGGGCCTGCAGGGCGTGACCGCCAACCCGTCCGGCACCGCCTACAAGGCGTTCCGCCAGAGCCCGACAGCGTGGCCCCTCGCGGGCAAGACGGGCACCGCCCAGGTGACCCACAAGCTCGACACGTCGGTCTTCGTGGGCTTCGGCCCGGCGACGGGGTTCGAGCCGGCGCAGTTCGCGATGGCATCGATCATCCCCGAGGCCGGGTTCGGCGCCGACGCCTCGGCCCCGCTGGTGTTCTCCGTGCTGCGCCACCTGTCCGACAACACGGTGCCGGTGGTCGGTCACGCGGCGCCGCAGCAGGCCGAGACCGGCACGCCGGTGTCGGTGCCGCCCACCACGGCGCCGCCGACGACGCTGCCGCTGGCGACCACGACCACCGCGCCGTCGAGCGCGCTCAAGAAGTCGACGAAGAACGGATCGGGGAAATGATCACCGCCACGCCGGCACCGACGAGGGTGCGCAACCACGACATGACCGCCGCCTGGCGCCACATCGACGTGGTGCTGTGCCTGCTGGTGGCGATCACGTCGATCCTCGGGTCGATGATGATCTACAGCGCGACGCGCTCGAAGGAGGCGTCGATCCCGTTCATCGACAAGCACATCATCTTCGTGACGATCGGCGTCGCCGTGATGATCGCGATGGCGGCCGTCGACTACGTGAAGCTGCGCGACTACGCCCGTCTGCTCTACGTCCTGGGCATCCTCTCGCTGATCGCGGTGCTCGTTCCCGGCATCGGCAGCGAGCACAAGGGCATCCGCGCGTGGTTCGACATCGGCCCGTTCCAGATCCAGCCGGCCGAGGTGGCGAAGGTGCTCGTCATCGTGGCCGTCGCCAGCTACCTGGGCTCGTCGATCGAGAAGCTGGGTGCGAAGCACCTGGTGGTGGCGCTGCTCATGTTCGGCGTGCCGATGGGGCTGATCATGCTGCAGCCCGACCTCGGCACGAATCTCGTGTTCGTGATGATCGCCGTCGGCATGTTCGCCGTGGCCGGCATCCCGATGCGGTTGCTCGTCGCGCTGGCGCTCGTCGGCATCATCGGCGTGGTCGGCATCCTGCAGAGCGACACGCTCGACAAGTACCAGCGCGACCGTCTGACCACCGTCTTCGACAGCAACGCCGCCGACTCCGCAGCCGTCTACAACACCAAGCAGGCGCAGACGGCCATCTCGCTGGGCGGCATCGCCGGCAAGGGCTACCTCCAGGGGGAGTACACCAAGGGCGGGTCGGTGCCCGAGCAGCAGACCGACTTCATCTTCACCGTGCCCGGTGAGGAGTTCGGCTTCCTGGGCTCCTCGGTGCTGCTCCTGCTCCTCGGCGGCATCGTCTGGCGGGTGTGGCGCACCGCGCAGCTGGCACGCGACGAGGTGGGTCGCCTCATCTGCGTCGGCGTGCTCTGCCTCTTCGTCTTCCACATCTTCGAGAACGTCGGGATGAACCTCGGCATCATGCCCGTCACCGGCATTCCACTGCCTTTCGTCTCCTATGGTGGTTCCTCGACCATCTCGGCGTTCGCGTGCATGGGTCTGGTGATGAACGTTCACATGCGGCGCTTCAGCTGACCCGGGAGCGCTCACTGTCGTCGAGTGACCGAGGTCATCAAGTACAGTGTCGGCACGATGACATCCATGTGGCCTCAGCTCGAACCGCTGCTGGCCAAGGTTGGCAAACCAGCTCGTTACATCGGTTGCGAAGAGGGGGCACAGGCGCCCCAGCACGGTCCCGACAAGGTGTCGTGGCTGCTCATCTACCCCGACACCTACGAGATCGGCCTCCCCAACCAAGGGCTGCAGATCCTCTATGAGATCCTGAACGAGCGCGGCGACGCCGCTGCCGAGCGCTCGTACGCGCCGTGGGTCGATCTCGAGGCCGAGCTCCGTGCGAACAACCTCCCGCTGTTCAGCGTCGACACCCACCGTCCGGCGCCGCTGTTCGACCTGCTGGCGTTCAACCTGTCCGCCGAGCTCACCTACACGAACCTGCTCAACTGCATCGATCTCTCCCACGTGCCGGTCCGCGCCGCCGACCGCTCGCCCGACCACCCCCTCGTGTGCGCCGGCGGCCACTGCACCTACAACCCCGAGCCGATCGCCGACTTCCTCGACTTCGTCGTGCTTGGCGACGGCGAGGAGGTGGTCTCCGAGATCACCGAGGTGATCGGCGACTGGAAGCGCTCCGGCCGCGGCTCCCGCGAGGAGGTGCTGCGCCGGCTCGCCTCGATCGAGGGCGTGTACGTGCCGTCGATGTACGACGTCGAGTACGACGGCCCCCGCCTCGTCTCGGTCACGCCTCGCTTCTCCGACGTGCCAGCCGTGGTGCCCAAGCGCACCGTCGCCGACCTCGCCGAGTGGCCGTACCCCAAGAACCAGCTGGTGCCCGTCACCGAGGTCGTCCACGACCGCCTCAACGTCGAGGTCTTCCGCGGCTGCACCCGTGGGTGCCGGTTCTGTCAGGCCGGCATGATCACGCGCCCCGTGCGCGAGCGCCCCGCGGACCAGGTGCGCACCATGGTCTCGGAGGGCCTCAAGCGCACCGGCTACGACGAGGTGGCGCTCACCTCGCTCTCCACCGCCGACATGAGCGGCATCCAGTCCGTCGTCGAAGGCATCGTCAACGACCCGGCCAACTGCGGCCAGGTGAGCGTGTCGCTGCCGTCGCTGCGCGTCGACGCCTTCACCGTCGGCATCGCCGCGCAGATCCAGAAGGCCCGGCGCACGGGCCTCACGTTCGCCCCCGAGGCGGGAACCTGGCGGATGCGCCAGGTCATCAACAAGCTGATCCGGGAAGAGGACCTCTACGGCGCCGTGGAGTCGGCCTATTCCCAGGGTTGGCGTCGAATGAAGCTGTACTTCCTCACCGGTCTCCCCACCGAGACCGACGAGGACACGCTCGGCATCGCCGAGCTCGCGAAGCACGTCGTCGAGATCGGCAAGGCGCATCACAAGTCACCGTCGGTGACCGTGTCGGTCGGCGGCTTCGTCCCGAAACCGTTCACCCCGTTCCAGTGGTTCGGTCAGAACACCAGCGTCGAGCTGCAGCGCAAGATCAACCTGCTGCGCGACGCGACCCGACGTGAGCGAGGCGTCGATCTCAAGTGGCACGATCCGAAGGCCACGATGGCCGAGGGCATCGCCAGCCGCGGGGATCGACGGATCGGTCGGGTGATCGAGGAGGTGTGGCGCCGCGGCGGCACGTTCCAGGAGTGGTCGGAGTTCTTCCGGCTCGAGCTCTGGGAGGAGGCCATGGCGGCCAACGGCCTGGAGATCGACTGGTACGTCTACCGGCACCGCCACGAGGACGAGGTGCTTCCCTGGGACCACCTCTCCGCAGGACTCCACAAGGACTTCCTCTGGCAGGACTGGCGCGACGCACTCAACGAAGTGGGTCTCGAGGACTGCCGCTGGACGCCGTGCTACGACTGCGGCGCCTGCACCGGATACTCGATCGAACACATCGTGGCCTCGGCCACGCCCCCGGCTGGTGGGAGCCAGGGGACCGGAGTCGACCTCGCCAGTGGCGGGGCCGTGCCGGTCTCCCTGATGCCGCGACGGCCGGGGGTGGCGGTGTGAGGGTCCGTCTCCGCTTCACCAAGCTCGGCAAGATCCGCTTCCTCGGTCACCGCGACCTCGCCCGCTGCTGGGAGCGCGCGATCCGTCGCGCCGAGCTCCCGATGGCCTACAGCGAGGGCTTCTCGCCGCGACCCAAGCTGCACTACGGCCTGGCGCTCCCCACGGGCGCCGAGTCGCTCGCCGAGTACATGGACATCGACCTGACCCACGACATCGACCTCGTCGGGCTCGACAAGCTGCTGAGCGACGGCCTGCCCGACGGCGTCGAGATCACCGGGGTGGCCGAGGTGCCCTCCAACGCGTTGGCGCTCCAGGCGGTCGTGCATCACTGCACCTGGGCCTTCGACCTCGTCGGCACCGACGTGGCCGAGGTGACCGGCGAGGTCGAGCGCCTGTGGGCCCTCGACGACGTCCCGCTCACGTTCGAGCGCAAGGGCAAGCCCATCACCGAGAACGTCCGGCCGGCGCTGCTCCGCGCGAGCGTCGCTCCGGAGCTCCGCGAGGGGGCGGTGGTGCTCACCGTCGACCTGGCGACCAAACCCCGCAGCATCCGTCCCTCGGAGCTCCTCACCTGCCTCGCGCCGGTGGGGGAGGTCCGCGGGATCTGCCGCAACGAACAATGGATGACGATCGACGGTCGTTCCCTGCCACCCCTGGTGGCCGGCGACCCGTCGCGGCCGGTGCCCGAAGCATCGGCCCCCTGAGAGGGAACACACATGTCCGAGACAGAGCCGAACACCACACCGACCTCAGCGCCGCTGGTGCCGAAGGTTCCGCCCCCCGCCCCGCGCAAGCCCCAGATCGGCGACTCGATCCCGGGTCCGACCAAGGCCGCGGGCCAGGAGGGAACGCCCTCCGCCCCCGGTGAGGGGACGAGCGCCTCGGCCAAGCGGCGACGCCGCCGCAGCCGCGGTGGAGGTGGCGGAGGCGGGAGCACCGGCGCCCAGCAGCGCGCCCAGACCGGCAACGGGCAGGGTGGCGGTCAGGGGGGCCAGGGCGGCCAGAACCGCAACAAGGGCGGCGGCCAGAACCGTGGCGGCGGTGGCGGTCGCCAGACGGCGACGCCCGTCGAGGCCGTGCTCACCGACGACGACGGCGGCGTGCAGCTCGACGCCAAGACGCTGAAGAAGCGCCAGGGCCGGTCGCGCAACGGCCGCGCCGTGGGTCGCTACCAGATGAACGTGCACGTCGACACCGCCGGGCACACCCACATCGCCGTGCTCGAGGGCCGCTCGCTCATCGAGCACTACGTGTCGCGTCCGTCCGACGACGTCAGCCAGATCCACGGCAACATCTACCTCGGTCGCGTCGAGAACGTCCTGCCGGGCATGGAGGCGGCGTTCATCGACATCGCCACCCCGAAGAACGCCGTGCTCTACCGCGGCGACGTCCATCTCGACGCCGACGACGTGGCGGTGAAGCCCGACGCCCGCATCGAGGACGTGCTCAAGCCGAAGCAGCTGATCCTCTGCCAGGTCACCAAGAACCCGATCGGCCACAAGGGCGCCCGGCTCACCCAGGAGGTCTCCCTTCCCGGTCGGTTCGTCGTGCTGGTGCCCAACTCCAAGACGTACGGCATCTCGAAGCGGCTCTCGGACCAGGAGCGCAAGCGGCTCCGCAGCATCCTCGACCGCGTGAAGCCGGCACACCACGGCGTGATCGTGCGCACCGCGGCCGAGAACGTGACGAGCGAGGAGATCGAGCGCGACGTCACTCGCCTGCTCAAGCAGTGGGACCAGATCTCGGCGCTCGCGGCGGAGCAGAAGCGGCCGAGCCTCCTCTACCGCGAGCCGGACATGGCCGTCCGGGTGATCCGCGAGGAGTTCAACGAGGACTACCGGGCCGTCATCATCGACGACCCCCGCCTCTACTCCGAGGTGCACGACTACGTCGCCGCCATCTCGCCGGCCACCGGCGACCGCGTGCAGCACTACGACCTCACGACCGAGAGCCTGTCGCTGTTCGAGCGGTTCCAGATCACCGAGCAGCTGAAGAAGGGCCTCGATCGCAAGGTGTGGCTGCCGTCGGGCGGCTCGCTCATCATCGAGCACACCGAGGCGCTCACGGTCATCGACGTCAACACCGGTCGCAACGTCGGCTCCTCGTCGCTGGAGGAGACCGTCTTCCGCAACAACCTCGAGGCGGCCGTCGAGATCGCCCGCCAGCTGCGCCTGCGCGACATCGGCGGCATCATCGTCATCGACTTCGTCGACATGGAGGTGAAGTCGAACCGCGACGAGCTCGTGCGCACCTTCAAGGAGGCCCTGTCGCGGGACAAGACCCGCACCCAGGTGTTCAGCGTCAGCGAGCTCGGCCTCGTCGAGATGACCCGCAAGCGCATCGGGGAGGGGCTCCTCGAGTCGTTCGCCGACCAGTGCTCGGTCTGCAACGGGCGGGGGATCGTCCTGAGCTCCGCCGTCGTCGGCATCGACTGAGCGACCCGTTTCGCCCGACGGGCTCCCGGCTGGTAACTTTGCCGACCGTATGTATGCAGTCATCAAGACCGGTGGAAAGCAATACCGTGTGGCCGAGGGCGATCGCGTCCAGGTCGAGCGGTTGGGCGAGCCCGGCAGCGAGGTCTCGCTGACCCCGGTGCTCCTCGTCGACGGCGACAACACCCTCGCCACCCCCGCCCAGCTGAAGGGCGCCTCCGTCTCGGCCCGCATCGTGGAAGAGACCCGTGGTCCCAAGATCGTTGGGTTCACCTACAAGAACAAGTCGAACAACCGCCGTCGTTGGGGCCATCGCCAGACGTTGGCGACCATCGAGATCACCGGCATCACGAAGGGCTGAGCTGAACCATGTCAAAGACCAAGGGCGGCGGCTCCACCAAGAACGGCCGCGATTCCGAGTCCAAGCGCCTCGGCGTGAAGGTGTTCGACGGCGGCGTCGTGCAGGCCGGTGCGATCATCGTTCGTCAGCGCGGCACCAAGTTCTACCCCGGCGTCAACGTCGGCCGTGGCGGTGACGACACCCTCTTCGCGCTTGCCCCCGGCAAGGTGAAGTTCGGTTCCCGCAAGGGCAAGAAGCTCGTCGACGTCCTGTCGGACTGAGCTCAGGCTGCGCTGAATCTCGGCTGCACAGAGTCCCGGCTGCACCGAGCACCCGCCGCACGTCGGCGCACCCTCCTAGGCTGACGCCATGTCGCGTCGGCGGAGGACCCTGGTCGCGATCACCGGCACCCTCGCGGTGCTCGTGGTGTCCGCCGCTGCATGGCTGGCCATCGAGGTGGACGCCGTCGGCGTGACCGGTGAGCGACGACCGGCGAAGGATCCCTCGTCGGCCCAGAGCCTGCTGGTGTTCGTCGCCCTCGGCGCGCTCGGGGCGCTGTGGTACTGGGCGGCACGACGCTCGCAGGACGCCGAGTGACCGACGGATCCACCGACTCCGAGGGGCGGCCCGAGGCCGAGCCCGAGGGTCGGCCACGCCGCCGATGGTGGCGCATCGTCGCGCTCGTCGCAGTGGTGCTGATCTGTCTCGGTGCGATCGTGGTGTGGCGCGCCAGCCCCCTTCCGTCGGCCACCTGGATCGTGACGGCGATTCGGGTCGACGGCAGGTCGGTCGACCCGGCCGGCAGCACGGTCACGACGTCGTTCGGGCAGATCGCGTTCCGCGGTTGCAACGAGATGTCGTCGGAGGTCGGGGGCCTGCCGTGGCGCCCGAGGTTCGGAACGACCTCCTCCACGCTGATGGCCTGCCTGGGGCCACGGGCCGGCCTCGACGCGATCTGGAGTCGTCTCACCACGTCGTCGGTGACCTTCGACGGCGCCTGGCGTTCGGCCGCACGGTTGCGGGGGGATGGGGTGGAGGTGCGCCTGCGCCGGCGGGACGGCTGATCGGCTGATCGGCGGTCGTGAAGCCGAGCGGCAGCGGCTCAGCGCAGGCCGACGCCGTGCGGCAGCGAGGAGCGATCCCAGCCGAGGTGGCTGACCGCGGCGTTGAAGGCGAAGCGGTCGGTCATGCCGGCAACGTAGGTGACGGCCTCGTGCAGCGCCTCGGCGCTGCCGGCGGTGGGGCGAGGCCGACGCGGTGCGAAGGCCGGCGACTCGTCGGCCGGGGGCGTCTCGAACGCCAGGGTGTTGGGGCGGTCGGCGTAGTACTCCACGAGCGCCCGGAGCATCCGGATGACGACCTCGCTCTGGGTGACCGAGGCCGGCCGCATGTAGATGCGCTCGTAGTTGAACCGCCGGAACTCGGCGAGCGCCGCCGCCGTGGGCTCGTCCATCGCGATGTGACCGGTGGCGAAGATCGTGTCGATCATCGCCCCGATGAACGTGCCGAGCTGCGCCGAGCGGGTGTCGCCGCAGTGGTCGCGCACCAGTGACGGCAGGGCGTCGGGAGAGACGATGCCGGCGTGCACCGCGTCCTCGAAGTCGTGGCACACGTAGGCGATGCGGTCGGCCCACGACACGACCTCGCCCTCGGGCGTCGACGGCGTCGGGCGCGACCAGCTGTGGTTGCGGATGCCGTCGAGCGTCTCGGTGCACAGGTTGAGCGGCGCGAGCACCACGTCGGCTCCCCACACCGCGTGGTCGTACCCGCCGGGAACGAAGGGCGTGAAGGCGTCCTCCGACGCGTGACCCCCGGGCCCGTGGCCGCAGTCGTGACCCAACGCGATCGCCTCGGTGAGGGCGACGTTGAGGCCGACCGCTCCGGAGATGGCCGTGGCGACCTGAGCGACCTCGAGGGCGTGGGTGAGGCGGGTGCGTTGATGGTCCTCGGGGAAGATGAACACCTGCGTCTTGCCGGCGAGGCGGCGGAACGCCGTGGTGCCGTGCAGGATGCGGTCGCGGTCGCGCTCGAAGCAGGTGCGGAGGCGGTCGGCGGGCTCGGGCTGCGCCCGTGACCCCGCACCGTCGGAGAACGTCGCCCCGGCGCTGAGCGACTCGCGCTCGGCTGCCTCGCGGGCCACACGGTCGAAGAGCACGCCGCCGGCCACGACGCGGTGGCCGTCGGCGTGCGCGTGGCGGATGGACATGCCGTCGCCGTCGTGGCCCGCCATCGTGGCGGCCCACTGCTCGGCGCGCCGGGAACCGGGCGAGATCACCTCTGACATGCCGCTCAGCCTATGAGCCACCACCGACACTCCGGTTCCGCCCGGGGATCTCCCGGGAATCCTCACAGGAGATCTCCCGGGATACCGGCGATTCCCGCTCAAGACCGACCCCCTCCGACCCGATATGAGGAGGTCGAAGTGTTGTCCGACGGCACGGTGCCGTGCCCCGATCCCGGAAGAACGGAGGAGTGACGTGATCCGTCGTCGATGTCGCCGCCCCGGTGCCGGGACCTCCCGCGTGCGGTCGGAGCGCGGCTCGGTCGTCGTCGAATCGGCACTCGTCCTCCCCATCTTCCTGCTGCTGGTGTTCGGCACGATGGAGTTCGGTCTCGCGTTCCGGAGCTACCTCACGCTGTCGAACAGCACCCGCGACGCCGCCCGCTTCGCGTCCACGCTCGGCAAGGACGCGGACGCCGACTTCCAGATCATCAACGAGGCCGTGAACGACCTCGGGGGCATGCACGCGGGCAACGTCACGAAGATCATCATCTTCAAGGCGACCGGTCCGAGCTCCACGACCGCGTCGGGCGCGCTCGCCGCGTGCCGCACCGGGTCGGTGGCGAACCTCTGCAACACCTACACCGGCGCGAACATCACCACCGACTCGACCAAGTTCGGCTGCAACTACACGTCGCCCGACCGCTACTGGTGCCCCACCAGTCGCAAGGTCGCCAAGTCGGACCCGCCCGACTACATCGGCGTCTACATCATGGTCCACCACCAGTCGCTCACCGGCGTGCTCGGCATGACGCGCGACTTCTCCGACGAGTTCATCATGCGACTCGAACCGGTGCGCTCGTGATGCGCGGTCTCCTGAGCCCGCTCGCCCGCCGTCGGCGGCGCTCCGAGCGCGGCGCGGTGCTGGTCGAGGTCGTCCTCATCCTCCCGGTGCTGCTCGTGATCACGCTCGGGGTGTTCGACGTCGGTCTCGGCTGGCGCACCTCGCTCACCATCACCAACGCAGCACGCTCCGGCGCCCGCGTCGGCTCGAACCTCGGTCAGGACTCCTCGGCCGACCAGTCGGCGCTCGCCGCGGTCTCGGCCTCGCTCGGCACGATCCCCAGCTCGGAGATCGACGTGGTCGTCATCTACAAGGCCACCTCCGCCGCCGGCACCGTGCCGTCCGGCTGCCTCGACTCGACCACGCGGACGGCCGGCGGCAGCGCTGCGCTCTCCTGCAACGTGTACTCGGCGGCGGACCTCGCCGCGGCGGCGACGTCGACGGCGTACAACGGCAACTGCTCCACCAGTCGGGACCGCTTCTGGTGCCCGTCGACCCGGCAGAACCAGCAGGCCTCGGCCAACGGCCCGGACTTCCTGGGCGTGTACGTCCGGATCAACCACGCCACGAAGACGAAGCTCTTCGGCTCGACGATGGTGATGAAGGACCAAGCGGTGATGCGCATCGAACCGAATGCGGGGGACTGATGTTCCGATTCCGACTCAGCATCCGCGGCCGTCGCCGCCGCGACGAGCGGGGCTACGTCCTCGCCGTGTCGGCGATCATCATGGTGCCGCTCCTGGCCATCTCCGGCATGGCCACCGACATCGGCGGCTGGTACGCCGAGGGCTCGAAGATGCAGAAGGCGGCCGACGCGGCGGCGCTCGCGGGCGTCGTCTGGCTGCCCGACCTGCCGAAGGCGACGCAGGTGGCCATCGACACGGCGCGCCAGAACGGCTTCGACAACGACCTCTCCAACATCTCCGTCGTCGTCGGCCAGCTCAGCAACACCGAGCTCCGCGTGTCGATCACCGACAACAACGCGCCGATCTTCTTCTCCAAGTTCTTCATGTCGTCGATGACGATCAAACGCGAGTCGATCGGCACCTACGTGCTGCCCGTGCCACTCGGCAGTCCGACGAACTACTTCGGAACCGGTGGCCTCGCCCCGAGCCCCGACGGCATGTGGGCGGCTATCAACGGATGGTGCGCGCCGAAGGAGCAGGGCGACCCGTTCGCCGTCGGGTGGATGGGCAACTGGCCGTCGGGCGGTCAGGTCTGCCCGGGCAGCACCGCGAACCCGCAGTACGTGCCCAACCCCACGGACGTGTACCAGTACGTGATCAAGGTGCCGCCCCTGCGGGTGCTACCGATCGTCGTGCAGCTCTACAGCCCTGCCAAGACGAACTCGGCGCCGGACAGCAACGACGGCACCACGATCACGACGACGTTCAACCTCAAGTCGCCCGACGGCACCCCCTTCGACGACTCCGACAACCCGTACACGAGCTGCTCCGGCTCGGGCCAGACCAACCCGCGCACGTACGCGCCGGGCGAGGTCGACAACGACTTCACCATCTTCGGACAGACCGGCTGGTCGAGCTTCTGCACGATCCCGGCGTCGGCGCCCGCCGGCGACTACATCCTGGGGGTGCGCACCCTGCAGGGCGAGGCCGGCTCGAACGGGTCGAACAGCTACGCCGTGATGGCGTCGTACAGCGGTCTCGGCGTCACCTGTGACTTCCGCACCGACTCGGTGTGCCCGACGGTCGTCGGCAAGAACTGGATGTCGGTGCTCGCCGCATCGAGCTCGCCGGCCGCCGACTTCTACCTCGCAGAGATCGGGGCGGAGCACGCCGGCAAGCAGATGGAGATCACGTTGTTCGACCCCGGTGAGGGCGGCAACTACATCCAGATCAAGGACCCGAACGGCAACCCCGTCAACTTCGACTACCACACCGTCGACGGCGACTACAGCGGCACGGGCCTGAACAAGCTCGACGTGAGCGGCTGCACGGGTTACCCGCAGGTGGGTTCCAACCGGTCGTCGCAGTGTCGGTACAACGAGCGCTTCGTCGTGATCGACGTCGATCTTCCGTCCAACTACGCCACGCTCTACCCGGGCCAGAAGTGGTGGAAGATCTACTACAACTTCTCGTCCGCCGTGACCGACCGGTCGACGTGGTCGGTCAAGATCATCGGCGACCCCGTCCACCTCAGCCGATAGCCCGGCGGGGGTCGTCGCGGCGACCTCTACACTCGTGCCGTGTCGAACTTCGTCGATGAGGCCGGTCTCAACGTGAAAGGTGGCGACGGCGGCGCCGGCTGCGTGTCGTTCCGCCGTGAGGCCCACACGCCCAAGGGCGGCCCCGACGGGGGCGACGGCGGTTCGGGCGGCGACGTCTGGCTCGTCGCCGACAACAACGTTGCCTCGCTCCTGGCGTTCCGTGACCATCCGCACCGCAAGGCCACGAGCGGCACGCACGGTTCCGGCGGTCGCAAGCACGGCGCCACCGGCAAGGACCTCCTCGTCCCGGTGCCCGAGGGCACGATCGTGAAGGATCGCGACGGCACCGTGCTCGCCGACCTCGTGCATCAGGGCGACCGCTGGCTGGCCGCGCACGGCGGTCAGGGCGGCAAGGGCAACTGTCGGTTCATGTCCAACAAGCGTCGCGCCCCGACGTTCGCCGAGCAGGGCGAAGTGGGCGAGGAGCGATGGGTCTGGCTGGAGCTGAAGCTCATGGCCGACGTCGCGCTCGTCGGGTTCCCGAACGTGGGCAAGTCGACCCTCATCAGCCGCGTGTCGGCCGCGAAGCCGAAGATCGCCGACTACCCGTTCACGACGCTCGTGCCGAACCTCGGCGTGGTCCGCACCGACGACGACTTCGAGATGGTGCTCGCCGACATCCCCGGCCTCATCGAGGGTGCGGCCGAGGGCAAGGGCCTCGGCCACCAGTTCCTCCGCCACATCGAGCGGGCCCGCGTGCTGCTCATCATCCTCGACCTCGCCGCGAACGCGGAGGCGTCGCCGCAGGAGCAGGAGGACGTCCTCCTCGACGAGCTCGAGCAGTACCGCCCGGAGCTCATCGAGCGCGAGCGGGTGCGCGTCGGCGCCCGCGCCGACCTCGCCACTCCCGAGACGCTCGAGCACTTCAACGGTCACGTCGTGTCGTCGGTGACCGGTCGTGGCATCAGCGAGCTCGTCGGTCGCCTGCGCCAGGCCGTGGAGGAGGTGCGCACCGCCACGCCGCCGCCCGACGCCTACGTCGTGCATCGGCCCACCCCCGAGGGCATCCGCATCGAGCGCGACGAGAGCGGCGACTTCGAGGTGCTCGGTCGCGAGGCGCTCCGCGCCGTCGGCGTGTCCGACCTCACGAACCCGGAGGCGCTCGACTACGTCCACGAGCGGCTGGCGGCGCTGGGCGTCGATCGGGCATTGGCTCGCTCGGGTGCCCGCAACGGCGATCTCGTGCACATCGGCAAGCTCAGCTTCGAGTACGAGACGGCGGACGAGATCAACTTCGCCGACGAGGGCGGCCGCTCGTGAACGTCGTGGTGAAGGTCGGCACCTCGTCGATCACCGACGACGACGGCCACATCGACCGGGCCGCGATCGCCAAGGTGTGCGGCGAGATCTGCGAGGTCCGCGAGGCGGGCCACCAGGTGGTGCTCGTGTCGTCGGGCGCCATCGCCGCCGGCCTGCCGGCGCTGGGTCTCACCGCGCGCAAGCGTCCTCGCGACGCCCGCACGTTGCAGGCGGTGTCGGCCGTGGGTCAGGCACGGCTCATGGCGACCTACAACGAGTGCTTCGCCGAGCTCGGCGACACGGTGGCCGGGCAGGTGCTGCTGGTGCCGGACGACCTCAACAAGCGCTCCACCTACCTGCAGGCACGCGCCACGCTCGATCGCCTGGTGGAGCTCGGCGTCGTGCCGATCATCAACGAGAACGACGCCATCGCGGACGACGAGATCCGGATCGGCGACAACGACCGCATCGCCGCGCTCGTGGCACAACTCGTGCAGGCCGACGTGCTCGTCCTGCTCACCGACGCCGCCGGCCTGCTCACGGCCGACCCCCGGGTCGATCGCGACGCGTCGCTCATCGAGGACGTGCTGAGCGTCGACCACGAGCTCGAGCAGCTCGCCGGCGGCTCGAGCTCGAACCGGGGGAGCGGTGGCATGGCCACCAAGCTCGCCGCCGCCAAGATCGCCGCGTGGAGCGGGGTGCGCACCGTCATCGCTGCCGCCGGTCGTCCATCGGTGCTGCCCGACGCCATCGACTCGGTGCCCGGTGTGGGAACCATCGTCTGGCCGGCGCCCCGCCGCCTGCCGGCCCGCAAGGTGTGGATCGCGTTCGCCGTGGGAGCGAAGGGTCGTGTGCACGTCGACGCCGGAGCGAAGGCGGCGGTGCTCGCCGACAAGTCGCTCCTCGCTCCTGGCATCCGGTCGGTGGACGGCACGTTCGGCAGATCGGACGCCGTGGAGATCGTCGGGCCCGACGGCGAGGTCTTCGGCAAGGGCGCCGTCCGGATCGACTCCTCGCGTCTCGTCGGCGGCGAGCAGCGCGGCGTCGCCATCCACAAGGACGATCTCGTGGTGCTCAGCTGAGCGTGCCCTGCGGCCGTGCCGCCCGGTTCAGCCGCCGGGCGGAATGTCGGTCGAGTCCACCATCAGCACGTCGAGCTGCTCGACGAACCGGCGAACCCCGGCCTCGCCCATCCCGGTGACCCGGAGCTCGAGGCCCTGGTCGCCCACCTCCGGCAGGATCGACACGTCGTTCCAGTCGTCGTGTTGGGCCACCACCCACACCGTCGTGCCCGACGCGGTCTCGGTGCGCTCCACGGAGGCGACGTCCTGGTACCTGCCGCCCTGCGCCGTCGGGAAGATCCCGGCGATGCGATCGGCGAGCAGGAGGACCTGTTCCGGCGCGCCGCCGCGTCGGGTGACGGTCAGACCGGCGCCGTCGGGCCCGGCGTACGTGAAGCTGTAGTTCCTCGGGCACCCGCTCGGCGGGTAGGTCGTCGACGTGGTGCGGTGCACGCTGAAGCGTGCGGCGGTCGTCGTGTCGAGCTCCCAGGTCCACGTGGACCACGCTCCGGGGCGAACCTTCCGCATCCGGTTGGCGATCGGCAGCATCTCGTCGGGGGTGAGGCCGCGCCCCAGCATGATCACCGACGTGCCGCTGTCGAGCCAGCGGAGGAACGGCGACGTGCCGGGCTCGGCGCTCGAGAGGGCGTCGTGGCCGTCCACCGTGACGTCGTGGGCGTACGGCTCCGCCGGGTCGAGGAACTCGGCGCCGATGTCGCCGTCCTGCAGTTGGATCGTGACGGCCGCGCCGGTCGCCGGGTCGAAGAAGACGTCCTCGTCGGGCAGGAACGCCGGAGAGCTCCCCGTCTCGAAGCCTCCCGAGGCGCGGGTCCACCCCGCCCCGAGCTGTGGAAGCGGGCAACCCGGCTGGGCGGCGGTCGTCGTCGTGACGCGTGCGGCGGCCGTGGTGGTCGGTGCCGGGGTCCGCCGTGTCGACACGTCGGTCGTGGTATCGGGCCGGAGCGCGACGACGCCGATCGCGACGATCACGAGCAGCACGGCCGCCGCGACGGCGAGGAGGGCGCGCCGCCGAGGCCGCTTCGCGGTGGGCTCGATGTGGGCGACCATCTCCTCCATCGTCCGGCGGATCTGCTCCTCGAGATGCTCGTCGCTCATCGCTCCACCGTCCGTCGGAGGGCCTCGAGGCCCCGTTGCAGGTGCGACTTGGCCGTGCCGAGGGGCACGTCCATCGCCGCGGCCACCTCGGCATCGGTGCAACCGCCGTAGTAGCGGAGCACGAGCGCGGTGCGCTGGGGGACCGGCAGGGCGGCGAGCGCGTCGGCGAGCTCGCGGTGCTCGGGCGCCACGCCCGGGCTGGCGGCGAGCAGGTGCACCCGGCGGCGCCACCGCATCTCCCGACGCGTCAGGTCGTGGGAGGCGTTCACCACGCAGCGGTGGGCGAACGCCAGCGGTTCGTCGACGACGTCCCACCGCTGGTGGACCGCCATCATCGCCTCCTGCGCGAGCTCCTCGGCGCGCTGCGCGTCACCGCAGAGCAACGCCGCGAACCTCACGAGGCGCGTGAAGTGATCGGCGAAGAACTGGTCGAACGACAACGGCAGGTGGTTCACGGTCGTCGTCATCATCCATCAGGACGAACGAGTCGGCCCGATGGATGCAACAACCGGTCAGCTCGCGGGCGTCTCGCCCTCGGTTGCCGTCGCCGGCTCGGCGGCCGCCTGCGGTGCGGCAGCGGCAGCCGCTGCAGGAGCGGTGCCGATGCCCATCTCGGAGCGGATCTGCTCGAGGCGGGACTGCGCCTCGACGTTGAGCGACGCGTGCTCGACCTCGAGCATCTTCGCCTCGACGGTGGAGCCCTCGAGCTCGGCGCTCGCCATGGCCTTGGCCTGACGGGACTCGATCTTGCGGGTGATCTCGTCGAACGTGGGGATGTCCTGGCCGACGGTCTCGGACAGTGAGCCCAGCGTCTTGGTGAGCTGCTCCTGCATCTTGGCCTGGTCGAGCTGGCTCAGCAGCTTCTGCTTCTCGGCGAGCTTGCGCTGCAGCGCGGCGCTGTTCTGCGCCACGGCGGCCTTGGCCTGGTCGGTGGCCTGGGCGGCCTGGAGCACGAGGGCCTTCAAGCCCTCGACCTCGCGCTCGAGGCTGATGAGCTTGTTGGCGAATGCCTCGGCGGCGGACGAGTACTCGGCCGCCTTGGCCGTGTCGCCCGACTTCGTGGCCTCGTCGGCCATCAACACGGCCTGGCGGGCGTTCGCGTTCACCTTCGCCAGCTCCTCGGTCTTGCGATCGAGCTGCATCTGCGTGGTGGTCTGGTTCGCGATGACGTTGGCCGCCTGCTCCTTGAGCCGGCGGTGCTGCTCCTCCGCCTCGGTGATGGCCTGTTCGAGCTGCACCTTGGGATCGGCGTTCTCGCTGAACGACATGTTCAGCTTGGCGCCGAGGTACTTCCACCACTTCTTCAGGGTCTTGAGCATGGCGTCATGGTAATCGCGGTT
Source organism: Acidimicrobiales bacterium (assembly GCA_046331245.1). Taxonomy (GTDB): domain Bacteria; phylum Actinomycetota; class Acidimicrobiia; order Acidimicrobiales; family Microtrichaceae; genus SSF14. The sequence goes on along the minus strand of JAXLRH010000002.1, from coordinate 131,042 downwards.
CGTCGCGGCGAACTCAGCGGGCGATGCGGCGTTTCGCCCCGTTCCACACGGCGGTGATCTCGTCCACGCCGAGGGCGATGCCGGCCACCAGGTAGGCCGTGCCGCCGACGGCCATGCCGACGACGACGGCCACGACGGCACCGCTGCCGGCGTCGTCGGGGAAGATCTGGCGCACGATCCACACGGCGATGCCGAGTGCGAGCGCGGCGGCGAGCATCCGTGCGATCGGGGCGAGATCGGGGCGGCGCAGATCGGGATCGAGCTCGTGGAGTCGGCGCTCGAACCGCCAGAGCGCGACCCCGGCGGCGAGGATGTAGGCCACGGAGTAGGCGACGGCGAAGCTCGTCGCGGACGAGGTCGCCAGCACCGCGATGCCGACGATGCCGACGATGTTGATGCCGTTCTCCAGGACGTTCAGGAGGAACGGCGTGCGGGTGTCGCTGAGCGCGTAGAACCCGCGGCACGCGAACAGGTAGATCGAGAAGGCCGGCAGCCCGACGGCGAACGCCGCGACCGCTCGTCCGGTGAGGCGGGCGTCGGTGGCGGTGAGGTTGCCGTGGCGGAGGAACGAGGTGATCGGCGTCGCCAGCAGGACGTAGCCGATGGCGGCCGGCACGATCAGCGCCACCAGCAGGCGGAGGCCGCGCACGAACCGATCCGCCAGCGCCTGGTAGTCGGCCTGCGCTGCGGCGCTGGAGAGCTCCGGCGTCATCGTCGTCATGATCGACACGGCGATCAGGCCGTGCGGCAGCTGGAAGAAGATGAACGCGTCGGAGTACCGCTTGTTGTCCGAGAGGAGAAGGATCACGGCGAACAGCGCGAGCTGGTTGGCGACGACGTAGCCGAACGTCCACCCCGACAGGCGTGCCACGCGCTTGATCGCCGGATGCCGGAACCGGGGCGCGAACCGGATGGCGGCGCCGGTGCGGCCGACGTCCCACATCACCGGCAGCGTCATGGCCACGATGCCGGCGGTGGTGCCCAGCCCGAGCCACAGCAGGGTGGACAGGTCGCGTTGCGTCACGTCCAGCACGGCCGTGCGGCCCTGCAGCTGCACGCCGACGATGGCGAAGGCCGCGATGCTCACGAGGTTGGTGAGCACGGGCGCGAAGGCGGCCGTCCGGTAGCGGCGCGCCGCGTTCAGATAGGCCGTGCACAGGCTGGAGATCCCGTAGAAGAGGATCTGCGGCAGCATCAGGTACAGCAGGTCGCAGATGATGCGCAGACGTGCGAGCGACCGGGTCTGGCTGCCGGCGAGCGAGTGGTAGTGGGCGGTGAAGCCCAGGTCGAAGCCGAGGGTGATGACGAGGGCGACCAGCGACAGCGCCGCGGCGAGCACGAACCCCACCGACAGCAGCACCGAGCTGGCCTCGTCGTCGTCCTGCTCCCGGGCCGACACGAAGACGGGGACGAGCGTGGCCGAGAGCACCCCGCCGACCACGAGCTCGAAGACGAGGTTCGGCGCGGCGTTAGCCTTCGTGTAGAGGTCGCCGAGGTGCGACTGGCCGATGGCGAACGCCAGCACGAACACGCGGGCGAACCCGGTGAGCCGGCTGAGCCCCGTGCCCGCCGCTACCCACACCGATGCGCGTCCGATGCCGGACGAGGTCGTCGTCTGCGTCACTGCGCCTGGGGCCGCGGTTGGGACGGCGGCTCGGTGGTGGGCTCGGGCGCGGCTGCCGGCGCAGATGGGGTGGGCATGGTGGGCATCGACGGGCCGGACGTGTCCTCGATCGCGCTCCGCAGGGCCTCGAGCTCGTCGGTGATCGAGCCCACCTGACCCTCGACGGCGTTGAACTCGTCGGGTTTGAACGTGCCGACCGACAGCTCGATGCAGCGGGCGACGGCTTCGTCGAGACGGGCGTTGAGGAGCGACAGCTTGTCGTGCGTGTCCTTGATCGTCTGCTGCATCCGCTGGGAGGTGGCGATCTGCGCCTGGAGCGCCGTGATCGTGGCCTGGGTGGTGAAGCTGAACCCGGCGCCGGTGTTCTGCGCGCTGAGGTCGTCGAGCTGCTGCTGCGCTCCGCGTGCGTCGACCCGGGAGAACGCGTCGGCGAGCTCGTGGCCGGCGCGGGCGGTCGCCCACGCCTCGTCGATCGTCGCGTTGATGCGATCGCCGATGCCGGCGAGACGGTCGCGGATCGGCCCCGGCTTGGTGCGACGGACGGCGTCGTCGAACTGCTTGCGGGCCGCCAGGGCGTCCTGGGTGAGGCGGCGCCACGGCTCGGCCAGGGTGAACGGGTCGATGCGGGAGGTCTCGGGCGCTCGGGGGACGGCGAAGCCGACGCGGGTCGCCCACGCCGCGACGGCCCCGATCAGACCCCCGACGATCGCGGCGATCGGCCACGCGGGACCGGCGACGAGCGAACCACCGACGACGACCCCCACGGCGCCACCGCCACCGGCCGACACGATGGCCAGCGGCGACATCATCGCCGTCGCCACCTTCGGCGTGAAGAAGCGGTCGCGGAACGAGAGCATCAGAAGTTGCTCACGACCTGCGTGAAGACCTTGGCGATCGTGGTGGCGTCCTTCGCGCTGTACGCCGCGGCGTTGGAGGCGTCCGCCATCTGCGAGAGCGCGTCGGTCTGGGCGTCGGCGCCGTAGGCCACGGTGAACATGCGGACGGGCTTCGAGTTCTCGCCCGAGGAGCCCTTGCGCAGGTCGGCGAGCAGCCGCTGTTGCTGCTGCTGGTCGTCGTTCTGGTTGCCGTCGTCGTTGGCGCCGTCGGTGAGGAGGATGACGGCGTTGATGCGGGTCGGGTCGTAGCCGGCGAACATCTCGTCGTACGAGCTCTGGGCGACGGAGTACAGCGGCGTGCCGTTGAGCGGGATGAGGTCGCGGATGGAGGCGGCGAGCTTCTCCTTGTTCGCGCCGATGGGGGCGATCGGCTGGAGGTCCTGGAACTCCTGCCGCTGGTCGGAGCCCATGTCGGTGGTGAAGATGCGGAGGCCGACCTCGTCCTCGGGATTGAACTGGTCGAGCGCGTCGATCGCCGCCTGCTTGGCGAGCTCGAGCTTCGACTCGCCGTCCTTGCCGTCGGCGGCCTGGCCCATGGAGCCCGACACGTCCAGCACCATCAGCACCCGTGCCGTCTTGCGGTTCCGCGCCCATGCGGACAGCAGGTCGAGCATCACCGACGGCTGCGGCACGTCGAGCAGCGTGGTGGGCTGGGACGGGTCGGCGCCGTTGGCGGCGACGATGGGGGAGCCGACCTTCACGGCGGGGTTCGCCGGGCGGAAGCCGAACTTGAGGACGCGCTTCTGGTTCGCCGGGGTCTGCACGAAGTCGCTGAACGCCTTGGCCGCCTCCTTCTCGTCGGCGTTCACCCAGGGAGCGTCGAGGACGTAGAAGGGGCTGTCGGAGAACAGGGTCCCCTCGGAGGGGTAGATCGAGACGAGCGGCACCTTCGGGGCCCGAGGGGTCTCGCCGGGGCTGAGCACCCCGTCGGGGTTGCCGAGGTTGTAGTCGATCACCGACTTCTCCTCGACGGCCACGGCGGACGCGTAGGTGAGCGACGTGCCGCGTCGGTCGGCCTTGAACCAGTTGTTGAGGAACGTCATCGTGATGTCGCCGTAGTGCACCACCGACGACTCGATCTTCTTCGAGAAGTCCACGACCGCCGGGTTCGTGAGGTCCTCACTGCCGAGGCCGGTGGTCTTGTTGGCGGCCGCGTAGGTCTGGGCGATGAGCGCCGAGAGGCCCGACGTCGAGTAGTTGGGGTTGGTCTTGCCGAGGCGGAACGGGCCCCACTCGGCGTGGCCGTACGCCGACCAGCCGGCGGGGTCGGTGGCGAGACGTGCGAGGTCGGCCCAGCCGACGGGCTTCTCGGGGTACCCGAGCGCAGTGGCCATGGGCTTGGGCATGGCGATCACGAGCGGGGTCAGCATGAACGAGGGGCTGTCCGCGGGGGCCATCGCCGGCTCGCCGGCATCGGCCAGGCGCTGGTTGAGCACGGCGCCCCACGCCGCGGACGCCGGCGACCAGATGACGGGCTGGGGGCCGTCGGTGGACGAGTCCCAGGTGGTGGAGAGGAGCGTGGCGGCGCCGCCGGACGCCTTCGACTGCGGGCGGACGTAGATGCACGCGCCCGAGGAGATCTTGTGCTTCTGCCCGTTGAATGTGGTGGCGAGCGAGTTGATGAGGTCGATCTTCTCCGACGACACCGCCATGTCGACGACGACGCAGTTCCCGGCGTCGCCGAAGGCACTCGTGGTGCCCGGCGACCTGCTGACCGAGTCACCGGAGGAGGTGCAGGCCGCCGCGGCGAGCAGGCAGGCGGCGAGGCTCGCGGCGAACGCGCGGGTCGTGGTTCGGCTCATCGCTGGCTCCAGTCGTTGACGAGGCGGTCGAGCACGGCCTCGTGGCCGGTGAGGACGGGGGTGGCGGCGCTGCCGCGCTTCCAGCCGGTGGCGAGCAACGCGTTCGTGACGCGCTTCGCCCCGATGCGTCCGAGTGCTCCCGTGCCGCGACTCCCGACGGGCACGGCGACCGCCTGTGCGGTCATCGGGCCGGACGGCGGGGCGAACGAGAGCGTGCCGTAGCGGTCGCCGTCGGCGGCGTCGGCGAGCTGCGGCGCGACGTTCAGGTCGAACGTGGCGCTGAACTTCGGGATGGTCAGCAGCTCCCGGATGGGTGAGGCGGTGGTGACCGCATCGGCCTTCACCACGCCGAACTGCGTCTGGAAGTCGGTGTTCACCGAGAGGTCGAGCTCGTCGAAGTCGGTCGAGGGGAACCAGCCGCCGGTGAACGCGGCGAGCGTCAGGAGGCCGGCGGTGTCGGTCGTCGGGGCGATGCCGAAGCGAACGGCTCCGCCGCCGGCGGTGCTCGGGTAGGTCTGGCCGGTCGCGCCCATCGCGCACGCCCCGTCGAAGGGCTTGGGGGAGCACCGGGCGCTGAACGAGGCGAGGCGATCCGTGCGGGCGACGAGCTGCAGCTCCGAGGCCGCGAGCGCGGCGCTGGGGGTGCCCAACGGCGGTTCGGCCTTGCCGGCCTTGGCGGCGCGGAGCTTCGTCAGGCCGGGCCAGGGCAGCGACACGAGCCACAGGTCGAACGCGGGCCTCTTGCCGGTGGCGAGCGCCGCCGACGTCACGCCGGGCGCCTCGACCGTGAAGGTGGCGAGCTTCGAGGTGGCCGGGTCGCTCGCCAGGGCACGGCAGGCGGCGCGGAACTCGGCGGCGCACACGACCCGAACCGGCGACGACGAGGAGGAGGTGTCGGTGGTCGTGTCGCCGTCGGTCGACGAGTCGTGCCGGGACGCGGTGAGGAACACGGCGCCACCGATCAGCGCGCCGGCGACCAGGAGCGCGCCGAGCCGATTCATGGCGTTGACGGTAGTTGAGCGCTGTCGGACCCGGCGGGCACTGGTGGCCCGATGTCGTCGGGGTGGAACCGCTGGAGATCGTCGTCGGTGGGCGCCTCGAGCTGGGCGACGCGGGAGGCGTGACGGCTCACCGCGGCCTCGAACAGGTTCCGCGCGAACCGGCCGTTGCCGAAGCCCTTGCCACGGGGCGCCGCCTCGAGCACGGCACGCAGCCGCGCCTCGGTGTCCTCGGCCATCTCGTAGCGCTGCTTGTCGCAGATGCCCTGGAAGATGCGGACGAGCTCGTCGGTCGAGTAGTCGGGGAACGAGATGGTCTTCGGGAAGCGCGACTCGAGACCGGGGTTGGCCGCGATCAACGCCGCCATCTCCTCCGGATAGCCGGCGATCACCACGGCGACCCGGTCGCGGCGGTCCTCCATCAGCTTCACCATCTGGTCGATCGCCTCGCGTCCGAAGTCGTTCTCGCCGCCGCGCACGAGGGTGTACGCCTCGTCGATGAAGAGCATCCCGCCGTCGGCCTCGTCGAACCGCTTCACCACCATCGGCGCCGTCTGCCCCACGAACCCTGCCACCATGCCCGACCGGTCGGTCTCGACGAGGTGCCCGCGGGGGAGCGCGCCCACCGCCCGGTAGATCTGGGCGAGGAGCCGCGCCACGGTGGTCTTGCCGGTGCCGGGATTCCCGACGAACACCATGTGGAGGCTCGTGTCGACGTTGGGGAGGTCGTGGGCCGCCCGCAGCTGTTGCACGCGGAGGAGGTCGGTGACGAGGCGCACCTCGTCCTTGACGGCGGTGAGACCGACGAGCGCGTCGAGCTCGGCGAGGAGCTCCTCGAGCGGACGGGCGGGCTCGTCGGGCGGCGCCGGAGCCGGCGGGCCCGAGGGATCGGCCGTCTCGGGAATGCGGGGCTCGACCGTAGTCAGCTCTGGCTGGTGCTCGACCGGGACCGACGAGCGGATGTGGTCGAGCAGCATCGTGCGGTACGCGCCGAGTGCCTGCAGCTCCTCCTGACTCGTGAGCTGGTCGAGCGACGCGATGTGGTGACACACGTCGAGCGCCCGCCGGTAGTACGCCATCGCCCGATCGCCGCCGTCGCGACCGTCGGCGGTCACGAGGATGTCGAAGAGGGTGGACCGCTTCGTGAGCCATGCGGCCCGGCCCGCCACGAGCGTGGAGTTGCGCAACACGGCCGGCGTCGCTCCGGCCAGCTCGCTGTCGGGCATGAGCGGCCCGAAGGTGGCGGCGAGCGCCCACAGCTCGTTGTCGGTGTGGCGACCGTCGGCGTCGATGAAGGCAACGGTCAGGTCGAACGCCTCGGCCACGACGTCGCTGCGGAGGTCCTCGTCGCGGTGGGTCGGAGCGACGTCGACGAGGACGCGGGTCACGTCGTCCACGAACGCGGCGACGACGGTGGCCAGCGCGTCCGATGCGATCACGAGCCGAGGTTACCGGGTGGGCGCGGTGGCTCCGTAGAGCGCCGAGTCGGCTCCGCTCCACCTCGCCCAGTCGTCGTCGCCCCAGGAGAAGTGCCACCACTCCTCGGCGTAGGGGGCGAAGCCGGCGGTCGTCATGACGTCGCGGAGGAAGCGTCGGAGGTCGCGGTCCACCGTCTCCTCGCCGAGCTCGAGCGCGTCGGCGGCGGCCCGCGGTGTGAACTCGTCGAACGCCGTGCCGAGCGACAGTGGCACTCCCTGCCACGAGAGCGTCAGGTCGACCGCGCCGCCGGTGAGGTGTGGCGGCACCCCCGCCGCGTCCGGGTCGGCGAGGTAGCCGGGCTCCAGCGTCGAGCCCGGCCCGTAGTAGTGGGCGTAGAGCGCCCGAACCGTCTCCATCGACCGCCACCCGTCGAAGATCGCGAGCCCGAATCCCGACGGCAGTCGAGACTCGATGTCCGCCAGCCGGCGCACCACGCCGGCCCGCAGCCACGTCGTGGCCGACGTTCCCGGCCAGTCGGCCGCGTGGTAGCAGGCGAGGCACCGCAGCTCGCGGCCGGCGTCGACGAGTTCGTCCCCGGCAGCGTCGTCCCGGTTCAGTTCCCCTCCCGGCGGGTGGGTACCGGCTGTAGGGGGAACAGAACGGGAGGTGGGGATGGGGATGGGGATGTCGAGCCCCGCCGTCGGGGACGACATCGCCGAGTAGTCCATGGCCCGAGGCTAGGGCGGTTACTCGATTGACCAGCCGGTCAAGGGGATCGGTAGCCTGTGGCCATGTCGTACCGCTTCGAATCTCCCGCCGACGTCCGCACCCGACTGGGCGCCGTGGAGTACCTCTCCGACGACGCCATCGCCGGTGTCGTCTACCTCGCCGATCGCCTGCAGAAGCCGATCCTCGTCGAGGGTCCCGCCGGCACCGGCAAGACGCAGCTCGCGAAGTCGGTCGCCGACATCATCGGGGCCCGCCTCATCCGCCTCCAGTGCTACGAGGGCCTCGACGAGTCGAAAGCGCTCTACGAGTGGAACTACAAGAAGCAGCTCCTCCGCATCCAGGCGACGAAGACCGAGGGGGAGGGCGCCGACTGGAGCCAGATCGAGGAGGACATCTTCTCCGACGACTTCCTGCTCACCCGTCCGCTCCTCGAGGCGATCCGCGCCGACGATCCCGTCGTGCTGCTCATCGACGAGGTCGACCGAGTCGAGGTCGAGACCGAGGCGCTGCTCCTCGAGATCCTGTCGGACTACCAGGTGTCGATCCCCGAGCTCGGCACCATCGAGGCGAAGCAGATCCCGCTCGTCTTCCTCACGTCCAACAACACCCGTGAGCTGTCCGAGGCGCTCAAGCGTCGCTGCCTCTTCCTGCACATCGACTACCCCGACATGGAACGGGAGAAGGAGATCGTGCTCACCAAGGTGCCCGACATCACCGAGTCGCTCGCCGACCAGGTGGCCCGCATCGTCCGCTCGATCCGTCAGATGGAGCTGAAGAAGGCGCCGTCGGTCTCCGAGACGCTCGACTGGGCGCAGACGCTCATGCTGCTGGGCGTCACCAAGATCGATGCCGAGACCGCTGCCGGCACCGCCAACATCCTGCTGAAGTACCAGTCCGACATCGCGAAGGCCACCAAGGAGTTCGCGAACGAGGGCTCGAGCTTCCGCAAGGGCGGTCCCTTCAGCGAATCCGGCGCGAAGGACAGCTGACCACGGATGACCGACGCTCCGGTCTACGTCGCCAACGGGGAGAGCATCCTCGCGCTGCTCAACGGGTTCATCTCCGAGCTGCGTGAGGCCGGGCTGCCCGTCAGCCTCACCGAGAACCTCGACGCGATGGAGGCGGTGAAGCACATCCCGATCGAGGATCGCGCCGCGTTCAAGTACGCGCTCGCCGCGACGCTCGTGAAGAACAACGCGCACTGGCGCAGCTTCGAGACCGTGTTCGAGGTCTACTTCTCGATGCGAGGCCGCCAGTTCGCGATCGGCGACGACGTGTCCGAGCTGCCCGACGAGCTCGCCGACGCGCTGGCCGAGATGGCCGGCGAGGGCCAGGGCGACGGGCAGATGCAGGGCGGTGGCGGCGGCGACCAGATGAGCCCCGAGGAGCTCGCCGAGATGCTCTACAACGCGCTGCTGCGCGGCGACGACGCCATGATGCGCGCCGTCGCCCGGCAGTCGGTGCGACGGTACGCGGGCATGGAACCGGGTCGACCGGTCGGCGGCACGTACTACCTCTACCGCACACTTCGGAACCTCGACCTCGACGGCGTGCTCGAGAAGCTCATGCAGCAGGCCACCGACGACTCGCCGGAGGAGCTCAGCCCGCTGGAGCAGCGCCTCGAGGAGGACGAGTTCAACCAGCGCATCGAGCAGCTCAAGAAGGAGATCGAGGCCGAGATCCGCCGCCGCCTCGTCGCCGACCGCGGCGTCGACGCGATGGCCAAGACGCTGCGCAAGCCGCTGCCCGAGGACATCGACTTCATGCACGCGAGCCGTGACGAGATGAAGCTGCTGCGGCAGGCCATCTATCCGCTCACGCGCAAGCTCGCCGTGCGCCTCGCCCGCAAGCGGCGGCACGGCCGCAAGGGTCCGCTCGACTTCCGCAACACCGTGCGGCACTCGCTCAGCTACGGCGGCGTGCCGGCCGAGCCCAAGTTCAAGTACCCGCGTCCGGCCAAGCCGGAGATCTTCGTGATCGCCGACATCAGCGGCTCCGTCGCCTCGTTCGCCCGGTTCACCCTGCACCTCGTGTACGCGATCAGCGGCCAGTTCTCACGGGTGCGCTCGTTCGTGTTCATCGATGGCGTCGACGAGGTCACGCGCTTCTTCGAGGGCACCGACGACATCCTCGAGGCCATCCACAAGGTCAACACCGAGGCCGACGTCGTGTGGGTGGACGGCCACTCCGACTACGGCCACGCCTTCGAGGTGTTCTGGTCGAAGTGGGGCAAGGACATCGGCCCCAAGACCACGGTGATGATCCTCGGCGACGCCCGGAACAACTACCACGCGAGCCAGAGCTGGGTCATCAAGGAGATCCGCCACCGCGCCCGCCACGTGTTCTGGCTCAACCCCGAGCCGAAGAGCTACTGGGACACGGGCGACTCGATCGTGGGCGAGTACGCGACCCACTGCGACGGCGCCTTCGAGTGCCGCAACATGCGCCAGCTCGAGAAGTTCGTCGACAACCTCGTCTAGCGGAGGCGCCCTGTCGCCCAGCCGTCAGGCGAGGAGCTCTGCGACGAGTTGCGCCTCCTCGTCGAGGTGCTCCTTGAGACCGGAGACGATCGCCTTCTCCACCTGGCCGGCGACGAGGAACATGTGCACCTTCAGCGAGCCCGCCACGGCGCGCGTCGAGCCCTCGCCCCGGTCGGCGAAGCGGGCGGAGGCAGAGGCCTCGAGCTTCGACGCGTAGTGGTCGGGGAGGAGCTTCGTGGTGGCGGTGAGGGCCGCGAGGTCGTAGCGGGTCTCCTCGATCCAGGTCAGGCGATCGGGGTCGATCACGGCCAGCGCGGCCGTCGGCAGATCGGCGGTGAACCGGTAGCGGAGCCGCATCGTGACCGTGTCGCCGTGCTCGGAGCGGTCCAGCAGGACGGGTCGGCTGATCTTGCCGAATTCGGGCAGCTGCTCGTAGGTCTCGGCGGCGGAGTACACGGCGATGACGCGCTCGGCGTCGGCGTCGAAGTGCTGCGTCACGTCGAACTTCATCGCGGCACTCTAGGGCCGGAGCGCGTCGGAGACGGCGGTTGCCGCGGCGCTGAGCGACGGTGCCGCCGCGAGGTGTACGTGACGCATGTGCGCCGGCGTCGTCGGGAGCACGACGACGCCGTCGGGACGGCGGCCGGGGAGCGCCAGCTCGGGCACGAGCGCCACGCCGAGTCCGGCGCGGACGAGCCGGAGCGCGGAGGAGTACTCCGAGCACGTCGCCACGACGTCGGGCACGAACCCGGCGGCGCCGCACACCCGCTGCACCTGTTCGAAGCACCAGGTGTCGGAGGCCGGGGTGACCCACGGTTCGTCGGCGAGCGCGGTGATGTCCACCCTCGCATCCTCGGCCAGCGGGTGCGCGGCGGGCAGGGCGACGACCATCGGGTCGTCGAACAGTCGGTTGATCGTGGTGCGAGCGGGAAGCGCACGCGCCACGAGGTCGTACGTGTGGATGATCGCGAGGTCGACCGCCCCGTCCGTGAGCAGACGGAGCGCCTGGTCGGGCTCGACCTCGGAGATCCTCACGGAGACGTCCGGCTCGGAGACGGCGAGCCGTTCCAGCGCCCCGACCACGATCGACGTGACCGCGGTGGGAAACGCCGCCAGGCGAACGACACCCTGTCGACGGCCACGGAGATCGTCGAGCGCGGCCCGGGCGGCCGTGAGCTGATCGAGCACCGTGTCGGCGTGCGCTGCGAGCATCCGTCCCGATTCGGTGAGCTCGACGCCGCGTCCCTTGCGCACCAGGAGCTTGCACCCGGCTTCCCGTTCGAGCGCGGCGAGCTGCTGGGAGATGGCCGACGGGGTGAAGTGGAGCGACTCGGCGGCGCTGCTGAGCGTGCCGTGGTGCGCCACGGCCTGGAGCGCGAGCAGGCGCCGAACGTCGAACATGCAGGACAGCTTAACGATCAGCGCCGCATTGTCCGCTGGTGCTGTCGTGTCGAGCTCGGGATGATGGTCGGATGCGCAGCCCCGCACGCGTCGGATGGACCTTCGTCGTCGCGACGGTCGTGCTGTGGGCGGGCGCGTTCCCGGCAATCCGCGTCGCCCTCGGTTCGTTCGGCCCGGCATCGCTGTCGTTGCTGCGATCCGCCACTGCCGCGATCGCACTCGTCGCCGCATCGCCGCTCGTGGGGGTGCGACGACCGGCCCGCCGTGACGTCGGTCAGATCCTGCTGTGCGGCGCATCCGGCATCGCCGCGTACCAACTCCTGCTGAACCTCGGGGAACGTACGGTCACCGCCGGGACGGCGAGCCTGATCATCTCGACGGCGCCGGTGTACAGCGTGGTGATCGCCGCCCGGGTGCTGGGGGAGCGGGTGCCGCGGCGCCGGTGGGTCGGCCTGGTCGTCGCACTGCTCGGGTCGGTGGTCGTCGCATGGTCCGGAGGCTCCGGCCTCACCCTGAGCTCGGGCGCGTTCGTCGTACTCGCCGCCGCGATCGTCCAGGGCATCTACCACGTGGCGCAGCGACCGCTCCTCGGCACCTACTCGCCGTTCGAGGTGGCGACCTACTCGATGGTCACCGGTGCCGTGATGCTCCTGCCGTTCGGGCCGGGCGCAGTCCACCAGCTGGGCGGCGCCGACGGTCGGTCGATCGCGGCGGTGGTGTTCCTCGGCCTCGGTCCGTCGGCGATCGGGTTCGTGACGTGGGCAGCCGGCGTGGCCCGACTCGACGTGAGCCGTCCGGCGCTCGCGCTCTACGCCGTGCCCGTCGTGGCGATCCTCGTCGCGTGGGTGTGGCTGGGTGAGCTGCCGACGGGCGTTGCCGTTCTCGGTGGGGTGGTGAGCCTGGCCGGCGTCGCGATCGGGAGTCGAACGCCGCGCCGTGGGCGTCCCGCGTCGAGAGCGGCTACGGCAACGTTGCGATGACGTCGTCGAACACGCGGAACAGCGCCGGCCCGGACTTGTCCTGCCGGGCGAGCACGCCGAGACGGCGGCAGCGGGTGAGGATCTCACGGGCCTCGCGGCCGGGCCACGGCTTCGGCAGCAGCTCCGGCGGCAGCATCGGGTCGAGCTCGAAGCACTGGTTGAACCGGATCGCGATGTTGAGGGCCCCGGGGAGGAAGTCGGCCTCCGACAGCCGCTCGCCGCGGCGGCGCATGTCGTCGAGGTTGTCGGGCACGTCCCGATAGGTGTCGATGAAGTCGCGGTAGCGCTCGGCGATGCGCTCGAGCGGCCACAAGGCGACGGCGAGCGCACGGGGGTCGGTCACACCGCCGACGCTGAGGTCGTCGGTCGTCGCCATCGACACGTGCTCGACGATGCCGAGCCGCTCGGCCTCGTCCACGACCTCCGCCTCCCACCGGTGTGGCGACACGTAGAGGCCGTTGTGGATCGGTGCGGCGCCCAGCGCGAGGAGGCGGTCGCGGAACACGTCGCGGGCGGCCCGCTTCGACTCGGGGATGGCGAAGGCGGCGAGGCGCCAGCGGCGGTCCCATCCGCGCCCGGCGGCGTCCTGCGCGTACGCCAGCACGTGACGGGCCATCATCGACCCGAGCGCGGCGGTGCCCTCGGGCGTCGCCTTCAACACGGCGTCGCGGCCCTCGCCGTCGCGCGTGAACAGACCCTCGGCGACGAGTCGGCGGAGGCACGACCGCACCTGGTCGGCGGTGAGGCCGCACGCCTCGGTGACCGGCCACAGCTCGCTCGTGAGGATGTCGCCGTTGCGGTGCGCGAGCCCGAGCACCAGCAGTCGGGTGGGCACGGACGGATCGTCGGCACCGGTCGAACTCGCTACGGTCGTGTCAGGCACGACCGCATGGTACCCCGGATCAGACCTCGGTACCGCAGCGACGCAGGGAGCGAAGCGACCGAGCCCGAGCGGAGATGGCCGAGGTCAGGAGAGGTGGAGGCCGCACTCGGTCTTGTCGCGCCCGGCCCAGCGACCGGAGCGGGGATCCTCACCCTCGGCGACCGGCTTCGTGCACGGCCAGCAACCGATCGACGCGTAGCCCTGGTCGAGCAGCGGGTTGTGCGGGATGTCGTGATCGGCGAGGTAGCTGTCGCAGTCGAGCTGGGTCCAGTTCGCGATCGGGTTGACCTTGATGAGGCCACGCACGTCGCGCGACACGATCGCGGCGCCGGCTCGCGAGGCCGCCTCGTCGCGCCGCAGGCCCGACATCCACGCCGACTTCCCGTTGAGCGCCCGGTCGAGCTGGCCGACCTTGACGGCCGAGCAGCAGTTCTCCGGATCGGCGATCCACAACGCCTCGTCGTGCGGGGCCACCGTCATCATCCGCAGGTTGAGGCCGTAGTGGCGACGGATCGTCTCGACGGTCTCGAGCGTCTCGGGGAAGTGGTAGCCGGTGTCGATGAAGATGACCTCGATGGCGGGGTCGACCTTCGTCGCGATGTCGATGACCAGCGCGTCGGCCATCGACGCGGCGAGCGACAGGTACGGGCCGAACGAGTCGACGGCCCACTGGATGATCTTCGAGGCGGGCATCCGCTCGAAGTCGGCGTTGAGATCCGCCAACTCCTCGTCGGTGAACTCTGCGGGGGTGAATCTCGCGCTGGGGAGCGAGAGCGACGACTCGACCATCACACCGCGCATTCCGAGTCGCCGAGGGCGACCTCGTAGGGGCCGGTCTCGTCGTAGTCGACGTAGAAGTCAGGGCGATCCTCGGGAGTGGGGAACTCGTCGAGATCCTTCAGCGTCGCGGCGATGGCCTTCACGCCACCGGACCGCTCGATCCACGAGCGGAACGCCTCGCCCGCCTCACGCTCCTCGTTGAAGCGGCCGACGACCCGCACGACCGCCTGCGGCGCCGCCTTCGCGGGAAGGCGGAGGGCCTTCTCGCCGAAGTGGATCTTCTCCTGGCCGACGTAGCCGCCGAGCAGCATCTGGTAGCCGGGCGCCGCCTGGCCGTGGGCACGACGCTCGGCACCGAAGAACCCGATGTCGCTGACGTGGTGCTGGCCGCACGAGTTGGTGCAGCCGCTGATGTTGGTGCGGATGCCGCCGACCTCGCCGAGACCCGCCTCCTCGAGCGCCACGCCGATGGCGTCGGCGAGCCCGCGGGACTGCGTGACGGCGATGTTGCAGGTGTCGGCGCCGGGGCAGGCGACGACGTCGCGGCTCAGCTCGGCGCCCGGCTCGGCCATCGAGATGGCGGTGAGGCGCTCGAACAGGAGGGGCAGCTGGGCCTCGGTGAGGTTGCGGAACACGAGGTTCTGCCGGTTGGTGATGCGGACCTCGGCGTTGAACTCACGGGTGATGGAGGCGAGGCCGCGGAACTGGTCGGACGTGACGTCGCCGAGTCGCGACCACGCGATGGCGCTCACCGTGCCCTTGGCGTTGCCGCGAACGACGTTGGCCTGCTCCCACCGCTCGTACGGCTTCGTGGAGCGCAGCGCGACCGGGGTGCCCTGGCCGATGACCGTCGGCTCGACGGTGGCCGACACGCCGGCCGGTGCGTCGCCCCACTCGGTGACGACCTCGGGGATGCCACCGGGCCACGTGGACGACGCCGGGAGCAGACGGCGCGACGCGAGGATGCGCGCCTGCACCTCCTCCCAGCCGAGATCCTGGATGACCCACTTGAGACGGGCCCGCAGCTTGTTCTTGCGGTTGCCGTGCTGCTCGAAGATGCGAAGGATCGCCTCGATCGTGGGCAGCAGGTTCTCGCGGGGCGTGAACTCCTCGAGCGCGAGTGCGGCGTGGGGGTTGGCGCCGAGGCCACCGCCGACGAACACGCGGAAGCCGGCCTCGGTGGTGCCGTCCTCGAGCGTGCGGGTCACGGCGATCACGCCGGCGTCGTTGAACATCGCCTGGCCGCAGTCGGTCTCGCAACCGCTGAAGTTGATCTTGAACTTGCGGGGCAGGCGCTGCGCGAACGGGTGGTGGAGGAAATGGCGGTGCGCCGCCTCGGCCCACGCCGTGATGTCGAGCTTCTCGTGGGGGCACGCGCCGGCGAGGTGGCAACCCTGCACGTTGCGGACCGTGTCGCCGCACGCCTCACGGGTGGTCATGCCGAGCGAGGCGAACTCCTTCAGCAGCTCCGGCACGCGGGTGAGCTCGACGTAGTGGAACTGGAAGTTCTGCCGGGTCGTGATGTGGCCCCAGCCGCGCGAGTAGTCGTCGGCGACGCGGGCGAACAGGTCGAGCTGCTCGGCGCTGAGCTTGCCGTAGGGCGCCTTCACGCGGACCATCTGGTTGGTGCCGCCCTGGCGCTGGCCGTAGATGCCGTTGTTGAGGCGGAACACCCGGAAGGTGTCGTCCTCGATGTCGCCGGCGAGGTGCAGCGCGAGCATCTTCTCGAACTTCGCGATGTCGGCCTGGACGTCCGCCGCAATGTCGTCGGGGAACGTGTTCAGGTACCGATCGGCAGACGATCGTGCCTCGTTCTGGGCCTTCGCAGCGAGTTCGGGATCGATCTCGATCGTGGTCATGCGTCCTCCAACACCATCAGAGGCGAACATCATCCCAAAACCCGACCAAGAGGGTCAAGAATTGGCGGACCGCGACGTCAGGGACGGCGGAGCAGCTCCGACACCTCGAAGGCGAGATCGAGCGACTGGCGCCCGTTCAGGCGCGGGTCGCAGATCGTCTCGTAGCGGAGGCCGAGATCCGAGTCGCCGAGCTGCTCCGCGCCACCGAGGCACTCGGTGACGTCGTCGCTCGTGAGCTCCACGTGCACGCCGCCGGGCCAGGTGCCCGCCGCGTGGTGCGCCTCGAAGAAGCCACGGATCTCGTCGAGGATCGCGTCGAAGTGACGGGTCTTGCGCCCGCCCTGCGACGTGAACGTGTTGCCGTGCATCGGATCGCACGCCCACACGACGGGGTGGCCGGCGTCGCGGACCGCGGTGAGGATCGGCGGAAGGACGGTGCGAACGTGCTCCGCTCCCATGCGCGAGATGAGGGTGAGCCGGCCCGGGATGCGGTCGGGGTTGAGCGCCTCACACAGCCCGAGCACCTCCTCGATCGAGACGGTCGGGCCGATCTTGCAGCCGATCGGGTTGCGGATGCCGCGGAAGAACTCGACGTGCGCGCCGTCGAGGCTCCGGGTGCGCTCGCCGATCCAGACCATGTGCGCCGAGCAGTCGTACCAGTCGCCGGTGAGCGAGTCCTTGCGGGTCAGCGCCTCCTCGTAGCCGAGGACGAGGGCCTCGTGGCTCGTGTGGAAGTCGACCTCGTGGAGCCGGGGCACGGTGGTGGTGTCGAGACCGCAGGCGGCCATGAACCGCAGCGCGCGGTCGATGTCGGCGGCCAGCGCCTCGTAACGGGCGCCCTCGGGACTCGACGCCACGTACTCCTGGTTCCAGGCGTGCACGCGGTTGAGGTCGGCGAAGCCGCCCTTGGTGAAGGCCCGGAGCAGGTTCAGCGTCGAGGCCGACTGGTGGTACGCCGCGATGAGGCGGGCGGGATCGGGGGTACGAGCGTCGAGCGTCGGCGCCGGGTCGTTCACGATGTGGCCGCGGAACGAGGGCAGCTCGAGCCCGTCGACCATCTCGGTGGGCGAGCTCCGGGGCTTCGCGAACTGGCCGGCGATGCGCCCGACCTTCACCACCGGAACGCCCGCCGAGTAGGTGAGCACGACGGCCATCTGGAGGATCAGCTTGAGGCGCTCGCGGATCGACGTGGCGTTGAACGCCTCGAACGACTCGGCGCAGTCACCGGCCTGCAGCAGGAAGGCCTCGCCGTTGGCGACGCGTGCCAGGTTGTCGAGCAGCTGACGGCTCTCGCCGGCGAACACCAGCGGGGGATAGCTGCTCAGCGTCTTGAGGACGGCATCCGTCGCGGCGTCGTCGGGCCACGCAGGCTGTTGGTCGGCCGGGTGGTGCTGCCAGCTCGACGGGGTCCAGGTTTCGGCCATAGGCCCCCAAGTCTCGCGTCCGGCGGCGCTCCGGCCCAATCAATAGACGGTCACCGTCGTTCGGCGCGCTCGGCGCCGGGCGCTCAGGCGGCGTTGATCGTCGCGAGGGCGGTCTCGCGCACCGAGCTCACGGCGCGCTTGACCAGGCGGCGGGCGGCCTCGGCGGTCACGCCCAGGTCCTCACCGACCTCGCGGTAGCTCCGGCGGCAGCCGTCGACGAGGCCGAAGCGCTGCTCGACGGCGCTGCGGGCGCGGGGGTCGAGCACCGAGAGGACCTTGTCGAGCAGCTCGTCGTCGACCTGCGCCATGTACTCGGCCTCGGGGCCGGGGGCGCTGTCGGCGAGGAGGTCGACGAGCTCGTTGGAGTCGTCGTGGCCCACCGAGCGGTCGAGCGAGGTCGGGGTCGCGAGGCGGTGCAGCATCGCGTTCTCGCTGTCGAGCTCGTCGCCGTCGCCCGACACGGCGCGGAGGGCCGCACGCAACGACGCGGACCGGTCGCCGGGGAGACGGATGAGGCTGGCCTTCTGGTCGAGGGCACGGCCGATCGACTGGCGGATCCAGAAGGTGGCGTACGTCGAGAACTTGAAGCCCTTGCGCCAGTCGAACTTGTCGACGGCGTGCTCGAGGCCGAGGTTGCCCTCCTGGATGAGGTCGAGCAGCTCCATGCCGGCCGGCAGGGGGTAGCGGCGGGCCACGCTCACCACGAGGCGGAGGTTCGACCGGATGAACCGGTCCTTCGCTGCGTGCGGCGCAGCGATCTTGCGGTTGATGTCGGCGCCCCGCTCACCGCGCTCCTTGCGGGCCCGGGCGTCGGCGCCGGCCTCGATGGCCTTCGCGAGCTCGATCTCCTCGCTCGCCGTCAGCAGTGCGACCTTGCCGATCTCATTGAGATAGACGCCAACTGAATCGCTCATGTCATCACCCTGCGCCTTCGCGCTTGCCTTTTTTCTCGGCGGATTTTTCGGACGGGAGGGTGGAAATCACCCGACTCGCCCCTACGCTTGATTTCGAGGCCCGCACGCTGGGAGCGGCTCGCTGAGGTACCTATCGGCACCTCGTCGCGGGGGTTGAGCGATGTTTCGCATCCCGACCGACTTTTTTCTCGGGCGCTGAGACGTCGTCGCGCCCGGCCGCGCCATGGCGCAGCCCTACGATTCCCCGATGCCACGACAACGGGTTGCAGTGTTCGGCGGGACGTTCGATCCGCCGCATCTCGGGCACCTGATCGTCGCGAGCGAGGTGCGCCACCGGTGCGGGTTCGACCGAGTGCTGCTCATGGTGAACCACGACCCGTGGCAGAAGCGCGGTCAGCGGATGATCACCGACGGCGCCGTCCGTCTCGAGATGGTCGAGGCTGCGGTGACCGGGCACGACGGTCTCGTGGCGGACGACACCGAGCTGCGTCGCGGCGGCGCCACGTACACGATCGACACGATCGAGGCCCTCGCCGCCGCCGACCCCGACGTCGAGCTGTCCCTCGTGCTCGGCACCGACGCGGTCGCAGGCCTCGACAGCTGGCACCGGGCCACCGATCTCGCCGGGCTCGTCGACGTGGTCGAGGTGCGCCGGCCAGGCGCCCCGGTCGCACGGCCGGCCAGGCCCTGGAACGTGACCCCCGTCGACACACCCCTCATCGAGATCTCCAGCACCGACATCCGCGACCGGTGCGGCCGGGGGGCGCCCATCGACTTCCTCGTCACCGAGGGGGTGCGGTCCGTGATCGTCGAGCGCGGCCTCTATGGTGTGCGCCGATGAGCGAGACGGTGACCGACACGGCCGCGCTCGTGCGCACCCGTGCCGACAAGCGTCGACGCAACGCCGTCCGCTGGTTCTCGGTGCTCACCGTGGTCTGCGTCGCAGGCCTCGGGGGACTCGGCTACCGGGGCTACGAGCTCGCCCGCCAGATGAAGGGCGGCGCCACCTCCAAGGTGATCACCGACCCGGCCGCGCCGGGGTTCGTCGCCGCCGTCGACCCGACACCCGTCCACCTGCTGGCGCTCACGAACGCCGACGACGCCCTCAGCGCCCTCATCGTGCTCGTGCCCGCCACGAGCGGCGGTGGCGGCAACGTCGTCTGGAGCCTGGGCGAGCTGGTGGTCGACGTCGACGGCACCGCCACCAGCCTCGCCGACGTGTACAAGTCCGACGGCCTCGCCGCGACGCGCTCGGAGTTCGAGAAGGTGCTCGGTTTCGGGGTGAGCGACGCCACCGTGGTCGGGCCCGACGAGCTGTCGGCGCTGGCCGAACCCGTGTCGCCGCTCACGATCAAGAACCCCGACCCCATCACCGTCGAGTCCAAGGGCAAGCGAACCGAGAAGTTCAAGGCCGGCACGCTCGCCCTCGACGCCGACGAGCTCGACGAGTTCCTCACGATCCGTGCTGCCGGCGAGGCGCCGGAGAACCGCTCCACCCGGGCGGGCGTGGTGATCTCGGCCCTCGCGAAGGCGCTGGCGGAGAGCGGCAACGGCTCCGCCACCACGGGCGGAGGGTCCAGCTCCTCCGCCGGCTCGACGGGCTCGACGGGCGCCTCGGCCCCCGGCGACACGGAGAGCAGCGAGACGACGGGAGGGTCGTCGGGCACCTCGGCCAAGGGCTCGGGCGACGGCAGCGGCCTCGTCACCGATGCCGGGGTCGACCTCGGGGCCGTCTTCGGCTCGCTCGGCGCCAACCGCATCGACTTCACCGTGCTGCCGATGAAGCGGCAGTCGTTCAGCGGCTCGTTCCTCTACAAGCCCGATGCCGAGGGGATCGCCGCGAAGCTCGCCGACGTCGTGCAGTTCCCGGTGAGCAGCTTCCCCGGGCAGCGCCCGCGCGTCCGCATCCTCAACGGCACGTCCGACGTGTCCAAGGCGAAGGCCGTCGCACCCGACGTGGCCCGCGCCGGGGGTGAGGTGCTCCTCGTCGGCAACGCCAACAAGTTCGATGCCGCGACCACCTCTGTCGTATATTCGAGCGATTCGTTCGCCGACATCGCCCAACGCATCGCCACCCTCTTCGGTGTGAAGGCAGAGCTGTCGCCGAACATGTCCGACGCCGCCGACATCGACGTGGTGATCGGAGCCGACTACACCAAATGAGCGATCCCATGAGTCCAGCACCCACTCCCAGCCCGACGAGCCGGGACCTCGCTGTGCTCATCGCCCGGGCCGCCGACGAGAAGAAGGCCGACGCCGTCACCGTCATCGAGGTGGGCCCGATCATCGGGATCTGCGACTACTTCGTGATCTGCTCGGCGCCCAACCCGCGCCTCGTGGCCGCCATCGCCCAGGAGGTCGAGGACCACGTCGCGATCGAGTTCGACCGCCGGCCGATGTCGGTGGAGGGCCTCGACACGAAGCGGTGGGTGCTCGTCGACTTCGGTGACGTCGTCGTCCACGTCTTCAACGACGAGGAACGCGCCTACTATCGCCTCGAGCGCCTCTACGGCGACGCCCCTCGCGTCGAGTGGCACGCCGAGGCGATCGCCGACTCCGCCTGATCGGGCGACGAGGTGTCAGGGCGGTCGACGCCGTCGATCGACGGGTTCGGTGAGCTGAGCGAGATCGGCCGGGGTGGTTCGTCCACCGTCTACGCCGCGCTCCAGGAGCCGCTCGGACGCGCCGTGGCGATCAAGGTGCTGCAGGTCGACCTCGGCGACGAGTCGGCGCGCCGCCGGTTCGAACGGGAGTGCGCCGTGGTCGGCGCCCTCGGCGACGCTCCGGGCATCGTGCCCGTGTACGCGGCGGTGTACACCGACGACGGTCGCGGGTGCATCGTGATGCGCCTGATGCGGTCGTCGTTGGCGTCCGTGCTGGAACGACACGGTCCGTTGTCGGTCGCCCAGGCGAGGGCGGTGGGCATCGCCGCCGCCACGGCGCTCGACCATGCCCACGCTCGTGGGGTCGTCCACCGCGACGTGAAGCCCGCCAACCTCCTGCTGTCGGAGTTCGACGAGATCGCGCTCGCCGACTTCGACATCGCATCGGTGGGCGCGATCGGCGCGTCCACGACGACGCAGGAGTCGATGTCGCCACCGCACGCGCCGCCCGAGCGCCTCAACGGTGACCTCCACGCCGGCCCGGCGGGTGACGTGTGGGCCCTCGGCTCGACGCTGTTCACGCTGCTCGAGGGACGGCCGCCGTTCGGGTCGCCGTCGAGCGAGGGCGGCATGGCCGGTCTCGTCGACCGGGTGCTGCACCAACCGATGCCGGAGATGCGCAGCGACGTGCCGGACGCGTTCGTCGATGCGATCGGGCGGGCGCTCCGCAAGGACCCATCGGAGCGCTGGCCCGATGCCACCTCGTTTGCCGCCGCTTTGGCGGCGGTTCCCGTCGAGACGGGTGACGTGGTGCGGTGGCCGGCGGCTCCATCGGGTCACTCACCGGTGCCGCAATCGGCAGTCGCCCCGGCTCGGGCCACCGCTCCGGCCGCCGACCCGCCGGCCGCTCGGACGTGGCTCGCGCCGGTATTGATCGGGGTGACGGTGGTGATCGCGCTGGTCGTGGCGCTGCTGCTCGCGCTCGGCTGACGATCACGGCGCGAACACCTCCGCCACCTCGTGCACCGTGCGTCGCACCTCGTCCTCGATCGCGTCGAGCGCGGAGCCGAGCGGGCGGAGGGCGACCGGCACCATCCCGTCGAGACCCGCTTCGAGGGGGAGCGGGTGCTCCGGTCGCGGCGTGCCGCCGGTGACGACGGCGGCGATGCCGTCGAGCGAGACCGAGCCCTCGTCGAAGTAGGCCGAGTGCGCGCGTGTCGGATCGGGGAGCGGCTCGCCCGGGGCGGGGCCCGTGGCCACGACGTGCGCACCGAACCGTGGTCGGGTGGGGTCGGTGCCGAACCACTGCGAGTGGCTCACGGGATCGCCGACGGTCGCTGCCGCGAACAGCTCCGTGCGCGGATCGAGCCGGAGGTCGGCGGCCCGGTCCACGCCGACGCCGGGACTCCCGAGGAGGAGCACCCGGTCGACCGACGGATTGCTCCGCGCTGCAGCGGCGACGACGAGCGAGCCGTACGAGTGCCCCACGAGCGTGATGGCCCCGTCGGTGCGACGGTCGAGGTCGGCGACGAACGTCCGGAGGTCCCGTGCGCCGCGTCGCGCCCGATCGTCGTGTAGCGCCTCGCCGAGGTGCGAGAGCTCGCCGAGTGGGCGGGGAGCGTCGTACCCGAGCCAGGCGATCACCGCGACGTCGTCGGCGCGGTGACGATCCCGACCGACCGCGGCTTCGCGAACGGTCTCGGCGCGAGCCAGCTCGCGTCGGAACGTGTCGAGCGAGGCACCGGCCCCCGGGACGAGCACGGCGACATGGCGAGCGCGGGCGATGTTGCCGATCGCGACGACGATCGTGCCGTCGCCGGCCGGGTCGTAGGCAAGCACCGAGGTGTCGGGGAGCGCGTCGATGCGGGCGCCGAGGGCGCCGGGCACGACGATGCCGGAGCTGGCGCGTTCCTGTTGAGCGGCCTGCGCTCGGAGCTCGGTGGCCGTTCGACGGAAGGTGACCGCCGCTCGATGGAGCTGCGATCCGACGGTGGCGAGCTCGTCGTCGAAGCGCCGCCGATCGGCGCCCGTCCAGGTGAGGTGGCGAGCCGCGGTGGCGAGCTCCCGGTCGATCGCGTCCAACCGGTCGCCGTGGCGGTGCACCTGTTCCGCGAGGTCGAGCAGCTGGGTGGTGTCGGCGCCGAGTCGCATGAGGAAGATCCTGCGGCGGCCGGAGGGCCCATTCGGTGGGGGAATTCCCCCATTCACGAGGGGACCGGCGACTGGTGAGGTGACCTCTGGCCGACGCGTGCTGGGCGCTGCGGCCGGGGAGCTCAACGATGTTGGAGTTGGCGGGAGACGGCTGGAGCCGGTGCCTGGAGTCGGGCGATCGGGTGCGCTTCGGGCGCGGTGGGTCGGTGGACGACGACGACGTCGAGCTCGTGGTGCACGACGATCCGCGGCTGCACCGGCACTGCGGCACCATCGACGTGGACGACGACGGATGGAGCGTGGCGAACACCGGCCGCTGGCTGCGTGTCCGGGTCGTGAGCCTCGATCGGGCGGGCTTCGACGACCTTCGCCCCGGCGATCGACTCCGAGTGCCGTGGCGCTCGGCGAGGGTCGAGATCCACGTCGGTGAGCGCTGCCACGCGTTCACGGCGCGATTCACATCCGAGGCCGAGGCGTGCGGCCCGCCTTCGGACGGAGCGCTCTCCGGCGACGGCGACGGCGACGTCGGTACGGCGGCACCCGTTCGGCTCGACCGTGCGGCCGGCTACTTCCGGGCGCTCGTCGCGCTGTGCGAGCCGCAGCTGCGGGATCCGTCCAGTACGGAGGTGGCCACCGACCTGCAGATCGCGTTGCGTCTGAACGGCCTGTCGATCGAGACACGGCGCGTGAGCGGAAAGGCGATCGAGCGTCGCCTCGACCAGTGCCGCGTCCGCTTCGGCTTGAAGGAGTACGACCACGCCGGCTTCGCTGCGGGCCTCGAACGGCGCGACGCTCGCCGGCGCCTCGTCGAGGCGGCGATCCTGAGCGGCACGGTGAGCGCCGACGACCTGCAGGTGCTCGCGGCGGTCGTTGCGTGATGGGGGAGACCACCGAGGTCCGGCTGCGGGTCGGTTCCGACGATCTCGTCGTGCGTCACCGTGCCGACGCTCGCGTCGGCGATCTGGTCGACGCGCTGCGGGCCCGCTTGCCATCGGCCGAGGACGGGGCGTGCACCACGCTGCGTCTCGCCGACGGCACGACCCCGTCGCCCATCTCGCCGCTCGCCTCGTTGGGGCTCCGTCACGGGGACCACGTGGCGCCGGCGGCGGCCGTCGACGAACCGGCGGCAGCGCCGTCGTGGTGGGAGCTCATCGGCCCGGACCGAGGTCAGGGGCGTTGGCCGGCGAGGCTCGGCCCTGGCGAGTACCGCGTCGGGCGCGACGAGCTCGTGAACGAGATCGTGCTCGACGACGAGTCGGTCTCGCGGCGGCACGCCGTGCTCGCGTTCGACGCCGAGGGCTCGTTCACGGTCGCCGACTCGGGGAGTCGGAACGGCACCACGGTCGAGGGCGACGACCTCTCGTTCGGCGATGTCACCGTCCAACTGGTGCGCCGGTCGCCCCGCACCCGTCTGTGGTCCGCTCCTCCGCCGATGGCCGAGACGGTGGAGGCCGGCGGTGCGACGGTGCAGTTCCACCGGCCACCACGGATCACCGAGATCGTGCCCACCGTCACGATCGAGCTCCCGGAGGCGCCGGTCACGCCGCCTCGCCAACGCCTGCCGTGGTTGTCGGCCGCGGTCCCGGCGTTGATGGCGGTCGTGGTGGTCGCCGCCGCCTCGATGGGAGGCGGGTCGCTCGGCGGCTCCTTCGTCTGGATGTCCGCCGCCTTCCTCCTGATGAGCCCGATCATGATCGTCGCCGGGCACGTCGAGACGCGGCGGACGGCCCGGGTCGCCGCTCGCCGCCTGCGGCGCGAGTTCGCGGAGGCGTCGGCCGTGGCACAGCAGGCCGTGGTCGAAGCGATCGAGGCCGAGCGGGCAGCGCGAGTCGCTCGGTACCCCGGTACCGACGAGCTACGCCGGCGCGTGCGCGTGCGGGATCTGCGCCTCTGGACCGATGCCGGCATCGGAGCCATCGCCCTTCGCGTCGGCAGCGCAACTTTGCCGTCGTCGGTGCGCACCGAGCGATCGGCGACGCGTGGGGATGCCGATGTCGAGCGGGAACTCGACGCGCTCGCCGACCTCGCTGCGATCGTCCCGGCGTGCCCCGTCTCGGTCGAGTTGGGAGAGGTGGGAGCGCTCGCGATCGTGGGTCCCGGGACGGCTGTGAACGCCGCTGCGCGGGCAGTGATGTTGCAGGCTGCGGTCCGGGTTCCACCGAGCGAGCTGGAGCTGCTGGTGGTGACATCGACCACAGCCGCGTCCGACTGGGACTGGGTGAAGTGGCTGCCCGGCGGTCGCCCGGGCGCACGCTCGTGGCCGGCCCGGGTCGTGGTCGACGCAGCGGCGTCGACCGAGGTCGTCGATCGCCTTCGAGGCCCGTCGACGCTGGTCGTGATCGACCGTTCGGCCCCGCTCGGAGCGGTGGCCGTGGCGGAGGTGCTGGCGGCATGTCGAGGGGTCGGCGCCGCAGCGTTGTGGCTCGGCGACGACGTCGCCGGCGTGCCGGCGGAGTGCGGGGCACAGCTGGAGGTGCGCCCGAGGGTCGGCGAGGGGTCGTCTGTCGCCAGTGGCCGGCTCACGATCGCTGCGTCGGGCAGCGTGATCGACGGGATCGCTCTCGACGTGGTCACGCCGCCGGAGGCCGACGAGTGGGCGCGGGAGCTCTCGCCGCTCCTCGAGGTGGTGCCGGTGGGCGGCGGCGTCTCGTTGGACGACGAGGTGGGGTTGGCCGAGGTCCTGTTCGGCGCCGGGTTGTCGGTGGACGATGTCGACCTGGTGGAGTCGCGTTGGCGCGACGATGACGGTTCGCTCGGCGCGCCGGTCGGTCGGTCCGGAGGTGGCACCGTCGTCGTCGACCTCCGCACCGACGGACCGCACGGCATCGTCGCCGGCACGACCGGTGCGGGAAAGAGCGAGTTCCTGCAGACGTTGGTGGTGTCGCTGGCGGCATCCCATCCGCCGTCGCGCGTCACCTTCCTTCTCGTGGACTACAAGGGCGGCGCGGCGTTCGGCGACTGCGTCGACCTGCCGCACACCGTGGGCCTGGTCACCGATCTCGACGATCTGCTCGTGGGGCGGGTGCTCACGTCGCTCGCAGCGGAGCTCCGCCGGCGGGAGCGCCTCGTCGCCGCTGCGGGGGTGAAGGACCTCGCGGAGATGGAGCGCGGCGGACACCCGGACACGCCTCCCTCGCTCGTGATCGTCGTGGACGAGTTCGCGTCGTTGGTCGCCGAGGTTCCGGGGTTCGTCGACGGCATGGTCGACATCGCCCGTCGCGGCCGCTCGCTGGGCGTGCACCTGCTGCTGGCGACGCAGCGACCGGCCGGCGTCGTGGACGACCATCTGCGGGCCAACGCCAACCTCCGCATCGCGCTGCGGGTGGCCGATGCCGGCGACAGCACGGACGTCATCGGGATCGGCGATGCGGCGGCGATCCCGCGGAGCGTGCCGGGTCGCGCCGTCCTGCGCGTCGGCGAGGGCGACGTGATCGCGTTCCGGTCGGCGTACGGCGGGGCGCGTCGACCCGAGACGACGGCGGGCGAGGAGCGATCGTGCGGCGCCGCTCCGTCGCGTTCGGGGGCTCGCGCCCGACGGACACCGCTCGTCGAGGTGGAGCCGTTCCTCGCCGTTCGTACGCCGTCGGCAGCATGGTCGGCCGCGATCGGTCCGACGGATCTGCAGCGGTTGGTGGCGACCATCGGTCGGGCGGCCACCGCTCGCCGGGAGCCGCGACCGCGTCGTCCGTGGTGCGAGCCGCTCCCGGCGGTCATCCCGTTCGGCCCCGCGCTGGAGACGTGGCAGGAGCGGCGGCCGTGCTCGGGAGGCGGGATGCTGCTCGGCGTCGCCGACGATCCGGCAGCGCAGTCGCAGTACCTGCTCGACGTCGACCTAGACGCGTGCGGTTCGATCGGGCTGTTCGGATCCGGCGCTGTCCCTCGTACCGCTGTTCAATCGATGGTGACGAGCGCGATCGTGGGACGGTCTCCCGACGGCGTGCGGGTGGACGTCGTCACGGTGGCGCCGTCGGACTTCTGCGGGCTCGCCTCGTTCCCGCACGTCGGGTCGGTGATCGATGTCGAGGACATGGAGCGCGTCCGCCGACTGATGGAGGACCTGCGGGTCGGGCTCCGTCGTCGGGATCGCCGGCGACTTCTGGTGCTCGACAACGTCGGTGTGTTCGTGTCGCGCTTCGACCAGCTCGACGGTGGCGCCACCACCGATCTGCTCGCCCGTCTCGTGTCGGAGGGTCGGCAGGCGGGGATCCACGTCGTGCTCACCGCCGATCGTCGCAACGCCGTGCCCATGGCGGTGGCTGCGGGGATCGGTGAGCGGGTCGTGATGGCGATGGCATCCCCCGAGGAGTACCTGGCGCTCGGCGTGGACGGCGGTGGTCTGGCGGTCGGGCCGCTCGACGATCCGACCGGGCAGGGGAGCGGGCGCGCCCTGGTGCGCGGACTCATGGTGCAGACGCTCACGTTGGATGCGGAGGGTCCGGGCTCTGTTGCGGCGCTGGCCGATGTCGAGCGGGAGCGCTGGCCCGGTCGTCAGGCGACGCCCATCGGTGTGCTGCCGGCGACGGTCGATGCGCGGATGCTGATCGGGGCAGAGGAGCGACTCACGTGCACCGGTGGCCTGCCGGCCCTCGTCGGACTCGACGACGCCACGCTGGCGCCGGCGTACGTCGACCTCGCCGACGGTCATCTGCTCGTGGCCGGGCCGGGCCGGAGTGGTCGGTCGTCGGCGCTCGCCACGATGGCGGCGTCGCTGGGGCCCGAGGTCCGACGTGTGCTCCTGTCGGCGCGATCCTCGCGCTTCTCGGAGCGTTCGACTCACGACGCGATGTTCGACCTCGTGCTCGGTGGCGGCGCCGAGAGCCTGGACGAGCTCGAGCACTTCGTGGCCGACGCCGGCGCGGTCGAGTCGCAACCGGTCGTGCTGTTCGTGGACGACGTCACCGATCTCGACGAGCCCGTCGACGCCGCGCTCGAGTCGCTCCTCGTCGCGAGCCGGCACCGGCCGCTGCACGTCGTCGCAGCGGCCGAGTCGTCGTTGGCCCGCTCGACGTACGGGGGCCTGCTCGTTCGCCTGCGGCGAGAGCGTCGAGCCCTGCTCTTGCAGCCGGACGTGGAGCTCGACGGCGACCTCGCCGGCGTGCGGCTCCCACGACGCGGACAGCCTGCGGTGGTACCCGGCCGGGGTGAGCTCGTGGAGCGAGGGCTCGTCCGTCGGGTGCAGGTGGCGGTGCTCGGCGGCGAGTGGGGGACGTCCCCCATGGGATCGCCCGACGCGCTTTCGTACGGTGACCACGCGGCGGTCGCCACCGTGGCCCGCCACCGATCCACAGGAGGATCTCACTGATGGCACAGCTCGGGGCAGACGTCGAACAACTCGACCGACTGGGTGCGAAGTTCAAGGAGAAGGCGGCCGAGATCGCTCAGATGCAGGCGCAGATCGCGGCACAGCTGAGCGGCACGTGGTGGATGGGCGGCGACGCCGACAAGTTCCGGGCGCAGTGGGATGGCGATCTGAAGGGTCAGCTCGCCAAGCTCAAGACGCTTCTCGAGGCGACGGCCGCCGCGGTGGCCCGGCAGGCGGCCGATCAGCGGGCCGTCAGCCAGAGCTGACTGGGCCGAACGAGATTCTGCGGTCGGGCACGTTTATCCCGTTTCGACGCCGGGTACCGGCTGGGTG
This sequence comes from Acidimicrobiales bacterium, assembly GCA_046331245.1. GTDB lineage: Bacteria > Actinomycetota > Acidimicrobiia > Acidimicrobiales > Microtrichaceae > SSF14. Next base: position 102,464 of record JAXLRH010000002.1, on the reverse strand, counting down.
AAACGGACGATCCTGATCGGACGAACCGGGCGACCGCCCGAAGAGAGACCCCTCGACCCGTCGCGAGGGGTCTCTTCGCGTTTCGGATGGGGCTCGGCGCCGGTGGGGGTCAGGTGGCGACGATCGTGGCGGCCAGCGCGATCCGGTGGTCCTTCGCCCAGGGCGGTCCCAGCGTGGCACGAGGGCCGTGGAGCACCTCGTGCGCTCGGTCCCCGAGCAACGTCGTCGCCTCGGCCTCGACGTCCTTGGCGCTGTAGCGGCGAACCTCCCACCCACGAGCCTCGGCGACCTCGGCGAGCACCTGGAGGTACATCACCGAGTCGGCCCGACTCTCGTAGGGGGCACAGCGGAGCGTGGCGATGTCGGTGGGGAAGTCGTCGGGCCAGGCACGGATCGCGACGGAGTCGATCGGCTCCGGTATTGCCGCGGCGATCTCGTCGTACGCGACACGCGTCGACTCGACGACCGACGCGCGCACCTCGGCGACGAGCCGCTCGAGCCCGGCGTCGTCGAGCGGCTCGCCGGAGGAGTGCATCTCCCACGTGCCGCCCTCGTGGTGGATCGGCGCGGCCGGAAGGTCGGGGCCGATGAGCTCGATCCGCCGCCGGTCGACCACCTGGTGATCGTCGGTCGCCGTGACCGCGACCGCCCACCCGAAGTGATGCGAGAGACCGAGGCGCATCCCCGGAGTCTGCCTCGCCGCCCTCAGTGACTGGACGATGCGAGCGTCCGAACCTCGTCGGGGTCGACCCAGTCGTACCCGCGCTCGTCGCGTTCGGTCGTGATCTCGCCGTGACGGATGGCGAGGAAGATCGTCGTGCCCGACACGCCGGTTCGCCGAACCGCTTCGCTCACCTTCACGCGCTGGGACATGGTGGTCATCCTATTGCTCCGTCGGGCGGCGCCGATCGAAGCGATCGCGCACCATTCGCAGGGTGTCCTCGACGAGCGCCAGCGTCGAGAGAGCGTCAGTGCCCTCGGCCAGTTCGGTCGCGTCGGTCAGTACCCAGAGGATCTGCGCGACCTCTTCCTCGCTGAATGTGATCTCGACGCCGGCCACATCGAGAACGCTACGGATGGGCACTGACATCGTTCCCAAACGCACAACGGTCGGCGCGATGGTCGGACCACGGTGGCCCCACGCCATTCCTGTGGAGATGATCGGTCTGCTTTCGAACCCCGGTGTCGGCCGGTGCGCTTAGGTTGGAGGCGTGAGTGGTTCGGACACGACGATCGAGGCTGCCGAGGTACAGCGCGAGGCACTTCGACGGATGGGTCCTGACGGACGACTGGCTCTCGCGTTCGAGATGAGCGAGGAGATCCGGCTGATCACGCTCGATGGTTTGGCCGAGCGGCATTCCGACCTGTCCCAGCCCGAGCTCGTGGCATTGCTGATCGAACTGTGGCACGGTCCGGAGTTCGCTCAGGCCGTCCGCTCTGCGAGCGGAACACCATCGACTGGGAGTATCTCCACCGGTGGGCCGAGCGTCTCTCTGTGAGCGACGCGTTGGCTGAAGCCGCCGAGCCGGAGGACTGAGCGCACGGCAGACGCCCGCCGCAACGCACAAGGCCCGGCACGATGGCCGGACCTCGGTGTTCCCACGGGATTCCTGTGGAACTGATCGGACTTTTGTCGAACAAAAACCGAACCTGGCCCGACCTACCCTGACCCGTCGTTCACCAATGAGAATCATTATCTCAGATTGAGGCCCCGTTGGGAAGCCTGCGGACGCAGCGATGCGGCTGCCCTCCGTGATCGAACTTGAAGGAATCGAGTGACATTCATGCAGCACGTGACCAGCCCAAGGAGTGCCCATGTCCAAATTGCATTGCTACCGGCGTGAGGGTGACCGCAAGTGGGAGTGGCGGCTGACGGCGGACAATGGGGAAATAGTCGCAGTATCCGGAAACCAAGGCTACGAGAACTATCCCGAGTGCCAGGCAATGGCGGACAAGGTGGTCGTCCATGCGGGCTTCAAGGATGCGAAACGAACCAAGGACCCCGAGGACTAGAACGGCGTAAGTGCCGCCAAGAAACTCTGGTTCTCGGCCCGAGGGCCACAGTTTGCGGGTTTTGGCCAACGTTCGGAGCTGGGCCGACTAGGCCTGCAGACTCTCTTCCGATATGTCGTCGGCATCTCGATCTTGACGACGCCTCGGGACTAGATGCCGTTCGAGAGGCCAGGGAAGCGGCACTGCAGCGTCGGCGCACCAACCTGCTTAGCAACGATCGACTCCCATCGTGGCATGTCGGCGGGGTCGGCCGGCGGCTCGGGAATTCCAACCAGTGCTCGTTGTGCTGGAGTCGCACTCACCGCATCCCAGCCCTTCGGAACCCAGTGGATGTACCCACCGTGCACGTAGAAGAGGCGCTCCACCGCTCCATCGACCGGCTGCTCGCTCCACGACCCATCCACTTGCTGGTACTCAGTCCGGACGGGGTACTCCGGAACGGGGCATTCCGCCGACGCTGAATCCTTCGGCTCATCGGCTGCAACCGCCACGTTTGCTGGGCTGTCCCGGGTCACCCGCCAGCCAACGAGTCCGGTGGCGGCAAGAAGCGAGACGAGAATGATGCGAACCAAGCGGCGTCTACTCACAGTGCGATTCTACCGAGCCCCCGAACGACTTCCCCTCAGGAGGTACTGATTTTTGGTAGGCGACGACCTTTATTCGTTGCGCAGACAGATACCCCCCGATACGCTCCCGCCTCGAACTCTCAGGGGGAGATGATCATGAGTAGCAGCGCCCGGAAGATTCGCAAGAATTGGCAGCGTCGTGGGTGGCAGCTCAGTGCAGCTGTTGTCGCTGAGTCATTTCTCCTGGCGGCCGGCATCGCACCGGCGGGGGGCGGCGCACTCTGAGCCCACGGCACCTCGTGCGTCGGCCGCAGACGACTCGAAGGCTTCGGGAGATGAGAGTTCCGACCTCAAGTGCGTGCGAGCAATCGAACGTGGCACGCTCTATCGTGAGCCCGACGGGAATCTGAGTTCCAAATTCATTCCTGGGGCACTTGAGTACCACGAAACCCGGTTCCCCGGGGACAATTACTCGGGCTTTACGATTGCGGCGCCGCAGGATTGGGATCCATTCAAGGCGTCGGCTGAAGAGCGCCAGCTGGCGGCATTTCCGGAGCAGCCTGCTGATGAAGCGCCAACGGAGCAGAAGCAGGCCTGGCTTAAGACTGTCGCCAATTGGAAGCGACCCACGTTTGTGGGTGGCGGATGCCGCTACGTGGGCCTGTCGGCGGGCCTCCTCCCAAACATCGACGATCCGAGTGGCGGCAGCAACGGCGCTGCCTGGGTAGGGACCGTTGACACCTTCGCCTCGTCAGCCTTCACGTCGGCTGACGGCAAGTTCGTGCAGCCGTCGTTCGTCTCGCAGTGCACAAGTTCGAGTTATCACACCATCTGGACCGGGGTCGGCGGACGGCTGCCGGGAGGTGGTAGTGGAAGTTCGCTGGTGCAGGTAGGAACGAGTGCGAGCATGTCTGGCGCAAACGGAACCAGCACCGGCTTCTGGGAGATGCTTCTAAGCACCCCGGGCGGCCTTCTCGACAGCAATGTCCAGACCTTTCCGGGTTTCAGCGTCGCCCCCGGCGACAGTGTTGAAGCCAAGGTCTACTACACAGATGGCAACCCTTACCCGAGTGCTGGTCCCAACTCTACGTGGACGATGCAGATCATCAACCTCACGACGGGAGCCAACATATCGCAGAGTTTCTACAACCCATTCTCGTATCCGGCGCAGGCCTTCAATCGCCAGAGCGCCGAGTACATTCACGAGCCGCCGATCCAGAACGGGAGCCCCCTTCCGTTCCGTCGCACGGCGGCACCCACGTTTTGGAAATCGATGCAGACGAACAACACCCCGGCGGGTGACTTTCCCCTGGCGTACAGGTCTCGTGGTAAGTCTCCCGGCGGGACGGCCTATGGGTTCGCCTCCGCTCACGGAGACAGCTCGTCGAACAACATCGGGAATCAGATGGACTTCAACTGGAGCTCGTGTTCCTGACCCGTGCTTGTTCCAGTTGATCAACGCCATTACGACTTCCTGAGGACAGCCGAGCTTTCAGCACCGCTTCTTCACCGGTGGCGTCAGCGTGGCTCCACACCCAGCCCAGAGGAGTACTCGGCCACGCTGTGGGCTGGAGTGGCTCAGTTGCGCATGTCGGTATCCGAGAGCAGCCCGAGCCCGCTCGGCCTCCTCACGCTGTACGGCATGAACCATCGAGACCAGTTCGCCTACCTCGCTGCGGTCCGATTCGGTCCCGCAAGCGACGCCGTCAGGTTCGTCAAGGACCTCGAGCAGTTCATCAGCGAAGCATTCGAGCAGTTTCCGATTCGGAAGCTCTACGCCGAGGTTCTGGCACCCAACATGCATCAGATCAAAACTCTGCTGAGTCTCGGGCTGGCGACAATCGAGGGTCAGCTCGTCGGGCACTCCTACCTTGATGGCGAATGGCAAGACCAGTACGTGCTGGCCATCCACCGGGAAACGTGGCAGTCCCGCACAGACCGGTACCCTTCGCTCGCTGGCCCGTCGACGGGTGACGCCGGTGCCTGACGATCAGATCGCAGCGCTCGTGGCTTCGATCTGCGAGGTCCCTATCGACTCGGTGCGACCAGACGACACGCTGATCTATCTCGGGGTCGACTCCCTCGGGCTCGCCGTGCTGTTGGACATCCTTGGCGAGGAGGGTGTCCACGTCCCCGATCAGGTCGACGTGACTCTCCTGACAGTCGCTGACCTGGAGCATTTCAAGCGGCAGGCTCGCTCTGCCTGAGGGTGTGCCATCCGACTGCGGGATGGGCAGTACTGCGACAGTTGCGATCGGTACACGCTTCGTCCACCTCGGCGGCATGAATCCCACCGGCACGAGCGAACTGCTCCCGTGGGTGCGAGGGCTTCCCCAGTGGCGCTCGCCTCAAGGTCGATACGTTCCCGAACAGTCCGAATCGACCGGCGCCGGGGATCCTCCCGGCCCGAAGCCGCCCTGCGGATCCGGGGTTGTCTGGACGGCTCGGACTCCTGCGAAGCTGACCCAACCGCTCTCGTTGGCGAGGTGAAACCACACGTCGCTGTCCCATGGCGGGCCGTTGGTGATGTACGCGGTGCGAGTGCGCACCCATCCGTCGACGGTGATGAGCTGATTGGCGGCGAAGGCCGGGGAGGCGACCGATGGCGAGGTCAACAAGTTCCATGGGTACGTGTTGGCCGCTCAGAGTCATCTGGCTGCGAACAGCGAGCCGCCTCGGGTTCGTGGCTTGATGATCGCTCAGGCATACACCTCGGGGGCAGGGCGGGTGAAGGCTTCACTTGAACAGTTGCCGTCGCCGCCGCTGTCGTTTAGAACATGGGACCTCGTCATCTCTGACACCGAACGGATGCACCTGGGTTGGCTCAACGTGTCGCGAGAGCGTCTGGAGTGACGGCGCGGGATGGGAGCCTACGAATCATCTGGGAGCGCATCGATTAGCTCGGTGACCCGGTGTTGATCGGGCAGGTCATCAGCCGTAAGTCTCCTCGCACGCCATTTCGAGAGCCGGACGGAGGCGACTGCTCGTCACTGCCTGGCGGGTGAGTTGGGTCCGTGCCTCACCGCCGGCCCGAGCTTCGAGTATCGAATGGGTCAGCCGCTCTACTGGTTGATCGCTCCGCTGCCGATGGCGGGGCTACCGTCCGACCTATGACCTCTCAAGTCCCGATCGACGACGTCGCGACGCTGATCTCGGCGGCAGCACGAAAGGCATTCGCCAACGTCGAAAAGGACGACCTCCGGCACTACCAAGCGATGGTGCTGGAGGCGATCAACAATGTGCGGAGTCGGATGGCCCGTGTTTCAGGGCTGATCCTTATCGTGGTTGCAGTGTTCGAGCTTCTCGCACACGACGGGACGGCATCGATCAATGTCGGGCCACTTAGCGCCCACCGCAGCGATGTGGTGATGCTCGGGTTCCCACCGGTTCTGGCGTACTTCTGGCTGGAGATGATCATCCTGTCGAACCAGAGCCTCGTACTCCTTCGGACTCACACTGCCGTGTTCGAACTGTGGAACTCGTCCGCCGCCCGATGGAAGTTCGAGCGATGTCTGGAGCCGCCTCAGCCTCTCTACTTTTCCACGGGTGGGCTGGCTCCCGGGTCAGCGAAGAGTGAGTGGTCGATCCGATTGGGTTTGTTCGTCATCTACTTCCTCGGAGCCCCGGCGTACCTGGTGCGCATGTTCTTGCAACTGTTCGATCACGTGCCGGCATCGAACCCCTTTCTGTGGGCGAGTCTCGCCGTGGCGTGTGGATTGTTCCTGCTCGGAGGGTGGTCGATGATCGAGAACCCACGCCAGGTCGTCGACCTCACGCAGGCAGCAGACAAGCCGGAGCCAACGGAGCCCGCAGATGGATGACATCTCTGACTTCGTGCTGGCATTCACCGTGATGCAGGCGACGCTCGATCACTACTGCCTGCTCGTCGGTCGGCTGATGTCGGAGACGGCTGCGATTGGAACGAACTGCGACGGGGTGATCGCACTTGACCGAGGCCTACCGTCCGGAGCCTACGCGGACCTGCCGATCGAGATTGTCTCGATGCATTTCAGGGAGAAGGTCGAGCGAGTTGGTGACATTGCGGCGCGGCAGCACGGCGAGCTCCATCCCGCCACCCAGCACCTCAGGACGACGGCACTGCGAGTCGCTGACCTTCGGAATCTGGTTGCACACGGGCACATCGAAACGGGTAGCCCCAGGGACGGAACCGTCACGGTGGTCCACTCGCCACGCAAGTCGGGATACACGGAGACGGAGATCAACCTGCAGGAGCTTGAACAAGCCATCGACGACTCCAAGACGGTTGCCGCACACGCTGTCTTCGTGTGGTCGAACCTGCCCGGCTCGCCGGGAAGTGGACTCACGCTCGAAGAACTCGAATAGCCGGCCCTGACGTTGTTGCCGAATGCGTCAGTTCGGCAGAACCGATGCCTGCGTCGGCGTAGGGACTTACGCTCTGCCCGTGGGGAGATCGTAGGTGGGCAGCGAGAGAGTCTGTGCCGGAGACGCTTGTTCCACACTGCTCTCGATCTATGACCGATCGATCTGGTGCGGCCTTAATGATCGTCGGCACATCGAAGCGGTCGATACCGAAATTGGGCTTCTCATCCAACCTCCGCAGAGTGCGTGGGGTAACGAGTACGCAGCAACCGTGCCCTGGTCCGGCCACCTGTTCGAAGGCAACGGCAGGAGTGCTCGGGGCGTCTGTTCGAGGTTCCGATGTCAGGAGGTGGCCACGGTCGCTTGGTTCGAAGGTCGAGACGAATTCGACCTCGGTTGGAAAGCCTTCTGCGTCGATCGCGCCCCGTTCTCGAAGGAGTAGCTGGCGGTGCGTGAGAAGGAGTGCGCCGCCGACCTCGCAGAGGAGGAGGCTGCCACTGCGACTCGCCCTGACTGCCGACCGAAGTGCGAAGGCCGCGAGGAGCCCATCGAGTGGCGTGAGTCAGTCGTTCGCTACACGCATTCCGGGTCAACGACGAGCGTGCTTCATCGTGACTGCTTCATTGCCCTCATCATCCGCGTGCGCTCCGGATGAGGCCTCTCCCGCCGCGCCGAGTGGATCGGGCAGTCCTAGCACACGTCGGCACGCGACGGGAGGCTGAAGCACGAACTCCCGATCGAGATGGCGCAAATCGAGATACCGAAGCCTTGAGGCATCGGTGATGGCCAACCTGGCAGCGGCCTACGAGCTGGCGACTGACTGCGCAGACAGCTACAGCCGAGCGGGGTCGTCCCGTCGGCGACTCCTAAACCAGACGTTCTTCGCTCGCATCAAGGTGTACGCCGACCCGTTCACACGGGAGCCGAGCATTGCCGAGGTGAAGCTTGAACCGGTGTTCAAGCACATCCTCGATCATGCGAGACGTGACAGCCCTGCGGTGTCTGGTGACTCCTCGTCGGACGTGCGAACCGGGTTCAAACCCCGTTGTCTCCGGCCACAGTTCGAGTGAGGAACTTATGGTGGAGCTGATCGGGATCGAACCGACTACCTCTTCCATGCCATGGAAGCGCTCTCCCAATTGAGCTACAGCCCCGTACGGATCGGTCAGGTTAGCACCGGTGGTGCCCCGTCCGCGAACCAGCGGGGGAGGGGCACGCATCTCGCCCGGAGGCGGCCGCCGAGGCCGACGGGAAGGCCGCCACGACACCCGATCTGGCGCCCCATCCCGTGAATCTCGTTCTCCGGATGAACTGGCTACCGTGGGTCGATGCTCACGCTTCCGGAGAGAATCGAGCGTGCCGCGACCACCACGTCGGGCACGGTCACGTTCATCGACGGCGACGAACACGAGACCATCAGCTGGGCCGAACTGCACGACGACGCCAAGGCGATGGCGGCCGGTCTGCAGTCGCTCGGGGTCGGCGAGGGCGCGCACGTCGCGCTCATGGGGCCCACCACGCGTGACCTCGTCACGGCCATCCAGGCCGTGTGGCTCGCCGGCGGTGTGCTCGTCATGCTGCCGCTGCCCATGCGCATGGGGTCGCTCGACCAGTTCATCGAGCAGACGCGCGACCGCATCCGCTTCGCGAACGTCGCCACCGTGGTGCTCGACCCGCAGCTGGCGGAGTTCATCGAGCACCAGCCCGGCGATCCCACGTTCCTCAGCTACGCCGATCTGTCGCCCGAGGCGACCGGCCAGACCGCCGACGACTGGAAGCGCCCCACCCCCGACGCCGATGCGCTCGCGGTGCTGCAGTTCACGAGCGGCTCCACGTCCGAGCCCAAGGGCGTGATGCTGGCCCACCGTCAGCTCTGCGCCAACATCGACGGCTGCTACGAGGCGGCGCAGATGACGCTCGACGACACCGTCGTGTCGTGGCTGCCGCTCTACCACGACATGGGCCTCATCGGTCTCCTCACGATCCCGATGACCACGGGGTGCGGGCTCGTGCAGGGCGCGCCGCAGGACTTCCTCTCGAAGCCCGGCCGCTGGATGCAGTGGATCTCCGAGCTCGACGGCACCATCACCGCCGGCCCGAACTTCAGCTTCGCCCTGGCCACCCGGTCGCTGCGTCGTGCCGAGGGGCTCGACCTGTCCCGCCTGCGCATCTGCCTCAACGGCGCGGAGCCCATCGACGCGGCGGGCTTCCGCACCTTCCTCGAGGCGGGGGCCGCGTTCGGCATGGATCCCAACGCCGCGTTCCCCGCGTTCGGCATGGCCGAGGTGTGCATCGCCGGCTCGTTCCCCGTGCCGGGCTCGGGCCTGCAGACCGACGTCGTCGACGGCCACGCGCTCGAGCACGACCACGTGGCCACGCCGGTGGACGCCGACGCTCCGAACGCCCGCGAGCTCGCCAAGTTGGGCTTCCCGATCCCGGGCCTCGAGATCCGCGTGATCGACGTCGCAACGGGAGAGCCGCTCGGCGACCGTCGTGTCGGCGAGCTCCAGCTGCGTGGCACCTCGCTCACCCTCGGCTACTACGAGCGGCCCGAGGCCACCGACGAGCTCCTCGCAGGCGGCTGGCTGCACACGGGCGACCTGGCGTACACGGTCGACGGCCAGATCGTGATGTGCGGCCGCATCAAGGACGTCATCATCATCGGCGGCCGCAACATCTACCCGCAGGACATCGAGCAGGTCGTGGGTCGCATCGACGACGTCCGCACCGGCAACGTCATCGCTTTCGGCGAAGAGGGCGCGCACGCGAAGCAGCACATCGTCGTGGTGGCCGAGACCCGCGCCGACGACGTGGCCGCCCTGGCGAAGGTCATCGCCCGCCGGGTGACCGAGGACATCGGCGTGCCACCCCGTGAGGTGGTGCTGGTGCCGCCGGGCACGATCCCGAAGACGTCGTCGGGCAAGCTCCAGCGTTCGGCGTGCCGGGAGATGTACCAGCGCGGCGAGCTCGCCGGCTGAGTCGACCGGGCCGAGCCCGGCAGGCCGGTCAGGCCTGCTGCAGCGCTGCCAGCACCGGCAGCCAGGTCTCGGGATCGCTCTTGTAGGGGGCGTAGAAGCTGAGGCGGTCGACCACGTCGCCGAAGCGCGCGGTGAACGCCGGAGCGATGCCGGCGGGCTCGGCGATGACGGCGAAGGTGTCGAGGATCTCGTCGTCGATCAGGTCGCCCATCTCCTTCCACTTGCCCTCCTTGGACATGCGGTTGAGCTCGGGCTGGAGGTCGCCCCAGCCGTGGAGCTCGAGCACGCCCCGGTAGGCGGGCGTCGACCCGTAGAACGCGATCTGCTGGCGGGTGCCGGCCTTGGACTTCTCGAACGACTCCTCGTCGGCGCCGGTGACCACGAACGCCGGGCCCGAGATCTCGATGTCGGCCAGCGTGCGGCCCGACGCCGCGAGCCCGCGTTCGAGTGCGGGAATCGTGACCTCGCGGAGGTACCGCTCCGTCGTGAAGGCATGGCAGATGAGGCCGTCGCACACCTCGCCGGCGACCTCGGTCATGCGCTCGCCCACGGCAGCGAGGAAGACGCGCGGCGCGCCGTGCGGGTTCGGGCCGGGATCGAAGAACGGGGTCATGAGGGTGTGCGTGTAGAAGTCGCCGCGGAAGTCGAGCTTCGTGCCCTCGTTCCAGCACGCCCAGATGGCGCGCATGGCGAGGACGAACTCACGCATGCGGGCGGCCGGGTGCGACCACGGCATCGAGAACCGTCGCTCGATGTGCGGCTTGATCTGGCTGCCGAGACCGAGGATGAAGCGTCCGCCGGTGTAGGCCTGCAGGTCGTTGGCCGTGGCGGCGAGCGTCATCGGGCTGCGCGCGAACGCGACGGCGATCGACGTGCCGAGGTCGACCTCGGTGGTCGTGCCGGCCGCGAGGAGCAGTGGGAAGAACGGATCGTGGTTCGTCTCGGCGGTCCAGATGCCGTTGTACCCGGCGGCCTGGAGCTCGGCGGCCTGCGCCCCGAACGTCTCGAGATCGTGTGTGAGATCGGGTCCGAGCCCGCCGTCGACCAACATGTGGATCGACCCTACTCATCTCGATCGGAGGGAGCGGTCTACACTCCGGCTTCGTTCCGGGGCGCATGATCGGGGGGTCGTTCGGCTGATGACTGGACTCCGGGAGCGTGTGCCCGCAGCCGTCCCGGTGTTCGCGCCGGCTGTGGCCGTCATCGCCCTCCAGCAGGTGGTGTGGCCGGTGTCGGCCGGCACGTTCGTGTCGGGGGTGATCCTCGGTGGGCTCGGGTCGCTCATCGCCGTCGGCATGGCGCTGATCTACCGGGCGAACAACGTGGTGAGCTTCGCCCAGGCCGACCTCGGGGCGCTTCCCGCGACCGCGGCGATCGTGGTGATGGAGGTGTGGGGCTTCACCTACTGGATGTCGCTGATCGGCGGCATCCTCGTCGCGCTGCTGCTCGGCGGCATCGTGGAGCTCGCCTTCATCCGTCGGTTCTTCGGCGCCCCGCGGCTGATCGTCACCGTGGCGACGATCGGCGTCGGTCAGCTGCTGGCCTTCGGGTCGCTCACGTTCCCCTCGATCTGGCACCTGACACCGACGATCCGCACCTTCGATCCGCCGTTCGGCTTCACGACGACCGTGGGCGCGGTGGTGTTCGACGCCAACGACCTGATGGCCGTCATCGTCGCGCCGATCCTCCTGGTCGGCGTCGCCGTGTTCCTCCGTGCGACCGACACGGGCGTCGCCATCCGCGCTGCGGCCTCGGCCCCGGACCGGGCGTCGCTCCTCGGCATTCCCGTGAAGCGACTGCAGACGCAGGTGTGGATGATCGCCTCGCTGCTCGCGTTCCTGTCGGTGTTCCTCCAGGCGGGCGTGACGGGTCTTCCGCCGGGGGGCCTGTTCACGTGGGGGGTGCTCCTGCGGGCGCTCGCCGCGCTGGTGATGGGACGGATGACCAACCTGGGAGCGGTTGCTGCCTCGTCGGTGTCGCTCGGCATCCTGCAGAGCGCGATGGAGCGGGCGAACGACGGCGCACTCGTCGGCCCGGTGCTGCTCGCGGTGATCCTCGTGGCGCTGCTGGCTCAGCGGCGCGGCGTCAGCCGGTTGTCGGGCCACCAGTCCGGCTCGTGGGGGCTGGCCACCGAGTTCCACGCGCTGCCGCCGGAGGTGGCGCGGCTCGGTCGGGTGCGCGCGTTCCGCTGGACGGTGGCGGCCGTCGGCATCGCCGTCGTGCTGGTGCTGCCGCACGTGCTGGGCACGGCCGGCACCCTCAAGGCCGGAGCCGTGCTGGTGTTCGCGACCATCGGCCTGTCGATGGTGGTGCTGGCGGGATGGGCCGGTCAGGTGTCGCTCGGGCAGATGGCGTTCGTCGGGCTCGGGGGAGCGGTGGCGGCGTGGTCGATCGTCGACCACGGCGTCGACCCGGTGGTGGCGATGCTGGCGGCCGGCGTGGTGGGCGCGGCCGCAGCGGTGGTGGTGGGCATCCCGGCGCTGCGGCTGCGCGGTCTGAACCTGGCCGTGGTGACGCTCGGGATGGCGGTCGCCGCGTCGTCCGCGCTGTTCTCGAACGAGGTGATCCGGTGGATCCCCACCGGCGTGTTCACCCGGCCCCGCCTCTTCGGGCGCATCGACATCGACTCGCCGGTGCGCCTCTACCACCTGTCGCTGGTGATCCTCGTGCTCGCCATGGTGGCGGTGCGCGGGCTGCGGCGCAGTCGGTTCGGACGGGTGCTGGTCGCCCAGCGGGACAATGAGCCGGCAGCCGCCTCGTACGGCGTGAACGTCGTCGTCGCGAAGCTGGTGGCGTTCGCGATGTCGGGCTTCATCGCCGCCGTGGGCGGCGCGGTCTTCGTGCTCCACCAGGCGGCGTTCCGCGACGAGAACTACGACGTCGGAGCCGGCGTCGCCGTGTTCGTGGCCGCGGTCATCGGTGGCCTGGGGAGCCCCCTCGGAGGCGTGCTCGCCGCGGTCTATCTGCGTGGCGCCCAGTGGCTGCTGCCGGGCAACTGGCAGATCCTCGCGTCGTCGGCCGGCGTCCTCCTCGTGCTGATGATGATGCCCGACGGGCTCGGCGGGTTGTGGTTCCGCACGCGTAACCAGATCGTGCGGCTGCTGGCGGGGTCCAGCGCGCGCTCGGCTCGGGACGAGCCGGCGGCGGACGACGCGGAGATGGCTGCATGAGCGCTCGCACCGACGCCCTCAAGCCCTACGTCGAGGGCATGTTCAGCCCGTCGCGTTGGTGGGCGAACCTGGCGCATCCGGTCACGGCGCTGCGCGAGATCGTGGGCGACGGCCCGCTCTACGCGCTGGTGGTGCTGTTCGGCCTGAACGCGGTCGACGAGCTCGACCGCACCGGCTTCGGCATCCTGCTGCCCACCATCCGCGACCACTTCCACATGACCGACACCGGCATCCTGTCGCTGGTTGCGCTGACGGCGCTCGGGGCGCTGCTCCTGCAACTCCCGATCGCGTGGTGGGCGGATCGCGGCAGCCGGGTGCGGCTGGCCGTCATCGGTGGCATCGCGTGGGGCGTGTTCTCCTTCGCCACCGGCCTGTCGGCCACGGTGTGGATGCTGGTGCTCGTGCGCTCGGGGGCCGGCATCGGGCGGGCCGTGGTCGATCCCACGCACAGCTCCCTCCTGTCGGACTACTTCAGCGTCGACCGGCGCCCGGCCGTCTTCTCGTTCCACCGCGCGGCCAACTCGATCGGGCAGTTCGTGGGGCCGCTGTCGGCGGGCCTGCTGTCGCACTACTTCGGCTGGCGGGCGCCGTTCCTCGTGTTCGCCGTGCCCACGGGCATCGTCGTGCTGCTCGCGTTGCGCCTCCGCGAGCCGGTGCGCGGCAACCAGGAGCGGCGGGCCATGGGCGCGTCGGCCGACGCGATCGACACCGAAGAGCCGCCCGCGTCGTTCGGTGAGGCGTGGCGCATGGTGTGGAAGATCGAGTCGCTCCGACGCATCTGGTACGCCATCCCGTTCCTGGCCGTGTCGATCATCGGGTTCGTGTCGCTGGCGGGGCTGCTCTACGACCGGGTGTACCACTACGACGACCTGCAGCGTGGCCTCCTCGCCTCCTGCGTCGAGCCGTTCCAGCTGGTGGGCTTGGCGGTCGGCGGCCGAGTCGGCGTGCGCCTCCTGATGAAGGACCCGGCGCTCGTCTTCCGCTTCCTCCGCTACGTCGCGTTCGTGAGCGGCGCGTGGGCGGCCCTGTTCGCGTGGTCGCCCAACATCGTGATCACGGTGGTCGCCAACATCGGGCTCACGTCGACGCTCGCGATCCTGCTGCCCGGCATCCTGGCGTCGCTGTCGATGGCGATCCCGGCGCGGGCGCGTGCCGTCGGCTTCTCGGTCGCGTCCTACTGGGCCATTCCCGGCCTGGTGTTCGTGCCGGCGATCGGGTGGGTGAGCGACCACTGGGGCATCCGGTGGGGCATGTTGATCATGACCCCGCTCATGGTGATCGGAGGCGTGATGATCTCGACGGTCGCGACGTCGATCAAGCGCGATATCGACGACGTGTGGACGGCGTCGTCGACCCGCAGCCAGGCCCTGTTCTCCCGTCGGCGCGGCGAGGTGAAGCTCCTCCTCGTGAAGGATCTCAACGTGTCGTACGGCAGCGTGCAGGTGCTGTTCGACGTGAGCGTGGAGATCGGCGAGGGCGAGGTGGTGGCGCTGCTCGGCACGAACGGGGCCGGGAAGTCGACGCTGCTGAAGGCGATCTCCGGCATCGTCGAGGCCGACTTCGGCGCCGTGATCTTCGACGGGCGCGACATCACGCACGCCCCGCCCCACGAGATCGCCTCGTTCGGGGTCGGGCAGATGCCCGGAGGGCACGGCGTGTTCCCCACGCTGACCGTGGCCGAGAACCTGCGGGCCGCCGGCTGGATGCGTCGCCGTGATCGCGCCGCGGTCGCGGCGGCGACCGAGCTCGCCCTCGACGCGTTCCCGGTGCTCCGCGAGCGATTCGATGAGCCCGCCGCCAACCTGTCCGGCGGCCAGCAGCAGATGCTCGCGCTGGCGATGAACCTCCTGAGCGCCCCGCGCCTCCTCATGATCGACGAGCTGTCGCTCGGCCTGGCCCCGGTGGTGGTCGAGCGGCTCGCCGCACTGGTGCGTGAGGTGGCGGCCGGAGGCACCACGATCGTCCTGGTCGAGCAGTCGATCAACGTCGCGCTGACGCTCGCCGACACGGCGTACTTCATGGAGAAGGGCGAGATCCGGTTCTCCGGCCCCACCACCGAGCTGTTGGAGCGGCCCGATCTCCTCCGCTCGGTGTTCCTCGGCAAGGCCATCGATGCCGCCGCGAGCCACCACCCTGCGGGAACCGACGGAGGCGACACCGGGGCCACCGGTCCAGCCCTGGTCACGCACGATCTGTCGGTGGCGTTCGGCGGTATCGCTGCGGTCGACTCGGTGAGCATCGAGGTGGCCCCACGCGAGATCGTCGGTGTCATCGGGCCCAACGGCGCCGGGAAGACGACGCTGTTCGATCTCATCTGCGGGTTCACGCCGTGCGATCGCGGTCGAGTCGTGCTCGGCGGCGTCGACGTCGGGGGCTCGGCCCCGCATCGCATTGCGGGGCGAGGTCTCGGCCGGTCGTTCCAGGACGCGGCGCTGTTCGGCTCGCTCACCGTCGAGGAGACGATTGCCGTGGGCCTCGACCGCTGGGTCGGGGTGAAGGACCCGCTGAGCCCGGTCTTCCGGTTGCCGGCGTCGGTGCTGTCCGAGGATCACGTGCGCCGCCGCGTCGACGAGCTCGTGGAGCTGTTCGACCTCGGCGCGCATCGCCACCGCTTCGTGCGCGAGCTGTCCACCGGCACCCGCCGGGTGGTCGACCTGGCGTGCGTCGTCGCGCACTCGCCGACCGTCCTGCTGCTCGACGAGCCGTCGTCGGGCATCGCCCAGCGCGAGAGCGAGGCGCTCGGGCCGCTCATCAGCCGGCTGCGTGACGAGCTCGACTGCGCCATCGTCGTCATCGAGCACGACATGCCGCTGCTGGCCTCGATCGCCGATCGGCTCGTGGCGCTCGAGGCCGGCTCGGTCATAGCCGACGGGCCGGTGGAGGACGTGCTGGCCGACGACCGCGTCGTGGCCTCCTACCTCGGCACCACGGCTGAGCTCATCGCCCGTTCGGGCGCCGTTGCGCCGGGCACCACCACGAGAGGAGCGTCCTGATGACGGACGAATCGGCACCCCGCCTGCGTCGCAGCGAGCGACCGCCGTTGACGGCGCTGCAGACCTACGGCCCCCTGGGGTTGGTGCTCGCGGCCATGGCGGCGGTGGTGATCGTCATCGCGTCGACCACGGCACCGACGAGCGTCGCCACACGCGCGGGCGATACCGCGGATCGCGGCGCCGAGAGCCTGGCGGACATCTCGAAGCTCCCGCCCGGGGTTGAGACGTTCGCCCGCGCGAAGAAGGAGGGTCGCGCCGATCGCATCGACTGGGGCGACCGCTGCGACACGGCGATCGGCAAGGTGAAGATGCCGATGTGGCCGCAGCCCGACTGCTTCCAGCCGTTCACCGGTGACAACGGCGGGGCGACCGCCACCGGCGTGAGCGCCGACACGATCAAGGTCGTCATCTACCTGCCGCGCCCCGACGATCCCGTCCTCAAGTTCATCTATGCGCAGATCGGCGACAGCGACACGCCCGACGACACGTTCACGACGTTCTCGGGGTTCGCCACGATCTTCAACCGCTACTACGAGATGTACGGCCGCAAGGTCGAGCTCGTCCGCTACGACGCCACCGGTCCGATCAACGACCCGACGGCAGCGACCTCCGACGCCGAGACCATCGCCCGGGACATCAAGCCGTTCGCGGTCATCAACGGCCCGAACCTCACCAACGCGTTCGCCGACACGCTCGCGAGCAACCGCATCATCTGCATCTCGTGCACCCCGCCCCAACCGGCGTCCTGGTACGTCGAGCGGTCGCCGTACGTCTGGGACGTGCAACGTAACGCCGACCAGTCGATGGAGGAGGTGGCCGAGTACCTCGGCAAGCGACTCTGGAACCGCAAGGCCGAGTACGCCGGCGACCCTGCGATGCACGACCGAAAGCGGGTGTTCGGGTTCATCCACGTCATCTCCTCGGACTCGTCGCAGGAGATGGAGGACAAGTTCACGGCGCTCCTGTCGAAGGACTACGGCATGTCGTTCGCGTCGATCCAGACGTACGCGCTGCCGACGGAGCTCGCCGGTTCGGGCAAGGACATCATCACGAGGATGAAGGAGTCCGGCGTCACGACCATCGTGTTCTCGGGTGACCCGCTCGCCCCGCAGACGCTGACGAAGATCGCCACGGAGCAGCAGTACCGGCCGGAGTGGGTGCTCGGCCCGACCACGCTCGTCGACACCGCGGTGTTCTCCCGCACCTACGACCAGTCGCAGTGGGCGCACGCGTTCGGCCCGTCCGGCCTGTTCGTGCGTACGCTGCCCGGCACCGCCGGGCCCGGCTTCCTCTACAAGTGGTACTTCGGCGAGGACGCGCCGGCGCGCAGCAGCGTGCCGCTCATCGCCGGCCCGCTCCAGGTGCTGTTCGGCGGGTTGCAGGGTCTCGGCCCCCAGGTGTCGGCGGAGGGGTTCAAGGAGGTGCTGTTCGCCTCGCCGATCAGCCCGGCGACGCCGATCACGCCGCAGGTCTCGTTCGGCAACCGGGGTGTGTTCCCCGAGCCCGACTACTCGGCCCTCGACGACCAGACGGAGATCTGGTGGGACGCCGAGGCGGTCGGCGCCACGGAGCTCGGAGTGCAGGGCAAGGGGATGTGGCGGTACGTCGACGGCGGAAAGCGGGTGCTGCTCGGCGACTGGCCGGCGACCGAGCCGAAGCTGTTCGACAAGAAGGGCTCGGTGCTCGCCTACGACAAGGCGCCGCCGGGCGCCGAGCTGCCCGACTACCAGCCGCTCAAGTAGGCGGCGTCAGCTGTCCTGCTCGCGCAGGAACTTCTCGAACTCGTCGGCGATCTCGTCGCCGGTGGGGAGCGGACCCATGTCGGAGGCCTGGGGCGCGGCATCGGCCACCTCCTCCAGCTGGCGGAGCATCTCCTCGTGCTGGCGATTGCCGGTGACGAGCTCGTCGAGCCGGTGGCGGGTGCTGGCCGCCTCGAGCGCGAGCGAGGCCGTGGGGAACGAGAGGCCGGCCACCCGACCGAGCCCCTCAATGAGCGCCAGGGAGCCGGCGGGGTAGTTCATGCCGGAGATGTAGTGCGGCACCTGCGCCCAGAGCGCCATCGACGGGATGCCCGCCTCGTACGCGCTCATCTCGATGGCGGCCTGGATGCCGGCGGGCACGTCGATCGTGCCCCGGAAGAACCCGGTGTGGGAGTCGAGCAGGTCGCTGGACGGGCTCGTGAGCGCCAGGTTCGTCTCGCGGGTGTGGGGCACCGGCGCGGGGTACGCTCCGAGGCCGATCACCATGCGCACGTCGAGGTCGAGCGCGAGATCGCACACGACCGAGCAGAAGCGGCCCCACGCGTGGTCGGGCTCGGCCCCGACGAGCAGGAGCACGTGGTTGCCGGCGTCGTCGATGCCGCCGCGCATCTCGATGGCCGGCCAGGTGAGCTGCTCGACGTGACCCTCGACGAGGCTCATCATCGGGCGGCGGGCGCGGTGGTCGAGCAGGACGTCGGTGTCGAACGTGGCGAACGGCTCGGTGTCGATGCCCTCGAGGATGCCGCTCATGGCGCCGGACGCGGCCATGCCGGCGTCGATCCAGCCCTCGAGCGCGAGGATCATGACGGGGTTCGAGAGCGTCGGGTGTCCGTGCAGTTCGACCAGATCAGCCATCTCAGACCACCTTCCTCGCAGCCTCGGCCGCGAGCTCGGCGAGCGTCACCACCATATGTGCGAATCCCGAGACCTGTTGGTCGGTGGTGTCGCCCATGGCGCCCGCCGCGTAGCGCGCGTAGACGCCGGCGATGATGCAGGTGAGCTTCCAGTAGCCGAACGCGATGTAGAAGTCGATGTCTGACACGTCGCGCCCCGATGCGGCGGCATAGGCCGCGACCATCTCGTCCTTGGTGCGGAACCCCTCGAGCGAGGTGGGCGACGACTGGGGGAGCGCGGCGGTGGTGCCGGGGTCGGTCCAGTACACCCACAGCAGGCCGACGTCGGCGAGGGGATCGCCCAGCGTGCAGATCTCCCAGTCGAGGACGGCCACGATGTCGCCGTCGGGGCCGATCATGCAGTTGTCGAGCCGGTAGTCGCCGTGCACGATCGAGGTCGACTGCTGCTGGGGGATGCGGGCGGACAGGTGCTCGTACACCTCGTCGACCTGGTGGAAGTCGATCGACGGGTTCTGCTCCTGGCTGCCCTGGTACTGGCGGTACCAGCGTTTGAGCTGACGCTCGATGTAGCCGTCGTGACGGCCGAGGTCGTCGAGGCCGACGGCGGCGACGTCGATGCCGTGGATCGCGGCCATCACCTCGATGAGCGAGTCGGAGGCGCGTCGGCGCTGCTCGATCGAGAGCGCCTCGGCCGTGGCCATGTCGCGCACGACGGTGCCGTCGACGTAGCCCATCACGTAGAAGGGCGCGCCGTTCACCGAGTCGTCGGGCGACAGACCGATCACCGGCGGCACGGGCACGTCGGTGCCCTGCAGGGCGGCGATGATCTTGTGCTCGCGGCCCATGTCGTGGGCCGTCGCCAGCACGTGACCGAGCGGCGGACGTCGGAGCACCCAGTGTCCGTCGGCCGCGTCGGTGACCGAGTACGTGAGGTTCGAGTGGCCGCCGGCGATGAGCGAGAAGGCGAGGGGCGGCACGACGCCGGGCACGCGCTCGGTCAACCAGTCGGTGACGGCGGCGGCGTCGATTCCCTTCGGCGGTGCGGTGTCGGACATCTCCGCACGCTAGCCCCGCCGTTGTCGATGCTCGGTAGTGTTGCCGGCATGGTCGACGTCACCGATGCAACGTTCGAACAAGAGGTCATGGTCCGGTCGATGCAGGTGCCGGTCGTGATCGACCTGTGGGCGACGTGGTGCCAGCCGTGCGTCACCCTTGGTCCCATCATCGAGCGCGTGGTCGCGAACACCAACGGCAAGGTGGTCCTCGCCAAGGTCGACGTGGACGCGAACCCCCAGATCGGCGCGGCGTTCCGCGTGCAGTCCATCCCGGCGGTGTTCGCGATGCACCAGCAGAAGATCGTGGACCAGTTCCTGGGCGCGCAGCCCGAGGCGATGGTGCAGGCGTTCGTCGACAAGCTGCTGCCGACGCCCGAGCAGACCGAGGTCGAGAAGCTCCTGTCCGCCGGTGACGAGGCGTCGCTGCGTGCCGCGCTGGAGCTGGAGCCGGCCAACGAGACGGTGATCGTCGCGCTGGCCGAGGTGCTGGTGGCCGACGGGGCGAGCGAGGAGGCCCTGGCCCTGCTCGCGAAGGTGCCGGAGACCTCCGAGGTTCGACGGGTGCTGGCCATGGCCCGCACCGGGCTGGTGAACGCCGACGAGCTCGACGTCGAGGCAGAGCTGCTCTCGCTGCTCGACCGCGTGAAGGACGACGACGCGGCCCGCCAGCGTTACGTCGACCTGCTGGCGGTCCTGGGCGACGACCCCCGCACCGGCGACTACCGCCGCAAGCTCACGGCGCGCCTCTTCTAGGTCGCAGGCTCGCTCGGCGTACTTTGGAGCGCTGTCGTGCACTCGGGGTTCATCCTGGCGCTCCAGAGTGCGGTCAAGATCGTCGTGCTTGCCCTCGTGGCGATCGTCGCGGGTTCCGGATGCGAGGAAGCGCGCTCGGCGCCGATGGCCGCCGAGATCAGCACGACAAGCGCGCGACGGGTGTTGACAGGACTGGACGGCGTGGCGGAGCGCTACGACTGCGTGGATCTGGCGACCCTGTTCACCGATTCCGAGCCGGCGCCCATCCGAGGTGGCGCCGCCGTACGCGGGGTGAGCTGCAAGGTGCACGGATCGACGGTCCACATCTTCGAGCGTTCGCCGGTCGGCCCCGGTGCGACGCTCGCCGGCGGTCGATCGGTGGATGGGTCGATGCAGAACGTGCTCCGGGTCGTCCAGGGCGGCGTCGCAGCCGCCGGGTGTGAGATCCGGCTCCTGGTCACGCCGCACTTCATCGCCCTGACGGCGGACGACGCGCTGCTCGCCCGGCTCGAGGCCGAGCTCGGGCAACCGGAGGCCCCGATCATCACGGCAGCGCCGACGGTCAGCTACCTGCCGACCGACTGTTCCCTGCCGTAGTCGGATCGTCGGGACTCCGCTCGGTCCACTGGGCCCTGATCTCGGTGTCAGGGGTATCCGTCATGATGATGTTATGACGAACGCCAGTTCGGTCCTCACCCCACACATCGATGCCATCGCCGCCTACCTCGCCGCTCTGGCGCCGGGCGAGGTGGCGCTCGACGAGGTGGTCGACGTGTTCGAGCAGTTCGTGCGGATCGAGCGGCTCGGCGCTGCAGGGCGGGTGATGCTGCTGCAGCGGGTCGCCCGGTCCGGTGTGGCGGATCAAGCCGGCACGTCGGCAGCGGAGTGGGCGGCCGCCCGGGCGGGTCGTGCGGTGGGCACGACGCGCCACGAGATGGACACCTCGGGGCGCCTCGAGGAGTGTCCCGACACCGCCGACGCGTTGCGTCGTGGCGAGGTGTCCGCCGAGCAGGCCGGCATCATCGCCGACGCGGCGGTCGTGAACCCCGACGCCGAGGCCGGCTTGCTGGACCGGGCGAAGCGCGAGTCGTTCAAGAACCTCAAGGACGAGGCGGCACGGGAGAAGGCGCGCGCGATTCCCGATCCGGAGGAGCAGCAACGGCAGATCCATCGCAAGCGGTACTGCCGCACCTTTCGCGACGCCGAGGGTGCGATGAACCTGGTGGCGCGGGGCACGGGGGCGTCGATCAGCGGGTTCGCCGCCGAACTGGAGCGCCTCACGGACGCCACCTTCAAGTCGGCGTGGGCGAACGGCCGACGCGAGCCACGGGAGGCCTACCGCTACGACGCCCTCATGGAGCTGGCCGAGCGTTCGGCGAACGCCGACCGGCCGCACCCCGATGGGCCGCATGGGGCCGAGTCGGAGGGCGAGCGTCCGGGTGTCGGCCGCCCGGGTGGCGGCCGCCAGGGTCGGGGCCGGGGCCGGGGCCGCAACGTGTCCCACCTCGCGCTGATCCGCGTCGACTTCGCTGCGCTCGTCGCCGGCACCGTCGCCGGCGACGAGGTCTGCGAGATTCCGGGCATCGGTCCGGTGTCGGTCGCCCAGTGCCGGGCGCTGCTGGGCGACGCAGCCTTGAAGCTGATCCTCACCAAGGGGAGCGACGTCGGCGGGGTCGTGCACTTCGGGCGTGGTGCGAACGCCCTGCAGAAGCTCGCGCTGTTGTGGTCGCAGCCGGTCTGCCAGGCCGAGGGCTGCGACCGGACCATCCTCCAGACCGACCACCGCACCCCGTGGGCCCAGGTGAGGGAGACGGCCACGCCGAACCTCGATCACCTGTGCGGGCCCGACAACCGCAAGAAGTCGATCGAGGGATGGGAGCTCGTTGCGGGCAGCGGCCGGCGACCCTTCGTCCCGCCGACTGACCCACGACACCCCCGTCACCGACCCGCACAGCTCTTCCAGGACACCGGATGACGCGCGTGGGGTGGCGTCACCGTTGTGAAACAACGGTGAAGGGGCGAGAAATCGGGCCGGCCCGGCTCGCGGTCGGCGGGGTCGCGCAGGTAACGTTGTTCCGCTGCGGTCGTGCAGGGGACGTCCTCCTGGGCGCGCGACGAGTGGCACCCTCCTGACCCATGGCGATTCCGCTCCGACTGCCCACCCCGATCGCCGATCGCAACGTCGGGTCGGGGCCCCGCCCGGTCATCGCCGCGGTCGAGGTCGCCGCCCTGGTGAGTGGGGCCGGCGCGCTGGCGTTCCTCAGCTCGGATCGGACGATCCTCCTGATCCTCGGCGTCGTGCTCATCGTCGTCACGGCGTTCGCCCTGGTGCTGAGCCGGCCATCGGTGGTCGTCGAGGTCGCGATCGTCACGATGTGGTTCGACTCGGTGGGCGCGGGCCCCGTGCGCACCGGCCGTGTCGTGTCGGCGCTCGCGGTGTTCGTCCTGTTCGCCCGATTGGCGGCGTCGGACTGGAAACCGCCGGCGCTGCTGGCCCGGGCGTGGGCGCTGCCGGCGGCGTTCTTCATCTGGGCGTTCGTCAGCGGGTTCTGGGCCAACGAGATGGGCTCGTGGATCACCGGCCTGCTCGAGCTCAGCCTCGGTTTCATCTACGCCCTGATCATCATGCTGTTCATCGAGAACGAGGAGCACCTCGCCCGTTCGTTCAAGGCATGGGTGTGGACGGGCGTGCCCATCGCCATCATCTCGTACATCTTCTTCAACAAGATCGACGAGGTGCAGGCCGACATCGGCGGCGAGAACCGCATCGTCGGGTTCACGGGCAATGCGAACGCCTACGCCATGCTGCTCGCCGTCGCCGTGCCGGTCACGCTCGTGTTCGTCCGCCGGGCGAAGACTCAGTGGGAGCGGGCGATGTACCTGCTCTTCATCTTCGGCTTCATGGTGGCGCTCGTCACCACCGGCTCCCGCGCCGGCCTCATCGCGATGGGCGTCATCGTGATGTACCTCTTCGTCACGTATCCCGGGCTCAACCGACAGCAGCGCATCAAGAGCTCCATCGGGGGCGTGGCGTTCGTGGTGATCGGCGTGTTCCTCGCCGGCATCATGAACCCCGACCGCTACTCCCTCCTCGGGTTCTTCGGCGACGCCGGTGCCGGCCGCCTCGAGCTCTGGAACGCGGCGACGAGCTCGTTCAACCTCCGGCCCATCCAGGGCTTCTCGATCGGGGCGTTCCGCACGCAGATGCTCGACGTCCTCACGAAGGCGCCGGACGGCACGCTCGACATCACGAAGCCGATCGCCAACCGCAGCGCCGGCGGCCTCGAGGTGCACAACACCTACCTCACGATCCTGCTCGACCTCGGCATCATCGGGTTCGTCATCTTCATGACGACGCAGCTCGCCGTGTTCCGGAACCTCTGGGACCTCCGCAAGACGCAGTGGCGTGACTGGTCGTGGGCGCTCATCGGCTGCAACATCGCCCTCATGTGCGGCGCCTTCTTCGGCTCCGGCTACAACCTCAAGTTCCAGTGGACGATCGTGGGCGTGTCGGGTGCGGCGTTCGTGCGGATGCGCAGCACGGGCCGCGGCGACCGGGTGCGCGGCCACCGGGGCCTGCCGGCGCTGCGGGAGTCGATCCGGCCCACGCCCGATCCGACGGTGCCGGCCTTCGCCGGGGAGCGGGCGTTCGCCGCACCGATGGACGTGCGCATGCGCTACCCGTTCCGCTGGATGATGCTCGGCGTCGTCGTCGCCGGGTTCCTCGCCGGGTACGTGGGCGCCGGCGTGTTCGGCACGCCCACCTACAGCACCTACGACCGCGTGCTGGTGCTCAACCTCGACAAGAACGACCCGCGCTTCGGCGTGCAGATCACCGACTCGCGCATCCAGTTCGTGCTGAACATCGCCCGTTCGGAGCGCTACCTGGCCGAGGTCAAGAACCGCGCCGGCCTGGACGACTCGCTCGACGACCTCGCCTCCATGATCGATTCCACCCGCCCGGGGTTCTCGCCGATCATCCGCATCACGGCCACCACCGGCGATCCGGAGAAGACGAAGCGCATCGGGGCCGTGCTGCTGCCGTCCCTCGACGCCCTCATCGACTCGGCGCGGTCGGGCGCGCTGGTGGTGGTGTCAGCGGACGAGCGGTCGGTGTCGCCCGACATCGACCCCGACTACCGCGGCCCGCTCTATCTGCACCTCTTCGACGATCCGGTCACTACCGAGTCGGCACCGCGCAAGGTGTACTGCGGGTTCCTCGGCGCCGGGCTGGGTGGCCTGCTCGTCGTCCTGGGCGGGATGCTGGCGCACGGCCGACGCCGCCTCACCTCCTCGGAGGACATCTCGGAGATCCTCGGCATCCCGTTCGTCGCCTCGATGCCCCGCCCGGTGCTCGGCCGGGCGTCCGATCCGGTGTCGATCTACCGGGCCGTCGGCGACCAGATCGACGACGCGTGCGCCGCGACGCCGCGCGTGGTGGCGCTCGTGAGCAACGACCTGTCGACGTTGCAGTCGCGCGTCTCCATCGGCGCGGCGGCGGGTCTCTCGATGGTGAGCGAGGCGCCCATCGTCGTGGTCGACCTCGACATCCGGTCGGGCAGCCTGAGCCGCCAGCTGGGCCTGCGTCGCCGTCGGGGCATCATCGACGTCGCCGTGGCGCGGGCCGCGTCCGGCGATGCCGCGGCGAGCCCGACGCTCGACGAGGTGCGCCGCTGCATCCCGGTCTGGCGCATCCCTCGCACGTTCCGCCGGCTCACGAAGGGCCACCGTGACCGCCTCACCGTCATCCCCGTCGGCGGTCGCAAGACCTTGACCGACGAGCACTCGGTGCTCGACGAGTCGGCGTTGGCGCTGCTCGTCGGCGAGCTCGCTTCGACGTCGTTGGTCGTGCTCAACCTGCCGCCGGTGCCGGGTCCGCTGCCGGTGCGCGAGATCCTGCTGCTGTGCGACGCCGTCCTCGTGACGGTGCTCGACGGCTGGACCGAGGTGGAGGCGGCGCAGACCTCGATCGACGCGCTCGAGGCGGCGGTGCCAAACCGCGTGGGCTACCTGCTCGTCGACCAGTAGCTCAGGCCCGGGGCCGGCCCAGGCCGAGGCTCAGTACGAGAAGCGCCGCTTGAGGCGGAGCCAGGGCTGCTCCCACAGAGTCCACGTGACGCGGGCGATGGCGAGCGACGCGGCGGTGGTGAGCACGAACGCGATCACGCTGTCGATCACCGGCTGGTTCGTGAGCGTGAGCCCGCCTCCGGCCCGGGGCTGCAGCACGTGCGCGATCGGATAGTGGAACAGGTAGATCGCGTAGCTGTACTTGCCGAGAATCAGGTTGAAGCGCCACGACGTGAAGCGCTCGAGGCGCGGCGACAGGGTGCCCTGCGCCGCACGGAGCACGTACGCGAGGAACATCATCGAGATGATCGTGAGCCCCGGTCCGTAGGTGATCCGTCCGAAGAAGTCGTCGGCGTACCCCGGCACCTTCACGTTGGGGAGCAGGCCGATGACGAGGATCGGGAAGATCCACCGCCGCATCGAGAACCAGCGCACGAGCGGTTCGAGCTGGCGACGAACGTCGGCGTCGCGCAGGTAGAGCGCTCCGATCGCCCCGAGCAGCAGCGTGTCGAGCCGGTTGAACGTGTACTCCCGCGCTCCGTAGGCGCCGACCACGCCGGTCCAGAGCAGAACGGTGCGCAACACCATCGTGCCGAGCACCCCGACGACGAAGGCGCGGAACCGGCGCTCGGCGGGCAGGAACCAGATGACGACGGGCCAGAACAGGTAGAATTGCTCCTCGACCGCCAGCGACCAGAGGTGACCGAGACCGGGGAGCGACTTCGGCCCGCGCCCGAGCACGAAGTTCTGGAGGTACACCCACACCGTCCAGAGCCCGTCGGGCCCGGCCTGCAGCTTCGTGAACTCCTCGGGGACCGTGATGCTGTGCGGGAGCAGCTTCAGGAGCTGCGGCAGCACGACGAGCATCCCGACGATGAACAGGTAGTACAGCGGCAGGATGCGCACGGCGCGGCGGGCGATGAAGTTGCGAAAGTAGTTGGGCCGCGTCCGGGTCTCGATGAGGATGCCGGTGATCAGGAAGCCGGAGAGCACGAAGAACAGGTCGACGCCGCGCTCTCCGAGGATCGCCCACGAGAGGCTCGTGTCCCACGAGTGGAACATGAGGGTGAGGAGGATGGCGACGCCGCGCACGCCGTCGAGCACCTCGATGCGAGGGAGGGCGGCGCCGTCGGGGTTCGTCGTCGAGGCGGATGGTGACCCCATGGCGGGGCGAATGGTACCGGCGATTCCCGCGATCGGGTGAACTACGCTGTCGCCGACGCCCCCGGTCCCGCCGGGTGTGGCGCCCTCGGTCCGACGAGACCCTCTGCAGCACCACTGCACGGAACCCCTTGCACAGGGAACTCGGACGGAGCGCGCCACATGGAACCCCTCGACCCGCTGGACCAGTTGATGCGCGGCCCCGCCGCGTTGCCCCTGCACGAACGCGTGCGTGAGCTCGCTCGCCGTCGACGATGGCTTGTCGGCGCCGCTGCCGTCGGAGTGCTGGCAGCGGGGGTCTGGGCCGTGTCGCTCGGGTCCGTGTCACTCGGATCGGGGGCCGCCGACGTGTCCCTGCCCCGCGCGAACCCCTCTGCGCCTGCCTCTGCCCCGGCGACGACCGGGGGGCCGTCCTCGACCAGCGGCCCGGCGGGCTCGACCACGACCCTCGGGGGCGCGGTGGTGGTGCACGTCGCCGGAGCCGTGGTCACGCCGGGCCTCGTTCGGTTGGGTTCCGGCGCTCGCGTCGCCGATGCTGTCGCCGCTGCCGGCGGATTGCGCCCCGACGCCGACGCCGACCGGCTCAACCTCGCGGCGCCCCTGTCCGACGGCACCCGGGTGTTCGTGCCGACCGTCGGCCGGCCCGACCCCGTGCCCGTGCCGACCGGGGCGGCCTCGGCTGGCGCTGGAGCCGGTGGCGCGGGCGCCGGCAGCGTCGGAACGCCGGGACCGGGGGCACCGGTCGACATCAACAGCGCCGACGTCGCCCTGCTCGACACGCTGCCGGGCGTCGGTCCCTCAACGGCCGCGGCGATCGTCGCGTACCGGAGCGAACACGGTCCGTTCGCGTCGGTGGACGACCTGCAGGACGTGCGCGGCATCGGCCCGGCGAAGTTCGACGCGCTCCGCGACCTCGTGACGGTCGGCCCGTGACCGAGCGACAGGTGGTGGCGGCGGCGGTGCTCACGGCGCTCGCCGCGATGTTCGCGGTCGCCGTGCCGTGGTGGCTGGTCGGCGTGACGGCCGTCGCCGCCGCGATGTGGCAGCGGCCGGGCGTGGTCGTGCTCCTGCTCGTCGCCGCCTCCTCGCTGCTCGCCGCACGGGCCGAGGTCGGCGTCGCGCTGTCGGGGCCTGGCCGCAACCTGACGGGCGTCGCGTCCCTGGTGACCGACCCCGAGTTGCGACCCGGCGGCGCGGTGGTGGAGCTGCGGTTGCTGGGTCGCCACTACCGGGCCTTCCTGTCTGGCGAGCAGGTGACGGCGCTCGGGGACGCGTCCGTGGGCGACGAGGTGCCGGTCGTCGGGAGGACGGCACCGATGGTGGCGCCGTGGGACTGGATGGCCAGCCGGCACCTCGCCGGCCGGCTCCGGGTGCGTTCGATCGGCGCGTGGCGTCCGGGCCCGTGGTGGTGGCGCTCGGCCGGTTGGATGCACCGAGCGGTCGCCCAGGGCGCCGTCTCGTTCTCGCCCGACGAGCGTGCCCTGTTCCTGGGCGTGGTGTTCGGCGACGACCGCGATCAATCGGCGCTCGATCGCTACCGCTTCCGCGCCTCGGGGCTCGCGCATCTGCTGGCCGTGTCCGGCCAGAACGTGGCGTTCGTGATCGTGGCGGCGCGGCCGGTGATGAGCCGCCTGTCGCTTCGCGTGCGGTGGCCGGCCACCGGCGCGCTGCTCCTCTGGTTCGCGCTGGTGACCCGGCTCGAGCCGTCGGTGCTGCGGGCCGTGGCCATGGCGATCGTCGCGGCGACGGCGGCGCGGTTCGGCCGGCACGCCTCGGGGGTGCGGGTGGTGGCGGTCGCCGTGATCGCACTCGTGCTGGTCGACCCGATGCTCGTGTGGTCGACCGGCTTCCGCTTGTCGGTCGCCGCCAGCGTGGCGCTGGTCGTGCTCGCGCGCCCGCTGCTGAGCGTGCTCCCCGGACGTCCGACGCCGATCACGGAGGCGCTGGCCGTGTCGCTCGCGGCGCAGGTGGGCACGGCCCCACTCATCGTGTCGATCTCCGGCTCGGTGCCGCTGGCGGCACCGCTGACGAACCTGTTCGCCGTGCCCGTCGCCGGGTGGCTGATGGTGTGGGGCGTCGTGACCGGCCCGCTCGCCGGCGTGGTGGGGGAGCCGTGGGCGTCGCTGCTCGGGTGGCCGTCCCGATGGATGGTGCGGTGGGTGGCGTGGGTCGCCCGGATGGGCGCCGCGCCGTCGTGGCCGCGGATCGGGTGGTGGGGTGTCCTGGCCACGACGGCGTTGGTGGCCGCAGCACTCCTCGGCCGCTACCGCCCGTCGCTCGCTCGCGGTGTCGTGGTTCGGGTGGTTGTGGCGTCGGCCCTGGTGCTGCTGGTGCTCGACCTGGTGATGATTCCCCGTCTCCGGTCCGAGACGCAGCGGGGGAGTGTGACGATCTGGGCCGAGGGCGACGCCGCGGTGATGCTCCTGGGGTCGCGCTCCACGGAGTCCAAGGCGCTCGACGCGGTGCTCGCCGCCCGCCGTGCCCGCCTCGACGTGGTGGTCGTCACCGGAGGTGGGCGAACGTCCTCGGCGGTGGTGTACTCGCTTCGTCAGGTGGTCGACGTGGGGACCGTTGTCGCCGCGGACCCGCCGGCGATCCGCTCGGCGCGGCGGCTCCGGCCCGGCGCCGTGATCGCTGGCCCGGTCCGAGTGGACGTGGAACGCGACGACGCCGGGCGATGGACGGTGCGGGGTCCGCCGGGATCGGGTCGCGACGACCCCGTGTAATCTCCGCGTCGTGACCACCGAGCCCGCCGCCAGCCCCGACCCGGCGGAAAGCTCCGCCGACACCTCGGCGCCAGGCCGCGGCACGCAGCTCGCGAACTGGACGATCGACGCCATGCAGCAGAGCGGCCCCACCGACCGCCGCGAGCCGCTCGATCGGTCCCACCGGCGGGTGCTCGACGCTGTCGCCGCGCTCCGCGACGCACGTACGAGCATCGAGTCAGGGGATCTGGGGTGAACGAGCCCATCGTCCTCCTGAAGGGCAGCGAGCCCGTCCTGCTCGCCGACGCTGCCGGCGCGCGCCTGGCGGAGATGGTGGGCGAACGAGACCACGACGAGGTGGTCGACATGTTCTCCGGTGACGACTTCGACATCTCCGACGCGGTCATGGCGGCGAGCGCGGTGTCGATGTTCGGCGACCGCGTGATCGTGGTGCGCAACGCCTCACGCTTCAACGTGGAGTCGCTCACCCCGCTCATCAACTACGCCAACGACCCCAACCCGACCTCCCGGATCCTCGTCGTGTGGGACAAGCCCACCACGCCGTCGGCGAAGTCGTACGCCGTGCCGAAGAAGCTCACCGACGCGGTGAAGGCGTGCGGCGGCGTCGTGTCCGACTCCGACGTGTCGGTCAACGCGAAGGTGCGGCAGGGCTGGCTCGACGATCACCTCGCCGCCGCGGCCGTGAAGTTCCTGCCCCAGACGAAGGCGCTCATCGCCGAGCGCCTGGGGGAGGACGTGTCCCGCCTCGGTGGCGTCATCCGCCTGCTCGAGGCGTCCTACGCCGCGGGCTCGAAGCTCGGTCCGGAGGACGTGGAGCCGTTCCTCGGCGAGGCCGGCTCGGTGCCGCCGTGGGAGCTCACCGACGCGATCGACAAGGGCGACGTGGCCACGGCGGTCTCCAAGCTCCGGCGCATGATGGGTGCGGGGGAGCGCCACCCGCTGCAGCTGATGGCCACGCTCAACACGCACTTCCAGCGGATGCTGCGGCTGGACGGATCGGGTGTACGTGACGAGAACGCCGCGGCCGAGCTGCTCTGCATGAAGAAGGGCTCGACGTTCCCGGCGAAGAAGGCGATGCAGCAGAGCCGGGCGCTGGGCTCCGAGCGGATCGCCCGTGCCGTGCGGCTCCTGGCTCGCGCCGATGTCGAGCTCCGGGGCGCAACGGCCACGCCGGCCGACGCGGTGATGGAGGTGCTGGTGGCGCGTCTCGCCGCGTTGTCACGCGGGAGCGCCGGCCGCCGCTGACCGGCTCAGCCGGTGCGGGGCTCAGCCAGTGGGGGGCTCAGCCGGTGGGGGGCGTCAGGCCTCGGCGGTGATGCGGGCGAGCCGCTTCACGAGGCGCGACTTCTTGCGAGCCGCAGCGTTCTTGTGGATGACGCCCTTGGTGGCGGCGCGATCGATGGTGGAGATGGCCGAACGCAGGGTGGCCTCGGTCTCCTCGGCGCCGGTCGCCGCAGCGGCCTCGGCGTTCTTGATGCGCGTCTTCAGGTTGGAACGCACGGCCTTGTTGCGCAGGCGGGCCTTCTCGTTGGTCTTGTTGCGCTTGATCTGGCTCTTGATGTTGGCCACGGTGAACCTTGTCGTCTCTCGTCGTCTCGTCGGGGAACGCGCCGAAGCGTGGCGCAGAACGGACAGAGTGTAGATGCTTGCTACCGTCGCGGGCGAATGACCGAACTCTCCCTCATCCGCAATCTGTCGATCATCGCCCACATCGACCACGGAAAATCGACCCTCGCAGACCGCATCCTCGAGATCTGTGGCGCCGTCGATCCCCGTGAGATGCGGGCGCAGTACCTCGACTCGATGGAGCTGGAGCGGGAGCGGGGCATCACGATCAAGCTCCAATCGGTGCGCCTCGACTACGCCGGCCACGTCATCCACCTCATCGACACGCCCGGACACGTCGACTTCGGCTACGAGGTGTCCCGTTCGCTGGCGGCGTGTGAGGGCGTGATCCTGGTCGTCGATGCCAGCCAGGGCATCGAGGCCCAGACCCTGGCCAACTGCTACCTGGCGCTCGAGAACGACCTCGAGATCGTGGCCTGCCTCAACAAGATCGACCTGCCGGCCGCCGAGCCCGATCTGTACGCAGCGGAGATCGAGCAGATCCTCGGCATCCCCGCCGACCAGATCCTGCGCATCTCGGCCAAGACGGGTGAAGGGGTCACCGACCTGCTCGACGCCGTGGTCGAGCGCATCCCGCCGCCCGTCGGCAACATCGACGAGCCGCTGCAGGCGCTGATCTTCGACTCCCACTTCGACACCTACCGCGGCGTGGTGAGCTCGGTCCGCGTGATGAACGGGCAGCTGCGCACCGGGTCGAAGCTCAAGTTCATGCAGGCCGGCGTCGTGCACGAGGCCATCGAGGTGGGCGGTCGCCGCCCCGAGAACACGCCCGCCGCATCGCTCGGCCCCGGCGAGGTGGGGTACCTCATCGCCGGCATCAAGGACGTGGGCGAGGCCCGCTCCGGTGAGACCATCACCGAGGCCGCCCGGCCCGCCGCCGAGCCGCTCCCCGGCTACATGGAGCCGAAGCCGATGGTGTTCTGCGGCCTCTATCCCGTGGACGGCGACGCGTTCGACGACCTGCGTGATGCCCTCGAGAAGCTCCGGCTCAACGACAGCTCGTTCAGCTACGAACCCGAGGTGTCCGGAGCGCTCGGCTTCGGCTTCCGGGTGGGCTACCTCGGCCTGCTGCACATGGAGATCGTGCGCGAGCGGCTGGAGCGGGAGTTCGACCTCAACCTCATCGCGACGGCGCCGTCGGTGGAGTACCGCCTCGTGAAGCAGGACGGCAGCGAGGTCGTCGTCGACAACCCCGCCGATCTGCCGCCGCCATCGGAGTTCAAGCAGATCCTCGAGCCGTACTTCGCCTGCTCGATCATCACGCCCTCCAACTACGTGGGCACGCTGATGGACCTGTGCCAGTCGCGGCGCGGCGAGATGAAGAAGATCGACTACCTGTCGCCCGAGCGCGTGGAGCTGCAGTACCGGGTGCCGCTGGCCGAGGTGGTCATCGACTTCTTCGACCAGATGAAGAGCCGCACGCAGGGCTACGCATCCCTCGACTACGAGCCCGACGGCTACGACGCCTCGTCGCTGGTGCGGGTGGACATCCTCCTCAACGGCGAGCAGGTCGACGCGTTCTGCACGATCGTGCACAAGGACAAGGCGTACGACTACGGCAAGAAGATGACCGAGAAGCTGAAGGAGATCATTCCCCGTCAGCAGTTCGACGTGCCCATCCAGGCAGCGATCGGCGGCAAGTTCATCTCCCGGCAGACGGTGAAGGCCTACCGCAAGGACGTCACGGCCAAGCTCTACGGCGGCGACATCACCCGCAAGAAGAAGCTGCTGAACAAGCAGAAGGAGGGCAAGAAGCGGATGAAGAACATCGGCCGCGTCGAGCTCCCCTCCGACGCCTTCATCACGGCCCTCCGACTCGACGACTGAGCCGCTCAAGCCATGAGCCGACTGAGGCCATGAGGTTCTGGCACTCGCGTATGCTGAGTGCCAATGCTCGACGACCGGAAGTCCGCAATCCTGCGAGCCGTGGTCCAGACCTACATCGAGACGGCCCAGCCGGTCGGCTCGACGCACGTGGTCGACGCGACGGCGATCGGTGTCTCGCCCGCCACCGTGCGGAGCGAGATGACCGTGCTCGAACGCGACGGCTACCTCATGCAGCCGCACACGTCGGCGGGGCGCATCCCCACGGAGAAGGGCTACCGGTTCTTCGTCGACGAGATCGGCCCCGGCGAGCTCGGGCCGGCGCAGGCTCGAACCGTTCGCGGCTTCTTCGCCCACGCGCACGGCGAGCTCGAGGAGATGCTGCGCAACACCTCGCGCATGCTGTCCAAGCTCACCTCCACGACGGCGGTCGTGGTGGGCGAGGCGGCCGAGGTGCGGGCGATCCGCTCTGTGCAGCTGGTCGGTCTGGCGCCGCAGGTGTACCTGGTCGTCGGCGTGCTCTCCTCGGGCACCGTCCTCAAGCGGACGGTCGAACGGCAGGTCGAGGTCGACGACGACACGTTGCAGCAGGCCGGCAACGCGATCACCGCGCAGCTGCGGGGCCGTTCGATCAACGGCACCGAGACGTTCACCCCGACCGGCGACGCCGGCATCGACGACGTGGCGGTCGAGGCGCTCGCCGCGCTGCGGGCCGCAGCGGGGGAGTCGGCGCGCAGCGTGCACATCGAGGGTGCGTCGAACATCGCCGGGGCGTTCGACGCGTCGTCCACGCTTCGCGAGGTGCTGGGCCTGCTCGAACAGCAGGTCTCGGTGGTCACGCTGCTCCGTGACGTGCTCGACCGCGGCCTCACCGTGGCCATCGGTTCGGAGACGGGCGTGGCGCCGCTGGCCGAGTGCTCGCTCGTCGTCGCGCCGTACATGGTGGGCGGGGAGCAGGCGGGTACGATCGGCGTCCTCGGCCCCACACGGATGAACTACCAGGAAACCCTCGCTGCGGTCGCAGTGGTGAGCAACCGGTTGAGCCGGTTGCTGAGTGAAGGATGACGGGTGTGAGTACCGATTACTACGAACTGCTCGAGGTGTCGCGCACCTCGACGGCGGACGAGATCAAGAAGTCGTACCGGCGGCTCGCGCTGGAGCACCATCCGGACAAGAACCCGGACGACCCCGAGGCCGAGGCCCGATTCAAGGACCTCGCGAAGGCCTACGAGACGCTGAGCGACCCGGATCGCCGCGCCCGCTACGACCGGTTCGGCGCCGACGAGTCGATCAACATCGGCGACCCGTTCGGCAACGGCGCCGGCGGTCTGGGCGACCTCTTCGACGCGTTCTTCGGCAACGGCGGTTCGCCGTTCGGCGGGCGTTCACGCGGCCCGTCGGGCCCGCCGCGCGGTCCCGATCTCGAAGCCGTCGCAGCGCTCTCCTTCACGGAAGCGGTGTTCGGCGCACAGCACGACGTGAGCGTGCGCACCGCCGTCACGTGCGAGGAGTGCTCCGGGCGGGGCGCCGCCGCCGGTTCGTCGGCGTCGACCTGCACCGACTGCGGTGGTAGCGGCGAGGTCCGGTCGGTGCGCCAGACCATGCTCGGCCAGATCGTGTCGGCGTCGGTGTGCCGCACGTGCGGTGGCCAGGGCGAGGTGGTGCTCGAACCGTGCGAGCAGTGCAGTGGCGACGGTCGTGTCGTCACCGACAAGACCTACACGGTGGACGTGCCCGCCGGCGTCGACAGCGGTGCGACGCTCCGCCTCACGGGCCGGGGCGCGGTGGGTCCGCGTGGCGGTCCTCCGGGGGACCTGTACGTGAAGGTCAACGTGGCGCCGCACGACCGCTTCGTGCGCCAGGGCTTCGACCTGCTGCACGAGCTGCCGATCACGATGACCCAGGCCACGCTCGGCCACCACATCTCCTACGAGACGCTCGACGGCGACGAGGACCTCGTCATACCCAAGGGCACGCAGTCGGGCCGGGTGTTCCGCCTCCGTGGACGCGGGGTGCCGCATCTCGGCGGCCGCGGGCGGGGCGATCTCCTCGTGAAGGCGATCGTCGCGACCCCTACCGATCTGAGCCCGGCCGAGGCCGAGTTGCTCGAGCAGTTCGCCCAGCTCCGCGGCGAGGAGGTGGTCCCCGCCGAGGGCGGGCTCCTCTCCCGCATCCGCAGCGCCTTCAAGTGAGCTGACCGCGGCGTGCCCGAGCCGAGCCATCGCGACGGCCCCCTGGCGTTCGTCGCGTCGCTCGACGCGCCGGTGCTGAGCGACGACGACCACCATCACTTCTCCCGTGTGCTCCGTGTGCGCGACGGCGCCGAGATGGTGCTGTGCGACGGAGCGGGATCGTGGCGCCGGGCGCGGTTCGGGCCGACGCTGGAGGTCACGGGTCCGATCGAGCGGGTCGAGCGCGTCGTGCCGGAGCTCCGGGTGGGGTTCGCGCTCCTCAAGGGCGATCGCCCCGAGCTGGTCGTGCAGAAGCTGACCGAGCTCGGCATCGATCGCATCGTGCCGTTCACGTCGGACCACTGCGTCGTGCGGTGGAACGCCGACCGTGCGGCGAAGCAGGTGGAGCGGCTGCGCCGCATCGCCCGCGAGGCGTCCATGCAATGCCGGCGCACGCACCTCCCCGTCGTCGAGGACCTGGCGACCTTCGCCGGTCTCGCGGTCGGGCCGGGTGACCGCGACCGTGTGGCCCTCGCCGAGCGAGCCGGCGGCACCGTGCGCGATCTCCTCGACGGGGCTGCGTCGGTGACGGTCCTGATCGGGCCCGAGGGCGGGTGGTCGGACGCGGAGCTCGGAGCCGGCACGGACACCGTCGGCGTCGCCGTCCACACGCTGCGCGCCGAGACGGCCGCGATCGCTGCGGGCGCGCTCCTCACCGCGACGCGCGCCGGGCTCTGATATCGAGGGCGTGACAACGGAGCGTGAGATTCCTGTCGCCGTCGGCCCCCGTTGGTGACTCAGAGTGTTGATCCTCCGAGGTGTCTCCCCTACGATCACCGAAGTTGTGACGAAGCGTGGCGACGTCATCACTTGGGAGCTTGGGGAGCAGTGAGCAAGGGCGCGTGAACCACACGCGCCGTTGCGTTCGACAGTGGGAGAACCGACGTGAGCACCGATGACGAGGATCAGGCGTACAAGGAGCTGTACGGCCGCAAGGTCGGAGAGCGACTCCGCGCCATCCGTCGACAGAAGCGGCTCTCGCTGCAGGACGTCGAGGCGACGTCCGACCAGGAGTTCAAGGCGTCGGTGCTCGGCGCCTACGAGCGCGGTGAGCGCGCCATCTCGGTTCCGCGGCTCCAGCGCCTCGCCCGCTTCTACCGCGTGCCCGTCGACCAGCTCCTCCCGTTCGACGAGGACAACGAGGAGGGCGACGACTCGGCCCGTCGACTCGGCGACTCCGATGCCCCGACCAAGCTCGACCTCGCCCGCCTCGAGAACCTCGGCGGCAGCGAGGCCGAGACGCTCAGCCGCTACGTGCGCATGATCCAGGTGCAGCGTCAGGACTTCAACGGCCGGGTGCTCACGATCCGCCGCGACGACATGCGGGCGATCGCCGCGATCCTCGGTGTCGGCGAGGAGAGCGCGGACCGTCGTCTCGACGAGCTCGGTCTGAAGTTGGGAAGCGCCCCGGTGGACGCGACTCAGGAACCCGCTTCGAGCTGAGGCGCCAGCCAGGCGGCGTGCGCGGCGAGCGCAGCGCCGGCGAGGTGGAGCCCGTCCGGCCGGTCCGCAGCGGTGGCGCCGCGGGCCATGATCCAGCCGCCCACGTCGATCACCTTGGCCCCGGATGCCTGGGCCGCGGCGCGGACGTCGTCGTTCCAGCGCGCCACCCAGTCGGGATCGCAGCGCGTGTCGGTGCCGTCGCCCTCACAGAAGTAGAGGCCGTTGGGGCGGCGGGGCACGGCAGGGGTCACGAAGTACACCTTCGCCCCGGCGGAGGACAGGAGCTTGGTGGCGTCCTCGAGCTGCTGGATGCGGATCGCCGACTCCTCCGGTGACATGAAGGGCTTGTCGTCGACGCCGTGGAAGTCGTCGACGACGCTGTCGTAGACGAGCACGACATCGGGGTCGATGCCGGCGACGGACATGCCCCACTGCTGTCGCCAGTCGGGACAGTGCTCGTCGCCGAACGAGCACCCGAGCGTGGTGCGGTCCCACACGACGAGCCGCGGATCGCCGAGCTTGGCCAGACCGTTCGCGGCACCGCGCCCGGTGCTGTCGCCGAGCACGAGGAGGGTGAGCGCGCCGCCGCAGCCGCGGCCGGTGGGGTCGGCGATCTCACCGACGGTCGACGGGTCGAAGCCGCCCTGGCGGCCGGGTGTCGTCGTGGTCGGCGCCGCCGTCGTCGTGCTCGGGGGCACGCATGAGGTGGTGGTCGTGTCGGCGGCGGCCGCGGCCTGCTGCGTGGTGGACGTGGTCGGATCGGCGACGGTGCCGAGCGACTCCGCGACGCGCTCGGTCGCGGTGCGCCCCTCGGGCACCGAGGCGACGAGGGCGACCGTGGCGATCGACGCGAGGCCGACCGTCGCCGCCGTCAGCCACTGCCACGGCGGGCGCCGCGTGATCACCGGCCGCTCGACGAATCGGTGCAGGAGCGCGGCGACGGCGATCGCTCCGGGAAGCGCGACCGCGAGGCGGAGCAGCGTGGAGCGGCCGGGCCCGAGCGCGACCAGCATCGGCCAGTGCACGAGGTAGAGGGCGAACGAGATGCGCCCGATCCACCCGATCGGTCGCCATGAGAGCGCGGCGATCGCCGGACCCGACGTGAGCGCGCCGACCACCACGCCGCCGCTCGCCATTGCGACGATCGCGAAGCCGCCGCGGGGGAGCAGCGACGAGTCCGAGTGCAACCACACGGTCGCACCGACCAGCACGACGGCGCCGACCATGCCCACGATCGCTGCGACACGCCGCCCGTTGCGGTTGGCCGGCCCGCTCAGGGGACGGTGGCGGAACGCCCAGGCGAGGGATGCCCCGGTGACCAGAGCGACGGCCCGCACGTCGGTGCCGAGGTACGCACGGTCGGGGGATCCTGCGACCACCCAGCCGAGCGCGATCGACGCGGCGGCCAGCGCGGCGAGCGCCGTCGGCACGGCGTTGCGGACCCTGCGGACCGCCAGCAGGCCGGTGAGGAGCAACGGCCACACGAGGTAGAACTGCTCCTCGATCGCGAGGCTCCAGTAGTGGCGGACGGGCGACGGCGCCGCGAACTCGTGCACGTACCCGCCGTGACCGATCTGGTACCAGTTCGCGATGTGGCCGAACGCCGAGGCGAGCTCGGCGGGCACGCTGCGCTGGCGGTCGGCGCCCCACACCCCGGCGAGGGAGGCGAGCGCGACGGCGGTGAGCACCACCCAGGCCAGCGGCCAGAGGCGGCGGATGCGGCGCGCCCAGAACTGGCGGAGCGACACCCTGCCTGCCGTCCGGTGCTCGGTCAGGAGGAGGGTCGTGATGAGGTAGCCGGAGAGGACGAAGAAGAGGTCGACGCCCACGAATCCGCCGGGAACGAGGTGCGGATCGACGTGGTAGAGGATGACCGCGACCACGGCGAAGGCGCGCAGGCCGTCCAGCGCCGGGCGGCGCTCGGAGGCGGAGCGAGGGGTGGGTGGTGCGGGGGCGTCGGGGGTGCCGAGGTCCGTCGGGGCCGGATCCATGTCCCGTCCACCGTAACGACTTCGGGCTGCGTGGATCAGTCGAGCGGGGGCAGTTCGATGACCTGGCCGGCGAACACGAGGTCGGGGGTGTGCGGGTCGACGAGCGACTCACGGTTCATCTCGACGACGGCCCGCCAGTACGGGTCGACCTCGGAGTCGAGCGGCTGACGTCCCAGGTGCTCGGCCAGGGTGGCCGAGGCGACGCTCCACAGGTGGTCGCCGTGCTCGATCACCCACAGGCGGGGGAGTTGGGGCTGAGCGTCACTCGGGGTCGCGGCCGTGGGGGTAGCGACGCGCGCGATCACGGGAGGCGGGGTCGTGGTCGTCGTCGTGGCGGTGGGAGTGGTGGTCGTGGTCGGCGCAGTCGTGGTCGTGGCAGATCTGCCGACCGTCGGAGCGGCGCCCGGCGGGACGGCGCTCGAGGCCAGACCGAGGCCGATCACCAGCACCATCACGTGGCGGAGGCGGCGCGGCGCCATGGCCACGGCGACGCGTGCGACGTCGGGACGGCGGGTGAGCACCGCGGCCAGCGCAGCCGCCGACAGCGCGACGCCGTAGAGGCACGCGAGCACTGCGGCCCACCGGAGGACCTGGAGCGAGAGCACGAGCGGAACGGGCAGGTCGGTCGCGCGGTGGACGCCCTGCACGGCGAGCGGATTGGTGAGCTCGCCACCCAGCCACCGGAGCAGGGCGATGACCCCGAGGAATCCGGCGAGCAGAGCCGACGACGCGAGCGCGCCGCGCCAGCGCGTCGCCGGCCGATTGCGAGGCGGGACCGTCGTCTGGTCGGTCGCAACGGCGAGGGTCCGACGGTTGTTCGACGGCGCCGTCGGGGTGTCGGCGGACGTCCCGAACGTCGGCCGACGGGTGTCCACCTGGGGACGGACCGGCGCCGGGCCGGCGAGGCGGACGAGCGAGCGGCGTATCGCCACCGGATCGGACCCGGCGAGCACCCGACGGAGCTCCGCGAGCCGTCGTCGGTCCGAGCGGCGGGCCGGCTCGGCGAGGCGGTCGGCGAGCGCTGCCACGAGCGCGACGGCGTCGCGGGCCTCCTGGGCGAATCGCTCGTCGCCGCGTGGCGCCCGGTGCGCGGCGCCGAGGGCGCAGAGGGTGAGGCGTCCGTCGGCGCCCACGATGCAGTGGTCGGCACGCAGGCGCCCGTGCACCCACCCGAGGTCGTGGAGCTCCTCGACGACCGTGAGCAGGGAGACGCCGAGCCGCGCCACCGACGGAACGTCGACCGGCGAGACCTGGGCCAGCGTGGTGCGGCCGGCGAACGCGGTGACGAGCGTGGCCGAGTCGTCGCCCCGCTCGGTGCGGAGCAGCTCGACCACGTTGGGGTGGCGGAGCTGGCCGAGCACCAGCGCCTCCCGGTCGATCGCGGTGACGGCGACGGGGTTCGAACCGGTCTTCATCACGACGAGGTCGTCGGTGCTCGACTCGACGATCACCCGCACGACGCGGCCGTGCGGGTAGTCGCGGCTGTCGGCGAGCCCACGTCGGGGGCCGGATCGGGAGTGCTCGGTCATGATTCCTGTCGACGTTGACGAACTCGGCCCGATCGCGCCAGGGGCAATTGTGCTCTCGGGATTCCGGTGTTCGGTGAGCGGTGTTCGGTCAGCGATGATCGAGCAGGCGGCCGCTCACGTGGACGTCGACCCGATCGGTCGACGGCGAGCTCGGGACGACGCGACCGAAGACCCGACGCACGTCCATCGTGGCGGTGACGGTCACGACGCCGCGAGCGTCGTCGACCGTCACGCCGACCTCGCGGAGCGTGCCCGGGAGACGGGCCGCCGCCATCTCGAATCGCACCACGCGCTCGGCGGCGCCGCGATCGATGTGGACGCCGTCGCCACGCCGCAGGGCTGCCTGGTCGACCATGGCGGCACCGTCGTCGGCCGCCTGCGACGCGGTCCGGAACAGCTCGCGGCGGGCGAGCTGCACCGACGACATGTCGACGGCGATCGCGGCCAGGATCATCAGCACCAGCACGGCAGCCGGGAACAGCAGCAGCGTCGTTCCCCGCTCACTCCTCGATGATCGGGCGTTCATCGGTCGCACGGCGTCGGAATCCGGTCGTCGTCGGCCGCGGTCGCGTCGCCCCAGGGCTGCACGAGCTCGGTCTGCGTGGATTCGACGGTGGTCGTCCCGATCGACCCGATGAACGGCGCCCGAACCGCCGGCACCTCCACGGTGATGCGCACCGTCGCCGGCCGGCACGGCCCGAAGGGCGCGGTGGGGTCGACGATGGTGCGTCTTCCGGACCGGCCCCGTTCGCCGAGCGAGGCCTCTGCGGCCGTGCGGCCTCTCGCCCGGGCGGTCGCGGCGTCCGGCGCGCCGGTGTAGGCACGCAGGTAGTCGCGCGCCGCCGTGTCCACGGCCGCTCGTGTGTCGATGACGGCCCACACGTTCACGACCAGGAGCAGGCCTGCGACGAACACGAGGATGGCGAATGGGATCGTCTCGACCCCCGCCACCTGGCCGCGCTCGGAACGGAAATGTCGCGTCGGCGGCGTCGGCGTCGTTGCGCCGGTCACGGGTTCGGCTCCTCGCGCTCGACGACGATCCGGCGGTCGATGCCGTGACGGCCGGCGAGCGCGGCGACGAACGGCGGCAGCAGGTCGAGCTCCGGCGCCGTGACGTGCAGCACGATCTCGTCGGGGCCGCCGTCCTCGAACTCGAGGCCGACGCGGTCGCCGATCGCGCCGAGCTCGGAGCGCGCCCGAGCGCTCGCCTCGCGCTCGACGCCGGCCAGCTCGCCGTCGGTCGCCCCTGACGTGGCGACATCGGTCGCCGCATCGTGGGCGACCGCGTCGACCGAGCTGACCAGCCAGAGGTTGAGCAGCACGTGGCTGCAGAACATCAGCGACATCAGGAACACGGCCATCCCGAAGGTGGTGGACAGCGCGCCGCTGCCGCGATCCGGTCGGCGCCGGTTCGCCGCGACCCGACCGGTCATCGTCCGATGAGGTGGACCTGCTCGGTCGTCGTCTTCGTCGCGTCGGCGAAGATCGCGTTGAAGCCGACCCACATCGCGACGCCGAGGAAGGCGATGATCAGCACGGCGATGGCGGTCGAGATGACGCCCTCGCCGCGCTCGCCGAACGGCGCCGGTCGGCGGAGCGGTCGGTGGTGGTAGTCGGTGGTGTGCACAGGGATGTCCCCTTCATGGTTGGTGGTGGTTGTCGGTGATCCGGCCCGTCGAGTCAGCCGTGGCCGGTGAGCTTTCCCATGGCGTCGACGAAGGGGACGGCCATGAAGATGACGCCCGGCACCAACGTGGCGACGGTGACGGGGATCCACACCTGCTGCGAGCGCTGCTCGATGATCTCGATCTCGGCACGGTGCACCTCGCGGCGCACGGAGCGAGCCTCGGCGGAGATGAGCGCGCCGAGGTCGCCGGCCTCCCAGTTGAGTGCCATCACGTTGACGAGACGATCGACCGCTGGCACGTCGCAGCGGACCGCCCACTCACGGAGCGCGGCCAGATCCGAGACCCCGTGGCGCACGCGCTCGGCAACGCGTGCGAGCTCGACGGCGCAGGCGCCGCGGCCGCGGCGGCCGAGACGGTTGATCGCGGCGCCGAGCGAGTAGCCCGACGACAGGAGCATCCCGAGCTGCTCGATCACGACCGGGAGCTCGTGGAGCACTCGTTCCTGCCATCGGCGCGACGCCGTCGTCACGCGTTGCTCGATGAGGAGGACGGCGAGCACCGGAGCGCCCAGCACCACGCCGGTCGCGATCGGCGCAGGAAGGCCGAGCACGACCGCGGCCAGGGTCGCGGCGAGGAGCGCGCCGCCCGCCCACGTCGCCTGGCGCAGACGGAACGCTGCCGGGTCGAGCTCCGATCCGCTCCGCACGAGCCGGGCGGACAGCTCCTCGTTCACGCCGAGCACCTTCGACAGGCGTGCCCCGGCCGCAGCGGCGAGCGGACCGAGCACGTCGCGAACAGAGGCGCCGGACAACGTGCCCGGCCGGACGGTCGTGACGGCCCGCGCCCCCGCGTACGGACGGAGCCGCGTGATCAGCGCGGGCTGACGGAACCACGCTCGCCCTGAGAGGAGCAGCGTGGCGCCGGCCCACAGGACGATCCCGAGCAGGAACCACGACCGTGGCATCAGTCGAACACCCGTGACGGCGAGGGCAGGCGGAGCATCGAGCCGGACCACGCCCAGCAGGCGGCGACGACGGCGAGGCCGACGGTGACGAGGATCTGTCCGACCGGCGTGCGGTATGCGTCGCGCCCGTCGCCGAGCGACATCCCGGCGGCGGCCATGCCGAGGGGTACCGCGATCACGAATCTGCGGGCGAACCGCACCCCGGCCTGCTTCGAGCGGGCGTCCTTCCGGGCGAGCGTGTCGGCTCGACGGTCCTCCGCCAGGGCGGCGAGCCGTTGGTCGAGGTCGTTGCCGCCCACCTCGTGCGCCACCAGCAGCGTCTCGCAGGCTGCGTCGGCCGTCGGGTCGGCCAACCGCGACTTGATCGCCTCGACCGTCCGCTCGAAGTCGGTCGTGAGCAGCCACTCCCGGTGCGCGGCCTCGAACGCGGCGCGAAGCTCGTCGGGGCCGCGTCGGCCGACCTCGAGCAGCGCCTGTGGGATGGATCGACCGGCGGCACCGGTGAGGACGCGCACCTCCTCGATGAGCTGTGGCCACGCGTCGTGGGCGACCGCCTGCCGGTTGGCCCGCCGGACGCGGTATGACGCAGCCGGCACGGTGGCGGCGAACGCACCGAGCACGATCGCCGGGACGACGCCACCGAAGATCGCCGCGCCGGTAGCCGCGCCGACGATCGCGAGCAGCGCGGCGACGCCGACGAACTCGCTGGGGCGGACGTCGCCGAGGCCCGCCTGCTGCATCCACCGCTCGAGGCGCCGCGCGGCCGGCACCCGAGTCGAACCGACCGGACGCGGTGCGATGCGGAGGCCGTGCCAGCGATAGGCGATCGCGGTGTAGGCCAGGTGGGTGCCGTACCCGGCGAGCACCGCGAGGACGAGGGCGCTCACGTCGTCTCCAAGTGGGCGTTGAGGTCGAGGCCGGCGCGCTCGAACAGCGTGGCGAGGCGAGAGGGGACGGCGCCGGTGGGAGCGACCTGGTCGCGGAGCGTGCGGCGGGCGAACAGCTCGGTCACGGTGAACTGCGTCGCGTCGGCGCCGGCGACCAGGTCCTCGACGGCCAGCACCCCGGTGATCCGGGGCCCGTCGGCGCCCCGCTCGCAGTGCACCACGAGATCGATCGCCTCCGACACCAGCGTGTTGAGCGCCGAGATCGGGAGCTCGGACGTCGTGTCGGCCAGCTGGCAGATGAATCGCAGCCGGGTGAGCGCCTGGCGCGCCGAACCGGCGTGGATCGTGGTGTACCCCTTCACTCCCGAGGACAGCGTGAGCAGCAGGGGCAGCGCTTCGCGGTCGCGGACCTCGCCGACGATCGCGATGTCGGGCGCCATGCGGAGGAAGCCGGCGACCAGGCGGCGCAGGTCGATGCCGGGACGGTCGGCTCGGGGAGCTCGCGTCTGGAGGCTCGCGAGGTTGGCGACGGGGATGTCGGACTCGAACACCTCCTCGGCCATCACGACGCGCAACGAGGGGTCGAGCTCGGCGGCGCAGCAGCTCATCAACGTCGTCTTGCCCGAACCGGGGGCGCCGGCGAACACGATCGACGCCTTCGCGGTGACGGCGGCGGCGAGGAACCGGGCGACGGCGGGCGTCATCATGTCGCGCTCGGTGAGCTGGTCGAGGGTGCGATAGGCGACGCCCGTGAACTTGCGGATGTTGACCACGATGTGGCCGCCCCTCGCGAGGTCGCCGTGCACGATGTGGAGGCGCGCCCCGGTGTCGAGCTGGGCATCCTGCAGGCCCTCCGTGGGGTCGAGCTTGCGGTGGCTCGTCGACGAGTCGTCGAGGATCTTGGTGAGGGTGCGGGTGACGTGCTCGTCGTCGTGGAAGACCTCGTCGTGGTAGCCGCTGGGGCCGCGGTGGCGCTTCACGAAGATCTCCGACGGGCTGTTGATCATGACCTCCCACACGTCGTCGTCCTGGAGAAGTGGGGTCAGGGGGCCGTAGCGGGCGAGGTTGCGGAATGCCCGCTCCGCGAGCCCTGCGGGATCGATGAGGGCGTGGGGACGGCGCCCGCGCTTGTGGTCGTCCTGCCATGCGTCGACGGCCTCGTCGATGAGCGTGCGGAGCCTCGCCTCACCGGCGGGTGACGCCGTGTCGAGGGCGATCGCCTTCGCGTGGTCCTGCACGGCGCGCTCGACGAGGGCGAGCGGGGAGCCGGTGTCGGGGGTCACGATCGAGGTCATGACGAGATGTGTACGGCGTATCCGCCGGCTGTCGAGAGGGCCGGGAACTATTGCTCACGATCGCCGGCCGGACGGCCTGCGAGATGGCCGAGCATC
The DNA here is from genome assembly GCA_046331245.1 of Acidimicrobiales bacterium. Classification (GTDB taxonomy): domain Bacteria; phylum Actinomycetota; class Acidimicrobiia; order Acidimicrobiales; family Microtrichaceae; genus SSF14. Next base: position 57,513 of record JAXLRH010000002.1, on the reverse strand, counting down.
GCCGTGACGGTGGTGACGAGCGGGTCGGTGAGAGCGGACGGCAGCGGCCCGGCCACCCGGTGCGCCACCTCCACCTGCGCCCGGTCGGGCAGGAACACCGGCCCCATCGCGACCGCTCCCGTGGAGCGGTCGTCGTCGGTGAGCGCGGCCAAGGTGCGGGTGATCTCGGCACGGACGCGCGGCGATCGCGGTGCCCGATTCACCACGAGCAGCAGTCGAGTCGCGTCGAGGCCGGCGTCGATCAGGTCGCGCTCCGCGCGGGCCAGTGCGTGCACGCCGCGCATCGTCGCGTCGCCGCAGACCAGCACGAGATCGGCTTCGCTCGTGGTGACGCGCGCTGCCGCGTTGCGGTCAGCGATGTCGGTCGACCCGGTCTCGGCGCGACCGTCGAGCTCGGCGTCGATGTCGGCCACGACGTGGCGGAACGCGGCGCGCAGCGCGTCGAGCGCGGAGGTGACCCCGGGCTCGCGGAGCTCGGTCCAGTGGCGCGGGCGTCGCAGCCCGAGTAGCAGCGAGTAGCCGCGCTGCTCGATGTCCCACACCATCGATCGCACCTCGGAGCGCGTGGGAGCCGAGCGACGGTGCGTGTCGACGAGCTCCTGGACGCCGGGCATGACGTCGCCGACGTCGTGGTACATCGCCAGGTCGGCGCGGGCGGCGAGGTCTGCGAGTACGACGGCGCCCTCGTTGCCGGCGATCGCGCCGAGCCCTTGGGCGAGCGCGATGGCGATCGTGGAACGCCCGCATCCGGGTGGTCCGGTGACGGCGACGAGGCGTCCTCGCCATCGAGCGTCGTCGGCATCGGGAACCTCGACGCCACTCGTGCCGTCAGGCGGTGAGGTGGACGTGCGTCGACCGGTCCCCGCTCCCGGCCCGACGGCGGATCGCAGCGCGCTGAGCAGCGCCTCGGCCTCGACCGGCCGGGGGAGGGTGGAGGTGGCGCCGCGCTCGGGCCAGTCGGTGGCGTCGTCGTGATCGACGACCACCAGCACGGCGGAACCGTGGCGACGTACCGCCTGCAGCAGATCGCGATCGACGCCCGGCGCGTCGCCGTCGACCAGCAGCGCGTCGATGGCCAGGCCCGACTCCAGGTGCCGGTGGACGTCGGCCGCGCTCACGCACTTGTGGAAGTCGATCGGCAGCTGCGACGAGTTCGCCCAGCCCGCGACCGCCCCGAACCAGGGAGAGCGGACGCGGGCCAGGCCGACGACGGCGAAGCGGTCCCCGCTCACCTCGGCTGATCCAGCGTGACGGTGCTCGCAGCGATGAGGCTCACGCCGCCCTTCGCCGCAGCGTCGACCACGGCGCGGGCCGCTTCCTCGGTGGGGACCTCGAGGTTGAGGTCGACCCGGTCGCTGCTCCCGACCCCACCGTCGGACGCGCCGCCCACCGAGCTCACCATGGCGCCGCGCACGATGATCGAGGACTGGTCGTCGGGGGCCGTGGACGACGCGATGGCGACGATGTCGACGCGGTCGCCGGCGCGCAGGTCGCCGCCCAGCGCGTCGGCCGCGTCCAGCGACACGCCGACGCGACGGCCGGTCGAGGGACGACCGGCTCCGGCCACGATGTTGCTCCGCAGGAGCAGGTCGCCGCGCTCGAGCGGCACGAGCGCGACCCGACCGACCGCCGAGCGCGGGTCGGCGAGCGCGCGGGAGCGGGTGTCGTCGTAGAGGTCCATGGGGGCGAGCGCGAGGTCGTCCGCGGTGATCACGGCGCCGGCGCTCACGGGCCGGCGAACGACGAGCCAGTTGGCGAGTGTCGTCGTGGTGGCGGCGCGGTGTGTGGCGAAGATGCCGAGCACCGACACGGCCACGAGCAGGCCTCCGACGATGGCTCGGCCACCGGGCAGGACGAGTGGTCGTCGCACGCGCCGGCCGTTCGTCTCGTCGTGGGAGTCGGTGGCTCCGTCGGCGGCTCGGTCGTCGAGCGGGGGCGCGGAGGTTCGGAGATGGAGGGCAGGTCGGATGAACAAGGTTCAGAACTTGCGGAGGAGGTGCTCCGGTTGCAAGAGCAAGAGGCCGCATTGGGGGAGATTGCCCACCCGCTCGGACGCCCGCTGTGTCGGCGTGGGCACGCTCCATGAGCGTCGGGTCGACCTGTGCGCCACTCTCGTCGGCTTTCGTGATCTTTCCACCGAAGCGACGGCTAGGGTGAGGAATGCAACACTTTCGTCATCTCACGCGATAGGTTCACGCTTATGAGTTCCTCCACCGGCATCGTCTGGCTCAACACCGCCGAGACCGCACGCCGACTCGGCGTCACTCCGCGGACGCTGTACCGCTTCATCGACGAAGGTCAGCTGCCGGCCTACCGGTTCGGGCGCGTCATCCGCCTGAAGGAGACCGAGGTCGAGCAGTTCATCGACGACTGCCGCATCGCCCCGGGCACGCTCGACGCCGATCCCGGCTTCAGCGAGGAAACCGTCACCGACATCTCCGTGGTCGAGTCCAGCATCTCCTGATCCGGTCACAACCTCACCCCGTCGCCCGCCGGAAATCGGCGGGCGTTCGCCTGTCCGGCCTGCGTAGGGTTTGGTTCTGCCGTCCCCGGTACCTCACTACACTTCGGCCTGAGCGCCGGTGACTGAACATGACTGACTTCGAGCGACCTCCATCGCCCGCACCCGTCGACATCGACGCGGCCACCGTGCACGTGCCCGGCAACCACCTGATGACGCAGCTGCTGGGCGAGCGCGACGAATGGCTCGACCTCGTCGAGTCGGCCTTCGACGGCACCCGCATCGTGGCGCGTGGCAACGAGATCCGCATCGCGGGCCAGCACGCGGCCGCCGTCGTGCAGCTGTTCGAGGAGCTGATCCTGTTCGTCGAGGCGGGCACGAAGCTCGACGTCGACCTGCTCCGCCGCACCATCGACATGGTCGCGTCCCACGAGCTGCCGTCGGAGCTCCTGGGCACCGACGTGGTGCGGCTCGCCCGTGGCGGCTCGGTGCGCCCGAAGACCGCCGGGCAGCGTCGCTACATCGACGCCATCGCCGAGAACATCATCACGTTCGGGCTCGGCCCCGCCGGCACCGGCAAGAGCTGGCTGGCCGTGGCCATGGCCACGCAGGCGCTCCAGCGCAAGCAGGTCGAGCGCATCGTCCTCACCCGGCCGGCGGTCGAGGCCGGCGAGCGGCTCGGCTTCCTGCCGGGCGACCTCATGGCGAAGGTCGACCCGTACCTGCGCCCGCTCTACGACGCCTTCTACGACATGGTCGGCGCCGAGGGCGCGGCGAAGCTGCTCGAGCGGGGCACCGTGGAGGTGGCGCCGCTGGCGTTCATGCGCGGCCGCACGCTCAACCGCAGCTTCATCATCCTCGACGAGGCGCAGAACACCACACCCGAGCAGATGAAGATGTTTCTGACGCGCATCGGCTACGGCTCGCGTGCGGTCATCACCGGCGACACCACGCAGGTCGACGTGGCCGGCGGCCGCAGCGGTCTCGACGGCCTGGAGACGATCCTCGGCGGCATCGACGGCCTCGGGTTCGTCCGGCTCGGCAGCCGCGACGTCGTGCGCCACAAGATCGTCGCCGACATCGTGAACGCCTACGAGCGGTCGGGCACGGTGCCGTCCCCCGGGAGCGTCAACTGATGGAGCCTGCGACTGGGTCGATCTCGGTCACCGTGCTCAACGAGACGTCCGTCGACGTCGACGTCGAGCGGTGGGCCGAGCTGGTGCGGCGTGTCCTCGCGACCGAGGGCGTCGTGGGCCCCGCCGAGACGAACGTCGTGTTCGTCGATCGTGACGCCATGGCCGAGTTGAACGCCGAGCACATGGGCGCCGAGGGCCCCACCGACGTGCTCTCGTTCCCCATCGACGACGACGACGACGCCGGCGAGGAGAACGAGTGGCCGCCGCGGTTCGTCGGCGACATCGTGGTGTGCGGCGCCGTCGCGGCGGAGAACGCCCCGGCCCACGCCGGCTCGCTCGACGCCGAGCTCGCTCTCCTCCTCGTGCACGGGTCGCTGCACCTCCTCGGCCACGACCATGCCGAGGCCGACGAGCGCGCCGAGATGTGGGCGGCCGAGCAGCGCCTGCTGGCCGACCTGTGGGGTCCGCTGCCTCGCGACCCCTGGGCCGACGGAGAGGTGCCGTCGTGATCGCCGTCACCGTCGAGAGCGCCGACCTCGTGATGATCGCGGTCGTCGTCGTCCTCATCGCCCTCAGCGCGGTCATCGCCGTGGCCGAGACGGCCATCACCCGCATCAGCCGGTCCCGCGCCGCGGCGCTCGAGGAGCAGGGCCACAAGCGGGCGCACCTCGTGGTGCAGATCGTCGGCAACTTCGAGCGCAGCCTGAACGCCGTCTACTTCGTCGCGCTGGCGGCGCAGACGGTGCAGGCAGCCCTCACCGGTGTCGTGGCCGAGCGGGTGTTCGGCACGTGGGGCGTGGTGATCGCAACCATCGTCAACGTGCTCATCGTGTTCGTGATCGCCGAGGCCGCGCCCAAGACGTGGGCGCTGCAGCACACCGACCGTGCCGCGCTCAACACGGCGCCGCTCGTCGTGCTCTGCGGCCGGCTGTTCCGCCACGTCGCCGACGTCCTGATCCGCGTCACCAACGTGATCCTTCCGGGCAAGGGGCTGCAGCAGGGCCCGTTCGTCACGGAGGAGGAGCTGATCGCGCTCATGGGCGAGGCGGCGGAGGCCTCGGTCATCGAGGAGGAGGAGCGCGACCTCATCGAGTCGATCATCGACTTCGGTGACACGGTCGCCCGCGAGATCATGGTGCCCCGCACCGACATGGTGTCGTTCGAGGCCGACTACCGCGTCGCCGACTGCGTCGAGATCGCGATCCTCAACGGGCTCAGCCGCTTTCCGGTGTACCGCGACAACGTCGACGACATCGTGGGCATCGTCTACGCGAAAGACCTCATGCGGGCCGAGCGCGATCGTCGTCAGGACGACCCGATCGAGGCGCTGATGCGCACGCCGCACTTCGTGCCCGAGACCAAGCGCGTCGCCGAGCTGCTCCGCGAGATGCAGGCGCGCAAGACACACATCGCGATCGTCGTCGACGAGTACGGCGGCACGGCCGGCCTGGTCACCATGGAGGACCTGCTCGAGGAGCTCGTCGGCGACATCGCCGACGAGTTCGATCAGGAGGTGCCGGCGGCCGAGGTGCTGAGCGACGGCGACATCCTCGTGCACGACGCCTCCATCAACGTCGACGACATGAACGACGAGTACGAGCTGTCCCTGCCCGAGGGCGACTGGGATTCGGTGGGCGGCCTCGTCTTCTCCGAGCTCGGCCGCATCCCGGTCGTGGGCGACGTGGTCGACGTCGACGGCTACCGTCTCGTGGTCGAGTCCGTCGACGGCCGGCGCGTCGGCTCGCTGCGCATCTCCGCCGTCGACGCCGAGGAAGTGGCGAACGCCGAATGAGCGACGACGACGACGAGATCGGCCGCATGTACTCCGTCGAGGAGTTCCTGAAGGGCTCGCCCGACATGACCACGCCCGAGGGCTTCCGCTCCGGCTTCGTGTCGCTCGTCGGGCGCCCCAACGTCGGCAAGTCGACGCTGCTCAACCGGATGCTGGGCCGCAAGGTGTCGATCGTCTCGGACAAGCCGCAGACGACGCGCCATCAGATCCGCGGGGTGCTCAACGCTCCCGACTACCAGATCGTGTTCGTCGACACGCCCGGCATCCACAAGCCGCGCACCCTCATGGGCGAGCGGCTCAACGACGCGGCCATCGGTGCCGCGAGCGGCGTCGACGTGGTGTGCCTGCTGGTCGACGCCACCGCGCCCGTCGGTCGGGGTGACGCCTGGGTGAACGAGCGCGTTCCCTCCGATGCCGTCGTGATCGTGAACAAGTGCGACCTCGTGTCGAAGGAGCAGGTGATGAAGCAGCTCCTCGCCGCCACCGACTTCGACCGCTCCGAGTACTTCCCGATCTCGGCGGCGACCGGCGAGGGCGTCGACGAGCTCGTCGCCCACCTCGTGTCGCGTCTTCCGGAGGGGCCGAAGTGGTACCCCGACGACGTCGTGACCGACGTCGAGGAGGCGTTCTGGGTGGCCGAGCTCGTCCGCGAGAAGCTCCTGGCGGTCACCCACGACGAGCTGCCCCACTCGATCGCGTGCCGCGTCACGGAGTGGGAGTGGCCGAGGGTGCGGGTCGAGATCCTCGTCGAGCGCGAGTCGCAGAAGGGCATCGTGATCGGCAAGAAGGGCGCCGTGCTCAAGCAGGTCGGCACCGCGGCGCGGGCCGAGATGCCGCCCGGCGCATTCCTCGAGCTGCACGTGAAGGTCGACAAGGACTGGCAGCGCCGCCCGAAGGCGCTCGACCGACTCGGCTACTGACCCGACGCGCTCAGCGCGTGAGGTTGAGAATGTCCTGCACCAGCAGGACGGTGAGCATCGTGATGACCGTGAGCGCAGCCGCGGTGAAGTACCAGCGCCACTTGTGATCGATGGCGAAGAACCGGCGGATGGTGAACACGTCGCACACCATCGCGATCGCACCGATCGCCGCGCCGAAGCCGGCGCCGACCGTCTTCGAGAGGCTGAGGAGGGGGAGCAGGAACGGGAAGACGACGTAGGTGAGCGTGCAGCGCGTCGCCGAGATGAGCATCGACTTCTCGAACGCCTTCAGCGCCGCGTTCTCCGACACGTTGGCGGGGCGCTCCTTGATGCGGAGCAGCTTGCGCACGACGAGGTCGGCGCGGGAGCGCTGCACGCCGGGCGCGCCGGCGTGGGGGAACGGGCACACGCCCTCGGGCGCAGACGCCGCCGCAGCGACGTGGGGCACGGGGCAACCCGAGACGGCGGGTGCGGCGGGCTGCTCGATCAACTCTGATGACATGGGGGGGCCTTCCGGGAGTCGTCGAGCAGTCTACGAGGCGACGAGGGGCCAGGGCAGTTCGCGCTCGGCGGCGAGGCCGACGTCGAAGAGCAGGGCGTCGGCGTGATGGCGGGCGAGCACCTGCATGCCCACCGGGAGACCACGGACGACACCGGCGGGAATCGAGACGGCCGGGTTGCCGTAGATGTTGGAGACAATGGTGAGGCCGCCCATCTCCAACATGTCCGGCACCTTCTGCGTGACGGTGTGGAGCACCTTGCTCGGCAGGTTCGGCGACACGGCGCCGGCCATGCGGACAGCGCCGAGGGCCGCACGTGCTCCGAGGCGGCCGGGGCTGCTGGCCAGCACCTTCTCGACCGTCGGGTGCATCGGGCTGGACATCTCGGCGTGGGCCGGGAAGGCGGGGCCGGGGTTCGTGGCGCAGATGACGAGGTCGACCTCGCCGAACAGCTCGGCCATCGCCTCGTTGAGCTGGAGGCGCTTCGCCTCGGCGACCGCGGAGGTGCGCAGGTTGTAGAACGCGGAGCTGAGCCGGAGGCCGTCCTCGATCGACTGCGTGAGGTCGCCGGCGCAGGCCGGCCAGCGGTCGCCCAGCACGGCGAGCAGGGTGGAGACGTTGCCCATCATCCACTCGGCGGTGATGTTGACGATCTTGAGGTCGATGTCGACCTGCTTCATGCCGGTCGCCTCGATGAGGGCCGCGGCGTGCTCGGTGATCCGCTCGGCGACGCCGTCCTCGAGCGTGACGCTGCCGAGACCCGGCACGACGGCCACCTTCAGCCCGGCGAGCTCGTGGGTGCCGAGGCCGGCTTCCCAGCCGCCGGGCGACGTGATGCTGAGCGGGTCGATGAGGTGCGGGCCGGCGCACACGTCGAAGAAGCGGGCACCGTCGCGCACCGACCGGGCGAGGCAGCCGGGCACCGCCGTGTTGGGCCGGGAGAACGCGAGCGGACCGCGTGCGATGCGCCCGAAGGTGCCCTTCATGCCGAACAGGCCGGTGTAGCCGGCGGGGATGCGGATGGAGCCGCCGCCGTCGGAGCCGGTGGCGAGCGTGACGAGGCCGCCGGCGACCGCCGACGAGCTGCCCGCCGACGAGCCGCCCACCGTGCGGCCGTGCTCCCACGGGTTGTGGGTCACGCCGTTGAGCTTGGTGACGCTGACGTTGAGACCACCGAACTCGCTCGACGTGGTGAGGCCGACGGGGACGGCGCCGCCGTCGTCGAGCAGTCGTTCGACGATCGGCGAGTTCTCGGTGGCGATGCGGTCCTTGAACACGAGCGAGGCATCGGTGTCGGGCCACCCGATCACAGCGTCGAGCTCCTTGATGCCGACGGGCACCCCACCGAACGGGAGGTTGACGTCGGCGCGCTCGGCGGCGGCGAGGGCGCGCTCGGGGTCGAGGTGGCTGAACGCGTTGAGACGGCTCGCCTCGATGGCGGCCAGGGTGGCCTGGAGCTCTTCCTTGGGCGATCGCTCGCCGGCTCGGAACGCGTCGACGAGGGAGGTGGCATCGCCGTGCCAGGGGCTGTCGGTCATGAGAACGATCTTCTCACTTCTCGACCGGGACGGCCCAGCCCGTGACGAACGACCGCCCCACCCTCGTTTTGTCCCCCGGAAGTTCCGGGTTACCGGTGGTTCCGGGGCACAAAACCTGGGGGAGGGGTCAGGCGGGGAGGATCTCGGCGAGGAAGGCGGCGACCTCGTCGAAGTCCTTCGTTCGGCGCATCGGCGGCAGCGCCCGGATGAGCTGCCAGCGGTAGCTCGCCTTGTTGGCGAGGCGGGGGTCGAGCACCGCCACTACACCACGGTCGGAGGCCGCCCGGATGAGGCGGCCGGAGCCCTGCGCCAGCAGCGTGGCCGCGCGCGGCAGGTCGATGGTGGTGAACCCGGCGGCCCCGGCGCGCTCCCGCCGCGCCGCCATGAGCGGCTCGTCGGGACGGGGGAACGGGATCTTGTCGATGGTGACCAGGCTCAGCGCCGGGCCGGGCACGTCGATGCCCGCCCAGAACCCCATCGTGGCGAAGAGGCACGACGTCTCGTCGGTGGCGAACTCCTCGATGAGCGCTGGCTTGGGCCGGTCGCCCTGACGGAGTACGGCGACGCCCACTCGGTCGGCGACGGCGTCGGCGGCCTCGTTCATCGCGCGATGGCTCGTGAACAGCGCGAGCGTGCGTCCGCCGGCCGCGCCGATGAGGCGCACGAGCTCGTCGGTGACGGCCGCTCCGTAGCGCTCCGACCGTGGGTCGGGCAGGTGGGCGGCGCAGTAGAGGAGCGCGTGGTGCTCGAAGTCGAACGGCGTGCCCACGTCGATGACGGTGACGTCGTCGGGCGGGATGCGCAGCCGTTCCACCAGTGAGTCGGGCACGGTGGCGCTGGTGAACACGACCGTGTCGGGCAGGCCGAACGAGGGGTCGCCGTCGGATCGCTCGCCGGCCGACCGCTCCCCGGCGCCGTCGCCGATCACGATCTCGAGGCCGCCGGGCTCCGGGTTCCACAGGAGGGTGTCGAGCGTGAGCCCGACGTCGAGCGGCGCCATCTCGAGGCGGGGATGCTCCTCGGTGCCGCCGACCCACATGACCGACTCGGCGGGCATGGCGATCATGCTGTCGATGTCGAGCACGGCGCCGCCGATGGCGCTCGCCACGCGTGCCTTGCGAGTGGTGACGTCGGCGGAGCTGTCGGGGATCTTTCGGACGGCGGCCGACGCCTCCATGATGCGGCCGCGGGCGGCGCCCAGCGCGTCGCCGATCTCGGTGGGCAGGCCTCGCCGAAGGCGCGAGCCGACGAGCGGAGCGAGCATCCGGCTGAGCCGCGCGGCGTCCTCCTCGAGACCGTCGGTGACGGAGTCGTCGGCGACCAGGCCGCCGATCGTGCGGGCGAGCGCGGTGATCGTGCCCGGCCCGATCTCCAGGCCGGTCGTCGCGGAGATGATGTCCTCCACCTCGTGCGCCTCGTCGAACACCACGACGTCGTGATCGGGGAGCACCGCCCCGTGCGACCCGAGGTACAGGCCGTAGAGGTGGGTGTTGACGATGATCACGTCGGCGGACGCGGCGCGTGCCCGGGCCCGTTCGGCGAAGCAGTCCTCGCCGCGGGGGCACTTCGAGGCCCCGGGGCACTCGCGCGGGCCCACCGACACGGCCGACCACACCCACGGCTGCGGCTCCTCGGCGAGGTCGGCGCGATCGCCGGTCGTGGTGGTCTCGGCCCACTTCTGCAGCTGCTTCAGCGTCTTCTCCGGGAGGCGACCGGTGCCGCCTGCGGCCTCCGCCACGCCCTCGAGGCCGAGCTGCGCCTGGGGCGCAGAGGCCTCGTCGAGCCGCTGCCGGCAGAGGTAGTTGGACCGCCCCTTGAGCACCGCCCACGAGAGGTCCTTGTCGACGTGCTTCGCCAGCGTGGGCAGCTCCTTGTCGGCGAGCTGGTCCTGCAGCGCCTTGGTCGCGGTGGCGACGACCGTGGTGCGGCCGGAGGAGATCGCGGCCACCAGATAGGCGAGCGACTTGCCGGTGCCGGTGCCCGCCTGCACCACCAGGTGCTCCTTGGAACCGATGGCCGCGGCGACCGCCTCGACCATCTCGCGCTGGCCCGGACGGTCCTCGCCGGCCTCCATGTGGGACCTCACGCGGTCGAGCAGATCGAGCGATCGGGAGGCCAGGCTCACCGCTCAACTCTTGCATGTGAACGAACGGTGGCGAGACACGAGGGTCCACCGCGGACCGGGTACGGTTCCCCTGTGGAGCTGAGCGACCTGGACCCGACGTACATCCCCCGCCACGTGGCGCTCGTGATGGACGGCAACGGCCGCTGGGCCCAGCAGCGCGGCCTGCCCCGCACCGACGGTCACGCGGCCGGCGAGGAAGCGCTCATGGACACCATCTGGGGCGCCCACGACGCCGGCATCCGGTGGCTCACCGTGTACGCGTTCTCCACCGAGAACTGGAAGCGGCCCCTCGACGAGGTGCGCTTCCTCATGAACTTCAACGAGCGGCTGCTGCTCACCCGGCGCGACGAGATCCACGCCCGCAACATCAAGATGCAGTTCCTCGGCCGGCGCGACTGGCGGGTGCCGCGTCGCATCCTGAAGCGCATCGACGAGACGCTCGAGCTCACCAAGAACAACGACTCGATGACGGTGTCGATGGCCTTCAACTACGGCGGCCGGGCCGAGCTCGTCGACGCCGTCCGCAAGATCGTCGAGTCGGGCATCCCGGCCAACAAGGTGAGCGAGAAGACGATCAGCGCGAACCTCTACGACCCGACGATGCCCGACCCCGAGCTCGTCGTGCGCACGTCGGGGGAGATCCGCACGTCGAACTACCTCATGTGGGAGTCGGCGTACTCCGAGTGGGTGTTCACCGACGTGCTGTGGCCCGACTTCCGCCGCGAGCACCTCTACGACTCCATCCGCGAGTACCAGCAGCGCGAGCGCCGCTTCGGCGGCCTGGCCGACGCCTGACCGTGCCGCTCTACCGCGACGTCGGCGTGGTGCTCCGCACCTACAAGCTCGGCGAGGCCGATCGCATCGTGGTGCTGTGCACCCAGGGCCACGGCAAGGTGCGCGCGGTGGCGAAGGGCGTCCGCAAGACGAAGTCGAAGTTCGGCTCGCGCCTCGAGCCCGGCAGCCACGTGCTCGTGCAGCTGTACGAGGGCCGTGGCGATCTCGACATCGTGAGCCAGGCGGAGCTCGTGGAGACGCAGGCCTCGTTGCGCGACGACCTCGAGCGGATGGGCCGTGCGGCGGCGATGTTGGAGGCGATCGACCAGATCGCCCAGGAGGGCGAGGAGAACTCCGGCCTGTACGACATGCTCGTCGGCGGCCTGCGGGCGATCGCCAACTGGGACACACCACTCGTGACGCCGGCGTTCTTCTTCAAGCTGCTCGCCAGCGAGGGCGTCGGCATCCACGTCGACGCATGCATCGAGTGCGGCGAGGAGGACGACCTCGTGTCGCTCGACCTCGACGGTGGCGGCCTGCGGTGCCGTGAGCACCGCGACGGCATGTCGGTGTCGCCGCAGGCGGTGACGATCATGCGACTGGTGCTCGGCGGCCGTCTGTCCAACGCGCTGGCGCTGCCGATCGGCCCGGCCACCTTCGAGGTCGACCACCTCGCGTCGGTCGCGATGGAACGCCATCTCGACCGTCGGCTCCGCTCGCTCCGCCTCCTCGAGCAGCACTGACGCCGTGAGCGACCTGCCGCCGCCGTTTCCGCCGTCGCAGGGCCCGCCGCCTCCGGGCACGCCCTCGCCTCCGGGTCAGTGGCCGACCGAGGGCTATCAGCCGTACGGCTACGCGCCGGCGCCCGGTGTGCCGAACCCGTTCTCGCAGCGGGCCAACACCGTGCTCATCCTCGGCATCATCGGCATGTCGCTGTGCCAGATCACGGGCCCGTTCGCGTGGGTGATGGGTCGTCGTCTTCGCCTCGACGCCGAGGCGGCCGGGTGGCCGGAGCCGGGCCACGGCAAGCTCGGCCGCATCCTCGGCATCATCGCCACGTGCATGCTGGCGGTCGCCGTCGTCGTGTACGGGCTGGCCATCGTCGCCGCCGTCTCCGGTTCGTCGAACTGACCCCCGACGCGACGAGGCCCGCAGCAGCGCTGCGGGCCTCGATTCGAGCAGGTCGCCCGGTGGGCGCTACTTGACGCTGATCACCGTGGTGTCGCCGACCTTGTCGTAGACGCTCACCTTGCTCTGGAACACCATCACGATGTTGACGATCGCCAGGATGACGAGGCCGAGCGAACCCAGCAGGCCGATGAGCGGGATGATGCCGAGCACGCGCAGCGCGATGGACGGCGAGTGGCGCTTGGCCGCCGAGGCCAGGTCGAGGGGCTGCCCGTCGTTGCGGACCACCTTGATGCCGACGGCCATCTTGCCGAGCGTCTGACCGCGCTGGGCGAGCATGACGACCTCGTAGGCGATCGCCACGGCCGTGCCGACGATCCCGATGACGAAGTAGATGCCGATGCTCGTGCCCGAGCTCCTCGTGAGGCCCGCGCCGGCGCCGAAGACGAGAGCGACGATGATGCCGATGACGAAGATGATGAGCGAGTCGATGAAGCGGGCCAGCAGGCGCATGGCCGGCTCGGCCGGGGTGCCGTACTGCGTGTTGCCCATGCCGCCGGGCTGGTACGCCTGGTAGGCCCCGCCGGGGGGAGGCGGCATCTGCGGCGGCGCGGGTGGCGCGTAGCCGGGCTGCGCCGGAGGCGGGGGCATCTGCGGCGGCGCGGGCGGCGGGAAGCCGGGCTGCGCGGGAGGGGGCGGAGCCTGCGGCGGGGGCGGGAATGCACCACCGGGCGCGGGCGGGGGAGTGATGGCCCCGCCGCCGGGGGGCGGCGGCGGCGGCACAGCGCCTCCGGAGTACGGGTTGTTCGGGTCGCTCACGGGTGACTCCTTGGAGTGCGAAGGGGAATTGCGGTCACGCTAGCAACGGGCGGTCGCCGGGTGGCGCTCCTCAGGCGACCGGTGCGCCGAGCGGCACGGTCGTGTCGGGCGACATCAGGTGCACCGATCCGTCGGGGGCCAATGCCCCGAGCACCAGGAACTGAGACTCGAAGCCGGCCACGCGACGGATGCCGAGGTTGATCGCGCCGACGACCTGTCGACCGACGAGCTCGTCGAGCGGGTAGTTCGTGATCTGGGCGCTGGTGCGCAGCACGCCCACGACCGGGCCGAAGTCGACCTCGAGCTGGTAGGCGGGCTTGCGGGCCTCGGGGAACGGCCGGGCGGCGACGACCTCACCCACCCGCATGTCGAGCGCGAAGAAGTCCGGCCCGGTGATGTCGCGCTTTCGCGGCAGCTTCGACGGCTCGTACGGAAGGTCGTCGGGATCGATGGTGTGGTTCGCCATGGATCGACCCTACGGCGGAGGTCGCGACCGGGCCGAGCATCCGCATCAAACGGGCGGGACGACGAGCGGCCATTGGTATCCTCGGCCCCTATGTCCGACCCCCAGAACAACCCAGAGCTCTTCGACAAGATCGTGAACCTGTCGAAGCGGCGCGGCATCGCGTTCCAATCGGCGGACATCTACGGCGGCTTCCGCTCCACCTACGACTACGGGCCCGTCGGCGTGCTGCTCCTCCGCAACGTGAAGGACGCCTGGTGGCGCTCGATGGTGCAGCTGCGCCACGACGTCGTCGGCCTCGACGCCGCGATCCTCGGCCCGCCCGCCGTGTGGGAGGCGTCCGGCCACCTCGCGAACTTCACCGATCCGCTGGTGGACTGCACGAACTGCCAGTCGCGTCACCGCCTCGACAAGCTCGAGGACCCGAACGTCTGCCCCACGTGCGGCAAGTCCGGCACGTTCACCGATCCCCGCGACTTCAACCTCATGTTCAAGACGCAGGCCGGGCCGGTGGCCGGCGCCGGCGCCGACTGCTACCTCCGTCCGGAGACGGCGCAGGGCATGTTCGTCAACTTCGCCAACGTGGTGAACACCACCCGCAAGAAGCCGCCCTTCGGCATCGCGCAGATCGGCAAGTCGTTCCGCAACGAGATCACGCCCGGCAACTTCGTGTTCCGCACCCGTGAGTTCGAGCAGATGGAGATGGAGTTCTTCGTGCCGCCGGCCGAGGCCGACGAGTGGTATCGCTACTGGTGCGAGACGCGGTACCAGTGGTACCTCGACCACGGCATGCCGAAGGAACTGCTGCGCCTGCGTCCGCACGACGCCGACGAGCTGTCCCACTACTCGTCGGGCACGTCCGACGTGGAGTTCCTGTTCCCGTGGGGCTGGGACGAGCTCGAGGGCATCGCCAACCGCGGCAACTACGACCTCACCCAGCACCAGGAGCACTCGGGCCAGAACCTCGAGTACTACGACCAGGCTGCCAACGAGCGCTACCTCCCGTACGTGATCGAGCCGGCCGCCGGCGCGACCCGCACGGCGTTCGCGTTCCTCATCGCCGCCTACGACGAGGTGGAGGTGAAGGGCGAGACGCGCACCGTGCTCCGCCTGCACCATCGCATCGCGCCCTACAAGGTCGCGGTGCTGCCGTTGTCGAAGAAGCCGGAGCTGACCGGTCCGTGCCTGGAGATGCTGTCGATGATCCAGCCGCACTTCATGTGCGACTACGACGAGACGCAGTCGATCGGCAAGCGGTACGCGCGCCAGGACGAGATCGGCACGCCGTACTGCGTCACGTTCGACTTCGACTCGCTCGAGGACCGTGCGGTCACGGTGCGCGAGCGTGACTCGATGGAGCAGGAGCGCATCCCGATCGAGGGCGTCGTGCGCTACCTCCAGGACCGGATGGTCTGACCGAACTCCGTCCCACCCCCGTTTTGTCCCCCGGATCTACCGGGTAGCCGGTCGATCCGGGGCACAAAACGAGGACAAGACGAGGGTGGTGGGGTCGGCGGCTGGTCGGCGGCGAGGTAGGTGGGAGAGCGTCGGTGGGGGAACGGTAGGCTCCGGCGTGCCGTGAGCGAACCGATGGAGGCCATCGAGCGGGCGGTCGCCACGGTGACCGATCCCGGGGACGACGACCAGCTGGTCGCCGCCGTTCGCGCGGTCAGCCCCGCGCTCGTCGACGACGTGATCTTCGGTGTGGCCTCGTCGGTCGCGGGCTCTGCGGCGGACGGCGTGCTGCTCGGCGTAGGCGTCGCCGCGTCGCCCGGCACCGGCATGGGTCGCGTCGCCGCCGATGCCGCTGCGGCGCTCGACATGTGGGATGCCGGCGGCGAGGTGGTGCTCGTCGTCGACGAGACCACCCCGGCCGACGAGCCGGCCATGCGGGTGGCGGCGGCCATCGTCACGCGGCGCGGCGGCATCACGAGCCACGCGGCGATCGTGGCGCGCCAGTGGGGCGTGCCGGCCGTGTGCGGCATCGGCGCCCTCGAGGTGGCGGACGGCGCCCAGCTGCTCGTCGACGGCGGTACGGGCGAGGTGCGTGCGCTCGACGCATCCGACACCTCGGACGGCCCCGCAGCGGCCGAGCACCACGGCCCCCTGCAGGATCTTCCTGCGGCGCTCGCCACGTTGCTGGGCTGGGCCGACCGCCTGGCGTCGCCGAAGATCCGAGTGCTCGCGAACGCCGATCTCGCCGCCGACGCGCAGCTCGCCCTCGACTTCGGGGCGGCCGGCATCGGCCTGTGCCGCACCGAGCATCAGTTCCTGGGGGCACGCGCCGAGCTGGTCGACGCAGTCATCGCCGGTGACCCCTCGGCCGCGGCGGAGATGATCGACCTCCAGCGCGCCGACATCGGGGCCGTGCTCGCGGTGATGGGCGATCGGCCCGTCACGATCCGCCTGCTCGACGCACCGCTGCACGAGTTCGCCGCCGGTCACGCCGAGCACAACCCCATGCTCGGGCTGCGCGGGGTGCGTCTCGCCGTGCTCCGCCCGCAGGTGATCCAGGCTCAGGCCGAGGCCATCGCGCACGCGGCCGCCGACGTGCTTGCGGCGACGGGCGTGGCGCCGTCGGTGTCGGTGATGGTGCCGATGGTGGCGCTCACGTCGGAGATGGAGCTCGCTCGCTCGCTGATCGGCGACGCCGTGTTCCGGGTGGGCGTCGAGCGGGGCGTCACACTCGCGATCCCCGTCGGCACCATGATCGAGACGCCTCGCGCTGCGCTCGCCGCGTCGGGGCTCGGCGGGGTGAGCGACTTCTTCTCGTTCGGCACCAACGACCTCACCCAGCTCACCTGGGGCTTCAGTCGTGACGATCTCGACGCCGAGCTCATCGGCGTCTACCGCGACCGCGGCCTCATCGCCCGCAGCCCCTTCGAGACGCTCGACGCCACGGGGGTGGTGCGGCTCATGGCCCTCGCCGCGGAGACGGGGCGTGCAGCGAACGCCTCCCTCGGCCTCGGCATGTGCGGCGAGCACGGCGGCGATCCGGCATCCATCGCGATCGCGGTGCAGCTGGGCCTCGACTCGGTGTCCGTCTCGCCCTACCGCCTCCCCGCGGCGAGGCTCGCTGCGGCGCATGCGGTCATCGGTCCGGAACCGGCCACCGGCGGCGCCTGATGGGCATCCTCGACGAGGACATCGCCCGCGTCCGGGCGGCGAGCGACATCGTGTCGATCATCAGCCAGCACACCCAGCTGCGGAAGGTCGGCCAGCGGTGGACGGGGCTGTGCCCGTTCCACAACGAGAAGTCGCCGTCGTTCTCGGTGAACGGCCAAGAGGGGCTGTACTACTGCTTCGGCTGCCAGAAGTCGGGCGACGTCATCACGTTCGTGCGCGAGATCGAGCACCTCGACTTCGCCGCCGCGGTGGAGTGGTTGGCGGGCAAGGCCGGCATCGCGCTCACCTACACCGACAAGGACGAGGGCGCGGGCAGGCAGCGTCGCAAGCGGCTGCACGAGGTGATGGCGCGGAGCGTGGAGTGGTACCACCAGCGTCTGCTCACGGGTCCGGATGCCGGTGCGGCGCGCGGCTACCTCCGCAGTCGCGGCTTCGACCGCGACATGGTCGACGAGTTCAAGGTGGGGTGGGCGCCCGACCGCTGGGACGAGCTCGTGAAGTACCTGAAGGTGCCCGACGACGTGCTCGTCGACACCGGGCTGGGTATGCGCAACAAGGCCGGCCGCCAGCAGGACTTCTTCCGCGGTCGGATCCTGTTCCCGATCTTCGACGACCAGGGCCGCCCGGTCGCGTTCGGCGGGCGCAAGCTGCCCGACGCCGAGGGCCCCAAGTACCAGAACTCCCGGGAGAACGCGCTCTACAACAAGAGCGCCACCCTCTACGGCCTCAACTGGGCGAAGAGCGACATCGTGAAGGCGAACGAGGTCGTGGTGTGCGAGGGGTACACCGACGTCATCGGCTTCTTCCGCGCCGGCATCCCGCGAGCGGTCGCCACGTGTGGCACGGCGCTCACCGAGGACCACATCCGCTCGCTCAAGCGGTTCACCAAGCGCGTCATCCTCGCCTACGACGCGGACGAGGCCGGCCAGAACGCAGCCGAGAAGCTGTACGCGTGGGAGGAGCGGCACGAGATCGAGATCGACGTGCTGGCGATGCCGAAGGGCGCCGATCCCGACGAGCTCAGCCGCAGCGATCCCGAGGCGCTGGCGCGTGCGGTGGAGGGGTCCAAGCCGTTCCTCGGGTTCCGCGTCTCCCGCGTGCTCGACTCCGCCGACGTCTCGACGCCGGAGGGTCGTGCCCGTGCCGCCGCGGCGGCCATCGAGGTGATCCGCGAGCACCCGTCGCCGTTCATGCGCGACCAGTACGTGATGGAGGTGGCCGGCTTCTGTCGCGTCGAGGAGCAGCAGCTGCGCGCGCAGCTGGCGGGCCCGCCCCGGCAGCGGCCTGAGGCGGCGCAGGCGTCGCGGCGGTCGCGCGACGCCGATCCTGGGCCGCGTCACGACGACGACGGCCCACCACTGTCGGCCTACGACGAACAGCCGATGGGCGACGACGACGCCGGAGGCGCGCCCCGCCGTTCTCGGCCCATCGGTGACACCGCCGAGGTGGAGGCGCTGCGCCTGATGATCCATCGGCGTGCCGAGATCGAGGGCTGGCTTCGGCCGGTGCTGTTCGGCGACCGTCGCACTCGCCTCGCGTACGAGGCGCTGGCGGCGAGCCCCGACCTGCACGGCGCGCTGGAGGAGGCGTCTGCCGGTCTGTCGGCGTTCCTCACGCAGTTGGCCGTGCAGGAGTCGACCGCCACGGCCGAGGACGTCGCCTCGCTCCTCCTCGTCGAGGCCGCGGGTCGCGCTATCGCGTCCTACGAAGCCGAGGCCCGCCACGCCGAGGACCCATTGGCCTATTCGCCGCTGATCAGCTGGTTGAAACTCAGGTTGGACGCTCTGCGTGGCGATGATTCGACCATGGAATCTGCACCTGAGTTGCTAGCCTGGCTCGATGAGAACTCCTCGGAGTTCGCATGACGATCGGTACCGAAGTCCCTGAAGCGATGGTGGATCCCTGGAAAGGACCAAGCGTGGAGCTCTTCGAGAGCGTTCCCGAGCGTGATCTCAGCGCCTTGGTCGATCGCGGGAAGGCCGCAGGGGTGCTCCACCTCGACGACGCCCTCTCGGTTCTGGGAGTCGAGCTCACCGTCGAGGTCGTCGAGGAGGTGCGTGCCTACTTCGAGCCGCACGGCATCCGCATCGACGACACCGTGGACCTCCAGGAGGACGCCATCGCCGCGCTCCTCGACGATCCGGCGCTGCTGAACGGCACGGCCGAGGCCGCCGTGGAGGCGCCGGTCAACGAGTCGGCGCCGCTGGTCGCCGCCCCGGACGACCTCGGCGCCCTGGCCGACATCGACGAGGCGTTCGTGGAGCCACCGGCCGTCGCCGTGTCACCCGCCGACCCCGCCGAGGACGACGAGTCGACCTCGCTCCGCGCCGGTCGCAAGGCGTCGGGCAAGCAGATCGTGCCGAGCGTCGCCGCCGGCGCCGGTGGCTCGTCCGACCCGGTTCGCATGTACCTCCGTGAGATCGGTCAGGTGGCGCTGCTCACCGGGCCGGAGGAGGTGGCGCTCGCGAAGCGCATCGAGGCCGGGGTGCTGGCCGAGGCGCAGCTCGCCGACCTCGCGGCGTCGGGCGAGGAGATGGATCTCGCTGTGCGCCGCAAGATCCAGCGCACCGTCCGCGACGGTGAGGCCGCCAAGCGCGAGCTCACGCAGGCGAACCTCCGTCTCGTCGTGTCGATCGCCAAGCGGTACCTCGGTCGGGGCCTCGCGATTCTCGACCTCATCCAGGAGGGCAACCTCGGGCTCATGCGTGCGGTCGAGAAGTTCGACTACACGAAGGGCTTCAAGTTCTCGACGTACGCGACGTGGTGGATCCGTCAGGCCGTCACCCGCGCCATCGCCGACCAGGCGCGCACCATTCGCATCCCGGTGCACATGGTCGAGTCGATGAACAAGGTGCACCGCCACCAGCGTCAACTGATGCAGGAGCTCGAGCGCGAGCCCACGATCGAGGAGATCGCCGCCAAGGTCGGCCTGCCGGCCAACCGGGTGCGCGACATCCTGCTCATCAGCCAGGATCCGCTCTCGCTCGACTCGCCGGTGGGTGAGGAGGACGACAGCTTCCTCGCCGACTTCATCGAGGACTCGCAGGCCATCGCTCCGGCCGACGCCGCGGCGCAGCGCATGCTCGGTCAGGCGCTCGTCGAGGCCCTCGGTGAGCTGAACGAGCGCGAGCGCCAGGTGGTGCGCCTGCGGTTCGGTCTCGAGGACGGCCAGGCGAAGACGCTCGAAGAGGTCGGCAAGGAGTTCGGGGTCACCCGCGAACGCATCCGCCAGATCGAGTCGAAGACGCTGGCCAAGCTCCGGCATCCTCACCGCAGCCAGAAGCTGCGCGACTACCTCGACGCCGAGTAGCTCGCGCCGGAGAGCGCACCCCGAATGGCCCGCACCGAAACCGATGTGCGGGATCGCCCGGCCACGCTGCTAGCCTGAGCGCTCGTTCGTTCGGGCTGTCGGCCCGCGCGGACGGCACAATCCGGGGTAGCTCAGCTGGCAGAGCAACTGACTGTTAATCAGTGGGTCGTGGGTTCGAGCCCCTCCCCCGGAGCACATCGAACGCAGCGAAACCCCCGAGAAATCGGGGGTTTCGTCGTTGTCAGAGCGACAGACCCGTCGCGCTCCGCGTCAGGCGTGCTCCGCCGAGGGTCTGCTCCTGGATGCGTTCCGCGAAGCACGCGTAGCCGATCGCTCCGTCGCCGCCGACGACGGAGCCGGCCCACAGCGTCCGTCCGTCCATCTGCTGGGTGATCCACCCGCCGGAGTCGCCGTGTCGGATCGGCGGCCGCAGGGTTCCGGTCGCCGCCCAGAAGCGACTCACGCGACGGAGGGCGAACAGGTGGCGGTACCCCCATCTCATGCCGGCGTGGTCGAACGAGCGACACAGGTCGAGGTCTCCCACGCGCAACGTCTGGCTTCCGGTGACCGCTCCGGTCACGTCGACCAGATCGCCTTCGTTCACCCCTGCCAGCATGGCGATGTCGTCGACGGGGCCGACGGTTCCGACGTCGGTGTGCAGCTCGATCGGCACGGTGGGTTCCAGCAGCGCGAAGTCGACGTCGGTGCAGGACTGCGCGGTGGCCGCGTTGAGGGCGCCGTCGAGGGGAGTGAGCTGGCTCTGCACCCGAGGCTGGAGGTGGATGCTCGTGCTCGTGCCCGACTGTGAGGCGTCGACGCTCAGCTCGGAGGCACCCATGACGACGTGGCCGGCGGTCGGGACGAGCGCCCCGCCGTGACCGTCGCCGAGGACACCCCCGGCGGTGCCGTGCAGGTGCCCCCTCGATCGAATCGGGTTCCCGCCCGTCACGTGCACCGGCTCGGCGCCGGCGGAGGTCAGCCGTGCCCTCGGGCGTGCCCGGATCTCGACTCGCGCGTCGTCGGTCCCGACCTCGCGGAGCACGCCCCGGAGGTCGGCGATCACTCCCGCAGCGCGCGCCGGGTCGATGCTGATGGTGACGACGGTTCGGGAGCCTCCGAGCCGATCGGGCTGGACGAACGGCCATCCGATCGGGTCACGCCAGGTCGACTTGCCGACGGGAACGTCGACGCCGGTGTGCGCGAGCGCCGTCAGCCAGTAGTCCTCGCGATCGAACGACCAGGGCGTCGTGGGGGAGGAGGCGGCCTCGACTCGCAGCGCGTCCGAGAGGAGGCCGTAGTCGTCGTCGCCGAGCAACGGACGCGCCCGGTTCAGGAGCCGCCACATCCAGTCCGAGCCGATGGACACGGCGTGGACCTGCGGGAAGTCGGCGACGGCGTTCCAGATCGCGCCAACCGAATCGGACTGCGCTGCCTCCAGGAGGTGCTCCATCGGTTCGGCTACTTCGATCCCTGGGTGGGGGCGAGGAGGCCGGAGAGGAGGCTGAGCACGATGATGCCGATGCCGGCGGCAACCCCGTTGTACCAGCCGATGTACTCCCACCAGCCTTTGGTCGTATACGACCACGCCAGGAAGCTTCCGGTTCCAACAGCCATGTGGAGGCGTCGTGGCTGACCCGGCTCCGCCATTCGGCGGAGATAGAGCGGCGTGAAGACGAACCCGACGACGACGGCGGCGAACAGCCCCCACGCCCGGCCGGGACCCGGTTTGGCGTACGCGGCGTCGACGATCGCGACGACCCCGAGGTACGCGGCGAGCACTTCGCCCGGTACGTACTTCGCGATTCGTTCCGCGGCTTCCTTCGCCTGATCCTTCTTGTCCTCCTCTGCGAACAGCGCCCCGCCTGCTGGTTTCGGATCAACGAGCCGTCCCATTTCGACCACCGTCCTTGCCGTCAACGTCGTCAGGCGGCCCGCCGATGTCGAGGCGCCAGAGGGCGCGAATCTCGACCCCCCATAACTCCTTGGACCTCGGCACGGCGGGTCGGACATTCTGCGAAGAGGCAGGGTGTCATTCGCCCACTCCGTGGCTCGGCCCCGGCGTCGTCGGGTGGGAGCACCAGCTCGAGACCCATGCACGCGGCGAACGCGCAGACGGCGATCAGCAGGACCCGTCGCCGTGTCATCGGAGCAGTCGCTCGATCTGCTCGATCACCACGTCGGGCCGATCGATCTGGATGTTGTGGCCCGTGTTCTCGACGGGTACGAGGAGCGCGTCCGAGGAAAGGGAGCGCCAGTGCTGCTGGCCGGCATCCCACACCTGGTTCAGACGGTGCTCCTCGGTGGCGGCGAGGCCCGGGTAGCCGTGCCGCGTGGCGGTCACGACCGACATCGGCACGCTGCCGAGCGACTCGATCCGCCCGACCTGGGGGAAGGCCGTCGGGCCGTCGAGGCGCTCGGGGTTCGTGCCGGAGGTGATCGATGTGCAGTTATCGCGGAACACCTGGGAGGGTCCCGAGCCGTCGTCGGGCACCTCGCAGATCGCAGTGAGCCACGTTGCCGGGCTGGCGTCGACGAGCACGAGTCCGGTGACCTCCGTGGGGAACAGGTAGGTGAACGTCACCGCCTCGGCGCCACCGAAGGAATGGCCGACGACGACGAACGGGCCGGGTTCGCCGAGCGATTCGAACGCCGATCGCAGGTCCGCCGCCTCGGTGGCGAAGGTCTGCGGGGAGGGTGCCGGGTCACTCGCGCCGTTTCCGAACCGGGAGTAGGTGCAGACCCGGTCGTGGTCGGCGATGGTGGGCATCACGGAGCTCCAGGTCTCACCCGTTGCGCCGAACCCCGGGATCAGGATCACCGTCGTCGCGCCGCTGCCGCTGCACTGGACGTGGAGCCGAGCACCACCGACCGCGACGAGCTGGTCGACCGGCCCCGACGGGCGGGGGGCTGCCGTGGTCGAGACGACGATCGCGGTGGAGGTCGCAGCCGTCGTCGTCGTCCGGTGAACCGTGGTCACGGAGCAGGCGGAGGCGAAGAGCGCGAGACCTACGACGGCGACACCGGACCGCCCGGCGAAACGTCGTGCGTGAGCCTGCCGATGGCCGCCGGCCTGGATCGGCTCGCTCGCCGCTTGGGTGGCATGGGCCGCATGAGCCCCGTGACCGCCATGAGCCCCGTGACCGCCGTGACCGCCATGGCCACCGGCGCCCCGGTGGCGCGGCAGGTAGGCGACGGCGATCACGGTCGCGGCCACGGCCATGCCGACGGCGATCCAGAGCGCGGCGGTCATCGAGTCGACGAATGCCTGCCGACCCAGGGCGGCGATGTTCCGGCCACCCGCTCCCATGGCGTGGCTTCCACCCAGCGTGGCGCCGACGTTGTCGCTCAGAGCGGTCCGGGCCGAGGCGGACAGGCCGCGGACGCCGCGGAGGTCCGAGCGCAGCGACGACGTGTACCGCGTCGCCGCGATGCTGCCGATGATCGCGACGCCGAGGGCGCCACCGAGCTCGCGGACGGTGTCGTTGACGGCCGAGCCGACCCCGGCGCGTGCCGGCGGGAGCGTCGCCATGATGAGGTCGGTCGCCGAGGGCATGGCCATGCCGGCACCCAGGCCGAACAGCAGGAGGCCGACGCCGGTCGGCAGGTATGAGGTGCCGTCAACGAAGCCGGCTTGCACGGCGAGCCCGCCGGCGGCGAGGAGCGTGCCACTTGCCACGGCGATCCGACCGCCCGACATCTGGGCGAGGTGCGCACCGGCGCCGGTGCCCACCATCATCCCGAGCGCCGCCGGGACGAGCGCGCACCCCGCGACGAGCGGCGAGTACTCGAGGATGAACTGCAGGTACTGGGCCTGCAGGAACACAGCGCCGGCCATGGCGAAGAACAGCATGGCGAGGGCGATGCTGGCGGCGCTGAACGCCGGGTTGCGGAACAGGCCCAGGTCGAGCATCGGCTCGTCCGTCCGCATCTCCCACGCGAGGAACATTGCGGTGACCACGATGCCGACGGCGAAGGCGGCGAACGTGACGTTCGAGGTCCAGCCGCGTGAGGGCCCTTCGATGATGGCGTAGACGATCGAGCCGACGCCCACGATCGAGAGGAGTGCACCAACCGGGTCGATCCGGGTGGCAGCAGGGTCCTTCGATTCGGGGATCACGTGCAGTGCGCCGCCGAGGGCGATCGCCAGTAGCGGGATGTTGATCCAGAACACCGACGACCACGAGAAGCTGCGCATGAGCGCACCACCCACGATGGGTCCGAGCGCGATCCCGGCGCCGCTGACTGCGGTCCAGATGGCGATCGCCTTCGCTCGTTCCCTGGGCGAGCCGAACGCGTTGACGAGGATCGACAGCGTCGTCGGCATGATCAGCGCGCCGCCGACCCCCATCACGCCGCGTGCGGAGATGAGCATGGCGGTCGAGGTCGACGCGGCGGCGAAGATCGATCCGCCGAGGAAGGCGCTCAGCCCGGCGATCAGCGCCCGCCGGCGACCGAACCGATCGCCGAGGCTGCCGGCGGTGAGCAGGAGTCCGGCGAACACGATGGTGTAGGCGGCGACGACCCACTGGAGCTGGGAGGCGCTGGCGTGCAGGTCGTCCACGAGGCGCGGCAGCGCGACGTTGATCACGGTGTGATCGATGGAGGTGACGACCAGGGCGAGCAGGAGGACTCCGAGGATGTGCCATCGCCGAGGATGGCTCTCTCGTGGTTCTCCGACTTCCTGGGGTGCGGGACGTCCGTGCATGGGTTGCTCCTTCGTTTGGACTCCCACGGGCGTGGGGTCGCTGGTTGTTCAGGGATGGGTGGGGCTCCACAGCGCGTGGAGCGCGCCGTGGATCGAGTGGTGCTCGACGGGGAGGTGCACCACGGCGACGGCCGGGCCGGCGACGTCGGCCGCGTCGAGCACGACGAGTCGGGTGCGACCGGAGTCGCTGCGGACGAGACCGAGCAGCCAGCCGCCGTTCTCGTGGGAGCGCCGTGCCGGGTCGGCGACGAACAGGAACCCGGCGGGGACGCCTCTGGCGGCGAGGTCGTGGTGCGTGCGGATCCCCGTGAGCAGGTCGTGCTCGAGGACGCGACCGGCGTCGCGGTCGACGGCGTACAGGTAGCGGTACGACTGGCCGGTTCGGGCCTCGTCGACGAACCCGGCGGTCTGCGGGCGAGGATCGATCTCGGTCCGATCGATCTCGTCGTGGTCGCGACGGAGCGTCCATCGCTCGAGCGCCGGGCTCGTCACGTGCAGGACGACGGCGTGGTCGGTGTCGTGGGCTGCAACCACGCGGTACGCCGGCGTCGCGCCGACGCGGTGCCATGACCAATCGCCGGCTCCGTCGCGGGTCGTGACGCCCACGGCGCCGTCCGCCGCGAGCAGCACGTGGCGGTCGGAGATGGTCAGATCGCGGACCGCGGTGGGAGCGGTAGTGACCGGCAGCGTGCGTCGCGTCAGGCTCCCCGGGGAGATGACGTGGACGAACGGCGTCGTCGTGCCGGGGGAGGAGATGAGGAAGAGCTCGCCGCTGGCTCGATCGAGCCGGGGGTGCGCCCCGACGCCCCGCCCTCCGCCGGCGAGGTCGACGGGCCGGACGGGGGCGAGGTCCGCTGCGAGCTCGACGGCGCGGGAGCCGTCGACGAGCGAGAACAGCCTCCCCGTGAACTCGACGAGGCCGACGTCCGGCACGCCGATGCGGTCGGCTTCGATAGGGTGGTCGTGCAGCGCCGTGGCCCGCCCGTTCCCGAGGGTGATGCCCCGCACGACGTGAACCGTCGCACCGGCCCAGTCGGCCACCCCGGTGAAGAGGTAGCGCCCGGACAGGCCACGTGGGAGCGAGCCGTCGACGTCGAGATCCATGACCTCAGCGTCGGGCTAAGGCCCCGACGGACACATCGGGCGCGACCCCTCAGATGTCGGAGACCCCGTGGATCAGGTGATGCCCAGGCGTTGCGCCACCGCGGCGGCGTCGACCCGGCTGGTCACGCCGAGCTTGCGGAGGATGTTGGAGACGTGGACACTCGCGGTCTTCTCCGAGATGAACAGGTCCGTGCCGATCTGCCGATTGGTGCGGCCGGCCGCGACGAGGCCGAGCACCTCGGCCTCGCGTGTCGTGAGCCCCAGGCGATCGATCGACGTGTCGTCGAGGATCACCCGCTCCGGAGCGTCGATGCTGAGCCGAGTGCGACGTGAGAACGCGTCGAGCTCGCCGAGCAGCGGGGTCGCCCCGAGCTCGGATGCCCGCCGGTGCGCCTCCCGGAGCGTCGATGCGGCGCGGTCGACGGCGCCGGTCGTCGACGCGGCCTCGGCCTCGTGTCGCATCGCGACGGCGATCCGCCACTGGTCGCCGAGATCGGCCCATCGTCGTGCGGCGGTCGCCCAGGCGTCGGGGTCCGGAGCCGCGAGCCGCGTGAGGTGTGCGTGCGCCTGGGCGAGGTGCGCGAGCGTGTCGAGCGACGGGGTTCCCCCGGGCAGCGACTCCACCGCCTCGATCTGCTGCCGGAGCCGGCCGAGCACCTCGGTGACGTCGATCGGCTCCTGGCGTGCGACGGCGTCCAGCGCCCGCTCGACCTCCGCCTCGACGCCGGCCATGACGAAGCGGGCCGACCACAGGACGACGTCGACGGGAACCTCGGCCCGAGCCCGTTCCACCGCTGCCGCAGCCTCGGCCCAGTCGCCGAGGGCGAGGTGCACGCAGGCAATGGTCATGTCGAGGGTCGTCCGATGCCAGCCGTCCACGGGTTGTGCGGCAGCGATGGCCAGCAGCCGCCGGGCCTCGTCGGCATCGCCCCGTCGCGCGGCGAGCGTGGCGCCGATCCCTGCGACCCGCATGTTGCCGACGGGAAGCGTGTCGTCGGACGCGTGACGTACCAGCAAGGCCGCCGCCTCGTCCCAGCGCCCCATCCGGCCGAGCCCCTCGGCAGCGAGCGCGTCGGAGTAGCCGCCGTAGCTGGCGTCCATCCCGGCGAGCTGGCCCTCGACG
This sequence comes from Acidimicrobiales bacterium, assembly GCA_046331245.1. Taxonomy (GTDB): domain Bacteria; phylum Actinomycetota; class Acidimicrobiia; order Acidimicrobiales; family Microtrichaceae; genus SSF14. The sequence continues at coordinate 30,489 of JAXLRH010000002.1, read as the reverse complement.
ACGGCGTCGAGCGCGATGTTCACCGCCTCCTCGTTTCGCCCCGCGTCGAGCAGGGCGACGCAGAGGTACAGCGTCGCCAGGGCGCGACCCAGGGCCGTCGGGGCCGACTGCCACGCCTCGCGACACAGCTCGACCCCACCATCCGGATCGCCGAGGCAGCTGCGAACGACGCCCTGGACACGGCGCGCCATGACCCACGACGACACATCGACCTCGGGTGTACCCAGCGCCTCCAGCGTGCGCCGGCACCACCCGTCTGCCGCCTCGTAGTGGCCGGACATGAGCTCGGCCTGGCCGAGACCGGCGTACACGGGCGCCGCGTCGACGGAAGCGTCGGCGGGGAGTAGTGCGACGGCCCGCTCGAACTCGGCGCGGCTTGCCGCGATCTGACCGGCTCCCCACAGGTAGCGGGCCAACCGTTCGTGGCCCCGGGACTCGCCCTCGGGAGGCGGGCCGAGGACGACGGCACCCTGGGCCAGCTCCACGGCTCGTGCGTTGCCGACCGCTCCGGCGGCGAGCTCGGCCGCCTGCCACATGCGGTGGCTGCGCTGCTCGTCCGCGCTCACCTCGGTCACGGTGTCCCACAGCTCAAACGCTCGCTCGAGGTGCGCGAGCGCGGTGGCCGGGGCGATCTCCTGGGATGCGTCGGCAGCCGACAGCAGGGCGGAGAACGCGGCGTCGCGGTCGCCCGCACGGTCCAGGTGGACGGCCAGCTCGCCGGCTCGATCGGGGCGGGCCAGCACACCGTCGGCCTGCTCGCCCAACGCGTCGGCGACCCGGCGGTGGAAGCGGTTGCGTTCCGACGGCAGCAGGTCGGCGTAGACGACCTCGCCGATGAGCGCGTGCCGAAAGCGGTACGCGTCGGTGGCACGGTCGACGACGAGGAGCTGCGCCTCGACGGCGACGCGGACCGCAGCCTCGACGGCGGCCTCGTCCAGTCCCGAGATGCGGCTGAGCAGGTCGTGGCTCGTCTCCCGGCCGACCGTCGCGAGGGCTCGGAGCACCTGTCGCGTGGGCTCGTCGAGCGCGGCGACGTCGGCCGAGATGAGGTCGGAGAGGACGACGGGGATCGCCTCGCCGGCGACGTGCGCCGCCACGAGCTCCTCGGTGAAGAAGGGGTTCCCCTGCCCGCGAGCGAGGATCTCGTCGACGACGTGCGACGGCGCCGGAGCGCCGAGCAGCCCCGTGACGCACGTGTCGACGTCGGCGCGACCGAGCCCCTCGAGGTGGATGCGTCGAGCACCGGAGAGGAGCGGGAGGCCGGCGAGCCGTCGGCGTTGGGCGGCCGTGGAGACCTCGCTGGTGCGGTAGGTGCCGACGAGCACGACCCGCTCGTCCACGAGGTTGCGGGCGAGGAACTCGAACAAGTCCCAGGTGAGTGCGTCGGCCCAGTGGAGGTCCTCGACGGCGATGGCGATCGCGTCGTCGGCGAGCCGGGTGAGCAGCTCGAGCACGGCGACGAACAGGCTCGTCGTGGCGGTGCCGGCCGCTGCACGATCATCGAGCTCGCCACCCATCCACCGGGTGAGGGGAGCCATCTCCGGGCCGTCGGTGAGCAGGTCGGGGTGGGCACGGTGGATCTGACGGAGGAGGTCGGCGAGCGGGGCGAGCGGGATCACGTCGCCGCCCATCCGCACGCAACGCCCGACGTGAAGGGGGACGTTCGAGCGGCTCGCTCCCTCCTTCACGAACGTCGTCTTGCCGATTCCCGCCTCGCCGCTCACGGCGAGCACCACGGGCACACCGTCGCGGGCACTGGCCGTCGCTCGATCGAACTCGGCGAGCTCGTCGGCGCGCCCGACGAAGCCTCGGATATCGGGACGGTCCGCCATGGCCCCCAAGTATCGCCGCTTCCGCGATCTGAGGGGTTGGTCCCGATGTCGTCGTACACCCCTTAGGGCGACGCTGACGACGTGACTACCGAGGACAAGCGCCACGTGGCGAGCCGGAACCACCGAACCGAGCCCCGCACCGAACCCCGCAGCGGACACCGAACCGGCCTTCGGGGCGCACACGAACACGCCGCCCACCGCACGCCGGTGCTGGTGGGGATCGCCTTCGGCCTGGCCCAGGCGGCGGCGCCGCTCGTCATCTGGTGGCTCACGCCGTCGGCCGTCCAGTCGATCCTCCTCGTGCTGATCGCCGCGATCTACATCGGCTTCGCGGTCGCCGACGGACGCCCGAAGGTGATCGCCGCCGAGAGCGCCGTCGTGGCCGCGTTCCTCACGCTGGCGGTGGCTGCCGTCACCTCGACCGCCTGGCTGCTGGTCGTCGGCTACGCCGCCCACGGCGCCAAGGACTACTGGCAGCACCGCACCCACTTCGTGCGAGGAATCCGGTGGTGGCCGCCCTACTGCGCCGCCGTCGACATCACCCTCGCCATCGTCCTGACCATCCAGATCCTCGCCGGCGTCCGGTTCGGATCGTGACCACTCCCGACCACCCCACCTGTCAACGACCCCAGGAGACCTTCATGACCTTCTACAGCGACGAGCACCGCGCCTACCAGGACAGATTCGACAGCCGAACGCTGGCCGACACCCTCGAGGCGCTCACCGTGCAACCCACCATCGACGATCTCGCCAGGACCTTCATCGAGTCCCGTGCGTTCTTCTTCCTCAGCACGGTGAACCACCTCGGTCACCCGACCGTGTCGCACAAGGGCGGTGTGCCGGGCTTCGTGCAGGTGGTCGACGAGACCACCATCGTGTTCCCGAGCTACGACGGCAACGGCATGTTCCTCTCGATGGGGAACATCGCGCACAACGGCCGAATCGGGCTCCTGTTCATGGACTTCGACACGCCTCACCGAGTGCGGGTCCACGCCGACGCCGTCGTGATCGAGGAGGGCCCGCTGCTCGACGCATACCCAGGCGCCGACCTCGTGGTGCGGGCGACGGTGACCGAGTCGTTCGTCAACTGCCCGCGGTACATCACCCCGCAGGCGTCCTCGGTGCCGGCGGCCCACGTTCCCGACGAGAACGGGAGCGCGCCGCTGGCGGACTGGAAGCGAATCGACCTCCTGCAGGACGTCCTGCCGGAGCGGTTCCGCGGTCTCGCCGACGCAGAGGGCGGCACGATCACGATCGACGAGTACGCCGCCAAGATCCTCGGAGGTGACTGATCATGGTGACGACACTCGACGCAACGACCGGTGACCGGTCGACTCAGGAGGTCGACGTCCTCGTCATCGGGGGCGGTGCCGCCGGGCTCGCCGCCGGCCTGCTCCTCGCCCGGGCCCGCAGGTCCGTGCTGCTGATCGACGGGGGCGAGCCGCGCAACGCGCCCGCCTCCCACATGCACGGGTACCTCGGCCACGAGGCGATCCCGCCCGGCGACTTCCTGGCGATCGGACGCGACGAGGTGCGTCGGTACGGCGCCGAACTCCGCACCGGCCACGTGGCGGACGTCGTTCGAGATCCGGACGGACGCTTCCGGGCGATCACGATGCTCGCCGGTGCGGACCAGGAGATGACCGGACAGGAATCGACCGTGCTCGCACGCCGGGTGCTCCTCGCAACCGGGCTTCGCGACGTCCTGCCCGACATCCCGGGGCTGGCCGAGCAGTGGGGCCGAGGCGTCGTGCACTGCCCGTACTGCCACGGATGGGAGGTGCGCGATCAGGCGCTGGTCGTCGTCGGTACCGGACCCGGAGGCCCGGCACAGGCGGCACTCTTCCGGCAGTGGTCCGACGACGTCACGTTCGTCGTGCACGAGGGCGCCGCCCCCGGCGACGCAGTCCGGGAGCGCCTGGAGGCCCGGGGCATCCGGGTCGTCGAGCGGCCGGTCGTCGAAGTGCTGTCGACCGGTGAGGGCATCGCCGGTGTCCGCCTCGCCGGTGGCGAGGTGATCCCCGCCGATGTGGTCGTGGTGGATCCGCCGTTCGAGCCCCGCGCTCGGGCGATCGCGTCGCTCGGGGCCGAGCCGGTGCCGGACCCGACGGGTCGGGGACGCGTGATCGAGACGGACCAGATGGGAGCGACGAGGATTCCCGGGCTCTACGCGGCGGGCAACGCCGCCGACGCCCGGGGTCAGGTGCTCCAGGCGGCCGCCGCCGGCGGGATGGCGGGGATCGCGATCAACGCCGACCTCATCGCCGAGGATGCCGAGGCCGCCGTGCTCCTGGCCGGGGGGACGCGATGAGCGCCCCGACGAGCAATCTGACGAGCGTTCCGCGCCCGACCACGATGCGGGCCATCGTGCGGGACCGGTACGGGGTAGCCGGCGACGTGCTCCGCCTCGAAGAGATCGCTCGCCCCGTCGCGGGCGACGATCAGGTGCTGCTCCGGGTGCATGCCGCCGGTGTGGGGCGCGACGTCTGGCACACGACCACCGGTCGCCCGCTGGCGATTCGGCTCGCGGGCTACGGGGTTCGTGTCCCGAAGGTGCGGACGCCCGGGTCGGATGTCGCCGGCACGGTGGTCGCCGTCGGCAAGGACGTCACCACCGCCGCGGTCGGCGATGAGGTGTTCGGCGTCGGCATCGGCTCGTTCGCGGAGTATGCGGTGGCGAGCGCGTCGAAGATCGCGCCCAAGCCTGCCAACCTCACGTTCGAGCAGGCTGCGGCGACACCCATCACGGCGCTCACCGCTCTGCAGTCCCTCCGCGACCGGGGCGAGGTCCGCAGCGGCCAGCACGTGCTCGTCATCGGTGCGTCCGGGGGAGTGGGCTCGTTCGCCGCGCAGATCGCGAAGGCGTTCGGCGCGGAGGTCACCGGGGTCTGCAGCACGGCCAAGGTCGAGATGGTGCGGGCGCTCGGCGTCGACCACGTCATCGACTATCAGGTCGACCACTTCGCCGACGGCGGGCGCCGCTACGACGTGATCATCGACGTCGGCGGCAACAGCAGGCTCTCGGACCTCCGACGAGCGCTCACGGCGCACGGCACGTTGGTGATCGCCGGCGGCGAGACCGAGGGTCTCCTGCTCGGAGGGGCCGGCCGTCAGGTGCGAGCCGTGACGATGAGTCCGTTCCTCGGTCAACGGCTGCGCACGGTGCTGTGCTCACACAACCGCGAGGACCTCGTCACGCTCACCGAGCTCATCGAGGCGGGGAGCGTCACGCCGGCGATCGGCTCGACCTACCCCTTGAGCGACGCTGCCACGGCCCTCCAGCACGTGGCCGACGGTCGGGCTCGGGGCAAGGTGGTCATCCGCGTCGCCGATGGAGGCTGACGATGCGACCTGTCGGTCAGGCGGTCTCGCTGATCGCCACGAGCTCACGGAGGTCGATGCGGGCGCGGGCCACGCGTGAGCGGATGGTGCCGACGGCGCAGCCGAGGATGACCGCCGCGTCGACGTACGACACGCCGGCGACCTGCGTGAGGACGAAGGCGTCGCGGCGGTCGGGATCGAGGTGCGAGAGCAGTGTCTCGGTGTAGCCGTGCTCGGGCGTGTCGTCGCTCACCGTCGGCGTGACCCGGGTGAGGAGTCGACGTTGGCGTTCCCGCTTGCGAACGTCGTCGGCGCACACGTGCCGGGCCACCGAGAGGAGCCACGAACGGAAGGGTGCCTCGCTCCGGTACGAACCGAGGGAGCGGATGGCGCGCAGGTACGTCTCCTGCACCAGGTCCTCCTCGTGACCGCGCGAGCCGAGGGCGACGCAGAGCCGCCACACGTCCGGCTGCGTGAGGCGCACCAGCTCTTCGAGGGCCTGGCTGTGGCCGGCGGCGGCAGCGGACGCCAGCGACGACAGCGGATCGTGGTGGTCGCTCGAGGCGGGCCCGGGGCGGGGGCGTCTGGGGCGTTGCATCCCGGTCACTCTTCCATGCCCGGGCCGTGATACCCCAGGGTCTTTCGTCATTTCGGCCTGTGGCACATGTCCACCGCTTGTCGGGAACCAATCGGCCCGATCGAGCGACCAAGGTGTCGTATGGCGTGTGAGGAGTGGTTCGAGCGCCTGTCGGCCTCCGTCGACGGCGAGTGCAGCGAGATCGAGCAGCGCTCGGTCGATCATCACGTCGCGTCCTGCCCCGCCTGCCTCCTGGCGCTGCAGGAGATGCAAGCGCTCCGACAATCGCTCCGCATCGAGTCGGCCACACCGCACCCGGCGCTGACCGCATCCATCGTGGGCCGGATCGAGGAGTCGCAGCGCGCGTCGCGCCAGCGGGCGACCCGTCACCGCTCGTTCGCCGCTGCGGTCGGGTGTGTCGCCGCGCTGGTGATCGGCGTGCTCGCTCTCGGTCCGCTGCGTTCGAACGACGGTGCGCCCGTCGATCGTGCCGCCCCGTCGACATCGGCCCCGGCGGCGGCTCCGAAGGCGATCGTCCAGGCCCAGGCGCAGTCGTTCCTGTCGAGCAAGGTGCGGATCTCGAGCGGGCAGACCGTCGAGTGGCGCAACGCCCAGCCGGTCACGCATCGGCTCTCGGTGCACGTGTCGGGCGGCGCCGTCACCGGCGGGCTGGCGGAGGGGGAGCGCGTCGACGTCACCTTCGACAAGCCCGGCGTGTTCCACTACGAGTGCGCGATTCATCCCGGGATGCGCGGCGAGGTGGTCGTCACGCAGTGACGGGGGCTCAGCTCATGTCGGTGGGCTCGGCGACGCATGAGGTGGCCGCAGGTCCGCCGTGCTCGGTCATCCATGCGAGCGTCTCGCACATCGATGGGCCCAGCACCCGGTCGTGGTCCATGCCGGGGTACTCCCGGTAGGTGGCGTCGCTGCCCAGCGCGACCAGGTGGTCGGCCATCAGCTTGGTGACGGCTGCGGGGATGTCGTGGTCGGTCTCGCCCTGCACGATCAGCAGCGGACCCACCGTGGGCTCGTGGTCGGGGTCGCCGTACTTCTCGAGGAGGGCCGACAGCGACGTCATGGTGTCGGCGGGAAGCGCCAGCACGTCGGTGGGCGGCACGTCCTTCAGGTCGGCGAGGGTGTCGAGCAGGCAGTCCGAGGTGGTGACGCGGTCGACCACTGACCGGCCTCCGCTGCCGACGAGCTTCGTGATGTCGACGCTCGGGTCGACGCGGCCGAGCCCGGCGAGCAGGTAGAGGCCGTACGCGACGTCGGCGGGGAGGCCGCCGGCGGCGATGTAGGGGAGTGCGAGCTCGAGGTGGCTCGACGGAGCGATGGCGACGGTGGCAGCGAGGCGGAGATCGGGGTGGCGTGCGGCCGATCGGGTGGCGAAGAGCACGGCCTGGCCGCCCTCGGAGTGGCCGACGGCGAACCACGTCGACGACAGATGGCTGTCGAGCCGTCGAGCCGCGGCGACGATGTCGGCGACCGCGTTCCCGAGGTCGACGCCGATCGAGTACGAGTGCACGCCCGGTGTGCCCAGTCCGACGTAGTCCGATGCGGCGACGGCGTATCCGGCGGCGAGGAAGCCGCGCACCTGCTGGGCGTACTCGTTGTAGAAGAGGTTGTCGGTCGTCGAGGGAGCGCAGACGTCGGCGACGCCCGAGGTGCCGTGGGCCCACGAGATGACGGGCCATCCGCCGGCCGGCGGCGTCCGGTCGGGCACCAGCAGGGTGCCGCTGACGGCGACGTCGTTCCCGGCGAAATCGGTCGAGTGGTAGAGCACCTCGCGCCGGGTGGCCGACGGGAACGCGTCGGTCGAGCGGGCCCGGGTCGCGGCGATCACGGAGCCGGGGGGAGCTGTCGGCAGCGGTGAGGGCACGTCGTAGGACGAGCCGGTCCGCGTCAGCCTCGCCGGCTCGGACGAGCGCGTCGTGGTGGTCGTGGTCGTGTCGGCGGCACTGGCGTCGGTCTGCGTGCACGCAGGCAGCGTCGCCGCGACGGCGAGCGCGACGAGGAGGGCGGGTCGGAGGGGACGAGGAGGCACCGGGCGAACGTAGGGGCGGCGGCGGGCCGTCGCAATCGCGTCAGCTCGAGCGCGAGTCGTCCGTGTCGGCGTGGTCGAGCTGCATCTCGTAGTGGAACACGCCGTGGTCGAGGACGTGGCGGGAGGGGAGTCCGCACCGCTCGAACACGGCGATCATGGCCCGGTTGTCGCTCTGCGTCTCGGCCACCACCCGCTCCACGCCGCGAGCTCGAGCGAGGTCGGCGAGGCTCGTGAACATCGCGCTGCCGAGGCCGCGGTGCTGCCACGCGTCGGCCACGACGAACGCCACCTCCGCAACCGCCTGCGCGCCGAGGCGCTCGTACCGTGCGACGGCGACGATCTCGTCGTCGTGCAGGGCGACGAGTGCCTCCCGGTCCCGATGGTCGACGTGGGTGAAGAACTCGAGCTCGCGCTCGGTGAGCGTCGGGTGCGGGCTGAAGTACCGCGAATGGGTGGTCTCGATGGAGAGATTGCTGTGGAAGGTTGCGAGTCTCGTCTCGTCGTCGGGCTCGATGGGTCGGACGACGACCCCGAGCTCCCGGAACGTCATGTCGGGGTCGAGGGAGGAGCGCTCGCCGGTGAGGGGATGCATGCGCATGACTCGATTCAACGACTCGGAGGCCCTCGACGACCAGAGTCGATGGTCACGAGTGGCGAACGTGCAACAAATGGTTGCGTAGTGGGTTCAGCCGTTGTACGTTGACGTGCAACCAACAGTTGCGAATGCGGCGGCGAGGGTGCCGCACGAGAGAGGACACGGCAATGAGTGAGACCCTGACGGAGTTCGGGAGCATCGAGCGGGAGCTCCACATCGACGCGACCCCCGAGGTGGTGTTCGACGTCATCAGCCGGCCGGATCACATCCGGGAGTGGTGGGGCGCGGAGACCGGCATCGAGGCGGTCGTCGGGTCGACGGGCGAGCTGGTGTGGACGAGCGAGGAGTCCGGCGAGCAGCTGGTCGAGGCCATCTCCGTCGTCGTCGCCGATCGGCCTCGTCGCTTCGCCTTCCGGTGGATCAGCCCCGATCGTGCCCTGCCGACGCCCGACAACTCGCTGCTGGTGACCTTCGAGCTGACGCCGTCGGGCTCGGGAACGCTCCTGCGCGTGGTCGAGAGCGGGTTCCGCGAGATGGGCTGGGATGCGGCGGTGCTCGAGCAGGCCTACCACCAGCACTGCGATGGCTGGGACACCCATCTGCCGTTGCTCGCAGACGTCGCTTCCGCCGCATCGCCGCGATGACGACGGCCACGATCGACGACGATCTGTGGTCGGCGATCGGCGACCCCACGCGGCGCCGGCTGCTCGACCTGCTGCTCGTAGCCGGCAACGGCACGGCGACGAGCCTGAGCGAGCATCTGCCGGTGACCCGCCAGGCCGTCGCGAAGCACCTCGCCGTGCTCGACCGCGTCGGCCTGGTGCACCCCACCCCGGTCGGTCGGGAGATGCGGTACGACGTGGACGAGGTGCAGCTGGCTCGTGCCGTCGCGCAGCTCTCGTCGGTCGGGTCGACGTGGGACGCGAGGCTTCGCCGCATCAAGCGCATGGCCGAGACGATCCAGCGGGAACAGGAGCGTGGCTGAGTCGGCGGCTGCGGATCGGGTCATCGGCGGCCGTTGGATGGGTGACGAGCGATCCGTCAGCCAGTACCCTCGGTCCCCGGTAGTCGGTTCAGGGATCCACGGGGGAAGAACATGGCAGCGCAAGCCGGTTGGTACGTCGACCCGAGGGATGCGCGCCAGTATCGCTACTGGGACGGGGAGCGGTGGTCGCAGTCGACGCAGCCCATTCCGGGCGAGACGGCGGCCGATCCCTTCGCCGACAGCGGCGCGAACGCGTCGCTGAGCTCGGGTGGCACGGCGACGCCGGTCGGCTCGGGTGCGTTCGACCAGGCGGCCGCCGAGGCTGCCGGCACGTCCGACGAGGGCGACGGTGCGCTCGCGGACTTCATGTGGACCTCGGGCTTCGGCGACAACGACGATTCGGGTGTCGCCGGATCGGGGCCCGATCTGTTCGCTCCCGACGATGCTGCGACCACCGGAAGCTCGGCCGCTGCCTCGTCACCCGCGCCCACGCCGGTGCCGCCTGCTCCGGCGGTGACCGCACCTCCCACTGCGGTGCCGACTCCGCCGGCCACGCCGTTGCCGGTGTTCGAACCGATGTCCTCCGACGCCGCCGAGACGCCGACTCCGGCAGCGAGCCCGTTCGGTGCCCGCCCGGCACAGGACGGCAGCGGCCTTCCGGCGTTCGCCCCGCTCGACGCAGGCAGCGAGTCCAAGCCGGCCGCACCCGCAGGTGCCGCACCCGCAGCCGCCGCGCCTGCGGTTCCCGCTGGGGGTCCGAGCTACAACCCGACCAACAACCAGCCGCTGTTCGGCGCCGACTCGGTCGCTGCGAGCGCGGGCGCCGGTACGGGTGGGCCGATTCCGCCGGCTCCCGCCGCCGCGACGCCCGCTTCGGCAACCCCTGCAGCTCCGGCGGCGCCGTCCGCCCCGGTTCCGCCCGCACCGGCAGCGCCCGCCGCACCGTCGCCGTTCGCCGGCACGGGTGCGGCATCGGGCCCGCCCACCAGCGGGGGCACCACGCTCTTCGGCGGCTCGGAGGCGGGCGCCAAGAAGCCGGTGTCGAAGGTCGATCTGTTCACGCTGCCCGAGGAGCCGGTGGTGGTCCCCACCACTCGTCGCGGCCGCGGGCGAGCGGCGAAGAACGAGGCGGCTGCGGCGGCCGCCGCTGCAGGAGCCGCCGGTGCTGCCGGTGCTGCCGTGACGGATGCGTTCGCGCCGGGAGCCGACGCGTTCGCGCCGGGGACCGACGCGTTCACGCCCGCGCCCGCGCCGGCGGCGAAGGACGGCGGCAAGGAGAAGCGATCGCGGAAGAAGGACTCGGGGGGCTCCTCGGGCTCGTCGTCCACCCCGCCGGCCGGAGTCGTGGGAGCGAGGACGCAGACGGCCAGCGCGCCGAAGTCGAAGCTGCCCCTGCTGCTCGGCATCCTCGGTGTCGCGGTGTTGGCCGGCGCCGCCTTCTACTTCCTGAAGGGCAACGACGACGTCGTGGAGCCGGTGAAGGCGGGCAAGGGTGTGAAGACCACGACGACGCTCGCCGCTGGCGCGACCACGGCCGCAGGTGCGACCACCACGACGGCGGCGGGTGCGACCACGACGAAGCCGGGTGGCTCGTCGACGGCGTCGACCACGGCGCCCGCTCCCACCACCTCGGTGGCGCCGGAGGTGGCCTCGGCGTACGCGGCAGCGTTCACGGCGGAGGCCACGCGGGCCTGCGACGCGATCAAGGCCGACCCCGGCCTGCTCACCGAATCGGTCATCCAGTACAAGCCGGAGTGGGCGGCGATCGGGCAGACCTACGAGGCGCTGCAGCGATCGGTCAACGAGTGCTCCCGTGCGGCGCGCGACGAGGCGTTGCAGCGGGTCGCCGCGGCGGAGGCCGCCAAGGGAGGCTGACGGTCGCCGGCGCGCTCACGCGTGTCGGTGGTGCGATGGGTCAGCAGCGCCGGATGGCGGTCAGATAGGCGTCGGCGAGGAGTGCGACGCCGGCGGCGTTCGGGTGAACGGTGTCCTCGCTCATGATGTTGTCCGCCGCGTGGTCGATGACGATCTGGTTCCAGTCGATCACGTCGGTGTCGAGGCGTCGCGCCGCGATCTCGCGAATCGCCGAGTTGATGGCCGCCGCCTCGGAGTGGAAATCCTCGCCGAGCCGGTTGATCTGCTCGTTGATCGTGACGAGGTGGACGCATCGCACGTCGGTGAACGTGTCGACCAGCGCCTTGAGGTCCTCGATGGAGGCGGTGGTGTCGTGTCGTTGCAGCACGTTGTTGGTGCCGAGGTTCACGACGACCTGGTCGGGGTCGGAGCCAGCGACCTTCGCCGCCGGATCGAGCTCCTCGTCGATGCGGAGTCCCCAGGTCGCGGTGCTCGTGACGTCGAAGTCCGAGCCGGCCGCCTTCACGACGCCGGGGGTGACGAGCAGCGTGAGCGAGTCGCCGAACAGGACGACGGACTTGCCGCTGCCGAGGAGTCCGCACGCGGTGGGGAGGAGGAGCGCGACGGCGCTGAGGGCGAGCGCTCGACGAGCGACCCGGTGGCGGGTGGTCACTTCGACGTGAGGGACTGCCACACCTCGACGCAACGGATGCACGCCGGGAGGTTGTCGGGCGCGTGGCCCTTGGGCACCCATCGGTAGCCGCAGAGGGCTTCGACCTCCATGCCGGCCTCCGCTGCAGCGGTGACGAGCGCTCCCGCGCCGAGTGCGCCGGCACGCCGGACGATGTGGGCACACTCCTCCGGCGGCGTCTCCTCGAGGATCGTCTCGAGGTCGAGGATGCGATCCGTATCGGGAATCGTCTGTACCGAGGGGGGCTCGCTCACGCCTCGAAGGTTAGCAACGAGCGCCGCCGGTAGGCTGCCGGGCCTCGGGGCTGTAGCTCAGTCGGTCAGAGCAGGCGACTCATAATCGCTTGGTCGCGGGTTCGATCCCCGCCGGCCCCACGAAGCCCGATATTCCGGTGTCCTCCGGCAATGTAGCGCCCGGATCGACAGAGCACAACGCTTGTAGAGCAATCTATTCGACTAGGGTGTCCGGCATGGATCTGCCGCTCGACGCCGCGCTCGCCGACTTCCTCGACCACCAGCGGGCGCGCCGCCGCTCAGATCGAACCCGCGAGCTCTACCGGCAGACGATCGTCCGGCTCGGGAAGTGGCTCGCCGCCGAGGGCAAGCCAACGACGGTCGGCAGCGTCACGAAGCGGGAGATCAACGCCTTCCTCATCCACCTGCAGAGCGAGGTCGGGCCCGGCACGGTGGCGCTGCACTTCCGGAACCTCCGAGCGTTCTTCAACTGGCTCGCCGCCGAGGAAGAGATCGACGCCTCGCCGCTCGCCCGCATGCTCGCCCCGGTCGTGCCCGACGTGCCCCCGCCGATCCTCGGCGCCGAGGAGCTCGAGGCGCTGTTCGCCGCATGCAAGGGCCGCGGCGTCGACGAACGCCGCGACCTCGCCATGCTCATGGTGTTCGCCGACACCGGCTGCCGACTCGGCGAGGTCCACGGCCTCGAGGTCGACGCCTTCAATCGCGAGTACCGAACCCTCTCCGTCACAGGCAAGGGCAACAAGACCCGCACCGTCGCCATCGGCGACCGCACCCTCGACGCGCTGAACAAGTACCTCCGGAGCCGACGGGCTCACTCGCACACGAAGGCCGCGGCGATGTGGCTCGGTCGCACCGGGCCGCTGACCTCGAGCGGGGTCTCGCAGATCGTGAAGAAGCGCGGCCTCGCGGCGGGGATCGAGGGCCTGCACCCGCACCTGTTCCGCCACACCTTCGCTCACGCGTGGCTCAGCGCCGGCGGCCAGGAGGGCGACCTCATGATGCTGGCCGGATGGTCCTCGCCGGAGATGGTGCGGCGCTACGGACGTGTTGCCGCTGCCGACCGCGCCCGCGACGCTCACCGCTCCCTCTCTCCCGTGGACCGGCTGAAGTGACATCGAACGAGTCCGGCGCTGTGACGCTTTGGGCGATCCTCGATCAGTGGTCCACGCTTCCCATCATCGGGCGCCTGAGATGTTCTGAATGCCATCGGAGGCTCGGCGAAATACGTCGCGCTCCTGACGGGACTGCTGCGCTGCAATGCGGGAGGTCCAGATGGAACACGGATCCGCTCGAGGATCCGGATCCCGTTCTTCTGCTTAGCTCCCGACCCGCCTGGGGCATTGCATGTTTCGTCGACGCGTCGGCCGACAAGGCGACGCTATCGGCGAGCGTCGCCGGAGTACTCAGCACGCTTCCGTTCGCGTGGTGTCACCGGTGCAATGCCGGCTGCGGATACTCCATCGACGGGCCAGGGCCCGAGGTCGTGTAACGTTGTGCTCTAACCGATCGCTCGGGAGTTGGCCCGAAAAGTCGCTGTGGCGCAGCACGGAACCCCATGGAGGGGCCTGCTGTGTCCATGACCGAATCGGAGCGCGTGCTTCGTGCACGCATCGCAGCCCACACGAGTTGGGCGAACACGACTGACCCTTCGGCGCGAACAGCGCCCGCCCGCCAGGCCATGCTCGGCAAGTTCGAGACCGAGGTCGACCCCGATGGCACGCTCGATCCGCTCGAGCGCGCCCGACGCGCTCAGTCGCTCCGGTCGGCTCACTTCGCTCGCCTCGCGCTGAAGTCCGCTCAGGCCCGCCGTCGATCGAAGGCGGCGTGAATGAGGTGAAGCGCGACGAAGGCCGGGTGCTCACCCCCGGCCTCCGTGCAAGCGCTCATCAGACCGCCGCAACTGGCCCCCACAGTACCACCCGACGCCCTGACGGCGAGTTCCTCGAGGCCCTCCTGAGGCCTCTCCTCGAGCTGAGGAGGGCAGCATGACCGACCACCCCGGAACGTTCGTGAAGGGCCGTGAGCGCATCTCGGCGCGGCGCGCTCAGCTCCCCGGCGACGTCATCGGAGCCGCCGGCGCCCTGGTCGAGTCGCTCGGCCTGCCGCGAGCGCGGCGATGGGTTCGCGACCTCGAGACGGAGCTCGTCGCCGGCTCGTGTTCCACGTCCGTGATCGTCGACCTCGCCGCAGTCACTGACCTCATCGCCGGCAAGGTCGATGACCAGACGTTCGCCGCCGTGGAGCGGGCGATCGTCGCCGCGGTCACGGTGCTGACGGGCAGTGAATCATGAGCGCGCCGACGGTGTTCTCGATGCCGAACATGTTCGGCACGGTCACCCTCGACGATCGAGTGACCGAGGCGGAGCAGGCGGTCGCCAAGTGGCGCATCGCGTCCGATCGCGTCATGAGCGTGGTCGATCGGGACATCCACGCCGCCGACCTGTCGACAGACGAGATCGAGGCCGGGAAGGCGCAAGCCATCCACGAGGAGCGGGAGGCGCGCGAGCACCGCAACCTGGCGACCGCGTCAGCGGTAACCGCCGTCGAGCTGGCGCGCAGTGCGGGAGCCGCCACTCCGGAGGAGATCGAGGACGCGATCCAGCGAATCGCACTCCTCGACCGAGCGTCCGGGAACAAGCTCACTCAGGACCCTGCCACGAGCGCTGCGCTCGAGGTCGTGCTGGCGAGCCGCGACCACGTGCCGCCCTCGATTGACGACGCGCACATGGCCGAGGCGTTCGCACGGGAGATCCGCGGCGACTTCCTCTACGTCGCCGCTCAGAACCGGTGGCTGCAGTGGGACGGCCGACGGTGGGCGACCGACACCACCGAAGCGATCCACGAGAGGTGCCGCCTCTGGGTGCTCGAGCTCGGCAAGTCGATGTTCGAGCTCGGCATCGACAGCACCAAGGTCCGGAAGGTCGCCCTCTACCGAAGCCGAGCCAGGCTCGACGCCATCGTCACGCTCGCACGACGGATCGACGGCATCACCGCTCGACCGGACGACTTCGACGCCGACCCCGACGTGCTGAACGTCGCCAACGGCACCGTCGACCTGAAGACCGGGAAGCTCTGGCCTCACAACCCCGAGGATCGCCTGACCAAGTTGGCACCGGTCGACTATCGACCAGAGGCCCAGCACGCCGACATCGACCAGCTCCTCGAGGTGGTTGCCGATGACGTGCGCGACTGGATCATCGTGCTCCTCGGCTACGCCGCCACAGGACACACGAACGAGGACCTCGTCGCCGTGCTCGACGGAGGCGGCGCCAACGGCAAGTCGACGCTCCTCGAGGGCGTTGCCGCTGCGCTCGGTGACTACGCCGGCCCCGCCGCCTCGCAGCTGATCATGCGCTCATCGCGCGACGAGCACCCGACGATCAAGGCGGACCTCCAGGGCCGACGCGTGGTGTTCATCTCTGAGACCGAGGAGGGCGGATCGCTCCGCATGGAGCAACTGAAGTCGCTCACCGGTGGCGACCGGATCAAGGCCCGCGTCATGCGAGGCGACTACTACGACTTCACGCCCACCCACACGCTGATCGTGGCCACCAACCACCGGCCATTCGTCAACGCCACCGAGCACGCCGCTTGGCGCCGCCTCCGCCTCGTGCCGTTCCCCTTCACCTACAAGCCCGCGCACAAGGCAGAGCCCGGCGACCGAGTGCAGGACGCTCACCTGCGCCAACGCATCGTGACCGGACGAACCCAGCGCGAGGCCATGCTCGCGTGGATCGTCGCCGGCGCGGTCAGCTGGTACCGCAACGGCATGCCGGACTGCCCCGCCATCGACAACGCCACGAACGCCTGGCGCACGAGCGAGGACGTGCTGCTCCGATTCATCGGCGAGGAACTGACGCTCGATCCCGAGGGCGAGATCGGTGGACGCGACCTGTACAACGCCTACACCGACTGGTGCCGAAACGAGGGCAGACCGGCGAAGTCCAACAAGAACTTCAGCGCCGAGTTCCTCGCCCACGACTCGATCGAGTCCGCCGGCGTCACGCGCATCACGAGGAGCAACGTGGCCTTCTACCGCGGCGTCCGGAGAACGTCATGACCGCCGACGTGAGGGCAGGTGAGGGCACCTCCGATAACTCTCCGGGAGAACGGAATCTGAGAATCATGCGGACTACCCCTCACGTGCCCTCACGCTGCCTACCCGGCCTCCATCCCCTCCCCACCCCCACACGCAGACCGGTGAGTCGTGGCGCTCGCTGTGCGTACGGATCCCGGCGAAACAGGGGGCGCGACTACCTCGAGGCCGCCGGCCTCACTCCGATCACCCTCCACCCACGAAAGGCACGAACATGACCTTCAACCCCCACCCCCTGAGCGCTCCGTGCAGCTGCCCGTCGACCGCCGAGATCTTCTCCAGCGCGATCGAGGGCGTCGACCTCGTGCCGACGTGCCAGCTTCACCAGGCCGACGCCATCGCCGAGCACAAGGCAGCGCAGCGTCGCGACACCGCGGAGCGCGCCGTCGTCGACCTCGATCTCGCCCTGGCCCGCGTGCGGTCCATCAACGCGGCCGACGTCGCCGAGGTCGCGAAGGCCCGAGAGGCAGCTGAGCGAGAGCAGCAGCTCGACGAGCTGTCATCGGTCAACCAGCTCTGCGGCACGCTCGCCCGCGCCGTCGGCGCCCCGATGGCCTCCATGCCGCTGAACGAGTCCGGCGACGTCATCGCCGCCAACCTCGGCCTCTCCGCCTAACCGATCCCCCAACGAAGGAAGTAGCTCAACATGAACGATCAACTCGCGCATATCCCGAGGACAGCCCAAGAGGTCGCCGCCCTGGTCGCCGTGCCGGCCGCACTGACCGAGGCGATCGACGCCCACCGGGCAGCGCTCGCGGTCGGCGAGGAACACGCCTCCGACATCGCGACAGCGTGCATGTCGATCAAGCCGGCCGACGTCGCCGACCTCGTCGCCGCTCACGCCCGATTCAAGGTCGAGAACGCCGCGATCCCCGAGGCTCGAGGCGAGATCGGCGACCTCCTGGCCCGCAGGATCATCCGCGAGCTCGCCGCCGCCGGCCCGCAGATCATCGACGGCCTCCGACCGAACATGGTCGCCGCAGCGGAGACGTTCAGCGCCGCCGTCAAGGCGCTGCCTTCCGACGTCAGCCCCGAGTCCCTCGTCCGCTCCGTGGAAGCCGTGCAGGCCCTCCACACCGCGGAGACGGCCCGCGTCACGCTCGACACCGGCCGCAAGATCCGCGACGAGCTCGCCAACCTCGGAGTGCGAGCCCCCGGCGACGCCCGCCTCGAGCAGTGGACTCGGTACCTCGACCTCGAGGACGCCGCAGCAATCGACCGCTGCCGGAACAACACGACCACCGGCACTCTCGGCCGCTGGCACGGATGGATCACGACCCCCGGCGTCCGCGGCATCTGGTGGCCGACGATCGAGGAGCAGACCGCCGCGATCGACCACCTCGCAGCGGTGCCCCAGCTGCGGCAGAAGCCCGACCCCACCCTCCGTCTACGCCCCACCCGCGCCCTCGGCCGCGCGTGACGTGAACGCTCACAGAAGGAGAACCCCCTCATGGCTAAGCGCGCAGGCGTTGTGTCGATCGACGTCGAGCCGAACCTCTCGCAGGTCGGGTCGAAGATCCAGGCGGAGGCCGCACGGCTGAAGCCCGTCGGTCTGAAGTTCCAAGTCGACGGAGACGTCGCGAAGACCCTCGGCAGTCAGGTGGCGATCGGTCAGCGGTCGCTCGACTCGATCACCACGACCCGAGCACAGAACGAGATCAAGGCGCTCGGCTCGACCGCGGATCGCGAGCTCTCCCGCATCGGCATGAAGGCGCAGGCCACGAGCGACAAGCTCGCGCCGGCGCCGTTCGGGGGCGGGGCCCTCGTGCCGACCGGGTTCGCCGTGTCCAACTCGACCACGACGCCCACGGCCCGCCCCGTGGCGCCCCCGACGCGTGCCGGGTCCACGATCGAGTTCGCCAGCTTCACCGCGGCCGAGCCCGCGATCCGCCGCGTCGGGTCCACGATCTCCGATGTCGAGAGCAAGGCCACGATCGGCACCCGCTCAGTGTCACGACTCGGCAGCACGTTCCGCACCGCCGCACAGGGCGCCGGCGAGCTCGGCAACACGGTCGCCCCGCTGACCGGCGACCTCGGTGGTCTCGTGTCGGTCCTCGGTTCCGCGGCGAGCGGAGGCCTCGCCGCCACCGCAGCGCTCGAGGTCGCGGTCGCGGGGTTCAGCTCGGCATGGTCGCAGCTGCAGAACCAAACGAAGGAGGGCGTCGACCTGTTCTCGGCGGTCGACCCGACGAAGTTCAAGGCCGCGTTCGACCCTGAGCAGCCGCACCGGTTCTTCCTCGAGATGGAGGGCATCAAGCGCACGCTCGGCCAGCTCGACGCGATCGGTCCGCTCAACGCCGGCGACAAGATCCTCGGAGGCGACGGCTCGGCCAAGGTCGCGGCCGAGGACGTGAAGCGACTCAAGGAGGCGCTCGACTCCGTGTCGACGGCCCAGGCCCGCCAGGCTGTCGACTACCTCGCTCCGGCGCTGCAGAGGTACGAGGCCGAGGGGAAGATCGCCAAGGGCACCACGAAGGAGCTCTACAACCAGATCGGCGACCGGGAGTCGATAGATCGCGCTGCCGCGAGCGTGAAGGACCTGACCACACAGGTCGACGCCTACGGCCACGCCATCGACCGCAACAAGGGCAAGTTCGGCCAGCTCGTCGACCAGACCGCCAACCTCACCGCACCGTTCGAGGCCGCCGCGTCGACAGCCCGAGCGTTGAGCGACGCGAACCGTGCCGTTGCTCGCGACGAGGCCGAGATCGACCGCATCCGCAAGGCCTCGATCCCCGGCTCCGAGGAAGCGATCGCCGCAGCAGAGAAGCTGGCCGACGCCGAACAGGGCGTCGGCGACGCGCTCCGCTCCGAGGCCTCCGCACGCCGTGAGCTCGCCAACGCGAACCGCGATCTCGCCGCCCTGCAAGCCGAGCTCGCCCACATCGATCCCCAGCGCGACCCGAACCGATACCGCGACCTGTCCGAGAAGGTTCGCGACGCGCAGGACGCCCAGCTCAACGCCGAGGACCGCGTCGCCAGCGCGGCGGAGGCGACGCAGAAGGCGACCCGCGACCTGCGCGACACCCGCGCCGACACGAAGAAGGCCACCGACGAGCTCGCCGACGCGGAGTCGAAGCTCGCCGGCGACCAGGCCGCCGCCCAGCAGGCAGCACAGGACCACGCCGCGGCGGAGGCCGCCCTCGCTGACGAGTTCGCGAAGCACCCCGACCTCATCGCAGCCGCGATTGCGTCGCTCGATCAGCTCGTCGCGCACGGTGACCTCACCCGCGCCGAAGCCGACGCCATCGCCGCATCGTGGCGCAAGGCCGCCGCCGAAGCGCAGACCTACGCCGACACCTACAACGAGATCCACACGAGCGAGTACGTCACGCCCGACGGTGTCGACCACGAGCACCAGGCCGACCGCGGCAAGAACACGAGCCAGCCGCCCACCGCATACGAGAAGATCGCCAACAAGCGAGAGCTCACCCCCGCCGAGGGCCGCACGATCGGCCTCGGCGACAACGAGAACGAGATCTACGCCTCCTCGGTGCCCGACACGCACGGCCGGCCCTGGCAGTACAACTACAAGAAGAACCGATGGGTCGCGAAGTTCCACACCGGCGGCCTCGTCAACGCCCCCGACGGCCAGGAGATCGACGCCCGCCTCCTCGGCAACGAGTTCGTGCTCAACCGCCGCACCGTGCAGCGCCTCGGCGCGGGAAACCTCCTCGCCCTGAACGCCGGCGCCGACCTGCCGGCCGTCGCCGCTCGACCGACCGCAACCGTCTCCGCCCCGGCGGGGAGCGCAGTGCTCGACGAGCTCCGCCGGCAGTCATCGACGCTCGACTCACTCCGCGGCGTGATCGAGAACCTCCAGCACGTCACCTACGCGCCGCAGTTCCACGGCGTGACCGAGGCAGACGTCGGCCCGACGATGGACGAGTCGTTCCGCTCCGCCCGCCGCGACGCGTGGACCGAACACGGCCGGGATCTCCGCCGAGGCTGAGGAGACCAGCTGCACCAGCAGCAGCGAGTCTTCGGGGTAACGTCGGGCGTGGCGGGATTCTGGGAGATCAGCGGGTACTCGGTGCTGCTCGGTGGAGCGGTCGGCATCTCGGGCACGCTGCTCGCAGTCGGAGTTGATGTCATCCGGGAAGCGCGAGGCTTCAGGCGAGAAATGCGTCGCGACTTCGACGCGAGCGAGATCGGCCTCGCCCGCGATCTTGTGTCAGCGCTCGGGCAACTAGGTACGTTGATGGCGACTCTCCACGAGCAGCTTGCGCACGAACTGAGGTCGATTGACAGCACTGCGGTAGCCTCGCTGGGGACAGGATCGGACGACCTGCGCGCCGCTTCCGCAGCCGTGTCCGAACAACTCTTTGCAGTCCGTTCTCTTGCAACACTCGTGCTCGATAGGTCGATCGGCGACGCCGCGTTCGAGGCGTGGACGGCCTTCGCTGACTCCAGGATCTTCGCCTCGGGGGTCGTAATGGTCGATGACCTGCCAGCGCTGGACCACGAGGCCGAGGAGATGTTCGAGACCTTGTACAAAGCCATGAACCTCGCGGGTGCGAGCTACCGAGACCGCCGAAGTGCGCAGGAACGTGCCGTCAGACGGACGCTACGAGGACGGATCAGGAGCATTGGCCAGCATCAAGCCAGCTGAGATAACCGAAGGACGCCGCTGTCACCCCTCCGGCCGACACTCACCGCATGGACCTTCCCCAGCCCCACACGACGGCGCACGCGACGCTCATCGGTCCCGGCACCACGTCCGTCGAGATCGTCGCCACGGTCGACACCGTGACGTTCAGCTACTCCCGCAACGGTAAGACCCACCACGTCGAGACCTTCGACCGAGCCGACGGACAGCTCGAGGTGGAGCTCTCACGCCTGGTGGAAGTGCCCGAGGAACGCGAAACGGACCTCCGGCCGTAGCCGAAGGTCCGTTCTCCGAGTATCAGGTGTCGGATCGTCCGACACCTGATGTCACTGTGGAAACTGAGCGAGGGCGCTCGCGACGCAGGCTCGGCAGTACGTGATCGGCGCCTCGAGCTGGGAGTACCCATCCACCCACCCGATGTGAAGGCGCGTGGACCCATCGCCGCATTCGTGGAGCTCGCCGCAGTTGTCGCAGCTCCAGTTCCACCAGTCCTCGGTGCCCACCGTGATCGGATGCGGGCACGAACGCGCCCGGACGAGGCTGCGAGCGTGTTCGGGGTCCGGCATCGCCTCGAGCAGCGCACGCTCGAGGTCGGGGTCCGGCAGGCTCTCCATGTAGTCGGCGCACCAGGAGTGGACCCGCCGAAACTCAGCGACCGTCAGCCCGTCGCGTTCGTGGAAGGGATCGAGTTCGCCCGTCGCTGCGGTGATGCGGGCACGACCGGCCATCTTGCTCAACACGGCCGGCGTCGCGCCGGCGACGTCTTGAAGCATCTCGATCAGAACGTCCAGTTCGTATCTCGTGACGAATGCGCCTCCCGCTGCGAGGAAGTCTCGCAGGGGCTGAATCGGTCGAGTCGTCGTGGGGGTGTCGGTTACGGTCATCGGTGATCCTCCTGTTGGTGGGTTGACCCACCGGGATACCGTGCTCAGCAGGAAGCGATCCCGAGACTTTGCTCCGAGCGAACCCCCGAGATTCCGGGGTCCTCAGCATTGAGCACAGCGCTAGCGCTGAACCGCCTCATAATCGCTTGGTCGCGGGTTCGATCCCCGCCGGCCCCACGTTCCCGGATATCAGGAACCGCGTGTTGAACCTTGGGCATCGAGCCTCTGTCGCGCCGGCGTCGAACGCCGCATTGCTCTGCGCGCGCTCAACCCCGTCCGGCGTGCGCTCGCTGACCAGGCGTGATGCATCTCGCCTGGCACCGCACTTATCGAAACAGAAGAGTCTCTAGAGAGCCGTCGAGTGGTCGTCGAGATGTCAGGAAGTACTCAGCCTCCCCCTGGCTCATACGATCCATCTGTCGTAGAACGCGACGCATCTCGACGAGGTCCGTCGTCCTTGCTACCCGATTTCGCGAAGTCCAGATTGCTGCGCCGTGCCGCTCCATGACGCGTCGACTGACCGATGGAAGAACAAAGTCCGCGAGGCTCGGCAGAGGCAAAAGGACCGGTGGTTGGGTCGGACGATCCGTCAGTTCGGCGTCAAACTTGACGTACTGGCCGGCGATCTGAACCTCGGACCACTTGCGCGACGGCTCGCGATGGTTCGTCGACCACCTGTCGAGGGCTGAGCCGAAGGCGTTAGCAATTGACGGCTCATCGACGACGAGCTCGATCAGCTCCGCTGACCGCCATGCAATGTGCGGATCAAACCCAAGCGACTGCAACGCATCGGACTCGAATAGTGGTGTTGCGTATCTGATGGCTCGTCCGAGCTCTCGAACCCGACCACATTGCTGCAATGCAGCGTGAAGCGCCAGGCCTTCGATCTGGCTAGTCGGTCGTACAAACCGCGACGGCGCTACAAAGTAGATGCGCGCGCCTGGCCGGACGCACCGTAGGGCTACTTCCAACCACCTCACGTAGTACTCGGGATACCATGGTGGATCCAGCACCACGGCGTCGTATCGTCCCAATACTGTTTCGACAGAATGTGGATCATCCTCTTGTGGATCCTCACCCCACTTGTCCATCGCCATCGAGGGCACCGGCTCAGCAATGGCGTCGCGAACTGCGATGTCAATTCCGGAGACGCCGATGTCAGAGGATATCAAGGTCACGCTGTGGCCGCGCCGAGCGCCAAACAGCGATAGCCCGTGTGTGCTCTGATCGACAAGGACCACTCGGAGGCCTCGGTCCGCAAGCGGTGCCACCAACGACGGGCATCCTAGGAGGAGAACGCTCGTTGGAGCCGTCGATGATACGCGCGTCGCCAGCGTTTCTCGGGTGCTCGGCGTGAAGTACCACTCGTAGTCGAGCAAGTGGCCTGGAGCAAGCTGAGACATCGGGAGCTGGGCCTGCGGAGGGGGCGGGTCCAACGGCATCCCCGCTCCGACGGCCAGCTCGGCGATCGTTGAAGGAAGGAGGCCTTCGCCGCGAATAGCGAGCTCCTCGAGGCTGCGGTGACCACCCCTATGTAGCCTGCGAATGTGATCCGATGCCTGCTCGGCGTGCCGGTGAACTATCTCCTCGATTGTGTCGTCCGGAAAGTCTGCTGCCGGAAGGAGCCTAAGCAGGTCGAGCCAGCCCGACATAAGCCTCTTGGCGAAGTCTGACTCGCTCACCGCCGCAGAGTAGCGCAGCTCAGGGCGCGCTCGGTAGGAGCATTGAAGCGATCGTGCTGTAATCGGGCGCTAGGTGGTGAGTCGGCCGAGTCAAAGCTCGGTCCGGGCGAGCGACCTGATAGCGTCCACCTCAGGATCCAGATGGGAAGGGACCATAGGTGCGCCGCGTACTACTCCGATTCGGTAATCAGCGCGCAGACACCATCCCCGAGCATAAGTCGGTGATCGACGATTCCGGCTACGTGTGGTGGGGCTGGTGGGCGAAGGCCTGGGAGCGCATTCCGACCTCGGACGAATGGCAGCAGATCTCTACCCACGTCGAAGGTCGGCCGGAGATTGGGCTGTTCGATAGGCGCTCGCTTCGCTACTACCTTGCCGTCGCCACCGATCTCAGGCGATCGACCGATAGTGACGCCAGAATTCCGAGCCCGGAGCCGTCAGCGACGCCGCACTACTACTCGGATGACTACTTTCCCGTTTGGTTTCGCCTGGAATCAATTCGGGAGACATCAGAAGTCGAGTTCCGATCGACTTTTGGCTTCGTTCCAATGGCGGAGGATCAGACACTTTTCTGGGAGGACTCAAGCGATCCTCCGGAGCAGGACTTGGTCGAAGTCATTCGGACGGCCTCATCGAGTGTTCTCCATATCTCTGACCTTCATTTCGGGGAGGATTTCGGCTTCAGTGGCAGCGAATCACCATATGGACAATCGACACTCGATCAAATCATCGCAAGATATCTGCGTGATGCCCGGACCGATATTGGCGTGGTTGTCGTCAGTGGTGACCTGATTACGAGAGGGATGGAGCGACACTATCGCGACGTCACGGCGTTCCTTGACCTCCTCTTGTCGCAGCTCGGCCTATCGAGAAACCACGTAGTCGTGGTGCCCGGAAATCATGATCTGTGGCTCGATGATGCCAGCAATTTTACGTATTCCCACGACTACAAGCATGAGCTTGGGTATCGTACTTGGTACGGCCAATTCTTCAATGAATCCGACGCCAACCTAAAACTTGAAAGAGTCAAGCTTTATGACTGCGCTGACGGCATGAGTTTGGGATTCTTGCAGGTCAATTCTGCGCGACTGCGCGAGCGCGAGACGATGGAGTTTGGCTTTGTTGGATCACATCGTTACATCGAGCTTCTGAAGGTGCTCTCAGAGATCGAGCGAGATCGAATCTGTCGCATGTTCGTGCTTCACCACCACCTGATCCCTGTTCCGGGTACCGAAGGGTTCGGCTCAGGTCGACCTATCTCTGTCACGGTGGACTCCGGGCGTATCATCGAAGATCTGCAACGCTACGGCATCGACCTCGTTCTCCATGGCCACCAACATCTGCCGTTCTTGGGGTCCGTCTCCAGGCGAAGTCTTAATGAGTACGGCTTGGCAGACGGGCACTTGTACCATCTGTACGTTCTGGGCGCTGGCAGCGCTGGTGCGAAGGCCGATCGTTTGACGCCCGAACTTCGGGTCAATGCATTCGGACTCTATTCGTTCGTCGGCGACGAGATGACAGCAGTCTTTGTTGAGATTACTCCCGGCGGCAATGCACGGCGCACTGGCGAGGCGCGGATTCCGGTTCGAGGATTGATGGCCCTGCCGAGTGACGGATAGCCTCATCCCCGGGAAGTCCAGGGTCGCATGTGAGATGCTGATCCAGATCCGATCGAGATCAGCAACGGACGCCGATGGTGCAGGCTGCTATCCATTGGCGTGCCTGCGAGGTCGACTGCTAGCTACGATGCCCGAATGCAACCCATCCTATTCGTAGGCTCATCACGCGAGACCCTCGATCGAGGGCACGTCGCTTCGCTCGTTGCCGAGTTGCGTAAGTCGATTGATGTGCGTCCTTGGTCCGAAGACGTGTTTAGGGCTGGCGACGTGACGCTCGATGCGCTGCGCTCGGCTCTAGCGGAGGTCGATTTCGCCGCGATCTATCTGTCGGCGGATGACGTCGCGACTATGCGGAAGGCGAAGGTGACCGTTGCTCGCGACAACGCTGTGTTTGAGCTAGGCATGGCAATGCAGGTTCTCGGGCGCCACCACGCTTTCCTTCTTTTGCCTTCCGATTCTTTCGGTCTTCACCTTCCGTCCGACATCCAAGGAGTCACCGGAATCACGTTTGAAACGCGCGACGTCCGCTCGTCAGCACTTGCGGCTGCAAACATTCGGCTTCGAATCGATGAGTTGAAGGGACCATTGCATGGTGAATGGGTGCAGACTTGGTCCGTGTTAAGCGACAAATTTGCCCCAGACAATCAAAGTCGAGCACAAGTTGCTCACTATGGCAAGGTCATCCGAGCGGAGTGGCGTACCGGGGATCGATCGTACTCATTCCGTGGAATACGGGAGGGGAGACATGTCACCGGCTACTGGCGTGACCGCGAGGATTCGATGCTCTATTCCGGTACGGCCCAGTTCTTTGTGGCGGGGGACGCGAAGATGATGTCGGGAAAGTGGTGCGGTTACCGCGACAATAATCAAATTGAGTCCGGCGACTGGTTGTGGACTAGACCTTGAGCGGGCGATGGTCGTCTGCGGTCGTGTCCTAGGTCGCCTTGCAATGGAATGGTCGACGGGTGTGGAGCTGTTGTGGGGCTGGCGCCCGCAGGGAGGCCTGAGCCCCGCAATCTTCCTTAATGCCCCGTGGCGAGCCGGGGCAACCCACGGCTTCGGCCGCCCGTTGCGCAGCTGGTAGCAGGCTCGATCCCCGCCGGCCCCACGTTCTCGGATATCGAGGCCGCTCGCCTCTGGACCGAATGAGGTTCGGTCGGTAGATTCCGCGTCGGGAGAATCCATCGGCCTTCACGGTCGAGGCGGCCCCGCCCACGGATCCCAAGTCCCGTGGGCGGGTGTCCGTCGAACGCCTTCGGTCAGCGGTTGGCCGGCCCGAGGCGCCAGGCCGCTGCCTTGATCCACGGGCCCTGCGTGCCCGCCTGCCCGGGGAGCACCTCGATGTCCGCCCGGCCCCAGCGCGACTCCTTGTACCGCAGGATGCCGAGGGCACCGCGATTCGTGCCGGCGATCACGCGCACCAGCGCGCCGGGTGGTGGCGGGGCGAACGGGAACGCCGGACGGATCGGCATGGGCGAACCGTAGCGACCCCTATTGAACAAAGCAATGTAATGTCATTGCCTCAAATGAGGCGATCGTATTGTGTTGAAAAGTGCCGGAGAGACCGAGCCGTTCAGAGGTCGTCGAGCCACACCGGGGACTGGTCGAGGAGGTACCGGCTCACGTCGAGGCAGCGGTCGAGCGCCGCGCAGAGGTCCTCGGTGCCGAGGAAGATCTGCGACAGGGCGACGTCGATGCGGGCGATCACGGTGAGGCTGCGCTCGGCGGGGTCGGTGACCGACGCGAACGAGTCGATCGCCGACACCTCGAGGGGCAGGTCGGGCCCGCCGATGCCCGCGAGCTCGGTGGCGAGCACCAAGAGGTCGGGGCACTGGGGGAGCGGCGGCATCGACCACGTGAAGTTGAGCGGGAGCGCGAGATCGGACTCCGGTTCGTCGTCCTCGGAGAGGTCGACGACGAGGTCCTCGAACGCCAGGATCACACGCGGGTCGACCTCGAGGGCGAGATGGAGGTCGAGCGGACCACCGCACGCCTCCTCCGGGTGCAGATCGACCTCCCACGCCTGCCGCATGGAGTACGACTCGACGAAATGACGCTCGTCGTGCACGTGGAACCCATGGCGGGTCGCATGATCCTTCAGGTCGGCGATGAAGCCGGGTACGTCGATGACTGCCACGGCGCACAGCCTGCCACCTCCCCGTGGGAGGGGCGAGCCGGTAGCGTGGCCCGGTGGACGCCACCGCGACCTGGGCGCTGTTCGACGAGATCGCGGTGGCGGTCCGCGATCGGGTGCTCCACTCGGATCGCGGAGCGCCCGGCGAGCGGCCCGGTCAGTACGGGCTCGACGTCGCGGCCGATGCAGTGATGGTCGACATGCTCCTCGCCGCGGGGTTCGGGGTGCTCTCGGAGGAGTCGGGCCGCCAGGGACACGATCGCGTCGTGTGCGTCGTGGCCGACCCGGTCGACGGGTCGACGAACGCCAGCCGTGGCCTCCCGTGCTGGGCCATCAGCTTGTGCGCGGTCGATGCGGAGGGTCCGTGGGTCGCCACCGTCGTCGATCAGTCGCGTGGTGTCACCTACCGCGCCGAGCGGGGCAGGGGCGCCACCCGCACCGATGCCGGCGGCACTGTGTCCATCGCCGTCGCGGCGCCCACGTCACTCGCCGACGCGATCGTCGCCGTCAACGGCCGCTCGTCAGCGTGGCCGGAGGCACGACAGTACCGTGCGCTGGGGTCCGCGGCGATCGAGCTCTGCCTCGTCGCCGACGGTTCGCTCGACGGCTACGCGAACCTCGACGGCGATGCGCACGGGTCGTGGGACTACCTGGGCGCAGCCCTCGTCCTCACCGAGGCGGGGGGAGTGATCGCCGACCGGCAGGGCCGCGAGCTCGCGTCACTCGAGCACGCCGAGCGACGCTCGATCGTCGCAGCATCGGATCGCGCCCTCCTGACTGCGATGATGAACGCATGACGTCCCGATCCGACGGCGCGCAGCTCGCCGGTCTGAAGCTCTACGGCCGGCTCCCGCCGTTGATGCGCCAGCGGTTCGTGCGCGCGGTCAAGCCGTCGTTCACCGTGGGGACGATGACCGTGGTCACGAGGGCCGACGGAGCGCTGCTCCTGGTGAGGCACAGCTACCTCTCGTACTGGAGCTTCCCGGGAGGTCTGCTCAATCGCCGTGAGCTCGTCGAGGTGGGAGCGGCACGGGAGACGCGCGAGGAGGTCGGCATCCGCATCGTCCTCGTCGGCGAGCCGGCGGTGGTGGTGGACCCGTTCCGCCAAGTGGTCCGCGTCATCTACCGGGCCGGGCTCGCGAACGGGGTGTCGCCCGAGGACGCGCATCCGGCGTCGCCGGAGATCGTGGAGGTGGGATGGTTCCCGCCCGAATCGATCGCCGGGCTGGCGTCGGAGTCGGGCGACGCGCTCGAGGCCCTCTTGCGCGCCGAGCGATCGAGGCACTGAGATCAGGTGATCCGCTCGCCGCCTCCGCGACGAACGGATGGCGACACCACAAGGGGGATCCGATGGGCGAGGTGCAGGCAGGACGGTGGACCGCCGAGATCGAGGGCGACTTCGTCGTCTTCATCATCGGGGCACGCATCAATTCCAAATGGCAGCTCATCAGAGCGCTCGGTGACCTCGGTGGCAAGCGCAGCATGCAGTACATGCTGAAGTACCTGAGCGAGCGGCCCGAGAGCGGGCTCCTCGGCTACGAGCAGGCCGGGTTCACCACCATCCAGTACTGGCGCTCGTTCGACCATCTCGAGGCGTTCGCGAAGAACGCCGACGACCCGCACCTCGACGTGTGGCGCAACTACTGGCGCCGCATCGGCGGCAGCGATCGCACGGGCATCTGGCACGAGACGTTCCTCGTGCGCGACGGCGAGTACGAGGCGATCTACGGCAACATGCCGCTGCGCGGGCTCGCGAAGGCGACGAGGTCCGTGCCGCTCGCCGAAGCGAAGGGCGCTCGGCAGCGACTGAAGGCCGCGGCGAGCGCGCCGGCCTCCTGACGAATGGCCTCCTGAGCAGTCGGGACCGGGCGGTAGCATGAGCGCTCCGATCCGTCGGGGCGCATAGCTCAGTTGGCTAGAGCATCTGGTTTACATCCAGAGGGTCGGGGGTTCGAGTCCCTCTGCGCCCACGTCGTCGAAACCTCCCGTCTCAACCCTGCGGACGAGGGGACGGTCCTCCGGCGGCGAAGCCGGCGCGGTAGTCCGAGGGGGACTGTCCGATCAGGTCGCGGAAGGCGACTTGGAAGGCGGAGAGGGAGGAGTAGCCGACGTCCATGGCGATCCGGGTGACCGAGTTGTCGGTTCCGGCGAGTTCCTCGATCGCCCGGAGCACGCGGAGGCGCCGCAGCGCGGCGCTCCATGTCATCCCGAGCTCGTGCTCGAACCGTCGCGCGAGCGAGCGCGACGTCAGGCCCACCGCGTTGGCGATGTCGCCTTGGCGAGGATGGTCTGCGAGCCGGTCGGCGGTGATCGCGAGCGCTCGACGTACCTCGCTCGACCGACCGGTGGGCATGTGTGCGGGACTGGGATGCTGGGCGAGCGTCCACGTTGCCGCGGCCAGGGCCCTGAACATCGTGAGCGCGTAGTCGTCGAGGGGTCCGGCGTCCTCACCCCAACGGGTGCATTCCAGGACGAGCGACCGGGCGAGGGGCGTGAGGTCGATGACCGTCAGGGGCTTCGGCGGTGGCGGTACGAACTCGGGGTCGAAGAGCACCGACGCGGTGGTGACCCGTTGCGGGATGGTGATCTCGATCGGAACACCGGCTCGGATGAGCGCGGCCCGGGCCGGCGGGAGGGACCAGGCAGTCCCGTCGACCTCGAGCCGCAACACCCCACGAGACGCCGCAAGCAGGTAGTGGCGGTCGACGCACAGCGATCGGGGCCCGGCCGGGTCGAAGTCGCCAACGAAGCTGTACGCCGCGAGTGTCACACCGTCCACTATTGCCTGTTACTGAACGGTCTCGACCAGCTCGACTCGGAATCGGCGACTCGACGGAGCTCCGGCCATCAACGGGCGAAGGATCTCACCGGACCGGGCGAACGACTCCGACTGCAGATAGTCGGAGAACGACGCCTCGTCGATCCACTCGTGGAGCACGGTGATGTCCGTCTCGCTGCTACGGCTGCAGAAGACCCGGAACGCGACGCAGCCGGGCATCGCACTGACCGTCGGCTGCTCGCGTTCGAGCTGGGCGATGGCGATCGGTCGGTCGGCGGCGGCGGTGGAGAGGTCGAGAATGGCGATGAAGGTAGGAGTTGTCATCGGCCCATCGTGCGACGACCCGGTCGGGTGCGCCGCCGCCGATCGGACGGAATCGTGCGCCAAACGGACATCTCCCCGGGCGGTCAGTCGGAACCCGGCTGGCTCACAGCCATCCGAGCAGCGTCTGTCCGACCACGAGGAGCGCCATGGCAGCGGTGGCTCCGACGCACACGGTTGCGAGAACCCGGTATCCCGGCGAGTTGGCGGCG
>JAXLRH010000001.1:0-704337 GCA_046331245.1 Acidimicrobiales bacterium | reverse complement strand
TCCCGAGGCCACCCACCCGGGCAGAACGGGGACCGACAGCCCCGCCACCGTAGCGAGCAGTGGGATCCACCGCCGAACGACTTCATGCGTTGGGCTCCGCGCGAGCGGTCACGCCGTCCAACTCATTCCGGGTGTCCTTGCCATGAGCCTCAAGAGCCTTCGGGACCACGAACCCGAAGGTCACCTCAGACCATGCCCACCGAAGCGCCTCGTGCCCGCTCGACCGGCTCTGTGGCGACCCGGCGTCGGCTGTCCCAGACGACTCGGTAGAAAACCCGGTAGAAGAATCGCCGAAAACGTGGGAACGGCCCTCTCCGAATCTCTCGGAAAGGGCCGTCCACCAGGGTTTTCGTTGGTGGCGGGGGCAGGATTTGAACCTGCGACCTTCGGGTTATGAGCCCGACGAGCTACCGAACTGCTCCACCCCGCGTTGGGAACCGAGACTCTACCCGGCGCCTCCGGCCTCCTCCAGTCGGTATCCGTGCGTCCCTCGACATGCAAGTCACTACTTGCCTATGGTGAGGGCGTGGGAGACGTGTTCAAGGCCCTCGCCGACCCGACTCGGCGCGCCGTATTGGACGAGCTCGTCGACCGCGACGGCCAGACGCTCTTCGAGCTCTGCGCCCGCCTCGCGACCAAGCACCAGCTCGCCTCCTCTCGGCAGGCCATCTCCCAGCACCTCGACGTGCTCGAGCAGGCCGGCCTCGTGACGACCCGACGCGACGGTCGCTACAAGTTCCACCACCTCGACACGTCACCGCTTCGCGAACTGCACGAGCGGTGGCCCCTCTTCAAGGAGTCCTCATGCGCATCAACCTCACCAGCGTCCTCGTCGACGACCAGGCGAAGGCGCTCGCCTTCTACACCGAGGTCCTCGGTTTCGTGAAGAAGACCGAGGTGCCGATGGGCGAGCACTCGTGGCTCACCGTGGTGTCGCCCGACGACCCCGACGGCGTCGAGCTCGTCCTCGAGCCCGACAGCCATCCTGCGGCGCAGGCGTTCAAGCCGGCACTGGTGGCAGACGGCATCCCGTACACCTCGTTCGCCGTCGACGACGTCGAGGCCGAGCACGCCCGCCTCGTCGCCCTCGGCGTTCGGTTCACCCAGGAGCCCGTGAACATGGGCCCCGTCACCACCGCCGTGTTTGACGACACCTGTGGCAACCTCATCCAGATCGCCAGGATGAACTGACGGCGTCGTCCGGCGCTACGGACGCCGGCCGGCGAACAGGTACACCGGCGCAGGCCACGTCCGCGGCACCTCGTGGGCATCCGCGAGGCCGTTCGCCTCCATCAAGGCGACGATCTCGTCGGTCGACCACACCTTGCCGCCGGACCTCACGGTGCGGAGCTCCACGAGCAACGTCGACAGGCGATCGGGCGGGCCGGCGAAGCTGCCCGGCAGCAGCCAGCCGCCGGGCTTCAGTCGACCGGCGACCGCGGCGATCACGTCCGGCACGATCTCCCGCGGCAGGAACGGCAGCGGCACCCAGATCGCGTCGAACGTCTCGTCGCCCTCCATCCGGAGCACGTCGGTGAGCCGGAGCTCGACACGATCCGTAAGCCCTTCGGCCTCGACGTTGCCGCGCGCGAGCTCGAGCGGCACCTCGAACAGGTCGACACCGAGCACGCGGAGCGACGGGAAGGCCTGCGCCGTCGCGATCGCGAGCCATCCGGTGCCGGTGCCGACGTCGAGGAACGAGGCGCCCTCGGCCGCCAACGCGTCGCCGAGACCCGCGAGCGAATCCGCCGCGGCGGCGAACGCCGTGGCGATCGAGCCGGACATCCGGCCGATCCCCTGCAGCAGCACGGGGTCGACGTGATCCCACGCGCCCGAGCGATCGGGGTTCGCCACCATGTCGGAGCCGAGCCGCATCAGCGTCTGGGCGAGGCCGACCACGGGAGCGCCGGCCGGCTGTGATCCGTCGGTGCCGGTGAGCTCGGCGACCACGTCGTCGAGGAGGCGTCGCACCTGCGGGTCGACGTCGAGGCCCTCACCATGCACACGCGCGTGCGCCGCCAGGGCAGCGAGCGCGTCGACCGACGAGCTCAACTTCATCGCGGCCGCCATCATCGGGTCCTGCGTCACGCTCGCCTCCCCTCGTGCACCGGGAAGCCTACGGCGGCTGACAGACTGACGCCGTGGGCCGGCTCGCAGCGACGTTCATCGCCACCGCGACCCTGGTCGTCGCAAGTTGCTCGGGGGTCACCGCCGACGACGTCGCGGTCGACGCCGGCCTGCCCACGTCGGCGACGGTGACGACGGCCAAGGTCTCCACCACCGTGGCGCCCACGACGACCGCGCCCGACGACACCACCCCGTCGGACCAACGCACCCTCACCAAGGTGAAGGTCATCACCGACGGTCCGCTCACGCCCAAGTCGATCGACGCGTCGGCCGGCGGCCTGTTCTTCGCGCAGAACATGATCTACAGCCACACCATCACCGTGTACGACCGCTCGTTCAAGAAGGTGAAGGTCATCCCCGACACGGTGACGCTCTCCGATTGGGGCATCGACGGCCACCCCGGCGAGTCGAAGGGCGGGCCGGTCGAGATGGCCTTCACCCACGACGGCGCCGACGCCTTCGTGTCGAACTACCAGATGTACGGAACGGGCTTCGACCACCCCGGCGACGACAAGTGCGCGAAGGGCAACTGGGACAACTCGTTCGTGTACCGCATCGACACTGCGACGCTCGCGATCGACCAGGTCATCGAGGTGGGGCCCGTCCCCAAGTACGTGGCGGTCACCCCCGACGACTCGACGGTGCTCGTCAGCAACTGGTGCGGCTACGACCTGTCGGTCGTCGACTCGGTGCTCGGCAAGGAGACCAAGCGCATCCCCATCGGTCGCTTCCCTCGCGGCATCGCGGTCACGCCCGACTCGCACACCGCGTTCGTTGCGGCGATGGGCACCAGCGACATCGCCGTCGTCGACCTGCGCAAGGGCACGGTGGACTGGATCAAGGGAGTGGGCCAGGGCCCGCGCCACCTCGTGCTCGACAGCACCGGCACCTTCCTCTACGCCACGCTCAACGGCGAGGGGAAGGTCGCCAAGATCGACGTCGCGACCCGCAAGGTGGTCGCGAAGGTCGCCTCGCCGAGCGCTCCCCGCTCCATGACCATCGCGCCCGACGGCAAGTCGCTCTACGTCGTCAACTACTCGTCCGACGCCCTCAGCAAGATCCGCACGTCGGACATGAAGCAGATCCAACGGGTGCCCACCGGCCACCACCCGATCGGCGTCACCTACGACCCGGTCGACCATCGCGTGTGGGTCGCGTGCTACTCGGGCAGCCTCTTCGTGTTCGACGACAAGGCGGCCTGAGCCGTCACCGACTGGAGCCCATCGTGCTCATCGCCCAGATCTCCGATCCGCACGTCACCACCGAGGGCACCGCGGTGCGCTCGCTCGTCGACACGCCGGCGCGCCTCGTCGAGGCGTTCGAGTCGTGCGCTGCGCTGGCGACAGTGCCCGACGTGATCCTCCTCACCGGCGACCTCGTCAACGACGCCACGCCCGAGGAGTACGAGGTGCTCGCCTCGACGCTCGCGCACGCGCCGTGTCCGATCCTCCCGATCCCCGGCAACCACGACGACCACGTCCTGCTCCGCGCCACGTTCGCCGCCTCCGACACCTGCCTCGTCGACCTGCCCGACCCGGCGGCGGGCCCGTTCCACTACGCCGTCGACGACCACGACGTCCGGTTCGTCGCCCTCGACTCGACGGTGCCCGGCCTGCACAACGGCGAGATCACCGAGGCGTCCGCCGCCTGGCTCGATGCCACGCTCTCGGAGCGGCCCGAGCACCCGACGATCGTCTTCATGCACCACACGCCCTACCCCACCGGCGCCTGGTGGTTCGACTACAACGGCGTGCTGGGCGCCGATCGCCTGCGGGCGGTCGCTGCACGGCATCCGCAGCTCCTCCGCATCGTGTCGGGCCACGTCCACCGCGCAACGAGCACGCAGTGGGGTGCGCTCACCGTGAGCTCCGCGCCGTCCACTGCGTACCTCAGCGGTCCCGTTGTCGAGGGCGGCGCGCCGCTCATCATCGACCAGCGCGCGCCGGTGACCCTGTTCGACGTTCGGGGCACCACGGTCGTCGCCTCCGAGACCGACCTACCGCTCCCCCACTTCACGCTCGACCTCCGCGACCTCAGCCGCGACTGGGCGGCCTACGAGCCCGCGGCTCGCGCCGGCGGTCCCATCTCGAAGTCCGACTTCGACTGAACCTCGCCGTCGGCCGGTGCAACACTGACGGCATGGACATCTCGGACTTCCGCGTCACCTCCGCCCACCACGTCGAGCTCAGCGAGATCGACACCCAGGCGCCCGGCAAGCTCGACAAGTCCGACACCCAGGCGGCGACGGCCGAGACGCTGGCCACGCTCTCCGATCGCCAATACCTCCTCCATGCCGACGGGCACCAGAAGGTGCTCGTCGTGATCCAGGCCACCGACACCGGCGGCAAGGACGGCGTGATCCGTAACGTGTTCGGTGCGCTCAACCCACAGGGCGTCCGGCTCGCCTCGTTCAAGGCGCCGAACGAGACCGAGCTCGCGCACGACTACCTCTGGCGGGTGCACGCGCAGACGCCGGAGAGCGGCGAGATCGCCGTGTTCAACCGGAGCCACTACGAGGACGTCCTCGTCGTTCGGGTCCACGAGCTCGTGCCCGAGGAGCGCTGGCGCAAGCGGTACGAGCACATCACCCACTTCGAGCACATGCTCACCGACGAGGGCACCACCGTGGTCAAGTTCTTCCTGCACATCTCGAAGGACGAGCAGCGCAAGCGTCTGCAGGCCCGCCTCGACGACCCGGCCCGCAACTGGAAGTTCAACGAGGGCGACCTCGCGGAGCGGAAGCTGTGGGACGACTACCAGGACGCCTTCACGGACATGCTCAACAAGACGTCCACCGAGCGGGCCCCGTGGTACGTCGTGCCGGCGGACAACAAGTGGTACCGCGACCACGTCGTGGCCAACGTCATGTTGGAGACGCTCGACGGTCTGAAGATGGCCTACCCGACCTGCACGATCGACGCGGCCAACACCAAGGTCGAGTGACGCTCAGCCCTGCTCGCAGCTGTCGACGCCGTTGATGACACCGTTGCGGAACGCGCTCACTCGCTCGAAGCCCGTGCCCTGGTTGCCACCGTCGTCCTCCTTGGACCCGAGGGCCAACAGCACCTTGATCGCCTCGTCGAAGTCGCCGGCCGAGAGGCTGAGCGAGCCGGTCTCGGGCCGGTCGCCGAGGAACACGCTCGCGGCCCACGAGCCGGTCATGCAGTCGGCCATCAGGTTCTGATCCCGAGCCTTCTCCGGAGCGATGCCCAACTGGTCCTGCGCGGCCAGCGAGTACTGGCTGCCATAGAGCGCAGCCACCGCGAAGTCGCCGAGCGAGTCGTACACGTCGGGGAACAACCCCACGTTGTCGTACGCGATGAACCGGTCCGGCGCGCAGTAGAAGAGCGTGTAGCCCGACGTGTCGGCGCCACCGCAATCGGGCGTCTTGGACCCCGTCCCGTCGAACGGCTTGGCCGGCTCGAGCGGCGTCCAGGTCTTCTGGAACTTCTGCTTGGCGATCGTCGACCAGTAGTCCTCGAGGTCGGCGGTGGCCAGCGTGATGATGCCGGGATGGTCGGCGTCGATGTCCTCGTAGTTCATGTTGCCGCCGTTGGCGGCGTCGGCCTCGGAGAACTCGATCTCCGTGAGGCGGGCGCCGATCGACTCGTCGGTGTAGTCCTTGCAGGTCGCCGCACCGTCGTCGAGCCCGTCCTTGAACGAGGTGATGCGGTCGAAGGCGCTGCCGTGGGCGTTCTCGTCCATGGCCGACGAGCCCGGGGTGTCGGC
This sequence comes from Acidimicrobiales bacterium, assembly GCA_046331245.1. Classification (GTDB taxonomy): domain Bacteria; phylum Actinomycetota; class Acidimicrobiia; order Acidimicrobiales; family Microtrichaceae; genus SSF14. The sequence continues at coordinate 698,481 of JAXLRH010000001.1, read as the reverse complement.
GATCTCGAGGAAGCCGGCGAGGGCCTGGTCGAGCGCCGGCCCATCCGCGGTGAAGAACTTGGAGCCGCCGTCGCGCACGTGCTGCACCCAGGCGCCGGCGTAGCAGTCGGCCTGCTCCTCGAAGCTCACCGTGGCCGTGAGGCCGGAGACGTCGGTGCGGGCCTGGATGGCGTGACCCCACTCGTGGGCGAACACGATGGCGACGGAGAGGTCGCCGTACGTCTCGTACAGGTGCGGGATGAGGTCGGTGTCGTCCCACGCCACGTCGTCGGCGTTGCCGCAGTAGAACGCGTTGCCGCTGATGCCGTCGGGCGTGTCAGCGCACGGCGGCAGGGCCTCGTCGGGGCTCCACGAGTAGAAGCCGCCCTCGACCGGCTGGTAGTCGGTGCCGAACGTCTTGGGCATCTCCTTCGTCCAGAACGACTGGATGTCGGTGATCGCGGCGGACACGACCTTCGTCTCGTCGGTGTCGGCCGCGCCCACGATCGCGAGATCGCCCGTGGTGTCGGGAGCGTTCTCCTTGATGCTCTTGTCGGGCTCGGTGCCCGTCTTGCCGCCGGTGCTCTTGGGGTCGGCCTTGCGACCGACCACGACGGTGGTCGTGGTGGCGGACGACTTCGTGGACTTGCTCGTGTCGTCACCCAGCGCGACGGCCGCGACGACGCCGGCGATCAACACCAGCACCACGATGATCGCGACGACGAGCAGGGCCTTGCCGTTGCCCGACTTCGCCGGGGTTGGCGGAACCGGCGGCGCGCCGAAACCGGGCTGCTGACCGTAGGCCGGCGGCTGACCGTAGGCGGGGGCCTGCCCGTACGCCGGCGGCTGCTGAGGAGCCTGCGGTTGCGGTTGCTGCGGTGCCTGCGGCTGCTGGTACGCGGGCGGAGCGGCGGCCGGGGGCTGGTAGCCCGGATGACTCTCCGGCGGGTACCACTGACCGTCGGACGCCTGCCACCAACCTGGACCCTCGGGGGAAGAAGCCATGCGCCGAGGCTACCACCGGGCAGCGGGAATCGTCGGGGGATCTACCGGTAGTCTCCGGCCATGATCGTCATCTCCGGAACCATCTCCATCGACCCCGCCAACACCGACGCCGCCGTCGAGCTCATGGCCGAGCTCGAGACCGCGACGCGCGCCGAGCCCGGGAATATCCAGTACGCCTTCTGGTTGTCTCACAGCGAACCCGGCACCTTCCTGGTGTTCGAGGAGTGGGCCGACGACGATGCCCTGAATGCACACATGAGCTCGCCGCACATGGCGGAGTTCCTCGGGGGCGCAGCAGGCCTCGGCATCACCGGCACGTCCATCGACCGCTACGACGTGAGCACCAAGACCAAATTCATGTGAGGTAGGACCCATGCTGTTCTCGCGAGCCAAGACCCAGATGGTGGAGGCCGACGCGGCGCTGCCCGGACGCGACACCCCCATCGTCGTGCCCGAGCCCCACTACGTGAACGGGCGCTCGCTCGTCGCCCCGTTCCCCGACGGCCACGAGCAGATCGTGTTCGGCCTGGGCTGCTTCTGGGGCGCCGAGCGCGCCTTCTGGCAGACCGAGGGCGTGTGGGTCACCGCCGTCGGATACTCGGGCGGCTTCACGCCCAACCCCACGTACGAAGAGGTGTGCAGCGGTCGGACCGGTCACAACGAGGTCGTCCTCGTCGACTTCGACCCGGCCGTCATCAGCCTCGACGGCGTGCTCCGCAAGTTCTGGGAGTCGCACGACCCCACGCAGGGCATGGCCCAGGGCAACGACATCGGCACGCAGTACCGCTCCGGCATCTACGTCGATGGCGCCGAGCAGCGCGCTGCCGCCGAGGCGTCGCGGGACATGTACCAGGCCGAGCTCACCAAGGCCGGCTACCGCGAGATCACCACGGAGATCTCCGAGCGCGGGCCCTTCTACTACGCCGAGAACTACCACCAGCAGTACCTCGCCAAGAACCCTGGCGGCTACTGCGGCCTCGGAGGGACCGGCGTCTCCTGCCCCATCGGCCTAGCGATGGAGTAGCCATGCCCGACGGGCTCTCATCGAGGAACTCCTACGACGGGATCGCAAGGCGAAGCATCCGAAACCTCGACGCCATCGACGCTCAGTTGAATGGTAGCCATAGCGCCGCTACCAAAGCCTCCGCGCCTGTACCGCACCTCGTGACGCAGATCTACCTGTCAGCGCTCGGAGTGTTACTCCACCCCTGGGAGGCCCACCTCAGAAGCCACCAAGCGCTGTCGATCATCGACAACTCGGACCTAGTGGTTCACCAGGATGACAGCACAGTGCCAGCCACCAGCCTCAGTGCCGACCACGAGGTTCTTAGGCACCTCCGGAATGCCATCGCTCACGGGCGGATCACCTTCAGCACTGACAGCCCGGTTCCAGAGGACGTCGAGATTACCTTCGTCGACGGTGTTCGTAGAGACGGACTGTTCGTCGCGGAGTGGACCGCTTCTATCCGTGCAGACCAGCTCCGAAGGCTCGTGCGTGACCTTGCCGACTTTCTGGAGGCCTTCCCGTCGCCGAGCGCCACCAACACCTGACACCAGATACGTCGGCGATCCACTTCTTCAGGACGGACGCAGATGGTCCGGCCTCGCCGGTACAAAGCAGCAGCGAGAGACGCAACCTCTCCGAGGTGAGACCCGGACGTTCCGGATTCACGGGCTTCGAACCAGCACCTCAAAGCCGGTTGCGAACACATTGCACGTACCGGTGAAGAGTCCGGGTGAAAGCTGCGTGGACTGCCTGGGTGATCCGCCGGGGCACGTGTAGGTGAACGGCAGGCCATTCAACGCGCTCAGTCCCGTCGTAATCTGAACTGCGATGGTTGCCGAAGGTGGGACAATCCCAGAGACGGGTGGATCGAGATCTCCGACCAGCCACTGGAATCTGAAGTCGGGACTCTCCGCAGGAAGCGTGTGCCCTTGCGTCGTCCGCTGGTTGTCTCCGAAATCAAGCGCCACCTCCCAGTTGGTGCGGGCGGTTGCGGTGGACTCAACGTGGACCACGCCGGTCGCAAGCGTCAGCGGAGGTTCGGTCGTGGTGGTCGTAGCACCCGGCGGGATCGAGTCCGGTGCGCAGGCGCCCAAGAGTGCGCAAGCAGCGAACAGCAACAATGACAAGCGCACAGTTCTCATGATGCGACCACCCACCGACAATACCGCCCGGGAATCCATCGACAAAGACACTTCGCCCTCAGGTACCGTGCCCGTGTGGACAGCAAAACGGTCCTCCGAGCGTGGATGTATCACCACGGCACGCTGGACGACGACCTTCGGGCTCGCTTCCTCCAGCGCGCCGAGGTCGCTGAACTCGCGCAGCTCTCTAACAGAGCCGTGGTTGGCGCCATGCGTCGTCACCAGAAGCTCGCCGACATCGTCGTGGAGGCGAAGATACTTGAGAGGGGCAACCTCCATCCGGCCGAGAGGTTCGCCCTGCGAGCCACGAAACCGGGGCCGGCCTCCAGGAGGCCAGGGCAGCACCCGAAGAAGACGGCCAGCCGCCTGCCCGCCGCCGAGTGGCGCCCGTTCCATGTGCACCCGCTCAAGGACGGAGAGGAGCCTGCGCATGTCTACCTCCTGAGGAATCCGGACCTGAAGGCCTTGAAGATCGGCGTGACCGCTCGGGCACGCGTGGAGGAGTTCGAGGCGGACGGCTGGGAAGTGGTCCGGATCTGGAACTTCGCAACGGGATTCGACGCCATGGACGTGGAGGAACGGGTGCTGGATCGTTGGCGCAACGTCCATCGGACCAAGGCGTCCCTGAAGCGGTCACAACTGGCTAGCGGCTACACCGAGACGACCGCTGACTCTCCGACCGTCGTGAACGACGCCATCGAGTTCGTGCAGCAATGTCACGATGAGATGACGCTTCAGAGTGAACTTGCCTCCGACCGCTTTTGGGATGAGGAGGAGGGATGGCCAGCGAGCCCTTGGGAGGACTGGGTTTCGGACCACCGACCGGACCGGGCGCTATCGGTAGAGGAGGTGCAGCGCATGTTCGGCCGTGTCGGCGCCGAGGATTGATTTCAGGACTTCTCCCACGGTGCCCGCCCAAACATCTCCCGCCATCCGGGCGAGACCTCGTCCGATAGCACTCGGTCCACCGGAACTGGGCACGACGTCCCTGGCGCGCTCTTCCGACGTTCCTCGGCAAGCCTTGCGGCATGGAAGTCCCATCCTTCGCGAATCCGAGTGGCCTTGTACCATCGCACTTCTGGCTCGAACTACCACAAATATGATGTCTGATGCCAGCTGCCATTCCGTTCATTGAACTCAATCTTTAGTCGAGTACTGGGAGGCGACAGCGCGAATGGTCCTCCCACCATTGGGTATTTCGTGGTTGCGCGGCTGCTGCCGAAGCGGTGAAAGAATCGCGTCGCTCCCGAGTCATCGGAAAATTGTCATCGTCAAGTTTCACATTGAGTATGACTGCCTCTTGAATTTGCCCATCCAATCCAATCGAAGCGTTGCTCCGCCTCCGAGAAACCGATGAAGACGGCCCGGCACCACGTTGTGCCACCAGTCTGCAGCGCCTCAAGATACGCCAACTGGTTCCCCCCGGGCGGATCGTCACCATTGGTGATCCGCAGAAATCGGAGCCGAGCTGATCTCATCGCGGGCCTATCCGCTCGTGAACGACACGTTCACGATGAAAGTGATGGGCCGCCCTCTTGGACGATTTAGCGAGCTTCTCAGACTCCGCACGCTCATCTAGCGTAAAGTTCAGGTTCGCAGCGAACGCCATTTGATGACCATCGAGTATCTCTCCCTAGGTCTGATTTGAACCTACCTTTCGCCTCTTTGAGATCCTTTGCCCGAGTGGAAAGTAGACCGCATCGGTGACGGGATCGCCCTCCCACAGCGCCAGACCGTCCGTGCCGCCATCCCGCCCGCCTAGCGGGTGACTCGGATCAACCCCCGAAGCCGGCGGACCGAAGTCGGCCTCCGCCGCAGCACGAGCAACCGGGCTCGTCAGGTCGGACTGGTGTGCAGCGCCGTGGAGCTGCGGCCTCGGCGGAACGGGCGTGAGCTGCCCGATCGGGCTGGCCACCGACTGACCCGCCGGCGAGTTCGTGCAGATTGCGACGTCAGACGTCGCTTTCTGCACGGAATTCGACGCGTCCCCTGCCGGTCCTAGGATCGGGCCATGCCGACGCGCCACTTCCGATTCGAATGCGGTGATGGGATCGAGGCCTGGTCCCAGGAGGTCGGCGAGTCCGAGCCGATTCCTCCGTCGATCATGAACGCCAGCGCCATCGAGGAGCTCGACCACCTCCACGACCCGTTCCGCATGCAGACGTTCCGGTTCGACCGCGTCGACGTCGAGGACGACGATCGCGAGGTGTGGGTGTACCACTGCGTGCCCGAGGACGAGATCGTCATCGACCGCGGCGACTGACGCTTCCGCCCCGTGGGGGATGGCCTCCTGCGGAGAGAGCCGTTACCGTCACACGATGCCCAGCACGACCGCCCCACCTCATCGACGCGCCGTCGCCGGTCTGCTGATCGCGGCAACGCTGCTGATCCTGCTCCCCGCCTGCCAGCGCGGCACCGTCGGCAAGCGCTGCAACACGAAGGACTTCGGCGACGACGGCGGCTCCTGGGTGCTCGTCTGTCGCAACGGGCGCTGGGCGCGGGCGCTCACCAAGGCCGACGCAGCGCGCATCCTCTTCCCGCCGACGACGGCCGCACCCACCACGACCACGCTCCCGCCGCTGCTGTCGTTCCGGAAGTCGTTCGGCGCCGGCACCCACACGGCGGGCACGACGATGCCGAACGACCTCATGAACGGCCTCTACTCCACGGTGGAACCGGCCGGGCAGTCGTGCGCCGCGTCGACGCAGGTGAGCGTGTCGCTCGGCCAGGGGCCGGTGAAAGTGCTCTCGGTGGCGAGCACGGCCGGCACGATTGTCAACGCGTCCGGCCCGTGCACCTGGACGCTGCTCGAATCGATCGACGACACCGCCGGCGGCATGGTCCTCACGACTCCGAGCTCGGTGCTCGAGTTCCCCGGCGGGCCGTCGTGCCGGCTCGACAGCCTGGCCAGCCTCACGGCGCCGCACGGCGACAGCTGGTCGGTGGCCGGCACCTTCGGCCCCGTCATCGCGACGATCAGTCGGTTCGGGCCGATCTGGGGCTACGGCGGGATCGCGTCTACCACGCTGCCCCCACGCGCCGTGCTCGCCTCGAACTGTGGCATCCCGAGGTCGATCGCGCTCGGAACGAGCGGCGTCGTGATGTCCGACCCCGTCGTGTCGGGCGGGCGCGTCGGCTACTGGTCGGCCACGTCGCAGACGATCGGCTTCACCGGCGGTGTCGGCACGGCCACGGTCACCTTCGGCGGCTACACCCTCGAGATCTCCGACGTGCAGCCGTGGACGCCGTCGATCGGCCTCCGATTGAGCGGCTGCAACGCGTCGGTGCTGCACCCGTACATGTTCGGGTCGGTCGACACGGCGCCCGGCACCGGCGTGATCATCGGGGTGCGGCAGTTGAGCGCACAGATCCCGTGCGACGACGGGAGCTTCCGCGAGCTCGGCCTCACCCTCCCGTAACCCGGGGCCGGCGAGGACGACGGCGAGAACGGCGACTCAGTCGTCGCCGAGCACCATCACGTGGGCCTCGTGCGTCTTGATCTCGCGACCACCGTTGGCGAGCGCCACGGTGATGCCGTCGCCGATGAGGTTCTTGTCGGTGATGGCGCCCTGGTCGCCCTTGAAGTCACCCTCCGTGATGATGACCCGATCGCCCACCTCGAACTTCGACATGCTGACTCCCACGGCGCTGCTCGACTGGGGTGGCGCCGAACTCACGCTACCGGCGCCTCGTGAGAAAAAGACCGAGGGCTAGCCTGACGCCGTGCCCGTCGCCCTCTTCTTGCACCACGACGCCAACTCCCTCACCGGGCTCGTCGGCGCCATCGTCGCCGAGCTCGGCTACGAGGTGCGCGAGCACTACATCTGCACCGAGCTCGACTCCGGCGTGAGCTCCGGTCCGCTGCCCACACTCGACGGCGTCGACCTCCTCGTGCCACTCGGTTCGCGGTGGTCGGTGTACGACCACGAGAACATCGGCACGTGGATCGGCGACGAGCAGGAGCTCGTGCGCGAGGCCGACCGTCGCGGCATCCCCGTACTCGGCATCTGCTTCGGCGGGCAGCTCCTCGCCTCCGCGCACGGCGCCGAGGTGCGGCCGGCGGCCACCGAGGAGATCGGCTGGATCGAGATCGACCCGGCGCCGCTGCCCGACGGCGGCATCGTCGACCTGCCGTTCGCCACCGGCCCGTGGTTCCAGTGGCACCTCGACGTGTTCGCCGTGCCCGAGGGGGCAACCCTCCTCGCCACCTCACCGGCCGGACCGCAGGCGTTCCGCCTCCGCCGCAACCTCGCCCTGCAGTTCCACCCCGAGATCGACACCGCCGTGCTCGAGGAGTGGATGATCACCGACCGCGACCAGCTCCGCGACTGCGGCGTCGATCCCGACGAGCTCCTCGAGCGGACGGCCGCAGAGACGGAGAAGGCCCACACCCGCGCCGAGGCGCTGGTGCGGGCCTTCCTCTCCGAGGTCGGTTGACGATCAGACGGAGGCAGCGGCGGGGGTGTCCGCCGTCGAGCTCCCCGAGCGCTTCGAGAACAGCACGGCGCCGATGAGCACCACGACCGCGCCCACCGCGATGACGTAGCGCACGTTGTTGTCGGCGAGCGAGAGCACGGCCGGCAGCACGAGCAGCGACACGAGGTTCATCACCTTGATGAGCGGGTTGATGGCCGGGCCGGCGGTGTCCTTGAACGGGTCACCGACGGTGTCGCCGATCACGACGGCCTTGTGCACGTCGGAACCCTTGCCCCCGTGGTTGCCCTCCTCGATGTACTTCTTCGCGTTGTCCCAGGCGCCACCGGCGTTGGACAGGAAGTTCGCCATCAGCTGGCCCACGACGATGGCGGCGATGAGGTAGCCGCCGAGCGCGTACGGGCCGAGGCCGAAGCCGACCGCGACGGGCACGAGCACGGCGAGCAGCGCCGGCGTGATGAGCTCGCGGAGCGCCGCACCGGTGCAGATGTCGATGACGGGGCCGTAGTCGGGCTTCTCGGAGTAGTCCATGATGCCGGGCTTCTCACGGAACTGACGGCGGACTTCCTCCACCACCACGCCGGCGGTGCGGCCCACGGCCAGGATGGCCAGCGAGCTGAACAGGAACACCACGCCGCCGCCGATGATGGCGCCGATGAACGTCTTCGGCTCGGCGATGTCGATGACCGCGCTCTTGCCGTTGCCGCCGGCGATCGTCTCGACGAAGCTGGCGAACAGCGCCACGGCGGCGATGACGGCGGTGCCGATCGCGAAGCCCTTGGTGACGGCCTTGGTCGTGTTGCCGACCGTGTCGAGGCCGTCGAGGATCTCCTCGGTACGACCCTCGAACACACCCGACATCTCGGCGATGCCCTGGGCGTTGTCGGCGATCGGGCCGAACGTGTCCTCGGCCACCACGATGGCGGTGGTCGACAGCATGCCGATGCCGGTGAGGGCGATCAGGTAGAGGCCGAAGTGCGAGTTGCCGTCGCCGAGGGCGAGGGCGACACCGATGGCGACGCAGATGGCGACCGCGGCCCACACGGCCGACTCGAGGCCCGAGCTGAGACCCGAGAGGAGCACGGTGGCCGGGCCGGTGGTGCCGGCCTCGGCGATGTCCTTCACCGGCTTGAACTGGCTCGAGGTGAAGTACTGCGTGATGCGGGAGGCCGCCTGGCCGAGCACCACACCGGCGAGCACGGCGAGGAACATGCGCAGGCCGGGCTGGGTGATCTGCGAGCCGGCCGGGTTGCCGACGTAGCCGAACGCCACGACGGCGGCGCCGCCGAGTGCCAGCACCGACGCGATGTTGAGGCCACGGTTGATCGGCTTGAGGGCGTTGGTCTCGCTCTCGTTGGCCTTCACCATGTAGATCGCCACGATCGAGGCGACGAGACCGAGCGCCACCACGGCGATCGGGAAGATAAGACCCTTGGCCGCCTGCGTGCCGCCGAGGCCGAGGCCGCCGGTCGAGAACGCCGACACGCCGAGGATGATCGAGGCGACGAGCGTCACGCCGAAGCTCTCGAAGAGGTCGGCCGCCATGCCGGCGCAGTCGCCCACGTTGTCGCCCACGTTGTCGGCGATGGTGGCCGGGTTGCGAGGATCGTCCTCGGGGATGCCGGCCTCGACCTTGCCGACGAGGTCGGCACCGACGTCGGCGGCCTTGGTGAAGATGCCGCCGCCGACACGAAGGAACAGTGCGAGGAGCGAGCCACCGAACCCGAAGCCGACGAGCATGGCCGACGCCGAGTTGCGGAAGATCACGATGATGAGCGAGGCACCGAGCAGACCGAGGCCGGCGGTGAAGAGGCCGATCGTGCCACCGGCCTTGAAGGCGACCTGCATGGCGGCGTTCATCGAGCCGGTCTGTGCGGCGGCCGCGGTGCGAAGGTTCGCCCGGGTGGAGAGCCACATGCCGAGGAAGCCGATCGAGCCCGAGAGGATGGCGCCGACGATGAAGGCGATCGTGCGGAAGGTGCCGGACTGGGCGAACGAGAGGCTGCCGCTCATGCCGTCCGCCGTCCCCGTCGCAGTGATGGCCTTCGACGTGAGGAACACGATGACCGCGAGTGGCACCACGATGACGCCGATGGTGCGGAACTGACGCTTGATGTAGGCCATCGCGCCTTCCTGCACGGCGCTCGCGATCTCGCCCATCTTCTCGTTGCCGGTCTCCTTGGCCAGCACGCCGCGCATCATGACGAATCCGAGGGCGAGGGCGCCCAGGGCGATCACGATCGCGACGATCAGCCACGTCTTCGCGGCCGAATCGAGCACGAAGTCCTGGTAACCGCCCTCAGTGGCGATCAGTCCAAACATTGGTGTTCCCTTCCATTGCGGTCAGGCGCGCCGAACTGGCAGGCCACTGACTCGTTCACCCGTGCACGCCACCCGCCGAGAGGCAGGCGAGTCGGACACACGGCGGACAAGTCCAGTCCACGACCGGACCCGGCGTCAAGAAGATGACGCCGCGGGATTCAGGGCAGTTCGGAGTGCTCCGCCGCAGCGGCAGCCCCGTGGCGACGCTTGCGGCGCACCTCCAGCGCGACCGGGAGGAGGGAGAGCAGCACGACCACGGCGACCACCGGCAACAGGTACTTGTCGATGTTGATCGTCTTGTCGGTGAAGGTGCCCACCAGCACGCCGATCGCGGTGACGCCGACGGCCCACACGAAGGCGCCGATGGCGTCCAGCAGCGCGTACGTGCGGTACGGGATCTCCGACACGCCGACGACGATCGGCATGAACGTGCGCACCACCGGCACGAAGCGCGACAGCGGGATCGCGATCTTGCCGCGCTCCTCGAGGTACTCGTGGGCCATCCGCACGTACTTCTGCTTGAAGATGCGAGCGTCGGGCTTGTCGAACAGCGCCGGGCCGATGCGAGTGCCGAGCATGTAGCCGCACTGGTCGCCGACGAAGGCCGCGACGAAGAGCGACGGCAGGAGCACCCACCACGGCCAGATGCCGAACTTGCTCGACGCCGAGAAGAAACCGGCGAGGAAGAGGAGCGAATCACCCGGCAGGAAGAAGCCGATGAACAACCCGCACTCGGCGAAGATCACCGCGACGACAGCCCAGTTGCCGTACGTCTCCAGGAGATGCTGCGGGTCGAGCCACTTGGGAATGAGGGCCAGGACGGTGGAGAGCACCGAGGGAGCGTAGCCGTGGCGGCCCGCTCCCCCGGTGTCAGGGAGTCGTGGTCGTCGTGGTGGTGGCGGTGCCGCCGAGGGCCTGCTCGGCTCGCCGCACGAGCTCCTGCGCCTGCGCCGTCTTCGCCTGGTAGTCCGACAGGTTGGTCGCCCCACCGGAGCGGAGCTCGGCGTCGGCCTCGTCGAACAGCTTCACCGCCTGCGCGATGAGGTCGGCCGCCGACGCGTTGTCGTCCGGCGCTGTCGTGGTCGGCGTCGACCCCGGCGTGGTGGTGGTCGACACGTCGGTGGACGGCGTCGTCACCTCACGCGTGGCGATCTTCGCCGTCGGGAACAACTTGGTGAGCGCCTCGGCCAAGGTGTCGCCGATCGCGACCTGGCCGCCGATCGACACCACCACGATGCGGAGCTGCTGCGCCGACCCCTCGGCCGAGCCCGACACGTAGATCGGGCGCACGTACAACAGCCCCTGCTGGATCGGCACCAGCACCAGGTTGCCGAACTTCACCTTCGAGCCGCCGCCCTCCAGCTGGGTGAGCCGCTCCGACAGACGCGTCGTGGTGTTCGACACCATGTTCTCGTGCGCGGTGAGCGGGCCGTCGACGTCGCGGTTGCGCTGCGTCGTGCCGTTCGGACCGGGCTCGGTCATCGTGTAGACCGACAGCGACCCGTAGCGCTCGGGATCGCTGCGACCGACCATGAACGAGTTGAGCTGCTTCTTCGGGCTCTTCGACCCGACCTGTGAGTGCGGCACGAAGGGGCGGAACAGGACGAACTCGTCGGCACTCTCCTTCGGCAGCCGCATCTGCAGGTAGTTCGGGTCGATGGGGGTGAACCCCTCCCCCGCCGCCGCAGCCGACGACCGGTCGATGCTGGCCGGCGGGTTCTGCGCGACGTCCCAGCCGTCCTGCTGCTTGTAGAACTCGCCCGGATCGGAGAGGTGGTAGCGACCCCACATCTCGGTCTGCACCTTGAAGAGGTCCTCCGGGTAGCGGAGGTGCGACTTCAGCTCGGCCGGCATCTTCTCGCCCGGCGTGAACAGCTCGGGGAAGGCGGCGCTGTACGCCTCGATGATCGGGTCGTGCGAGCCGTACATCTCGTCGGTCACGTACATCGTGATCTTGCCGTCGTACGCGTCGACCACGGCCTTCACCGAGTTGCGGAGGTAGTTGAACTTCTGGCCGGCAAGGCCCGAGCTCGCGTCGAGGTCCGACACGTTCGCCGTCTGCGCGTACGGCACGGAGTCCGACGTCGTGTAGCCGTCGATCACGTACTTGATGCGACCGTCGATGAGCACCGGGTACGGGTCGTGGTCCCACTGCAGGAACGGCGCCACCTGTGACACGCGCTCACGCACGCCGCGGATGTAGAGCACTCGCGACTTCGACGTGAGGTACTCCGAGGTCAGCGGCTCGAGGTCGCCGAAGCGCAGTGCGAACGCCATCTTCCGCACGAGCGAGTCGATGGCGACCCCACCGCCGCCGTCGTACTGCCGGCCCTCCTCCTTGAGCGAGGTGCCGACGATGGCGTACCCCGCCTCGTCCGCGGTGTCGAGGCCCTCGCCGAAGTACAGCTCCGGGCGGGTCAGCTTCACGCCCTGCACCTGGTCGGTGTCGATGCGCACCGGCACGTCGCTGATCGCGAAGTCCGGTTCGCCGTCGGCGTTCACCGCGTTCGCCGGCGCCATGGCCACGCCGTAGCCGTGCGTGTAGGAGAGGTGCCGGCCCTCCCACGTGTCCACCGGGATCGCGTCCTGGTTCAGCTCCCGCGCACCGATGATGACCTCGGTCTGCTGCCCGTTGAACTGGTAGCGGTCCACGTCGAGATCGCTGAACTGGTAGAAGTCGAACTTCGACTGCAGGGTCGTGAACGTCGGCGGGATCACCGTCGGATCGAGGAGACGCACGTTCGACACCGTCGACGCGTTGTCCGTGATCGTCTGGTCGCTGAGCTGGTCCTGGTAGTCGAAGTTGCGCTCCTCGACGCGGTCGAGCCCCATGGCCGCCCGCGTCGCCGTGATGTTGCGCTTGATGTACGGCGCCTCGAGCGCCGACTCCTTCGCGTCGACCTTCAGCTTCTGCAGCGCCGCCGGATACACCGTGCCGGCCACGATCGACACGAGCACCCAGAGGCCGAGGGCGATCATCGGAAGGCCCCAGCCCTTGCGCCGGATGTTCACCACGAACGTCGCCGCACACAGGACGGCGATGAGCACGAGCAGGATGGTGGCCGGCAGCGTGGCGTTGACGTCGGTGTACAACGCGCCGCTCACCACGCCACGGTTCGACAGCGTGAGCCGATACCGGTCGAGCCAGTAGTCCGCCGCCTTCACGAGCGCCAGCAGCGCGAACAGCGCCGAGAGGTGCGTCTTGGTGGCCCGGCTCGCCGCCGCGCCCGTGCCCGGCAGGTGCACCGCGCCCGTGAGGTAGTGGGCCATCAGCACGAGCAGCAGCACGATGACGCTCGCGGCGAACGCCCAGCTCACCACGTAGGAGAGGAACGGCAGCTTGAACACGTAGAAGCCGAGGTCGACCTTGTTGAGCGGGTCCTTCGTGCCGAACGAGCCGCCGAAGCGGAACAGCGCCCAGCTCTTCCACTGCGACGCCGCACCCACGCCGGCGATCAGCGCGAATCCGACCGCCACCGTGAGCCACACCGTGCGCTGCCGACCACCGACCAGCTCGCGGTAGCGCTCGACGAGCTCGTCGCCCGTGCGACGCGGCACCACCGCCGGAGCGATGCGGTTGGCGATGAGGAGGTTGACGCTCAGCAGCACGAAGAACACGAGCGAGAAGAGCACCGCGAGGATGCCCTGGTACTGCAGCTGCCGCTCCCACGCCCGCGCTACGCCGAGCGCGTCGAACCACAGGAAGTCGGTGTACACGCGGGCGATCGCCCGCAGCGAGAAGACCAGGACGATCAGCACCACCGCCAGACCGATGAGCACGCTCCGGCCGCGCCCGGGAACCCCCCAGCGGCGGCGTCGACGTGGAAGGTCCTGGGGGTTGCGCATTGCGCCGACACTACTCAGCGCCCGCGCAGGTGGTTATGTCGGCAGCACGCCGATCAGGAGTCGACGACCGCCCTCGAGGCGGCGACGAGCAGGCACCGGCACCCGGGGTGCGCCGGCGGACACGTGTCGCCGGTGGGGTACTCCTCGCCGACGGCGACCGGGCCTGCGAGCTGGTTGTCCTCGCCGTCGGCGCACGGCAGACCGCCGTGGTCGACGATCCAGCACAGCTTCTGGCCGGGAGCCGCCGCCGCCATGAGGCCGGTGCTGAACGCGAGCGTCGCGATGTCGCCGGCGAGCTCACCGATGCGGTCGTTGCGCCACTCGCGGTAGGTGGCGCGCACCCGGTCGACCAGCTCGCTGCGGTCGGGCGACGTGTCGTCGCTCTCGTCCACGACGCGGGCGAGCTTGGCGCGGAGCGGATCGATGGCCCACTCGGCGACCGACGTCATGAGCGTGTCGAGGCCGGCCTCCAGGTCGATGTCGGCCGAGGCGCCCTCCTCGTCGGACCCGTCGGCGAGGAACCTGGCACCGGCGGCGAGGATCTCCCGCAGGTCCTTGTGGATCGCCGTCCGGTACGCGATCAGCTGGTCGTCGAGGCTCGGCACCAGGTGATCGGAGTCCTTGAGCTTGCGGTGGCGGCGGACGAGGTCGAGCAGCTCGTTCTCCTGGTCGGTCACGACCCGCCGGATGCGGCGCGACAGGCCCTGCGACAGGTCTCCGAGCACGGCGTCGCGCTCGTCGAGCAGCACCTGCTGCGCGTGCGCCGGGTCGAGCTCGTCGGCCTCGGCGTCGCCACCGTCGCCCTCGTCCGACGTCGCGTCGGCGTTGGCGACGGCGCTCAGGTCGATCACCACCGCACCGGCGGAGATGGGGGTCACCTCGGCGCGGTGATCGTCGTCGTCATCGTCCTCGTCGTCGTAGTCGTCGTCCTCGTCGAGGTCGTCGTCGTCCTCGTCGTCGTCGTCATCGAGGTCGTCGCCACGATCGGCGCGGAGGCGAGCGAACAGCTCCTCCACCTCACCGGAGCGCTCGGCGGGCTTCGGTGCCTCGGCCGCAACGGCCGATACCGCCGTCGCCTCGGTGAGCGCTTCAAGCCCAACGGGCGACGGGCCGTCGTCGTTGGAGCTCACGAGACGGAGGCGACCGACGGGTGCGACGGCCGACTCGGCGTCGTCGGCGACATCCTCGTCCGGCTCGTCGTCGTCCGCTGCCTCAGCGTCATCCTCCGCATCGACCGCTTCGTCGGCGACGTCCTCGACGGCCTCGTCGGAGACGTCGTCGGCATCGGCCTCGGAGGAGGCGTCGACGTCGGCGATCTCGTCGGTGACGTCGCTCGATGCCTCGTCGTCGTCGGCCTCGCCCTTGCCCTCGGTCTCGTGTGACTCCTCGGTCGCGGCATCGGCCGCGTCGTCGAGAGCCGTGGACGAGGTGTGGTCGAACAGACCCGGGGCGCCCTCGATGAGCGTGTCGGTGTCGGCGCCGGCGGCGATGAGCGTGTCGAGCTCCACCACTGCCTCGTCGAGGTCGTCGGGCACGGCACGGGCCGCGGCGTCGGCGGCCTCGCGGGCGGACGGGAGCGAGTCGACGAGCTCGTCGGTCGCCTCGTCGAGCGCCTCCCGGGCGGTGCCGAAGGCCTCGATGAGCCGCTCGCGACCGGCGCGGAGCGCCTCGAGCTGCTGACGCGACGCGTGACGCCGCTCCGCGAGGTCGCGGATCATGCGCTCGCGGGCCTCCTTCGCCTCGCGGATCATCTCGCGGCCGGCCTCACGGGCC
Source organism: Acidimicrobiales bacterium (assembly GCA_046331245.1). GTDB lineage: Bacteria > Actinomycetota > Acidimicrobiia > Acidimicrobiales > Microtrichaceae > SSF14. The sequence goes on along the minus strand of JAXLRH010000001.1, from coordinate 682,974 downwards.
TCCTCGAGCACGGCCTCGGCATCGAGCTCGGCCTGCGCCGCCGCCGCCTCGGCGTCGGCATCGGCGTCGGCACGGCGCTGACGGGCGTACTCCTCGGCCTCGGCCAGCACCTGCTCGGCATTCGACCGGATCTCCACGGCCTCGAGCTGCGCGGCGGTGGTCTTCTCGTCGAGCACGAGCGCCGCCTCCTCACGGAGGGACGCAGCATCGGACTCGGCCTCGGCGAGCAGCGCCTCGGCCTCGGCCCGAGCGTCGCGCAGCAACGCCTCCGCCTCGGCTCGCGACGTGGTGCCGAGCTCCTCGGCCTCGGCGGCCGCTGCGTCGCGGGCCTCGAGCGCCTCGCGGGTGAGCCGGCTCGCCCGCTCGTGGGCGTCCCGCACGACCCGGCCGGCGTTCTCCTCCGCCTTCGCGCGGATCTCCTCGCTGGCCTCGCGCGCCGTGTCGATGATGCGCACGGTCTCGTCGCCGAGCGCACGGCTGATGGCGGCCGGGTCGAGGTGGTCGAAGTCCGTGGACACCGCCTCGCGGCGCTCCAGGTCCGCCGACAGCTCCTCCTCACGGGCACGCAGTCGCCGCACCTCGTCGGTCAACTTCACCAGCAGCGCACGCACCTCGGCGGGGTCGAACCCCTTGCGAACACGCGTGAACTCGCGATTCGCAGCCTCGCCGGGATCGATCGGGGACGCGCCGCCGGACACACTCATGGACGCCGATGCTAGAACCCAGTCCCGCCGTCGCGGGGTATACCGCCCGGCGTCAGGCGTTGGCGGCGCCGAGGCCCGACGGATCGAGCACCCGCAGCGCATCGTCGATCGAGCCCACCGGCTTGACCGTGATGTGGTCGCCGGCGATCGCCTTCATCCGCTTCACCTCGGACCGCTCGGTGGACGCCGGGTAGAGGAACAGCGTCGCGCCCTCGTCGATCGCGCCAGCCACCTTCTGGGAGATCCCGCCGATCGGGCCGACCGACCCGTCGGCGGCGATCGTGCCGGTGACCGCCACCCGCTTGCCGTGGGTGAGGTCGCCCGGCGTCAGGCGGTCGATCACCCCGAGCGTCCACGCCAGCCCCGCCGACGGGCCGATCACGGCGCCGGAATCGAGGTTGATGTCGAACGGCAGGTTCACCTTCTCGTCCGCCGTCTGGAGCACCACGCCGAGGTACCCGCGGCTCGTGTCCTCCTCGTTGCGGCCGAGCGGGACGACGACGTCGTCGATCGAGCCGTCGGATCGGTGTCGCACCGTGACCGTCACGTCGGTGCCGACCGGCTTGCCGGTGAGCAGCGGGCGGACCTGATCGAGCGTGGTCACGGGCGAGCCGTCCACCGCGGTGATCACGTCGCCCTGGCGGAGGAGCTTCTCGGCGGGGAAGCCCTTCAACAGCTCCTGGATGAACGCCCCCGTCCCCGTCACGGTGAGCGGCAGGTGGAGCTTGGCGAACGCCACCGTGAGGGCGGTGAGCTTCGAGCGGTCCATCTCCTGCTGCTCGATGCGCGTCTCGGCCTCGCGATCGCCCTTCGGATCGACGACCTTCTCGGGGATCGAGTCGATCGTCTCGTCGAGCCAGGCCCGCAGCAGCCAGTAGGGCGTGGCCTTGCGCTCCGTCACCGTCGTGAACATCACGACGCCCTTCGAGGTGTACGAGCGGTGGCCCGTGATGGTCACCAACGGTTGCGTCGCGCGCACCGCTCCGGGCGACTCGACGTAGTACGGCATCGGCACGAGGAAGACCGCGATGGTGAGGCCGGCCACGGCGAGGAAAATGAACCAGGGCCACACCCTGCGGCGATGGGGCGGGGTTACGATGGGCGACTCATGGACTCGACCCTGCTGATCGGCATCGCCGTCGTCGCGTTCGGAACCGCCCTCGGAGCCTTCATGATGTTCGGTCAACGCGCCAACCCTCTTGCCGAGACCTCCGGTGCATCGGGCACCATACAGGCTCACTCCACGACTGCCCCGCCGATGCTGACGTCTCCCTCAGCCTCCGAGGCCGGCCTCACCGGCGTCCGCTACGACGTCCGCATCCGCTGGTACCAGCGGGTGCGCTCCGGGCTGATCCTCCTCCTCATCACCGTCGGGTTGGGCATGGCCATCGGCGCCGTCATCGGCTCGGTGGCGCTCGTGGTCAGCCTGCTGATGGGCTGACTCGACCACCAGGCCGACGACACGACGGGGGCGACAACGAACGAGCGCACCAGGCCGTGGGCCGGGTGCGCTCTGCTCGCATCAGTCGTCGGATGTGCACCCGTCGAAGGGTGCTCGGGCCGCGCCGCTCCTGCTGGCGGTCGCGGAACCAGTTGGTGGATCGATCAGCGACCGAAGAGGCCGCGGCGACCGCGGTCGTCCTCGGCGGGGGCGCCGGCGAACGACGAGCCGTTGGGCAGCGGGGCGGCGACCGGAGGATCGGTCGGGGCACCGGCCGGGCGGCCGACGGGCGAATCGATGTTGCTCACCGGGGCACCCTGGGGCGCCGGCGCGGCAGGGGCGTCGCCACCGGCGGGGGCCGCAGCGAACGGCGTGGCGGCGGGGGCCGGGGCCGTCGTCGGAGCGGCGGGCGCGGCTGCGGCCGGGGCGTCTCCGGCGTTCAGCATGGCGAGCTGCACGCGGAAGTACGGCTTGAACTCGAACTTCAACTCCTCGAGCTTGAAGATCCGGGCGTTGAGCACGTTCTGCTCGTTGCGGAGCTTCTCGACGAAGCCGATGGACTCGTCGACGGTCTCGAACTGGTTGTAGCCCGGGTTTCCGTCGGGGGTTTGGAAGATGACCATGTGTGACACGAGCGCGTCTCCTTAAGCAGGCACGGGGAAGGCCTGGAGTTTAGGCTCGGTACATGGCTCCGCGTCCACAGAAACTTTCGAGACGGGACGCGGTGGTGTCGGGCTGGGCCGAAGATGGACCGAAAGCCCGGGCATGCCTGGCGTCCGGCGATGATGTGCTTCGTGCGTCGGCAATCGGCGCACTCGCCCGAATGGGCCAGATCAGTATCGCGGACCTGCACGCCGGACTCGCGGATACCTCACCGCTCGTGCGCACCCGCGCGCTGCTGACGCTTCCGGCCCGATGGGGCGGCGACGTGCCCCGGGAGATCGACCTGCTCGCGGCGCTCGACGACGCCGACCCCGCCGTGCTCGAGGTGGCGTGCTTCGTCGCCGGCGAGTGCCTCCCCGCGACGCCGGCCGTCGTCGCGCGTCTGTGTGAGATCTGCGCCGGGCACGACGACCCGCTCTGCCGCGAGAGCGCCGTCGCGGCGCTCGGCTCGATCGGTGACCCCTCGGCGCGCGACACCGTGCTTGCGGCATGCTCCGACAAGGCGACCGTGCGACGGCGCGCCGTGCTGGCGCTCGCAGCGTTCGACGGCGACGCCGTCGACGAGATGTTGCGCTCGATGGCCGACGACGTCGACTGGCAGGTGCGTCAGGCCGCCGAGGAGCTGCTAGCGATCTGACGCGGCGCCCCTCGGCCTCAGACCCGCGAATCCATGAACATGACCTTCAGCGACTCGTAGCTCTCGATGACGCGCCCGGCGCCGAGCACCACGGCCTCGAGCGGCTGGCGCACCATCTGCACGGCGACACCCGAGGCGTTCGCGATGCGGATGTCGAGGCCCTTGAGCAGCGCGCCACCACCCACCAGGTTGATGCCCTGGCTGATGAGGTCCTGTGCCAGCTCCGGCGGCGCCTCGCCCAGGCACGAGAGGACCGAGTCGACGATGGTGGACACGGGCTCGGCGATCGCCTCGCGCACCTCCTCCGGCGTGAGCAGCACGGTGCGCGGCAACCCGCTCATCAGCTCACGACCACGGACCTCGGCGCACACCTCGTCCTCGGTGGCCTCCGCCGACCCGATCGTGACCTTGATCTCCTCCGCCGTCTGCTCGCCGATCGCGATGCCGTACTCGCGGCGGATGTACGTGATGATCGCCGCGTCGAGATCGAACGACCCGACCCGGACAGCGCGGAGCGACACGATGCCGCCGAGCGAGATGAGCGCCGTCTCGGCCGTGCCACCGCCGATGTCGACGACCATGTTCGCGATCGGCTCGTTGATCGGGAGCCCCGCGCCGATCGCCGCCGCCATCGGCTGCTCGAGCAGGTGCGCGTCCGCGGCGCCGGCGCGCTTGGTGGCCTCGATGACCGCACGTCGCTCCACCGCGGTGATCGCCGAGGGCACGCAGATCACCACGCGTGGACGGTTGAAGCGATTGACGCCCACGCGCTTGAGCAGCAGGCGGATCATCTCCTGGGTCACCTCGAAGTCGGTGATGGCGCCCTTGCGCAGCGGCCGCACGGCGACGATGTAGCTGGGCGTCCGCCCGATCATCTGCCAGGCGTCCCGGCCCATCGCCAGCACTTCCTTGTTCCGGCTGTTGAGCGCGATCACCGACGGCTCGTTGAGGACGATGCCCTCGCCGCGCGTGTACACGAGCGTGTTGGCGGTGCCGAGGTCGATCGCGAGGTCGCGTGCCATGTCAGCGTTCCCCGTTCTTCGTCGAGCGATCGTCGCCGGCGGGCGGCGCGTCGTCGGGGGCGAGGGCGTCCATGATGCGTTGGAACTGGTCGACGCCGTCCGTCGACGCCGCCTCGGGGTTGCGGTGCAGCAGCATCACGACGACGCCGCCGACGATGGCGATCGCGAGCGCGATGCCCAGGAAGACGAGCGCGTTGTTCATCGGGCGGACTCGGCGGTGGTCACATGTTGGGCCTCGAGGCCCCAGTCCGTTCCGTCGGCCCACGTCTCGCGCTTCCAGATCGGCACCGTCTCCTTGAGCGTGTCGATGCCGAACCGGGCCGCCTCGAACGCGGCGTCGCGGTGCGGGGCCGACACGGCCACGACGACGGCCACGTCGCTCACGTCGAGCGGGCCCACCCGATGGAGCAGTGCGATGCGACCGAGCGGCGCCCAACGCCTGCGCATCTCGCCCGCGATCGCCGCGAGGCGCGGCTCGACCTGCGACTCGTACGCCTCGTACGAGAGGCCGGTGACCTCGGGACGGCCCGGAGAGTGGTCGCGAGCGTGCCCGGAGAACGTGACGACCGCGCCGCACGAGGGCAGGACGACCCACGCCGACGCGACGTCGGCCGCCACGGCGTCGGCGCTCAGGCCGACCCAGTCGTCTCGATCGCTCGGGGGTACCACGAGCGACAGCGTACGGGAGATGACCGCGGCCGGACGATCCGGCCGCGGGCACAGTTCGGCACCCGATCGGTAGTGTCGATGTCTGTGTTCGAGACGACGGGGCCGAATGACGACAGCGGGCGCCGCCCGCCGCCGCCCGCCGACGATCGTCTCTGGCGCCACCCGTCGGAGCTGGGCGCCCATGCCGCGGCGTCGCCGTCCGCTCCCCCGGTCCACGCCACCCACACCATTCGCGGCCACCGCTACTCCCTCGGCACCGTGGTCGTCGCGAGCTCGCTCGGCGCGCTGGCCATGTTCGGGGCGCTCGCGGCGACCGGTCTGCTGAGCGGCCGCGACTCCACGATCCTCGCCGGCACTCCCTCCGAGAGCGTCGGCGCCGACCTCACCTCCACGACGACCTACGTCGCGACCTCCCCCGACGGCGTCGTGGCGTTGCGCCTCCGAACCGCCGGCAGCACGAGCTACGGGGTGGGCATGGTGGTGGACCGCCACGGCGACATCGTGACCACCCTCCCGGTCAGCGGCGCCGGCGATCTCGAGGCGACGTCGGTCACGGTCGAGACGACCGACGAGTCGTGGACCACGGTCACCCGGGTCGGCACCGACGCGATCACCGGCCTGAGCGTCCTGCGCCTCGACACCGGCGGCGACACCACCCCGGCCCGCACCGGACGCCCCACCCTCGGCCAGACCGTGCGCATGGTGCGCCCCGGCGACTCGGCCACCGCCGCCGCCTACGGGGGCGACGCGACCACCCGCGTCACCAGCACCAACTCGTCGCTCACCACCGGTGGCCCCACGCAGCTGGGCCTCGCCGTGCTCACGTCCGCCCGGCCGGCCGGCGTCACCGAGGTGGCGGTCGACACGACCGACCGGTCGGTGGTCGGCCTCGTCGTTCCCGCCGACGACAACGCAGAGGACGAGATGTCGTACGCCGTCCCCGCCGACCTCGCGGCCCGTGTGGGCCGGCAGATCGCGCTCGACGGCTACGCCCAGCACGGCACGATCGACGCGCAGTTCGAGCAGTCCTCGCCCACCACCCTCGACGTCGCGGCCGTGCTTCCCGGCAGCCGGTCGGCGCTCGCCGGCCTCGCCCGCGGCGACGAGGTGCTCTCGGTCGCCGGCCGCGCCGTCCACACCTCCGACGACCTCGCGGGCACCCTGCTCGGCCTCACCGACGACGACACGGTGCCCGTGGTCGTGCGGCGCGACCGCCGGATGGTCACGTTGCGCGTGCCCGTGACCGCAGCGCCGCACTCGACCGCGTTCAGCACCACCACGTTTCCCTGAGACGCCCGGCGTTCCCTGAGCAGACCGGGTGCGCTCACCCTCCTACGATGCGGGTGTGAACGATCCGAGCGGCTTCGACGACGATCCCGAGCCGAACCCGTTCGGCGACATGACCGAGGGTCTCAACCAGATCTTCCAGATGTTCGGCGCCGGCGGCCCGGGCGGTCTCGGCGGCCTCGGAGGCCTGGGCGGCGCCCCCAACTGGGAGCACGCCCGTCAGGCGGCCGGCGCGATGGCGAGCGAGGGCGAACCCGAGGCGAACATCGACCCGCTCGTGCGCATGCAGTTCGAGCAGTTGGCGCGCGTCGCCGAGCTGCAGATCGCCGAGGCGACGGGCATGACGCTCTCGCGCTCCGGCGCCGGCATCACCATCTCCCCGGTCAACCGCCACCAGTGGGCGGCCGCGACGGTCGACGCGTACCGACCGCTCTTCGAGAAGCTCGCCGGCTCGCTGGGGCGCATGATGACGGCCCAGCTCGACGAGCTGTCCGGCGAGGACATCGACGAGGTCAACTCGATGATGCCGCCCGGCCTCGGCGTCGACATGGGCGCGCTCATGGCCAACATGTCGGGCTTCATCGGGCCGATCATGCTCATCACGATGGCCGGTTCCACCGTCGGGCAGCTCGGCACCAGGGCGTTCGGCTCGTACGACCTCCCGATCCCGAGGCCGCCGTCGGACGAGCTCCTCGTCGTGGCGAACGCGATCGACGAGTTCGGCGAGGCGTGGTCGCTGCCGCTGGACGACCTGCGCCTCTACACCTGCCTCCACGAGATGGCGCACCACGCCGTGCTCTCGCTGCCCCACGTGCGCGAGCGCCTCACCGAGCTCCTCACCTGGCACGCCGACGGGTTCGAGGCCGACCCGGCTGCGCTGGAGGAGCGACTCGGCCCCGTCGACATGAGCGATCCGCAGGCCATGGAGCGCCTCCAGTCGTCGCTGGCCAGCCCGGAGTTCATGCTCAACGCGATCCGCTCCGAGCGGCAGTCGCAGATCCTGCCGCTCATCGACACGCTCGTCGGCTGCATCGAGGGCTACGTCGACTGGGTCGTGGACACCGTCGGCACCCGGTTGCTCCGCGACTACCCGCGCGTGAGCGAGGCCCTCCGCCGTCGGCGTGTCGAGGCGTCGGAGGCGAGCCGGTTCGTCGAGCGCCTGTTCGGCCTCGAGCTCACGCAGTCCAAGATCGACCGGGGCGCCGAGTTCGTCGACGGCGTGTTCGCTCGCGGCGGCAAGGAGGCGCTCGCCGCGCTCTGGTCCGACGTCGATCACCTGCCGACGCCCAACGAGCTCGCCGCACCGGGCCTGTGGCTCGCCCGGATCGGCCTGACCGACGACGATCAGCCGTTGCCCGAGCTCGACGAGGAGCCGGACATCCCCGACTTCCCCGACCTCGACACGTAGAGCCGGCCGATGCGGTCGCCGGGGCGGCTGCGATCGAGCGCCGGGCGCATCCCGGTGGCCATCGCCACCGCAGCCACCACGGCCGAGACGACGATGACCCCGGCGCCCACGTCGGTGGGCACGTGCACGACCGACGGCACGAGGGCGCCCAGCACCCACGTGATCTGGAAGCGGGCCTCGAAGCCGGAGAACGCCCGGCCCCGGTCGAACTCGTCGACGTCGCGCTGGACGACGGCGTCGAACGCCTGCTTGCCGAGCGCCGCCGCGACGGCGATTCCGAGCGCCAGCACCGCGTAGGACCCGAGGCCGTCGAGCAGCATCGCGGCGACGGCGCTGAGCGCGCCGAGCACCCCGGCGCCGATCAGGATGCGCTCCTCGGCCGCCACCCGGCGCAACGGTGGCGCCAGCACCGCACCGATCAGACCTCCGCCCACGCTCGCGGCGATGACGACGCCGAAGTACCACGATGGCGGCGGCCCCTCGAGCGGCGTCACGACCGTGCGCGGGCTGAGGCGCTTGTAGATCACGAGCGTGGTGTGCACCGCCCGCGCCAGCGGGGTCACACCGCCGTCACCCCGCAGCTCGAACGCGAGCAGGAAGGTGAGGAACCCGACGACGAATCGCAGCGTCGACATGCTGAAGGCTGCGACGGCGAGGCCCGGCAGCGTCGGCGCCGGCACGTGACCCGGCGCCCGGGCCGCGGCCTCGTCCGCCTCGCCGCGGTCGGAGAGATGCAGCCGTAACGACGCCGCCGTGGCGGCGACGAACGTCAGCGTCGTCATGCCCAGAACCCAGGCCGGACCGATCTGGAGGAGGGCGCCACCGATGCCGCCGGCGACGACGGCCGACAGACCGCTGAGCAGCTGCAGCTTCGAGTTGGCCTCGACCAGCTCCAGGTCGCCCGCCACCACCGACGGCACGAGTGCGGCCTTCGCGATCTGGTACGTCTTCGCGAGCACGAGCATCGCGAACGCCTCCGGGAACAGGGCGAAGCTGTCCCCGATCACCGCCACCATCATCGCCACGGCCACGGCCACGCGGAGCACGAGGGTGAGCTGGATCACGCGACGGTGCCCGCCGCGCACGCGGTCGATCGCCGGACCGATGAAGGGGCCCACCAGCGCGAAGGGCGCCATGGTGAACAGCAGGCCGAGGATGACGCGCTGACGACCCTGCGACGGATCGACCTTGAAGAAGAAGGAGCCGGCGAGGCTCAGCACCACCAGGGTCTCGCCCGACACCGAGAGCAGGTGACAGAGCGCGAGACGCGGGAACGGCGCGTCCCAGTCGACGTTGAGACCTCGACGCCCCGGCCTCGACAGCGGCTGCCAGTCGGCGGCGGGGGTGTCGGTCACCCTCCGATGTTAGGACGCCGCGAACTTGTACCCCACGCCGCGCACCGTGAGCAGCCGCGTGGGCGAGGCGGGGTCGTCCTCGATCTTCGCCCGGAGGCGCTTCACGTGGACGTCGAGCGTCTTGGTGTCGCCCACGTAGTCGTAGCCCCAGACCCGATCGATGATCGTGCCGCGGGTGAGCACCCGGCCCGGGTTCTCCATCAGCAGGAGCAGGAGCTCGTACTCCTTCAACGGCAGGGCGACCAGCTTGCCCGCCAGGTGCACCTCGCGGCTGTCGACGTTGATCTCGACATCGCCGACCGTCACCAGGTCTTCGCGCGGCGCCTGCTCGGACCAGCCACTGCGGCGACGCAGCACCGCACGGATGCGGGCCACCAGCTCGCGCAGCCGGTACGGCTTCGTCACGTAGTCGTCCGCCCCGACCTCGAGGCCCACGACCGTGTCGATCTCCGAGGACTTCGCCGTGACCATGATGATCGGCACCGACGAACGCGACCGGATCTCCCGGCACACGTCCACGCCGGACACGCCCGGCAGCATGACGTCGAGGAGGATGAGATCGGGCTCGACCGCCTCGAAGCGGCTCAGCGCCTCGGGGCCGGTTCGAGCGATCTCGACGACGAACCCCTCGCGCCGGAGGCCGACGTTCAGGGCCTCGACGTAGGACTCCTCGTCCTCCACGACGAGGATCACCGGGTTCGCGCTCACGCGTGCACCTCCGGGGTGTCTGGCTCCAGCTCGAGTTGCTGCTGCTGCTGATCGACCCGACCGTGCGGACCGGCGAGCGGCAGGGTGAGGGTGAACTCCGACCCCTGGCCCTCCTTCGAGCGCACCGACACCTCGCCGCCGTGGTTCTGCGCCACGTGCCGGACGATGGCCAGGCCGAGCCCGGTGCCGCCGGTGTCGCGGCTCCGCGCCCGGTCGACCCGGTAGAAGCGCTCGAACACGCGGTCGAGGTCGCGGGTCGGGATGCCATCGCCGGTGTCGCTCACCCGGATCGACACGGTGGTGTCGGTCGCCGATACGTCGACCGAGACGGACGCGCCGTCGGGGCTGTACTTCACCGCGTTGTCGACGAGGTTGCTGACCGCGCTCGTGACCTGCCGGCCGTCGCAGCGGACGACGACGGACGTGTCACCGCCGGTGCGCAGCTCGATGCCGCGCGCCTCGGCTGCGCTGCGGAAGCGACCGACGGCCTCCTCCACCATCGCGCCGACGGGACCCTCGTCGATGAAGAGGTCGTCGCCGAACTCGATGCGGCTCAGCTCGAGGAGGTCGTCGATGGTGCGCGACAGGCGTGCGACCTCGAAGCCCATCCTCTCGGTGAACCGGCGGATCGTCTGGAGGTCGGTCTCGTCGCGGAGCGTCTCGGCGAGCAGCCCGAGGGCGCCCACCGGCGTCTTGAGCTCGTGGGAGATGTTGGACACGAAGTCCCGCCGAACCTGGTCGGTACGCCGGCGCTCGGTGATGTCCTCGACCACCGCGACGCTGCCGCCTCCACCGGGAACGCCCTGGCCGGGCGAAGCGGCGAGTGGCACGGCGCGGATGAGGTAGGTGGCCTTCGGCGGGCCGAACAGGTCGATCTCGCGCTCGCCGGACTCGCCGCGGACGGCGGCGACCAGCAGCTCGCGGACCGCCCGGTTGATGATCGAGCGCGAGTCGCGCGACGACAGGATCGCCTGCGCGGAGCGGTTCTGGAACCCGAGCACCTCGTCGGCGTCGGCGACCACGACGCCCAGGCTGAGCGCGTCGAGCGCCGCGACGAGGCGGGACAGCGACGGCTCCTCCGGCACGGCGGGCACCGGCGCCTCGACCGGTGCGGGCACCGGGGCGGCCGCAGCGTTCAGCTGACCCAGCAGCACGACGATGACGGCGACGGCCGCAGCGAGCGCGATCGCCAGGACGATGACGACGGCGACCACGTCAGCCCATCCCGTCGGGTGAGCCGCGACGGTTCTTCAGCTCGAGCCGTGCGACGGCGGCGTGCTCGGGGAGCCAGCCGGTGACCATGAACGTGATGCGCTCGCCCATGTTCACCGCGTGATCGCCGATGCGCTCGTAGTAGCGGCCGACGAGCGCGAGCTGCACGGCCGACCGCAGCTCGAGGCGGGCGTCCTCGTGCGAGCTGAACACGGCCTCGATGAACTCGACCTGCAGGTCGTCCAGCCGGTCGTCGATGTCGTCGAGCGCGGAGGCCATGCCGTCGTCGCTCTCGACGAACGAATCGATCGCCTTCCGCGTGAGCGAGGCCGCCTCGATGCTCATGTCCTCGATGAGGCTCCGCACGGTCGGGCTCATCGTGACGTCGTAGATGCGACGCGACGCCTTGCAGATGTTCACCATCAGGTCGGCCGACCGCTCGAGCTCGCTCGCGAGACGGAGCGAGCACACGATGAACCGGAGGTCGCGGGCCATCGGCTGCTGCAACGCCAGGATGCGGTAGCAGCTCTCCTCGATGCCGATCGCCAGCGTGTCGATGAGGTCGTCGCCGTCGATCAGGCGCTGCGCCGCCTGGAGGTCGCGGTCGAGCATCGCCGCGGTGCCCTTGCCGATGGTCTCGACGGTGAGGGCGCCGAGCCGGACGATGTCGTCGCGGAGCTCGTCGAGCGATTCGTGGAACTCGATGCGGAGGTCGGCGTCGGTCATCAACCCACCCGGCCCGTGATGTAGTTCTCGGTGCGTTCGTCGGACGGGTTCGAGAAGATCCGGGCCGTCTCGTCGCACTCGACGAGCATGCCGGTGCGGCGGTCGCCCTCCTCGTTGACCTCCACCCCGAAGAACGCGGTCATGTCCGACGCCCGCGCCGCCTGCTGCATGTTGTGGGTCACGATCACGATCGTGTAGTCGTCGCGCAGCTCGCGCATCAGGTCCTCGACCCGCGCGGTGGCGATGGGGTCGAGCGCAGAGCACGGCTCGTCCATGAGCAGCACCTCGGGCTCGGACGCGATGGCCCGGGCGATGCAGAGCCGCTGCTGCTGACCGCCGGACATGCCCATCGCCGACTGGTCGAGGCGGTCCTTCACCTCGTCCCAGAGGGCTGCGCGCCGGAGCGAGCGCTCGACGATGTCGTCGAGCTCGGACTTCTTCTTCACGCCGGCCACGCGGGGCCCGTACGCGATGTTGTGCCAGATCGACTTGGGGAACGGGTTCGGCTTCTGGAACACCATGCCGATGCGGCGTCGCACCTCGACCGGGTTGACCTCCGGGTCGTACAGGTCGACGCCGCGGTACGTGAGCGTGCCCTCGACCTTCGCGCCGTCGATGAGGTCGTTCATGCGGTTGAAGCAGCGCAGCACCGTCGACTTGCCGCATCCCGAGGAGCCGATGAACGCGGTGATCTCGCCACGCCGGATCGTGAGGTTGACGTCGCGGACGGCGCGGAAGCCCGAGTAGAGGACGGACAGGTCACGAGTCTCGAAGACGGCTTCGGTCACCACCCTGGGAATCTCCTCGTCCTCCGGTCGCCGGCCGTCGGTCGACGGCGCGGCTGCGGTGCTCGGGAGACCGGCTCGATCGTTCATCGTCACTGGGTGTCCACCTCGTCGAAAGTCTCGCAGACCGGCGTTTCGTGATCGAAAAGTACGCAGGCTCGATGTCGGCGGGACCCCGGTCAGGTGAACACGAGGTGAACGCTCCCGGAACGTTGGGCGATGCGACCCCGCCGGGAGCCCCGCAGGGCCTGTCGGGACCCTCGGAGCGGCCCGGAGCGCCAGATGGAGTGTCTTGACACGTCGGTACCATTCACCACGTGGACGGCGATCCGGGACGGTTCATCAATCGCGAGCTGTCGTGGCTCGAGTTCGACGAACGCGTCCTGGCGATCGCCGCCGATCCGACTGTTCCGCCGCTCGAACGCGCCAAGTTCCTGGCCATCTTCAGCCAGAACCTGGACGAGTTCTTCCAGGTGCGGGCGGCCGGCCTGCTCGACCAGGTGGAGGCCGGCGTGGCCGACCTGAGCCCCGACGGGCTCACGGCGAGCCAGCAGATGACGCTGATCTCGGGCCAGGTGGCGGTGCTCACCCGTCGCGCCGACGGCATCTTCCTCAACGAGCTGGTGCCGGCGCTGGCGGAGGCCGGGGTGCGGTTCTGCCAGTGGAACGAGCTCGACGACGCCGACCAGAAGTTCCTGCGGGCCGAGTTCGACCGCCGGATCTTCCCGATCCTCACCCCCCTCGCGGTCGATCCCGGCCACCCCTTCCCCGACATCTCGAACCTCTCCCTCAACCTGGCGATCCGCGTGCACGACCCGGAGGACGGCGAGCAGCGGTTCGCCCGTCTGAAGCTGCCTGCCTCCCTGCCCCGCTTCTTCGTCACCGAGGACCGCGAGCGACTCGTCCCACTCGAGCAGGTCATCTCCGCCCATCTCGACCGGCTGTTCTGCGGCATGGTGATCGACGAGCACCAGACGTTCCGGGTCACCCGCAACGCCGACCTCGACCTGGAGGAGGAGGACGCCGAGGACCTGCTCGAGGCCGTCGAGATCGAGGTGCGCCGACGCCGCTTCGGCACGCCCGTTCGCCTCGAGGTGCCGGCGGCGATGAGCGACGAGATGGTCGACCTCCTGCAGCGGGAGCTCGAGATGGAGGACGAGCAGGTGCACCGCCACGCCGGCCCGCTCGACCTCGCCGGCCTCTGGTCCGTGTACGCGCTCGACCGCCCCGACCTGAAGTTCCCCGTCGCCCTGCCCGTCGACGCCCGGGCGTTCACCGCCGCCAACGGCGTGCCCGGCGACTTCTTCTCCGTCCTCCGCCGGGGCGACGTGCTGGTGCACCACCCCTACGAGAGCTTCACGACGTCCGTCGAGGAGTTCATCCACCAGGCGGCCAACGACCGTCACACCCAGGCGATCAAGGTCACGCTCTACCGCACCTCCGGCGACAGCGCGATCATCGCCTCGCTCATCCGCGCCGCCGAGGCGGGCAAGCAGGTGGTGGCGCTCGTCGAGCTCAAGGCACGCTTCGACGAGGAGAACAACATCGAGTGGGCCCGCCGCCTCGAGCGTTCGGGGGTGCACGTGGTGTACGGCCTCGTCGGCCTGAAGACCCACACCAAGATCGTCATGGTCGCCCGCGCCGAGGGCGACGCCGTCCGCGCCTACTGCCACGTCGGCACCGGCAACTACAACGCCCGCACCGCTCGGACCTACGAGGACTTCGGGCTGTTCACCGCGGCGAACGACGTCGCGATCGACGTGCAGAACCTCTTCAACTTCCTCACGGGCTACAGCCGCGACGTGTCGTACCTCCGGCTGCTCGTGGCGCCCGATCACATGCGCTCGGACCTGGTCGGTCTCATCCGCGGCGAGCGCCCGGCGCCGGTGGGCCACACCCCGCGAGGCGAGGGCCACATCACCATGAAGATGAACAGCCTCGTCGACCCGGACATGATCGACGAGCTCTACGCCGCCGCAGCCGACGGCGTCCGCATCGACCTCATCGTCCGCGGCATCTGCTGCCTGCGCCCGCAGGTGCCGGGCCTCTCCGAGACGATCCGGGTACGCAGCCTCGTCGGGCGCTACCTCGAGCACTCCCGGGTGTACCGCTTCGCCAACGGCGCCGGGTACGGTCGCCCGAGCATCCACCTCGGGTCGGCGGACCTCATGCCGCGGAACCTCGATCGCCGCGTCGAGGCGCTGATCACGGTGGTGAACCCGACGCTCCTCGAGCGTCTCGACGACGTGCTGTCCACGCAGCTCACCGACGACATGCTGGCCTGGTCGCTCACGAACGACACCTGGCGCAAGGTGCCCACGGTGAACGAGCGCGACTCCCAGCTCGAGCTGCACGACATGGCCCGCACCTGGGCATCGCAGGGCCGCTGATCGTGCCGGACGACGACCGGCCGCCGGTGCGCGCCGCCGGCGGCGTGGTGGTCGACACCGCCGGACGGGTCGCCGTGGTCCACCGGCCGGCCCACGACGACTGGTCGCTGCCGAAGGGCCACCTCGAGACCGGCGAGTCGCACCGCGACGCCGCGATGCGCGAGGTGTTCGAGGAGACCGGGTTGCGCTGCCGGATCGTCGGGGAGGCCGGCCGTGTCGCCTACCGCGTCACCGATCGCCGCGGCACGCTCCGCGACAAGCGGGTGCGCTACTTCCTCATGGAGCCCGTGGGCGACGTCGCCGCCGACTTCGTCGCCAACGACGAGGTCGACGAGCTCCGATGGATCGGGCCCGGCGAGGAGACGTTGCTCAGCTATCCCGCCGACGCCGATCTGGCGAGGGCGGTGTTCGATCAGCGCGAGCTGTAGGAGTCGGCGAGCTCGGGCGGATCCCAGGCGAGCATGATGTTCTCGCGCTCGGCGTCGCGGATGACCCGCTCGCGGTTGCGCCGGAACTGCGGATCGTGCGGCGGCACGAGCATGAGACGGGCGTTGAGCCGACGATGGAACTCGTCGACGAGCGCCTTCTCGCCGAAGTCGGAGCGGACGTCCCAGTGCGGCGCGACCGGGCCGAGGTACACCACCGTGACGGACGCGCGGGGCGGCTCGGTGTTCAGGGGCGCGATGTCGGACATGAGGGACTCCTGGATAGAAAGCTCGGAGAAGTGTAGTGGACGGACGCCGGGCCTCAGCCGCCGCGGCGACCCAGGGTGGCGTCGGCGGACCTCGACGACCCGTCGCGCTCGTAGGTGATCGTGATGCGGTCGCCGGGCTTGCGGTCGCGGATGTCGGCTCCCACGTCCTCGTTGGCGTCCACCTTCTTGCCGTCGATCGCGGTGATGACGTCGCCGGGCTGCAGCCCGGCCGTCTGCGCCGCCGAGCCCGCCTGCACGTCGGCGACGAACGCTCCGGCGTCGACCTGGATCCGGAACTGGCTGATCACGTCGGCGGACTGGTCGGAGAGGTCGGTGGTGACCACGCCGAGGAAGGGGCTGTCGCCGCTCACCGCCCCCTTGCCGTTCTCGATGTCCTGGATCAACGGCTTCACGGCGTCGATCGACAGTGCGAAGCCCACGCTCTGGCTGTTCTGGATGATCGCGGTGTTCATGCCCACGACCTGCCCGTACGCGTTCACCAACGGGCCGCCGGAGTTGCCGGGGTTGATCGCGGCGTCGGTCTGGATGAGGTGATCGAGCTGCTCACCCTCGGCGGACAGGGCGCGGTTGAGTGCCGACACGATCCCCTTCGTGACGCTGGGCTGCGCCCCGAGGTTGAGCGCGTTGCCGATGGCGATGACGTCGTCGCCGACCTGCAACTGGTCCGAGCTCCCGAGGTCGGCGGCCGTGGTGGCCTTCGGCTCGGTGGTGCGGACGAGCGCCACATCCTGGTCGGGGAAGCTCCCCACCAGGGTCGCCGGCCGCTTGTCGCCGTCGTGGAAGACGATGCTGATCGCCGTGCTCGACCCGGCGGCCCCGGCGATCACATGGGCGTTCGTCAACACGGTGCCCTTGTCGTCGACGACGATCCCCGAACCGGCCGCCTCACCCGAGGTGCCTGCGCTGATCTGGATCGACACGACCGACGGCTTCACCTTGTCGAGCAGCGCACCGATGTCGAGCGGCGCGCCGGCGATCGTGACCGGCGGGCGCGTCGACGACCCGGCGGTGACCACCGTGCTGGTGCGAGTCTTGACCGAGGACACGTAGATGGCGCCGCCGACCAGCGAGGCGACGACCGCCCCGATGAGCGCGCCGACCCCCAGGGCGACCAACCACGGCCGCGAGTGAGCGGGAGCGGATGCCGGCGGTGCGGCAGCGGTGGGCGGAGCGAACGGGGCGGCGCCCCCGCCGAACGGCGGAGGGGTGCCGGCGCCGGCGGGCGGAGCGGAGAGCGGTGCGGGCGGAGGCCCGGTGGGCGGGCCGACCGGGGGGCCGCTCGGCGGGCCGACTGGGGCCGCGCCGAAGTACGCAGGCGGGCCGGACGGCGGGGGGAACTGGGGCGGCCCTTGCTGTGGCGGCGGCGCAAAGGGATCAAACGACATCGGTACTCCTTGATCGCACCGCAAGTATGTACCCCCACCTGTGCCGTCGGCACCCCGTGCGCAAGGTCACCTGTGACACGGCTCAGCGCGAGGGCCCCGTTCTGAGAGCCATCTCAGTGCTGGGTGCGGCGTGGGAGTGCAAACCCCGCATGCTGGGTACACGCAATCTGCACCGGGGATTCCACCGGGCAGCGGGAGGCCATATGCACACCAACGATTTCGCCGAGACCAGCTGGATGAGCCACGGCAACTGCGCTCATCGCGATCCTTCCATGTTCTTCCCCTCCGACGGTGTCGGCGTGGAGATCGCCCGGCGGGCCTGCGAGGGCTGCCCCGTGAAGGTCCAGTGTCTCGAGTACGCGATCGCCGAGCGCATCGACCACGGCGTGTGGGGTGGTTGCTCCGAGCGGGAGCGTCGCCGCATCATCCGCAGCCGCGCGGGCAAGGGCGCGGCTCAGCCGGTCGCAGCGGGCTGACGGACCTTCAGTTCTTGTCGGACGTCGCCTCGTCGTCGCCGTCCTTGAGCCCGGCCTTGAACTCCTTCTGAGCCTGGCCCAGCGAACGTGCCAACTTCGGGATCTGCGTCCCTCCGAACAGCACGAGCACGACGAGCACGATCACGATCCAGTCGGCACCTTGTGGCATGCCGTCACCCTAACCTGCGGCCATGGAGGATCGTTGACGGCCGACCCGTCCGCGCTGCGGGCGCACTTGCGTGACGTCCGCCGGCAGATCGAGCCGGCCCGTCGACGCGTCGCAGCGGACGCCGTCGTCGCGCAGGTACGTGCGCTCCCCGAGTGGTCCGGCGCCGGACGCGTCGCCGTCTACCGCGCCACAGACGGCGAGCTCGACCCGGCTGCGATCGCCGACGCCGCGCGCGCCGACGGCAAGACCACCTACCTCCCCGTGCTCGCCGGGGATCTCCTCCGCTTCGCGGCCTTCGACGACACCACCGCCTGGGTCCGCAACCGGTACGGCATCGACGAGCCCGCCGACCGCGACTCGGTCGACGCCGACCTCATGGACCTGGTGATCGTTCCGGCGGTCGCAGTCGACCGCACCGGTCACCGGCTCGGCATGGGGGCCGGCTGGTACGACCGCACGTTCGCGTCGCATCTCGGCGCGCGCCGGACGTCGGGGCCGTCGCTGGTCGCGCTCGTCTACGCCGAGCAGATCGTGACCGGGCTCGAACCGCAGGCGTGGGACGTCCCGATGGATGCCGTCGTCACGCCGACGGCGACGCTGCGACCTAGGCCGTAGCGGAACGGGCGGCCTCGGACGCACGGGCGAGGGCGCGCTGACGGCGGATGCGCCGACGCTCACGCTCGCTCAGGCCACCCCAGATGCCGAACTTCTCGCCGTTCGCCAACGCGTACTCGAGGCAGTCGGCACGGACTTCACAGCCCTGGCACACGGCCTTGGCTTCCTTGGTGGAGGCGCCACGCTCGGGGAAGAAGAGATCGGGGTCGACGCCGAGACAGTTCGCCGCAAGCTGCCAACCGTTGTCTTCTTCCTCATTCATCGCCACAGCCATCCCGTCCTTACCCCCGCGTAATTACATACGTGTTCAGCCCGTATCATTGTCGTTTCTCGGCACCGACGCAAGGGGAGATCGGGGTGAGACGGAGGCCGCGTCACCCGGCGCGTCGGCCTCGGAGCATCGACCGCTTCTGCTCGAGGAAGTCGACCAGAACGAAGTCGCCGAGTGTCTCCGGCGACGTGAAGAAGGCCCGACCGCGGTTGAGCTCGGTCATCCGCTCCACGAAGTGCTGCAGCCCGCGATCGGCGTCCAGCATGAACGTGTTGATGCGGATGTGCTCACGGGTGCAGCGCGACACCTCGAGCAGCGTCGCGTCCACGGTCGCCCGGATCGGCGGGTAGTGGAACTCGGGCTCGCCGTAGGAGTTGATGTGGGCCGTGGGCTCACCGTCGGTGATCATGATGATCTGCTTCGTGCCGTGCTGGCGGGCCAGCAGCTGCCGGGCCAGGACGAAGCCGTGCTGCATGTTGGTGCCGTAGACGAAGTCCCAGCTCACCTCGGGAAGCTGGTGCGCCTCGAGTACCCGCGCCACCTCGCTGAACCCGACGATGCCGAGGTAGTCGCGGGGGTACTGCATCGAGATGAGCGAGTGCAGCGCCATCGCCACCTTCTTCGCCGGCAGGAAGTTCTCGCGCATCGGCATCGACAGCGACAGGTCGAGCATGAGCACCGTTGCCGTACGCACCAGCTGCTCGGTCTGCTCGATCTCGAAGTCGTCGGCCGTCAACCGCACCGGACCGCCCGTACGACCCTCGCTCGATCGGCGACGCACGGCATTGCCGATCGTGCGGTTGATGTTCAGGTTGAACGGGTCGCCCCACTCGTAGGCCTTCGTGTCGTAGGTGCGCTCGTGCCCGATGCCGATGCGGTCGATCTGGTGACCGCCGAGCATGTCCTTCGACAGCTTCTTGAAGAGCTCCGCCAGCGCGTTCCGGCCGAGCCGGCGCATGCCCTCGGGCGTGAGCTCGAGACGACCCTCGGTGTTGTCGATGAGGCCCGCGTCCTGCAGCATCTTCGCCAGCTCCGCCATCTTGGCCATCGACTCCGCCGTCTCGTCGCCGACGAGCTCGCGAGCCCGGTCGATGTCGACCTCGGCCAGGGCGCCGGGGTTCACCGTGCCCTTCAGCAGGTTCTCGAGCTGGTCGAGGTCGCCGAGATCGCTCATCGCCTGCATCGCCTGCGGGAAGTCGAGCGGGTCGACCCCGTTGAAGTCGTAGCTGTTCTGCCACCCCGCGTCGGGGAACATCCCGCGGAGGTTCTGGCCCAGCTGATCCATCTGGAAGGCGAGGTCCATGTCCTCCATCAGCTGGTTCGAGAGGTCCATCAGCTGCTGACGCTGCTCCGGCGTCATCGAGTTCAACATGGCCTGCATGGCGGCCATGCGCTGCGCCATCACCTCCAGCAGCTCGTCGAGAGTGCGGGGGTTCTCGGGGAAGAAGTCGCCGAACTGCTCCATGAAGGCGTCGAAGTCCGGCTCCTCCCCCGCCGCACGTTGGGCGAGCATGTCGTTGAGCGCCGCGAGCATGTCCTTCATGCGACTCATGTCCTCGGGCGACATGTCGCTCATCGCGCCCGACATCTGGTCGACGGCCTGCTGCATCAGCTGCTGGCGGAGGCGATCGACCAGCTCGTCGAACTTCTGCTGCGCGTCCGAGGACGTGAAGTCGTAGTTCTGCAACGAGCGCACCTGTCCGGCGAGGTCGTTCGGCAGCATCTCCAGCTGCATGTTCCGTTCGGCGACCACCTGGTCGGTGAGCTCGCGACGACGGTCGTCGCCCGACGACCGGCCCTCCTCGGCCAGATCGTCGAGGGCGGATCGCTCCTGTTCCACCACCTCGCGGAGCTCCCGCGCGATGTCGTCGAACACCCCACCGAGGTCGAACCGGTCGAGACGCTCCTGGCGTTCGGCCCGCAGCTTCTCCAACATCTCGCGCAGACCCTGGATGTGCTCGCCGTTGCGGTCACGGAATCCGTCCTGCAGCATCCGGCGCAACGCGGCGTTGAGATCGCCGTGGTAGAGCAGGTCGTCGGTGAGCTGCTCCATGATGTCGGAGGCGTCGAGCTCGAAGCCGCGCTGCGTCCCGTCCCACGGCGAGTATCGGAAGCGGCGTGTCATGGACGAAACCTACTCCCCTGCCGTGCCGCCCAACATGGCGGCGAACCAGCGGCCCGAGTCCTTGATCGTGCGCTGCTGCGTCTCGTAGTCGACGTACACGAGGCCGAAGCGGGGGCGGTAGCCGAACGTCCATTCGAAGTTGTCGAGCAGCGACCAGCAGAAGTAGCCCTCGACGGGAACGCCGCGGTCGACGGTGGCACGGAGCTCGGCCAGATGGCGCTGGAAGTAGGCGATGCGCCGGTTGTCGGCGACACGCGGACCGTCGGCGCCCTCCACCAGGTGCTCGTCGAACGACGCGCCGGACTCGGTCACCACGATGCGCGAGTACGCGCCGTAGGAGTGCACGCGGTCGAGCACCATGCCGAGTCCCTCCGGGCGCACCTCCCACCCCATCGACGTGAGCTCGCACGAGCGGTCGGCGCCGAAGTGCGGGATCGTCCAGATGCCCGGGATCGGCAGCCACGGCGCCTTCAGCCGCGTGTAGTACTGCACCCCCAGGAAGTCGAGGTCGATCGTCGCGAGCTCGTCGTCGCCGGAGCGGTGGAACTTCCGCACGCCGCGCAACAGGCCGCAGTCGTCCCACGGGTAGCCCAGGCCGAGGTTCGGTTCGAGGAACAGCCGGTTGACGAGCGCGTCGCCCGACCGCTCCGCGATGCCGGCGAGGGGACCGATGCCCGATGCCAGGATCGGCGACAGGTACTGCGTGGTGCCGACCGAGGCCGGACGAGGCGTCGCCGCCCGTGCGGCACGCGCGCCTTCCGCCGTCGCGAGGTTCACGTGGTGCGCTGCCGCGCAGAACGCGGCGGGGCCGCGGCGGCCCGGCGCGTGCGCGCCGAGCAGGTACCCGAGCATCGTGAAGCTGAGCGGCTCGTTGAAGACCATCCAGTTCGTCACACGATCGCCGAGCGCGGCGACGACGGTGCCGACGTAGTCGGCGAACCAGCCGATCACCTCGCGGTTGGTCCAGCCGCCGCGAGCCTCGAGCGCTGCCGGCAGGTCCCAGTGGTAGAGGGTGACCCACGGCTCCACGCCGGCGGCCAGGCACGCGTCGACCACGCGGGAGTAGTAGTCGAGACCCGCCTGGTTGACCGCTCCCGTGCCGTCGGGCATCACCCGCGGCCACGAGATGGAGAAGCGGTAGGCGCCGAACCCCATCGCCGCGACGAGCGCGATGTCCTCCTCGTAGCGGTGGTACGAGTCGGTGGCCACGTCGCCCGTCGCGCGGTCCTTGATGCGCGGGATGCCGAGCGGGCCCCGGCCGTGGGTGAACTCGTCCCACACCGACGGCCCCTTGCCGTCGACGTTCCAGGCGCCCTCGATCTGGTACGCCGCCGTCGCGACCCCCCACGTGAAGGACTCGCCGAACTGCTCCGCAGAGATCTCCGTCATCGCGTCACTCTGCCAGACGCGCCGGAACGTCCGCCTCAGACGTTGAGCCGCGGGTCGAGCCGGATCAGCACCTCGAGTTCGCGATCGGGAAGCTGCCGCACCGCCGTGACGGTTGCGACCCACCACAGCGCGAGGTTGAGGCCGATCGTCGCCGCGCCGATCAGGATCGTGAGCCACACCGGCTGGTACCGCCACGCCCAGCGGAGCGCGAACTCCGGCGGGACGACCACGACGCCGACGAGCACCAGGTAGAGCATGCCGACGACGGCCGCCGAGCACCCGGTACCCGACATCGCCTGCCGGCCACCGAACGGGTTGCCGCTGTCGGGCACCGGCGTGACGAGCATCGGCGACAGGAACGACCCCACGCCGACCATCGACAGCGATGCGCCCACCATGGTGACCATCACCACCCCGAACTCGGTCCACCCGCCGGTCCACGCCGCGAGGATCGTCGCCGCCACCGTCACCGGCAGCAGCACGGCGAGCACGCCGAGCATCTGGCGACCGACCCACCGCGCCCAGCCCGGCGGCCCGACCGAGACCTCCAGCCAGAACGCTCCCGGATCGACCCCGAGCTGGTTCGACGCGTACTGCAGCGCGAACAGCATCGCGACCGGCGCCGCCATCACGACGGTGGTGCTGCTCCCACCCTGCGCGACGAAGAATGCGACGTAGACGAGCCCGAGCACGGTGACGCCGAGCATTGCCGCACGACGACCCGGCGACCGCACGAGGTAGATGAGCTCGCGGGCTGCCGCCGCCCCCGATGCCGTGTGCGGAAGACGTCGGCGCACCGCTCCGCCGAAGATGGCCAGGGTCGACCGGTCGTCCAGCTCCAGCCGGCCACCGCGCGAGTCGCCGCTCTCCGACAGCAGCCGATCCAGCTGCCGCGCCCACCACCAGCCGGCGACCACCACGACGGCCGCGAGGACCGCGATCCGCCAGAGCGCCGGGAGCGCGTCGCCACGGCTCGCGAGCTCGAACGCCTCGCCGGCCATCCCCGGCGGCGTCCACCGGGCGACGCGGGCGGCGGCCTCGAGCTGCTCGGGGCTGACGAAGCGGACGAGCTGCAGGCCGGCGAACACCGCCGAACCGCCGAGCACCGCGATGAGCGCGGCGAGGTCGCCGCCGCGTCGCGACCGCGACATGCGGGCCAGCGACGTCGACAGCGAGCGGCTACCCACCAGCGCGGCGAGCAGCACGACGACCCCGCACAACGCGAGGAGCGGCACGACCGACCACGACCGGGACATGCCGATCACGATGCCGACCACCCACGTGACCACCATCAACGGGGTGATGCCGACGAACCCCGCGGCGATCTGGCCCCGCCTGATCTCCGAGCGCGACAGCGGGATCAACGACAGCCGAGCGGGGTCGATCGTCTCGTCGACGCCACCGCTGAGCACGGGGCCGAACCACCAGCCGAACACGATCGCGGTAGTGGCCAGCACGAGCACGCGGTGCTGCTCGGCCAGGGTCCAGTGGCTGCGGAGGCCGACGGCGACCACCAGTCCCAACACCGCGGCGCCGGCGGCCCCGAGGAGCGACAGCACGAACCCGAGACGCGACCACTTCGAGCGCGTCATCCGGCGGACGCCGTTGATCACGAGCCGGTACTTCAACCGCACGAACACCCACGTGGGGCTGACGGCGCCCGAGCTCACGCCGAGCCGTCCGTACCCAGCCAGGTGAGGGACGACGAGCCGACGTGCGACCCGCCGACGGCGTCGATGAACACGTCCTCGAGCCGGCGACCGCCGCGCACCTCGTCGACCGAGCCGCGCACGACGATGCGACCCGCGGCCACGATCGCCACGTGGTCGCACAGCCGCTCGACCGTGTCCATCACGTGGCTCGAGAGCACGACGGTGCCGCCGGCGCCGCAGAAGCTCCGGAGCAGGTCCTGGATGGTGCGCGCCGACACCGGGTCGACCGACTCGAACGGCTCGTCGAGGAACAGGACGCGGGGCGCGTGCAGCACGGCCGCCGCGAGGCTGATCTTCTTGCGCATGCCCGTCGAGTAGTCGGCCACCAGCACCCGCGCGTCGTCGGTGAGGTCGAGCACCTCGAGGAGCTCGCGGGAACGCTCGGCCACCACGTCCGCCTCCAGGCCGCGGAACATGCCGAGGAACGTGAGGAACTCGTCGCCGGTGAGGCGCTCGAACAGGGGCAGGTCGTCGGGCAGCACGCCGAGGCGGCGCTTCGCCTCGTGCGTGTCGGCCCACACGCTCATGCCGTCGATCCACACCTCCCCCGCATCGGGCCGGAGGAGCGCCGTGCACATCTTGATGGTGGTCGACTTGCCCGCGCCGTTCGGCCCGACGAGCCCGTAGAAGGAGCCACGCGGCACGTCGAGGTCGACGCCGTGCACGGCGATCTTGTCGCCGAACGACTTCGTGAGCCCGCGGACGACCACGGCCCGGTCGTCGGGCGCCGGTTCGGTGGGCGCCGGCGGCGCCACGACGTCAGCCACGGGCCCGGTACTGCGCCCTTCCGCCGACCGCGTCCTTGTTCAGCCGCTTCGACAGGTGCAGGCCCTCGAGCACCAGCTCGACCGCGCTCGCGATGTTCTCGGGCGTCTCGGCGCTCGAGAGCGAGGCCGCCGCCCGACGCAGGGCCGGGATGTCGTCGCAGAGCGCGACGTAGGCCGATGCGGGGATGTCCTCTCCCGTCTCGACGGGCGCTCGGCCGTCGAAGGCCTCGACGACGTCGAGCAGGTGCTCGGGCGCGACCCGCTCACGGAACACCGTGAGCACCGCGCCGTTGATCAGCTGGTCGATGATCTGGCCGTCGCGGCCCTCCTCGAGCGACTCGATCTCGACCTTGCCCGCCGTCGACGCCGGAAGGGCATCGAGATCGCACACCCGCGGCACGACGCGCGACTCGCCGGCGCGCAGCGCCCGACGGGCGGCGTTGGCGACCAGGCTCTCCTGGTTGGAGACGCTGAGCCGCACCGACACACCCGACCGCTGCGAGATGTTGCTGCTGGCGCGTGCGAGGTGGCTGAAGGTGGCGACGATCTCGCTCATGAAGTCGGGCACGTCGACGGTGAGGCCCTCGGCGACGAAGGGCTGCGCCTCCTGGGCGATGATCTCGACCTCGGTCGAGGCCTCGAGCGGGTAGTGCGTGCGGATCTGGCTGCCGAAGCGGTCCTTCAGCGGCGTGATCATGCGACCGCGGTTGGTGTAGTCCTCCGGGTTGGCCGACGCCACGAGCATCACGTCGAGCGGCAGACGGATCTTGTAGCCGCGCACCTGGATGTCGCGCTCCTCCAACACGTTGAGGAGGCCGACCTGGATGCGCTCCGCGAGGTCGGGCAGCTCGTTGATCGCGAAGATGCCGCGGTTCGTGCGGGGCACGAGGCCGTAGTGCAACGTGAGCTCGTCGGAGAGGTACCGGCCCTCCGCGACCTTGATCGGGTCGACCTCGCCGATGAGATCCGCGATCGAGGTGTCGGGGGTGGCGAGCTTCTCGCCGTAGCGGTCCGAGCGGTGCACCCAGTCGATGCGGGTGTCGTCGCCGTGCTCCGCGAGGAGGTGGATCGCGTAGCGCGAGATGGGCGCGAGCGGATCGTCGTTGACCTCCGACCCGGCGATGATCGGCATCCACTCGTCGAGCAGCTCGACGAGCGAGCGGATGAGCCGCGTCTTCGCCTGTCCGCGCTCGCCGAGGAACACGATGTCGTGACCGGCGAGCAGCGCGTTCTCGAGCTGCGGCACGACGGTGTCCTCGTAGCCCAGCACGGCGGGGAACAGCGGCACCCCGGCGCGGATCCGGGCGATGGCGTTGCGGCGGATCTCCTCCTTCACCGAGGTGGACGTCCAGCCGGACGATTTCAGTTCACCGAGGGTTCCGGGACGGCTCATGTCGGCAACCTACCAACTAGAGGCCTCGTGTCGTCAGCCGGTACGCTCGCCCTCCATGCACACGCTCTCCCGCCCTCGCGCCGCGCTCGGCGCCGCCGCCACCGTCCTCGTCGTCGGGGCATCGTTCCTCGTGGCGACCGCCGGCACCGCGGGCGCGGCGCCGGCCCAGGTGACCACGACCACCACGCCGCCGACCACGACGACGCCGGCGACCACGACCACGACGACGCCGCCGGCTCCCCCGGCCCCGCCCGCGCCGGTCACGCTGCACTACCTGCCGCTCTCGGGAGCGACCCTCTCGCAGGGCGCTCGCGGCGGCGAGGTGTTCCTCATGCAGGTGACGCTCTCGGCCCGCGGGTTCTGGCTCTCCGACTTCCCGGGCGCGTTCGGCGCATCCACCACGCACGCGCTCACGGCGTTCCAGAAGTACTCCGGTCTGCCGCGCTCGGGTCGCCTCGATCCGCTCACCCGCTTCGTCCTCGGCGCATCCATGGAGAAGGCCGTCACCAAGGTCGGCAAGACCGGCCGGTTCATCGAGGTCGACCTCGGCCGCCAGATCCTCACGATCTCCGACAACGGCGTGGTGATGTGGGTCTTCGACATCTCCAGCGGCAAGAAGTCCACCCCGACGCCGCGTGGGTCGTACCGGATCACCCGGCAGATCAACGGCCAGCGCGTGTCGGCCCTCGGCCAGCTCTGGCGCCCGAAGTACTTCACCGGTGGCTACGCGCTGCACGGCTCGCCGAGCGTCCCGAACTACCCGGCCAGCCACGGCTGCGTGCGCATGACCAACCAGGAGATCAACTTCCTCTGGGACAGCGGCATCGCACCGGTGGGCACCCCCGTCACCCTCTTCTGAGGTCCGTCGCCACCGCACGGGGGAACGGGCTGAACGGCGGTTATTTCACCCGTCATTCCCCGTGATTCATTGACCTCCTGGGCCATCCGGATTATGAAAGGAAGACTCACCGAGGGGCGGTGAGCACCTTTGGAGGGATCAACCATGCGCGTACGTCGTGCTCTCTTGCCGGCGGTCGGCCTGCTCGCGCTCGTCGCGACGGCCTGTCCGCCCGATACCGGCGGCGGTGGCACCACGACCACGGCCGCTCCCACGACCACCTCGACCACGACGACGACGTTGGCCGACAACGACGGCGACGGGTACAACACCGCCGTCGACTGCAACGACAACGACGCATCGATCAACCCGGCGCAGACCGTCGACTCCGTCGGTGACGACATCGACTCCAACTGCGACGGCCAGGACGGCATCGCCTCCAACGTGGTCTTCGTGAGCGCCCTCAGCAGCGACTCCTCCACCTGCGGCGACATCAGCGAGCCCTGCGGCACCATCAACCAGGGCATCACCCGGGCCGGCGTGCTCGGTCGCACCCAGATCCAGGTCGCCGAAGGCACCTACCCCGCGTTCACGGTCGCGGCGGGCTTCGAGATCGGCGGCCACTACAAGTCGTCCAACTGGCACAAGGCCGGCGCGGGCAACTCCAACATCACGGCCTCGTTCAACGCCGCCGTCAACGGTCCCGTCGGCATCCTCGCCGTCGGCATCACGACGCCCACCAAGATCGCCGACCTCGTGGTCAACGGCGTCGCGGCGGGCCCCGGCCTCAACTCCTACGGCGTCGCCGTGAAGTCGTCCACCTCGGCGCTCACGTTCAACACCGTCACGGTCAACGGCGGCACCGGCGGCCAGGGCAGCAACGGGGCCAACGGCACCGCGGGCTGGTCGGGCAACGCGGCGAACGGTGGCACCGGCGGCAACGGCTTCGAGCCGGGCGGCCTCGGCTGCAACAACTCCTCGGCCGGAGCGGGCGGCGGCGCCGCCACCGGCAGCGGCGGCGGCCAGAACGGTGGCGCCGGCGGCAAGGGCGGCGTCGTGGACTCCCCCGGGTGCAGCAACTTCCTCGGCGTGTGCTCCTCGGGCTGTGACGCACAGCCCGGCTCGACCGGAGCGGTCGGCGGCGGCGTGGGCGGTGGCGCCGGTGGCGCCGGCGGCACGGCGGGCACCTCTGGCGTTCCCGGCTACTGCGACCTCGTCCAGAGCCCGGCGTTCGCCGGACAACCAGGCAGTACGGGCGCCAACGGGGCCAACGGCGCCGGTGGAGCCGGCGGCGCTGCGGGTGCCAACGGCGGCAACGGCAGCGTCGGCACGGGCGGCCGTGGCGGCGGTGGCGGCGGTGGCGGCGGCGCCAACGACTGCGACCAGGACGACGCCGGTGCGGGCGGCGGCGGCGGCGGTGCCGGTGGCGCTGCAGCCTCCTCGGCTGGTGCGGGCGGTGTCGCCGGCGCCAAGTCGATCGCCTTCTGGGTCGAGAACTCCTCGCCGACTCTCATCGGGGTGCAGATCAACCTCGGCACCGGTGGCAAGGGCGGCAACGGCGGTGCCGGCGCTGCGGGCCAGGCCGGCGGCAACGGTGGCTCCGGCGGCAGCGGCTTCGAGAAGAGCGGCTCCGGCGGCTCGGGCGGTGCCGGTGGCACCGGCGGTGCGTCGGGCGCCGGCGGTGGCGGCGGCGGCGGTGCTGCCGTCGGCCTCGGCAAGACCGGCACCAGCGCCCCGGTGGGTACGCCCACCTTCGGCGGCGGCGCAGGCGGCGCCGGCGGAACGGGCGCCAACACCGGCACGACCGGCACGGTGACCAACACGGCCACGGTCTGACACCTCGCACATCAGACGAGCGATTCGGAGCCGCCCTTCGGGGCGGCTCCGTCGCGTCGGGGAGCAGGTACGGTGCCGGCGTGCACGATCGCCGCTTCCTGAAAGGCATCGAGATCGGCCCGACCGCCGACGTCGCGGCGATCGATCTGGCGGCCGACGCCGGGCTCGACGCGCTCCTCACGGGGCGCGACCGCCTGGGCGCCGAGGAGCGGGCGCGGGCCGCCGACCGGGGTCTGCTCGTGCTCGAGTCGCCGCCGGTGCGCGAACCCCGGCGCGGCCCGATGCGCCTGGGGTGGGCGACGGGCGACGAGCGCGATCTGCCCACGGTCCTGCGGCGGCATCCGCGGCGCGCCCGCTTCCCGACCGGATTCGGCGCGCCCTCGGTCGACCACGGCGGGATCGACGAGCTGCTGGCGGCCGGATGGCCTCGGCTCGACGGCATCACCGACGACGATCGCCGCTGCTTCGCGCGCCACACACCTCCGGAAGGGTTCGACGACCCGGCGGTGTGGGCCGAGGCGACGCGCAACTACCAGGCGATGGTGGTGCGCTTCCACGTCGAGACGCTCCGGCGGCTCACGAATCGGCCGGCGACGGGGTTCGCCGTCGCACGGCTCAGCAGCGGCCCCGGGCCGGTCGACGCGTCGGTCCTCCACCGTGACGGCCGCCCGAAGGAGGCCTACGAAGCGCTGCGAGCGGCGTGCCGCCCGACCCTCGCCGTCGGCGACCGGCTCCCGCCGCACCTCCACGGCGACGAGCGCCTCGGCATCGCCCGCAGCGTGATCAACGACCTCGCGGCACCGGTTCGCGCGCGGCTCACGACGACGCTCATCTGGGCGGACGACCACCACTCGTCGTCGGCGTCCGTCACGGTCGGGGCCGGTGACGTCGTGGACATCGAACCGTTCGAGTTCGTCGTGCCCGCGGTGAGCGGTCCGCTCACGATGGAGCTGTCGCTGGAGGCCGACGGCGAGGCGCCGATCGTCAGTCGCTACCGCAGCGACATCTACGCGGACCCGCACGACCACTGACCCCCATCACCTCCCACTACGCCCACGCACCCCACCACCACCCACCTGGAGTCGCAGATGACCGACACGCCCGCCACCGCCCCCGAGGGGTTCCGGCAACATCGCTTCGTGCCACCGCCGGGAGCGACGCGCGTGCTCCTCGTCCGGCACGGCGAGTCGGCGCCGGCCGTGCCCGACCGGCCGTTCCCCCTCGCCGACGGACACGGCGACCCGCCGCTGCACCCCGACGGCGTGCTGCAGGCCCAGGCCGTCGGCGCCCGCCTCGCCGCGTCCGAGTCGATCGCCGCCATCTACGTCACGACCCTGCAGCGGACGCATCAGACGGCCGCCCCGCTCGCCGCGCTCGTCGACCTCGTCCCCGTCGTCGAACCCGACCTGCGCGAGGTGCACCTCGGTGAGTGGGAGGGCGGCAACCTCCGCGTGCGCGCCGCGGCCGGCGACCCCCTCTTCGCCGAGGTCGTCGAACGGGAGCGCTGGGACGTCATCCCCGGGGCGGAGCCCCTCGAGTCCTTCGACGCCCGACTGCAGGCCGGGCTCGGTCGCATCGTCGCGGCGCACCCCGACGAGACCGTCGTGGCGGTCGTCCACGGCGGCGTGATCGGCCAGCTGCTCGCACACGCGGTGGGCATCTCCGGATTCGCGTTCGTCGCCTCGGACAACGCCTCCATCTCCGAGCTCGTCGTGCACGGCGACCGGCAGACGGTGCGCCGGTACAACGACACCGCGCACCTCGAGGCGCGCACGCCCGACGACGCCTGAACATCGTGCGGTTCGGGTTTTCACCCGTCGCCGAACGGAAGGTAGGTTGCTGGGTGAACGAGTCCACTCGAGTGGGAGCAAGCCGCACATGGCGCAAACGATGAAGCGACCCGGGGCCGACGCCCCGGTGATCAACCCGCCTTCGACCCGCAAGGCGCCGTGGCCGGTGGAGTTCTACCGCTCGGCGGTCGGCAAGAAGTGGGTCATGGCCGTCAGCGGCATCATGATGCTCGGCTTCGTCATCGCCCACCTGGTCGGCAACCTGAAGCTGTACCTCGGCCTCGAGACGGAGGGCCCCGACATCGGGCGCTACGCCATCGACGTGTACGGCGAGTCGCTCCGTCACCTGCTGTACCCGATCATGCCGTACAACGTCGTGCTGTGGGTGCTGCGCATCGGGCTCATCGTCGCCCTCGTCGCCCACGTCCACGCCGCCGCGACGCTCACCATCATGAACCGCAAGGCCCGGCCGACCACCTACCAGTCGCCCCGCGACTACGTGGCCGTCAACTTCGCCTCACGGTCGATGCGATACACCGGCGTCATCCTCCTGGCGTACCTGGTGTTCCACATCCTCGATCTCACGATCGGCTCGGCCAACCCCTCCTTCGTCGAGGGCGCCGTGCACCACAACATGATCGCCTCGATGCAGCGCTGGCCCGTGGCCATCGCCTACATCGTCGCCAACATCGCCATCGCGGTGCACCTGTACCACGGCACCTGGTCGATGTTCCAGAGCCTCGGGCTCAACAACCCCCGCTACAACGCGTTCCGCAAGGCCTTCGCCACCGGCATCACCGCCATCGTCGGCATCGGCAACGTGCTGTTCCCCATCCTCATCGTCACCCGAGTGGTGAAGTGAACACGACCCCCGAGGCACGCACATGACGATCACGCTCGACTCCCACGTCCCACCCGGCTCGATCGAGGACAAGTGGGAGAACTACAAGTTCGACCTCAAGCTCGTGAACCCGGCGAACCGCCGCAAGTTCGACGTGATCGTGGTGGGCACCGGCCTCGCCGGCGGCGCCGCCGCCGCCACGCTCGGCGAGCTCGGGTACAACGTCAAGGTCTTCACGTACCACGACTCGCCCCGCCGGGCGCACTCGATCGCCGCCCAGGGTGGCATCAACGCCGCCAAGAACTACCGCGGTGACGGCGACAGCGTGCACCGTCTCTTCTACGACACGGTCAAGGGCGGCGACTACCGCTCCCGCGAGGCGAACGTGCACCGCCTCGCCGAGGTGTCGGTCAACATCATCGACCAGTGCGTCGCCCAGGGCGTGCCGTTCGGCCGCGAGTACGGCGGCCTGCTCGACAACCGCAGCTTCGGCGGCTCGCAGGTGGCACGCACCTTCTTCGCCCGCGGTCAGACCGGCCAGCAGCTCCTGCTCGGCGCCTACCAGTCGCTCGCCCGCCAGATCCATCTCGGCACCTGCACGCTCTACAACAAGATGGAGATGATCGAGGTCGTCCTCGACGAGAACGGGACGGCGACCGGCATCATCGCCCGCGACCTCATCAGCGGCGAGCTCTCCCGCCACTCGGCCCACGCCGTCGTGCTCGCCACCGGCGGCTACGGCAACGTGTACTTCCTGTCGACGAACGCCAAGAACTCCAACGCCACGGCAGCATGGCGGGCGCACCGCAAGGGCGCCGCCTTCGCGAACCCCTGCTACACGCAGATCCACCCCACGTGCATCCCGGCGTCGGACGAGTTCCAGAGCAAGCTCACGCTCATGAGCGAGTCGCTCCGCAACGACGGCCGCATCTGGGTGCCGAAGAACGTCGACGACCGCGACAAGCGCGCCTCCGACATCCCCGAGGCCGACCGCGACTACTACCTCGAGCGCAAGTACCCGGCGTTCGGCAACCTGGTGCCCCGCGACATCGCGTCGCGCAACGCCAAGACCGCCGTCGACCAGGGCGCCGGTGTCGGCCCGCTGCACAACGGCGTGTACCTCGACTTCGCCGACGCCATCAACCGCGTCGGGCTCGACACGATCAAGGCCCGCTACGGGAACCTGTTCGACATGTACGAGCGCATCACGGGCGAGAACCCGTACGAGACGCCGATGCGCATCTACCCCGCCACCCACTACACGATGGGCGGCCTGTGGGTGGACTACGACCTGCAGACCACGGTGCCCGGCCTGTTCGCGATCGGCGAGGCGAACTTCAGCGACCACGGCGCCAACCGCCTCGGCGCCTCCGCGCTGATGCAGGGCCTGGCCGACGGCTACTTCGTGCTGCCGTCTACCATCGCCGGCTACCTGGCGCCGCACCTCGGCAGCAGCCCGATGTCGACCGACGACCCGGCGTTCGCGACGGCGGAGGCCGACGCCCAGGGCCGCATCGACCAGCTCATGGCCGCCAAGGGCACGAACTCCGTCGACCACTACCACCGTGAGCTCGGCAAGATCATCTGGGACTACTGCGGCATGGCCCGCAACGCGACCGGCCTCGAGAAGGCCCTGTCGGAGATCCCCGCACTGCGCGCCGAGTTCTACAAGGACGTCAAGATCCTCGGCACGGCCGAGGGCGTCAACCAGAGCCTGGAGAAGGCCCTCCGCGTGGCCGACTTCATGGAGCTGGCCGAGCTCAAGGTGCGGGACGCCCTGCACCGCGAGGAGTCGTGCGGCGGGCACTTCCGCGAGGAGCACCAGACCCCCGAGGGCGAAGCCCTCCGCGACGACGAGAACTTCGCCTACGTCGCGGCCTGGGAGTACAAGGGCCCCGACATCCAGCACGACGCCGTGCTCCACAAGGAGCCGTTGACGTTCGAGTCCGTGCCCCTCAGCCAGCGCAGCTACAAGTAGGAACCAACCCGATGTCGAACATGTTGAACCTCACGCTCAAGGTCTGGCGCCAGGACGGCCCGAATGTGCCGGGCGCGTTCGAGACGTACACCACCACGATCGCCGACGACGCCTCGTTCCTCGAGATGTTGGACTACGTGAACGAGGACCTCATCGCCAACGACCGTGAGCCCATCACGTTCGACCACGACTGCCGCGAGGGAATCTGCGGCACGTGCGGCGTGATGATCAACGGTCAGGCCCATGGTCCGCAGAAGGCCACGGCCACCTGTCAGCTCCACATGCGCCAGTTCTCGAACGGCGACACGATCGTGATCGAGCCGTGGCGTGCCGCGGCCTTCCCGATCGTGAAGGACCTGATGGTGAACCGTGCGGCGTTCGACCGCATCGTCGAGTCCGGCGGCTACATCACGGTGAGCACCGGCGCCGCGCCGGAGGCCAACCTCACGCCCGTGCCGAAGGACGTCGCCGACGCCGCGATGGACGCCGCCGCCTGCATCGGCTGCGGCGCCTGCGTGGCCGCCTGCCCCAACTCCGCAGCGCAGCTGTTCACGTCGGCCAAGGTGCAGCACCTCAACCTCCTGCCCCAGGGCCAGGCGGAGCGCTGGAGCCGCACCGAGCACATGGTCGAGACGATGGAGCAGTTCTTCGGCAGCTGCACGAACCACGGCGAATGCCAGGAGGCGTGCCCGAAGGAGATCTCGATCGACTTCATCGCCATGATGAACCGCGACTACGTGAAGGCGAAGCTCGCGAACCGTCGCCGCGGAGGCCAGCGCAAGGCGGGCTAGCGTTGGGCCATGCGCACACGCCTGGCTCCGCTCGCCGCGATCGCGGCACTCGTCCTCGTCCCCGCCTGCGGAAGTAGCGGGGGCAAGATCACCCTCGGCAAGGCCGTCGACCGCACCGAGACCACCACGGGCACCGTCCCGGGCAGCGGCGACTCCGGGAGCGGCTCCACCGACTCCACGATCCCGGATTTCGGCACGATCCCCGATCTGGGCACGATCCCCGGCGGCGGCTCCGCCAACGAGTGCATCGAGGCGGGCACGGCCTTCAGCGCCATGACCGCCGGCATCGCCGGCCAGGAGATCACGCCCGAGCAGCAGCAGGAGATCGAGGCGGCCCGCGACAACCTGCCCGCCGACATCCGCGACGACTACGACACGTTCTCCGAGGCGTTCGCCAAGCTGAAGGACGAGGGCATCATCGCTGCCGGCGAGGCGCTCAGCACCCCCGAGGTGCAGCAGGCCCAGCAGCACATCTCGGACTACATCGAGAAGGTCTGCTCCACCGGCGGCTGACGGGCTACGCCGGCGGCTGATTGACCCCGACCCCCAACCCCTCACGGACGCCGGCTACGCCGGCGGCTGATTGACCCCGACCCCCAACCCACATCGTCACCGACTACGTCGGTGGCTGATTGACCCCGACCCCCAACCCCTCACGGACGCCGGCTACGCCGGCGGCTGATTGAATTCGATCCAGCCGAGGCCGGTTCGGCCGTCGTCGGTGGTGAAGCGTGCCAGCGCCCGCGGGAAGCGGGCCTCGCGGCCGTCGGGGTGCACGAGCAGCACGGGCGACCAGGCCAGCGGCTGCACCTGGAGACGCAGGTCTCCGATTCCGAGCGTGGCGTGCTCGACGAGACCCTCACGGCCTGGCTCCGACGTCACCACGATCTCGAAGCACTCGTCGAACTCCGTCGAGTCCGGATCGAGGCGGTAGGCCACGCCCCAGTCGTTGTCCGCGAAGAACGCTCCGGCGCTGTGCCAACGGGTGCCGTCGTCGAGCCGGCCGGCCGACCAGCACCACGTGTTCGCCCACCAGTCACGGGCGGCGCCCCACGAGTGATCGCGCTGGCCCCACCCGTCGACATCGAGCTCCTCGGCGCCCACCATGACCCGCCCGTGCACCCGGCATGGGATCTCGTAGCGCGGCGTGACCGGCGGCCAGAGGTACGCGGCTCGATCGGTCTCCCAGTCGAGCTCGAACCCGAACGGCACGCGGGTCCCGATGGCGCCGTGGTACATGTCCGCCGGATCCTCGACCTCCACCGCGAACGCCTCGAGGTTGCAGCTCATGTGGTCGAGGGCCGTCTCCACCACGTGGTCCGCCCACAGGCCGTCGGCCCGCAGCTCCAGCGACTGCGGCGATCGCGGGAGGGCGACGTCGTGTGCAACGACGGTCACCAGCGGCCGAGCCGTACCCACGAGGCAGGCCCAGTACCAGACGACCCCGAGGTTCGGGTAGAAGCCCACGCGGAGGTAACCGCCGATGGTCTCGCCCGGCGCCGACGGATCGGGAGCGAACCAGTCGAGGTAGTACGACTCGTTCCACAGCTGGTTGTCGTCGGGCTCGTGGCGGCGTTCGTCGTCGGCGAGGGGCGTGGCCATGTCGGCTCCTGTCAGGCGAGCGGAGGGATCGGGAGGTAGTACTCGTCGGGATGCTCGTCGGGCATCGGCGCCGACCCCAGCTCGGTGCCGATGGCGATGAGGAGCTCGTACACGTGGGGCTCCACGGCGCGAGGCACACTCCAGTCGAGGTCGTCGGCGATCCCGGCCACCTCGGCGAAGGGACGCAGGAACGAGAAGTAGACGTACGCGCCGTTGGCGATCATCTCGTCGCGACTCATCGCCGCGATGTTGCGGTAGTGCGTGGCCTCGGCACGACGGACCGTGCGCATGAGGTCGTCGAGCGAGTCGAGCGGCACCGGGCGCAACTCGCCCGGAGCGCAGCCGTCGGTGGTGAACAGCGAGAAGCCGACGAGATGGTCGAGGTAGTTCTCGGGCGTCGTGTTGGAGGTGCCGAAGTCGGTGATCGTCACGTCGACGCCGGACAGCACGAAGCCGGCGAGGAGGTGCTGATAGGGCACGTCGGCTGCCGCATCGGACCACGGGAAGTCGCTCCGGCCCAGCTTGTGGTAGTCCCGCACGACGAGCGTGCGGCCGTCGCCGAGGTCGTAGGGACCCGTGTCGCCCGACCCGACCCGGGTGTCGAAGTAGAGCAGGAACAGGTAGTTGATGAGGGTGGCGTTGAACCGCTTCACGAGGGCTCGTACGTCGTCGTCCACCTCGACGGCGCCGGCGATGAGCCGGTCGAGGATCGCGTCGTCGTAGACGCGGATCGCGCCGCCGCCCTCGGCAGCGGTCAGCGTGCCGTCGCCCCGGAAGCCACGCGCGGCGCGCTCCCAGAAGTCCATCACCGTGAACGTGTCGTCGACGCGCCCCGGCGCCACGTCGGTGGCCGGGTCGAACCCGCAGAACACCTTGCGACCGACGAGGTAGAAGTTCGCGATCGACCAGAGGAACACCGTGTTGACCTGGCTGCCGGGCCGGCGCCCGAGGCGTCCGATCTCCTCGGCGGGCATGGCCGCGTCGATCGTCCGCATCATCTCGGCGTAGCGGGCGAACGTCTCCGCACACGCCACGAGGATGTACGGCGTCACCGGGATGAGCTGCGACTGGTACGACGTGCGTTCGTTGGTGAGCCGGTGCGCCAACGGCGAATGGAGGGCGATCAGCTCGTTCGCACGGGCACGACGCTGCTCGAGCTCAGCCACGGACGATCCCGTCGGGCCCCGAGCAGTCGAGCTCGATCCGGTCGCCGTCGGACGGCTCCCGGCCCTCGGCGAACGACACCGACATGGCGCAGGGCACCTGGAACTCACGGGTCACGATGCCGATGTGGCTCCGCAGCGTGCCACCGGTGCAGAGCACCCCGGCGAGGTCGTGGTACAGCGGTGCGAGGAACGTGGCGCCGGCGTCGCGCACCAGCGCGATCACGCCCTCGGCCCCGTGATCGAGCAGATCCAACACGTCGGTCGGGCTCTCCAGGATCCGCACGACACCACCCACGGCGGCGGCATCGAAGACCTTCTGCCCACGCCCGATCTCCTCGAGGTCCCCCTGCGTCATGTCGGGGATCGTAGGGCGACCGCCCGGTAGTGTGCGCTCGATGTCCGTTCCGTACCTGTCCGACGAATGGGTGAGCGCCGCCGACGACCTGCTGCGCGGCTGCGTGATCGATCCGCCGATCGAGGGAGAGCCGTTCTCCGTCGAGACGGTCGTCGTCGGCGACGGGTACGACGGGGCCGCCCAGGGGTACGTGGTGGAGTTCGCCGGTGCGACCGCCTCGGCGCGACGACGCCGTGACGGCGAGGCGACGACCGTGCGGTTCACCCAGGACCTCGCCACGGCCACCGCCGTCGCCACCGGCACGGTCAGCGCCCAGGCGGCGTTCCTCGCCGCCGACATCCAGGTCGGTGGCGACATCGCCGTCCTCATCGCCAACGCCGGCCTCGTCGCGCAGATCGGCGACCTCCTCGGCCCGCTGCGGGCTCGCACCACCTTCCCGGTCGGGAGCTGACGTGCCCGAGCTGCCCGAGGTCCGCATCCACGCCGAGCGACTCCAGGAGTCGCACGGCGGCGCCACGCTCACCGGGTTCACCCCCCTCTCGTTCACGGCCCTCAAGACGTTCTCACCGGGCCCCGACGTCGCCGTCGGCGAGCAGCTCACGTCCGTCGGCACGCGTGGCAAGTTCATCCTCCTGGAGTTCCCCTCGGCGATCTTCATCGTCCACCTCATGCAGGGCGGCCGCCTCAACCCCGATCCCAAGGCGTCGGCCAAGCCGCGCGGCGGGCTGTGCCGATGGAGGTTCAAGGAGGTCGACCCGCTGCTGCTGACCGAGGCCGGTCGTGAGCACAAGGCGGGCGTCTGGGTGGTGGCGCACCCCATCGAGTCGGCCGAGCAGCTCGCGCACCTCGGTCCCGAGGCCGACACGCTCACCCGAGCGCAGCTCGACCAGCTCCTCGACGAGGCCAAGGGCGCGCGCCTGCACGGTGTGCTGCGGGACCAACGGCGTCTCGCCGGTCTGGGCAGGCGCCTCGCCAACGAGATCTGCTGGACCGCCCAGCTGTCGCCCTTCGCGGCCTGCAACCGGATCGACGAGGACGGCCGCTCGCGCCTCGCCGCCGCGATCGTCAGCTGCGTCGCGGAGTCCATCGACGACGAACGGACACGCGATCACATGGCCCGGTCGAAGGAGCGCGTCGCGCACGTCCACCACCGGAAGGGCGAGGCATGCGACCGGTGCGGCGACGTGATCCGGGAGGTCAGCTACAACGCCTACGCGGTCGACTACTGCGCCACCTGCCAGACGGGCGGCAAGGTGCTCGCCGACAACACGACGTCGAAGTTCCTGAAGTAGCGATCAGATGAGGCCGAGCTCCCGCACGGCGTCGCGCTCCTCGGCGAGCTCGCCGACGGACTTGTCGATGCGGGTGCGGCTGAAGTCGTTGATGTCGAGGCCCTGGACGATCTCGTAGTTGCCGTCCTTGCAGACGCAGGGGAACGAGCTGATGAGGCCTTCCGGCACGCCGTAGGAGCCGTCCGACGGGATCGCCATCGACACCCAGTCGCCGTCGGGGGTGCCGAGGTGCCACGAGCGGATGTGGTCGATCGCCGCGTTGGCCGCCGAGGCTGCCGACGACAGGCCGCGGGCCTTGATGATGGCGGCGCCGCGCTGAGCGACGGTGGGGATGTACGAGTCGGCGTACCAGGCCTCGTCGTTCACCAGCTCGGCCGCGTTCTGGCCCTTCACCTCGGCGTGGAAGAGGTCGGCGAACTGGGTGGCGGAGTGGTTGCCCCAGATGGTCATCTTCGTGATGTCGCTCACGGCGGTACCGGTCTTCGCCGCGAGCTGGGCGATGGCGCGGTTGTGGTCGAGGCGGGTCATGGCGGTGAAGCGGCCCGGGTCGAGGTCCGGGGCGTTGTTCATGGCGATGAGGGAGTTCGTGTTGGCCGGGTTGCCGACGACGAGCACCTTGACGTCACGCTTCGCCGATGCCGACAGCGCCTGGCCCTGGGGCTTGAAGATGCCGCCGTTGGCCGACAGCAGATCGGAGCGCTCCATGCCGTCCTTACGGGGCATCGCGCCCACGAGCAGGGCGACATCGGCGTCGCCGAAGGCGACGTTCGGATCGTCGGTCTGCACGATGCCGGCGAGCAGCGGGAAGGCGCAGTCGTCGAGCTCCATCGCCACACCGCTGAGAGCGCCCAACGCCGGGGTGATCTCGAGCAGCTGGAGGATGACCGGCTGGTCGTCGCCCAACATGGCGCCGCTGGCGATACGGAACAGCAGGGAGTAGCCGATCTGGCCGGCGGCTCCGGTGACGGCGACGCGGAGGGGGGCCTTGGTGGTCACAGAGATCTCCTCGATCTGACGGGCGGGGCGACCTCGATGTCGCCGCGGGTGACCCGAGACTACCGTCCCGACCCCGGAGGTCTCACGTCCGGGCCCGGGTGTTGCCGAGCCAGCTGGCGTACAGGCCGGCATAGGTGCCACCGGCGGCGACGAGCTGGGCGTGCGGCCCCACCTCGACGATGCGACCGCGATCGAACACGACGACGAGGTCTGCCGCTTCGGCCGTGGAGAGCCGGTGGGCGACGCTGATCGTCGTCCGCCCGGCGGCGAGGCGGAGGAGGGCGTCGGACAGGGCCCGCTCGGTCTCGGGGTCGACAGCGCTGGTCGCCTCGTCGAGGATGAGCAGGCCCGGATCGGCCAGCTGCGCCCGGGCCAGCGCCACCAGCTGCCGTTCCCCCACCGACGGGTTCTCGCCCCGCTCCCCGTCGGCGTGTCGAGGCCCTCCGCGAGCCGGCCGACCCACCACTCGAGATCCAACGCGGTGATCGCCGCAGCGACGGCGGCGTCGCGCTCCTCCTGGTCCGTGAGCGAACCGCCGAGCGCGATGTTGTCGGCCACCGAGCCGTCGAACAGGAACCCGTCCTGCGGCACCATCCGGATGGAGCGGGTGCGGCTCTCGGGCGACACGTCACGGAGGTCGACACCGCCCACGCGCACCACCCCACCGGTGGGGTCGGCGAGGCGGCAGATCAACTTCGCCAAGGTCGTCTTGCCCGACCCGGTCTCCCCGACCACCGCGACGTTGGCCCCCGCCGGGATCGTGAGCGACACCCCGTCGAGCACGACGTCGCCCGGCTCATAGCAGAACGTCACCGAGTCGACGACGACGTCGAGCGCGCCGTGCGGCAGGTCGACGCCGGGCACCGGCTCGACCACGTCGACGGGCTGGTCGAGCAGGTCGAGCACCTTCCGCCAGCCGGCCACAGCCGTCTGCGTCTGGTCCAGGATCTCGCCGATCTCGCCGATCGGTTGGAGGATGAGGCTCGTGAGGAACACGCAGGCCACCAGCGCGCCCTGGTCGAGACCCCAACCGGGCCCCCACCACGCCCCGACCCCGATCACCGAGCCCAGGGCGACGGCGCCGAACACGTCGGCCACCGGGAACATCAGCGCGAAGTACCAGGCGGCGCGCATCTGCGACCGGTACTGGCGGGCGATCGCACGATGCAGCCGCTGCTGCGTCCGGGTCTGCACGCCGTAGGCGCGGATGACGGGAGCGCCCATCACGGCCTCGGAGATCTCGGTGAGCGTCTCGCCGACGCTGGTTCGCACCTGGTCGTAGGCGCGGATCTGATGGCGCTGCACCCAGCGCAGCAGGGGGATCACCGGTGCGAAGACCACGATCACGATCAGCGTCAGCTGCCACGAGTAGACCGCCATCACGACGAGGGTGCCGAGCACGATCGTCGGGTTCACCACCCAGCTGATCGCCCCCCACTGCGCGAACTGTGCGATCGTCTCGATGTCGGACGTGACCCGGGTGACCAGCACGCCGCGCTTGGACTCGTTGTGGGTCGAGATGCTGAGCCGGTGGACGTGGTCGAACGCCCGGGTGCGGAGGCCGTAGAGCATGTTCTCCGCCGCCTTCACCAGCCGCACGTAGGTGAGCCGGTTGGCGAGGGCGATGGCGATGAGCGCCGCCGCTGCGACGGCGCAGGACGCCACCACGAACCCGGGCCGGAAGCCGGACGGCCCGCTGATGCCGCGGTCCAGGATCTGCTGGATGGCGATCGGGATGACCAGCTTTCCGGCCGCCACCACCATCGCCAGGGCGATGGTCACGGTGACACCGGCGCGCAGCTCGGGGCTCTCGCGGAGGCCACGCCGCAGCACCCGGATCGCCCCGGACGCCTCGTCGGCCGGCACCTCGGCGACGAAGTCCGCGCCCGGTTCGGTGTCCGAGCCGGACGTGGGCGGCTCGTGATCGACGACGTCACTCATGGTCGCAGGCCTCGTCCTCGGGTTCGGCCTCGTAGGCGTGCACGAGCGCCGCGTACCCCGGCAGCGACAGCAGCTCGGCGTGCGTCCCGCTGCCGGCGATGACGCCGTCGTCGAGGAACAGCACCCGGTCCGCCAGCGCGATCGTGGACAGCCGGTGGGCGACGATGAGCAGCGCGGCGTCGGTGGCCCGCAATCCGTCGAGGATCTCGGCCTCGATCGTCGGGTCGACGGCCGAGGTCGCGTCGTCGAGGAGCAGCACCCGGGGCCGGCGCATCAACGCCCGCGCCAGCGCGACCCGCTGCCGCTGCCCGCCCGACAGCGTGACGCCACGCTCGCCCAGGACCGTGTCCCAGCCGTTGGGCAACCGGCCGATGAACCGCTGGACCTGGGCGATCTCGGCCACGGCGGCGAGTCGTTCACGGTCGGCGTCGTCGAGGGTCGTTGCGCCGTAGGCGTCGTCGGCGCCCGACCCCAGCGCGACGTTGTCCCGCACACTCGTGGCGAACAGGAACGACTCCTGGAAGACGAGTGCGATCAACGAGGCCACCACGTCGGGCGCCAGCCGGTCGACGGGAACGCCGCCGACGGAGATGACGCCCCGCTGCGGCTCCAGCAGGCGCACGAGCAGCTGGTTGATCGTGGACTTCCCGGAACCGGTCGACCCGACCAGCGCCACGGTCTCGCCGGGGTCGACGCGGAACGAGACGCCGCGCAGCACGTCCACGTCGTCGTAGCGGAACCACAGGTCGCTCACCTCGATGCCGATCGGGGCGCCCGGCGCCGGGGCGACCGTGCCCGCGACACCGGTGGCCGCGTCGGGCTCCGCGAGCACGGCGTCGACCCGGTCGACGGAGACGACCGCGCGCGGGAGCTCCTCGAGGAAGAACCCGAGGATCCGCATCGGGAAGGCGAGGATCGAGAAGAGCGATGCCGCCTGCACCAGGTCGCCGGGCGTGACAGCGCCCGAATCGATGCGCCAGGCGCCGACGAGGAACAGGACGATCGTGCCGAGGCTCGGCAGGATGTCGAGCACCGGCTCGAACGTGCCGCGCAGGCGACCGACGATGAGCCGTTGCGTGCGGAGGCGGTCGGCGGCCAGGGCGAACCGCTCCGACTCGGAGCGTTCCAGTCCGAGCGTCTTCACCACGAGCGCGCCGTCGAAGCTCTCGTGCGCCACCGAGGACACGTCGCCGAGGCGCTGCTGCACCAACGCCGACGGCACCTCGGCGCGCTTGGCGTACGCCTTGTTGAGGAGCGTCAGCATCGGGAAGAGCGCGACGGCGATGACCGTGAACGTCCAGTCGACGGCGATGAGGCTCGCCAGCGCGAACGCGACGAGCGCGAACACGCCGATGGTGAACGGCAACGGCTTGATGAGCGTCGTGGTGCCGGTGACGTCCGCGTCGGCGTGCGCGAGCAGCTCACCGGTGGGACGGGCATGGTGGAACGAGATCGGCGCGGTCAGGTACTTGTCGACCACGCTGCGCCGCAGGGTGGCCTGCATGCGCGCCTCGAGCATCGCCG
The DNA here is from genome assembly GCA_046331245.1 of Acidimicrobiales bacterium. Lineage (GTDB taxonomy): Bacteria > Actinomycetota > Acidimicrobiia > Acidimicrobiales > Microtrichaceae > SSF14. The sequence goes on along the minus strand of JAXLRH010000001.1, from coordinate 640,000 downwards.
CGAAGTAGCGCCGCACGACGACCGACAGGCCGCGGGCCACGCCCACGACGACGATCAGCGCGATACCGGCGCGGAGCGTGGAGGGCGCGACCCCTCCCCGGAACGCCGGCCCGATGACCGTGTCGGTGACGTGGCCGACGGCGATCGTCGCACCGACGGCCGCTGCGGCGAAGCACACCGCACCCACGACCGACACCGCCATCGGCATCGGGTGGGTGCGGACGAACCGGACGACGAGGCGGGCGCCCCGCCGGTTCACACTCGCGATCGGTTGTGCGTGCTCTGCGGTTGCGCTCAGGGCAGCTGGATCGCCTTGGTCTCGAGGAACTCCTCGAGGCCGTACTGCCCACGCTCACGCGTGTTGCCCGATTGCTTGTAGCCGCCGAACGGCGCCAGCGGGTTGAACGCCGCGCCGTTGATGTCGACCTGGCCGGTGCGCATGCGGCGGGCGATCGCCTTGGCGCGGTCGACGTCCGCCGACTGCACGGCGCCGCCGAGGCCGAACACCGTGCTGTTGGCGATGCGGACGGCGTCGTCGTCGTCGGTGTACGTCTGGATGGACAGCACCGGGCCGAAGATCTCCTCCTGGGCGATCGTCATGTCGGGCGTCACGCCGGCGAACACCGTGGGCTTCACGTAGAACCCCGTCGGCTGGTCCTCGGGCTGCTCGGGACCGCCGAGGAGCAGCTGCGCGCCCTCGTCGATGCCCTTCTGGATGTACTCCTGCACCGTGCGCTGCTGCGCGCGCGACACCATCGGGCCCATGGCGTGGAAGATGTCGGGATCCTCCGCGTTGGGGTCGACGAGGCGGCACAGGGACGCCTCCGCCACGATGGCGTCGATGAACTCCTGCTCACGCGACTGGGGCACGAGCACGCGGGTCAGGGCCGAGCACGTCTGGCCCGAGTTGATGAAGCAGCCGAACACGGCGCCCATCGCGACGGACGTCGGGTCGGCGTCGTCGAGCACGACGTTGGCCGACTTGCCGCCGAGCTCGAGGCCGACGCGCTTCACGGTGTCGGCGGCGTCGCGCTGCACCTGCGCGCCAACGGGGCCGGAGCCGGTGAACGACACCATGTCGACGTCGGCGTGCGTCGAGAGCGCCGTGCCGATGACCGAGCCGGAGCCCACGACGAGGTTGAACACGCCGGCGGGCAGGCCCGCCTCCTCGATGGCCTCGGCGAGGATGTAGGCGTTGAGCGGCGTGAGCTGCGCCGGCTTGAGCACGACGGTGCAGCCGGCGGCGATCGCAGGGCCGACCTTGCAGATCGTCAGGTAGAGCGGGTAGTTCCACGGCGTGATCGCGGCGACGACGCCGATCGGCTCCTTCACCACGAGGCTGTTGCCGACGGTGGTCTCCCAGTCGTAGCTCTCGATGATGGACGCGTAGGTCTCCCAGTCGCCGACCGACAGCCCGGCCTGGACGAACTCCGAGAAGCTCTTCGGCGAACCGACCTCGCCCTGGATGGTGGTGGCGATCTCCTCGAACCGGGCGGTGAGGTTGGCGCCGATGTCGCGGAGGTACTTCGCGCGCACGTCGATCGGCGTGGTCGACCAGCTCTCGAACGCGGTGCGGGCGGCGGCGACCGCCGCGTCGACGTCGGCGACGGTGCCCATCGGCACGCGGCCCATGACCTCCTCGGTGGCGGAGTGGATCACGTCCACCGTGTCGGTCGACTCGACCGGCGCCACCCACTGTCCCCCGATGTAGAACTTGTCGTATTCCTTCACGTGATCATCCCCTTGTGAGGGCCCGTCGCGGTTGTCGACCGGCCGATCCCCGCAGGCTACCCAAGCGGCGCCGACCGTAGCCGCGGCTGTGACGGGCGACCCTCCTCCTAACCTCGTGCGATGACGCCAGCCCGCCGACGCCACCGATCCCTGCCCCTCGCCGCGGTGGTCCTCCTGCTCACGCTGGTCGCCACGGCCTGTCCGCTCACGAAGGCGGGACGCCGCTGCTCGGGGTCGGGGTGGGCCCGGGACAACGCCTACGTGCTGCAGTGTCGCAAGGGTCGGTGGGTGCGGGCCATGACGTTCGGCGACTACCTCCGCTTCGTCGACGCGGCCAACCGCCAGGCGCGCGCCGAGGCCGAGCGACGGGCGAGCTCGGAGGTGCGGGCGGCGCAGATGCGGGGCACGAGCGCGTGGGTCGACGTCTACGACTGGTCGCCCACGTTCGTCGCCTCCAGGAGCGCCGGCGCCGTCCCGACGTTCACCCTGTCGCGCATCGACCGCATGGCCGACGCCGGCATCTCGACGCTCTACATCCAGACCGCGAAGGCCGAGCTCGCCGACCCGGTGCTCGACCCGACGCTGCTCGCCTCCATCGTCGCCAAGGCGAAGGGGCGGGGCATGCGAGTCGTCGGCTGGTACCTCCCGACCCTCACCGACGTGGGCGCCGACCAGGCGCACCTGGCCGCCACCTCGCAGCTGGGGCTCGACGGCATCGGCGTGGACATCGAGTCACGGGCCGTCGTCGACGTGCCGACCCGGAACCAGCGCCTCGTCGACCTCTCGGCGTGGCTCCGGGCGACCTACCCCGGCATGCCCCTCGCCGCCATCGTGCTCCCGCCGGTCGTCACCGAGATCATCAACCCCGCGTACTGGCCGCAGTTCCCGTGGTCGTCCATCGCCACCTCCTACGACGTGTGGATGCCGATGGCCTACTGGACGAACCGCACGACGGCGTCGGGCTGGCGCGACGGCTACCGCTACACGCTCGAGAACATCGACCGGGTGCGCGCCGACCTCGGCAACCCCGGCGCCACCGTCCATCCCATCGGCGGCCTGTCCGACACGGCGACCGACGCCGAGATCGGCGGATTCGTGCAGGCGAGCCTCGAGCGCGGCGCCATCGGCGGCGGCCTCTACGACGACTCGATCTCGACGACGGCCCAGTACGCACAGCTCGCCCCGCTGGCCCGCCCCTGACCCACTTGTCTGCAACATGTATGCTTGCGGCCGACGTCGGCGCACGAGCCCCCTCACGAGCCAGGAGATGCGATGAGCAAGATCAAGGTGACCAACCCGGTTGTCGAGCTGGACGGCGACGAGATGACCCGCATCATCTGGCAGTTCATCAAGGACCAGCTCATCCTCCCCTACCTCGACATCGAGCTCGAGTACTACGACCTCGGCATCGAGCACCGTGACGCCACCGACGACCAGGTCACGATCGACGCGGCCGAGGCGATCAAGCGCCACGGCGTCGGCGTGAAGTGCGCCACGATCACGCCCGACGAGGCCCGCGTGAAGGAGTTCGGGCTCAAGAAGATGTGGGTGTCGCCCAACGGCACGATCCGCAACATCCTCGGCGGCGTGGTGTTCCGTGAGCCCATCATCATGAGCAACATCCCGCGCCTCGTGCCGGGCTGGACCAAGCCGATCATCATCGGCCGTCACGCGCACGGTGACCAGTACAAGGCCACCAACTTCAAGGTGCCGGGCGCCGGCACGCTCACGATCACGTTCACGCCCGACGACGAGTCCGAGCCCATCGAGATGCAGGTCGCGACCTACGGCGACGACGGCGGCGTCGCCATGGGCATGTACAACTTCAACAACTCGATCCGCGACTTCGCCCGGGCGTCGCTCTCCTACGGCCTCGCCCGCAACTACCCCGTCTATCTCTCGACGAAGAACACGATCCTCAAGGCCTACGACGGCGCCTTCAAGGACATCTTCCAGGAGGTGTACGAGAACGAGTTCAAGGCCGACTTCGACGCCGCCGGCCTCACCTACGAGCACCGCCTCATCGACGACATGGTCGCCGCCGCCATGAAGTGGGAGGGCGGCTACGTGTGGGCGTGCAAGAACTACGATGGTGACGTGCAGTCCGACACCGTGGCCCAGGGCTTCGGCTCGCTCGGCCTCATGACGTCGGTGCTCTCCACGCCCGACGGCCGCACCGTCGAGGCGGAGGCTGCGCACGGCACGGTCACCCGCCACTACCGGGAGCACCAGAAGGGCAACCCGACGTCGACCAACCCGATCGCCTCGATCTTCGCCTGGACGCGGGGCCTGGCCCACCGCGGCAAGCTCGACAACAACCCCGAGCTCATCGGGTTCGCCGAGGCGCTCGAGGCCGTGTGCATCGCCACCGTCGAGGGTGGCTCGATGACGAAGGACCTCGCGCTCCTCGTCGGCCCCGACCAGGGCTGGCGCACCACCGAGGAGTTCCTCGCGGACATCGACGCCAACCTCCGCCAGCGCATGGCCTGAGCTGGACAGAGGTAAATCGGGAGGTGCTCCCTAGCCTGGAGGGATGCGCCGAGCGGCCCGATTGCTGAGCATCGGCGGCGGAGCAGTCGCTGTTCTGGCGCTGAGCAAGGTCCACGCCCGCTTCATCGCGCTCCCGCACTACGACTTCACCGGGTCGAGCCGCTTCCTGTGGGCGCTCGGGTACAGCCTGTTCCTCGCGCTCGCCGCCTACGCGCTCGGCCTTCCCGAACAGCCGCGCAACCGACGCGACGCCGGCATCGTCGGGTTCGCGGCGGCCCTCGCCGCGGCGCTCGCCGTCTCGGCGCTGCAGCTCGTCGCCGGCACCGCGCTCCTCCCCCGTTTCGTGGTGTCGGGCACGGTGCTCCTCATGATCCCGATCCAGGTGGTGGCGAATGCCGCGGCCCGGCGCGACCGCAGCCGCGGCGAGGATCGCGACCGCGTGCTGCTCGTCGCCGCCGCCTCCGAGCACCCGCGGCTCGCCGACGACCTCGGGATGCACCCGGAACGGGCGGCGTCGCTGGTGGCGGCACTCACCGCCGACGCCGCGTCGGGATCGCCCGGCACCAAGCCCCTGATCGCCGCCCACGCCGAGTCGCAGGCCACCGTCGTGGTGCTCGATCGACTCGCCCAGGCGGACGACCGGGTGATCGCCCAGGCGGCCGAGCTCCACGAGTCGGGAGTCCGGATCCGAACGCTGCAGGGCTTCTACGAGGGGTGGCTCGGCAAGCTGCCGCTCAGCGAGCTCGAACGGAACTCGCTCTTCTTCGACATCGGCGAGGTGCACCACACGCGCTACGGGCGCATCAAGCGCCTGATCGACGTCGGGCTTGCCGCGTGCGGGTGCGTCGTCCTCGTCGCCGCCGTCCCGTTCGTCGCCACCGCCAACCTGGTGGCCAATCGAGGCCCCCTGCTCTACCGGCAGGAACGCGTGGGGAAGGGCGGCCGCACCTTCACCATCCTGAAGTTCCGGAGCATGACCGATGGTGCCGAGGCGCCCGCCGACTGGACGTCGGAGGCCGACCCCCGCGTCACGCCGTTCGGCCGGTTCCTGCGGCGGACGCACCTCGACGAGCTCCCACAGGTGCTCAACATCCTGCGGGGCGACCTCGCCGTCGTCGGGCCGAGGCCGGAGCAGCCGCGGTACGTCGCCGAGCTCAGCGACAAGCTGGCCTTCTACGACCTTCGTCACCTCGTGCGCCCCGGGCTCACGGGCTGGGCCCAGGTGAAGTACGGCCATGCGGGCGACGAGCGCGACGCGCTCGAGAAGCTGCAGTACGAGTTCTTCTACCTGCGCAACCAGGACCTGCGGTTCGACCTCCGCGTGATGGTGCGCACCATCCGCAGCATCGCCGGCGGTGACGGCGCAGGACGCTGACCCTCAACAGCTGGTCGCCGAGGCGTCCTTCTTGCAGTACTGCCAGTCCTCCACCGTCAGCTCCCGGCCCGGGTCCTGGGCGAGGCCGGCCGTGTCGGTGTCGTTCACGAGGACGGTCGCCGTGCCCACGAGGTTCCCGCCCGTGACCGCACGGAGCAGCACGTGTCTCGAGCCCGGGGCCAACGTCTTCGACGTGAGGACGCCGACGTGCGAGCCGGCGGTGCCGAGGCTGTAGAGACCGCGCGCGACGATGCCACCGACGAAGAGCGGCTCGCTGTTCACCGCGCCCTGCCACCGCACCTCGATCTGGCTGTTGGGCACGTACACGGGGCCGTACACGTTCATCGAGGTCCCGACATCGGGCTGCACCACCGTGGCGTACGGCGCCGCCGCCACCTTCGCCGTCGTCGTCTGCACCCACACGTAGTCGACGTTGATCGTGGCGTAGGACGGCGTGTCGCACACGTAGAAGATGAGCACCCAGTGGCAGTTCGTCGCGTCGTTGGGGACGATGCCGAAGTACATCGTGATGGTCGCATTGTCGAGCTGCGTCGCGCTGTGCAGCACCCCGCGACACGAGTTGACGGTGTGCGGGGCGTTCGTGAGCAGGTCGATCGCAAACGGTGTCGTCATCGAGCGCGGCACCTCGCCCACCTGCACGGAGCAGGAGCCGCCGCTGCCGTCGTTGAAGTTCACCACGACCTGGGTCTCGGTACCGGTGGGGTTCCCCGACAGGACGTCGTAGGTCGCCGGCTTGGCGTACGCCGTTCCTCGCACGTAGACGACGGCCGACGACAGGTTGCCCGGAGGCGCCAGCTCGTTGGGTTCGGAGAAGCCGCTGAGCTTCACGCCGACGGCGCAGAACACGGTGCAGTTCTGCGCGATCGTGGCCGACTGCCGCTGCGCCTCGGAGGTGTCGTAGGCGTTGCCCAGGGCCGGGTAGCCACCGGCGGGTGGCGACGGGTCGACGATGCTCGCCGTGATGTTGTTCACCGTCGCCGGCGAGAACGTGACGAGGCCGGCGGACGCCGGAGGTGCGGCCGTCGCGTTCGGCTCGCCCATCCACGTCTGGTTGCTCGCGCCCGCCTGCTGATAGATGGCCGGAAGGTCGGTGCCGCCGGATCGACGGCCGCACACGGCGACCCGACCGGCCTTGTGCTTGAGCGCGGTGCGCGAGGACAGGGTGAGGCTGACGCCCTGCTGGCCGCGGTCGCATGCCTCCGGGAACGCCGACGCCGGCGCCGGGTCCGGGCTCGCCCAGCCCTGCGGCGCGCCGAACACCCAGTTCGAGGTCGAGTCGTTGAAGATCAGCGAGCTCACGTCGTCGCCGAACGAGCCGGCGGCGTCGAAGTAGTAGTCGCCGGGTCGGAACCAGAAGGTGACGTTGTCGCAGTTGCCGTTCTGGAACCACGCGTTCATCGTGGCGACCTGCACGTAGTTGTACGCGCCCGGCGAGAACGTGACGAGCTTGGCCCCGGCCGGACACGTCGGCATCGTGGCCGGGTGGGCGGCAACGTCGCTCGTGGTCCACGACGCGGGAGCCGTCACCGACGGCCCGGCCGCCGGCGTGACCAGGTCGCGGGCGCCGGCGTAGCAGGTCGGCCCGCCGCTCGCCCGGACACGGAGCCCGCTCTCGTAGGAGCTCGGGTTGTCGCTGAGCAGGCCGCACGGCGGCGTGGTGAAGAACAGGAGGTTGGCCCCGCCGAGGGGTCCGAGATCGCCCTGCTGATACGTCCCGGTGACGTCGACAGCGGGATAGCTGGCAGGCAGCACCGCCGCCAACGTCGACTGGCGCACCTTGGCGTCGCCCACGATCCGAAGGCCCTCACCGGCGCTGTGGATCAGGCCCGGACCGTTGAGGATCGCCTGGCTGAGCGCCGTCGACGCATCACTGACCCACTGCGACATGGCGCCCGACATCGGATTGGTGACGCCCTGCGGGAGCGTGCCGTCGTAGTTGCCGAGCAGCGTGAGCACCGGGGTGTTGGGCGGCGAGGCCGGCAGCATGGGGACGCCGCCCCCGACGGGGCTGCACGTGACCGCGACGTCACGGCCCTCGATGCTGAGCGACGTGGCGGTGAGGCCGGCACACGGATCGGTGGCACTCAGCTGCGCCGCCGGCGTGACCTTCAGCTTGTCCGCGGCGAGCTGCAGGGCGCCGTCCGCGGCGCGGCGTACTCGCGCCGTCGTGTCGAAACCCGAGGTGGTGGCGGTGTCGGTGTTGACCGAGTCGAGCAGCGCGAGCACCACGAGCGAGAACGCACCGATTGCCACGAGCGTCGCCAGCAGGATGTAGCCGTGCTGGTCGAGCCCGCGCTCCTCCGGGACACGCTCGGTCGGTCCGTTCACTTGTCGACCCGTCGGGACGCGGAGACGTCGAGGCTTCGCCCGTCGTTGAGCACGACCGTCACGTCGAGCCTGCCGCAGTCCGACGCCGGTTCGCTGTAGGACGCACGGGCGGAGCACGTGGCGGACACCGGCGATGCCGCCGTCATCTTCACCCCGTCGGCGATGACGGTGTCGTCCACCCCGCCGCCGACGCACACGCGGCGGATCAACGTTCCGACCGTCGCGTCCTCGGGGCGGAGCACGTACTTGACGGTGGTCGTGGCCCCGGCGACCGAGAACACGATGCGATCGGGGCCGTACGGTGGCGATCCCACGTTGACGGCCGGCACGCTCGGACAGTCGCTCCCGCCGAGCGTCACCTTGGCCGCGGCCACGTCACGGGGGAGATAGGCGCCGAGCAGGTTCGTCGCCGCGGTTCGCGACGACGCGGTGCCGACGACCACCTGCGTGCGGAACCCCAGCACCATCCACGCCAGGAGGGGGAGCATCACGATGCTGCCGATCGAGATGGTGAGGATCACCTCGACCAACGTGAAGCCCCCCTGCCCGCGCCGGCGACGCTCGTCCACGGCGGCCGCGCAGCGACGCCGGAGCCTGCTCATGTCGGCCTCGCAGCGCGGTTCCGGAGGACCACCTGGCCGGTGATGGTGGGGCCCGCTGCCGGCGAGCGCCGCACGCTCACGCTCAGCATCAGCGCGCTCGTCGTCGCCGCGTTGCAGGCGCCTGCGGGGACGAGGTACGAGACGCCGGTGATCGTGGCGGTGTAGCCGGACGGCGCGATGTTCGCGGCGGTCGCCACCGTGTTGAGCTGCGGCACCGACGCGCACCCCGGGAAGGCGAGCGTCGACACGCGGTCGGTGGCCGTCGCGAGGGCGGTCTGCAACGCCGATCGTTCGCCGGCGTCGCTGGCGACCTTCGCCGTGGTCTGGAAGCCGGCGATGATGCCGAGCAGCACGACGCTCACGAGGATCACCGCGAGGAGCACCTCGATGAGCGAGTTGCCGGCCTGGCCGCCGAGTGCCCGAGCGCGCCGCGTTCGACAGGTGCCTGTCGTTCGCAACGGATCGGTCATGACGAGCCTCCGGGGCCACGTGGGGAACAGCGCTGGACGGTGGAAGGACGTTCGACGACACGCGACGTGGCGCCGGCCGTGAATACTGTCCACCAACTCCGAGCGTGGTAGCCAGTCACCACGGTGTCAACCCCTGGCGGGGGCTGCCATGCAACGTTCACACGTAAGAAACGTGCCCTATCTGACCCGGTCGAGCACGGCGAGCACCGTCTCCGAGCGGTTGAGACCGTACAGGTGGACACCCGGGACCCCGTGGGCCCGCAGCGTCTCGATCAGCTCGGCGGCGGCATCCACGATGATCTCGTTCCGGTCGGCAGGGCCGGCGGACGTGACCCGCTCGGCGAGGTCCTCCGGGAACCAGGCCCCGTTCATGGCGGTGAGACGGCGGATGACCTCGGGGTTCACCATCGGGATGATGCCCGGGATCACGGGCGTGTCGCACCCCAGCGCCGCGAGGTCGTCGACCATGCGGAGGTAGTACTCGGCACGGAAGAAGAACTGTGTGATGCCGAAATCGGCGGATTGCAGCTTGTCGGCGAGCCGTCGGCGGTCCTCGCTCAGCGACGGCGACCGCGGATGGCCCTCGGGAAAGGCGGCGACCGCGACGGTGAAGTCGCCACGCCCGCGGACCAGGTCGACGAGCTCGGACGCGTACCTGAAGTCGCCTCCGGCCGGTGAGCCGTCGGCGGGCGGATCGCCGGCGAGCGCCAGGATGTTCTCGATGCCGCTGCGCGCGTAGTCGTCGAGCAGGTCGACGAGCTCGGCGCTCGTGTGCCCCATGCACGTGAGGTGCGGCATGGCCGGGTACGTCCGCTCGCCGTCGATCTCGATCACGAGGTCGCGGGTGCGCTCGCGGGTGGACCCGCCGGCGCCGTAGGTGACGGACACGAAGCTCGGGTCGACGACCTCGAGCTCGTCGAGGCACCGGCGGAGTTGCTCCTCGCCTTCCGGCGTCTTCGGCGGGAAGAACTCGAACGAGATCGTGGGGCCGCCGGCGAGCAGGTCGGCGATGGAGCCGGTCACGACACGCTCCGCTCGGCGGCTGCGACGGCGTTCGCCAGCAGCATGGCTCGGGTCATGGGACCGACACCGCCGACCCGGGGCGACAACCACCCCGCCACGTCGGCGACGTCGTCGGCGACGTCGGAGACGGCCTTACCGTCGGCGAAGCTCACCCCGGCCGCCACCACTGCCGCGCCCGGCCGGACCATGTCGGCGGTGAGCAGGCCGGGCGAGCCCGCCGCCATGATCACGATGTCGGCGCCGCGGGTGTGGGCTCCGATGTCCGCAACGCCGGTGTGCACCACGGTGACGGCGGCGTTCGCGGACGGGCGCTTGAGGGTGAGGAGATTGGCCAGCGGCCGACCGATGGTGAGGCCCCGCCCGACGATGACCACGTGCCGACCGGCGATGGGCACCTCGTGGTGCTCGAGCAGGCGCACGATGCCAGCCGGCGTGCACGCCAGCGGCGCGTCCTCGCCCATCACGAGGAGACCGAGGTTGTGAGGGTGCAGGCCGTCGGCGTCCTTGGGCGGATGCACGCGCGACATCGCTGCGGCGAAGTCGAGCCCGGCCGGGAGCGGGTACTGGATGATGAAGGCGTCGACCGCGGGATCGGCATTGAGGCGATCCACCGCGTCGAGCACCGACGTCTGCGTCGCGTCGGCGCCGAGTCGGATGTCTGCGGTGTGCATGCCGAGCTCGGCCGCGTCCGCGTGCTTCATCGCGACGTAGCGAGCGCTCGGGGCATCGTCGCCGACGAGGATCGTGCCGAGGCCGGGCGTCACGCCTCGTTCGGCCAGCGCGGCCACGCGGTCGCGAAGTTCGTCCTTGACGGCGCTTGCCGCCGCCTCACCGTCGAGCACCTGAGCCGTCATCGGCCGAAATCCTAGATGAACCGCGTGAGCACACCGACGGGGCATTTCCCGAGCGCTCGCTAACATGCGGGCGTGACACGGTCGGGGTGGACGAGGCGACGGGCGATCGGCGCGACCGCCCTGTGCGTCGCCCTCACTGTCGGCGCAACCGGCGGCCTCACGGCCTGCAGCGACGACACCGCGAAGCGACCCCGTTCGGTCACCACGACCACCTCGAACAAGCTCCGCGACGTGTCGGGGCAATTCACCATCGCACGCCAACTCGAGCTCGATCTGGCCTACTCGACGTTCTTCCGTCTCGCGAAGGAGTCGGGCCTCCTCGATCGCCTCCGCTCGAAGTCGAGCACCACGACCGTGTTCATCCCCACGGCACTGGCATTCGCGAAGATGGCGCCCGGCCGACTCGCGACGCTCGAGGCCGACCCGAAGGGCGCGCTGAAGACGTTCGTCGAGGGGTACCTGGTGGATCGACCGGTCTCGATGGTCGAGTTCGTCTCCGGTGCGACGACCTCGGTCACGACGTTGGCCGGCACACAGCTCGCCGTCGAGGTGAAGCCAGGCACCGGCGTGATCGTGGGCGGCGCAACGCTCGTGAAGCACGACATTTCGGCGTCCAACGGCGTGATCCACATGGTCGACGCGCTCTTCGAGCCGACCGGCTGACGCCGCGTCAGAGGAACCGAGCGTCAGGGGAACCGAGCGTCAGAGGAACCGCTCGGCGATCGCGCAGGTGGCGATGGCTCCGGCCACGAGCGACGGGCCGAACGGGAGGTGACGAGCCATCCCGACAGCGGCGAGCCCGTACACGATCCCCGAGAACGACGCGAGCACCATGCAGATGAGCGCCATGAACGCCGACGCCGTCAGCGTGCCCCCCGCCACCGCTGCGGCGAAGCCGACGTGCCACCCGAGCACCGCGGAGAGCCGAACGTCGCCGAAGCCCATGCCGCGAGGATGGGCGAACCACGCCAGGAACAGCGGGCCAGCGAGGGTCGCGAGGCCGACGAGGCCTCCGAGCAGCCATCGCGGGTGATCGTGCGTGAGCGCCACGACCACGGCGATCACGATCGACACGGCGAAGGCCGGCCACACCAACTTCGTGGGCACGATGAGCGTGCGGGCGTCGATGACGGCGACCGCCACCCCGAAGGGGATGAGCCAGAACAGCATCGGCAGCTGGGCGGAGATGCCGGCGACCCACATGCACAGTGCGACGAGGCCGGGGACCGCCGCCTCGACCACGAGGTGGAACGCCGGGATGCGCTCGCCGCAGGCGCGGCACTTCCCCTTCAGCAGGAGCCACGAGACGATCGGGATGTTGTCGACGGGACGAACCGGCTCGCCACAGGACGAACAGCGGCTCCGGCCACCGAGCACCTCGGCCCACGGTCGCGTCCCGTAGAGCTCGCCGAACTTGTTCGGCTCGTCGAAGGGCAGCGGGAGTCGGTCGATGATGACGTTGGTGAACGAGCCGACCGGGAAGGCGATGACGATCGCCGCGACCACCAGCACGAGCTGGGCGTTGGTCACGACGTGTATCCAGCCGCCTGCAGCGCCGGGTTGAGGCCGACGATGTCCTCGGCGTGCACGCTGACGGCGAGCGCCTCCTCCATGCTGATGATGCCCTCGGCGACCAGACGACCCAGCGACTGCTCGAGCACGCACATGCCCTCACGCTGGCCGGTGGCGATGACGTTGCGGAGCTGACGCACCTTGCCCTCACGGATGAGGTTCGAGATGGCCGACGTCGCGACGAGGATCTCGTACGCAGCGACACGGCCACCGCCGATGCGCGGGATGAGGCGCTGGGCGATGACGGCCTGCAGCGCCATCGAGAACTGCGTGCGGATCTGATCCTGCTGCGACGGCGGGAACACGTCGATCACGCGGTCGACGGTCTGCGACGCGTCGTTGGTGTGCAACGTCGCGAACACGAGGTGGCCCGTCTCGGCGAGCGTGAGTGTGAGGCCGATGGTCTCGATGTCGCGCATCTCGCCCACGAGGATGACGTCGGGGTCCTCGCGGAGGGCGGCCTTGAGGCCCTGGGCGAACGACGTGCAGTCCGAGCCGACCTCACGTTGGTTGACGAGGGCGAGCTTCGGCGGATGCATGTACTCCACCGGGTCCTCGATGGTGAGCACGTGCACCGGGCGGAACTCGTTGATCCAGCCGATCATCGCGGCGAGCGTGGTGGACTTGCCCGAACCGGTGGGGCCCGTCACGAGCACGAGCCCGTGGGGCAGGTTGACGAGGCTCGAGATCACCTCGGGCAGGCCGAGCTGATCCGGCGAGGGGATCTGCGCCGGGATGAGACGCAGCGCGAGCGCCGGGCGGTCGATCTGGAAGAACGCATTGGCGCGGAAGCGGGCGAGCTCGCCCCACGAGAACGCGAAGTCGAGCTGTCGCTCGTACTTCAACTTCGCCAGCTCGTCGTCGGACGTCAGCCCGGCGATCATCGAGTCCACCAAGGCGATCTCGAGGGCAGGAGCGTCGGGGATCGCCACCAGCTTGCCGTCGATGCGGACGCGGGGCAGCGTGCCCGCCGCCAGGTGGAGGTCGGTCGCCCCGGTCTGCCAGAGGTAGTTGAGATAGGGATCCAACAGGGTCGTGTCCACCTGCAGCACAGCAGTCCTCCGAGATCGGTCATAAAACGCGAACGGGGGCGGAGCCTAGGCTCCGCCCCCACTCGTTGCGTGCGATTCGATCGCCCGCTTTCCTGAACTCAGATCAGGCGCACTTACCCACGGCCGTGTAGGCCGTCGGAGCGGCAGCCGAGGTCGCACCGAAGGTGATGGTGTGAAGCGCACCCGCGGCAGCGGTGGTCGCCGTGTTCTCGTCGAGGAACGCGTTGTTCGTCGTGAGGTCGGCCCACGCCGTCGGGTACACGTTGTTCTGGGCCTTGTAGGCCTGGACGGCGGTCTTCAGCGTGCGAAGATCGATCTTGCACGCAGCGGTCTGACCGTTGTCGGTGATGCCACCCACGGCGAACACCACGACCGCGGCGAGGATGCCGAGGATCGCGATGACGACGAGGAGTTCGATGAGCGTGAAACCGCTCTGGCTGCGCATCTCGCGCCGATCGTTGATGAACTGCATTGGTTTCTCCCTGGTTAGATACTCACAACACGGCGCACGCCGCGCTGTCCCTCCGAGGACGATCGCCAACCACGAGAAGTCTCCCTCCCCCGATTGGTTCCAGCCCCGAACCTGCCGCCGAAAGCGGCATTCGCCATCATGCCGTCTCCCGCTGGACTTGTCGAGAAAAATCTCTCAAGCCCGAGGGAGATTGTGCCGATGAGGCGAGTCGCTCAGGTCGAGCAGCGCACCGCCGTCTTGGCCTTGTTGCAGAGCTGCCAGTCGACGTACTGGATCTTGGGGTACGCCTGATCCGCAACGTCGGTGGCGTCGACCACGGCTGTGCCCACCACACCCTGCGGATTGTTCGTCGCCGAGCTCAGGAGGCGGGCCGTGAGGCGAACCTCCCGAACCGACTGCGTGTACTTGCTGCAGCAGATCACCCCGACGGCCGGCACGTCGATGAACCCGGGGCGGCCCGTGGTGCCCGTCATGCTCGCGATCGACTTGATCACCAGCGTCGGCTGACCCGCCGGGCCGGGGCCCTGGATGATCGGCAGGCCGGTACCGGGACCGTCCCACACCACCGTGAGGCCTGCCTTCGGCATGACCATCTGGCCGTACACGTTGAACCGGGCGTCGTTCACGTTGTTCGCGTTCTGCTTGCCCTGCGTGATCCGGTTGGGCCGCGGCGGACCGGGGAACGCCGCCTCCGGGCTCGCCGACGCCGTGACCGCCGAGAGGGTCATGCCGCTCAGGTTGTAGGACCACTCGTGGCAGAAGTCTCCGTTGTCGTAGCCACCGGCGCAGTTCCCGATCGCCTTGTTGAAGAAGTCGATGAGGTCCGTGATCCACCAGCCGCCGGGCACTCCCGGTCGGCTGAGCGACAACGCCAGGTGGATCGTCGCTCGCGACACCTTGTCCGCATTCCTGCAGGCGGCGGTGAGACCGAAGCTGATGAGACGCGGTTCGTCGTGGTTGCTGATCGGCGCGGTGCCCGAACACATGACGGAGCCGTTGTCGGGATCGATGACCTGGGCGGTCATCGTCGTGGAGTTCAGCTCGCCCCAGTTCTTGTACCGGTAGAAGTTCGGGAAGTTCGGGTCGGCGTTGTTCACCTCACCGGCGACCGGCGCGAAGTCCTCGGGATCGGTGTTGTTGTAGCGCTTCGACTGCAGCTGCGGGCCGCACGAGCTCGGGTAGCCGGGCCCGCGATCGGACCGGTCCTTCCGACACCAGAAGCTGCCGGCCACCGTCACGCTCAGCGAGCTGATCTGCCGAGCCGGATTCGACCCGTCGGTCAGCGCTGCGACGGTCGGGGCCAGCGCGTCGTTGACCTGGTAGTCGAACGCCGCGTTGACCGGGCTGCCGCAGCGATCCTGCTCCCAGGAGGAGTTGGCCGGGCCCCAGAAGCCTCCGTCGTCCCAGTCGTCCCAGCACTGCACGTGGACACGAGCGGAGTTGCGGTTCGAGATCAGGTCGAACGTCGTCGCCATGCGCATCCCGGCCTCGGGGGCCACCACCTTGTCGGTGCAGTCGACCGACTTCGACTTCGGGGTTCCGCTCGCCGTATCGACCGGCTGTCCGCTGCAGCGGAGCGCGAGACCGGCCGGCGCGACGCTGGCCACCAGTCGGGCCGAGGCGATGTTGCTGATGCCGTAGTTGACGCCGCAGCCACCACCCTTCCAGTCGTATCGCGGCGGGATGATCGAGAGCGAGTTGCTCATGTAGTCGCAATCGGTGCTCGACGTCATCGCGACGACCGCCGTCGCGTCGTACAGGTCGTCGGCGTACTTGATGACGCCCGCGCACGACGGGATCGTCCGGGACCCACGATGGTTCTCGTCCATCAGGTCGTAGGAGCTGCCGTTCGGAAGTCCCTTGTAGTAGACGGCGCAATCGGGCACGCCCGTGGTCGCTCGGTTGTTGAGGAAGACGCCGATCGCCGTGGACGGCTCCGTGTCCCAGCTGTCGGCGGTGGCATTGGTGTACTGCGTGGAGAGCTCGAGTGACGCCGATGCGATCGGCGTGTGCGGCGGGCGGGTGTTGGTTCCCCACGCCGCGCCAGGGCCGAACTTCGCCATCGTCTGGCTCTCGCAGAACGTGTACAGACGACGGTCGAGGTCGTTGTCCTGCAACGTCCAGACACTGGCCGCGTAGTCCCAGCCCCCGCTTCCGTTCTCCTCGATCCATCCGCCGTGATCGCACCGCAGGATGCGGCCGGTGCTGCCCGATCCGACGTTGTTCTGCGACACGTTCGTGTACTGGTTGCTGTTGAACAGGTTCGCGAACCCGTTGCTCATGTCCGAGACGCGTCCGCTGTTGCCGTCGTTTCGGTACCGCACGCCCGTCTGGACGGTGCTCGGCGTGGTCGACCACCCGGTGAACGCGGTGTTGCCCTGGTACAGCGCCGGTTTGTTGGTCATGCCGCAGATGCCGACGCGCCCGCGGAGGTGTTGGATGGTCGTGCGGGGCGAGAGGGTGATGGACACGCCGGCCTTCGTCTTGTCGCACAGGGGCAACGGCGTGTCGTCGGTCATCGTGCTGAGGTACGTGGACTCCTGACCGGTCGCAACCGGCAGGGCGCCGAACACGTAGAAGTTGCGGTTGTCCGCGAACGTGAGCTGGTGCTTCGCGCCCTCGGGGTCGTACCCGGGGTGGGTGAGGATGAAGGCCGGATCGGACGGCGCGTTCGCGTCGTTGACGTCGAACCAGTAGTAGCCCGGCTTGAACCAGAACACCTTGTTGGTGCAGAAGGGCTTGCCGAACATCCACTTGTTGAGCACGACCATCGCGTCGTAGGTGTAGGCACCCGGTGACAGCTCGAGGCGCGCGCCCGCCGGGCACGGCTTCTCGGGAACGGTCGGCGACGTCATCTTGTAGTTGCCGTTGGCGTCGACGTAGTCGGAGAACTTCACCGACGGGAAGGCGAGCTGGGTGACCCGGTGCAACTGCACCCAACCCGGCGAGCCCACGATGTCGCCGGCGGAGTCGGTCGGTGCCGGCGGCAGGACGTCGGACCCGAGGTTCGCCACCGCGGCACCGCCCGCATTCGAGCAGAGCGTGCGGTTCGCGACGGCGGTGACGACCTGCGTCAGCTTGACGCTGGACCCCTCCTGGAGGACGCCACAGGCGAGGTTGTTCGCCGCGCTGCCGCCCAGGTTCTTGAACAGCCCCACGCCACCCTGGAGGTACGTGCCGGTGACGCCGACAGCGGGGCACTGGTTCTTCGCCGTCTCGTCGGACGAGCAGGTGCCGGTGTCGCGGACGGCGGCGGTGCCGCCGGCGTTCTTCACGAAGTTGGCGGTGAACCAGAGCGCTCCGGGCCCGGAGTGGGTGATGGTCTTCGCCACGCCACCGTCGGCCGTGGCGTCGGCCGCGGTCTTCCCGGTACCGCTGAGCGCGGCCGTCCACTTGGGACAGGCGATGGTCGCGTCCGTGGTGCAGTCGGTGGCGGTGCCCGCCGCCGAGGTGCCGACGACGTCGACGACGTCCTGGACGTCGGCGACGTTCACGTTCGGCTGTCCGGTGTAGGTGAGCGCCTCGCACTTCACCTGGATCGGGATGCCGTTCACCGTGTAGTTGAAGTAGTCGTCCAGAGGATTCGGATTGGCCTGCAGGTTCGGCGTGCACGGGAGGCTCGGCTGGCCGAGTCGATCGCTGTCGTCGTTGGCGAGCTGGTTCACGAACGCCTTCATGGCGCCGTCGGCCGCCTGCACCTGCCGGTCGCGAAGCGACTGGTCCGCCGCGTACTGCACCGTGATCATGGCGTAGCTGAGCAACGCGACGATGATGAGTGAGCACACGCCGAGGATGAGCAGCGTCGCGATGAGTGCGAAGCCTTCCTCGCCGGTGCGAGCGGCGTGACGCCGGCGAACGATCCCGATACATCTCATGGCGATGTCACTTTCAACTGCATCCAGGCCGACGTGGCTCGAACGAAGTCCTGATCCTCGACGGTGAGCCGGACGATGAAGCTCGCCGACGTACCAGGGGCATTGGGGAACACGAACTTGCCCGTCGGATCCGCCGGCGTGGCCGCCACCGTCTGGTGGAACTTGCCGGGGGTCGGGTCACACGCCACCGGGAGCGTGGTGGTGGGCTCGCAGACCTCGAACAGCAACGCGCTGAGCGGCGTGTTCGCCGACGACCGGGTCGTCAGCGAACCGTCGAAGGTCGTGAGACCGGGCGGGACGCTGATGTAGGGCGGCTGCTGGTCCAGACGCTGCCCGTTCACGGTGATGATCGGGTTCGGCGGGGTCACCACCTCGACCTTCATCGACGTCGTCGTCGGGGTGCCGTGGGTGTCGGTCACCGTCAGGGTCACCGTGTAGATGCCCTTCGCGGTGAGCGGGGAGCCGACGAGTCCGGTGTACTCGGCGAAGCCGAGCGTGGTCGGACCGGCGACCACCTGATCGCCGTTCTGGTCGTCGGTGACCGTCCAGGTGTAGGAGGCGATGTCGCCACGGGGCAACGCCACCGTCTTCGTGTCCGGGTCGTTCGAGGCGACGCCGTTGCCGTCGATCGGGATGAACGTCGGGCTGAACGGCGATGCCCCGCGGGTCTCGCCGGAGGCGGACATGAGCGCGACCGGGGCGACGTTGTCCACCTCGAAGTCGCGCGGGACGGCGAGCGTCGCCGTGTTGCCGTCGTCGTCGGTGACGGTCATGCTCAGCTTGCCTTCGCAGGCGATCAGGTTCGGAGCCGGCGTCTGGGGCACCGGCACCTGCGTGGGGCTCAACTTCGGCAGCGGGCTCGGCACAGCGACCGTCGAGTCGATGTGCAGGTTGCAGCGACTCGGCTGCGTGCCCGCCCCGCGGTTGTCCGCGAAGTCGTAGGACCACGAGGTGACCGTGCCGTCGTCGTCGGTGGAGTTGATGCCGGTGAACCCGGCCAGGTCCGTGGACCGCTGCAACACCACGCGTGCCGGGTCGACGGCCGCCCCCACCTTGAAGTGCGGCGTGGGCGGCGCGTTGAGCTTCACCCGGAAGGTGCCGAGCGCAGTGGCGCCGTTGCCGTCGGTCACGATGACCTGCACGGTACGGAGGCCGTACCCGGTGTAGGTGTGCGCCGGCGGCGTCGCGCCGTCGGTGACGGCCGGGGCGGGCGTGCCGCCACCGAAGGACCACTGGTAGCCCGTGATGCCGGCCGCCGAGCTGGCGTTGGCGGTGAAGTTCAGCGTTCCCGGGTCGGTCTTCACGGGCAGGTTCACGACGCAGTCGTAGGACGTGGGATGCGTCGAGGCACACGCCACGCCGCCGGGCGCTGTGGTGCCGGAGATCGTGACCGTCGGGCGCGGGTACACCGACACCAGGCCGGTGGCCGTCGAGCTCGCACCCAGGCTGTCGGTGACGACCATCGTGACGCTGTAGTCGCCGTACCCGGTGAACGGGCTCGGGTTGGCCGGGCTCGTGGGCGGGTTGTACACCGTGGCCGACGACGCCGGCTGGCCGATCGGCGGGTACACCGTCGTGGCGTTGGTCGCCAGGTTCACGATGGTCCACCGGCGGGTGAAGGAGCTGGCGGTCTGCGCGCCCTTCGTGGAGGTGTCGGTGAAGGTGAGGTTGTACGGGCCGAACGTGTTGGGGTCGAACGAGTTGTCGTACACCTTGCAGACGACGGGGGCGCCCGGGGCCGTACACGTGCCCTTCGTGCCGACCGGAACCGTGCCGACGAAGCTCGGCACCGGCGGCGCGTTCACCTCGAAGTCGAGGTGACCGCTGTTGCTCTGGCCGTTGGACGTGTCGACGTACAGGTACGCGGTGTACACGCCGGCGCTGAGCACCGGCTGGAAGAGGGCCTTCTGCCCGACCGGCGTGCGGAACGTCCAGCAGTTCGCGGCAGGCGTCGGATCGGCGCCACCGGAGGCCAGGCAGTTCGCCGCGTTGGCCGCCTCGGTCGCGTCGTTGCCGGCGTTGTTCGGCAGCAGGTTCGGCACGATGACCCAGCGCTCGTTCGAGATCGTCGAACGGGCCGGCGTGTAGCCCGACTGGGTCGAGGTGCTGATGAGATCGATCACCGCCGCCGACGTCTGACCGGGGGCCAGCGAGCCGATGTTGCTCGGCGCCTTGTTCGTGGTGATGACCACCGTGGGCTTGGCGGGAAGCACGGTGAAGGGAATCCCGGGGAGCGTCGTCGAGCCCTTGCCCTGGTCGACGTCGGTGACGGTGAGCACGAGGTAGCCGGTACAGACGCCGACAGGATCGAGCTTGATGGTCGGGGCGATGCCGTCGAAGGACTTGTTGCAGTTGGCGTCGTCGGCGCTGGTGAACTCCCAGTGCCAGGCGATGATGCCGTTGTTCGGCGTGCCGACGGGCGTGTCCGTGGACGTGGCGCCGCTGACGTCGACGATGTCGGTGTTGCGTGGCAACGTCCAGCCGGAGGTCGGTACCGGGCTGCCCCCCTGGGTGACGATGGCCGTCGGCAACGGGTTCATCTTCACCCGGAAGGTGGTGGTGGACACCGCGCCCGGCGTGGCGCCGAGGTACACCGTCGCCGTCACGGTGACGACCGTGTCGGCGGTGAAGGTGTGCTGGACCACCGGCAGGACGCTCGGGTCGGCCGTGCCGCCGAAGTTCCAGCCGTACTTCACCGTGGCGCCCGCCGCCTGCTGCGAGGGGCTGAGTGGAGCGGCAGCGGTCAGCTCGAGCAGGGCGGAGGACCCGCCGGTGTTGACCGAGCAGTCCGTCGTGCCGGCGCCGTGGTCGCACGGGGTCTTCCCGGGATCGGTGTAGGTCGCCGACACCGTGAGCGACGGCGGCTGGTCGACGGTCACCGTCGCCGTCGCCGTCACCTTCACCCCGTTGAGGTCGGTGTAGACGAGCGTGACGTTGTAGGTGCCGTAGCCGTTGCCGTTCGGACCCACGAAGTCGTGACTCGGGTTCGGGGACGCCGACGTGTTGGGGTTGGTGACCGTGCTGCCCACGTCGCCGAACGTCCAGAGGTAGGTGTCGGTGCCCGACGGTGCCGGGGTGATCGTCGAGGTGAACGGCAGCGTCCACTTGCCGGCGGTCTGGTTCACGAGCGTGCAGGTCGCGGCAGCCCCGGCCTGGCAGACACCCGACGCCGACGAGCCGATGGACACGGACGGCTTCGGGTAGATGTACACGGTGACCGACGTGCCCGGCGCCGTGGACGTGTTGCCCAGCGCATCGGTGACCATCAGCGTCACCTTGTAGCCGTTCGAGTTGTTCGCGGTGAAGTTGTAGGTCGGCGTGGCGGAGTTGCCGCCGAACGCGGTGACCGCGCCGGTCGTGCACGCCAGGTTGCCGCAGTTCTGCACCGTCCAGGAGAAGTTGGTCAGCGTGGTCCAGTCGCTCGGCGTCGTGCCGCCCGGGCCGCCGTCGGGATCGTACGAGGCCCGCGCGTCGAACTGGATGGCCTGGGGGTTGCCGACGACGGCCTTCGTCGACGTGGTCATCAGGCTGGTGTCGAACGTGGTGAACGACGGCACCGGTGGCGCGTCGAGGATCTTGAACGGTGCGGGCGGCGACGGGTCGCTCGTCACGCCGGTCTCGTCAGTCACGGTGAGCGTGACGCCCGAGGCCGGGGCGACGACGCCGGCGGCGTCACAGAACGTGGTGAACAGCGGGGCCGCCGCTTTGCCGTCGGCGGTGCGGTTGCAGTCGGCGCCCGGGTGGGCGGGGTCGGAGAACGTCCAGTGGTAGTTCGCCGACGGGATGCAGTTGATGCCCGCGCAGGCCGTGATGATCTTGAGATCGGTCACGCCGGCCGCCGTGGGGAACGCCCCGGTGGGGCCGGGGTCGGCGAAGGTGATCGTGCTCGGCGTGACCGAGGCGATGACGGCATTGCCCTGGTAGAAGGGGGCTCCTCGGATGACCTGCACCGTCGAGCCGACGATGAAGCCGAGCTTCGTGAAGTCGGTCTTGACGTTGGACGCCGATCGCACGATCTGCGCCGGGGCCGCGCCGATCTTGGCGACGAGGTCCACGCCCATGTCGATCACGTTGAGGTTCTCGTCGAGCGTCCCCTGGTAGAAGGGGGCGTTGTACATCCCGTAGCCACCCCAGTGCGTCGCCTGGGTCACCTGCGAGCACGACGTCGAGCCCGCAGCGCCCCACGCGCCACCGTCGAGGAGCGTGGGCACACCTCGCTTGATCGCGGTCAACGGACGGGTGGCGCAGATGTTCGACACCACGGGTGGCGGCTGCAGCACGACACGGAGGAACCGGGACTCGCTGGCGCCGGTGCCGTTGCTGTCGGTGATGGTGAGCACCATCACGAAGTACGGGGCGTTGACGCCCGAGAGGGCCGGGGTCGTCATGGTCGCGACCGGCTTCGGAGTGTTCGCACCGGTGAGCGTGATCGACGCCGGCGGGATGTTGCCGACGCCGCTGCCGCTGACGAGCGTCCACGCATACTTCAGGCAGGGGTTGCCACTCACCAGGTTGATTCCCTTGCACGGACCGAGGCCGTTGGCGGCGCCGTCGGGATCCCACGACTGTGACCCGTCAGCGGTGTACGTGCACGTCGCCCCGACCACCGAGCACGGCACGGAGGCAGCGGAGTTGCCGCTGTCGGGGTTGACGAACGAGCTGCCGTCGGGGCCGACGGGCGACTGCACGCCCGACACGGTGGTGTCGCTCGCGTCGCCGTTGGGACCGAAGACCACCCGGGGCTTGATGTTCGCGCGCACGGTGATCTGCGCGGTCGGCTGGCTCCAGCCGTTGGGCGGCGGCGAGCCCGGGTCGTTGGTGTAGTTGGTGATGCCGTGGGGCCAGCTGGTCTCGCTCCAGATCGACGCGAGCCACAGACCGCACGCCTGACCCGGAGAGTTCGGCACCAGCTTCGGCACCGCGGTGGAGCAGCTGGCCTTGGTGTAGGTGTGAGCGATGGTTCCGTTGACCGGGGTCACCGCCGAGATCTTGCAGTTGAGGCCCTGCGCGTTGCAGTCGTCACCCCAGTTGGCGAAGTAGGTCAGCGAGCCGGGGGCTCCACCGGGTGACTCGGTGCCACCCACGGTGAAGACCACCGTGATCGACGACGCGTTCGTGGTGTTCGACCCGACCGGGACGGTGAGCGTCGCCGTCGGACGAGCGCGCAGGGTGACGATGAACGGCTTCCACGTGCTCCAGGCGTCGTCCTGGTCCCGCACGCGGAGTTCGACGGTGTGGTCGCCGAGCGTGTGGTTGCGTGCGAACCAGTCGATGGACAAGTCGCCACACCCGTTGGCTCCCGGCCCGGCGACGGCAGCGCCGTCGATCTTCCACTCGCAGGTCTTGAGCACGTCCAGCGTGTCGTTGTCCGACGACGTCGAGCTGGTGACGGTCTGCAGCCCGCGATCGGTCGACGTGAAGTCCGCGAAGAGGTTGAACTTGGCCGGAACCGGCGAGATGGTCTTGGGCGTCACCGCCGTGATGCGAGCGGTCGGAGCCTGGTTCTGCACCCGGAACGAGAACGTCTTGACGGTGTAGCCACCGTCGCCGTCGCTCACCGTGACCTTGGCGTCGACCTTCTCGCCCAGCACCCAGAACGATGCCGGCGGAGTGCCGACCGAGCCGGGTGTGCTGAACGTGGCGCCCGACGCCGTGGTGAAGTCCCACACCGCCGTGATCGTGATGGGGGCGTCGCCGTCGGGATCGTACGGGTTGTCCGGATCGCCCACCGCTCCCTCGTAGAGCTTGAACTGGTACGCATTCCCGCGGTACACGCAGAAGTCGGTGATGTCCCCGGAGCACGGCGTGTTGACCGACGCGTTGAGGGCAGCCACGTTCGCGACCTTGAAGGTCGGTGGCTGGTTGACCTTCAACGTGATCGGCGGCGCGAGCGTGTCCTGGATGCCGAAGTAGTTCGTCACCGTGAGTGTGAGCGAGTACTTGCCGTACCAGCCCACGGGAGGCGTGAACGTGGGCTTGGGATCGGTGCTGGTGAGCGTCGGGGCCCCGACCTTGTTCGGCGTGGCGGTCCACAGGTACCCCGCCATCGGCTTTCCGTTGCCCTCGATGGAATCCGTACCGTCGAGGAAGAACGACGTCTGACCGTTGTCCGGAGTGATCGCCTTCGCCGGCGCCACCGTCACGACGGCGGTGGGCTTCACGTGGATGGAGATCTTCCAGTAGTAGTCGGCCTGCACCGGGGTCCCGTCCCGGTTGTAGTCGCCGGTCTGCACCGAGAACTGGACGATCGTCTCCCCGTTCGGGAACACCTGCTCGTACGACGTCGACAGCTGCAGCTTCTGGCCGGAGGTGGTCGGCGTCCAGTTCACCAACTGGTTGGGATCACGCGCGATCACCCAGTGGTACCTGGCGAGCTCGCTCGAGGTGTCCTGCACGGTCGCGACCACGTCGAAGTGCACGGCCATGGGCACCGTGTTGCGCAGGCACACGTCTCCGGTGCCCGCCGCGCAGGTGGCCGTCACGGTGAGCGTGGGCTGCGCCGCGCCGATGGTGATGGGGATCTTGACGACGGTGACCTCGGCATCGTCGTCGGTCACGGTGAGCGTCGCCTCGGTGACCGTGCCGGCTCGCAGTGCGTACTTGTGGGTGGCGGCACGCGTCGTCGCCGAGTTGTTGGCCATCGAGGCCGGATCGCCGAAGTCCCAGGCGAAGCTGAGGGAGGAGGCGACGCCGTCCACGTCGATCGTGTTGGTCGCGTCGAACGAGACGGTGGAGAACGCGGGAACGTCGACGGACACCGGCGTGACGGTGACCTTCGGTGCGTTGTTGCGCACCTCGATCTCCTGCGTGGCGGTGGCGGTGGGCGTGTCGAGCGCGACCGATCCCGAGGTGCTCCACACCTGCAGCGTCGCCGTGAAGTGACACGATTTCGTGGCGGGCAACCAGTGCGGGCTCGTGGGCGACGTGACGCTCTTGCAGTCGTACACATGGGCCGAGAGGTCGGGGATCGTGCCCGGCGTCGTGACCGCGACGGGGTTCCCCGGGGGGGAGCCCGCCGCCTCGTCGCCGTAGGTCCACCGGTAGTGGGTGATCGGAAGGCTCGTGTCGACCGACGCCGAGTACTTGCCGCTCAACTGCACGGTCGCCGTGAGCGCGTTGGGATCGGCGGAACCCTGCGTGACCGACCCCCGGCGGAAGACCGAGCACGACGGCGAGCAGTCGATGATGGGCACGAGGACGGCGCCCTTGGAGTCCGTCGTGACGCCCGTGTTGCGGGCGAATCGCATCGTGAGGGGATCGAGCCCGGTGACGTCGACGCTGAGCCGCACCTCCGAGCGCGTGTAGTTCACGGTGGGGTCGGTCTGGAACTTGCTCGCCATGACGGTCGTGTCGGCCTTGATGTCGACGCCGGTCGGCGCCGGGTCGGAGAACGCGTTGCAGGTGAGGCGGAACAGCTGGCGATCGGCGCCCGTGCCTGCGAGGTAGTACACGACACGATTCCCGAGATCGGTCGCACGGCTGCCCTCGAGGAGCACCTTGGCGCTGGCCGGAAGGTTGCACGAGGCGTAGCCGGCCGCGTAGGCGGGCAGCACCTTGCCGCTGACCGTGTCCGAGAGCAGCGCGCCGCTCACGTCGCGGCTCATCATCTGGTTGAGGGTCGTGAGCTCGACGGTGCGGTCGGACACGCCCGTGTCGCCACCCGCGGTGAACGCGAGGCCCGCCCACATGAGGAGCGGCAGCATCACGACCGACAGGATGAAAATGGTGAGCAGCAGCTCGATCAGGGTGAACCCCGCCTGCTCCTCGCGCCGTTCCCTCGACCTACGCATCACGTCTCCATCCTCTTCCTGACGACGACGCTGCCCACAGCCGTCTCCGTCGTCGCATCCTGCGTCACCCGGAGCACGATCTCCTGGGCGAATTGATCCGTTGCATTGCATCCTTCGGTGAAGCCACCGGACGTGGTCCCGCCGAACGCGAGGCCGCCCTTCCAGTACTTCACGTCGGTGACCGCGAAGTGGATTCCCTCGTTCTCGAACGGGGTCCTCCAGCCGGCGGTCTCGGGGTCGGCGTCGAGTTGATCCAGGTACGCCTGGCCCTGGGCGGAATCGGGGCACGCCTTGGGGCCCCGCCAGAATCCGTGCTCGACGGTCGCCGTGAGGCTCGACCGGAACGCCTCCAACGCCACGTGCATCCGCTGGCGGAAGTAGGCGTCGGTCGTCGTCGTCTGCGAGGTCTGGAGTCCCGTGGCGAACGTGACGATGGCGGTGCTGAGGATCGCCACCACCACCAACATCTCCATCAGGGAATAGCCCCCCTGACCACGGGACGGCATCCTCATCTCAGACCTTCACCTGGTTGTAGATGCCGTACATGGCGCTCACCATGGCGAGGGCCACGAAGCCGACGACCACGCCGATGAAGAGGATCACCACCGGCTCGAACCATTGGGTCAGTTTGTCGACCGCGTAACTGAGCTCGTCCTCGAAGAAGCCCGCGACGTTGTTGAGCTGCTCGGTGAGCTCACCGCTTCGCTCTCCCACACGCACCATCTGGATGACCGTGGTGGGGAACAGCTCGGTCTGGCGGATGGGATCGGCGAAGCCCTGACCCGACAGCACCTGCTCCGTCGCGACGGCGAGACGCTCCTTGAAGATGTCGTTGTTGGTGCACTCGGTGGCGCTGGGAAGCGCCTCGGGCAGCGGCACGCCGGCGTCGATGAGCGTGCCGAGCACCCGGGTGAACCGTTCGGTCGCGGCGTAGATGATGACGGTGTTGAGCGCCGGAACCTTGAGCAGCAGGGCGTCCCGGTTGCGGTGACCCGTCGGGGTGCGCACATACAACACCGTGGCGATCACCGCGGCGATGATCAGGATGCCGGTGACCGCTCCGGCGGTCGACCCGACGAAGTCGGCGACGGACATGAGCATGCGGGTGGGCAGCGGCAGCTCCGCGTTGAACGACTTGAAGAACTCGGCGAACTTCGGGATCACGAAGATGACGATGATGGCGACGACGATCACCGCGACGGCCATGAGGATCATGGGGTAGATGAGCGCCTTGCGCACGGCGCGGGCCAACTCGACGTCACGGCGGATGTACCGGTGGGCCTGGTCGAACGCCTCGTCCATCTTGCCGGTGAGCTCGGCCGACCCGAGCATCGCCATCATGTAGGAGGGGAAGACCTCGGCGTGTCGCTGGAGCGACTCGGTGAGGGACCGACCCGACGCCACCCGGTCGAGCACGTCGGAGAGGATTGCGGCGAAGCGCGGGTTCTTCACGTCCTGGCGGATCTCGCGCAGCGCCTCGATGACGGGGATGCCGGCGCGGATGAACGTCGCCATCTGACGCGAGAAGTGCATGATGTCGACGAGC
This sequence comes from Acidimicrobiales bacterium, assembly GCA_046331245.1. Taxonomy (GTDB): domain Bacteria; phylum Actinomycetota; class Acidimicrobiia; order Acidimicrobiales; family Microtrichaceae; genus SSF14. The sequence continues at coordinate 612,799 of JAXLRH010000001.1, read as the reverse complement.
GGCACCTTCTTCTGCGTCAGCTCGACCTGCAGGCCCTTGCGCTCCGCGATCTTGGTGACGCGGATGCCCTCGATGGCCAGCTGGTTGCGAGCGGCGTTGGCCGACGATGCCTCGATCTCGCCCTTGATCTGCTCGCCGTCGAGCGTCTCGGCCTGGTACTTGAACTTGAGCATCGTCGCCGTCATGCCGGCACCTCCAGGGAATCGTCGGTCGCCGTGTCGGCGGTGTCGGTGGCGGTGTCGGTCGTGCTGTCGGCGTGGGTGGCGCTGTCGGACGGGGCGGCCTCGTCGTCGGCATCGGCCGTCGACGAACCGTTGCTGTGGCCGTTGCCGTTCCCGTTGCCGTTGATCGGGCGGAGCGGACGCGGCTCGAAGTCGCCGACGTCGGCGTCGTCGCCGGCGTCCATGCCCGGGGCGTAGACGCTGCGCAGCACGTCGTCGACGGTGGTGAGCCCCTCGGCGACGAGTCGGAACGCCTCCTGCTGCATGGTGCGCATGCCCTGCGCCATGGCCGTCGCCCGGATCTCACGAGCGGTGGCCTTGTTGACGATCTCGTCGCGGATCTCGTCGGTGACCTTGAGCAGCTCGTACACGCCGACGCGGCCGCTGTAGCCGGTACCGCTGCAGACGTTGCAGCCGACGCCGTGCGTCCACACGTCGGGGACCGAGCCGTGGCTCGACTCCACGAGCTTGATGTGATCGCTCGACGGTTCGTACTCCACGCGGCACTCGTCGCACACCCGACGCAGGAGTCGCTGGCCGACGACGCCGCTGATGGCGGACGCGACCAGGAAGGGCTCGATGCCCATGTCGGTGAAGCGGTGCACCGCGCTCACGGCGTCGACGGCGTGGAGCGACGACAGCACGAAGTGACCGGTGAGCGCCGCCTGGGTTGCGATGCGCGCGGTCTCGATGTCGCGGATCTCACCGACGAGGATGGTGTCGGGGTCCTGACGCAGGATGCCGCGGAGACCGTCGGCGAACGTGATGCCGGCGGCTTCGCTGATGGGCATCTGGTTCACGCCCGGGAACTGGTACTCGACGGGGTCCTCGATGGTGACCACGTTGCGGGACACGTCGTTGACCTCGGTGAGGGTCGCGTAGAGCGTGGTGGTCTTGCCCGAGCCGGTCGGGCCCGTGCAGAGGAGCATGCCGAGCGGCGACTTCACGATCTCGAGGTACGGGGCGACCACCTCGGGCGGCATGCCCAGCTGGTCGAGACCGATGAGCGACCGCGTCTTGTCGAGGAGTCGGAGCACGATCTTCTCGCCGTGCATCGTGCCCACGACCGAGGTGCGGACGTCGACGGGGCGACGGTCGATCGAGAGGGAGAACTGGCCGTCCTGCGGGCGGCGACGCTCGACGATGTTGAGCTCGGCCATGACCTTGATGCGGCTCGAGATCGGGGCGCCCATGCGTCGTGGCAGGCGGATCGCCTCGCTGAGCGCGCCGTCGATGCGGTACCGGACACGGACGTAGTCCTCTTCCGGCTCGATGTGGATGTCCGAGGCGCGGGCGCGAACGCCCTGCATCAGGATGCGGTTGACGACCTGGACGATCGGCGCGTTCTCGTCGACGACGAGGGTCTCGGTCTCCTCGATCGCCTCCTCTTCGGCGTCGACGAGCTCGAAGGCCTTGATGTGCTGCGCCGCGCTCCGGAGGACGGTGTACGACTGGTCGATCAGGCGCTCGATGTCGGCGCGGGAGCCGATCATGAGGCCGATGCGCTTGCAGTGGAGCGTGAGCTCCTCGATGGCCTCGGTGTTGAGGGGCTCGGCGGTGGCCAGGAAGACGCGGTCGTGCTCGTCGATGAACAACGGCATCACGTCGTACTTGCGGGCGAGCTCCTCGCCGACCCGATCGATGGCCTCGGGCTCGGGGCGCTCGTTGCGGAGGTCGGCACGTGGGATCTGGAACTGGACGGCCAGCGCGGAGGCGAGGGTGTGGTCGTTGAGGAGGCCGTTGCCCAGGAGGACGTCGGCGAGCGCCATGCCGGTCGTCGCCTCGACCTCCTCGGCCTCGGCGAGCTGCTCGTTGGTGACGACGCCCTGAGCGAGGAGGACGTCACCGAGCGAGGGACGCTCGATGCGCTCCCACAACTCGATCTCGGCCTCGATCGACGCAGTGTCCGATCCGAAGTTGACCGACCTCTGGTCGGCCGGCGCCGAGCGCTTTGCCAATCGGATTCGACCCAACACTTCGACCCCTCCTCCTGCCCAGCACCACGACCTGGGCTCCCCAGCAACACAGAAAACACCGGAACTGCGTAAGAATACGCCGAACGAGCCATGTGAACACGGCGCACGTCAGGCGTCAACCCACCGGGCACACAACCTTCCTCGCCGTCATCGTGGCCGACACGGGGTGAGAAATCGCCGGAAATTGCGTAAAGAGTCGGTAAAGCGCTCGGCGGAGACATCCGCTACCCTCACGGCATGAGGGGAACGACGTACAAGCGCTGTGTTCCGCTCGTCGCGCTCCTCCTCCTGGTGGCATGCAACGACGAGAAGGCAGCGACGCTCCGGTCCTGCGATCGCAAGCCGAAAGCCCACTCCATCCTGGCCGGCTGCGCCCTCGTCGGCGAGAACCTCCACGGGCTGAACCTCGACGGAGTGATCCTCAACGGCGTCGACTTCACCGATGCCGACATGTCCGGTGTGACCTTCAAGGCCGCGAACCTCGACAGCGTGACGTTCACGCGCACGAACCTGACCGATGTCGACCTCACCGGGGCCACGATCAACGGCGGCAACATCCAGCAGGCCAGGTTCTGCCGGACGACGATGCCCGACGGTCACGTGGCGTCCGCCGACTGCTGACATGACCGGCGCCCCGTCCGGCCCGATCCGGGCGGTCGTGCTCGACTTCGGCGGCGTCGTCGTCGACTGGGACATGTCGGCGCTGTTCCGGGAGTTCTTCCCCCGGCCGGACGACCTCGACCGCTTCCTGCGCGACGTCCTGACCCCCGCGGAGAACCTCCGCTGCGATCTGGGCACCCCGCTCGCCACGGTCGTCGCCGAGCTCGTCGAGGCCCACCCCCACCACCGTGCGCCCCTCGAGGCGTGGCGGGACCGCTGGATCGAGACGATCCCCGGAGAGATCGAGGGAACCGCCGAGCTCGTCTCGGATCTCCGGACGGCCGGCTACCCCGTGCTCGGGCTGTCCAACTTCTCCGCCGAGACCTTCCCGTGGTGCCGGGAGCGCTACCCGGTGTTCGAGTCGTTCGACGACATCGTCATCTCCGGCGAGGTCGGCGTGGCGAAACCTCAACCTGAGGTCTACACCCTCCTGTGCTCCCGGAACGGCCTCGAGCCCCACGAGGCCGTGTTCCTCGACGACTCCCCCACCAACGTGGACGGGGCACGGGCCGTCGGCATGGCGAGCTTCCTGTTCACCACCGTCGAACAGGCCCGGGCCGACCTCCGATCGATCGGGGTCAGTGCTTGAAGTGCCGCTCCGAGGTGAACACCATGGCGAGCCCGGCCTCGTTCGCGGCGTCGATCACCTCCTGATCGCGGATCGAGCCGCCCGGCTGGATCACCGCCGTCGCCCCGGCGTCGATGGCCGCGTCCAGCCCGTCGCGGAACGGGAAGAAGGCATCGGAGGCGCAGGCCCCGCCGCTCGCCCGGCCAGCGGCCTTCGTCGCCGCGAGTAGACCGGCGTCGCGCCGGTTCTGCTGTCCGGCGCCGATGCCGACGGCCTGCCCGTCCTTCACCAGCACGATCGTGTTGGACGTGACACGCGCCGCAACCTTCCACGCCAGCTCCAGATCGACCCACTCGGCATCGGTGGGGGTGCGATCGGTGGCCACGGTCCAGCTCGACCGGTCGACGCCGACCGTGTCCACCGTCTGCACCAGGAGGCCACCCTCGACCGTGCGGATGTCGAGCGGCGACGGACGCGGGGCCCGCGTCTCGAGCACGCGCAGGTTGGGCTTCGCGGCGAGGACGTCGAGCGCCCCGTCCTCGAAACCCGGGGCGATGAGGACCTCGGTGAAGACCCCGACCAGGGCCTCCGCCGTCGCGACCGTCATCGGACGGTTGAGGGCGACGATGCCGCCGTACGCGGAGTCGGGATCACACTCGTGAGCACGCCGGTAGGCCGTGGCGATGTCGTCGGCGACGGCAGCCCCGCAGGGATTGGCGTGCTTGATGACCACGGCGGCCGGCGCATCGCCGAGCGACCACACGAGGCGCCACGCGGCATCGGCGTCGTAGACGTTGAGATACGACATCTCCTTGCCCTGGTGGCGCACCGCGACGTCCCAGCACGAGTCGCCGAACGTGTAGCGGGCTCCGATCTGGTGGGGGTTCTCGCCGTAGCGCAGCATCGCGTCGCGGGTCGCGGCGAGGTGCAGCGTGACCGGAAGCTCCGGTTCGTCACGCGTCTCGTCGTCGACGGCGTCGAACCACGTGACGATCTGAGCGTCGTAGGCCGCCGTGTGCGCGAACGCCTTGCGGGCGAGGCGGCGACGCAGGCCCGCGCTGAGCGAGCCGGCCTCCGTGAGCTCGGCCAGGACGGCGTCGTAGTCGGCCGGGTCGACGAGGATACCGACGTGCGCGTGGTTCTTCGCCGACGCCCGCACCATCGCCGGGCCACCGATGTCGATCAGCTCGATCGACGGCTCGGCGTCGAACGGGTACAGGTTCGCCACGACGAGGTCGATGGTCGGGATCTCGTAGGTCTCGAGATCGGCCCGGTGCGCGGGATCGTCCCGATCGGCGAGGATGCCGCCGTGCACCTTCGGGTGCAGCGTGACGACCCGGTGACCCAGCATCGCCGGGTAGCCGGTGAACTCGGCCACGTCGGTGACGGGCACGCCCGCGGCGGCGATGGCCTTCGCCGTGCCGCCCGACGAGATCAGCTCGACGCCGAGCCCGTGCAGGGCCTCCGCGAACTCGACGATCCCGGTCTTGTCGTAGACGCTCAGTAGGGCTCTCACTTCACCGTCATCTCTCTCGTGCGCGGCCCAACAGCCGCTCTGGTTGTTCGATCACATCGCGGATCGTCTCGACGTACAGCCGACGCTCGACCGCCTTGATGCGCTCGTGCAGGGTCGCCTCGTCGTCGTCACCGCGCACCTCGACGGCCTCCTGGGCGAGGATGGGGCCCTCGTCGACCTCGAGCGTCGCCACGTGGACCGTGCATCCGGTCACCTTGACGCCGTAGTCGAGCGCGTCGCGCACTGCGTGCCAGCCCTTGAACGACGGGAGCAACGCCGGGTGGGTGTTGAGGATGCGGTGCGGATACGCATCGTGCATCGCCGACCCGAGGATCGTGCCGTAGCCCGCCATCACCACGAGGTCCGGCGACACTGCGCCGAGCGCGGCCACCACCTCGGCCGTGTACGCGTCGCGGTCGAAGCCGGCGCCGAAGTCGGTCCGCTCCACCAACACCGCGTCCACACCGTGGCGCTCGGCGACCTCCGTGGCCCGGCACGGACGGTCGACGATCACGACCTCGACCGGGAGCGACGCCTCGAGGATCGCCTCCAGGAGGGTTCCACTTCCCGAGGCGAGAACGGCCAGTCGCATTGGGGGCAAACTACAAGCGCGGCCGAACCGGGTCGAATGACGAAGGGCGACCACCAACGATGAAGGTCCTGATCACCGGCGGCACGGGATTCGTCGGCTCACACGCCGCGCGAACGCTGAGCGACCAGGGCCACGAGGTCCGGCTGCTCATCCGCGACGCGGCCAAGACCGAGCGCGTCCTGGGTGCACTCGGCATCCGCGACGTCGAGCTCGTGCACGGCGACGTGACCGATCCGTCCGAGATGGCCACAGCGGCAGCCGGCTGCGATGCCGCCGTCCACACCGCCGCCATGGTGGCCCTGCACCGCAGTCAGGCAGCGGCAGCCCATGCGACCAACACCGCCGCCGCTGCCGCCGTGCTCGGCGCCGCGCTGCAAGCCGGTTGCGACCCCGTCGTGCACATCAGCTCCGTGTCCGTGCTCCAGCAACACGACGGCCGCGTCGACCTCGCGTCGCCGCTCCGCGACGGCTCGACCGGCTACAGCGCCAGCAAGGTCGACTGCGAGTGGATGGCGCGCGGCATGCAGGCCGCCGGCCTACCCCTGACGACGCTCTACCCGAGCGGTGTCATCGGGCCCGACGCACCCGGCCTCTCGGTGCTCCACACCGCGGCGCAGACCTGGATCCGCGCCATGCCGATGATCTCGTCGGGCGTGAACCTCGTCGACGTCCGCGACCTGGCCGCCATGATCGCCGCGGCACTCACGCCGGGCGAGGGCCCTCGGCGCCTCATGGCCGGCGGGACGTTCACCCCGTGGAGCGAGCTGGTCGACGAGATCGAACGACTCCGCGGTCGGCGCATCCGTCGCTATCCGGCTCCCGGCGCGGTGATGCGCGGCCTCGGCCGCGTCGTCGATCTCACGCACCTGCCATTGCCCATCGACTTCGAGCTCACGCACGAGACCATGACCGAGGCGAGCCGCGCCGTCCCGTGCGACTCGAGCGAGTCGGAACGGCTGCTCGGCGTCACGCCGAGGCCGATCGTCGACACGTTGGTCGACACCTACCGATGGCTGGTCTCCCAGGGGGCGCTGGCCCCCGAGGAGATCGGCAACATGTTGGCCTGACGGAGACGGGGCTCAGAGGCCCTTGATGATCTCCACCATGAGCTCGCCGGCCTCGGTCGGGTTGAGCCCGACCTTCACGCCGGCGGCCTCGAGGGCTTCCATCTTCGCCTTCGCCGTGCCGGTGTTGCCCGACACGATGGCGCCGGCGTGGCCCATCTTCTTGCCGGCCGGGGCGGTGACGCCGGCGATGTAGCTCGACACCGGCTTCGACACCGACGACTTGATGAAGTCGGCGGCCTCTTCCTCGGCGGAGCCGCCGATCTCGCCGATCATCATGATCGCGTGGGTCTCGGGGTCGGCCTCGAACGCCTTCAGGCAGTCGATGAACGTGGTGCCCGGGACGGGGTCGCCACCGATGCCGACGCAGGTGGTGACGCCGATGCCCTGCTGCTGGAGCTCGTAGAGCGCCTGGTAGGTGAGCGTGCCGGAGCGGCTCACGATGCCGACGTTCTTCTCGCCCGCGACGGCCGGCTTCGCGATGTGGCCGGCCGTGATGCCGATGTTGCACTTGCCGGGGCTGATGATGCCGGGGCAGTTCGGGCCGAGCAGCTGCACGCTCGGGAAGTCGCGCTGGAGCTTGTTGTAGAACCAGGCCTCGTCCTGTGCCGGCACGCCCTCGGTGATGCACACGATGAACTCGATGCCACCCTCCGCCGCCTCCATCACCGCGGCGCGCACGCCCGGAGCGGGGATGAAGATGCAGCTGGCGTTGGCGCCGGTCTCGGCGACCGCGTCCTTGATCGTGGCGAAGACGGGGATGCCGTCCACGTCGGTGCCGGCCTTCTTCGGGCTGGTGCCGGCCACGACCTGCGTGCCGTAGTCGCGGTTCAGGAGGCCGTAGTACCGACCCTGGCTGCCCGTGAGGCCCTGGTAGACGACCTTGGTGTTCTCATCAACGAAAATCGACATGGTCTCAGTCTCCTCAGCGAGCCGCTGCGAGTTCGACGGCCTTGCGGGCCGCATCCAACATGGTGGGGGCCATCTGCAGCGTGTCGCTCAGATGGGGCTCGAGGATCGAGCGGCCTTCCTCGGCATTGGTGCCGTCGAGGCGGATGACGATGGGAGCGTCGATCGTGACGCGTCCGAGGGCGGTGATGATGCCGTTCGCCACCTCCTCGCCGCGGGTGATGCCACCGAAGATGTTGATGAAGATCGACTTCACCCGGGGATCGTTGTTGATGACCTCGAGCGCACCGGCCATGACGTCGGCGTTGGCGCCGCCGCCGATGTCGAGGAAGTTGGCCGCAGCGCCGCCGGCCTGGCTCACGACGTCGAGCGTCGACATCGCGAGGCCGGCGCCGTTGGCGATGACGCCCACGGAGCCGTCGAGGCCGACGTACTGCAGCCCCTTCTCGTGGGCGGCGTGCTCACGCTCGTCGCGCACCTGCGTGGCGTCGTAGGCCTCGTACTCCGGGTGACGGAAGACGCTGTTGGCGTCGAGGGTGACCTTCGCGTCGAGCGCGTGCACCTCGCCGGTCGGCTTGAGGATGAGGGGGTTGATCTCGGCGAGGTCGGCGTCGCCCTCGGTGTACGCGGTGTACAGCTTGAGCAGGATGTCGACGGCGCCCTCGGTGGCGGCCGGGTTGAGCTTCGCCGCGGCGACCCACTCACGGGCCACGGCCTCGGTGAGCCCGTCCACCGGGTCGATCCAGATCTTCGCGATGGCATCGGGGTTGTCGACCGCGACCTGCTCGATCTCGACGCCGCCCTCGGCCGACAGCATGCCGAGGTGCTTCTTCTTGGCACGGTCGAGCGTGAAGCTCGCGTAGTACTCCTCGGCGATGTCGGAGGCGACCTCGATCCAGATGATCTTCACGACGTGGCCCTTGATGTCGAGGCCCAGGATGTTCGTCGCGTGCTCACGGGCCTCGTCCGAGTTGGCGGCGAGCTTGACGCCGCCGGCCTTGCCGCGGCCGCCGACCTGCACCTGCGCCTTGATGACCACCGGGTACCCGATGCGGTCGGCGATGGCGACGGCCTCGTCCACGTTGTCGGTCGCCGCGCCGTCGGACACCGGAATGCCGTACTTCGCGAAGAACTGCTTGCCCTGATACTCGAACAGGTCCACGCCTGATCCTCCACCTGGTCCATGAGCCGTCGACGGACGGTCGACATACGGGGAGCGATTGTACGAGGACCGCGGCCCGGGCACGAACCGAGTCTGACGACCCGTCAGGAACGGGGCCGCTGGCACGCCGGCGAGCGCGCCCACCAGACTGAGGCCCCATGCCGATCGAACGACGAAGCTCCAGCGCCCAGGTGCGCTCGATCCTCATCGCGGTGGTGAGCCTGATCTTCGCCGTGACCCTCGGCTACGCGCTGTTCCGCGTCGCGACCGGCAAGTCCACGGCTCCCACCTCGAACTCGACGTCGGGCCGCTGGAACACGGGGAGCGCCAGCTCGAAGGCGAAGGAGATCGCGAAGGGCGGACCGATCCTGCTCCCCGATCCGACCGGCGCGCAGCGGCACCCGATCTTCATCAACCACGTCGGCGGGAAGAACGACACCGGGTGGTACGCGTTCGAGGCCCGACCGCCGGGCGCCCCGGCCGACTGCTTCATCGAGTGGAGCCGCACGGCGCGCCACTTCACGGCCCCGTGCAACGACCGCACCTACCCGCCGGAGGGCACCGGCCTACGCTCGTTCAGCGCCGAGGTCACCAAGGAGGGCGACCTCGTCATCGACCTCACTCCGAGCGCAACTGGGAAGTGAGGTCGGCGGCGATCGCCGGCCGGAGATGGCGGTCCGCGAGCTTGCCGATCACCTCGAACACGCGGTTCAGGATCAGCTGCCGGTACCCGGCGACGCGGTCCATCACCAGCTCGACGTCGTCGGAGCCCTCGTCGCGATCGGCCGCCCGACCCTGCTCCGCCCAGATGCGATCGGCGCGGTGGTACGTGAACACGCGGGCCGGGTTCGTCTCCTCCACCAGGCGCGCGAGCTCCTCGCTGCCGGTGCGCTCGACGGCGAGTCGGGTCACCCGAACACGGGACTCCGCCATGTTGGCGGCACGGGTCGACTGCCCGCACCGGTAGTAGTAGTTGGCCTGCGCCACCCGGACCGGCGCCGGGGTGCCGGGCGCGAAGGCCACCTGCATCGAGAACGCGAGGTCCTCCCCCGCCGACAGCTCCACCGGATACCCGATCGCGCACCGCTCGATGAGATCCCGACGTACGAAGGCCCGCATGTGGCACTCACGATCGCGGAACCACGGGCCGCGGCGCAGCGGATGGGTGCCGCCCATCCACCAGCTGACCCGGCTGACGTAGCGCTGACCCAGATCGACGCCACCGTCCGGACGGACGGTGAACTCGATGAGATCGTCGGTGAACGCCTCGACGGCCGGGTACTGCGCCGCCGCGGCGACGAACTCCGCCAACCGTCCGCGGAACCAGAGGTCGTCGGCGTCGGCCGGACACACCCACTCGCCGCGCGCCAGCGCGAGCCCGTGGTTGCGCGCCGCCGACCGACCGATGTTCTCGCCGAGCCGGACCGGGCGGACCCGGGGATCGAGCGACGCCCACCGGTCGAGCAGCTCACCGGTGTCGTCGGTCGACCCGTCGTCGACCACGATCACCTCGAAGTCGGTGAAGGTCTGGGCCAGGATCGACCGCAGCGTGGTCGGGAGGTACTCGGCCGCGTTTATGCGCGGCCACGACCACGGACACGTGCGGTGCCGCCGTGGCGCCCATGTCAGGCGAACAGCTCCACGAGGCGTTCCTTCTGCACCTTCTCGGTGCCCGTCCGCGGGAGCTCCGACACGATGACCACCCGTCGCGGCGCCTTGTATTCGGCCAGACGGAGCGCCGCCCACGTGACCAGCTCGTCGGAGGTGACGTCGGACCGGCGACGCACCCGCACGGCCGCCGCCGGCACCTCACCCAGGCGTTCGTCGTGGATGCCGACCACCGAGGCCTCCACCACGTCGGGATGCTCCTCGAGCGCCGTCTCCACCTCGAGCGGGTACACCGAGTACCCGCCGCACTTGATCGTGTGCTTGCGCCGACCGCAGAACATCACGGTGCCCACCGGGCCCACCCGCACGAGGTCGCCGGTGCGCAGCCACCCGTCGGTGGTCACCGCCTCCGCCGTCGCCTCCGGCGCGTTCCAGTACTCGGTGAGCACGCCCGGCCCCTTCACCCAGAGCTCGCCGAGGCCGCCCATCGACACCTCGCGGTCGTGCTCGTCGACGACCTTGAAGCGGTAGCCGGGGAGGCGGAAGCCGACGGTCTCACCCACACCCAGCGGCAGGAACGGGGGCGAGACCTTCGCGGCCACTCCCCCGCCGACCTCGACCATGCCGTACCCCTCGACGAACGCGGCCTCGCCACGATCGCCCAACAGGGGCAGGTGCACCGAGGCGCCGTAGCCCTTGAACTCCCGAGCGAGCTCCGACGGCATGACGTCCGCGCCGGACATCCACACGCGCACCGAGCGGAGGTCGTGTCGGGCGGCACCCGCCTCGTGCATCATCCGGTACATCGCCGGCACTCCGACGAACCCCGAGCTGCGCCGCGACTCGATGGCGTTGAGCACGTCGTTGGGCCGGAAGCGACCCATGAAGTACACCGGCAGACCGGCGGTCGCGAGTCCCACGAGGGTCACGAACCCCATGATGTGCGCCACCGGCAGCGCGACGACCACCTCGTCGTGACGGAGCTGCACCGGCCACAGCGCGGCCGCCGCGGTCTGGCCGACGAGCGCCTGGTGCGTGAGCGCGACGCCCTTCGGCTTCCCCGTGGTGCCGGAGGTGTAGAAGAGCGCCGCCACGTCGGACCGGTCGGGTCGCGCCGGCTCGCACGGCTCGGCGTCGGGGTCGAGCTCGTCGGCGGCGTGGACCACGAACGCCGCGCCGCTGTCGCTCACCACATGATCGACCTCGGACTCGCGCATCTGCGGGTTCACCGGCACCGGCAACCCACCGGCACGCGACACCGCCATGCACAGGAGGAACTGCTCGTAGGCGTTCGGCGTCGCCACCACGACGCGATCGCCGGGCCCGATCCGCGCCGCGAACCCGTTCGACCACGTCGACACACGCGCCGCCGCCTCGGCGTAGGTCAGACGGTCGCCGCCGAACTCGTCGACCAGCAGGCGGTCACCCCACACGTCGGCCAGGCGATCGGCGAAGTCGGCGAGCGTGAGCCGGCGGCGCAGCGCGAGGTCGAGACGGCGGAGTTGGTTCAGATCCATGGTCGTACACCTTCATCGGGGCCACGGGAGCGCCGCTGAAGAACACCGAAGCGTAGGCCGACCCCGGAGACCGCCGAACCGCCGGCCCTCAGATCTTCTCGAGCGGCGCGTACCGCAGGGCGAGCTGCTTCTCCTCGCCGCTCTCCGCGAACCGCACGACGGCCACGACGTCGTCGCCGGTGCCGTCCAGCCCGAGGATGACCCCCTCGCCCCACTTGCTGTGCCGGAAGCCGTCGCCGATGCGGAACGTCGCCTGGTCGCTCGCCGAGCGACCGACGGGCTCGGAGCGTCGCGGTGCCGCCGCCTCGAGCGACCCGCCGCCGCCCCCGAACACCCGGCCCGACGTGTCCGAGGACGAGCCCGACGACCACGAGTCGCGGTGCGACCACGAGTCGCCCGGTCGGGACGACCGGCGTGCCGACCGACGACGCTGACCCAGCTCGTCGACCAGCACCATCGGGATCTCGTCGAGGAACCGCGACGGCGGGTTGTACTGCGTCGTGCCGTGCAGCATGCGGCTCGTCGCCGACGACACGTAGAGGCGTTCACGCGCGCGGGTGATGCCGACGTACGCGAGCCGACGCTCCTCCTCCATCTGCTCGGGCTCGGCCAGCGTGCGGTGGCTGGGGAAGATGCCGTCCTCCATGCCGAGGATGAAGACCACCGGGTACTCGAGCCCCTTGGCCGCGTGCAGCGTCATGAGCGTGACGGCACTCTCGGAATCGTCGAGGGAGTCGGTGTCGGCGACCAGCGAGACCTGCTCGAGGAACTCGTCGACCGTCTCGAAGTCGCGGGCCACACCGACGAGCTCCTGGAGGTTCTCCAGGCGACCCTCGGACTCGATGGTGCGCTCGGCCGCGAGCTCGTCCACGTAGCCGCTCGTGCTCAGGACGTGCTCGAGCACGGCGGCTGGCCCCTGTTCGACGAGCGGGAGCGCCCGGTCGAGCACCTCGACGAACTCGGCGATGCCCCGCGCCGCCTTGCCGCTGACCCCGGCGGCCACGGCCGACCGCAGCGCCTCGGTGAAGCTGAGCGACTGGCGCCTTGCGTAGTTGTCGAGCTTCGCGATGCTCGCGTCGCCCACGCCGCGCTTGGGCACGTTGAGCACCCGCTTCACGCTCACCTCGTCGATCGGGTTTACCACGGCACGCACGTAGGCGACGGCGTCCTTGATCTCGCGCCGGTCGTAGAAGCGGGTGCCGCCGATGACCTGGTAGGGGACGCCGGCACGCATGAACTGCTCCTCCAGCACGCGCGACTGGGCGTTGGTGCGGTAGAAGACGGCGACGTCGCCCCAGCGGTAGTCGGCCGAATCGGTCATGCGGGTGATGACCCCCGACACCCACTGGGCCTCCTCGCTCTCGTCCTCGGCGGTGAAGCGGACGATCTTCTCGCCCACCTCCCCCTCGGACCACAGCTCCTTGGGCTTGCGCGAGGTGTTGTTGGCGATGACCGCGTTCGCCGCGTCGAGGATGGTCTGGGTGGACCGGTAGTTCTGCGCCAGCACGATGACCGTGGCGTCGGGGAACGCTCGCTCGAACTCGAGGATGTTCGACAGGTCGGCGCCCCGGAAGGCGTAGATCGACTGGTCGCCGTCGCCCACCACGCACACGTTGCGGTGCTGCTGGCCGAGCAGCACCACCAGCTCGTTCTGCACGGGGTTCGTGTCCTGGTACTCGTCGACGAGCACGTGCCGGAAGCGCTCCTGGTAGTAGGAGAGCACGTCGGGGCGATGCCGCAACACCTCGACCGCCTTCACCAGGAGATCGTCGAAGTCCATCGCGCCGGCGCGGAGCAGGCGGGCCTGGTACTCGCGGAACACGTCGGCGATGCGCTTCTCGATGATGACCTGTGCGGCGGCCTCGTACTGTGCCGGCCCCAGACCGCGGTTCTTCGCGTTGGAGATGGCGGCGTGCACCGACCGCGGCGGCAGCTTCTTGGGGTCGATGTCGAGATCACGCAGCACGTACGTGACCAGGCGGACGGCGTCGGACTGGTCGTAGATCGTGAACTGCGCCGGATACCCGAGCTTGTCGCCGTCGCGCCGCAGGATGCGCACGCACGCCGAGTGGAAGGTGGACACCCACATGCGCTGCGCCACCGAGCCGACGAGGGCCCCGACGCGGTGCTTCATCTCGTCGGCGGCCTTGTTGGTGAAGGTGATCGCCAGGATCTCGAACGGCGAGACGTGGTGCGCGTCGATGAGGTGGGCGATGCGGTGGGTGAGCACCCTCGTCTTGCCGGAACCGGCGCCGGCGACGATGAGCAGCGGGCCGCCCATGTGCGTCACGGCCTCGTACTGCGCGGGGTTCAATCCCGAGAGAAGGTCCCCGTCAGCCATTCCCCAACGCTAGCGGTGACGACCGACAGCCTCGTCACGCCTGGTCACGCCTGGTCACAGGCGGCCGAACGACACCGGCTTCGACGTGGAGTAGATGCTCGCGACCCGCACGACGTCACCGGAGTGCGGCGCGTGCACCATCTGACCGTTGCCGATGTACAGGCCCACGTGGTGCACCGGCGACCCGCCGAACACCAGGTCGCCCGGCTGGAGCTCGTCGGCCGTGATCGACCGCGTCATCGCACGCATCCCCCGCGAGGAGTGCGGCAGCTGCACGCCGGCGGCCCGGTAGGCGAACAGGACGAGACCGGAGCAGTCGAAGCTGTCGGGACCGTCCGCAGCCCAGACGTACGGATCACCCTGCTGCTCGAGCGCGACGCGGACGGCGGTGGGGGCGTTTGCCGGCGGCGGCGTGATGTTGCGGCTCGCCGGCACCTCGGCGACGACGGAGGAGAGGGTCGAGCCGCCGGCTCCCCCGCGAACGGTCGCCCGCACGGCGACGGCCTGGGGACGCCGGGCGGCGGCGGCGCGGGCGGCGGCCGCCCGTGCGTCGGCCTCGGCCTTCGCCGCGGCGGCCTTGGCGAGGCGCTCCTGCTCGGCGGCGACGGCGGCAGCGAGCTCGCCCTTGACGCTCGCATAGAGCTTCTGGCGATCGGCGATGGTCGCCTCGAGATCCTGCTTCGAGGCAGTGATCTCGGCAACCTTCGCGTCGACCTTGGCGTTGGCCGCCTCGAGCGCCGCCTCGCGGTCGGCGAGGTCCTTCTGCGAGGCCACCAGGCCGTCGATCACGTCGGAGCTGTTGCCGAAGCGGGCGGCGAGGTACGTCCTGCGGCGGGAGGCGTCGGCCGCGTCGTCGGACACGCCCACGAGCGAGCTGTCCGTGTCGTTCGTTCCCATGTACGCCTGGACGGCGAACTTCTGGGCCTGCACGCGGGTGGCTTCGAGCTGGGTCTTCGCCTGGTCGACCTTCGCCTGGTTCTCGCCGAGCTTGGCCTTCAGACCGTCGAGCTCGAGCGTGGCGTTGTTGTACTGCTCGTCGAGCGTGTTCGTCTTCTGGTCGAGATCGTCCAGCTGGGCGGCGATGGCCGCCGCCTTGGCCTTCAGGGAGTCCACCGTCTGGCCGCGATCGGCCGGTTGCGCACCGGCGACACCGGGCAGGAGCACGATGAAGAGCAGCGCAGCGACGGCACGAAGCCCCACGGAGGCGCCGTGGTGGCGCGTCAGGGCAGACGGTCGATTCAGGGGAGCCATGGGCCTTCCATAGTGGCAGCCGAACTCAAATATGACAACTCGGTGACAAAAGACCACCTGCTGTCACAATTCGAGGTCGGTCCCCGCACGGCGTCACTCCCACTCGATCGTGCCCGGCGGCTTCGACGTGATGTCGTAGGCCACCCGGTTGATGCCCGCCACCTCGTTGATGATGCGTGACGCCATCGACTCGAGCACCTCGTAGGGGATGCGGGCCCAGTCGGCGGTCATGGCGTCGTCACTCGTCACGGCACGGATGATGGCCGGATAGCCGTACGTGCGCTCGTCGCCCATCACACCGACGGTGCGGATGTCGGGCAGCACCGCGAACGACTGCCAGATCGACCGCTCCAGGCCCGCGGCGTGGAGCTCCTCGCGCACGATGGCGTCGGCCTCCTGCAGGATCGCCACCTTGTCGGGCGTGACCTCGCCGATGATGCGGACGCCGAGGCCCGGCCCCGGGAACGGCTGCCGCTGCACGATCTCGTCGGGAAGCCCCAGCTGCGTGCCCACCTGGCGAACCTCGTCCTTGAAGAGGGCCCGCAACGGCTCGACCAGATCGAAGTCCACGTCCTCGGGCAGGCCGCCCACGTTGTGGTGGCTCTTGATCTTGGCTGCGTGGGTGGTGCCCGACTCGATGACGTCGGGATAGAGGGTGCCCTGCACCAGGAACCGGGCGTCGTCGACGCTCGCCTTGGCGTCCTCGAAGATCCGGATGAAGAGCTCGCCGATCACCTTGCGCTTCGCCTCGGGCTCGACGATGCCGGCGAGGCCCTCGAAGAAGCGGTCGGCCGCCTTCACGTGGATGAGCTCGATGCCCTGGTGGCGTTCGAACGTCTCGACCACCTGGTCGCCCTCGTTCTTGCGCATGAGCCCCGTGTCGACGAACACACAGGTGAGCTGGTCACCGATGGCCCGGTGCACCAGCGCTGCGGCGACGGCGGAGTCGACGCCGCCCGACAGCGCGCAGATCGTGCGGCCCGTTCCGACCTGCGCACGGATCTGCTGCACCGCGACGTCGATGAAGTTGTCCATCGTCCACGACGGCGTGCAGCCGGCGGCGACGTAGAGGAAGCGCTCGAGCAGGGCCTGCCCGCGCGGGGTGTGTGCCACCTCGGGGTGGTACTGCACGCCGAAGATGCGCCGCTCGGCGTTCTCGAGAGCGGCCACCGGGGCGTCGGCGGACGACGCCGTGACGGTGAACCCCTCGGGCGCCTCGGTGATCGCGTCGAAGTGGCTCATCCACACCGACTGGTGTTCTTCGTCCGCGGCGAACAGCACGTCACGACCGACCACCGTGAGATCGCACCGGCCGTACTCGCCACGCCCGCTGTTGTTGACGGTGCCGCCGAGCTGGCGGGCGATGAGCTGCGCGCCGTAGCAGATGCCCAGGATCGGGATGCCGAGGTCGTAGACCGCCGGGTCGATGCTCGGCGCTCCCTCGACGTTGACCGACTTCGGGCCACCGGAGAACACGAGCGCCGCCGGCGCGCGGTCGGCGATCTCGGCGGCCGTGATCGTGTGGGGCACGATCTCGGAGTAGACGTGCGCCTCGCGGATGCGACGGGCGATGAGCTGGGCGTACTGCGCACCGAAGTCGACGACGAGCACCGTCTCCTGTGCTGCGTCCGAGATGCCGGACGTGCCGTCGACGGTCATGCGATCACCACCAGATCCGCTGATTGGAACTCCTTCACCGATTCGTAGCCGCAGGTGGCCATGGTGCGACGGAGGTCGGTGATGACCGACGGGTCGCCGACGCCGGGACCCTCCGCCAGCACGGCGTCGGCGCCGCACACGATCGCCTTCGCGACGTCGCCGCCACTCTGGACCGGCACGGCGGCGATGAGATGCACGTACACGCCGGTCTCGTCGAGGTGCTGCATGCGAGCGGCCCGCACGTCGGCGATCGCCGTGGCGAGGGGCACGCCGACACCCCGACTCGCCGGATCGCTGCCGACGATCACGCCGGCGGCGCCCGTGCGCATCAGGTGCAGCGCCGCCTGGAAGCTGGAGCACGATCCGACGATGACGGGCACCTCGAGCTGGCGCACCGTCTTCTTCAGGTTCAACGGCTCACGGGAGCGCGACACGTGCTCGGCGGACACGACACGGCCCCGGACCACCAGCAGATCGACCTCGGTGCGACCGAGGGCGGCCAGCAGCTGCTCGGCACGCTGGGGGCGGACGGCGACCGCCGACACGTCGCCGGCGTCGTCGACCTCACCGATCGCGGCGGCGAGGCCGGCGGCGTCGAACTCCCCGTCGGCGCCCAGATGTGCCTCGGCGTCGATCACGGCGAGGGCCCCGGCGATCGTCGGCGAACCGATCGTGACGAGCGGGACGTCGAACGTGAAGGCGTCCAGCTGCCAGGACGTGTCGAGATCGTCGGCGTCGCGGGTGCGACGGCTCGGCACGATCGACACCTCGTCGAGGTCGTAGCCCCGACGTGCGGTCTTGCCGCGCCCGATCTCGATCTGTGCCATGCCCACTGCCTCCGTCGCACGGGCCGGAAGGCCCGTCAGAAAGAGGCGGAGCTTAGTTCATCGCCACACACCCGCCGCCGGGGCGACCCGGCAGGAGGTCAGCTCCCGCGGAGTGACTTGAGGAGCTGCCGGGCGATCGTGCTGTTCATCTCGTACGCCGCACGGCGGCCGGCCTTCTGGACCTGGCGCACGACGCTGCCGCCGGTGGCCTCCTCGAGGGAGTCGAGGCCGCCGACGAGCGCTTCCTTGGTGGCGTCGGTCGCCTTGTAGCCCATGTTGGTGAGGCCCTTCAGCAGGTCGCTCTGGGCGATCGGGCCCGGCGCGGCCGAGGCGATGATGCGCAACGCGTCCTTGGTGAGCTCGGCGCCCTGCTCGATGGCCTCCACGGCCGACAGGTTGCCCTCGTCCTCGCCCTCGAGCGACGCGAGCCAGCGCCGCACCTTGATCACGATCTCGCCGTGGGTCTCGCCGTCGAACGACAGTGTGGGCATGCCGACGAGGCTACCGGGGGGCGGGATCGACGAGAAGGATGGACAGCAGCTGGTGCAGCATCGCTGCCGTCGCCCCCCAGATCGTGTCGCCCTCCAGATCGAAGAAGTGCATCGGATGATCCGTCGCCGCCGGCACGTGGGCGCCCGCGGCCTGTCGGGGCCAGCTCCACCGCTCCTCGTGGTAGCAGTCGACGTGGAGCAGGTCCCGGATGTGGACGTGGAGGATCGCGTCGACCTCGCTCGGCGACGGCGTCACCACCGGCCGGCCCGGGGTGGTGAGCACCACGGGGAGCACCACGCGATCGCTGGTGAACGTCGTGAGCGGATCGAGCGCGCCGAGCACGTCGGTCGACACGGGGTCGAGGCCGACCTCCTCCGCCGCCTCCCGACGCGCCGTCCCCACCGGGAACTCGTCGCCGTCGTCCTCGGCGCCGCCGGCGAACGAGACCTCGCCACGATGCGTCCGCATGTCCCACGAGCGTCGGGTCAACAGCAGCTCCACGCCACCCGGGTCGGCGCCGGACAGCAGGACGGCCACCGCGCTCCTCCGAAGATCCGGCGTCGCGCGACCCATCGCCCGCTCCACCGTCATGTCCGTGAAGCGGTGCCGGATGTCGCCGAGCGCGAGACCGGGATCGGTTCCGATGTGACGCCACCACGGCGGTCGACCACCCGGCCTCACCGCCGCCGGTCTCGGGATGACCTGCGGGCCGCCGCGCCCCGCTCCGCTCAAGCCGGCGTCCACAACACGTCGGGCTCGACCGTGCGCAGCAGCGCCGGGCTCGACGTCATCTCGAACGGCACGACGATCAGCTGCGGCGGGCCGGTGTCACCCGCCGACTCGGGCCCGCCCACGTAGAACCGGTCGGCGTTGAACCGCTCGACGAGGCTCGCGGCGACGTCGGTCGTGACGATCTCGACGGCCTGCTCGGGGAAGAACGCCGCCACCACCTCGAGCCGCTCGTCGTGCGGGACCATCGGAGCCCGGCCGCAACGGGCGGCGACCAGCGCGTCGTCCGCGATCGCGATGACGAGCCGGACGCCGGAGGCTGCCGCTCGATTCACCGCCGCGCGGAGGGCCGTCTGGTGACCGATGTGGAACGCGTCGAAGGACCCGAGGGCGACCCCCGTTCCGCTCGTCGACACCACCAGAACCGCTCCCTCCAGGACGAATGTGGCTGCCAGTGTACCGAGGAGGTCCCCCGGTAACGTCGGGGCCGACCCCGGCAAAAACCCCACTTTCCTCATTTTCTTCACCCCGCGTCCGACAACGACTACATGTTCGCCACTGAACCGACGTCGCCCCAGCAGGCCCCGGGCATCATCGATGCCACGCTGCGATACCGGCAGGTCACGATCGCGCTCACGCTGATCGGCCTCGTCCTGGGCGCCGCCTACACGGTGTTCCAGCCCGATTCGTACACCGCCGTCGGCCACCTCGTGCTCACCGATCCGCGTGGATCGGCGACGTTCCGCGACGGCTCGTCCGTCGTGGACTTCACGCGCTACGTCGCCGAGCGCACCGACTTCGCGATGTCCGGCGAGGTGCTCAGCGGGGTGGTGAAGGAGTTCCCGTCGTCGGGCAGCGTCGCCGACATCCGCGACAACTGCACGGTCGCCGGCGCGGACGGTGCCAGCGTGCTCGACATCACGTGCTCCTACAGCGAGGCCAAGGCGGCGACCGGCACGGTCGACGCGCTCGTGAAGGTGTACCGCGCCCAGACGAAGCAGCAGGCCGAGGCGAAGGCCAACGCCGCGCTCGCTGCGCTCACGACCGAGACCGACGCCCTGCAGAAGACGCTCGACGAGCAGCGCAGTGCCGCCGCCGGCAACAGCGACACGTACAACCTCGCCATCGCCCAGTCCGCCGCCGCACGCCTCAACGAGCTGGCCAAGCGGGGCACCGACATCCGCACCACCCAGGCGCTCTTCGGCGACGGCACCGAGTCGTACGACTTCGCGCGCATCCCACCGTCGACGTCGAAGAAGGTGCTGCTCGTCCGCAACTCGCTCATCGGCGCGATCCTCGGCTTCCTCATCGCCGTGCTCACCGCATGGTTCCGGGCCGACCGCACCCCGATCGGCGAGTCGGCCAACGACGTCGCCGGCTGGGTGGGCCTGCCGATGCTCGGCGAGATCGAACACCGGCTCCTCCAGTCGAACTCCATCGACATGACCGGCACACCCGAGCCGAGCTTCCAGCGGGTGACGTCGAACCTCGACGCCGTGCTCAACGGCGAGACCGTGCTGTTCACGCCGGCCGAGCCGATCGCCCGCCACGAGGACGTCGTCATCAAGACGGCGCTCGTGGCCGCCCGCGCCGGCAAGCGCGTGCTCCTCATCGACGCCGACCAGACCGGCCGATCCGTCTCGAACATCCTCGGCCTCCCCTCCGGCACCGGTCTCGCGGAGTTCATCGCCGGCGAGGCGCCCGCCGACGAGGCCACCGTGCGGCTCGGCTTCGGCAAGGCGGCCGGCCTCGGAGCCTCGTCGCTCTACCTCATGGGCCCCGGCGGCGACCCCGGCCAGCCGCCGGCTCTGTTCCGGTCCGCCGAGACGACCGAGGCGCTCGCGGAGCTCCGCCGCTCCTACGACCTGATCCTCATCGACGGTCCTCCGCTCCTCGTCTCCGCCGGCTCCGCCGTCCTCGGCCAGGCGGTCGACGGCGTCGTCGTCCTCATCGAGCGCGGCACGCCCAAGCACACGATCGACGACGCCCGCCGGCAGCTGGCCTTCCTCGCCAGCGACGCCCTGGGCTTCGTCTTCATCCACGGCGCGTAGATGTCCAACGCCGCGCTCACCGGCGTCCGGCGCCTGTGGAACGCCCAGACGTTCCCGATGCGGCCGTCGAGCGGCCTCCCGCGCCTGTGGCCGCGGGCGTGGGTCACGATCCTGCCGATGGCGATGATCCTCGGCACGGAGTACAAGCTGCGCCAGCGACAGCTCGCGCAGTCGCTCGACGGAGCGGTGGACTCGGCCGTCCTCATCGAGCTCGCCGTGTACGCGCTCGTCGTCGCCTACCTCGTGCTCTTCGTGATGTCGCCGCCGCGCTGGCAGCGCCCGACCGCCATCCAGTTCTTCATGCGGGGGTACGCCGTCGCAATGTTCCTGTCGGTCGCCTACAGCGAGTACCCCAAGCTCGGCGCGGTGCGCGGCATGCAGCTCCTCGTGGCGGTGATGTGCGCCAGCGCGATCGCCAGCCGGGCCACCCGCCGGCAGATCCTCCAGCTCGCGCACGCGTACCTCGTGCTCGTCACGGTGTCGGTGTTCGTCGGGCTCGTGTACCGCGTGCCGTTCTCGATCAACCAGGAGGACCGCTTCAACTGGCTGTACGTCCACTCGGTCACGGCCGGCGCCATGCTCACGCTCGGTCTGGTCATCGGGACGGCGCTGCTGACCAACCGGAGTCGCCTGCCGTACGGCAGCGCGCACTGGCCCCGGCTCGGGTACGTCTTCTGCCTCGCGGTGATGACCGGCGGCCTGATCGGCACCGAGACGCGCGGCGCGATCGGCGCTGCCGTGGCCGGTCTGTTCGTCGTCGTGTTCCTCACCGTGCCGCGGACCGAACGCCTCCCGCTGGGCATCGTCGGCGGCCTCGCGCTGGGCCTCACCGTCGCGCTGTTCTGGGACAAGATCCTCACCTACCTCGAACGCGGCGAGAGCGTGAAGACGCTGTCGACGGTGTCGAACCGCACCGAGCTGTGGAGCATCGCGCTCAACCTGGTCAAGGAACGGCCCATCACCGGATGGGGTCTGAGCACCTCACGCGGCATCTTCTTCGACAAGGTCGGTCTCGGCGGCGCCCACAACGCCGTGATCAACGTGGCCGTGGACGGAGGCCTCGTCGGTCTCGCGCTGTGGACGTCGTTCGTCGTCGCCATCGCCGTCGGCATCGTCCGGCTCTACCGGCACGGCCACCGTGACGCCCCGCTCCTCGCCGGCCTGCTCACCGCGCTGATGGTGAACGGCCTCACCGTCGAAGGCGTCGGCTCCGGCATCGGCGTCTCGTCGCTGTGGCTCCTCCTGTGCGGCGCCTGGGTCGGCGTGCTGCAGCGCGATCTCGCCGGATCGACCGCTCGGACGACCGCGACGCGGGTGGAGTTGATCCGCGATCAGCGGGCGGCGGAGCCGAGCTCGGCACGCAACATGGTCGACGAGATCTCCCGGGTGTAGGGCAGGTACACGACCTCGGCGCCCACGGCCGCCATGGCCGCCTCGAGGCGATCCCCACGGTCGGTCCCCAACCAGTCGTCGCCCTTGAAGACGACGTCGAACCGGTGTCGCTCCCAGGCGATGCTCTTGTCCGACGAGACGTCCTCGACGACCTCGTCCACCCACGGCAGGGCGGCGACGAGCCGCATGCGCTCCTCGAGCGCGACGGCCGGTCGTTCCCCCCTCGCCGCCTCCGCGAGCGCGTCACCGACGACGCCGACGATCAGGCGGTCGCACCGCCGGCGCGACCGCTCGAGGATGCGCAGGTGGCCCACGTGCAGGAGGTCGTACGCGCCGGGGACGTAGCCGATCACGGTCATGACGCACCCCGTTCGCGGTCGAGCCGCTGCAGCTCGGTGAACCGGCTGACGGCCCCGATACCGAGGTAGCCGAGGTTCAGCACTGCGAGCAGCAGGTAGCCGGCGAAGAACACCGTCGACTGCGGGCGCACGAGCAGCCAGAGGCACTGGACGCCGTAGTCGGTGGGCGCAACGGCCACGAGGAACCACGGCGAGCCCGATCGCACCGGAGCGGTGCCGCCGGCCTGCCGACGGAGCTGATCGGTGAGGATCATCACGAAGAACAGGGTGACGGCCACGATGCCGAACGCGATGGCAGTGGCCGCCGGCCAGTCGCCCATCGATCGGTCGAACCGGACGGCCGACACGAGGATCGCCGCGTGGAAGGACGCCATCTTGACCATGTCGAGCGAGTGGTCGAGCCATTCGCCGGCGAGCGTGCCACCGGACACGAGCCGGGCGAGCTGGCCGTCGGCGGAGTCGACGGCGTAGGCCACGAGCAGCAGGAGCACGACCAGGGTCGACGTGACGACGGACGGCTCGACGAACGCGAGCAGCACGAGCCCGAGGGCGCTGAGCGACGCGCTGAGCAGCGACACGGCGTTCGGCGACATACCCAGACCGTGCGCCACGGCCGCGAGTCGTCGGCCCAGTGGGCGGTTGACCAGGAGCGAGTACGGGGGCGCGCCACGGCGGCTCTTCTGGTGCGCGGCGAGCGTCGCGACGTCGCGCCGATAGCCGTCGCGCCACGTGGGTGCCTCGGCGATCGAGCGGGTCATGGGGGTCCTCACGACGGTGTCGGGCATCGGTCTATCACGGCCGCTCAATACTCGAATCCTCGATCGACGCACAGCGCGAGGAAGCGGTCGACCTCCGCCTGCGGCGAGCCCGACGCCGCCGCGGCACGCAGCGACGCGGCCGAGGCCTTCACCTCGGCGACCGCGCTCGCCTCGGCCCGCTGGGCCGCCAACGTGAGCGCGGTGGCGGCGCTGTTCGACGCCCCCTGCTTGAGGCTGACCGAGGCGATCTGGTCCTGAGCGCACGCCAGGAGCGCCGTCTCGTCGAGCAGGATCGGCTGGCCCTTGGAGTTCTTCGGTGCAACGGACGGCAGGCCCGAGCGAGCCGGGAGCAGGGACGTGGTCGACTTCGACGCGGCCGGCGCCTCGGTCGTCGCGGGCGGCGCCGTGGTGGTGGTGACGACGGGCGCCGTCGTGGCGCCCGGCACGGTGGTGGTCGTCGTCGTGCGCGGCACCGCCGTGGTGGGCGCAACCGTCGTCGTGGCGTCGGCGCGGTCCGCCGAGTCGTCGGAGCAGCCGACGGTCAGGGTGACGGCCACGAGGGCCACACCCACGACGCCGCAGGTGCGGACGACACGGTTGGGACGGGGGGTACGGGAGGGGGTCATGGGATCCTGGGGAGGTGATCGGGCCGGGCCGTCAGGGCACGGTGAGGAGGACGGGCGCGGCCGGAGCCGAGATGTTGTTGGCCAGGTCGACGGCACGCACCTCGTAGCGATGCGGCCCCGAGGCGACGCCCGGATCGGTGAAGGTGAGCGTGCCGGCCGGCACGAACTTCACGAAGTTCCAGTCGCGGTGGATGAGGTAGCCGCTCAGACCCACCCCGCCCGGGGACGGGAGATCCGACGACGCCGACCACGTGAGGACCACGGAGGACCCGGCGACGGTGCCGGCGGCGTTGCCGGGGACCGTCGGAGCGACGGTGTCCGGCACGCCCACGGTGACGTTGATCGCCGGGGCGGGCGCCGAGATGTTGCTCGCGAGGTCGACGGCGCGCACCTCGTAGCGGTGCGGACCGTCCGGCACGTTCACGTCCGTGAACGACTGCGTACCCGCCGGCACGAACTTCACGAAGTTGTAGTCGCGATGGATGAGGTAGCCGCTCAGGCCCACGCCGCCGGGGGTCGGAAGATCCGCCGACGGATTCCAGGTGAGCGCAACCGACGATCCGGTCACGGTGCCGGCGGCGTTGGCCGGCACCACGGGTGGTGTCGTGTCCGGCACGCCCACCGTGACGTTGACCGCCGGGGCCGGTGCCGAGATGTTGTTCGCCAGGTCGACGGCGCGCACCTCGTAGCGGTGCGGACCGTCGGGCACGTTCACGTCGGTGAACGACTGCGTACCCGCCGGCACGAGCTTGACGAAGTTGTAGTCGCGATGGATGAGGTAGCCGCTCAGGCCGACACCGCCCGGCTTGGGAAGATCGACCGACGGATTCCAGGTGAGCGCAACCGACGAGTTGGTGACCGTGCCGGCGGCGTTGGCCGGCACCTCGGGCGCCGTGGTGTCGGCGCCGGCGATGGTGACCGTGGCCGACACGGGGGCGGACAGGCGCCCCGCGACGTCCATCGTGCGCACCGTGAAGGTGGCGCTCGCGCCGACCGTCAGGCCCGAGAAGCCGTAGACCGTCCCGGTGGTGTCACCGGCGAACACGCCGTCCTTGTACACCTTGTAATAGGCGACGGGCAGCTGCGCGTCGGGGGCCGTCCACGTGAACCGCGCGCCGGCGTTCGAGGACGTGGCCGTCGGGTTGACCGGAGGCTGCACGGTGCGGCAGAACCGTGCGAACCCGCCCAGCCAGTCACCGTCCGCCTGACGGGTGTAGTCGCCGCCCACGTAGTAGCAGCCCCGGGTGTCGGTGAAGATCGCGTACGTGCCCACCGATCGCTGCTTCAGGCCGGGGACGAAGGTGCTGGCGACGTAGCCCGTCGCGGTGTCGTACGACACGGCGAAGCGGTTGTCGACGCGAGTGTTGCTGAAGCTGCTGTACGCCGTGCCGGCGGTGTAGCAGTGGCAACCGCCGAGCAGCAGCCCGCCGGCCGCCACCTCGAGCGTCTGGAAGTCTCCGCCGCCGATGTACCCGCAGCTGGGCGAGAACGTGTTGCAGTTGATGCCGGTGGTCTCGTAGCCGAGCCGCGCGTTGGTCACCGGGTCGAGCACCTGGATCACGTGCTGGGCACCACCCACCCAGATCTTGTTGTCCGCGTAGACCACGGCCACCGTGTCGGTCTGGCCGTTGGGATCGTTGGTGACGAACTCACTCAGCCCGGGGATGTAGGCGCCGGTGCTCTCGGTGACCGAGGCGAAGCGGGCCGTCTTCGGCTGGCCGTCGACGGAGGTGAAGAAGCCGGCGGCGTGCACGCGTCCACGCGACTGGTCGACGGCGACCTGCCAGATGCCGCCCATGAACTTGGGGACCCAGGTGGGGTCGTAGGCGCCGGTGTTGCCGTCCAGCCGCGCCGCGTTCCACACGAACGGGCTCGCCGAACCGGACTGGATGCCGGAGATCTGGCCGGCGACGTAGATCTGGGAGCCGACCCGCAGGATGTCGCGGACCATCGGTTGGCTCGCCGCCGAGATGGACGCCCCGAAGCCCGGCACCGTCGCGCCGGTGATGGGATCGAGCATCACCAGGCCCGTGCGGGCGACGCCGTTGACCGTGGTGAACTCGCCGCCGACGAGGAGGTTGCCGTTGGGCGAGGTCTCGAGCGCGTAGACGGCGCGATCGAGCTGCGGGGTGAACGTGGGGATCCAGGCGCCCGAGTCGCGGTCGAAGGCGGCGAGGTAGGGCTGGGAGATGACCGTCGAGGTCGGGTCGTCGCCGTTGCGCTGCACGCCGGTGAAGATGCCGGCCACGTAGATCCGGTTGCCGATCTCCTGGAAGTCCCACACCTGCGACTTGGCGGCGGTGTAGCTGTTGCCCTCGCCGACCACACCCCACTGCTTGATCGGGTCGGGGTTGAGGGAGCTCAGATCGACCGGGGGCAGCACGCCGGGCTCGCCCACCACGGGCGGGGCCGCTGCGGCCGTGTCCTGCTCGCCCACGGAGACGCCGATGATCACGACGGCGACGAGCGCCAACGCCACGACGGCGGAGAGGCCGGTGGTCGCCCATCCAGGGCGCCGCCACAATCCCTGGCGCGTTGCCGGATCGGGTGGAGTCGTTGTCATGGTTCCGCCTTCTGTCCTGACGCCGATGCGCGCCTGAGCACGTTGTATCGACGGGCAGGACCGCTCGACTGAGAAAATACCGGACTCATGGGCCGTTCGGGAAGCGGGGACATTCCCCCATGCAGCTGGGCCGTTCGATCGTGATGGATCCCGGATCGCCACCGATAGCATTTCCTCATGCGTCAACGTGCCTCCGGACCGCTCGACATCGGCGTCTACGGCGCGCGTGGCGTTCCCTCCACCTACTCCGGCTACGAGACCTTCCTCTCGCTCCTGCTGCCAGAACTGGTCGAGCGCGGCGACCGGGTCACGATGTACTGCCGGACGGGCGAGGACTTCTCCAACGCGCCCTGGCGCGGGGTGCGCCGGCGCGTCCTGCCCGCCGTCCCCGGCAAGAACTTCTCCACCCTCAGCCACGGTCTCGTCGCGGCGATCGCCGCCCGCCTCGCCCGCCACGACGTCGTGCTCGTCGTGAACGTGGCCAACGCCACCTTCTGCGCCGTGTCCCGGTGGACCGGTCAGCCGATCGTGCTCAACGTCGACGGCCAGGAGTGGCTCCGCGGCAAGTGGGGCGGCACGGCGAGGACCATCTTCCACCGGTCGGCCATGCTCGCCCGGCGGTGCGCGAACTCGCTCATCGCGGACGGCGCCGCCATGGCCGACGTGTATCGCGACGAGTTCGGCGCCGACACGACCGTGATCCCGTACTGCGTCACCACCGACTCGTGGAGCCCCGACACGTCGCCGGTCACCGAGGCCGGGCTGGAGCCGGGCCGCTACCTGCTCATCGCCGGCCGCCACAACCCCGAGAACAACATCGACCGCATCGTCCGCCTGTTCAGCGAGTCGTCCCACGAGCTGCCGCTGGTCGTGCTGGGCACCGCGAACTACGACTCACCGGTGACCGCCGACATCGCCGCCGTCGCGGCGACCGACGATCGCATCCGTCTGCTCGGCCACGTCGGCGACCGCGCCGCGTTCTTCGATCTGGTGCACCACGCGGCGGTGTACCTCCACGGACACAGCGTCGGTGGCACGAACCCGAGCCTCGTGGAGGCGATGGGCGTCGGCGCCCGCATCTGCGCCTTCGACACGACCTTCAGCCGCGAGACGCTCGGCGAGGACGCCAGCTACTTCGACCTCTCGGCCGACAGCCTCGACCGATCCCTCTCGGCGATCCTCGCCGACGAGCCCGAGGTCGACGCGAAGGTCCGGCAGGCCGCCCGCGACCGCGCCGCCGACCGCTTCTCGGTGGAGAGCGTCGTCGGCGCGTACCGCGACCTGCTCCACCGCGCCGCGTCCTCACGCCGGACGACGGTGGTGAGGACCAGATGGTCCACCGATGGGTGACGGCGCCCCCACCACCACCGACCCGGCGCCGCCACGAGGCGGACGCTTCGCCAAGCACCAGAAGGTCATCGGAGGCGCCTCCGCTGCGATGACCAGCCAGGGCGTCGTGGCCGGGTCGAGCTTCGCACTGCAGGCCCTCGCCCTCCACGAGCTCCACGCCGTCGGCCTCGGCGTGTACACGATCCTCGCGAACGGCCTCCTCGTCACCGCCACCGCCCTGCACACCGGCTGGATCGGCGATCCACTGGTGCTGCTCGATCGCCACGAGCCGAGGATCCGCCGGGCGCTCGTCGCGACCAGCGGCTTCTCGGCCGTGCTCTCGTTCCTGTTCGGCCTGGTCGGAGCGGTGGTGTTCGCCGGTCTCGGCGTTCGCTCGGCCGCACTGTTCGGCCTGGCGACGGTGCTCTGGCTCGTCGAGGAGACGGGCCGTCGACTCCTCATGGCCCGCCTCGAGTTCGCCAAGCTCGTCGCCAACGACGTGGCGTACGCCGTCGCCGCGCTGGGCGTCGCCGGTGTCATCACGTTCGGCTCGCGGCTCACCATGGACTGGCTCGTGTTCGCCATGGCCTGCGGATCGGCCGCGTCCATCGTGGTGGTGGTGTTCCAACTCCCCCGTCACGAGCTCGCGCTGCCGGCGCGGGGCTCGATCGCGTACCGCGAGCTCGCCGACGTCTCCACGTGGCGGTCCGGCCAGTTGATGATGCGCCCGCTCGGCATGCTGATGGTGCGCGTCGCCGTGGCGAGCATCGTCTCGAAGGCGGCGCTCGGGCTGATGGAGTCGGGCCGACTCCTCACGGCGCCGATCCTCACCGCCGCGAACGGCTTCGGCGGGTTCACGCTCCCCTTCTTCACCCGCAAGCGCGACGAGGGCGATCTCCGGATGCCCACGGTGATGGCCTTCGCGGCCGTCTCCGCGCTGGGCGCCGCGCTCTACATCCCCGTCGCGTTCCTGCTCGCGCCGTCGTTCGAGCGCTGGACCGACAGCCCGACGCTGCCGACGGCCCTCATCGTGTCGTGGTGCCTCTACACGATGGCCTATGCCGCCAACATCCCGATCGTGAACGCGCTCACCGCGCTCATGTTCAGCCGCACGGTGTTCTGGGGCCGGGTGGTCGACTCGATCGTCATCGTGATCGCCGCCGTGATCGTGGTCGAGGTCGACGGCATCAACTGGGTACCGACCGCGATGACGTTCGGTCTGGTGCTGGGCACCGCCCTGCCGTTCGTCGTGCTCAGGCGGAACGGCTCACTGGCCCGCTGAGCCCCACCAGCGCGTCGCACACGGCGGTCGCCGAGCGCTGCGTGGTGAAGTGCTCGAGGAAGCGTCGATGGCCGGCGGCCCCCCACGCCGCCCGGACCCCGGGCGCCTCGAGCTCGGTGAGCGCTGCCACGACCGCCGCGGCGTCGTCGAACGGGACGATCCGTCCGGTCACGCCGTCGTCGATGATGTCGCTCGGGCCGCCGGGACCGGTCGCCACCGCCGGCAACCCCGCCGCCTGGGCCTCGGCGGTGACCAGCGAGAAGCCCTCGGGCCAGGTGGACGGCACGACGGCGACGTCCATTCCCCCGTACATCGATGCCGCGTCACCGCCGTAGCCGTGCCACACCACGCGGTCGGCGAGGCCGTTGCGGCGCACCTCGTCCTCGAGGCCGGCGAGCAGATGGGCGTGCTCGGGAAGGGCGTCACCCCAGAAGTGCACCCGCCAGTCGTGCCCGGCAGCGGTGGCCGACGCCAGCGCCTCGATCATCACCTGCTGGCCCTTCTGCGGATGGATGCGCCCCACGCACACGATCTCCAACGGACCGTCGTGAGGAGCGGGCCCGGACGCGGCGCCGGGCACGTCGACGGGGTCCACCCCGTCGTGGACCACACGCAGGCGGTCGGCCAGCCGGGGCTCGAGGTCGGACACGAAGGACGCCGTGAACGTCGAGTTGCAGAGGAGGGCGGTGGCCACGCGACTGATCTGCCCGAAGAAGATGCCGTTGAGGCGGGCACCGGTGCGCGGCACCTCACGCACGTGCACGACCAGCGGCGCCCGCAGCGCCAGCGGCAGGAACGGCAGCAGCGTGTTCGCCACCGTGTTCGCGTACGTCATGACGAATCGCCGCTCACGGTGCAGTCGACGGATGAGCACCAACGTTCGGGCGATCCGCCACAGGGCCGGCACGATACCGGTCGGCGTGAAGAAGCGGCGTCGCAGGGCCCAGTCCGGGCTGACGACGACGGACGCGCCACGACGTCGCGCCTCGGCGAGCATCGGCCCGTCGACCGCCGACACGATCGTGACGTCGTACCGCTCGCGGAGCTCGTCCAGCAGGCCGAGCAGCGCACGGTCGGAGCCGTACATGTCCGCCGACGGCGAGAGGACCAGGAGCGCCGGCAGCGAGCCGGTCACCGACCGCCCTGGCCGAAGACCACGCCGACCGTGCGGAACAGGATGGAGAGGTCGTTGCGCATCGTCACCCGGTCGAGGTACGGCAGGTCGTCGTCGAAGCACTCGTGCAGCGGGATGCCCTGCTGGCGCACCGACACCTGCCACTCGCCGGTCATCCCCGGCCGCACGCTGTGCCGATGGTGCTCACGGGCATCCATCTGGTCGACGAGGTGCACGAGCTCGGGCCGGGGACCGACGAGCGACATGTCGCCACGCAGCACGTTCATGAGCTGCGGGAGCTCGTCGAGGCTCACCTTGCGGAGCACCCGCCCGACCGGGGTGTGGCGCGGGTCGTGGTCGGCCTTGTGGGTGCGACGGCGATCGTGGCCCTCGAACGGTGCCGGCCGGTCACGACGCCGGCTCCAGTGCATCGTGCGGAACTTGTACATCCCGAACACCGCGCCGTTGCGCCCGACGCGATCCTGGGCGATCACGACGTCGCGGCCGAGCGTGAGGCGAAGGACCACCCAGACGATCGACATCACCGGCGCGACCAGGAGGAGGATGGTGGCGGAGACCGCCACGTCGAAGGCACGCTTGCCCCACCGCTCGTACCGCGTGCGATGACGCTCGGAGGACACCAGGGTGAGCGGCGCAGGCGTCGGGTCGAGAGACGCGGAGATGCCCCGTGCATCGTCCACTCGCGCCGCCGGTTGTGCCTTCTGGGTTCCCAACATGTCCATATCCGCTCTGACTGCTCACCATGCACAGAGGCACCCGACGGGCGCCCGCACGACCACCGAAACAGAGTCCCGCCTGGGATTCAAGAAGTTCTTCGGCTCAGTGTACGGGAGCCCGCGTCGTTCGCGACAGAACTTCTTGACGATGAAAGGATCTCGCCGGATGCCCCGCCGTTGCAGGGTTCTCGCTCCCGGACGCGACGAGGCCGGCCCCGCAGGGCCGGCCTCGTACCGTCGAATCGTGGGCCCGGGGGCCCAACGACGGGTTCTACATCATCCCGCCCATGCCACCCATGTCGGGCATGCCGCCGCCGGCCGGAGCCTCCTCCGGCTTGTCGGCCACGAGGCACTCCGTGGTGAGGAGCAGCCCGGCGATCGACGCAGCGTTCTGCAGCGCCGCACGGGTCACCTTGGCCGGGTCGATGACGCCGGCCTTGAGCAGGTCCTCGAACGCGCCGGTGGCGGCGTTCAGGCCGACGGGGCCCGACTCGGCCTCGGTGCGCTGCACCGCGACCGCGCCCTCGATGCCGGCGTTCTCGGCGATGTGCCGAGCCGGGGCCTCGAGTGCCTTGTACACGGCGCGGGCGCCGGTGGCTTCGTCGCCGGAGAGACCGTCGATCGTGCCCTGCAGGGTGGCCCGGGCACGCAGGAGAGCGGTGCCGCCGCCGGCGACCACGCCTTCCTCGATCGCGGCACGGGTGGCCGACAGCGCATCCTCGATGCGGTGCTTCTTCTCCTTGAGCTCAACCTCGGTGGCAGCGCCGACCTTGACGACGGCGACGCCGCCCGACAGCTTCGCGAGGCGCTCCTGGAGCTTCTCACGATCCCAGTCGGAGTCGGTGTCCTCCACCTCGCGCTTGATCTGCGCGATGCGGCCCTTGACGTCGTCGTCGTTGCCGGCGCCCTCGACGATGGTGGTCTCGTCCTTGGTGATGACCACCTTGCGGGCACGGCCGAGGAGCTCGATCGTGGTGTTGTCGAGCTTGAGGCCGACCTCCTCGCTGATGACCTGACCACCGGTGAGGATGGCCATGTCGGCCAGCATCGCCTTGCGGCGCTCACCGAAGCCCGGGGCCTTCACGGCGACCGAGCTGAACGTGCCACGGATCTTGTTGACCACGAGCGTGGCGAGCGCCTCGCCCTCGACGTCCTCGGCGATGATCAGGAGGGGCTTGCCGCCCTGCATGACCTTCTCGAGCACCGGCACCAGGTCCTGGACGGAGCTGATCTTGCCGTTGACGAACAGGATGTACGGGTCGTTGAGGACCGCTTCCTGACGCTCGGCGTCGGTGACGAAGTACGGCGACAGGTAGCCCTTGTCGAACTGCATGCCCTCGACGAAGTCGAGCTCCATGCCGAACGTGTTCGACTCCTCGACCGTGACCACACCGTCCTTGCCCACCTTGTCGATCGCGTCGGCGATGACCTCGCCGATCTTGACGTCGGCGGCGGAGATGGCGGCGACCTGAGCGATCTCGCTCTTGTCGTCCACGTCCTTGGCCTGGGTCTTGATCGACTCGACCGCAGCGGCGACCGCCGCCTCGATGCCGCGCTTGAGACCGAGGGGGCTGGCGCCGGCGGCCACGTTGCGGAGGCCTTCCTTCACGAGCGCCTGGGCCAGCACCGTCGCCGTCGTCGTGCCGTCGCCGGCCACGTCGTTGGTCTTGGTGGCGACTTCCTTCACGAGCTGGGCGCCCATGTTCTCGAAGGGGTCCTCGAGCTCGATCTCACGGGCGATGGACACGCCGTCGTTCGTGATGGTCGGCGCGCCGAACTTCTTGTCGAGCACGACGTTGCGGCCCTTCGGGCCGAGCGTGACCTTGACCGCGTCGGCCAACTTGTTCACGCCGGCTTCGAGCGCACGACGAGCTTCGTCGTCGAACTTCAGAATCTTTGCCATTGGTTGTCCTCGGGTCGGTGTTACTTGGCGATCGCGAGCACGTCGCGAGCCGCCAGGATGAGCAGGTCTTCGCCGTCGATCGTGATCTCGGTGCCGCCGTACTTGCTGTAGACGACCTTGTCGCCGACCTTGACGTCCATCGGGATGCGCTCGTTGTCGTCGCCGAAACGGCCTTCGCCAACGGCGAGCACCTCGCCCTGCTGGGGCTTCTCCTTGGCGGTGTCGGGAATGACGAGACCGCTCGCGGTGGTCGCTTCGGCCTGTGCGGGCCGGACGACGATTCGGTCTTCGAGTGGCTGCAGGTTCATGCAGATGCCTCCGTTGCGCTTTCGCGTGGGTTACGTGGTGGGATGGCGCCGGTGGGTCCTGTTGGCACTCGATCGGCGCGAGTGCCAAGTTAGCACTCGACCAGGTCGACTGCTAAGCGCCCCACTCGGTCACCCCACTCGGCCAGCCCGGTCGGTCAGGCCGACGTGTCGCCCAACTGGGCGATGATGCGATCGATCCGGTCGCGATAGGCGTCGCCGACGATGTCGTGCGCCCACATGATGATGGCGTCCTCACCCGTCTCGGCGTAGTAGCGGGGACGCACCCCGTCGGCCTCGAACCCGAACCTGCGGTACATGTCCTGGGCGGCGGTGTTCGACGCCCGAACCTCCAGCGTCATCGACTCGAGGCCCCAGTCCTGGGCCTCGGCGACCAGTCGCAGCATCACCATCGTGCCGACGCCCTGACGCCGGACGGTCGGGTCGGTCGCGATGTTGGTGACGTGCGCCTCGTAGCCGGTCGACATCAGGCACCCGAACCCGATCACCGACGCATTCGGGCGCACCGCGACGAATCCCCGTGAGGAGGCCTGCTTCAGCTCGGATGCGAAGAGGTCCTTCGACCACGGTCGGTGCGACGTCTGCTGCTCGATCGCGACCACGCCGCGGAGGTGGCGGCTCCGCATGGGCACGACCGCGACGCGGTGCGTCCCCGACGGCGCCTCAGCCACGGTCCCGGGTGACCCAGTTGATCTCGGCGTCGGGCTTGCGGAGGTAGATGGGCTCCAACGCCGTGGGTGGCACGAACTCCTCGCGCAGCGCCTGCGCATGCGCGAGCTGCACCAGCGACGCCGCCGACGGGTATGCCAGGCCGGCGTCGGCGAGCTCGGCCTTCGGCAGCTGCTCGAACAGCTCGCGGTAGCGCTGCACGCCATCGCCCACCAGGAGCAGCTCGTCGCGCATCACCGACAGCTGCGACACGAGATCCTCCGGCGAGCCGACGGCGTGCGCGCCGAGTCGCTGGATGCCGCCGGGAACCTGCCGGTAGAACGCGTAGTACAGCTCCGACCGCCGGGCGTCGATCGCCGTGACGATGAGCCGCGGCGAGAACCGCACCGCGAAGGCCAGGAGGTCCAGGCTGGCGACGCCGATCATCGGCACCCCCAGCGCATGGGCGAGGCCCTTGGCCGTCGCGATGCCCACCCGCAGCCCGGTGAAGAGACCCGGTCCGAGGTCGACGGCCACCACGCTGATCTCGTCGAGGTCGATCTGGGACTGCGTGCAGATGAAGTCGATCGCCGGCGCGAGGTTCTCGGCGTGGCGACGTCCCTTGGCGCACTGAGCGGAGGCGATGACGCCCTCGTGACCACCGATCGCGCATCCGGCCTGCGACGTCGCCGTGTCGATGCCGAGGATCAGCATGGGTGGGTCAGCATGTTCAGGCAGTCGCTTCCGAGTCGCCGGGGTCCGACGCCCATGGTGCCAGAAGGCGGGCCAGTCCCCGGGCGCGGGCGCTCCATCGCGGCCCGACGGCGGTGAGGTGGAACCAGCGCTCGTCGTCGAGCTCGTCGCCGAGCTCGACGATCACCTCGAGGTAGTCGGCAGGCAGCGCCGGGAGGATCTGCTCCCCCCACTCGATGAGGGTGACGGCATCGTCGTCGAGCAGCTCCGCGAGGCCGAGGTCGAGCGCCTCCTGCACGTGGGTCAGCCGGTAGACGTCGAGGTGGTACAACTTCACGCGACCCGGGTACTCCCGGACCAACGTGAACGTCGGCGACACGATGGGCTCGGTCACACCGAGGCCCGAGCCGAAGCCCTGGGCGAAGACCGTCTTGCCGGCCCCGAGGTCGCCCGACAGCAGGAGCAGATCTCCCGCCGTCGCCGCGGCGCCGAGGGCCGCGGCCAGCTTCGCCGTCTCGGCCGCCGAGGTGGTTCGCGCCCGGATGGTCTCGGTCTCCGACATCGGCGCCAACACTACCGTTGTGAGGCGGCGCTCCCGGGGCCGTAGTCTCGCTCCGATGGTCCGTCGCCGCCTCACCGTCCGCCTCGTCGCGTGCATCGCCGTCGTCGTGCTCGCCGCGGCGTCGACGGGGGTGGTCGTCGACGGCGCACCGGCGGCGGCACAGGCCCGCCTCGTCAACGCGCTCGTCCACACCCGCCCCGGGCGGCCGGTCGCCGGGGACGACGTCGCCGTCACCGTGAGCGTGGCCGGCTGCCCTCGCGGCGACGTCACCGTCGAGATCTACCTGACGACGTCGGACGGCGCGACCCGCGACGCCACGATGATCACCAGGGCGGCCGCCGTCACCAACCTGCTCTTCCGCACGCGCGCCGAGCTCAGGCTGCCCAAGGCGCTCGCCGGCTGGTACGGCGCACGGGTGCTGTGCGGCACCTTCCGGCCACCGAAGGAGGCGATGGCGAACACCCTGTTCGCCGTCGGTTCGACGCCGCTCACCACCGCCTCGCTGGGCGCGGGAACGATCGACGTGGGCGGCACGGTGGCGTACTCCGGTAGCGGGTGCGCGGGCAGCCAGGTCGAGTACGAGATCGCGCAGGGCCCCTACCCCACCGGGGCGTTCGAGGCCGGGGGCACCCTCCCCGTCCGAGCCGACGGATCGTGGTCGGGCGAGCTCACCGTCCCCGACGACCTCTCCCCCGGTTCGGCCAATGTACGCAGCCGTTGCGTCGCGTCGGCGCCCGACGGCGACATCGTGTACGTCTACTACCGGTCGACGAACGAGATCACGGTCGCCGCGGCCTGACCCCGACGGGTCGGCGCGCTCAGACCAGGACCCGGGGCACCCGGGGGCCGATGCGACTGACGATCTCGTAGCCGATGGTGCCCTCGCGCGCCGCCACCTCGTTGGCGGCGATGGCGTCGGTGCCCTGCTCCCCGACGAGGACGACCTCGTCCCCGACCGAGACCTCGACGTCGCCGACGTCCACCATCAGCTGATCCATCGTGACCGTTCCCACCACCGGGAAGCGGAGGCCGCCGATGAGCACCATCCCGTCGTTGGCTCCGGTCGATCGCGGCACACCGTCCGCGTACCCGATCGGCACGGTGACGATGTTCGTGGCGCGGGTCGTCACGTAGCGGCATCCGTAGCTCACGGGCTCGCCGGCCTCGAGCCGCTTCACGAGCGTCACCGCCGAGACGAGTCGGCCTGCGCGGTCGAACTGCATGCGCGTCGCCAACGGCTCCGACGGCGCGATGCCGTAGCAGGCGATCCCGCAGCGGACCATCTCGAAGCGCGACGCCGGCAGGGCGATCGCCCCGGCCGAGTTCGCGATGTGCCGGACGTAGCCGTCGATGCCCGCCTCACGCAGCGCCTCGTCGACCGACCGGAAGCGCTCCAGCTGCACGGCCGGGAACAACGAGGTGGTGTCGTCGGCCGTCGCGAAGTGCGACGCCAGCCCGGCGAGGCGGAGCTCGGGGCGGTCGACGATCGACTGCGCCAGGCCGACCGCTGCATCGGGGGCGCACCCGACGCGGTGCATCCCGGTGTCGACCTTGAGGTGCAGCGCGACGGGCGTCGCGGAGTCCGCTGATGCGGCCGCGTCGCCGGCGGCGGCGATCGCCGCCTCGCTGTAGACCATGGCGTCCAGGCCCAGTGCGACCACCGTCGGCCACGCGGAGAACGGCGGCTCGCTGAGCACGAGGATGGGGGCCTCGACCCCGGCGGCACGCAGGGTCTCCGCCTCCTCGACCAACGCGACCCCGAGCGACTGAGCGCCGCCCGCGAGGCCGGCGCGCGCCGCGACGACGGCGCCGTGGCCGTACCCGTCGGCCTTGACCACGCAGCAGACCGCAGCCGGCGCGTTCATCTCGACGAGCCGGGCCACGTTGGCGGTGATCGCGTCCGGGGCGACCTCGAGGCGGGTGGGCCGGTGGCCGGTCGACGACGTCATCGTGTCACCTGCCGGCCTCGGCCGAACCGCCGTGCTCCGTGACGACCTTCGACAGGACCGCCGACACGGCGGCCGGGAGCTGCGAGGCCGTCGTGCCGACGACAGGGCAGGCCCGGCCGGCGAGACCGTGCACCTGGGCTCCCGCTGCGGCGGCGTCGAACGGATCGGCGCCGGCGGCGAGCAACGCGCCGACGATGCCACTGAGCACGTCACCCGTACCGGCGCTCGCGAGCCGCTCGTCGCCGGCCCGCACCAACCGAACCCGGCCACGCGGCTCCGCGATCACGGTGGTCGGCCCCTTCAGCAGGACGACCGCGGATCGTTCGGCGGCGAGTCGGCGAGCGGCGGCGATGCGGTCGGCGCCGACCGGTCGGCCGGTGAGCTGCAGGTACTCGCCGTCGTGCGGCGTGAGGACGCGCGGGGCCTCGGACATCCGACCACGGAGGTCGGAGATGGCCCACAGACCGTCGCCGTCGACCACGACCGGCAGGGGGCTCGACGTCGCCAGCGCCGCGACCTCGTCGCGGACCGAGTCGTTGCGGCCCAGGCCCGGGCCGACGACCAGCGCTGAGATGCGCTCCGATTCCGCGAGCACCGTCCGATGCCAGCCGACCATCGCCAGCGGGTGGAAGACGGCCTCGATCGGAGCGCGACCCAGCGGGGCGAGCCCCGGCGCGCTGAGGCGCACGTAGCCGGCGCCGGCGGCGAGCGCACCCGACGCCGACAGCACCGGGGCGCCGGTCATCTCCGCGCTTCCTCCGACGATCCAGACAGCGCTCTTCCACTTGTGGGCGTCGGTCGGCCGTCGTCGAACCCATACCGCCAGGTCGGACGTCTCGACCAGGCCGGCGAGGCCGTCCTGGTGCGGCAGCGGCTCGAGACCGATGTCGGCCACGGTGACCGGCCCGCTCAACGCTGCGCCGTCAGCGAACAGCAGTCCCGGCTTGAGCGCCGCGAACGTCGTCGTGGCGACGGCTGCAGCAGGGCGACCCGAGGCCAGACCGGTGAGCCCGTCGACCCCCGAGGGAATGTCGACGGCGAGGACCGGCGCGCCGCCTACGTCGGGCGCCGTGTACGAGCCACGGAAGCCCGTGCCGTACGCCGCGTCGATCACGAGGTCGCACGGGGGGATCGAGCCCGGATCGCTCGCCTCACGCACGATCACGGCGGCACCGCGCCGAGCCAGGAGACGGCCCGCAACCGCTCCGTCGCGCCCGTTGTTTCCGGGCCCGGCGATCACGACGACCCGCCGCCCGTACGCACCTCCCATCAGCGCGAGCGCGGAGCGGGCGACCGCGAACCCGGCCCGCTCGATGAGCACCTCGACCGGCTCGGCCGCAGCGGCGTCGACCTCGGCCATCTCGGCGGGCGTGAGGATGGGGATCACCCCTGCATTGTGCCCGACGGGAGCCGGTGCCGTTACAAGGCGTTAACAGTGCCAAGACCCTGGCGTAACACCGGGTCGTGATACTTCGAGACGTGGCCATCATCATCGACGTCGCGACGAGCACCGTGATCCACGACGGCACGGTGACCGAGCTCTCCGACCGCGAGATGGCCGTCCTCCAGGCGCTCGGCAAGGGCTCCGTCGTCAGTCGGGCCGACCTCATCCGCGACGCCGGATTGACCGACCTCTCCGCCCGGCGGTGCGAGAGCGTGATCATGGCGCTCCGCCGGATTCTCGGGGCGGACGCGATCGTGAACCTGCGTCGCCGCGGCTGGCGCCTCGCTGCCGACGTCGAGCTCCGCGCCTGAGCCGCCCACCAGATCGTGATGGCGACTCTCACCACCCTCCAGAGTCGCCTGGCCCAGCCCACCCTTGGGCCAGCGGAACCGGCGTGCCCCAACGCTGAGACGCATCACACCGGACGGGTGGGTCGGGCCTCGCCCGGCCCACCCGTCCGCGCCTCGTGAGTCAGTCGCTCCGACCGGGGCCGAGCGCAAGGGCGATCGCCTGTGCGACGGTCGACGTGTGGCTCAGTGAGACGAGCCACGAGGCGATGCCACGCTGATCCGCCCGCGCCGCAGCCTCGCCGGACAGTCGGAGGTGAGGAGCGCCGTCGTCGCCACGCACCACCTCGATGCAGCGGAGGTCGATGCCGGGCACTCCCCCACCGAGGCACTTGACCACGGCCTCCTTCGCCGCCCACCGCGCCGCGAAGCGCTCGGCGGGGTCGCGCGCCGCACGGCAGTACGCGAGCTCCGCCTCCGTGAACGTCCGATCCGCCAGCGAGGGCGTGCGATCGAGCGCAGTGCGGATCCTCGCGACGTCGACCACGTCGATGCCGACCGCGACGGGCCCGCCGGGCCCGTCGATCACGACCGCCAGCGGTCCGCCAGATCGAGGATCGGCTCGCACAGCAGGTCGAGCGTGTCCTGCTCGGCGAGCAGGTCGTCGCGGAACACGTCCTCGGTCTCGGTCACCGCGTCACGCAGCGCCTGGTAGCGGCGCCGGTATCCGGAGAGCACACCCCGCGCCGTGCCCGCCGGCAGGCGGTCCCGCAGCCGGAGGTGGAGCAGCGTGAGGCCCGTCGTCTGCGAGTCCTTCGTCTCGGGCACGATGAGCACCGTCCGCCCGTCGCCCCGGCCCTTCGCCACCATGAGCTCGTGCTCGCGGGCGACCAGGTGCTTCGTGCCACGGAGGCGCGGGTCGCGGTCGGTGCGGGAGCTGAGCCCGGTGGAGATGCCCCCACGGTCGATCACGACGGCCGTCGCGTCGTCGCCCTCGCCGTTCTCCACGCGGTAGCGCGTGTAGCCAACGACGTCGGCCACGGCCGGATCGAGCTCGGCGAGGGAGCGCAGCGTCGCGTACGAGAGCCGGTCGCGTGGGGCGCCGGCGTCGAGCACCTCGAGCACGAGTGGCACCTGCAGGAGCGATTCGTCGGAGCGGCTGATTCCCACGGTGACAGTCTTGGCCTGATGCTTGATCGCGTCCACCGGTCGCGTCAGCTCCTCGATGGCGGCCGTCAGCCCTGCGGTGAGGTCGTCGAGCACGACGCCGGGCGTACCGACCTTGCCGAACTCGAGCTGGTAGGAGTCGAGCGAGCTGGCGCCGATGGCGTACCGGAACAACGAGGTCACCTTGACCGCCGTCGCCGCTTCGAGATGGCCGTTGTAGACGCCCGATCGCACGCCGTCGAGGAACTGCGCGGCGAGCGGCGCGAGCTGGCGCGCCGTGCCGTCGAGGAGGTCGACCGCACCGGCACCGGTGCGGAGCTCGTCGGCGTGGTCGGTGATGAGGCTCTCGATCACCGAGCGGGCCTCGCGGAGCGGGCGGGCCTGAGCGTCGATGGCCAGCGCCGCCTCGTACCCGAAGAGGTGGCCGGCCATCGCCGAGAGGATGAAGGCGAGCCGCTCGTCGGTGGCGGGCACCGAGATGACCGACAGCGCCGCGTCGAACGGGTTCTCGCCGTCGGTGGCGATCACGATCGGGGCCGCCTTGTGCGCGCGGTAGATCGCGACCTCCTTGCCGACGTCCGCCGCGGTCGACCCGATCAGGCCGGCGGCGCACACGAGGATCATCGGCTCGGCCGAGAGGTCGATGTGCTTCTTGTCCTCGGTGGCGTCGCAGGCGATGGACTTGTAGCAGAGCTCGGAGAGCTTGATCCGGATCTCGCGGGCGGCGATCTGGTTGGGGCCGTTGCCGACGATCGCCCAGTAGCGGCGGGGCGGGCCGAACTGGTGGGCCGCAGCGGCGATGGTCTCGCGCCGCGACAGCGTCTCGGTCATCTTGGCCGGCAGCTCGCGGAGCGCTGCCAGCAGCCGCTGCTGACCGGCACTCCCGCTGTGCACGGCGCCGGGGACGAGATCGGCGATGGCCGAGGCCAGCACCAGGCCGGCGGCGATCTGCGCGTAGAACGCCTTGGTCGACGCGACGCTCATCTCCACGTCACGGCCGTCCGAGGTGTACAGCACGCCGTCGCTCTTGTCGCACAGGTCGCTGTTGCGGCGGTTGACGATGGCGATCACCCGGGCCCCACGGGAGCGGACGAGGTCGACGGTGCGGTTGGTGTCGGTGGTCGTGCCCGACTGCGACACGGCGACGACGAGGGTGTCGGTCATGTCGGCGCGGAGGCGGAAGCCGGAGAGCTCGGTGGCCAGCACGGCCTCGACGCGCATCGACGTGTCGGCGACCAGTTCTCCGAGCGCCAACGCGAGGCTGGACCCGGCGGCCGCCGCCGTGCCCTGGCCGATGACCAGCACCCGGCCGATGGTGGAGTCGGCGATGCGCTCGCGGATCTCGGCGGGAAGGGTCAGCTCGCCGAGCTCGACCGCCAGCGATCCGTCCCGGTCGACGAGCTTGCCCCGAAGCGTCTTGCGGAAGGAGTTCGGCGCGTCCGTGATCTCCTTCAGGAGGAAGTGCGGGAACGCGCCCCGGTCGATGTCGCGGGTGGTGATCTCGGCGGCGGCGAGCTCGTCGCTCCCCACGGGGAGCACCGTGCCGTCGTAGCTCCAGCGGGTGATGCCGTCGATCTCGCCGGCGCGGTCGGCGCGCAGCTCGATGATCTGGCCCCGGCTCGCCGTCGGGTTGTCGAGGTTGGCGGGCGTCTCCCCGTCCATGCGGAGGTAGGTGCGGGTCTCCTCGACGACGCCGTACGGCTCCGACGCCACGATGAAGGCGTCGTCGGCCAGGCCGACGTAGAGCGCCTGGCCGCTGCCGCGGAGGGCGAGGAACAACGAATCGGGGTCGCCGGCCTGGCTCGCGCCGATGGCGACCGAGCCCTCCATCGAGGCCACCGAATCGCGGAACGCCTCGGCGGCGGACAGACCGTCGCTGCGGCGTCGGGACACGAGCGCGGGGATCACCTTGGCGTCGGTGGTGACGGCCGGGGCGATGGTCATCGACTCCGCCGCCATCAGGTCGGCGTGGTTGTCGACGTCGCCGTTGAGCACGGCGGTCCAGAGCGGACCGTCGGCGCGCTCGAGCTCGTCGGAGCGCTGCGGGTGGGCGTTGGGCTCGCTGATGATGCCCACCGACGCCCACCGCGTGTGGCCGAGGATCAGCGCTTCCACGTCGGGCGACGACAGGAGCCGGTGCAGCAGCGCATCGGCGCGGATCGCCGCCCGGAGCGACGCGGTGTTGTCGCCCAGCTCGCCGATCTCGAACGCCGCCTTGTACACGAACACGACCGCGTCACCCTCGACGCGGATCGCGCCGGACGAGAAGTTGACGTCGTTGCGCCGGGCGATCTCGGCGGCGATCGCGGGATCGGCCAGATCGAGACCGTGCCGGTGGAGCACCAGCTGGATGCCGGCGGAGTCGCGACCGCGCACCTCGAGACGATCGATGGCGGAGAGCGCCTGATGCAGGCTGAACAGTGCGCACAGGCCGGCCGGCGAGACCTCGGGGCCGGAGAGGCCGGCCACCTCGCGGGCGGCACGGAGCCGGTCGCGACCGATGGCCCACACGGCGTCCTTCAGGTCGACCATGGCCGCGTTGAGCGCTTCGAGCTGCCGGTCGGGACCGGTGAACCCCTCGTCGAGCACGGCGTCGATGCGCGCCACCGCCTCGTTCAGGCTGTCGACGACGGCCTCGACCTCGAAGGCCAGCTCCGGCCGGCCGATGAGCGCGGCGACGCCCGCTGCGGGACGGAGCAGCAGGTTGACGTCACCGGCGAGCACCGTCGCCGCCTCGATGTCGGCCACCGACGGCACGTCACCGGATGGGATGGTGAGCAGGCTCAGCGCCTCACGAAGGGGCGTCAAGACCTCGTCGGTCGTGGGTTCCGCCTGTTCCGAGCGACGTCTGACGACTGCGATGATCCCGCACATGCAACTGATCTCCTGGGCCGGGGACGCGTCCGGCGGCAGGGCAGGACGCCCCGTCGAGTGTACGGGAGGACCGCCCCGTATCCATCGGCAGTATCGCTAGAGCGCTCCGACGGCCGCGGCGAGGTCGTCCGCCCAGCGTTGCGCAGTGGCGACCTCCGTGGCCTCCACCATCACGCGGACGACGGGTTCGGTGCCGCTCGGCCGCACCAGCACACGGCCGCTCTCGCCGAGCTCGGCCGCGGCGCGGGCCAGGTCGTCGGCGATGCGATCGGCCACGTCGGGCATCGGAGCGCCGATGGCGACGTTGAGGAGCACCTGCGGCAGGCGGGTCATGGTGGCGTCCACCAGCTCCGCGAGGCCGACCCCGGCGCGGGCGACGATGTCGGCCACGACCACGGCGGACAGCAGCCCGTCACCGGTGGTCGCCCGGTCCCGGAAGATGAGGTGGCCCGACTGCTCGCCACCGAGGACGAAGCCGCCGGCGTCGAGGGCCTCCAGCACGAATCGGTCACCCACCGCCGTGTCGACCACCTCGATGCCGAGCCGCCGCATACCGATGCGGAAGCCGAGGTTCGACATCACCGTGACCACGACCGTGTCGTGGGTGAGTCGCCCGCG
This sequence comes from Acidimicrobiales bacterium, assembly GCA_046331245.1. Classification (GTDB taxonomy): domain Bacteria; phylum Actinomycetota; class Acidimicrobiia; order Acidimicrobiales; family Microtrichaceae; genus SSF14. Next base: position 569,025 of record JAXLRH010000001.1, on the reverse strand, counting down.
GCCCTTGAGATCCGCCGCAGCGATCGCCAGGAGCTGATCGCCGTCGGCCACGCGGCCGCCCGCGTCGACGGCCAGCATCCGGTCGGCGTCGCCGTCGAACGCGAACCCGACGTCGGCCCCGCGCTCGACCACGGCGGCCTGCAGGCCGGCGAGGTCGGTCGAGCCACCGCCGTCGTTGATGTTGCGACCGTCGGGGTGCACGTTGATCGCGGTGACCGTCGCGCCCAGCTCGGCGAACGTGGCCTCGGCGAAGGCCGACGCCGCGCCGTTGCCGCAGTCGAGCACCACGTTCAGCCCGCTCAGCGCCGACTCGCCGACGCTGGCCTCGATGTGCGCCCGGTAGTCGGCCGCCACGTCGTGCGTGCCGACCGTGCCCACGGCGGCGCCCACCGGGACGTCCGGCGACGTGTCGCCGGCGAGCAGTTCGTCGAGCACGGCCTCGATGCGACCCTGCACCTCGTTCGACAGCTTCAGCCCCCCGGGCGCGAACAGCTTGATGCCGTTGTCGCCGAACGGGTTGTGCGAGGCGGAGATCATCGCCGCAGGGCGGTGCGCCGTCTGCGAGTGGTAGGCCACGGCCGGTGTCGGGACGACGCCCAACAGCTCGACGGACACCCCTTCGCTGCACGCGCCGGCGACGAACGCCGCTTCGATCATCGGGCCGGATCGTCGCGGATCGCGGCCGACCGTGATGACGGGTCCGCCCAGCACTCGCGCAGCGGCGCGGCCGACACGGAGCGCGAGCTCGGGCGTCAGCTCGGAGTTCGCGACCCCACGGATGCCATCGGTCCCGAATCGCACGGCGAGATCGCCCGAGCCCGGTTCGCGACTAGCGCTTGGAGTACTGAGGCGCCTTGCGGGCCTTCTTCAGGCCGTACTTCTTGGATTCCTTCTCGCGGGAGTCGCGGGTGAGGAAGCCGGCCTTCTTGAGCGTCGGGCGGAGCTCCTCGTCGAGCGCGATGAGCGCACGCGAGATGCCGAGGCGCATGGCGCCGGCCTGGCCCGACACACCGCCACCGTGGATGGTGGCGTCGATGTCGTACGACTCCGTGGTCGACGTGGCCTTCAGCGGCTCGGTGAGGACCATCCGGTGGGTGTCGTTCGGGAAGTAGTCCTCGACCGGGCGCTTGTTGATCGTGATGGTGCCGGTACCGGGGCGGAAGCGGACACGGGCGACGGCCCGCTTGCGACGACCGGTGGACTGGACGAGAGGGTGAGGCATGACGATCTTTCGGTACGTGCGAATCGGGTGCGGGGTTACGAGCGGGCGCGGGCGCCGTCGATGACGAGCGTCTGCGGGTGCTGACCCTGGTGCGGGTGGGTGGGGCCGGCGTACACCTTGAGCTTCGTGAGCTGCTGGGCGCCGAGGCGGTTCTTGGGGAGCATGCCCCGGACGGTGCGGCGCACGGCGTCGGCCGGCTTGCGGTCGAGCTCCTGCGCGTACGTCGAGGACTTGATGCCGCCGGGGTAGCCCGAGTGGCTGTAGACCATCTTGTCGGCGGCCTTGTTCTTGGTCAGCACGACCTTGTCGGCGTTGACGATGATCACGTGGTCGCCGGTGTCCATGTGCGGCGAGAAGATGGGCTTGTGCTTCCCGCGGAGGAGGCGGGCGACCTCGGTGGCGAGGCGACCAAGCACCATGCCCTCGGCATCGACGACGTGCCAGGTGCGGGTGATCTCTGAGGCTTTGGGGGTGTACGTGGGCACAGGTGAACCTTCTGTGAGCAGCGCCCGGGCCCTTGGTGGACCCCGGGGAAGCGTGCGCAGCCGACCGGCCGCAGACGCGACTCGACACGATATCGGGCAGGGGGAAGGCCCCGCAAATGGTCGTCGATCAGTAGCCGACTTCCCAGAGGCAGAGCCCCTGCGGGGGCGCCAGGTCGCCCGCAGCGGCCCGATCGCGGGCGGCGAGCATGGCCGCGACATCGGTCGCCGCACGGTGGCCGCGGCCGATGTCCACGAGCGTGCCGACGATGCTGCGCACCATCTGGTGGCAGAACGCCTGCGCGGTGATCTCGAGCCGAAGCAGGTCGCCCTCGTGCTCGGTCCACTCGAGACCGGTGACCGTGCGCACGAGCGAGGCCGGCGGACGCCCCTCGACCTGTTGGGGCCGGCGGCAGAAGGACGAGAAGTCGTGGGTGCCGAGGAACGTCTCGCCGGCGACGCGCATCGCGTCGAGATCGAGCGGCTGGGGCAGGTGCCAGGAGGTTCCGGCGAGGAAGGGGTTCGGCGCCTCGCTGGTCAGGATCGTGTACCGGTACCGTCGCCACCGCGCGCTGAACCGGGCGTCGAAGTCCGCGTCGACGGCGTCGACGGACCGCACCGCGAGCGACGGGGCGCCCATGTGGTTGAGCGATCGCATCAACCGCTCCGGCTCGAGGCGATCGGCGAAGGTCTCGAAGCTCACGACCTGTCCCCACGCGTGCACGCCCTTGTCGGTGCGGCCCGCGCCGGTGACGACCACCGGGTGCCGGAGCACCCTCGACAGGTGCGCCTCGAGGTCGCCGGCCACGGTGCGCACGCCGGCGTTGCGCGCGAACCCCGAGAACGGCCCTCCGTCGTAACTCACAACGAGCCGCACCTTCTGGCGCGGCTCGTTGTTCAGATCGATCTCCACGACGCGATGGTCGTGGTCATCACACCAGTTCGATGCGGGCCATCGGGGCGTTGTCGCCCTGACGGGGACCGAGCTTCAGCACGCGGGTGTAGCCACCCGGCCGGTCGGCGTAGCGGGGGCCGACCTCGTCCATCAGCTTCGCCGCGATCTCCTGGTCGCCGAGGAACGACAGGATCTGGCGGTGGTTGTGCAGGCCGCCCTTGCGCGCCTTGGTGATGACCTTCTCGGCGATCGGACGCAGCGCCTTGGCCTTCGCCTCGGTGGTCACGATGCCTTCGGCCGCGATGAGCGAGCTCACGAGGTTGGCCATGAGCAGGCGCTGGTGGCCTGCGTTGCCGCCGAAACGACGGCTCTTCTTCGGGGTTCCGACCATGATCTGTTCCTAACTCAGTTCCGACCGCGCAGGCTGAGGCCGCGCTCGTCGAGCTTGACGAGAACTTCGTCGAGCGACTTCTGACCGAAGTTGGTGATGGCCAACAGGTCGTCCTCGCTCTTCTGCAGCAGCTCGCCGACGGTGTTGACCTGGGCGCGCTTGAGGCAGTTGCGGGGACGCTCGGAGAGGTCGAGGTCCTCGATGGCGAGGTCGAGATCGGGCGACGAGAGCGCCGGCACGGCGATCTCGCCGATCTCGAGGCCCTGGGGCTCGTCGCTCATCTCCTCGACGAGCTGCACGAGCGCACGGAGCGTCGCACCGGAGCTGGCGAGCGCCTCACGGGGCGAGATCGAGCCGTCGGTCTCGATGTCGAGCACGAGACGGTCGTAGTTCGTCGACTGCTCGACGCGGGTCGGCTCCACCGTGAAGGCCACGCGGCGCACCGGCGAGAAGATCGAGTCGACCGGAATGACGCCGATCGTGCCCGAGCCACGGGTGGCGTCGGCCTGCAGGTAGCCGCGGCCACGCTCGATGGTGAGGTCGGCGGCGAGACGGCCCTTGCCGTTGACCGTGGCGATGTGGAGGTCCGGCGTGAGGATCTCGACGTCGGCGGTCGTCTGGATGTCACCGGCGGTGACGTCGGCGGCGCCGCGCACGTCGAGACGGAGGGTGACGGGCTCGTCGCTGTGGCTCACCACGACGATGTCCTTCAGGTTGAGGATGATGTCGGTGACGTCCTCGGTCACACCGGTGATGGTGTCGAACTCGTGGAGCGCCTCGTCGAAGCGCACCTGGGTGATCGCCGCGCCGGGGATCGACGACAGCAACGTGCGCCGCAGGGAGTTCCCGATGGTGTGCCCGAAGCCGGGCTCGAGCGGGCTGATGGCGAACCGTTGCCGGTTGCCTTCTTCATCGTCGATCGCTTCGACGGACGGTCGCTGAATGACCAGCATGATTTCGCTACCTCGGTTGGCTGTCGTGATGGAGAAGAGCTGCGCCGACGGGGCCGGCGCTTCGGGTGTGTTCGGTGGAACGGACGTGCGGGAGTCGTGGACTACTTGGAGTAGAGCTCGACGATGAGCTGCTCGCGCACCGGGGTGTCGATCTGCTCACGGAGCGGGAGCTCGCGGATGGCGACCTCCTGCCCACCATCGGTGGCCTCGAGCCACGCGGGGGGGGTGCGGCCCAGGGTGTCCATGTTGTGCTGGATCACGATGAGGTTGCGGGACTTGTCGCGGAGGCGGATCACGTCGCCCTTGCGCACCCGGAAGCTGGGCACGTTGACCCGGCGGCCGTTGACGTCGACGTGGCCGTGCCCGACGAGCTGGCGGGCCTGCGGACGGGTGGCCGCCCAGCCGGCGCGGTACACGATGTTGTCGAGGCGCAGCTCGCAGTAGCGGAGCAGGTTCTCGCCGGTCACGCCCTGACGACGCGAGGCCTCGGCGTAGAGCGTGCGGAACTGCCGCTCGCCGATGCCGTAGGTGAAGCGGGCCTTCTGCTTCTCCTGCAGCTGGAGCAGGTACTCGCTGACGTTGCCGCGGCGACGGGTGCGGCCGTGGTCGCCGGGCGGGTACGGGCGCTTCTCCATGGCGATGTTCTCGCCGTTGGTGCCCCAGATGTTGGTGCCGAGGCGGCGGGACACGCGCGCCTTCGGTCCGGTGTAACGAGCCATCGTCAGTTCCTCCGACGCTTGGGCGGGCGGCAGCCGTTGTGCGGCACGGGCGTCACGTCCTTGATGCCCGTCACCTCGATGCCGACGTTCTGAATGGAGCGGATCGCGGTCTCACGACCCGAGCCCGGGCCCTTCACCACGACGTCGACCTTGCGGACACCGTGCTCCATCGCCCGGCGGGCGGCCTGCTCGGCGGCGAGCTGAGCGGCGAACGGGGTCGACTTGCGGGAGCCCTTGAAACCGACGTTGCCGGCCGAGGCCCACGAGATGACGTTGCCGTCCTGGTCGGTGATCGAGACGATCGTGTTGTTGAACGAGCTCTTGATGTGCACCACCCCGTAGGTGATGTTCTTGCGTTCCTTCTTGCGGGGGCGACGCCCTCCGGCTGGTGGCTTGGCCATTACTTGCGGACCTTCTTCTTACCGGCGACGGTCTTCTTGGGACCCTTGCGGGTGCGGGCGTTCGTGTGCGTGCGCTGGCCGCGGACGGGGAGGCCGCGGCGGTGGCGGAGACCCTGGTAGCAGCCGATCTCCATCTTGCGCTTGATGTTCTGGGAGACGTCACGACGGAGGTCGCCCTCGACCTTGAGGTTGCCCTCGATGTGGGCGCGGAGCTTGTTGACCTCTTCGTCGGTCAGGTCGCGGACCCGAGTGCTCGGGTCGATGCCCGTCGCCTCGCAGATGTCCTCGGCGCTGGAGAGGCCGACGCCGTAGATGTAGGTGAGGGAGATGACAAGGCGCTTCTCGCGCGGGATGTCAACACCGGAAATGCGTGCCATGGTGACCTTTCTCAGCCCTGCCGCTGCTTGTGGCGCGGGTTCTCGCAGATGACCTGAACACGCCCGTGGCGGCGGATCACCTTGCACTTCTCGCAGATCTTCTTGACGCTCGGTCGAACCTTCATCGTGGTGCTTTCTGGGCCCGTCATGGGCCATCTCGTCGAACGGACCGCTCCGTTCAGCTGTCGGGAACAGCCGGTTGCCACCTGCAGCGCAGGGATCGGCTGGGATTGCTACTTGTACCGGTAGGTGATTCGGCCCCGGGTCAGGTCGTACGGCGTCAACTCCACCTGGACCTTGTCGCCCGGGAGGATGCGGATGTAGTGCATGCGCATCTTGCCGGAGATATGGGCCAGCACTTTGTGGCCATTTTCGAGCTCGACGCGGAACATGGCGTTCGGCAGCGGCTCGGTGACCGTTCCCTCGAGAACGATCGCGTCTTCTTTGGGCTTGGGCAGGGCAGCATCCTCCTACGGATGTCAGATCAATTGGCACCCGTCGTCGTCGTCACCACGGAGGGCGGCGCACGATGCAATCGCGGCGCGCGGGGAGCCAGCCGGATAGTGTACCGATGCGGCGGGTGCCGGACAAATGGGGCGTGGCGCCCCTCACCCGGCGGCGGACGGAGGGCCGGCCACGATGGCCGCCACCAGCGCTGCGGCGATGTCGTCGGGATGGCCCACACCGTCGACGGTGACGAGCTTCCCGTGCTCGTGGAACCAGTTCGTCAGCGGCTCGGTCTGGCTCGAATACGTGGCCAGGCGCTTGCGCACCGACTCCTCGGTGTCGTCGCCGCGCTGCACGACCGAGCCGCCGCACTTGGCGCACACGCCGCTGTCGGCCGACTCGTCACCGAGGGCGTAGATCGTGCCGCAGGATTCACAGACGCGCCGACGCGTGATCCGCTCCACCACGATGTCCTCCGGGACCTCGAGGTTGATGGCGAGGTCGACGCCACCGGGCGCGAGGATCTCGTCGAGGAACTCCGCCTGCGGCGGGGTGCGCGGGTAGCCGTCGAGCAGGAAGCCGGCAGAGGCGTCGTCCATGGCGAGGCGCTCGCGGACGACGCCCTCCATCACCTCGTCGGACACGAGGCCGCCGTCGTCCATGATCGCCTTGACCGTCCGGCCGAACTCCGAACCCGTCGCCGCCGACGCGCGCAGCATGTCGCCCGTCGAGATGTGGGGAATGCCGAAGTGTGCGGCGAGCCGCGCACATTGCGTTCCCTTGCCCGCCCCCTGGCGGCCAAAGATGATCAGGCGGAGTGCGGGTTGCATGACGGGATGACAGCAGCTTCTCGGTGACGATGCAAATGCAGGGTCACTTGGCGCCGAGGAATCCCTCGTAGTTGCGCATCATGAGCTGGCCGTCGATCTGCTTCATGGTCTCGAGCGCGACGCCCACCGCGATGAGCAGCGACGTACCGCCGAAGTTCTGACCGATGTTGCCGGACTTGCCGCTCAGCAGTGCGCCGATGACGATCGCCGGCAGGATCGCGAGGACCGCGATGAACAGCGCGCCGGGCAGCGTGATGCGGCTGAGCGTCTTCGACAGGTAGCGCTCGGTCTGGGGCCCCGGGCGGATGCCGGGGATGAAGCCGCCCTGCTTGCGGAGGTTGTCCGCCTGCTGGACCGGGTCGAACGCGATCGCCGTGTAGAAGTACGCGAACCCGATGATGAGGAGGCCGAAGCTCACCAGGTAGAGCGGGTGGGTCGACCGGGTGAAGACGTCGTTGATGAAGCTCGAGAGGCTCTTGCCCCACCCGCTGGTCGGCAGCACCTGGCTGAGCAACACCGGCAGGTTGAGCACGGCGTTGGCGAAGATGATCGGGATCACGCCGGCCTGGTTGACCTTCAGCGGGATGTAGCTGTTCTGGCCGCCGTACATGCGGCGACCGACCACCCGCTTCGCGAACTGGACGGGGATGCGTCGCTGGCCCTGCTCGATGAACACGATGAAGATCAGCATGAACGCCGCCATCGCGAGGACGATGAGCAGGCCGCCCCAGCCGTCCTCGGCCTTCACCTGCGTGCCGGTGCCCGGCAGGGAGGAGACGACGGAGGCGAAGATGATGAGCGACATGCCGTTGCCGATGCCGCGCTGGGTGATGGTCTCACCCATCCACATGAGCAGCGCCGTGCCGGCGGTGAGCGTCGACACGATGAGCAGCACGCGGAAGACGCCGAAGTTCGGCACGAGGTCGATCTGGCTGTTGTTGCTGACGAGCCCGCCGCCGCCGTTGTGGAAGAGGAACACGAGGCCCGTCGACTGCAGCACCGCGATGGCGATGGTGAGGTAGCGGGTCCACTGCGTGGTCTTGCGCTGACCGACGGCGCCCTGCTCCTGCCACTGCTGCAGCTTCGGGATGACCACCGTCAGGATCTGCATGATGATCGAGCTGGTGATGTACGGCATGATGCCGAGCGCGAACAGCGCGAACTGCGTGAGCGCCTTACCGCTGAAGAGCGTGAGGAAGGTGAGCACGCCACCCTGCTGCGCCTGCTCCTTGATCGCGTTGACGGCGTTCTGGTCGATGCCCGGAGTCGGCAGGTAGGAGCCCAGGCGGTAGATCGCCAGCATCAGGATCGTGAAGAGGATCTTGTTGCGAAGGTCCGGCACCTTCAGGACGTTCCGGATCGAGGACCACACAGGAGTCTCCAGAAAAAGTTCGGGATGGTGTCGGCACCGTAGCCGAGGAACCGGGCGGAACGAATGAGCGGGCCCGACCGCCGGATCGACGGTCGGGCAGGATGCTGTCTGGTGTGCTCAGCGGTTGGTGTGGGCGCTGCCGTGGAAGGCCGGACGGACGCCGAACGGCTTCGGGAGCACCTCGACCGTACCGCCGGCAGCGGTGATCGCCGCTTCGGCCGACTTCGAGAACGCGTGCGCCTTGACGGTGAGCGCCGAGCTCACCTCACCGCGACCGAGCACCTTCACGAGCGCGCCCTTCGACACGAGACCCTTGCCCAGCAGCGTCTCCGGGGAGACCTCGCTCAGGCCCGACTCGGTGAGGGTGTCGAGGTTGATCGCCTGGTACTCGACGCGGAACGGGTTGTTGAACCCCTTCAGCTTCGGCACCCGCATCGAGAGGGGCAGCTGGCCACCCTCGAAGGAGACGGGGATGGTGTTGCGGGCCTTCTGGCCCTTGGTGCCGCGGCCGGCGGTCTTGCCGCCCTTGCCACCGATGCCGCGACCGACGCGCTTGCGGCGCTTGGTCGCACCCTCGGCCGGCTTCAGATCATGGACCTTCATGACTCAACCTCTTCGACACGGATCAGGTGCGGGACCTTCGCGATCTGGCCGCGGGCGTCGGGCGTGTCGGCAAGCGTGTTCGACTTGCCGATGCCACGGAGACCGAGGGCGCGAAGCGTGCCCCGCTGCTTGGGCTTGGTGCCGATCGACGACCGCACCTGGGTGACCTTGAGCTGCTTGTCGGCCATCACTTCACCTCGAACGGAGCCGGGGCCGGACCGCGCTGGGTCTCGCGGTAGGCGTTGAGCAGACCCTTGGGCACGAACTCCTCGGGATCGAGGCCGCGGAGGCGGGCGATCTCGTCGGGGCGGCGCAGGCTCTGCAGGCCGTTGATCGTGGCGCGGGCCACGTTGATGTAGTTAGACGAGCCGAGCGACTTGCAGAGCACGTCGTGGATGCCGGCCTCCTCCAGGATCTGGCGGGCGGCGCCGCCGGCGATCACGCCGGTACCGGGGGCAGCGGGCTGCAGGAGCACGCGGCCGGCGCCGAGCACGCCGATGACGGGGTGCACGATCGTCGAACCGGCGAGGGCGACCTCGAACAGGTTCTTGCGAGCCTCTTCGGTGCCCTTCTGGATGGCGAGCGGAACTTCCTTCGCCTTGCCGTACCCGAGGCCGACGCGGCCGTTGCCGTCGCCGATCACCACGAGGGCGGTGAAGGAGAAGCGACGGCCACCCTTCACGACCTTGGCGACGCGGTTGATGTTGATCACCCGCGAGTCGCGCAACTGCAGGTCGGATTCGTTTACCAGTGCCATCAGAACTCCAATCCTGCTTCGCGGGCGGCATCTGCCACCGCAGCGATCCGACCGTGGTAGTGGAACCCACCACGATCGAACACCACCGCAGTGACCCCTGCGGCCTTGGCCCGTTCGGCGACGAGGGCGCCGACCTTGGCGGCGCCGACCTTGTTGCCACCGGTCGAGCGGAGATCGGCCTCGAGGGTCGAGGCCGCGGCGAGCGTCGTGCCCGTCGCGTCGTCGATGACCTGGGCGATCATGTGACGGTTCGAGCGGAACACGGCGAGGCGCGGACGGCTCGCGGTGCCGATGACGCCCTTGCGGACCCGGGCGTGACGCCGGATGCGGGCGTCGCGGGTGTACTTGGCCATATCGCTCATTACTTGCCAGCCTTTCCGGCCTTGCGACGGACGTGCTCGTTCGCGTACCGAACTCCCTTGCCCTTGTAGGGCTCGGGCTTACGGATCGAGCGGATGTTCGCGGCGACCTGGCCGACGATCTCCTTGTCGATCCCGTGGATCTCGATCTTGGTGGGCGCCGGCACGACGAACTCGATGCCCGCCGGGGCCTCCACCGACACCGGGTGGGAGAAGCCGAGCTGCAGGTCGAGCGTGCTCGAGCCCTTGGCCGCGGCGCGATAGCCGACGCCGACGATCTCGAGGTCCTTGCGGAACCCTTCGGTCACGCCGACGACCATGTTGTTGACCAGGGAGCGGAACATGCCGTGGAGGGCACGGTTCTGGCGCTGGTCGTCGGGGCGCTCGACGAGGAGGGTGTCGCCGTCCTGGCGGACGGTGATCGCACCGGGGATCTCACGGGCGAGCTCGCCCTTGGGACCCTTGACGGCCACCTGGCCGTCAGCGATCGAGATCGTGACGCCCGAGGGCACCGTGATGGGGGCATTTCCGATACGGGACATGTTGGCTCCTACCAGACCCGGCAGAGGATCTCGCCGCCCACGCGACGCTTGCGCGCCTCGCGGTCGGTCATGAGTCCCTGCGACGTGGAGAGGACGGCGATGCCGAGCCCACCGAGCACGCGGGGCACGTCGGTGTACTTGCTGTACACCCGGAGGCCGGGCTTCGACACCCGCTGGATGCCGGAGATGACGCGCTCGCGCTCGGGCGAGTACTTGAGGCGGATGCTCAGCACCTTGTCGGGGCCGCCGGGGCGGTCCTCGACGGAGAACGGGCCGATGTAGCCCTCACGGTGCAGGAGCTCTGCGAGTGCTTCCTTCTGCTTCGACGACGGCATCTTGACGTCGTCGTGCATCGCCGTGTTGGCGTTGCGCAGGCGGGTGAGCATGTCGGCGATGGGATCAGTCATGGTCATGTCGAATCGCCTCCTTCACCAGCTGGCCTTGGTCATGCCCGGGATCTCGCCGGCGTGGGCGAGCTCGCGGAGACAGATGCGGCAGAGACCGAACTTGCGGAACACGGCGCGGGGCCGCCCGCACCGCTGGCAGCGGGTGTAGCCGCGGACCTTGTACTTGGGCTTCTTCTGCTGCTTGTTGATGAGCGCCTTGGTTGCCATGAGCTTACTGCTGCCCTTCGCGTCGGAACGGGAACTTGAATGCGTCGAGGAGCGCCTTGCCCTCGGCATTGGTGCGTGCGGTGGTCACGATCGTGATATCCATCCCTCGGGACACGTCGACCTGGTCGTAGTCGATCTCGGGGAAGATCAGCTGCTCGGTGACGCCGAAGGTGTAGTTGCCACGGCCGTCGAACGCCCGGGGGTTGAGGCCACGGAAGTCACGGATGCGCGGGATGGCCAGCGTCACGAGCCGGTCGAAGAACTCCCACATCTGGTTGCCGCGGAGGGTGACCTTCACGCCGATGGGGTTGCCCTCGCGGAGCTTGAAGCCGGCGATCGACTTCTTCGCCTTGGTCACCACCGGCTTCTGGCCGGCGATGATGGTCAGCTCGCCGACCACCTTGTCGATGAGCTGCTTGTGCTCGATGGCGCCGCCACAACCGACGTTGATGACGATCTTCTCGAGGCGGGGCACTTCCATGATGTTGCCGAGGCCCAGCTCCGTCAGGAGCTTGCCGCGGATCTCGTCGTTGTAGACCGCCTTGAGGCGGGGCACGGCGATGGCGGTGGACGTGGTGTCGCTCATGAGAGTTCAGCTCCAGTGCGGCGGCTGACGCGCACCTTGGTGCCGTCGGCCTCGATCCGGTAGCCGACGCGGGTCGGCTTGCCGTCGGGGTCGATGAGGGCCACGTTCGAGACGTGGATCGGCATCTCGAGGTCGATGATGCCGCCCTGCTCCATGGCCTTGGTGGGCTTGCGGTGACGCTTCGCGACGTTGACGCCCTCGACGACGACCTTGTCGGCCTTGGGGAGGGCACGGACCACGAGGCCTTCCTTGCCCTTGTCCTTGCCGGCGAGCACGACCACGCGGTCGCCCTTGCGGATCTTCATCAGAGCACCTCCGGTGCGAGCGACACGATGCGCATGAACTTCTTGTCGCGCAGCTCGCGGCCGACCGGGCCGAAGATGCGGGTGCCACGCGGCTGACGTGCGTCGTTGATGAGGACGGCGGCGTTCTCGTCGAAGCGGATGTAGGAGCCGTCCGGACGACGCTTCTCCTTCTTCACCCGCACGACGACGCACTTGACGACGTCGCCCTTCTTCACCGAGGCGCCCGGCAGGGCGTCCTTGACCGTGGCCACGAAGATGTCGCCGATCGAGGCGTAGCGTCGCCTCGAGCCGCCGAGCACCTTGATGCAGAGCACCTCGCGGGCGCCCGAGTTGTCGGCGACGCGGAGTCGCGATTCCTGCTGGATCATCGTGCACGCTCCAACACGTCGGTGACGCGCCAGCGCTTCAGCTTCGACAGCGGACGGGTCTCGGCGACCCGCACCTTGTCACCCACGTTGAGATCGTTGGTCTCGTCGTGGACGTAGAGCTTGGTGTTGCGCAGCAGCGTCTTGCTGTACTTCTTGTGCCGCACGCGCTCGGTCACGGTGACGACCGCCGTCTTGTCCATCGAGGTGGACGTGACGAGACCCTCGCGGACCTTGCGGGCGTTGCGCTCGGTGGTGGTGTTCTCGGTTGACTCAGCCATTGGCGGTCGCTTCCTGTTCCGCTTCCGCAGCGGCGATCTCGCGCTCGCGGAGTTCGGTCATGATCCGGGCGATCTGACGCTTGTGCTGGGGGATCTTCGAGGTGGTCTCGAGGCTTCCCGTCGCCAGCTTGAATCGCAGGGTGAACAGCTCCTGGCGCTCACGCCCGAGCTCCTCGAGGAGTTCGGCGTCGCCGAGGTCGCTGACATCGGTCTTCGCCATCAGAACCCCTCCTCACGCTTGATGATGCGCGCCTTGATCGGCAGCTTCTGGATGGCCCGGTTGAGGGCACCGCGGGCGATCTCCTCGTCGGGGTACGACAGCTCGAACATCACGCGGCCGGGGCGCACGACGGCGACCCACTTCTCGGGGTTGCCCTTGCCGGAGCCCATGCGGGTCTCCGCCGGCTTCTGGGTGATGGGCTTGTCCGGGAAGATGTTGATCCACACCTTGCCGCCACGCCGGATGTGGCGGGTCATGGCGATACGTGCGGCTTCGATCTGACGGGCCGTGATCCAGCCTGGCTCGAGGGCCTGGATCCCGTACTGGCCGTAGGACACCGAGGGGGCGCCCTTGGTCGCTCCGGTCAGGCGCCCGCGATGCTGCTTGCGGTGCTTGACCTTTCTGGGCATCAACATGTTCAGTCACCGTCCCCGGGGCGGAAGTGCGGCGTCTCGTGATGCTGACGCGTCGCACGTTCGATTTGTTCTTCTTCCTCGAGGAGGCGCTCCAGATCCGGATCGGCCTCCTTGACGAGCGGCGTCGCCTCGTCGATCTCGTCGACGGGAGCGGCCTCGGCACGCTTCTTCGCGGCAGACGACACGACCCGGCGCGGCGCCTTGGGCTCGCCGGCGGTCTCGCCGACGGCGAGGGCCGCCTCGCGGAGCGCCTTGTCGTCGGTCTGCGGCTTGTAGGGCAGGATGTTGCCCTTGTAGATCCACACCTTCACGCCGATGCGGCCGTAGGTGGTGTGGGCCTCGCGGAAGCCGTAGTCGATGTCGGCACGGAGAGTGTGGAGCGGCACGCGGCCCTCGCGGTACCACTCGGTGCGGCTCATCTCGGCGCCGCCGAGGCGACCCGAGCACTGCACCCGGATGCCCTTGGCGCCGGCCTTCTGGGCGTTCTGCACGGCGCGCTTCATGGCACGACGGAAGGCGACACGACCGACGAGCTGGTCGGCGACGCCCTGCGCGATGAGGGCGGCGTCGAGCTCGGGCTGCTTGATCTCCTGGATGTTCAGCTGCACCTTGGCGTTGCCGGAGATCTTGGTGAGGCCGGCGCGGAGGCGGTCGGCCTCGGAGCCACGACGACCGATGACGATGCCGGGGCGGGCGGTGTGCACGTCGACCCGGAGGCGGTCACGGGTGCGCTCGACCTCGACACGGCTGATCGCGGCGTGCGGCAGCTGCGTCATGAGGAAGTCGCGGATCTTCCAGTCCTCGATGACGTTGTCGACGTACTCCTGGCGGCTGGCGAACCAACGCGACTTCCACTCGGTGGTGACACCCAGCCGGAAGCCGTAGGGGTTGACTTTCTGACCCATTACTTGTCTCCCTCTTCGGAGGCGTCGTCGTCTGCTTCGGTCGGCTCGGTCTCGGGCGTGGCCTCGTCGGTCGTCTCGTCGACCTCGACGGCGGTCGGCTCCGAGGCGACGACCTCGTCGACGAGCACCTCGTCGGTGGCGTCGGTCTCCTCGTCGACCAGCGGCGCCTCGTCGGTGGGAGTAGCCGGCTTGGCGGCCTCGCCCGACTTGCGGCTGCTCGACACGCGGCGGGCGCGGGAGGCGGCGGCGCCCGGGGCGGCGCCACGACGGGCCTCCCGGTTGCGGAGCGTCTCGAGCTCGTCGGGTGCGTAGCGGCTCACGATGATCGTGACGTGGCAGGTGCGCTTGTTGATGCGACCGGCGCGGCCACGGGCACGGGGGCGGAAGCGCTTGAGCGTGGGGCCCTCGTCGGCGAAGCAGGCCGACACGTAGAGCTCGTCGGCGGCGATGCCGTCGTTGTGCTCCGCGTTGGCGATCGCCGAGTTCAGCGTCTTGAGGATCGGGTCGGCGGCGCCGCGCTCGGTGAGCTGCAGGATCGCCCGGGCCTCGCCGACGGACTTGTTGCGGATGAGGTTGAGGACCTCACGCGCCTTGTAGGCGGAGAAGCGGGCGAACTTCAGCTCGGCCCGCGTGCCCGGACGCTCGTTGGTCTTGACTCCGAAAGCCATCAGCGACGCCCCGACTTCTCTTGGCCGGCGTGGAACTTGAAGGTGCGGGTCGGCGCGAACTCGCCGAGCTTGTGACCGACCATCGACTCGGTGATGTACACCGGGACGTGCTTGCGGCCGTCGTGCACGGCGATCGTGTGGCCGACCATGTCGGGGATGATCGTCGAACGACGGGACCACGTCTTGATGACGGTCTTGTTGCCCGCTTCGTTGAGTGCGTCGACCTTCTTGAGGAGGTGGTCGTCGACGAAGGGACCCTTTTTGAGACTGCGAGGCATCTTGGTTCTCTCTCTCGACCCTTATCGGCGCGAGCCGCGGGTACGGCGGCGACGCACGATGAGTTGCTGGGACGGCTTGGTCTTGTCACGGGTACGGCCTTCGGGCACGCCCCAGGGCGAGACCGGATGACGGCCGCCGGAGGTCTTGCCCTCGCCACCGCCGTGGGGGTGGTCGACGGGGTTCATCGCGACGCCGCGGGTCTGCGGCTTCACGCCCTTCCAACGGTTGCGACCGGCCTTGCCGATCTTGATGAGCTCGTGCTCGGAGTTGCCGACCTCGCCGATCGTGCCGCGGCAGTCGATCGGCACGCGGCGCATCTCGGTGGACGGGAGTCGAAGGGTGGCGAAGTCGCCTTCCTTCGCGACGAGCTGCACGCTCGCACCCGCCGAGCGGGCCATCTTGCCGCCGCCGCCGGGCTTGAACTCGACGTTGTGCACGACGGTACCGACGGGCACGTAGCGCAGCGGCATGGCGTTGCCGGGGCGGATGTCGCTGCCCTGGCCCGACTGCACGGTGTCGCCGACCTTGAGGTCCTTGGGGGCGAGGATGTAGCGCTTCTCGCCGTCGAGGTAGTGCAGCAGCGCGATGCGGCAGGTGCGGTTGGGGTCGTACTCGATGGTCGCGACCTTGGCCGGCACACCGTCCTTGTTCCGCTTGAAGTCGATGATGCGGTACTGCTGCTTGTGGCCGCCACCGCGGTGACGGGACGTCTTGCGGCCGTAGTTGTTGCGGCCGCCGGTGCGGTGCTTGGGCGCCAGGAGCGACTTCTCGGGGGTCGTCGACGTGATCTCGGCGAAGTCCGAGACGGTCTGGAAGCGACGACCGGGGCTCGTGGGCTTGCGTTTACGAAGTGCCATCTGCGTGCCTCTCAGCCGGCCTGGAAGATTTCGATGTCATCGCTGTCCTTGGTGAGGGTCACGATGGCGTGCTTGCGATCGGGGAGCTTCGTGGTCTTCGCGCTGCGACGGCCGCGCTTCGACTTGCCCTTGCGGGTGAGCGTGTTGACCTTGAGGACCTTGCGGCCCGGCCAGATCGCCTCGACGGCCTGACGGATCTCGATCTTCGACGCATCGGGGGCGACGACGAACGTGTACACGTTCTCGTCGATCAGGCCGTAGGACTTCTCGCTCACAACCGGGCGGATGATGATCTGGTGCGGGTCTTTCACTTCTCGTCCTCGCTGTCACGGGCGGCGGGAGCGCTGGTGGGCAGGCTCGCCGTGGTGAACACCACGAAGTCGCTCACCAGCACGTCGTAGGTGTTGAGCTCACCGATCGTGAGCACGTGCACCGTCTCGAGGTTGCGGAAGCTCTTCCACGCCGTGGTGTCGTCGGGCGTGAGCACCACGAGGGCACGACCGGTGACCCCGAGCGCCTCGAGGGCCTTGCGGGCGCTCGACGTGCTGGGCGTGTCGAAGTTCCAGGCGTCGACGACGACGACCTTGTCGTCGGCGAACCGGTCCGACAGGGCCGAGCGCAGCGCCAGCTTCTTCATCTTCTTGGGCGTGCGCTGGTCGTACTTGCGGGGCTTCGGGCCGAGGGCGATGCCGCCACCGCGCCAGTTCGGCGACCGGGTGGAGCCGGCGCGTGCGCGGCCCGTGCCCTTCTGCTTGAACGGCTTGGCGCCGCCGCCGGAGACCTCGGCGCGGGTCTTGGTGGACTGGGTGCCGGCGCGGGCGGCGGCGAGCTGGGCCACCACCACCTGGTGCATGACCGGCACGTTGGGCTCGAGGCCGAAGACCGCGTCGTCGACGTCGACCGTGCCGGCGTCGGAGCCCGACTGCTGCTTGAGTGCGATGCTCGCCATCACTTGCCGCCCTTCGTCGTCTTGGCGCCCTTGACCGCGTCGCGGATGAGGACGATGCCGCCGTTGGGCCCGGGCACGGCGCCCTTGACGAGGAGCAGGTTCTGCTCGGCGTCGGCCTGCACGACCTTGAGGTTGAGGATGGTCACCTTCTCGTTGCCCATCTGGCCCGCCATCCGCATGCCCTTGAACACGCGTGAGGGGGTGGCGCACTGGCCGATCGAGCCGGGCTTGCGGTGCGTCTTGTGCACGCCGTGGCCCTCGCCCATGCCGGCGAAGTTGTGGCGCTTCATGACGCCGGCGAACCCCTTGCCCTTGCTGATGGCGGTGACGTCGATGCGCTCACCGGCCTCCAGCAGGTCGACCGAGATCTCCTGGCCCACCTCGTAGGAGGAGACGTCGTCGAGGCGGAGCTCGACGAGCCGCACGCCCGGGTCGACGCCGGCGCTCTCGTAGTGGCCGGCGAGCGGCTTGGTCAGCTTGCGGGGATCGCGGGATCCGTACGTGACCTGCAGTGCGCTGTACCCGTCGGAGTCAGGCGTCTTCACCTGGACCACCCGACACGGGGTCACACGCACGACGGTGACGGGGATGACGTTGTTGTCGTCGTCCCACACCTGGGTCATGCCTACTTTTTCACCAACGATTGTTTTCGTCGCCATGACGAGTGTCTCTTTCGCTCCTGGCTCGTACTCGCCACGATGTGGCGGCAGTGGAGCCCTTCACGCGAACGCTCCGCAGGGCAGGGCCAGGCGGAGCGATCTCTCGGTTGTGCCGGCTGGTTCCCGGCTGCCGTGGGCAGCGTGTGGGCCTGTCCGAACGTCGATTCGCTTGCGTGCCAGCCGATCCCTTGCGGATCTGCCCGGTCACACGACTTGAAGAATGTAGCCGTGACCGATGGCCATGACCAATCTGTGCTCATTTGGCAGCGACCGGAGGATCGGCCGCTTGGTGTGAACGCCTAGGCGTTCTGGATCTTGATCTCGATGTCGACGCCAGCCGGGAGGTCGAGGCGCTGCAACGAGTCGATGGTCTTGGGAGTGGGCTCGAGGATGTCGATGAGCCGCTTGTGGATGCGCATCTCGAAGTGCTCGCGTGAGTCCTTGTACTTGTGCGGCGAACGGATGACCGTGAACCGGTGCTTCTCGCTCGGGAGCGGGATCGGGCCCTTGATCTTCGCCTGGGTGCGCACGACGGTCTCGACGATCTTGCGGGTCGACTGGTCGATGATCTCGTGATCGTACGCCTTCAGTCGGATGCGGATCTTCTGCTCTGCCATGCTCACTGCTTTCTCACGCGGGGGACAGCGCACGGATGCGCTGTCGGGAAATCTGCACTTCGATTGCCAAGGAACGAACCGGGGCGCGCCCGGAGCGGCGGCAACCTTAGGCCATGTCAGCTGGTCGGCACAACCGGCGACGCCCACCGATCGCCGCAGGCCTCCGGGCAGGCGCGCCGCTGGTCCACGCGCGACAGCAGATCGGCCCAGTCGAAGATCGTCTCCCAGTCCCAGCCGATCGCGTCCGGTTCCGGCGGTGGACCGGGCGACACGGCCCGGGCGCCGTCGATGCCGGCGAGCAGGTTGGCGAAGAGGTGGTACTTCCAGTTGGCGCCCGGCGGGAGACCGAAGCGCACGACCACGAGGTCGAGGCTGGGCACCACGAACGTGGCCTGCTCGAGGAATCCGGAGAACTGCAGGAGGTCCGCCGGGGCCGACGGCACCTCGTGGTGGTCGCGACGCACACCGGCGAAGGTGTCGATGTACCACGCCCCCTCGTTCGGCTGGGTCAGGAAGCCGTAGCCGGGGTTGGTCGCCGTGCCCGCCGACATCTGCCGGATGTAGGACTCGTCGATCAGGCGACGTCCGTTCCAGACGCCCCGGTGCAGCACCAGCGTGGCGAGCCGTGCCATGTCCGGCGGCAGCATGCGCAACCAGGCGTACCCGTGGGTGTTCCCGACGCCGTCGCGCCACCACGACCACGTGCCGGGGCGGATGCCGACCGGCCCGAACAGCTCCTGCTGCACGAACGCCTGGAAGTCCTGGCCCACGGCCCGGCCGACCACCAGGGCCAGGGTGCTCACCGTGGTCTGCGCGTACTCGAAGTAGGTGCCCGGCGGGTGGGCGAAGGGCATCGACATCGCCTCCCCCACCGAGTCCTCGGCCGATCCCGCGAGATCGTTGACCCACGCGAAGCGCAGCCCCGAGGTCTGCGTCAGGAGTTGACGCACGGTGATGGCCGCGTGGGCGGCGTCGAGGCCCGGGAGGTGTCGGCCGATGGGATCGTCGAGCCCGAGGCGCCCTATCGACACGGCGCGGCCGACCGCAAGGGACACCACGCTCTTGGTCATCGAGAACAGCTCCGCCGGCCGCGTGTCGGCGACTGCGTCGTTGACGGTCTGGCCGATCAGGCAGTCGTGACGGTAGATCCGCAACGAGACGGTGAACTGAGGAGCGAGGCGGGCGATCGCGTTGCGCACCGCGTCCGGAGCGACACCTGCGGAGGCAGGATCGACGGCCTCGAAGTCCTGCCCCGGCGCCGGGAGCCCGCACCGCCGGTCTCCGACACCGCGAGCACTGCCCCCGTCGCCCGGCACGGCCGCCAGCGAGCGGTCCGGCGGCGCGATCGTGTCGACGACCGCGCACGACGCCGACAACGACGACGCCAGCACCGACGACACCACGGCCACGAGCACGGCCCGGATCCTCATCCGTCACCCCCTCCCGGGGCGATGGTACCGATCAGGACGAGGGACGTGCCGCGAGCGCCACGGCGACCGACGCGGCCACCGCCGCGTTCGACTCGGCGAGCGCGAGGTTGGCCGGGATCGACCGACCCTCGGTCGCGACCGAGATCGCCTCGAGCACGAACGGCGTCACACCGGGGCCGGACACGCCCGCGGCCGCGGCCTGATCGAGCGCCGCCGCGATGACGGGGTCGATCTCCGCGGCCGGGATCTCGGCGGCGACGGGGATGGGGTTGGCGACCACGACGCCCCCTCGCTCCCCCGCCCGGCGCATCGCTCCGACGATCGACGCCACCTCGGCCGCCGACTCGACCCGGTGCGGCACCGGCACCCCCGATCTGCGGCTGTAGAACGCGGGGAACTCGTCCGTGCCGAACCCGAGGACCGGCACGCCCAGAGTGTCGAACCACTCGACGGTTCGCGGCAGGTCGAGGAACGCCTTCGCGCCGGCCGTGACGGTGACGACCGGGTAGCGGGCGATCGCGCCGAGATCGGCCGAGACGTCGCCCGACAGCTCGGCGCCGCGATGCACCCCGCCGATGCCCCCCGTCGCGAACACTGCGACGCCGGCCCGCGCCGCGAGCATCACCGACGCAGCGACCGTGGTGACGCCCACGTCCCACCCGAGGCCCACGGCCACCGCGACGTCGCGCGCCGACACCTTGCGCGTGCCGGTGAGCACGCGATCGACCTCGTCCGCCGTGAGACCCACGGAGGCACACCCGTCGACGATCGCGGTGATCGCCGGCACCGCGCCGGCCGAGCGCACCGCCGACTCGCACCGTTCCAGGCACTCGCGGTTGTAGGGCGACGGCAGACCGAGGTTGGACAGGATGGTCGACTCGAGCGCGACCACCGCCTGCCCCATCGCCAGGGCCTCGGCCACCTCGTCACCGACTCTGAACTCGGGCGTCAAACTCATGGCACATCCTCCCACCAGTCGGCGCCGACGCCGGTCACGACCCGGGCCGCCGCCGCGTGACCGGCCTCGATCGCGGCGAGCGGCTCGCGGCGTTCGTCCCAGGCTGCGAGGAAGCCCGCCACGAACGCGTCGCCCGCGCCGGTCGTGTCCACGACACCGACCGGTGGGACGGTGACCGTGGCCTCGTGACCCCGACCCGCCACCGTGGTGGGCCCGGAGCCCCGGGTCGTCACCACCACCGGATCGCGCGCGCCCCAGTCGCCACCGAGCAGCGCGGCCTCGTCCTCGTTGGCCTTCACCACGTCGGGGCCGATGTCGTCGAGGAGCCGCCGGAACCGATCGACGCCCCAGGCCCGGACCACCGACGCCGACGCCACGTCCACGGAGCACGGCACCTGCCGTTGCTCCGCCGCGTCGGCGAGCTGACGGCATGCGTCCACCGACCGCTCGTTGCAGAGCGCGTAGCCGCTGAGGTGCACACGCGTGGCGCCGTCGAGCCAGGACGGATCGGGAGCGGGCCAGGTGTCGACGTCGCCGGTGTCGGTGAGGAACCGACGGCCACCGTCGGGGTCGACCAGCACCACGATCGACCAGCCGCGCCGCGCCCGCGGGCCGCTCACCTCGACGCCGAGCGCCGACAGCGCCGCTGCCGCCCCACGCGACAGCTCGTCCTCGCCGAGCGCGCCGACGAACCGCGCCGGCCGGCCGAGGTGTGCGGTCACGGCCGCGACGTTCGCAGCGGCGCCACCGCGGTGCACGCTGACGGCGGCCGGTGTGTCGGACACCGGATCGATCTCCGCCGTGGCCAGCCGCACGACGAGGTCGGTTGCCAGGTCGCCGACGGTCACGAGCACGACGGCACCCTAAACGTCGAACGGGCCGGGCACGAGGCCCGACCCGTTCGATTGGTTCTCGACGCCCGAGGGCGCAGGGAGGACTACTTGATGATCTTGGTGACGCGACCAGCGCCCACCGTACGACCACCCTCACGAATCGCGAACCGCAACCCCTCATCCATCGCGATCGGAGCAATCAACTCCACCGTCATCTGCGTGTTATCACCCGGCATACACATCTCCGTACCCGCCGGCAACGTGATATTCCCCGTCACATCCGTCGTACGGAAATAGAACTGCGGCCGATAATTCGAGAAGAACGGCTTATGCCGCCCACCCTCATCCTTCGACAGCACATAACAGTTCGCCTCGAAATTCGTGTGCGGCGTAATCGAACCCGGCTTCGCCAACACCTGACCACGCTGCACATCTTCCTTCTTCGTGCCACGCAACAACGCACCGATGTTGTCACCAGCCTGACCCTGGTCCAACAACTTCCGGAACATCTCCACACCCGTACACGTCGTCTTCTGCGTGTCCTTCAACCCGACGATCTCGATATCGTCACCCGTGTTGATGATGCCCTGCTCCACCTTGCCCGTCACCACCGTGCCACGACCCGTGATCGAGAACACATCCTCGATCGGCATCAGGAACGGCTTGTCCAGATCACGCACCGGCTCGGGCACATACGAATCCACAGCGTCCATCAACGCCATCACCTGATCCTGCGCCGCCTCGTCACCCTCGAGCGCCTTCAACGCCGACACCGGCATCACCGGAATGTCATCACCCGGGAACTCATAGGACGAGAGCAACTCCCGCACCTCGAGCTCGACCAGCTCCAACAACTCCTCGTCATCGACCATGTCGACCTTGTTCAACGCCACCACGATCGCCGGCACACCCACCTGACGAGCCAACAACACATGCTCACGCGTCTGCGGCATCGGACCATCAGCCGCCGACACCACCAAAATCGCGCCATCCACCTGCGCCGCACCCGTGATCATGTTCTTGATGTAATCCGCGTGACCCGGCATATCCACATGCGCATAATGACGATTCGCCGTCTCATACTCCACATGCGACACATTGATCGTGATACCACGCTCACGCTCTTCCGGCGCCTTATCAATGTTCTCGAACGCCGTGAACGTGTTCCCCGGAACACGATCAAACAACGTCTTCGTGATCGCCGCCGTCAACGTCGTCTTACCATGATCAATATGGCCCATCGTCCCCACATTCACATGAGGCTTGTTCCGCTCGAACTTCTCCTTGGCCATGACAGGCGCCTTTCCTTCTTGCTGATTTCAGGGGTTGTTGACTGATAGGGGTGAGCTGGGCTCAGCGTCCGCTCGGGCTCACTGGCCCGTGACGCGTGCGACGATCTCTTCCTGGACGTTGCGCGGCGTCTGCTGATAGCTGGCGAACTGCATGCTATACGTCGCCCGGCCCTGGGTCTTGGAACGCAGGTCGGTCGCGTAACCGAACATCTCCGACAGGGGGACCTCGGCGCTGATGACCTGGTTGTTGCCGCGCTGCTCCATCTTGCCGACCTTGCCGCGACGGCTGTTGAGGTCGCCGATGACGTCGCCCATGTAGTCGTCGGGCGTGACGACCTCGACGGCCATGATCGGCTCGAGGAGCACGGGCTTCGCCTTGCGGGCCGCCTCCTTGAACACCTGGATGCCGGCGATCTTGAACGCCATCTCGGACGAGTCCACGTCGTGGTACTTGCCGTCGACGAGCTCGACCTTGATGTCGACCGTCGGGTAGCCGGCGAGCACGCCGTTGCTCATCGCCTCGCGGATGCCGTGGTCGACGGACGGGATGTACTCCTTGGGGATGCGACCACCGGAGATCTTGTCCTCGAACACGTAGCCGCCACCGGGACCGGTGGTGTCCATGTTGATCTGGACCTCGGCGTACTGACCCGAGCCACCCGTCTGCTTCTTGTGCGTGTAGACCACGTTGCTGACCGGCTGGGTGACGGTCTCGCGGTAGGCGACCTGCGGCTTGCCGACGGTGGCGTCCACCTTGAACTCACGCATCATGCGGTCGACGAGCACCTCGAGGTGCAACTCGCCCATGCCGCTGATGACGGTCTGGGCCGTCTCCTCGTCGGTGCGAACCGTGAAGGTCGGGTCTTCCTCGGACAGCGCGAAGAGCGCCTTCGACATCTTGTCCTGGTCGGCCTTGGTCTTCGGCTCGACGGCCACGTGGATCACGGGGTCCGGGAACGTGAGCGACTCGAGCACGACCTGGTTGTTCGGGTCGCAGAGCGTGTCGCCGGTGCGCGTGTTCTTCATGCCCACGACGCCGACGATGTCGCCCGCGTAGATGGTGTCCTTGTCGTTCATCTCGATGGCGTGCATCTCGAGGAGACGACCGCACCGCTCCTTGGCGGTGGTGCGCATGTTGGTGACCTGGTCGCCCTTGTTGAGCTTGCCGGAGTACACGCGGACATAGGTGAGCTTGCCGATGTGGGGCATCGTGGCGATCTTGAACGCCAGCGCCGAGAACGGCTCGTTCGCGTCGGGCGCGCGGAGGATCTCCTCGTCGCCGCGGGCGTTGTGGCCCACGACCGGCGGGATGTCGGCCGGCGACGGCATGTAGAGGCAGACCGCGTCGAGGAGCGGCTGCACGCCCTTGTTCTTGAACGCCGTGCCGTTGAGCACCGGCACCACGCCGTGGTGGATGCACGCGTCACGGAGCGCCGTACGGATGTCGTCGGGGGAGATCTCCTCCTCGCCGATGAACTTCTCCATGATGTTCTCGTCGGTCTCGCTCAGCACGTCGATCAGCTGCTGGTGGTAGTCGGCGGCGAGCTCGGCCATGTCCTCGGGGATCGGGACGACGTCCCAGGAGGCGCCGAGATCCTCGCCCTGCCAGATCCACGCGTTCATCTCGACCAGATCGACGATGCCGAGGTAGTTCGACTCCGAGCCGATCGGGAGCTGGATCACCGCGACGTTCGCCTCGAGGCGGTCCTTGATGGTGTCGAGCACCATGTAGAAGTCGGCGCCGGTGCGGTCCATCTTGTTGACGAAGCACATGCGGGGCACGTCGTACTTGTTGGCCTGGCGCCAGACGTTCTCCGTCTGCGGCTCCACGCCGGCGACGCCGTCGAACACCGCGACCGCGCCGTCGAGCACGCGGAGCGAACGCTCCACCTCGACGGTGAAGTCCACGTGGCCCGGCGTGTCGATGATCTGGATGCGATGCTCGGTGTTGGTGAGCGTGTCCTTCCAGAAGCAGGTGGTGGCCGCCGAGGTGATGGTGATGCCGCGTTCCTGCTCCTGCACCATCCAGTCCATGGTGGCGGCGCCGTCGTGCACCTCACCGATCTTGTAGGACTTGCCGGTGTAGTAGAGGATCCGCTCGGTCGTCGTGGTCTTGCCCGCGTCGATGTGGGCCATGATCCCGATGTTGCGGGTTCGTGCGAGGGGGAACTGCGACATGTCTGGTCTCTCGATTTCGTGCTGGCTCGGTGTTCGTGGTGTCGTGGTCGGCAGCCCGCCCGGGGCGCCGGGGCACTACCAGCGGTAGTGGGCGAACGCCTTGTTGGACTCGGCCATCTTCTGCAGGTCGTCCTTGCGCTTCACGGACGCACCGACACCGTTGGAGGCGTCGAGCAGCTCGTTGGCGAGGCGCTCGGCCATGGTGCGCTCACGGCGCTGGCGGGAGTAGCCCACGAGCCAACGGATGGCGAGGGTGTTGGCGCGGCGGGGACGGACCTCGACCGGCACCTGGTAGGTGGCGCCACCGACGCGGCGGCTGCGGACCTCGAGCTGGGGGCGGACGTTGTCGACCGCACGCTTGAGGGTGGCGACCGGCTCGACGCCGGTCTTGGCCTCGATCATGGACAGCGCGTCGTACATGATCCGCTCGGCCGTCGAGCGCTTGCCGCGCTGGAGGACCTTGTTGATGACCTGGGTGACGAGCACCGACCGGTAGACCGGATCGGGCATGAGTTCACGGCGCGGGGCTGGACCCTTGCGGGGCATGGCTACTTCTCCCTCTTGGCGCCGTAGCGGCTACGCGCCTGCTTGCGGTCGCGCACACCGGAGGTGTCGAGCGTGCCGCGGATGATCTTGTAGCGGACACCGGGGAGGTCCTTCACACGACCGCCACGGACGAGCACGATGCTGTGCTCCTGGAGGTTGTGGCCCTCACCGGGGATGTACGCCGTCACTTCGATGCCCGAGGTCAGACGCACACGGGCCACCTTGCGGAGGGCCGAGTTCGGCTTCTTGGGCGTGTTCGTGTACACACGCGTGCAGACGCCGCGACGCTGGGGAGCGCCCTTGAGCGCAGGAGTGGACTCCTTGCGGCGTTTTGACTGGCGGCCCTTGCGGACCAACTGCTCAATGGTGGGCACAGCAAACCTTTCGAAACTTCAGTGCATGGGTGGTGTCCGGCGTCTCCACCGAGGCGGCGATGCCAACTCGGGACGCGGGAAATCCGCTGGTCAGGCTAGTAGTGCGGCCTCGGAGGCCGCAAAAGAACTTCCCGACGGGGGTTGGCGGTCAGACCGCCGAACCCCCGCTGGTCATGAGGTCGATGATCTCGGCGTCGGGAGCGCCGGCCGAGGCCGCCGCCAACCACTCCTCGGGCCGCTGGCCCGAGTCCGACGACCAGTACTGCATCGGCTCGAAGTCGGGGGCTTCGATCGCGACGTCGCGGTAGTTGGCCATGCCGGTGCCGGCAGGGATCAGCTTGCCGATGATGATGTTCTCCTTGAGACCGAGGAGCGAGTCGCTGCGCGACCCGATCGCGGCCTCGGTGAGCACCCGGGTGGTCTCCTGGAAGGAGGCCGCCGACAGCCACGAGTCGGTCGCGAGCGACGCCTTCGTGATGCCCATCAGCTCCGGACGTGCCTCGGCGGGCTTCTTGCCCTCCTGCAGCATCTGACGGTTGGTCTCGGCGAAGATGCGGGCATCCACGCGCTCGCCCGGGAGGAAGTCGGCGTCGCCCGGGTCCTGGATGGACACCCGGCGGGTCATCTGCCGCACGATCAGCTCGATGTGCTTGTCGTGGATCGACACGCCCTGGTCGCGGTACACCTTCTGGACCTGCTCGACGAGATAGCTCTGCGTGGCACGCACGCCCTTGATCTCGAGCAGCTCCTTCGGGTCGCGGGGACCCTCGACGATCGCGTCGCCGGCGGTGATCTCCTGACCGTCCTTCACCTCGAGGCGCGACTCCCGCGGGATCGAGTACACGTCCTCTTCGCCGTCGTCGCTGACGATGACGATGACGCGACCCTTACCGTCGTCCTCGCCGATGCGGATGACGCCCGACGTGCGGGCGAGCACCGCCTTGTTGCGGGGCGTGCGAGCCTCGAACAGCTCGACGACACGGGGCAGACCGCCGGTGATGTCACCCGACGCACCGGCGATGCCGCCGGTGTGGAAGGTACGCATCGTGAGCTGGGTACCCGGCTCGCCGATGGACTGGGCGGCGATGACGCCGACGGCCTCGCCGACCTCGATGGTCTTGCCGGTGGCCAGCGAGGTGCCGTAGCACGCCGCGGACACGCCGAGCTCGCTCTCGTCGGTGAGCGGCGACAGCACTCGGACACGGGTGATCGTGGTGTCGTCGCGGAGTGCCGCCATGATCTCGAGGTCGACCTCGGTGCCCTGCGGGTAGACCGTGCCGTCGGCGAGGGTGACCTCGTCGGCGAGCACTCGGCTGAACAGGCGGGTCTCGAGGTAGGTGCGCTTCGCGGCGGTCTCGGGGACGACGTCCTCGATCCACAGACCACGCACCGACGGCGCCTCGAACGGATCCTCGGAGTTGATGATCAGCTCCTGCGCCACGTCGACGAGACGCCGCGTCAGGTAGCCCGAGTCCGCGGTACGGAGCGCCGTGTCGACCAGACCCTTGCGGGCGCCGGGCGTGGCGATGAAGTACTCGAGCACGTCGAGGCCCTCACGGAAGTTCCGCTTGATCGGACGCGGGATCATGTCACCACGGGGGTTCGCCACGAGGCCACGCATGCCGGCGATCTGACGGACCTGCATCATGTTGCCGCGGGCACCCGAGCCCACCATCATCTCGATGGGGTTGAACTGCTGCTTCTTCAGGAGGTCCTGCATGGCGTTGGTCACCTCGGTGGTGGCCTCCGACCAGATCTCGACCTCCTTCTGGATGCGCTCGCCGTCGGTGATGATGCCCCGGCGGAACTGCTTCTCCACCTTGTCGGCCTCGGCCTCGTGACGCTCCAGGATCTCGGCCTTCTCGACCGGCGTCTTCACGTCGTTGATCGAGATGGTGATGCCCGAACGCATCGCGAAGTTGAAGCAGAGGCCCTTCAGGTCGTCGAGGCTGCGGGCCACGACGGCCTTCGGGAACTCCGACGCCAACCGGTCGACGATCTCGCCCATCTCCTTCTTGGTGATGAGCTTGTTCACGTAGCCGAAGTCCTCCGGCAGCGCACGGTTGAAGAAGAGGCGACCGGCCGTGGTCGGCGTGTACTCCGCCGCCTTGCCGTTGGCCGGGCTGATCATCAGGTCGGGGCGACGGAAGATGATCGGCGTGTGCAGCTTGAGATCGCCGTCCTCGTAGGCACGCTCGATCTGCTCCATGGTGCGGAACGTGCGGAGGTGCTCCGCGCCGTCCTCGACCAGCTCGGTGAGGTAGAACGCGCCGATGATCATGTCCTGCGTGGGCGTGACCAGCGGGCGGCCGTGCGCCGGCGACAGCACGTTGTTCGACGAGAGCATCAGCACCCGCGCCTCGGCCTGGGCCTCGGCGGACAGGGGCAGGTGCACGGCCATCTGGTCGCCGTCGAAGTCGGCGTTGAAGGCGGTGCAGACCAGCGGGTGGACCTGGATCGCCTTGCCCTCGACGAGCACCGGCTCGAACGCCTGGATGCCCAGACGGTGGAGCGTGGGGGCACGGTTGAGGAGGACCGGGTGCTCCTTGATGACGTCCTCGAGGACGTCCCACACCTGCGGGCGGCGACGCTCGACCATACGCTTGGCCGACTTGATGTTCTGCGCGAGCTCGCGGTCGACCAGGGTCTTCATCACGAACGGCTTGAACAGCTCGAGGGCCATCAGCTTGGGCAGGCCGCACTGGTGCAGCTTGAGCGTCGGGCCGACCACGATGACCGAACGGCCGGAGTAGTCGACGCGCTTGCCGAGCAGGTTCTGACGGAACCGACCCTGCTTGCCCTTCAGCATGTCGGACAGCGACTTCAGCGGACGGTTGCCCGGGCCCGTGACGGGCCGGCCGCGGCGACCGTTGTCGAACAGCGCGTCGACGGCCTCCTGCAGCATGCGCTTCTCGTTGTTGACGATGATCTCCGGGGCGCCGAGATCGAGCAGCCGCTTGAGGCGGTTGTTGCGGTTGATCACGCGGCGGTAGAGGTCGTTGAGGTCGGAGGTGGCGAAGCGGCCGCCGTCGAGCTGCACCATCGGGCGGAGCTCCGGCGGGATCACCGGCACCACGTCGAGGATCATGGCGCGGGGGTCGTTGACCCGGTTGCCGTTCTCGTCGCGGAGGTTGAAGTCGGTGACGATCTTCAGCCGCTTGATGGCCTTCTGCTTGCGCTGGGCCGAGAGGGGCTTACCACCGTCGGGCGGATCGATGAGGTCGCGGAGCTTGTTCTCCTCCTCGTCGAGGTCGAGGCGGTCGATCAGCTTCTTGATCGTGTCGGCGCCCATGCCGCCCTCGAAGTACTCGCCGTAGCGATCGGCCATCTCACGCCAGAGCATCTCGTCCTCGAGGATCTGACGGGCGAACAGGCCACGGAACTCGTCCCACACACGCTGGAGCAGGTCGAGCTCGCTCTCGTAGCGCTCGCGGATGGACACGAGGTCCTTCTCCGCCGACTTGCGGCGGGCGGTGACGTCGGTGTCCTTCGCACCCTCCTTCTCGAGGGTGGCGATCTCCTTCTCGAGCTCCTCGTGGCGACGAGCCAGCTCGAGCTCGCGCTCCTGCTCGATCTCCTTGCGCTCGTCGAGCATCTCGGCCTCGAGCGTCGGGAGGTCGGCCTGGCGGCGCTCCTCGTCGACCCAGGTCACGAGGTTGGCGGCGAAGTAGATCACCTTCTCGAGCTGCTTGGCCTTCAACTCCTCCTTGGGCGTGGTGCCCATGAGGAGGTACGCGAGCCACGAGCGGGTGCCGCGGAGGTACCAGATGTGGACGGCCGGCGCGGCGAGCTCGACGTGGCCCATGCGCTCACGGCGCACCTTGGACCGCGTGACCTCGACGCCGCAGCGCTCGCAGATGATGCCGCGGAAGCGCACGCGCTTGTACTTGCCGCAGTAGCACTCCCAGTCCTTCGTCGGACCGAAGATCTTCTCGCAGAAGAGCCCGTCCTTCTCCGGCTTGAGCGTGCGGTAGTTGATGGTCTCCGGCTTCTTCACCTCGCCGTTCGACCACATGCGGATCGAGTCGGCGGTGGCCAGCCCGATCTTGAGCTGTGAGAAGTTGTTGACGTCCAGCACCTGGATCAGCCCCTCTCCGCCTGGCGGCGGGCATCTTCTTCATCGGACCCACGTTCGGGTCGGGACAGGTCGATCCCGAGTTCCTCCGCAGCACGGAAGAAGTCTTCGTCGAGTTCACGCATGTGGATCTCCTCGCCCGTCTTGGACAGGACCTCCACGTTCAGGCAGAGCGCCTGCATCTCCTTGATGAGCACCTTGAAGCTCTCGGGAATGCCGGGCTCGGGGATGTTCTCGCCCTTGACGATGGCCTCGTACACCTTGACGCGGCCGAGGGTGTCGTCGGACTTGATGGTGAGCAGCTCTTGCAGGCAGTAGGCGGCGCCGTAGGCCTCGAGTGCCCACACCTCCATCTCACCGAAGCGCTGGCCACCGAACTGGGCCTTACCACCGAGCGGCTGCTGGGTGATCATCGAGTACGGGCCGGTGGAGCGGGCGTGGATCTTGTCGTCGACCAGGTGGGCCAGCTTCAGGATGTACGCGTAGCCCACGGTCACCGGGTTGTCGTAGCGCTCGCCGGTGCGGCCGTTGATCAGCGTGATCTTGCCGTCGTTGCCGATCATGCGACCGCCGTTGCCGTAGACCGGATCGACGGCCTCGGGGCGCAGGTTCTCGAAGATCCGCTGGATCGTCGGGTGCTTGCCGGCCAGCTCGGCCTCGTCCCACTTCGCACCGTCGAACACCGGGGTGGCGACGAGCGTGGAGGGGCGGGTCTTCGGACGGGTCTTGGTCTCGGTGCCGCGGAGCGGTGCCTCGCCGACGTCGCCGTTGCCGGTGTTCCAACCCCAGCGGGCGGCGTAGCCCAGGTGCGTCTCGAGGACCTGGCCCACGTTCATGCGGGACGGGACGCCGAGCGGGTTGAGCACGATGTCGACGGGGGTCCCGTCCTCCATGTACGGCATGTCCTCGAGCGGCAGGATCTTGCTGATGACGCCCTTGTTGCCGTGGCGTCCGGCGAGCTTGTCGCCCACCGAGATCTTGCGCTTCTGGGCGATGTAGACCCGCACCAGCTGGTTGACGCCGGGGGCGAGCTCGTGGCTCTCGTCACGGCTGAACACCTTGACGTCGATGACCTTGCCGACCTCGCCGTGCGGCACCTTGAGGGAGGTGTCGCGCACCTCACGGGCCTTCTCGCCGAAGATGGCGCGGAGCAGGCGCTCCTCGGGGGTCAGCTCGGTCTCGCCCTTCGGGGTGACCTTGCCGACGAGCACGTCGCCCGGGCCGACCTCGGCGCCGACGCGGATGATGCCGCGCTCGTCGAGGTCCGCGAGGATCTCGTCGCTGAGGTTCGGGATGTCCCGGGTGATCTCCTCGGGGCCGAGCTTGGTGTCACGGGCATCGACCTCGTGCTCCTTGATGTGGATCGACGTGAGCACGTCGTCCTTCACCAGGCGCTCGCTGAGGATGATGGCGTCCTCGAAGTTGTAGCCCTCCCACGGCATGAACGCCACGAGGAGGTTCTTGCCGAGCGCGAGCTCGCCGTTGTCGGTGGACGGGCCCTCGGCGAGGACCGTCCCCTTGACGACCTTGTCGCCCTCGGACACGACGGCCTTCTGGTTGATGCAGGTGTCCTGGTTCGAACGCTCGAACTTGTGCAGGCGGTAGGTGACCCGCCCCTGGGACTTGTACTCCACCGTGATCGCCCGACCGTCGACCTCGCTGACGACGCCGTCGTCGGTGGCGAGGATCATGTCGGCGGCGTCACGGGCGGCGCGGGACTCGATGCCGGTGCCGATGTACGGCGCTTCCGCCTTCACCAGCGGCACGGCCTGGCGCTGCATGTTCGCGCCCATGAGCGCGCGGTTCGCGTCGTCGTGCTCGAGGAACGGGATGAGCGCCGTCGCCACCGACACGATCTGCTGGGGCGAGACGTCCATGAGCTGGACCTCCTGCGGGTCCACCGCGGAGATCTCCGTGGTGGCGCCGAGGAACACGTCGCGCTCGAGCTG
This sequence comes from Acidimicrobiales bacterium, assembly GCA_046331245.1. Lineage (GTDB taxonomy): Bacteria > Actinomycetota > Acidimicrobiia > Acidimicrobiales > Microtrichaceae > SSF14. The sequence goes on along the minus strand of JAXLRH010000001.1, from coordinate 537,319 downwards.
CAGCTTCAGGTCCGACAGGGAGCGGGCCTGCGGCGAACGCCGCACCAGCACCTTGTCGGCCTTGAACGTGCCGTCGGGGTTGAGCGGAGCGTTCGCCTGGGCGACGACGTACTCCTCCTCTTCGTCGGCCGGCAGGTACACGATGTCCTTGGTCACCTTGCCGTTGACGACCTTGCGGTACGGCGACTCGATGAACCCGAACTCGTTGACGCGGGCGAACGTGGCCAGGGCGCCGATGAGGCCGATGTTCGGGCCTTCCGGCGTCTCGATCGGGCACATGCGGCCGTAGTGGCTGAAGTGGACGTCACGGACCTCGAAGCCCGCCCGCTCACGGCTGAGGCCGCCGGGGCCGAGGGCCGAGAGGCGGCGGCGGTGGGTCAGGCCCGAGATGGGGTTGACCTGGTCCATGAACTGGCTGAGCTGGGAGGTTCCGAAGAACTCCTTGATCGCCGCGACCACGGGCCGGATGTTGATGAGCGTCTGCGGCGTGATCGCCTCGACGTCCTGGGTGGTCATGCGCTCACGGACCACGCGCTCCATGCGGCTGAGGCCGATGCGCACCTGGTTCTGGATGAGCTCGCCGACCGAGCGGATGCGACGGTTCGCGAAGTGGTCCTGGTCGTCGAGGCGGTAGCCCGGCTCGCCGGCCGCCAGGTTGAGCAGGTAGGTGCACGCCGCCAGCACCTCGCAGCGGCTGAGCACCGGCTGGTCGATGTCGGGACGGTCGAGGTTCTGGAGGCCGAAGAGCTCCTCCAACCGGTCGAGCTCGGGACCGAGCTTGCGGTTGAGCTTGTAGCGCCCCACGCGGCTGAGGTCGTAGCGACGGTTCTCGAAGAACGCGTTGCGGAAGTAGGCGCGGGCCGAGTCGAGCGTGGGCGGCTCGCCCGGACGGGCACGCTTGTAGATCTCGATGAGCGCCTCGTCCTGCGTCGGGGCGTTCTCCTTCTCCTTCTCCCACTGCCCCTCGAGGAAGTGGAAGTGGTTCACGAAGCGGTCGAGGAAGCCGGGCTCGTTCTCCTCGTCGAAGCCGAGGGCGCGGATGAGCACGAACAGGCTGAGGCGACGCTTGCGCGCCACGCGGGTGCCGGCGGTGACGTCCTTGCCGGGCTTCTGCTCGACGTCGAACTCGATCCACTCGCCGCGGTAGGGGTGGATGGTGCCGGTGACCAGCTGGTGCTTGGCGAGGTTGCGGAGACGGAACCGCTCGCCGGGCTGGAAGATGACGCCGGGCGACCGAACGAGCTGGCTCACCACGACACGCTCGGTGCCGTTGATGATGAACGTGCCCTTCTCCGTCATCATCGGGAAGTCGCCCATGAAGACGGTCTGCTCTTTGATCTCACCGGTGTTCTGGTTGACGAACCGGGCGCGCACGAAGATCGGGGCGGAGAAGGTCATGTCCTTCTCCTTGCACTCCTCCACCGTGAACTTGGGCGGCGGACGGAGGTCCTCGTCGTTCGGGTCGAACTCGAGCTCGAGCGAGAGGGTCTCGGTGAAGTCCCGGATCGGGCTGATGTCGCGGAAGGCGTCGGCGAGGCCCTGGTAGAGGAACCAGTTGAAGGATTCCCGTTGGATGGCGATCAGGTCTGGGAGCTCGAGAACCTCGTCAAGGTTTCCGAACGAATAGCGATCCCGAATGGCGGAACGTGAGGCCAAGGCCTACTCCTCGATGAGATGGTGGTGCGGCAAGCGGCCGGTGCTGAGGCGCGCCGGACCACACCGGAAAGTGCGGAAGCGGAGCGGGGGCAGCACGGCAACCCATAAGAATAGGAACCGCGGCACCACAGGTCAACCCGGGCGATTCCGGGGACCTGTCGAGGTCCCGGCAGGGTACGACGGGACCCGACAGGGGTCAAGCATTTGTTGGAGGGCGATGAACGATGTTCAGCGACGGCGGGCGGGCCGTCGCGGCCGCCACGGGACGGCCGCGTGCCCGGTTCGCGGACCGGCCGTTACCATGAGTCCCATGCAACGGGGACTTCGCGCGGCCATGGCGGGCCTCCTCGTCGTGTTGCTGTGCGGCTGTGGCCTCGCACTCGGCGCCCAGGGTGCCGACGTCGTCGCGCGGAAGGCCCTCCTCCCGCCCGACGATTCCGACGGCGGAGGCTTCGGGGGCCCCGGGGGCTTCAGCAACCGCCCGGGCTCGGTCAACACGAAGGTCGTCGTCGACGCCGAGACCGGCCTGTTGACGTGGGCGAAGGCGTCGCCGGCGTACGGCTCCCCGGACGCGCCGCCGCTGCAACTGCCGGGAGAATCGACCGCTGCGTACCTGTCCCGCCTGTCGAACGCGGAGATGCTCGCCGCCCTGCACGCCCCGACCACCACCACCAGCACCACGACCACCCTGCCGGCCCCGACGACGCTCCCGCCGCCGCCGCCGCCGACCACCACCACCTCGACCACCACCACGACCCCTCCGGACGTGCCCAACGACAACTACTGCGTCGCCATGCGGACCGCCTGGTTCCTCACCCAGCAGCTCAAGACGAACGCGGGCGCCAAGTTCGAGGTGCTGAAGGCCCAGCTCGTTCCGATGGCGCTGTCGGTGTCCGCCTCGTGGAACGCGGGGGTGACCGCCAACCCGATCCCCGAGTTCGTCCGCCTCTCCGGGGTGTTCTCGCGGGCCTACCAGCGGGCCGACGCCGCGCAGGACATCGCAGCGCTGACGGACGCGCTGAGCCTGATCACCGTGCCGAGCGACCCGCTCTTCGCGGCGACCTTCCCGGCGATCCGTCAGTACACGCGGGAGAAGTGCCCGCAGATCGAGCCGCAGCGGGACTGACCGGTCCGGGGCGCCGGCACCTCCCGTGCCGGTCGGGCCGTCGACCGCCTACGCGATCCGAACCGGCGACGCCGTCGTCGCCAACGCCCGTCGCTCGGCGGTCAGCTCGGCGATCCGACCGTGGTCGAAGCGATGGAGCACCTCGGGCAGCAGGCGCAGCAACGGTGAGTCCAGCTCGTGCGCGGTCGTGTTGACCACGTAGTAGGTACTGCCGTGGCGGATGTCGCGGGGATCCCCGGAGAGGTCCATCCCGTGCACCGCGAGCGATGCCGGGTCGCCGGCAACGGTCAGCGACCCCGACTCACGTGACGTGAGGAGGCCGACGGGTTCGGGCCGACCGCTCGAGCCGTAGAGCGGGACGGTGGCGTCGAGGTAGTAGCCGACGTAGTCGTGCTCGAGCGCCACGGTCGCCGGCAGGGCTCGACCCGGCGTCGGCATCAAGGCCTGTTGGACTCGCAGCACGCAGTCGAGGCCGGTGTCGCTCGACGCGATTCCCAGTCGTTCCACGACGAACGAGCGCACGTCGTCGTAGAACGACGTCCACCCCGCCGGCGGCAAGGGGTGGAGGTCGAACGACTCGACCAGCCAGGTGAGCGAGGGATAGCGGTCGGGCTCGGCGAGCGTGAGGTCGCTGAGGTGGTCCAGCACCGTCGTCGCCTCCAGGCCGTGGTCCCACTGGAGCCAGCGAAGCAGGTGACGCAGCACGCCGTACACCTCGGCAGCCATGAAGATCCGACGCAGCCGCAGCATCATCTCGCGATCCTCGAACGAGCACATCGCGGTGGCGACGACGACGCCGTGGTCGTCGAGGGAGATGCCGAACCGCGATCGGTACCCCGGCTCGTTCATCGGCGCGTTCGGCAAGCCGAGCGTGACCCACGTGCGGGGAACGATCTCCTGGTCGAACATCAGCTGCAGGTCGGCGCGGTAGCTCTCACGTGTCTGGCCCGGAAGACCGAGCATCAGGTCGGACCGGACGGGGATCGACTGGCACCGCATCTCGCGGGCCAGCTCCATCAGTCGTTCGGTCGAGATGTTGGACCGTCCGATCGCCTCGAGCGTGGCCGGGTCCGTGGTCTGCAGGGGGATGGACAGGTCGGAGACGACTCCGGCTCCCTGCAGGATCCGGAGGATCGGGATCAGGTGCTTCGTGGTGTTCTTCGCCGGTTGCCAGATCACGTGGTCGAACGCGCCGCTCTCGCCGCGTGCCGCCGCGAAGTGTCGCGCCGTCTCGACGTCGCGCGAGTGGACGCCGAAGTTGGCATCCGTGACGAAGACCGAGTCGACGTTTCGCGAGGCGAGCCAGTCGATCTCCGCTCGCACCCGCTCCAGGGAGAACCAGCGAATCCGCGAGTTGGTCGCCGAACCCCAGTCGCAGAAGGTGCAGCCGTACGGGCAACCGCGGTTGGTCTCGAGCGCCATCGGGATGAAGTTGTCCTCGAGGACGAGGTGGTCGAACTCACCCGTGAGGTACGGCGACGGCAGATCGTCGAGCTCGGCGATTCGGGGCCGGTCGGGGGTCGAGACCACCGTGCCGGAGCCGGGCTCGACGAACGCGATGCCCGCGACGGACGAGAGCCGCTCCGGATCCATCCCCCGCTCGGCCACGGCGGCGAGCACCTCCCCGATCGTCCGCTCGCCCTCGCCGCGTACGAGCACGTGGGCGATCGGCCCGTGCTCCTCGAGGAAGCGCTGCACGTCGCGCTCGTAGCTGGGCGTCGACGGCCCGCCGTGCACGACGAGGAGCCGTGGCTCGAGCGCCGTGAGCTCCCTCGCCGCGTCGAGGTTGTCCTCGATGGTCCAGATGAAGTTGCTCAGGAGCAGCACGGCCGGACCGGGGCGGCGCTCGAGGTCCTCGCGGATCGACGAGAGGAGCTCGGGCCGGCGGATCTCGAACGTCTCGTTGAGCGAGCCGTCGTCGTGGGCCCGGGCGGCCGCGGTGACCATGCCGATCCCGAGCTGCGGCCCGTACGCCTGGTGCCAGAGCGCGTAGACGGGAGTCCGACCCGGCAGCCCGGAGTCGGACGGATGCACCGCGCTGTCCATGACGGTCGCGTAGGGCCGGTCGTTGCCCAGGCGCGCCGTCACCGACTGCCTCGTCCAACGCGCGTCGGTCGCCGGATCGCCGTGGACCACCTTGCCCGCGACCACCAGCCGCTCCAGCGCGCCCGCGGCGGCGCCCGACTCCCGGAGGAGGTCGGCAACGGTGGTCGATCCGGTCAGCGCGTCCAGTACTCGCAGCTCGTCCGGCCCCATCGCGACGGGACGCCCGTCGGGGTCCTCGGCGACGACGCCGTCGGGGGTGAGCAACCCGGCCACGCCCCAGAGCGGGGCCACGGCGTCCGCCGGGTCGAGCGCGCCTCGGGGGGTGGGCTCGGCGGCGAACGAGTGGGCGGAGCCGGCGATGCGGGCCAGCAGCCCGTCGAGGTCGGTGGGAGACGGTGCTGCGCCGGGCCGCTCGACGGTGAACCATCGCCCCCACCGTCTGACCACGACAACACTCATCGATCGTCCTCCCAGGTTCGCGCCCCGCGACGGCGAACCTTCGCGAGGTTACCCGGCGCTCCTGCCGGATTCCGGGCCGCTCCGCCTCACCGACGGTCGGCGAGGACCGGTCCGCCCATCGCCTCGATGCGGTCGAGGATCTCCGCGCCGACGTCGACCACGGCAGCGGGGCGGCGGAGGGCCTCGAACCGATCGCCCGGGACGTGGGGTGAGGCGGCGCCGGGCCCGGGCTCGGCGGACCGGATCTCCTCCACCAGGGCCGCGGTCGCCTGTGGAGCATCCGCGGCCGCGAACGCGTCCTGCGCGAAGGACAGGACGAGCACCGACTCGCCTCCGGGCCCGTTGCCGACCTTGCCGCCGGTCAGCGCTCCGGCGAGCACCTCCACCATCAGCGCCTGACACCAGCCGCGTTGGCCACCGCTCGGCAGCAGCGTGCCGTCGACGATCGCCGACGGGTCCTCGGTCGGTGTCCCGGCGTGGTCCAGCATGACTCCGAGCGGCACGGATTCGCCACGATCCCGGGCGAGCGCGATGTCGCCGTAGGTGCGCTCGCTCGACGCGAAGTCGCCCACGAGGGGTGCGCCGTCACCAGCCGGCGCGCCGAACGAGATCGCGTTGGTGCCGAGGATCGGAGCGATGCCTCCCGGCGTGGCCATGATGGGCGGCGACGTGGCCAACACCAGCCCCGTGAGCCCGGCCTCCGCGAGACGGTGGGCGTACAGACCGAGACAGCCGGTGGTCCCGGCGAATCCCACGATGCCCACCGACATCGACCGGCGCCCGCCGGCGTGCCCACGGATCAGCTCGTCGATCGCCCGCTGCACCACGAAGATCCCGGGGAGCCCCGCGCCGTCCACGACGAGCGTTCCGGCCTCCTGCTCGGCCACCGCCACGTCGTCGGGCAGCTCCGCCGACCGCGCGAGACCGCGGGCGAGGTGCGGGAGGAGCCGGAGGCCGTGCGTCCGGCGCCCCACCGACTCTGCCGCGACGACGTGTTCGACGACGACACCCGCGACGCGGGCCGGGAGCCCGAGCGACTCGAGCCAGCGCGTCAGCGCGCCGACGGCGCGCTCACGGTCGACTGCGACGGTCGTCACGAGACCGCGGTGCCGGTCAACCGATCGGCGGGCACCCACCACTCCGGGCGACCGTCGCCCCAGAGACACGCGTCCACGAGCGTCCGCAGCTCGGCGAACGCGTCGCCGCCCGTCGACGAGCGCCACGTCCGCGCCTCGCCTCCCGCAGACGACTCGGTGACCTCGTGCACGACGGCCATGCCCGCCGCCGTGCCGGTCGCGAGGAGCACGCCGCGCACGCCCTCCTCGCCGGCGAACGGATCCGGCCACCGCAGCGGGCCCTCGTCGACGACCATGCCGGCGTCCCGCGCGAGCTCGACGATCGTGCGCCGGGTCACGCCGTCGAGAACGGTGGCGCCCGGCGCCGGCGCGAGCAGGCGGCCGGCGTCGTCGACCACCACCGCGTTCATGCTCGAGAACTCCTCGACGGTGCGGTCCTCGGGGTCGAGCCACAGCACGGTGTGCGCGCCGGCGGCCCGGGCGCGTCGCTGCGCCGCGAAGGCCGGGCCGTAGTTCGCGGGGATCTTCACGTCGCCGGTCCCGCCGGGCCACGAGCGCCGGCGCTGCGCCTCGACCAGCGCGACCACGTGAGGGACCCGGTCGAACGCCTCACGGGTCCAGCCCGCGACCACGTGGAGCCGGAACGAGGTGGCGCCACCCATGCCCCAATCGGCGTCCATCGCGACCACGATGGGGCGAACGTAGAGGTACTCGTCGGCGCGGCCGTGGTCGGGGATCCGCGCCAGGAGCAGGCCGAGTGCCAGGTCGAACGCCGACCGGTCGATCTCCGGCATCGCGAGCCGCGACATCGAACGACAGAGTCGCTCCCAGTGGAGGTCCGGACGGAACGCCTCACCGCGACCGTCCATCACACGGGCGCGCAACCCCTCGAACGCGATCTGCCCGTAGTGCAGACCCACGGCGTGCACCGGCACCGTGACCTCGTCGGTGGTCACCACCGGCGTACCGGACCAACCGTCCCGGAGCGACCCGTCCAGCACCACCGATGTCGACTCGAACGATTTCGGGAACACAGTACGGTGGAGCCTACCCACCACCCAGTTCGTGGAGCGTTCCTCCGGATGCGACGGATCCAGCTGTTCGAGTTCGAGGACCAACGATGGCTGCCGTGGTGGGTACGCGAGGAGATCACCGATCACCTCGCCCGCGTCTTCACGTCGAGCACCGTCGAGCCGCTGCACCGTGCGATGGCCGATCGACTCGCCGGCCCGATGGAGCGCACCGGGACGTCGCACCTCGTGGACCTCTGCTCCGGGGCCGGCGGTCCGCTGCCCGCCGTCCTGCCACTCCTGGGCACGGCCCTGGGCCGCACCGTCACGGCGACGTTCACGGACCTGTACCCCCACCGGCACCCGCCCGACGCGATCGGAGGCGAGACGGCGGGGATGACGATCGAACGGCACCCGGTCGACGCGCGATCGATGCCACCGGAGCTCGACGGCATGCGAAGCGTCTTCAACGCGATCCATCACTTCACTCCGGACGACGTCGCTGACGTCCTCCGGGGCGCGACCCGGGGCGGTCGGAGCATCGCGATCTTCGAGCCGTTCGAGCGCCGGGCCGGCTTGGCCGCCACGGTCGCGCTCGGCGGTCTGCTCGCCGGCTGGCGCAACGCCCGAGCGGCGAGGGGACCGGCCCGTCGCGTCGCCGCGCTCCATGCGATCCTCCCCGTCGTGCTGGGCTGGGACGCCGCCGTGTCCGTGCTCCGCGGCTACCGGGCCGACGAGCTGCTCGAGATCGCGCAGCGCTGCGGCGCCGACGACCGGATCACCTGGAGCGCGGAACGGATGCAGATGCCGTGGGGTCACCTCACCGTGCTGGTGGGCGACGCCTCCGCCGTCAGCCCTTGAGCAGCTCGCGGACCTGGTGCTTGGAGACCTTCCCGATCTCGTTGCGCGGGAGGCGGTCGATGGCACGCCAGGTGCGAGGCCGCTTGTACCCGGCGATCCGCGACCGACAGAACGCGTCGAGCTCGGCGATGAGGTCGGCGTCGAGGGGGACGTTGCCGACGGTCTCGATCATCGCGGCGACCGATTCGCCCATCTCCTCGTCGGGCACCCCCACCACCGCGAGGTCGGCCACCAGCGGGTGCTCGCCGAGCGCCCGCTCGACCTCGGCGGGGTAGATGTTCACCCCGCCCGACACGATCATGTCGACCTGGCGGTCGGACAGGTAGAGGTAGCCGTCCTCGTCGACCCATCCGACGTCGCCGAGCGTGCCGACCCCGGCGGCGGGGTGGGCCTTGGCCGTCTTCTCCGCCGCATTGTGGTACTCGAAGTCGTGGCCCGCGAGGTTGCGGAAGTGGATGAGGCCGGGGGTCCGCGCCGGCAGGGGCGCACCGGCGTCGTCGACGATCGTGAGCTCGACGTTCGGGCCGGGACGCCCGACGCTGCCGGGATGCTCCAGCCACTCCGCCGACGAGATGCTCGTGAGGAACCCGGCCTCGGTGCCGCCGTAGTACTCGGTGATGACCGGCCCCCACCACTCGATCATCGCCCGCTTGACCCACTCCGGACACGCCGCCGCACCATGGAACACCCGGCGCAGGCTCGACCCGTCGAACGCGGCGCGCTGCTCATCGTCGAGGCGCAGCAACCGCACCATCTGCGTCGGCACCAGGTGCACGTGGGTGGCGCCGTGGCGGTCGATGTCGAGGAGGACCTGCGCAGGGTCGAACGCCGGCTCGATGATGACGGCCGACCCGTTGAGCAGCGTGCCGAACGTGTACACCCACTGCACCGAGTGGTAGATCGGGCCGGTCAGCAGGAGCACCGAACCCGGGCCGGTGACTCCGACGCCGGCCCCGATGCCCTCGCCGATCGTGCGCCACGCCTCGACCGGGCTCGACAGGTCGTTCAGCCGGCTGCGCACCGCCTTCGGCCGACCCGTCGTGCCGGACGTGTAGAACATCGGCCCGCCGAACCGCGGATCGGCGATCTCCGACGGGGACCCCGACGCGACGACGTCGTCGTAGCCCTCGAAGCCGTCGTGCGGCTCCGAGCCGATCACGACGCGAAGGTCCGGTCGGTGGTCGGCCACAGCGATCGCCGCTGAGGCGACCTCGACGTACGGCTCCCCCACCACGACCGCCTGTGCGTCGGTGTCGTCGAGGACGTACGCAAGCTCGTCGGCGACCCAGTGACGGTTCACCGGGACGACCAGCCAGCCCCCGTGCATGCACGCGAGGATCACCTCGACCACCTGGCGCTGGTTGCCGGCGAGCACCACCACGGTGGCGCCGGGCCGGAGCCCACGGTTGCGCAGCGCGTCCACCAACCGGTTGACACGCTCGTCGAGCTCGCTCCACGTGACCGACCCCGTCGCGTCCGTCAACGCCATCCGGTCACCGTGGGCCGCCGCCATCGGCGCGATCAGTGCGGCCATCTCAGCGGGCGGACGGCGCGAGGTCGCGACGCTCGGGAACCTCGAGCGAGAACAGCTCCGCGCAGTTGTCGCGGACGATCCGACGGGTGTCGGCCGGATCGAGGTCCGCGAGATGGTCGCTCAACAGCTGCCGCGAGTCGGGCCAGGTGGAATCCGAGTGCGGGAAGTCGTTCGCCCACATCAGCCGTTCGACGTTGAGCTCGCCGATCACCCGGATCGCCGACCAGTCGTTCTGGAAGGTCAGCCAGACGTTCCCGAAGAAGTACTCCGACGGGAGACGATCGAGCTCGATCGTCTTGTTCCAGTGGCGGTGACGCTCGTACACGTGGTCCATCCGCCAGGCGTAGTGCGGCGCCCACCCGGCGTCGGACTCGACCCCGACGATGCGGAGGTCGGGGTAGCGATCGAAGACGCCGGAGAAGATGAGCATGCCGATGATGTCCTGGCAGGTGCGGACGACGTTGAGCATGGCGTTGATGCCCGGGCCGCGGAGCCCCGTCTGGGACTTGACCGTGACGATGTGGAAGCAGAGCGGGAGGTCGAGCTCCACCGCCGCCGCCCAGACGTGGTCGTAGGACGGGTCGTCGTAGTCGGCGAACCCCGGCAGCCCCGGCATCATCACGCCGCGGAAGCCCTGCGCCTTGATCGTGCGCATCTCGGCGGCACCGCTCCGGCCGTCGCGCATCGACGCCTGGCCGACGCCGTAGAGGCGATCGGGGGCGACGGCGCAGTACTCCTCGAGCCAGCGGTTGTAGGCGACCATGCACGCTTCGCGATAGTCGAGGTCGGGGTGGACGCCCAACGGCACGCCGACGGACGGGTAGAGGATCTCGGCGATCACGCCGTCGCGGTCCTGGTCGGCGATCCGGCAGGTCGGGTCCCAGCCCGAGCGCTGCCACTCGTCGGGTCGGCGGGCGTGATAGCGGATCGCCGACGACTCGCGACCGGCGGACCCGATGAGGCCCATCGGCACGGCCATCTCGTCGAGGCCGGGGATCAGGTAGCGCTCGCCGCCCCGGGCGTCGGTGACGATGTGCGGCACACGATCGGCGTAGGCCGGGTCGATGAACCTGGCGTAGCAGTCCGGCGGCTCCGTCACGTGTGAGTCGGCGGAGATGAGGCCGTAGTCGAGGTTCATGGGTTCCGTTCCGAGGGCGACGATCAGCTGCAATGTATGTCCGCCCCGGGTCCACGTCGAGACACCACGACGTGTTCCAGGTCACCTCGGGCCGGAACTACCCTGCGCCCATGGGAGCGCTGGGCGACCGCACGAACCGGGGCTGAGATGCGCGTCGCGATCACGGGCGCAGGGTGCGTGACACCCATCGGCGTGGGCGTCGACGCGTTCCTCGACGGCTGGCACGGCGGCATGCTCGGCATCACCCAGGCACCCTGGAGCGCGTGGGCGCCGATCCCCCTGCTCGCCGCCCCCATCGCCACCGGGTTCGATGCGGTCGCGGTCCTCGGGGAGCGTGTCGCCGCGAGCACGGATCGCTGCGCGCAGTACGCGATCGCCGCCGCCGAGGAGGCGCTCGCGCATGCGGGGCTCGACGCGCCGGGCGCGTTGGAACCCACCCGCACGGCCGTCGTGGACGGCACCGCGATGGGCGGGCTCTCGAGCATGATGCTCGGACAGCACCTCTTCGATGCGCAGGGCGTCGACGGCATCCCGCCCCGGACCATGCTCGCCGGGCAGTCGAACATGGCCGCCGCCCAGATCGCGATCCGGCACGACCTGCACGGGCCCATCCGGACCGTCACGACGGCGTGCGCCTCGGCGCTCGACGCCCTGGGCGCAGGCGTGGACCTGCTCGCGTCGGGCCGAGTCGACGTCGTCATCTGCGGAGGCAGCGACTCCGCGGCCGTCACCGACGTCGAGGGGTTCGTACCGGTGTTCTCGATCGCGGGCCGGGTGTTCGGCATGGAGACGCCCGAGCTCGATCCGAGCCGGGCCGTGCTCCCCTTCGACGTAACACGACGCGGCATCGTCTTCGGCGAGGGCGCCGCGTGGTTCGTGCTCGAGACCGCCGGCCACGCCGAGGCCCGTGGCGCCGACCCGTTGGGATGGGTGCTCGGCGTCGGGTCGTCGGCGGACGGGTACCACCCCTCGTCGCCGGAGCCGAGCGGGCGCTGGCAGGCGCACGCCATGGAGCTCGCGCTCGCCGACGCCGGGCTCGGGGCCGACCGGGTGGACGTCGTGATGGCCCACGCCACCGGCACCCCGAAGGGCGACCTCGCCGAGGCGCGGGCGCTGGAGCAGGTGTTCCCGACGTCGCCGCCCGTCACCGCGCTCAAGGGGCACACCGGGCACACCGGAGGCTCGTCGGGCGCGATGAGCGTGCTGGCAGCGCTCGACGTGCTTCGCACCGGACGCGTGGAGGCGGTGCTCGGCACCACCGAGGTCGACCCCGACGTGGCAATCGACGTCGTCGTCGGCGCCGCCCGGACGCTCGACGCAGGGGTCGCCATGGTCAACGCGTTCGGCTTCGGCGGGCAGAACTCCAGTATCGTGATTGCCCGCACGGACGACGTGCCCGACGACGAGCAAGGTGTGCGATGAAGTCAACGCGGTCGACACCGCAGGTCGAGCCGGGCGACGACGCCGGCGCCGGCCTCGTGGAGCTCGCCGGCCTCGATCCCTTCGCCCCGCTGCGCTGGCTCGATCGCTTCCAGGCAGAGGTGAGCGGTCGCGTCCGCGCCGATCAGGTCGAGGCGGCCGTGGCATCGACCGCCCGATCGCTCGTCGTGCGCGACGGAGCGGACGTCGTGGGTGGCCTCGTCTGGAGGGCGGTGCCCGACCTCGCCGAGCACTTCGACGTGCCGGTCCACGAGGTCGCCGCCCTGCTCGTGCGGCCCGGCGCCGATCGAGGGAGCGTCGTCGGCGCGCTCCTCGACGCCATGCGCGACGAGCTCGCGGCGACCGCCAGCGGTCTCGTGATGCTCCGCGTCGAGGCCGACGACGTCGCCGGACTCACGGCGGCGACCGACACCGGGTTCCGGAACCGGTCCACCATGCTGACCCTCGTCAACGACCTCGAGCGGCGGCACCTCAACCCGCCGTACGAGGCGCCCGGCATGAGCCTGCACCGGTTCAAGGACGGTCCCCTCCCGGAGTCGACGTACGCAGCGCTGCGGGCCGCGCCGAGCACGCTCGTCGACGACCACTACCACGCCGATCCCCGGCTCGACGACGCCCGGTGCGACGCGCTCTACGACCGCAAGCGAGCGAGGGTCATCGAGGGCATCGGCGCCGACGTGATGGTGTACCGCGAGGTCGAGGGGACGATCACCGGGTTCGGCACGTTCCAGCGTTCCACCGACGTCGCGCCCTACGGCATCGGGCTCATGAACGGCTCGTTCGGCTACCGACCACCCGGCGCTCCCCCCGGCCACGGCAAGGCCGCCGCCGAGTTCATGTGCAACGAGACCCTGCTCGACAACCGGTTCGTCGAATGGGACACCCAGGCCACGAACTACGGCATGGTGAACATGCTCATCGGCCGGCCCAGCATCCGGCTCGTGCGGTCCAGCCACGTGCTGCACTGCTGGACCGACGAGTCGTGACCCAACGACTGTCGGTCATCGTCCCCGTCTACTGCAACGAGACGACGCTCGTGGAGCTCAAGGACCGCGTGTCGGCAGCGGTCCGGACGATCGACGACCTCGAGGCCGAGATCCTCTTCGTCGATGACGCCAGCACCGACCGGTCGTGGGCGGTCATCGAGCGCCTGGCATCCGCCGACCCCAGCGTGGTCGGCCTCCGTCTCGCGTCGAACGTCGGTCAGCTGCCCGCCATGTTCGCCGGGATCGAGCACGCCGCCGGCGACGTGCTGATCTCGATCGATGCCGACCTCGAGCATCCGCCGGAGGCCATCCCGCTGCTGCTGGGCACCTTCCGAGAGGGCCACGACTTCGTCGTGGCGAAACGGGTCGGGCGCTCGACGGACAGCGTGCGGACGGTGGGCTCACACACCATCGGCCTCCTCGCACGACTCCTCCGGCTCCCGGTGTCCGACGTCGGCTCCTCGTTCATGGTCGGCACCCCGACGGTCGCCGCGGAGATGCGTCGGCAGATCGAGCAGACCGGCCGGCAGATGATGCTGCCGCGGGTGTTCGATTCGGTGGCCTCGAATCCGGCGGTCGTCGAGGTCGAGGCGCCGATCGAGGCGCAGTCCGCCTACGCGCTCGGCAACCGGGCACGGTTGGCCGGGGAGTTCCTCGCCGCCGAGGTGGGACCGGTCGTCGCCCGCAAGCTGCTCCTCGCGAGCGGGGCCGCGTTCGTCCTCGCGCTGCGCGCGTCGGCACGCAAGCGGGCGCTCGCGCTGGGAGCGTCACTGGGGGCGGCAGCCCTCCTCGGCCTCGCGCTCCCGCGCGCCTATCGACGGGACGACTCGCAGCCGTTCTTCGCGATCGCCGCTCGAATCGGCGGCGGCTTCACGCCGCAGCGGGACTACTGAGCGGCGACGACGCCGTACTGGTCCATGAGCGAGCGGACCTTGGCGTCCTTCTCGGCGTCGGAGCCGCCGTTGAGCACCTCGGCGACCTCGGCGAAGTAGCTCTCGTGGTTGAGGCCCGGCGTCGACACGATCAACATCGACGACTCGACGTCGGTCAGGTTCTCGTACTTGTGGACCTGACCCTTGGCGATGAACACGGCGTTGCCGGCCGACACCTCGCTCGTGACGCCGTCGATGACGAACGTGAGCGTGCCGTCGATGACGAACATGGTCTCGTCCCAGTCGTGGCGGTGGGCCGGAAGCGTGTAGCCGGCCGGCGACACCTTCGTCACGAACGCCGTCGCCCCGCCGCCGGAGTCCTCGGCGTCGATCAGGAACTGCACGTCGACGCCCGCTGCGGTGATGACGGACTTGGATGACTTGGTCACGGCACTCTCCTGGGTTGCGGGCGATCCCGCCCAATCCTCGACTCGGGTTGCCGGCCATGGTAGCAGTCCGACTCCGGCCAGACGCCTCGACGGTGCGTTACCATGCCGTTCCACGACCTCCGATCCCTCCTGAGGCCTCTCACCAATGCACGTCACCTTCGTCGCTCTGGGCCAGGAACAGCTCGGCATCTCGCTCCTGTCGTCGGTCCTCCAGCGCGAGGGCCACACGACCTCGCTCGCGTTCAACCCGGCCCTGTTCGACGACCGCACGTACCTCGACGTCCCCGCCCTCGCGGGCATCTTCGACCGCACCGACCGGGTGATCGACGAGGTCGTCGCCTCGAAGCCCGACCTCGTCGGGTTCAGCGTCCTCACGCCCACGTACCAGTGGTCGCTTCGAGTCGCGAACGCGATCAAGGCGCGCATCGACGTCCCGATCATCTTCGGCGGCGTGCACCCGTCGGCCGTTCCGGAGATCTGTCTCGAGAACGACTGCGTCGACTACGTGTGCCGCGGCGAGGGCGAGGAGGCCATCGTGCGCCTGTGCGAGTCGCTTCCGCCGGCCGGCGAGCGGCCGGCGCAGCCCATCGGCAACCTGTGGTGGAGGGACCGGGGACGGCTCGTGACGGGCCCGAACTCGCCGTTCGAGCAGGAGCTCGACGACCTCCCGTTCTTCGACAAGGAGCTGTGGGCGCCGCACATCCGGATCCAGGACAGCTACATGACGATGGCGTCGCGCGGCTGCCCGTACCGCTGCACCTTCTGCTTCAACAACTTCTTCGCCAAGCTCCCCGGCAAGGGCGGCGGCAAGTACCTCCGCCGTCGTTCGGTCGAGAACGTCATGGAGGAGCTCGTCACCGCCAAGGCCCGATGGGACCTGCGGCGGGTCGACTTCGAGGACGACATCTTCACCACCAACAAGGACTGGCTGAAGTCGTTCCTGCACGAGTACCGGCGCGAGATCGACCTGCCGTTCCACTGCCTCGTCCACCCCCGCTACATCGACGACGACATGGCGCGCTGGCTCAAGGACGCCGGCTGCCGTTGGGTGCAGATGGGCGTCCAGTCCGCCGACGAGGAGTACAAGCGCCACGAACTCCTCCGGATGGAGAAGGAGGCCCACATGGAGGCCTCCATGGAAGCGCTCATGCGAGCCGACCTCGCCGTCAAGGTGGACCACATCCTCGGGCTGCCGGGCGAGCCGATCGAGGCGCAGGAGAAGGCGCTCGACCTGTACGCGAGCCACACGCCACAGCGCATCCAGGTGTTCTGGCTGAAGTACCTCCCCGGCGTCGAGCTCACGAGCGCCGCCTACGAGCGGGGCGAGATCGGCGACGACGACCTGGCGCTCATCAACCGGGGCGAGAGCGGGCACTTCCACGCACCGAGCACCGAGGACACGCCCGAGGCGCGGCTGTACCGAAAGTACGAGCTGCTCTTCCGCGCCCTCCCGCTCATCCCCGGTCCGCTCCGCACGCGGGTGCGGGTCGAGCGCCTCCCCACGATGTCGGTCGGAGCAACCAGCCTCCTCACGATGATCGCGGAGGGGATCAAGGTGCTCGTCGACCGCGACGTCGAGGCATTCACCTACGCGCGGCACTACCTCCACACGATGCGGCGCCAGCTTCCCGAGGTGGTTCGAGACCGCACGTGGCGGCGACGCCCGACGACCGTCGCGCCCTACGTCGCGGTCGGTCGGGCCAGGGCCCTCGACCCCGTCCCGGCTCCCACGTCGACTCCCGGGCTCGAGGTCGAGCTCGCGGTCGAGGACGCCGGCGCGCCGGTCGCCGTCACCCTCGGCGTCCGTCCCCGCTGACCCGCATCCCGGCCACGCTCGGCGAGCAGCGCCACCGACGTCCCGAACGGCACGTTCCTCTCACCGAGCAGCGCGCGCTCGGCGGCCGACAGCATGCCGAGCACGCCGTCGAGACGGCGGCGCTTGATCGAGGTGGGCACCTCCTCGACCGAACGACGCAGGCGATACGCGAGACCCTGAGCCGCCGCCGGAGGAACGAGGAACGAGAACGCGTAGGTGCTGCGGCGCACCTCGAGGCCCACGGCCTCCACGAGGTGACGGAGCTCCGGCCGGCGAAACCGGCGCAGACCGTCGACGCGCTCGTCGTGGGCTCGCTGCAGGAAGGAGAAGGCCGGCTCGATGAGCACCAGGCACCCGCCGGGCACGAGGACCCGCGCCGCCTCGGCCAGCACCGACGATGGGTCGGCCACCGAGTGGAGGAGGTTGACCGCGACGACGACGTCGAACGTCCCCCCGGGGATCGGGAGCGCCGTGGCGTCGGCGCGGATCGCCGTCACCGGCCGGTCGCGGAGGAAGACCATCGAGCGCTCGGTCCGATCGACGGCGACGACACCTTCGAGGTCGGAGCTCGCGGCACCGGTGCCGGCGCCCAGCTCGAGGATGCGAAGAGGGCGGCCGTCGTTCCGTCGTCGTCGTCCCACGAGGGAGACGACGGTCCATCGGATGCGGCGATACCACCAGTGGTCGGCTTCGATCGACGCGATCAGGTCGTACTGATCGAGCTCCACCACGGTCAGGACCCGTCCCTCGGCATCGGCACCGGGCCGGGCTCGTCGTAGCCCGGCTGTGGCCAGATGGGCGCCACCTCGCGCTCGTAGCAGGCGACCCCGGCTCCTTGGCAGCGCCACGTCATGACGCCCGCGGCGAGGTACGGGACGAGGGTGAGGGCCAGGACGGCGAGCACGGCGGCGGACACCCGGCCCTCTCGGCGCAGGATGAGCACCCGACGACAGGCGAAGATCAGCAGGACGGTCGCGCCGGCGCCGGCCAGCTGGATGATGTCGCCCCCGTCGGCACCCTTGTAGAGGGTCTGGCCCGAACGAGCGAAGATCACCGAGGCGCCGAGACCGACGAGGAACAGGCCGAGCGAGACCCGCACCGAGACATCGAGCAGCGGCGACCGCACGAGCAGGAGCGCCACCAGCGGGAAGAGGCAGATCAACCAGAACTGCCAGCCGAGCCCGCCGAACTCGCGCAGCTCCCACATCGGCCGAATGGCGATCCCGCCCGTCAGGTACGCCGGACTGAACCAGCGCAGGATCGAGAACTGGAACGCGGTCACGATCGCGGCCGGGAGCGTGACGAGACGCAGCGCATCGACGACCCGCTGCCGCGGACCTCCCTCGCCGCGGCGAGCGGCCACCCACGCCAGCGCCGGCGCGACGAGCGCGATGGCCGGCACGAGGTTCGGCTTCGCGATGGCGGTGGCGACGACGAGCAGCGGAAGGAAGCGCCGCGCCCGCGACCCCAGCCGACCGTCCACCAGCAGGCCGGTCAGCCAGACCATCGCCACGTTGAGGCCCATCGCGGCCAACGTCGTCGGGACGAACGAGTAGTAGAGCGGCACGAAGCGGGTGGTCGGGCTCGCCAGCGCCTGGAAGCCCTGCAGCGCAGCCGGGCTCTCCATCAGGGCGAGGGCCAGACCGGCGCCCACCGCGGCGGCCGGCCGCAGCAGGACGCGGCCGTCGTCGGTGCGACGGAACACGACGTACAGGGCGACACCGAAGCCGGCCGACGCGAGGATCGACGTGGCCGTGCCCGCGATGCGCGGATCGGTGCCGGGCAACAGGACGTCGATGGCCTTCGCGAACAGGTGCCAGCCGAAGTGAGGCTGCACCGGGGTCAGCGGGGTGCGGAAGGTGTCGGGGATGCGGGCCGCGTGCCAGAGCCACAGGTTGGGGAAGACCAGCCCCGGACGGAACAGCGCGTGGAAGGCGACCGGCCCGAACACGAGCGCGTGCAGGGCCGCCACGACGACGATCCATCGCCGATCGGATCCACGCGCGGCGACGCGCTCCCCCGCCAGAGCCCCGGTCGTGGTGTCGGTCATGGTGTCGCCGGCACTACCGGTCCCTTTCCGGCGCGTGCACGCCTGCGAATGCCGAAGGACGCCTCCGGCGTGACCCTATCGGCACGATCGCGGCGAAACCCAGCCGGGTCGGGGTGACGACGCCGTCGGCGAACTATCGGACGAGATCGCGCAACCGGCCCGACAGGTCCCGATACATCGCCGACGCGACGGCGGCGGCGCCGAGCTCGTTGGTGTGCTCCCAGTCGAAGAAGGTCGGATGGTCGACACCCACGAGCGCATCGCGGAGGTCGACCGAGTCGACCCCGGAGTCGTGGCGGATGCCGTCGTACAGGGAACGGATCTGGCTCACGGTCGACTCGTCGGCACCGATGCGCGCGTACAGCGCCTCCGAGAACGGCCTGACCGGCGTCGTGACGAGCGACGGCTGCCAGTACCTCACCACCCCGACGCGGGCCCCCCGCGCCAGGTCGTCGGACATCGCCGCCGCCTGGCGGTACTGGGCGGCCCCGAGCTCCACCGTCCGCTTGTTCCGTTGCTCGCTGGTCCACTTGGCGGTCTCGGCGGACTCACCGCGCTTCCCGCGTTCGGGGCCCACGGCGACGAAGTAGGGGAACTTCGGGTCGAGGAACCCCACGCTGACACGCTCGATGGCGGTCGCCACCTCGTTCGCACCGTCGTAGAACACGACGAGGTCGGGAGGGGGTCCGAGGGAGAGCGCCCGGGCGAAGGACAGGGCCTCCTGGTACGAGTTGTAGCCCTCCACCCCGAAGTTCACGGGACGAATCCGGATGCCGTCGTGTTCGGCGAGCTTCGCGACCATCGACGGGATCGTGTACTCGTTCCGCTGCGAACCGCCGTACATCGTCGAGCCCCCGAAGAACCACACCGTCAGCTGGGGATCCTTCGGCTCGTAGCTGGCACGCCGGCCGTCGCGCACCGCGACCAGATCACCCGTGTGATCGACGTAGCTCCAGCCGAGGACCGGATCGAGCTGGGACTTCACCCGGTCGCGCTGCTCGAGCACCCGCTTCGCCCAGGGTTCGTCCGCGAAGGCGTACTGCAGCACGACGGCCCGCTCCGCAGGACTGAACCGCTGCCCCGTCCCCCGTTCGGGCCGCCACGAGGCGCCGGTGACCGACGTCGTCTCCGACGGCGTGGCGATCCAGACGACCGCTGCGCCGACGATCATGCCGATGCTGAGCGTGAGCGCCAGCGATCGAGCGCTTCCCCCGCGACCGCGGCCCCCCCGAACCATCGATGAATATTACCACCATGAACGAAGTTTCCGCCCGGGCGGTCAGGCGGGACGATCGACGATCCGGCGGTGACGTCGCAGCAGCATGGGGATGTCCAGCCGGCTCAACCGGTTGTCGAGGAAGAAGTCCGGGTCGATCGCGATGACCGCGACCCCGTCCTCCGTCGGCAGGACGTACCGGGCCTCGGCGCCGTCGGGTGTGAGGAGCACGGCGATGGCGGTGCGCTCCGCGGACGTGTCGTTGGCTGCCGAACGGTGAATCAGCGCGTGGTCGAACACGACCGCCTCGCCGGCGCGCAGGTCGAGCGCGATCTCCACCTGCTCGATCGTCGCGACGGGCACCAGGTTGTCCGCGCCGTCGTGGCAGCGGACGGGCTCGGCGGTGAGGTGGCTGCCCGGGACGACGCGCAGCGTGCCCATCGCGTCGGAGAGGTCGTCGAGCGGACACCAGATCGTCAGCGACCGGTGCACCCGCTCGTCGACGAAGGTCGGATCACGATGGGCCTCGACGCCACCGTCGGCGCCCGGCCACTTCACGAGATGGGCGATCCCGAGCACCGAGTGACCCGGCACCGTGCGCCGGATCGCCGGACCGAGGATGCGCCCGAGGTCGGCCGCCACCCGTCGCTTGTAGCCCACGTCGCTCGACCAGGCGTCGCTGTGGAACCCCGACCGCTCGTCGCCGGGGGCCGGCCCGAGGTCGTCGCGCACCTGGCGCGCCGCTCGGAGCTCGGCGGGATCGAGGAACGGGACGACCACGTACCCGTCCGTCGCGAGGCGTCGAACCTCCTCCGGCTGCATCGGTCCGGTCAGACCGTCGTGGGCGGCGCCGATCGCCGGGGGACGAGCTCGACCGGCTGCCACTCCTCGACCGTCGGCTCGGCCGTGAGGTCGACGGCCGCGGCGGTGGGCGACGCCGTGTGCACCGTCGGGCGAGCGGCATCGGGGCGCGGCGGTGGACCCAGGATCGGCCGGCGCCGGGCGACGATGTCGCGCAGGATCTCGGGCAGCTGACGCCGGAGCTGGTGCCGGTAGTAGCGGAGGTAGATGGGCGCCTCGGTGTCGCGCTGGAGCACGCTGCTGACGCCTTCGAGCACCATGCCGACGACGTCGGCGACCGGCGCCGGCAGGTCGGGGATGTACTTGACCTCGGCACGCACCCGCAACGGCGTCGGCAGCAGCGGGATCAGGCGGTACAGCAGCTCGTACCGACGGTAGATCTTCTGGTCGCTGGCGTGGATGAAGCTCCGGGTGTGGAACCGGCCGCTCTCGCCCCGGTTGATCGAGGCGTAGTCCTCCTCGGTGAGGTCGCCGCGGGCCACGGCCTGCTTCGTGAGCTCCACGCCGGGGAGATGGGTGAGCCAGAACGTGCTGATGCGGCGCGGCGGGAACTCCTTGTACAGCTCGAGCGCCAGCTCCTGCGCTTCGAGCGGCTCGCCGGGAAGCCCGAGCATGTGGTCGAGCTTGGCGTCGAGGTTCGCGCTCTTCAGCGACGCGAGCGAGTCCCGGAGGTGCGCGTCGTTCTCCATGCGGAGCAGCTCGTGGCGCTTGTACTCCTCGTCGGCCGACTGCACGCCCATCTGCACCGACAGACAGCCGGCGTCCTTGAGCCATCGGGCCATGTCACGGTCGATGTAGCGGGGGTGCACGAGGCAGATGAACGGCACGTCGATCTCACGCCGGTACTCGATCAGGAAGTCGTGGATCCACTGCTTCTTGGTCGTGAAGATGTCGTCGTCGAACTCGACGCGCTTGATGTCGAAGGTGGCCTTCGCCTCGACGAGCTCGCCCATCATGTGCCCGATCGAGCGCTGCCGCAGGTAGCCACGGCTGTTGCCCTTGCCCGGGATCTTGGCGAAGAAGTTGTTGAAGCAGAAGGTGCACCGGTACGGGCACCCTCGGGACGACATGGTGACCCAGTTGTCGGCGATCCGGACGTGGTCGGCCCACATTGCCTTGTCCCAGTAGGGCAAGGAGTCGAGGTCGGCGAGGAACGGGGCGGACGGACCGCGCACGAGCGTGCCGCGATCCATCCAGGCGAGGTTCGCGATCGGGGTGGCGGGGCGCTCCCCTGCGGGCGGGAGCACCTCGCACAGACGCACCAGCGCCTCCTCGCCCTCCCCGACGCAGACGTAGTCGACGCAGTCGTTCTCGAGACAGACCTCGGGCACCGCCGAGGGATGCACGCCCCCGAAGATCACCGGCACGTCCATCCGCGCCTTCACCGCGTTCGCGACGGCGACGAACCACTGGTAGGTCGGCGTGATGACGCTGAACGCGAGGAGGTCGGGGGCCTCGGCGACGATCTCGTCGATCACGCGGTCGAAGCGGTCGAAGAATCGCCCGAGCAGCGGGACGTCGAGGTAGTACCGGTCGTCGAAGAGGGCGGGGTTGTACACGAGCGATGTCTCGTGGCCCTCGCGCTGGAGCACCGAGGAGAGCAGCGAGACGGCGAGCTGCTCCTGGCCCAGGGCGACGAACGTGACCTTCATCCCGTGGCTCCTCCCGCCGTTCGCCGGGCCGGCGCCCGCCGCGCGCTCGCCTCGCTGGACGAGCGGATCTGCGCGGACGAGTAGCTCGGCGGCGCGAACGGCACGGAGCCGTGGCTGACCAGATCCCGCGGAGGCGCTCGGAAGTCGAACCGCTGGAAGAACGTGATGTCGTCGACGTCGTAGTGCTGCACGTCGTCGTCGAGATCGCAGTAGTAGTAGGAGATCGGCGAACGACGCGGGAGGAAGTTGGCCGCCACCACGACCCGCGGATCGTCGGTCCGGTTCGCCGGCGAGCCGTGGATGATCGCGAGGTCCATGACGATGGCCTGCCCCGCCGCCACCCGGACCTCCTGGAGGTCGGTGAGGTCGAGCTGCTCGATCGGATCCTCGTACCCGGTCGGGAAGCGGGGAGCCGGACGGATCCGATCGAGGACCCGGTGACTCCCGGGGAGCACGTAGAGCGTGCCGTTCACCTCGGAGCAGTCGACGAGCGGGGCCCACACGTTGACCGAGCGGAACTGCGTCTCGTCGCAAAGGGTCCAGTCCTGGTGCAACGGCTTGACGCCCGCGTCGCCGGGCCACTTGATGGCCACCGCGGTGAGGTTCATTTGATGGTCGACGAAGAGGCGATCGGCCGTCGGCCGGAACGCCCGGTGCAGGAACTCGTGGACGCCGGCCCGGTACGGGCCGTCGGTCATCTCGACCGAGGTCGCGAACCCCCGGGTGTCGGGATAGTGCTCGACGATGTCGCGACGCAGCCGGGCGATCTCGTCGGGCGTGAACCAGTCGACGACGACGAACCCGTTCGCGTCGAGCTCGGCGTCGAGCCGGGCATCGAGGAACGTCGGCGCGATCACCTGGCCATGGTACCGGCGATCGGCCCTGCGTTCCTTCGGCGGTTGCGGAACGGCGGGACGACTGCCGTACCCTGAACGACGTCGGCGGAGGGCACGTCAGGTGAGACACATCATTCGGCTACTCGGGGTCGGCGCAGGCGTGGCGTGGGTCTGCTGGGGTCTCACCTCGCTCGGCGACTCACCCGTCCGCATCCGGGCTGCGGAGTCGGTCGCGGTGGGCAACCGCCACGCCTGTGCGATCGTCGACGGCGGTCGCGTCCGTTGCTGGGGCGCGAGCTCGTTCGGACAGCGGGGGAACGGGGTGACCGACCGTGCGGCCGCGTCGCCGCCCGTCACCGACGTCGCCGGAGCACGCGGACTCGCGAGTGGTGACGACTTCTCGTGCGCGATCGACGGCGACCGTGGCGTGGCGTGCTGGGGATTCAACTCGACGGGCCAACTCGGCGACGGGACGGCGGGCAATGCCCGGGTGAGACCGGTTCGCGTGATCGACCTCGGCGAGACGCAGGCGATCACCGCTGGCCGGGCACACGCCTGCGCGCTGGCGTCCGGTGGCACCGTGACCTGCTGGGGGAGCAACGCGTTCGGACAGCTCGGGGACGGGTCGAGGACCGACCGTCCGGTGCCGACCAGGGTCGACATCGGCCCCGCCACCGCCATCGACGCCGGTGGCCTCGCCACGTGCGCCGTCCTCGAGAGCGGAGCGGTGGACTGCTGGGGCGCCTCCCTCGGCAGCCGTCCCGTTCGGGTCGCCGGCGTCGAGGATGCGTCGGCCGTCGGCGTCGGGACGCAGTCCGCATGCGCCGTCGTCGCAGACGGCGCCGTCCGCTGCTGGGCACTCGACACCGACGGCCCGAAGGCGCCGCACTCCGGCGGCCGGGCACGCGCGGCGTCGACGCTCCGGTTCGGCCCCGATCGAGCCGTCGCCGTGTCCGTCGGCGACGAGCTCGCGTGCGCGGTGTCGTCCGCCGGGACGGTGGGGTGCTGGCGACACCCGTCGGGGGACGGAACGCCCGGGATCACGACCGTGCCGGGCCTCGCTCGCGTGACCGGCATCTCGGTGGACGGTGTCCAGGCCTGCGCGGTGGCCGACGGCGTCCTTCGCTGCTGGGACGACGCGACGGGCGCACGTCCGGCGATCGGGGTCCGGTGACGACCGGGAGCCCCCCGAGATCGCGCCGCCGGCAGGCCTGGCGCGCGACCTACTGGCTGCTGTTCGCCGTCACGTTGATCTGGCTGTGGATCCGCCGGGAGGACCTGGTGGTCGCCGTCGACTCCCCACGGCTGATCCCGTACGGCTGGGCGTTCGCCGCGTCCACGGTGCTCTGGCTGGGCGGGTTGTCCGTGGTCGCGCTCAGCGTCGGCGGCCACGTCGGCCGGCTGGTCGGATGGCATCCGATCACCACGCTGCGGACCCTCCGCTCGCTCACCGCGACCGGGTCGACCGGGGACCAGGCGCTCCGACGCGCACTGCGCGGCCGGCCGTTCTGGATCGGATGGTTCGCCAGCTGGGCCGGCAACAGCGGCGCGTCGGCCGTTCCCGGGTTCGCCGCGTTCGCCGCGCTCGGGACGGGTGGTTGGAGCATCGCCGTCCTGTCGGCCGTCAACGTGATGTCGACGTTCATGTGGCGGGTGCCGGCGAATCGCCGGCTGCGCGCGATGCACGCCGAAGCGTCGTCGGTACCGTGTGACCACCGGCCCGACGCAGCGGGTGCGGGCGCGGAGGGCGCATGACCACGATCGAGACCGACAGCGCGACGGCCCGCCGCGTGCCGAGCACCGCCTCGCGCGTCGTGCTGGGTTCGGTCCTCGTCGCGTGGTACCTCCCCGCCATCGCCTCCGTCGGGCTGCGCACCGACGTCGGAGCGCACGAGAAGTTCGGCGAGGCGATGTCGCTCACCGGACGCCCGCCGGGGCCGTACTACCTGTTCGAGCAGGCCCTCATCGTCGTCCGGGCGATCATCCCGTTCGACCTGCTCGGGCGGATCTCGACCTCGTGGGGCTCGCGTTCGGCCACGTGGGACGTGTCGGCGCTCGTCGTGCTGCTCGTCGCGGTCGTCGTGCTCGGCGACCTCGTGTACCGCCGACTGGTCGGATCGTTCGACACGGGCCGCGTACGGATCGATCGCGGGTGGTCCGGCATCGCCACGTTCGGTCTGCTGGTCGTCGCCCCGATCACGGTCCTCACCTGGGGTCACCACGAGCTGCTCGTGGGCTACATCTCCACGACGACGTACGAGAACCCCACCGGCATCCTCGTCCGCCCGATCGCCCTCGCGTTGTTCTGGGCGTACCTGGATCGCGTCGGCGAGCGCAACACCCTTCGGGCCATGCTGCCGTGCGCCGCGCTCATGGTGCTCTCGCTGCACGCAAAGCCGAGCTTCGCCGTGGTGTTCGTCCCGGCGTCGGCGATCACCATGGCCTGGGCCGTCATCCGGCGACGCGCCGACGACTGGCGCCTCTGGCTCCTCGGCGTGCTCCTCCCGTTCGCGATCGTCACCGCGATCCAGATCGCGGCGACGAGCGACCAGGGGGCCGGCATCGCGTTCCGGCCGTTCCGGGTGGTCCGAATGCTCCTGGCGCTGCGGGATCAGCCGCTGTGGATGTTCGCCCCGCTGCTCCTGGCCTCCATCGTGTTTCCCCTCGTGGTCACGGCCTCGTACTGGAGCGAGGCGGTTCGCTCGCGATCGCTCGTGCTCGCCTGGGTCACGTTCGGCGTCGGCGTGGCGTCCTTCTGCACCCTCCAGTTCACGGGACGCTTCGACTACGGCGACTTCGTCTGGGGTCCGCAGCTCGCGTTGTTCGTCCTCTTCGTCGAATCGGTACGGCTGGTGCTCCCGCGCCTCGCGACCCGGTGGCAGGGTCCCGCGTCGGATCGCCGGCGCCTCGACCGGCGGTCCCGACTGGTGATCCTCGCCTTCGCCGCACACGTGGCCTGTGGCGTCCTCCTGCACCACCAGGAGATCGTGAACCCTGCCGCGTGGTGGTGACGGTCCTCGGCAGCGCCACCCCGGATGGCGCGCGGTAGCCTTCGGCCGTCAGCCGACAGGAAGACCTTGCCGCATGGCCACCCCCGTCCCAACCGAGCGCGCCGATGACGGATCGCCGGAACCCGGAACGACCCGCTTCCTCGACATCGAGAGCTGTCGGAGCATCCTCGATCCCTTCCAGGCCTGCTGGCGCGACCTCGCGCAGGAGGCGTCGCAGCTCGGCGCCGACTGGGTGGAGCATCCCGACACCTACTTCGCGCCGTTCGGCTGGTACCTGTCCCCGATCCGCTACTTCGGCATCGACAACCCCGAGGCGATGGCCGCTGCTCCGGTGCTGGGAGACCTGGTGGCCCGGGACGCCCGGGTGATGACGGCCCAGTACCTGCGCCTCGCCCCCGGCGCCGAGGTCGCCGCCCACCGGGGTCGCCCCATGGGCGTCGGCCGGTTCCACCTCGGGCTGGTCGTGCCCGACGACTGCGGTCTGCAGGTGGGCGACGTCACGCGGACGTGGGTCGAGGGCGAGTGGATCGCGTTCGACGACGTGCAGCTGCATCGCACCTGGAACCACTCCGACCGGGACCGCATCGTGCTGTCGCTCGACTTCGAGCACCCCGACATCCCGATGCCGCGGCGGGCCTATGCCACACGGTTCGCCCAGGGCGCCTGGTACAGCGCCGTCGGCGGCAGCCCTCGCGCCCGGCGGGCGATGATGTGGTACTCCCGCTCGATCCGGAGCCGGTTCTGGCCACTCGACGACTCCTCATGAGTCGTCCGTCCGGCACGGTTCCGCTTCCTCGCCCCGGGCCTCGGGCCCAGCTCCACTACCTGCGTCACCTCTTCACCCAGCCGCACCGCGTGCTCGACGAGATCCGGGCCCGACACGGGTCGGTGGTGGCACTGGGCGCCGGGCCGGCGCGCCTCGCCGTCGTCGGCGATCCGGCCACGATCTCCGACCTGTTCTCCGAGCCCACGGACTCCTTCCGCTGGAACCACCGGTTCAACGTCGTCGCCTTCTGGGTCGGCACGAGCGCGATCATCGTCTCCGACGGCCCCGACCACCGCCGGCGGCGCGCCGCCCTGCAGGTCGGGTTCTCACGACGGCGGCTCAACGGATGGATCCCGATGATCGTCGACGCCACCGACGCCGCCGTCGACGGGCTGATCGCATCGCTCGACGAGCCCGGGCGGACGATCGACCTGTATCCGGTCGGGAGGGCGGTGGTGCTCGACGTCGTCGTCCGCGCGCTCGGCGGCCCCCATCTCGCACGACGTGTCCGCGAGATCGACGACGTCCTGCAGCAGGGGCAGGACTTCATCGAACGGTCGGCCATCCGGCAGATGCCGCACCCCTTCCCCGGCGGAGCGCGACGCCGGCTCCAGGAGGGTCGCCGTGCGCTGGACGCGATGGTCGACGACGAGATCGCCCGCATCCGCCGCTCGGCCGGCGAGCCCGAGGGCACGGTGCTGGAGGCGCTCGTCGGCGGTGGCGACCTGTCCGATGCCGAGATCCGCGACCAGGTGGCGACCCTGATCGGCGCCGGTTTCGACACGACCGCCGCCACCCTCGCCTGGACGCTGCTCCGGGCGACGGACACACCCGGCCTGTGGGACCGCATCGCCGCCGAGGCCGACGCCGCGTTCGCCCCGCTCGGCGACGGGCGCGAGCCCGACCACACGACGCTGGCGGCGCTCGACCTCGCCGAGCGGTCCGTTCGCGAGGCCCTGCGCCTCCACCCACCCGGAGCGTTCGGCGTGCGCGAGGCCGTTCGCGACGTCACCGCCGGCGGCTACCGCATTCCCCGCGGCACCCTCATCGCGTGGTCGCCGCACCTGGCCGGTCGCGACCCGCGCTGCTGGCCCGATCCGCTCGACTTCGATCCCGACCGACACCGCGATCCGACCCCCGAGCAGGCCGCCCAGTCCCGGGCGGCGTGGGTCCCGTTCGGCGGGGGCGCACGCAACTGCCTGGGCTTCGCGTTGGCCCAGATCGAGCTCACGCTCATCGTCGCCCGCCTGGCCCAACGACTCGACCTCGCTCCTGCGGGCCCGGCGGTGCCACCGCCGACCCGTCGCTCGCGACCTCAGGGCGGCGCGCCGCTCCGGGTCACGCCACGCTGACCCGGTGTCAGCGACGGGGGTAGAGCGAGGGGATCTTCACGGCGTGATACGACACCCAGCCCGAGCCCGTGTCGCCCCCGACGAGGATGTCGAGGACGACCTTGTCCCCGGCGCCGCCACCGGCGAGGTCCGGAGCCACCTCGACGATCCTGGTGTGCGGGCGGCGATCCGAATCGGCGATGACGCCGTACGTGATCAGCACGTTGCCCCCTTCCAGGGGGTCCGCACCGCCGAGGAACGGCACGAACGACGGCCCGCCCCAGGGGTTGTCGTCCCGGTGGGACCAGACCTGCGTGACGGATCGGGTGGCGGCGTCGATCCGGTAGATCACCGCCCGGCTGTAGGGCTGGTCCGCCCCGTCTCCCCCGCCGGCGGGCCGATCGTTGCCGTTGTCGAACAGGACCAGGGAGCCGTCGGGAAGGAGTCGCGTGCTGTGCTGGTGGTACTGGACACCACCGTCGCCCTGCATGGCGAGATCGCCGTGGGGGCCCAGCTCCCACAGCAGCCGGCCCGCCGGGCCCGATCCATCGGCTCGATACCGGAGGCCGATCACCGCGTCGAGCTGGCGGAGTGACACGATCAGCGTGTTGTGCGCCTCGTCCACCGTCACGGCGTTCGCGTGCGTCCAGTCGCGCTCGTCGGTGACGCCCGGGTACATCCAACCGTCGGGGGTCGCGGCGTTCGGCGTGCACAGGTCCGTCCCGGGCCGGGTCATCGGGTCGTACACCGCCGAGAGGGGCCACTGGCCCACGACCTCGCCCGTCCGCTTGAACTCCACCACCACGTCACCGACGACGCGCTCGACCGGGCTCTGGGGGCACACCTTGCGACCCTTGTCGGGGTCGACCGTGATGAGCTCGGTCGACAGGGCGATGAGGTTGCCGTTGGGGAGCTCCCGGACGTCGTGGTGGAACGAGTCCATCGCAACCTGCACCACGGGGACCTCGCCGTCCGCCGCTGCCGAGATGGTCTTCCCGCTGCGTTGCGCGAGCCGCGAGCTCCACGCGGCGACCGTGTTGCCGAGCATGTCGATCTCCCGGACCGACCCGTCGAGGTTGAGAACGCTGCCTTCGTCGATGCCCAGCAGCAGCGTGTCGTGCGAGGTCGGTTCGACGCTGATCACCTCGAGCTCGCTCTCGTAGTACCAGACCACCTCACCCGTCTCGTCCACACCGACGAGACGGCCCGTGGCGAGCGGGGACTTCTTCTGGCCGGGCACCGGGTCCTTCAGCGCGCCCGACTCCCCCGAGATGAGCGGGATCAGCGTGATCCCGGCCGAGACGCGCTTGGGATCGCTCGTCACCGCGAACTTCGGGAAGCCGGTGGGCAGCGGTGGGGTGCGGTAGTGGGCGTCGGTTGCGTACCGGTCGACGACGCCGCTCGCCGTCTCGGCGGTGACCGACAGCGTGTAGTCGCGGTCGGTCCGCAGGCCGAGGACCGGTACCCGCAGGGTGGTGCCGGTCGTGGAGGCCGGGGTGACGACGCGGTGACGGCCGCTCGTCGCCGTCACGGTGACCGTCGCCGATCGGGAGGTCGTCACCGTCACGACGGGTATGTGCGCGCTGTGGGGCGCGGCGCGGACGACGACCCTGGTGACGAGTTCGTTGCGGGCCGTCTTCGAACCGGTGGAGTCGCTGCACGCGCCGGCGAACAGGAGGGCGGCGGTGACCACCGTCAGCACGCGACCACACGACGAGACTCGACTCCGACTCACGACCACTCCCCAACTCGGACCGTCGGCAGTATGACAGACCCTCCTGCGGGATCAGCAGGCGGGGACGCCGTCAGGAGCACGTCAGCCCGGCGCCCGCCGGCCGACGAGCCGGAGGAACTCGTCGTAGTCCGTGACGTACTCGGACCGGTCGTACGGCTCCGACGCCATCACCAGCACCTGCGCGTCCACGTCGAAATCCCGCTGGATGCTCCAGACCATCGGGGGGACGTGGAGCATCAGGTCCGGTGAGTCGAGGCGGACGCTACGTCTGCGAACACCGTCGTCCACGACGACGACGACCGAACCGGCTGTCGCGATGATCAGCTGGTGGCATCGACGATGCGCGTGGTCGCCGCGCAGGTTGTCGACCGGCACGTTCCGCACGAGGAAGACCCGTTCCGGGCGGAACGGCAGATGTGAGGGTGCCTCGCCGACGACGATCGTGCCCCGGTCGTCGTCGTGGCGCGGCAGGCGGTACAGCACCGCGCCACCGCACGGAACGGACGACGCCTCCGACGGCGGGGACACCGGCGTGGCACCCGACGCCCGGGAGACGATGCCGCTGTCGCTCGCGTCGAGGGGGACCACGGTGCTCATGCGGCACGCTCCAGGAACGCCTGCACCCGGCCCACCTCGGCGGGCGTGAGGAACGGGTGGCACGGCAGCGACACGACCTGACGGCACGCCGCCTCGGTCACCGGCAGCGCCCGCACCCCCGAGGGCAGGGACGGCTGCAGGTGGTCCGGCACGGGGTAGTGCACGCCCGTACCCACGCCCGCCTCGTCGGCGAGGCGCCGGAAGGCGGTGCGATCGGGGGCGATCACGACGCACGCCTGACGCGCGTCCGACGGACCGTCCACGCCGACCCACGTCAACGCCGGCGCCGCCTGGCGGTACGACTCGACGACCGCGCGCCGCCGGGCGACACGATCGGCCAGCAACGGCATCTTGACGCGCAGGACCGCCGCCTGCAGCTCGTCCAACCGGCTGTTGCGCCCACCGTGCATCCGTCCGTCCTGCTGTTCGCGCCAGCCGTACTGACGCAGCGAGCGGACCGCCGCAGCGAGGTCGGCGTCGTCGGCGGTGACCGCACCCCCGTCGCCGACGGCCCCGAGGGTCTTCGTCGGGTAGAAGCTGTGGGCCGCCAACGTCCCGAAGCTCCCCGCCGGCCGCTCGCTCAATCGGGCGCCGGTCGCCTGCGCGCAGTCCTCGACGAGTGGGACGCCGACGCGACGGCAGAGCGCCGCGATCTCCTCCACCTGCGGGTGGATGCGACCGTACAGATGCGTGAGGACGACCGCCCCGGTGCGGGGCCCCAGCTGCGACTCGAGGTCGACGACATCGGCGAGCAGCGACGCCGGATCGACGTCCACGTACACCGGCGTGCACCCTGTCGCAGCGGCCGCCGTCGCGGCGTACCCGCCCGCGTTGGCCACCGTCACGACCTCGTCGCCCGGGCCGCAACCGACGGCCCGCAGGGCGAGCTCGAGTGCGTCGGTGCCGTTGCCCACCCCGACGGCCCACGTGCGTCCCGACAGCGAGGCGAACTCCGCCTCGAACGCCTCGACCTCGGGACCCAGCACGAAACGGCCGGAGCGGAGCACTCGGTCGATCGCCGCCTCGACCGCGCCACCGAGTGCCGCGACCTCCCGGCCGGGATCAGCCATCGGCACCGTCGTCAGCATGGGCGGAATGATACGGGCAAAGCCCCGATCTCCCGCCCCGGGAGCGCGCGAGCACCGCTCAGTGGGCCGCCGGATCGAACACGACCACGAGCGGCGACGTCGGAGCGGGGTCGTCCGCCGGCGGGAACGCGCCGGGGCCCGGCCGGTAGCCGGGGAGCTCCTCCTCGGCCACCTCGGCGGCGACGACGAGCTCGAGGCGGGCAAGATGGGCACCGATGCAGCGGTGGGCGCCGTAGCCGAACGCAAGGTGGGCGGCGTTGGACCGTCCCGGATCGAACCGGTCCGGTCGATCGAACGCGAGAGGATCGCGATTCGCCTCGGCGATGAGGCATCCGACCCGCTGGCCGGGCGCGACCGCCCGGCCGGAGACCTCCGTCGCGGCGGTGGCTCCTCTGGTCAGCTGGCTCACCCCGCCGCTCCATCGAAGCAGCTCCTCGACGGTCCCCCGCATCGACTCGACATCGGCGAGCAGCGCCCGGCGGTCGTCGACGAGGGGCGCGAGGTGGGCGAAGAGCGAGGACAGCGCTCGGACGACGGGGTCGATCCCCGCCAGCAGCAGGAGGTAGCAGAGCGAGGTGATGTCGTCCTCCGCGATCGGCGCTCCGGACGCGCGGGCGCGTTGGAGGGTGCTGATCAGGTCGGCGCCGTTCCCGGCACGGCGATCGACGACGACCGGGGCGAACAGCTCCCAGATCCGGTCGCCGACGAGGGTGCGGTCGGCCGCCACCGCAGCGGGGCCGAGAATGCCGTCGTGGAGCTCGCGGAGCTGCTCGATCCCGGTGTCGAGGTCGAGCAGCGTCGAGAGCGCGTGGAACGGGAGGCGCCGAGCCAGACGCTCGTTCAGGTCGACGCTGTCGCGGTGTTCCCGCTCGCGCAGCAGCTCGGCCGCCCGGCGGCGGAGCTCGGCCTCGTGGGCACGCACCGCGACCGGGGAGAACACCGGGTCCATCACCGATCGCAACATCGGATGCCGGTCGGGATCGGCCTGCAGGGGAACGAGCGGACGCCGCTGGCCGAGATCGAGCACACCCGCGGCCGTGAAGAGCGCCGGGTCGCGCAGCACCGTCCGGACGCCGGCGTGATCGCGCACCTCGATCAGCGGCAACGCGTCATCGAGCGGGGTGGCGGCGGGGGCCGCAGGAGCGGCGGGGGCCGGGGGGTGCGCCGTTCGGCCTCGACCCCGCCAGCGCTGCCACATACGCCCGGACCCTACCGGAGACCCAACTGGTAGGTTCCGGACGTGCCGGGGAGCAGAGCGTCGATCGACGTATCGGTCGCCGTGGCGGTGCACCGGTCGGCGCCCACGCTCGGCCGGCTCGTCGACGAGGTCCGCCGATCGATCGAGGCCGACGGGTCGACCTGGGAGATGGTGCTCGTCGACGACGCGAGTGGTGACGGCACCTGGGACGAGATCGTCGCGCTGTCCGCCGCGCACCCCCAGGTCCGCGGCATCCGGATGAGCCGGAACGTCGGGGAGGACCTGGCATCGAGGACGGCGATCGCCGCGACCAGCGGTCCGATCGTCGTCACCCTGGACGACGATCTCCAGCAACCGCCCCACGAGCTCCCGCGACTGGTGGCGGAGGTGGTCGACGGTGCCGACGTCGCCTACGGGGTGCCGCGCCGTCTGGCGCACCCGCCGGCGAGGCGGCTGCTGACGGCGATCTGGAAGCGGGTGTTGATCGTGGTGGCCGACGTGCCCGGCGGCATCGCACCCACCTCGTTCCGCGCGATGCGTGGCGAGCTGCGCGACGTGCTGGCGTCCGATGGCCGGGCGATCGATCCGGCGCTCGCCAGCACCCGGCCCCGCACGGTAGCGGTCCCCGTCAGCCACGAGTTCCGCGCGCATCGACGATCGGGCTACACGAGCGGCGCGCTGTTGCGTCACTCCTGGAGTCACCTCCGCGGGTACGGCGGGCCGCTCACGCGGTGGTCGCGAGCGCGGGGCGACGCGACCACTCCCCCTCCCCGACCGCCTATCGCCGAGCGGACAGCCCCTGCAGGGCGTACGCCGTCGTGAGCGCCTCCGACCCCCAGCCGAACACCTCGGTCGGACCACCGAAGTAGACGACGTCGCGGGCCCACGCCCCGTCGGGGCCCTGGGACGCGACGAGTGCGGCCGCGAGACGGTCGGCCGTCTCGGAGCGGACGCCGAAGCGCTCGAGCGCGAGGAGGGCGAGGGCCCGGTCGAGATCGCGACCGCGATCGACGAGCTCGTCCACGCGCTCGTCGATCCGTTCCACGACCGTGCCCTCGAGCGCGACGAAGCGCTCGATCCCTCGCTCGGCGCCGTGGGCGACCGCGGCGAGCAGCGCGTAGGGACGCCGATACCACTTGTCGTGGGTCTCCCAGCCCGCCTCCACGACCTCGGCCACCCAGGCCGTCGCGCCCTCGGGCGCGTCCCGAGGCCCGAGGTACCGGCAGACGTTGGCGTTGACGACCGCGTCGATGTCGTCGGGATCGGCCTCGGTCGACGCCCACAGCTCGGTCCGGAGGGCGCGCACCTCGGGCCGTCGTTCCCGGCGGAGGAGCCAACGCACGCGGAACGAGCGGGTGTCGGGACGCGGGATGAGCCACGTGTGGAAGCGGCCGTCGGGCGCGGCGGTGGCGAGGAGCACGGAGCGGTTCGCGCTCGTGTCGTGGCCGCGACAGGCGACGGCCAGGGAGCAGCACGCCGTGTCGTCGGCGTCGGGCGGCGTGAACTCCACGCGTTCGTTCGCGGTCGACCAGTAGCGCCACAACCCGCCGGGAAGCTGTTGGGACAGCAGGAACCGGACCGACCGGTCGACGAGGTCGCTCGCCCGCGGGTCCGCGACCGAGTCGAGGGCCTCCGCGCAGAGCGCGGTGACGAAGTTGAGGGGGTCGGGGATCCACTCGGGCGGAGCGTCGCCCAGCGGCGTCGCATACGACGGCATCTCCCCACTCGGGAGCTGGGTGGCGACGAGGTAGTCGACTCCACGGGCGATCGCCGCACCGACCTCCTGCGCACTCATCGCGGGACCTCGAGGGCGACGTAGTGGACGCGGAGCATGCCCGCTCGTTGGAGCTGCACGAAGCAGGCCACGGACGCCGACCCGCTGAGCGAGGCCGCGCCGGGGCGGCGTGCCGCGTCGCCGTGGTCGAGGTAGGTCGGCGCCGTCGCGGCGGTCGCGTCGCGGTGGGCGACGAGGGAGAGGCCCGACCGCTCGGCGGACCCGAGCACGTCGTCGAGGGTCGCGTGGACCTCCGGCCAGGGGTCGAACCCCTCGCGAAGCGTGGCCGCCAGGGTGTCCTCTGAGACCCCGAGGTGATCGGCGGCGCCGGGCTCGAGGAGCAGGTCCACCAGGGCGACGCGCCCGCCCGGACGCAGGACCCGCGCCATCTCGGCGAAGAAGTCGGCACGGGACGGCAGGTGCCAGAGCACCTCGATCGCCAGCGCCCGGTCGATCGACGCGGCGACCACCGGCAGGCGGGCGCCGTCGCCCTGGATCCAGCTCGGCTCCCGAGGCAGGGTCCGACCGAGCGGGAGGTCGTTCCGAAGCTGCCGGATGTCGACGTCGAGACCGAGGAGGGTCGACCCGAGACCCGCCCGGGACAACCACGCGAGCGTGCCTCCGAAGCCGCAGCCGACGTCGAGGACGACGTCGGCCGGTCCCACCCCGACGAGCTCGACGAGCACCTCGACCATGCGGTCCTGCGCGTGCGCCCGGCTTCCCGGCACGGCGTTGTCGGGATCGTCCCAGTGGCCGAGATGATGGTGCCGGTCGTCGTCGGCGGCGTGCGCGAAGTCGCCG
Source organism: Acidimicrobiales bacterium (assembly GCA_046331245.1). Lineage (GTDB taxonomy): Bacteria > Actinomycetota > Acidimicrobiia > Acidimicrobiales > Microtrichaceae > SSF14. The sequence goes on along the minus strand of JAXLRH010000001.1, from coordinate 501,934 downwards.
ATCACGGCGGTGACGTAGCGGGGCGGTCGGGGTGACTCGCCGGGCGACTCCCGGACGGACGTCATCGAGACGGGCTCCAAGGGCGGTCGTGTACGATTCGGCGATGATATCGGTGGGTTCGGAGCGTCGCCATCCGTCGCTTCCGCGCACGATGGTCGACGATGCCCTCGAGGAGCAGCTCGACTCCCGCGGCTGGGTCGTCGTGCCTGCGCTCACGCCGAGCGAGGTGGCCGACCTCCGCGGCTTCTACCTCGAACACGCGGCGCACGGGCTCAACCCCGAGGGCGCGTACGACCCGCGGTACGCGGAGTTCAGCGTCATCCACAGCGAGCCGGACTTCCGGGCGGCAGCGTTCCGCCGCATCGTCGACGTCACCCGCCCTGCCGTCGGCGCGCTGCTGGCCAACCATCGTCCCCTCGTCGCGAACTTCGTCAACAAGCCGTCGGGCACGGGCGTGGTCCCACTCCACCAGAACTGGTTCGTCGTCGACGAACGACGGTTCCGGTCGGTGTCGGTGTGGCTGGCACTCGTCGACTGCGGCGCCGACAACGGCACCCTCGAGCTCCTGCGCGGGAGTCACCGCACCTTCCGGGAACCCCGCGGGATGTGGGCCTACGAGGCGTTCGCCGACGTCGAGGACGTCGTGGTGCCGCATCTCGACCGGGTCGACGTCCCGGCGGGCAGCGCGATCGTCCTGGACGACGCCGTGCTGCACTACTCGCCGCCGAACGCGAGCGCCACCGATCGCCTGGCGATCCAGCTGATCATGGTGCCCGAGGAGGCCACCCCGATCTTCTGCCAGCGCATCTCGAGCGACGGCAACGAGCAGGTGGTCCGACTGTGGGAGGTTGCTCCCGAGTTCTTCTTCCACTTCTGGCACGGCGTCGGCGACGAACGCCACGGGCGCGTGATCGACGAGATCCGCCTCCCGATGGGCCGGTTCGACGAGGCGATGTTCTACGAGCGCTACGGCCTTGCCGACATCGGCTGACGTGAGCGGTCACCGTCGACTCAGGGCTCCCCGAGCGCGGAGCCGCTCCTGACCACCTCGATGACCACGGGAGGGTCGGTCGCGCCGGCAACCCGGTATCTCCGCCTCCTCCGCCACTGGGCCGCCCGCGACTTCCGCGCGCGGTACGCCACGAGCGCGCTCCGGGCCGTGTGGGCGGTGCTGCAGCCGTTCTTCTTCGTGGCGATCTACGTCCTGATCTTCGGAGTGATCCTGAAGCAGCGTGGCGACGGCGTCCCCTACCTCACATACCTGCTCTCCGGGATCGTGATGTACCGCATCCCCGCGGCGGCGCTCGCGTCGAGCGGCTGCCTCGTCGACAGCCTCGGCGTGATCTCGCACGTCAGCTTCCCCCGGTCGGTCATTCCCGTGTCGCAGATGATGGGGAACCTGCCCGACGTCGCCGTGACATCGGTGGCGTTGGTCGTGGTCGCGCTGACGCAAGGCGTGACCATCGGTCGGACGGCCCTGCTCATGCCGGTCGTGCTGCTCGCCGCCAACGTGTTCGCCACGGCGCTCTGCATCGCCGTGTCGACCGTCCAGGTGTTCGTCCGTGACCTGCAGTTCGTCACCTCGTTCGTCAGCATGGGCATGTTCTTCGCGAGCCCGATCTCGTACTCGGCCAACCAGGTGCCGGCCTGGATGCACTGGCTGGAGTGGGTGAACCCGATCTCGGTGTTCCTCCGTGCGCTGCGGGACGTGACGCTGCGCGACGCGTGGCCCGACGGCTGGTTCTGGATCCACTTCGCCGGCGCGTGCGTCCTGTTGGTCGCCGCGGCCCTGCACCTTCGTGCCATCGAGCACCGCGTCGTCGACCTCGGCTGACGCGTGACAGGTACCATCGCACCATGCGGCTGCGCCTCAAGTACGGGTACCGGCTCGCTCGGGACGTCGTGCGCTTCACGGCGGTCAACCGGGCGTGGTGGTTCGTGCCGTTCATGGTGCTGCTCGCGCTCATCGGCCTGGCGATGACCGCTGCGAAGACGGCGGTGCCGGCCGCTGTGTACACCCTGTTCTGAAGCGCTCCGATACCGTTCGGGCATGTTCGTACTGGGCGTGAGTGGGCTGTACCACGACTCCGCCGCAGCGATCCTCGACGACGGTGTCGTGGTCGCCGCCGCCCAGGAGGAGCGGTTCACGAGGATCAAGAACGACGCGGCGTTCCCGGTCAACGCCATCGCCTGGTGCCTCGGCGAGGCCGGGGTCGCACCCGACGGGCTCGCGTGCGTCGCCTACTACGACAAGCCGCTGTCGACCTTCGCCCGGGTGGTGCGCAGCTACGTCGCCGCAGGTCCGGGCGGGCTGCGGACGATCCACTCGGCCCTGTCGGAGTGGACTCGTCGGAAGCTGTGGACCGGTTTCGAGATCGAGCGCACGATCACGAACCTCGGCTACGAGGTCCCCCAGCCCATCCGCTTCGCCGAGCACCACATGAGCCACGCTGCGGCGGCGTTGCATCCCTCGCCCTTCCCGTCGGCGGCGATCCTCACGATCGACGGCGTCGGCGAGTGGGCGACGGCGTCGATCGGTCACGGCGTCGGGTCCGAGGTGACCCTTCTGGAGGAGCTGCGCTTCCCCAACTCGCTGGGCCTCCTGTACTCCGCCTTCACGTATCACGCAGGATTCAGGGTGAACTCGGGCGAGTACAAGCTGATGGGCCTCGCCCCCTACGGACGCCCCCGCTACGAGCAGGCGATACGCGACCACCTGATCGACATCGGGCCCACCGGTTCCTTCGAGCTGGACATGCGGTACTTCGACTTCCTCGCCGGGCGACGGATGACGAACCGACGTTTCGACGCGCTCGTCGACGGCCCTCCCCGTTCGCCGGAGTCGCCGATCACACGGCGGGAGTGCGACTTGGCGAGCTCGATCCAGGTGGTCCTCGAGGACGTGGTCGGCCGGATGGCGGAACACGCGTCCGAGCTCACCGGGGAGACCGATCTCGTGATGGCCGGTGGGGTGGCCCTGAACTGCGTGGCGAACGGTCGGCTGCGACGGGAGGGGCCGTTCGAGCGGATCTGGGTGCAGCCGGCCGCCGGCGACGCGGGCAGCGCCGTCGGCGCGGCCCTGTGGGCCTGGCACCACGTGATGGAGCACGACCGCACGCCGTCCCGCCCCGACGGCATGGGTGGCGCCTACCTGGGCCCGTCCTATCTCGCCGGCGACATCGCGGCGGACCTCGACGCCGCGGGTCGACCGCACCGCCGCATCGAGGACGCCGACGAACGCGCACGCGAGGTGGCACGCCTGCTCGCCGATGGTCGGATCGTCGGCGTCTTCCAGGGCCGAGCCGAGTTCGGGCCGCGTGCGCTCGGGCACCGGTCGATCCTCGCCGACCCGAGGTCAGCGACGATGCACGAACGGCTCAACGTCGCGATCAAGGGACGCGAGTCGTTCCGGCCCTTCGCCCCGGCCGTGATCGCCGAGCTGGCGGGCGACTGGTTCGACCTCGACGGCGACTCGCCGTACATGCTGTTCACCGCTCCCGTGCACCCGAGCCGCCTCGGCGCGTGGACTCCCGGCGAGCCGACCGGTGAGATCGCCGAACAACTCGCCGGCGTCCGTTCGGACATCCCGGCGGTGACGCATGTCGACGGCTCGGCGCGCGTGCAGACCGTCGACGCGGATCAGTCCCCCGCGCTCCACCGCATCCTCGTCGCGTTCCACGAGCTCACCGGCTGCCCGGTCCTCGTCAACACGTCGTTCAACGTGCGGGGCGAGCCGATCGTGCACACTCCCGACGATGCGTACCGCTGCTTCATGACCACGGGGATGGACCACCTGCTCCTCGAGGAATCGCTCCTCGACCGCTCCGACCAGCCGCCGTGGGACGGTCCGATCCCCCGCTTCGAACCGGACTGACACGACGGCCACGGAGCGGTCACGACGGATGTCCCGAGGACCGGGCCCGTAACGGTGCCCCGTATGCTGGCTCGGTGTCGTACGCCGCCCGCCTCCATCACGTCACCAAGACGTATCAGCGGAGCGGGGAACGGTCGAACTGGCGTGCCCTCGTGCCCGGTCCGTTCGGCGAGGCCACCGGCGGTGAGGTGTTCCACGCCGTGCAGGACGTCTCGTTCGACGTCGCCGCCGGACAGTCGGTCGGCCTCATCGGCATCAACGGTGCCGGGAAGTCGACGCTGCTCAAGATCATCGCCGGCATCGTGCACCCCACGTCGGGCACCGTCGAGCGGTCCGGCCGTCTCGCCGCGGCGCTCGAGCTCGGGGTCGGCTTCAACCTGGACCTGAGCGGCGCAGAGAACCTGAGCTTCGCCGCCGGGCTGTCGGGCGTGACGGAGGCGGAGATGCGCAGCCGCCGTGACGGGATCATCGAGTTCGCCCAGCTCGGGGACTTCATCGACGTCCCGATGAAGCGGTACTCGACCGGCATGCGCGCACGGCTCGGCTTCGCCCTCGTGACCGCGTTCGAGGTCGACCTCGTCCTGCTCGACGAGGTCCTGGCCGTCGGCGACTGGGCGTTCCAGCAACGCTGCATCCAACGCATCTCCGAGCTGCGGGCAGCGGGGGCGGCGATGGTGGCCGTGTCGCACAGCAACTGGCTCATCACCCAGATCTGCGACCACGCGGTGCTCCTCGACGGCGGCAGGGTCGTGTTCGAGGGCGACCCGCTCAGCGCGGTGGAGCACTATCTCGGCACCGACACCAACACCGACCCCGGCAAGGACGAGCGCCTTCCCACGCTCGACCACATCGACCTGGTGACCGACCACGAGCACGTCGCGCTCGGACCGATCGTGTTCGACCCACCGGCGATCAACTCGAACGATCGGCTTCGATTCCACTTCGAGGTCACGGTCCACGAGCCGGTCGACGGCGAGCTGGTGATGTCGATGTACACCATGGGTCGAGCGGTGTTCGCCGATCCGGACATCGGGCCGAGCGACATCCTGGGACGACGCGGCACCTGGGTCGTCGACGTCCAGACCGACCGGCTGCCGTTCTCCCCGGGCGCGTTCAAGATCCGCGTGGCGGTGCTCACCCGTCGCGACCCCGAGGACCATCTCCACGAGCACGTCGGGGCGCTCGCGTCGGTGACGGGCACGTTCCGCGTACTCGGCGATCCGAGCACCCGCCCCGGCCTGCAGTTCGAGACCGAGTGGAGGCTCACCCAGGTCAGCCCCTGAGGCGCCTCGCGATCTCGTCCCAGAGCCGATCGGCGACCAGGCGCGCGCCGTCCTCGTTGGTGTCCATCGAGTCGATGAACACGTCCTCGTGGCCGGCGAGGGCATTCGACAGGTTCACGGTGGGTGCATCGATCTCCCCGGCCGCCTCGGCATCGGCGGCGGTGCCTCGGAGCGGTTGCCACACGAACAGAGGCGCGACGCCGGCCCGACGAGCGAGATACTGCGACAGGCTCCGACCACGTCGGTAGACCTTCACGGCGTTCGACGCGTCCTGCGACGTCGGGGTGTACAGCGGGCGAGGACTGCTCGACGGGGTGTCGGCGCGGTCGAGCCCGGAGGCTCCTGCGTCACCGGCAAGGGTCGCGCGCAACCACTTCACGCCCCGGCGGATCGCCGACGCGTCGGTGTAGGCCTTCCAGGCGATCGACCACGGGGTGTCGTCGTCCGGAGTCGCGTCGGAGGCGTCGTCGGGGATGCCGCCCGAGATCAACGCCGCGTACTGATCCACCAACACATGCGTCGGCACACCCTTCACACTCAACGACTGCGCATTCACCTCGTTCCCACCGTCGTAGAACACCACCACATCCGGCAACGGCTCCGACGCCAACAACTGCTCGAACAACAACATCTCCTGAAAATGCGTCCACCCCCGCTGCCCGAAGTTCCGCACCACCACCGGCAACCCCGACGCCTCCGCCCGACGCGCCACATACGACGCAATCGTGAACCCGTCCCGCTGACCCTCACCCCACAACGCCGACCCACCGAACATCCACACCACCGGCGAACCCGACCCCACACCCACCGGCCGATACGACCGACGCTCCCACCCCACCACATTCACGTACTTCCCCGAGAACGACCCCGGACGCGTCTCGGTGAACGGCCAATACGACGACGGCGTCAACTGCACCTCACGGAAATACGCATCCGCCCACGACGCACCCGCCATCGCCGGAAGATCCGCCCGCGGATCATGCACCGTCACCACCCGACCCGACAGATTCACCGACGGCGACGCGTCGAGGGACGTCGCGTCGCGGTCGGCGAGCGCCCGCCACGCCACGCCGACCCCGGCGTCGGCGAGCACGAGCGCCGCCACCGTGCCGACGGCCAGCACGAGGGAGCGGACCGGCCCGCGCCGTCCGTCTCGCCGTGCCTTCCGGCGAGGCGATTCGAGGTCGGACCGCTCGACGCCGAAGGGTGCGTCGCTCAACCGGTCGCTCTCCTCCGTGTCGACGGACCGGTGCCACTGGTTGCCCTGCAACGAGCTCGGCGTGAGCGGATCGAACCCACCGAGTCGCAACACCGCGCCGACGGCGACGAGTGCCAGGCCGACGAGCGTGCTGAACACCAGCCCCACGACGTGGAGGATCGCGCCGACGCCGCGGCCGAGCCATCGCTCGACGGGGACACCGAGGGCGATCGCCGCAACGAGCGCGACGGCGACAGCGCCGGTCACGGCGGCGCGCTGCCGATCCCCCGTCGCCAGGAACACCACAGCCAGCACCAGCGGCACGACCGCCAGGAGGAGGCGGCGCGCCGTGGACGGGTGAGCGGTCGGGCTCATCGGTCGCCCGCACCCGCGTCGGGGGCGGTGCACCCCGCCGCGACCGCCGCGCTCACGGCCTCGAAGTCCGCTGGGAAGGTGCTCGCCGGATCGTCCACGAACGGCATCTGCGGGACCGCTCCGTACGACGGATCGATGTCGGCTCGGGCGAACTCCGCCGGCAGCCGGCGGGCGACCTCGGCGACGGCCGCCGAATGTGTCGCCACGGTGGCGGGCGCCGCCGAGACCAGGAGGTCGAGGAAGCGTTGGGTCAGGGCGGCGAGCTTCGCCCGATCGTCAGGGGTCTCGGCGCGGAGCGAACCCAGCCAGACCTTCCATCGCTCGACCGCGCACGGGTCGCCGGCAGCGGCCTCGAGCAGCGCCGAGGCCGTCGCGATCTGCTCGGCCGCCGAGCCGATCGATGGCGCGACCGTCGACGTGGTGGTGGACTCCGCCGACGAGTTCGACGGGGGTCGACCTGCCGGAGGCAGGGCATCGACGATCAGCGGCCAGAGGGCGTCCGCGGCCATCCGAGCGCCCGGCTCGTTCGTGTGCACGCCGTCGACGAAGAGGTCGCCGCGGACCGCTCGGGACAGGTCCACCGTCGGCGCCGTCAGCAGCGACTCGGCATACCGCTCGAGCCGGCTCGGCTGCGTGGGCTGCCACACGAACACCGGCGCGACGTGATGTTCCGTCGCGAGGTGCAGGCTCAGCCGTCGGCCGCGCTCGTAGACCTTCATCGCGGCCTCGACGTCCTCCCGGTCCGGGGTGTACACGCTCCGCGCCGGGGGACGTGGCGACGCTCCGGCCTCCGACGACCCGCCGAACAACGATGCGATGCCCGACGCGGCGCGACGCACGGCGGAGTACTCGCCGTAGGACGTGGCAAACCGTCGCCAGGTCGAGGGAACGGCCGGAGAGGTACGGGGCGTGACGTCGTCGGCGATGCCGCCCGAGATCAACGCCGCGTACTGATCCACCAACACATGCGTCGGCACACCCTTCACACTCAACGACTGCGCATTCACCTCGTTCCCACCGTCGTAGAACACCACCACATCCGGCAACGGCTCCGACGCCAACAACTGCTCGAACAACAACATCCTCCGAAAATGCGTCCACCCCCGCTGCCCGAAGTTCCGCACCACCACCGGCAACCCCGACGCTCCCCCGCCCGACGCGCCACATACGACGCACCGTGAACCCGTCCCGCTGACCCTCACCCCACAACGCCGACCCACCGAACATCCACACCACCGGCGAACCCGACCCCACACCCACCGGCCGATACGACCGACGCTCCCACCCCACCACATTCACGTACTTCCCCGAGAACGACCCCGGACGCGTCTCGGTGAACGGCCAATACGACGACGGCGTCAACTGCACCTCACGGAAATACGCATCCGCCCACGACGCACCCGCCATCGCCGGAAGATCCGCCCGCGGATCATGCACCGTCACCACCCGACCCGACACGTTCACGCGCGTCCGAACCACGGGCCCGTGCTCGGGCATCCAACGGTGGAGAGCGCTGCCGACGGACAGGTCGAGGAGCGCCGCCACCACGACGAACCCGAGCACCCGCGCGACGGGTGCGACGCGACGTGCCGAACGACGACGGCGCGGCTCGGGCCTCACGTCGCTCTGCGCCACGGCGCGAACGCTACCGGACGGTCCGTCGCACCGAGTTGCCGCTCACCGCACGGTACGGAGTCGGCGGCGACGACGACCCCGGTGCCGCTCGACGTCGCCGATCGTGAGCGGCGTGACCTCGTATCCGTCGATCTCGGTGAACAGCCGGCCCCAGGGGCGCTCCCCGATGTTGAAGCTGGTGAAGAAGTCGTCGTCCACCTCGTATCCCTCGACGACACCGTCCTCGCGGCGGTAGTAGTGGAGCGGGTGGAGACCGTCGGGGATCGCGTTGACGTAGGCGGCCACGCGGGTTCGACCCGATCGGTTCTGGGGCGTGGTGTGCAGCACGCGACCGTCCATGATGAGGACGTCGCCGACGCCGACCTCGAGGTCGACCATGTGGTCGCGGTTCACTTCCTCGCTGATCTGCTGGTAGGGCGTCGGGAACCCGGGGCTCCCGCGGAGCGCGTCGACCCATCGGTGACTCCCCGGAAGCAGTCGGAATCGACCTTCGAGCTCGGTCACGGGAGTGAGCGGCATCCAGCAGGTGAGGCCTGCGCCGACGGTCTCGTCGACGGTGTTCCAGTCCTGGTGAACGGGGACGACCGTGTTCCCACCGGCCGGCTTGACCATCAGTGAGGCGATGAGGCAGCGATGACCTGTCAGGAGTCGGTCGCACGGTGGCCACACGATCTTCTGGAGCTCGGCGTCCACGGAGCGCTTGTAGGACTGATCGGTGCTGTGGATGCTGGCGTAGTAGCCCTCGTCGATCCCCGACGAGTGACGCTCGAAGACGCCGAGAGCCGCCTCGACCTCCGCGGGGCCGAGCGCGGGAAGCACCACGAAGCCGTCCCGGTCGAACCTCCGCTGCAGCGAGCGATTCTCGAACTGTCGTCGCTTCGCGCCCATGCGGTCACCCATTCCGTCGAGATCCCGCGGAATCTCGGTCCACCAGCGGATCCTCACCATACCGCGGGCGGCCTCGGACAGCGGCGCGACGATGGCAGGGTTCGAGCGGGCTCCGGTACCATTCGACCCGTAGCCCCCGCTCCGCCGTATCGCCGCGGGTCGGGTGGCGTCTGGGACGGAAGGACGAGGTGGGTACCACGCGGAACGTCGGGACTCCGATGGGGACATCCGGTGGGGACCGTCCCGCGTCGCCGACCGCGTGTCTCGCGCCGTCCACGGCGCTCTACCTCCGGCCCGACGGCTACGTCGCCGCCTGTTGCGGGATCGCCAACGTCCTCGGGCGGGTCACCGGTCCGGAACGGCGCTCGCTACGCGAGATCTGGGACGGCGCAGCCGCCGAACGGCTCCGCGACGCGCTGGCCGCGTCCGACTACGGCCTCGGCTGTTGGGAGTGTCGGTCCGGCGTCGAGGCCGGCCGTCGGTCGCGGTCCCTCGCCGCGTCGTTCGATCGGTACGCGGCGTCGACGGGCGACTACCCGGCGTTGATCGACTTCGCGATGTCGAATCGCTGCAACCTCGCGTGCGTCATGTGCAACGGCGGGTTGTCGTCGACGATCCGTCGCACCCGCGACGGGCGCCCCCCACTCGCCCCGGCGTACGACGACCGATTCTTCGACGAACTGGGCGAGTTCCTGCCGCACCTCGAGCGAGCACTGTTCAAGGGCGGCGAGCCGTTCCTCGCGCGGGAGAACCACCGCGTCTGGGACGACCTGACGCGGCTGGGGGTCGGATGCGAGGTGAGCGTCACCACGAACGGGACCGTCTGGGGCCGCGACGTGGAGCGGTATCTCGAGGAGCTCGCCATGGACGTCATCGTGTCGGTCGACGCGGTCGACGACGAGGTGCTCCGTGCGATCCGGGTCGGAGTGGACCCGGATCGCCTCTGGAGCAACGTCGACCGCTTCATCGAGGTGACGCAGCGCACCGGCGCGACGGTCGAGCTCTGCATGTGCCTCATGGCGGGGAACTGGAGCGAGCTCCCGGGGTTCCTGACGGTCGCCGACCGTCTCGGGACCCGAGCCAAGATCATCTGGGTCGACGGGCCACGGCGGTTCGACCTGGCGCGCCTGCCGCTCCCCGAGCGCCGATCGGCGCTCGACGCGCTGCGGCGGCGGGACGACGAGATGCGATCGCTGGGCCCCGAGGCCGCGCGCGAATGGGCGGCGGTGCTCGATCGGCTGGAGCAGACGACCTCGGAGCGCAGCACCGCCGTGACGATCTCCTCTCCCGGTGCGTCCTTGCCCGGTCCGGTCGCACTCCCCGACCAACCCTTCGAGCTGGTGTTCCACCACGAGGTGGTCCGCCGCGTCAACGCCCCCGACTGGGCCGCCTGGCTCCGGCCCGACTCGTGGATCGGGATCGGACTCGAACAGGTCATGACCCATTTCGCGACCACCACCGGGGGAACGCTCCGCATCGACATGACGACCAACGACAACGGTGCCCACGTGGCCAACCTCACCTTCGAGGACGACGGGCGCGAGCCGACGCGGCTCCTCGCCGTCCTCCAACCTGCCGACGACGACTCCGACCCGGAGAGCCGCCTGGTCGTCACGAGAGCGGACTCGCATGCGCTTCCGTGACGACGAGCTCGAGCGAGCATTCCGGCGCGACGGCTTCGTTCGAGTTCCGTTCCTCGACGCCGGGCAGTTGCGCACCCTGCAGCGGTTGTGGGCTCGATACGGGCCCGCCGAGTTCGAGGGCATCTACTCGAACATCCACGACCTCCCCATGCCGGTCAACCGTGAGATCGACCGGACGATCACCGAGACGGTGAGCCCACCGCCTGGCCACCTCGATGGAGGCGGGGTCGGCGGCGCCACCTTCCTCGCGAAGGGAACGGGGCCGTCGAGCGCGCCGACGCCTCACCAGGACTGGAACTCCGTGGACGAGTCGGCGTCGCTGTCCCTGTCGATCTGGTGCCCGCTGGTCGACGTCGACGAGCAGAACGGAGCGCTCCAGGTCATCGCCGGGTCGCACCGGCTCCGACCCACCATCCGCTCGATCGACACCCCGTCGCTGTACCTCGACTTCGACGACGAGCTCGAACCGCATCTGACCTGCGTGCCGGTCCGCGCCGGTCAGGCCGTCATCTACGCGCACAACCTGTTCCACGGTTCGAAGGCGAACCGCACCGATGCGGTACGTCCGGCGATCGCAGCAGGTGTCCTCGCCGACGGCGCCGCCAACATCCACTACCGGCGGGTTCCCCCCGGCGCGGACGCCACCGGGAGCGCCGACGACGAGTTCGAGATCCTCGCGGTCGACCGTGACTTCTACTTCGGCGGGGTACCGGAGATGAAGGACGGTCGGCTCCCGGACTCCGTTCGCACGATCGGTCGCGTTCGCGTGCCGGGTCACCGGCTCGAGCGTCACGAGGTGCTCGCCGAGCACTCAGGATGACGTTCGGGAGGCCTGCCGCTCGACGACCTCGGTGGGCTGCGGTGGATCGACGTCGAGGCCACGCCGACGACGTATCCCCTGCTTGATCCGGGTCGGGCTCAGCCGGCGCGGATCGAAGAACCACGTGACCCAGTTGAGCACGCGACCGGCCGGCGCGTGCGTGCGGTACCAGGCGAACTTGACCCGCTGCCCGATCTCGTTCGTGACCTTCGGGATGTCGGTCACGAAGACCTTCCGGATGCGGGTCCTCACCGAGTACACGCGATGCTTGGCGCGCGCTGCGACCACCGAACGCTCCCACCGGTACACGCGCACGCGACTCCGGCGGAGCACCACCGCCTCCACGTCGCGGCCGAGACTCCATCCGGGCTCGTCGAGGGGGCTCGTGTAGAGGTGCAGGAACTTCGGATCGAACCAGGGCCCCGACGGATGGTGGGCCCAGCCGCGTGCGAGATCGAGGCAGAGGTCGTGGTTGCCGAGATCGGCGATGAAGTTGAACTCGGGCGACACCCGAGGCAGGTCCTGCAGGCCCAGCGACCAGACGGTGGCGATGAGCGTGCCCTGGTCGCGGGTCTTCCACTCGGGCCACGCGAACGAGGTGATCGTGCGCTCGTGCCAGAGATCGAGGAAGGACGCGCTGTCGGGCCCGAACAGGAACACACCACCGTTCCAGTGGAGCCAGTCGCCGGGCACGTCGAGACCGAAGCGGACGAGAAGCTGATCGCGCAGGTGCGAGCAGGAGTGCTCGTCGCCGACGCCGGCGCAGTCGCAGTTCATGGCCCACGGGCTGAAGCGGTCGACGGAGTTCTCGCGGATCGTGACGTCGGAGGCGAAGGCCACGGGGCCACGGCGCTCGGCGAACACCCCGTCCACGCCCGGCACGGTGGCGATGATGTCGCTGTCCAGATAGCACCACTCCCCCTCGGGGAGATGGCGGTGCACCGAGGTCTTGAGCCAGATGGACGCCTGATGATCGTCGAAGGCGGTCGGGGTGGCGACGTCCACGAGATGGTCGATGCCCGTCAGATCGATCGGCTCGGAGTTCCGCGTGCTGTCGGTGAGGACCCAGATCTCGGACCGCGTGACGGGGCGCAGGTGGCGGACGGCCGTCGCGAGGGTGCGAAGGTGCGACGCCGGACCGCAGACGACGAACACGAACCGACCACTGGGGAGGTCGGACTTCGAGGGACCGGAGCGGACCCGCGCCGCCCGGTTCTGCGCCACCTGGCGGATCTCACCGCGCGTGCCCCAGGAGAGCAGCAGACGCTCGATCGCGTCGGGGATGAGCCAGAGGTCGCGTGCGATGAACGATCGGAGCGCGCTCGGGAACACCAGAACGTGGATCACGAGCGCCGGCCACCACCACGGTGAATCGAGCGCGAGCGCCGTCAGCGCGGCAACCGGCAGCCAGCGCTCGATGAACTCGTTCACGAACCCGAACCCGATGAGATCCACCCGATCGGCGCGGCGGCGCAGCGTCGCGAGCTCGAACGGCGGCTCCCACAGCATCTTGATCTGGAAGCTGCGCCACACCACGAAGCCGCAGAGGAGCCAGGGCAGCCACGACGCGTCGGCCAGGATCGCGAGGGCCACGCCCCCGACGATCTCGAGGGGCAGCAGTACGTTGGACACGAGCGCCTCGGTTCGATCGCGATCGAGGCGGGCCGCCGCCGTCACCACCCCCGCAGCGCGATCCACCTCGAGGTCGCCGATCTGGTGCCAGAGGATGCCCCGCAGGCCCACTGCGAGCGCCCACACGCCGAGCAGGGCGACCGACGCCGGGCGGGTCGACCGGTCGTGCAGGGGCCCGAACAGGACGAGGACCAGCATGAAGGGCAGTGCGTACGCGTAGGACGCGTCCGCAAGCGCCCCGAGCCAACCTCTCGCCTTGAGCCGGGATCAGAAGCGCATCTTCGAGTACGCGACGAGCAGCAGGAACTCGGCGAGGACGGCGGCCCGGGCGCCGGCTCGGGCCGGAAGCCAGACCCACGGCACGAGGCCGACGACGAGCGAGAGGCCCACGAGCCGCACCCGACCGGCGACGTCCATGCCGGCCATGAGGTTCGCCTTGCCACCCCGGCGGTCCGCCTCGATGTCGGACACGTCGTTGACCACGTGCCCGAACGCTGCCAGTCCCACCATCGACACGAACAACACGACGAGGTCCCGCAGATCGGCCCCCGAGACGCCGCCCTGGCCGATCGCGAGGGCGGCCACCCCCAGCACCGGCGGGATCTTGTGTCCCCACCACTGGCGGGAACGCACCAGCTCGCGTCGATTGCTCATCGGACCAACAGACTACCCGGCACGCTCGGAGCCGAATCGGGGGAGTCCCGGCTCAGGCGGCCGTGCCCTGGACGAGGAGGATGCGGTAGCCGAGTGTGCCGTCCTCGGTGATCACGTCGTCCACCGCGTACGCACGAAGCGCGACGGTCCCCTCGCCCGGCACCACACCGCTGCCCTCCATGCAGTCGACCCCGACCACGCCGGCGAGCTCCACCATCGACCACTCCGCGACCACACCGGCCAACCCCGACCCGATCGCGTCCCACGCATCGAGACCGACCCACGACACCGCCTCCAGCGCAGCGATCGGCGACGCGAACGTCACCACACGACGATCCGTCCCCACCGTCAACTCCGCGACCCGACGAGAACCCCACTCGTCCGCCAACTCCGCCGCCAACCTCCGAGCACCCTCGACCGGACGAGGCCCGGTCGGGGCTTCGATCCAGACGGTGGTGCCGTCGCGGCCGGTCGCGACCAGGTTCCGCAACCGGTCCAACTGGTGATCCCACACCGCCCGATTACGCGACAACCCCCCCAACCGAGTCCGCTCCTCCACCTCCAACGCCGCAACGATCCCCTCGAGCTCCTCCACCGGCAACCGCTCGATATCGAACACCGCCGGCTCGGGAACCGTGTTCACACCCGCCAGACAATCAAGCCGATCCGCCAACAACAGATAGTCACCGAACTCACGCCAATTGTTCGGCATCAAACACCACGTCAACGAAAACGACGTATCACCCCGCCGCGTCGCCGCCTCCCGGAACCGCTCGATGTTCGCCATCACCGCCCCATGAGACGCCCCCACACGAATCGACTCGTACGTCGCCGCAGACACCCCATCGAGCGACACCGTGATCGACACCGGAAGCGCCTCGAGCACCCGCTCCACACGCGGCCCCCACTGCGTCGCGTTCGTCGTCACACTGCACGGAACACTCAACCCCAACTCCGTCATCAGATCCCAGATCCGAAACGTCTCCCGCTGCAGGAACGGCTCACCACCCAAGAACTTCGCCGACCTCAGATGCGGCAAGAACTCACGGAGCTCCTCGAAGAACCCGTCGTGATACACCTCCGGCAACGGCGGCAGATGCTCACGCTGAGCCCGAATCGACGACGACCACTCCCCCCGACACATCACACACTGCAAATTGCACGTGTTCGACATCGCGAACGAGATCTCGCTCGGATACCCCAACGGAGACCCCACCGACAGGTGATCGAAACTACGAGCGAACACCAACGCGTCATTGCCACGAGCCGCCATCTGCGCACACGCATGACACCCCAACGAGTAATCGTCCACCGCGAGCGCAGCACGCAACTCCTCGGCCCGACCACCAAACCAGATGTCATGCAACGAGTCGCTGCCCACATTGCCCAACGGATGCAACGAGTTCCAACAACACGCCCGCACATCACCACGCTGATCCAGATACATCGCCGCCGACGGCGCAACACACGCCGTCACCACCGACCCACCCAACCCACCCATCCCCTCAATCCACCACACGACGCGGCGACGGACCCTGCACGAGCAGGATGCGGTACCCGAGCGTGCCGTCGTCGTCGATGACGTCGTCCACGGAGTACGCACGGAGCGCGACGGTCCCCTCGCCCGACACGACACCGCTGCCCTCCATGCAGGCGATCGACGCCGGGACGTCGCCGAGCTCGACCGGCGCCCAGACCGAGTCGGGGTCGGCGATGAACGCGGCGCGAACCGCGTCCCAGGCGTCGCGTCCGACCCAGGAATCGGTCTGCAGGGCGTCGACGGGCGACGTGAAGGTCACGATGCGGCGATCCGTCCCGACGCTCATCTCGGCGATCGGACGTTCAGCCCACCCCTCCGCCATCTCACGCGCGACGGCCATGGCGCCGGCGACGGGACGGGGCCCGGGCGGACCGTTCGACGGGCCCTGGGACGGGCCGTTCGAGGGGCCGTTCGTCGGCGCCCCGATCCACACCGTCGTTCCCTCGTGACCGGTGGCGACCAGCTTGCGCAGCCGGTCCAGTTGGTGGTCCCAGACGGGCCGGTTGCGCGACAGGCCCCGCAGCCGCGTTCGCTCCTCGGTCTCGAGAGTCGCGACGATCGTCTCTGAGCTGCTCCACCGGCAGCCGCTCGATGTCGAACGCCTCGGCTCGGGAACGGTGTTGACGCCGGCGACGCAGTCGAGTCGGTCGGCGAGGAGCAGGTAGTCGCCGAACTCGTGCCAGTTGTCCGGCATCAGGCACCACGTCAGCGAGAAGAACGTGTCGTGGCGCCGCGCCGCCTCGTGGAACCTGGCCACGTTGGCCATGACCGCCTCGTGGGAGGCGCCGACGCGGATCGACTCGTAGGTCGCTGCGGACATCCCGTCGAGCGAGACGGTGATCGAGACGGGGTGAGCGTCGAGCGCGCGCTCGACACGCGGGCTCCACTGGGTGGCATTGGTCGTGACGCTGCAGGGGATGCGCAGGCCGAGCTCGGTCATCAGGTCCCAGATGCGGTAGGTCTCCCGTTGCAGGAACGGCTCACCGCCGAGGAACTTCGCCGACGTCAGGTGCGGGAGGAACTCGCGGAGCTCGTCGAAGAACCGGTCGTGGTACACCTCCGGCAACGGCGGCAGATGCTCGCGCTGGGCGCGGATCGACGACGACCACTCCCCCCGACACATCACGCACTGGAGGTTGCACGTGTTCGACATCGCGAACGAGATCTCGCTCGGGTAGCCGAGCGGTGTCGTCACCGGCAGGTGATCGAAGCTGCGGGCGAACACCAAGGCGTCGTTGCCACGAGCCGCCATCTGCGCGCACGCGTGGCATCCGAGGGAGTAGTCGTCCGCCGCGAGCGCAGCACGCAGCTCGTCGGCCCGACCACCGAACCAGATGTCGTGGAGCGTGTCGTTCTCGACGTTGCCCATCGGGTGCAGCGAGTTCCAACAACACGCCCGGACGTCACCGCGCTGATCCAGGTACATCGCCGCCGACGGAGCGGCGCACGCGGTGCCGGACGGCGGTTGCGGAGGCGACTGCAGGACCGGCCCGGCCTCGTCGTGGCGACCGGCCCGGAACGGGCGCCGGCGGCGGCGGAACATTCGACCGATACTACCCTCAGGCGGCCGTGCCCTGGACGAGGAGGATGCGGTAGCCGAGTGTGCCGTCCTCGGTGATCACGTCGTCCACCGGGCGGCCACGAAGCGTGCGACGGTCCTCGCCCGGCACCACGCACTGCTGCGTTCTCCATGCAGGTCGACCCCGACCATGCCGGCGAGTTCATCGCCTGATCGATCACCTGGCGCATCATACCGGCCAACTCCATCCGGATCGCGCCCCACGCATCGAGACCGACCCACGACACCGCCCCCAGCGCAGCGATCGGCGACGCGAACGTCACCACACGACGATCCGTCCCGATCAAGTCAACTCCGCGACCCGACGAGAACCCCACTCGTCCGCCAACTCCGCCGCCAACCTCCGAGCACCCTCGACCGGACGAGGCCCCGGCGGGCCGTTCGACGGTCCGTCGGTCGGGGCTTCGATCCAGACGGTGGTGCCGTCGCGGCCGGTCGCGACCAGGTTCCGCAACCGGTCCAACTGGTGATCCCACACCGCCCGATTACGCGACAACCCCCCCAACCGAGTCCGCTCCTCCACCTCCAACGCCGCAACGATCCCCTCGAGCTCCTCCACCGGCAACCGCTCGATATCGAACACCGCCGGCTCGGGAACCGTGTTCACACCCGCCAGACAATCTAGCCGATCCGCCAACAACAGATAGTCACCGAACTCACGCCAATTGTTCGGCATCAAACACCACGTCAACGAAAACGACGTATCACCCCGCCGCGTCGCCGCCTCCCGGAACCGCTCGATGTTCGCCATCACCGCCCCATGAGACGCCCCCACACGAATCGACTCGTACGTCGCCGCAGACACCCCATCGAGCGACACCGTGATCGACACCGGAAGCGCCTCGAGCACCCGCTCCACACGCGGCCCCCACTGCGTCGCGTTCGTCGTCACACTGCACGGAACACTCAACCCCAACTCCGTCATCAGATCCCAGATCCGAAACGTCTCCCGCTGCAGGAACGGCTCACCACCCAAGAACTTCGCCGACCTCAGATGCGGCAAGAACTACGGAGCCTGAAGAAACCTGCTCGTGATACACCTCCGGCAACGGCGGCAGATGCTCACGCTGAGCCCAATCGACGACGACCACTTCGACACATCACACACTGCAAATTGCACGTGTTCGACATCGCGAACGAGATCTCGCCTGATACCCCAACGGAGACCTCAACGACAGGGTGATCGAAACTACGAGCGAACACCAACGCGCCATTGCCGAGCCGCCATCGCGCACACGCATGACACCCAACGAGTAATCGTCCACCGCGAGCGCAGCACGCAACTCCTCGTCTTTAACGTTCACCAAACCAGATGCCATAAACGAGTCGCCGCCCACATTGCCCACCGGATGCAACGAGTTCCAACAACACGCCCGCACATCACCACGCTGATCCAGATACATCGCCGCCGACGGCGCAACACACGCCGTCACCACCGACCTACCCAACCCCACCCATCCCCTCAATCCACCACACGACGCGGCGACGGACCCTCCCACACCGGCTGGTCCGCCTTGTGGAGCAGGCAGTCCTCGATGAGCAGGTGATCGAGGTCGCAGTTCATGAACGTGCGGTAGGCGTCCTCGGGGGTGCAGACGATCGGCTCACCACGAAGGTTGAAGCTGGTGTTGACCAGCACGGGGCACCCCGTGGCGCCATGGAACGCCTGCAGGATCGGGAACAGGTCGGGCGCCGTGGTCTCGTCGACCGTCTGCACCCGCGCGCTCAGGTCGACGTGGGTCACCGCCGGGATGTCCGACTGCACGGTCGCCAGTCGCTCGAGCGGCGCGAGCCACTCGTCCGTCTGCTCCTCTGCGGCGGAGTGCTCCTCCGTCCGGGCGTGCTCCGCCGCGACCGGGGCCACAAAGGTCATGTACGGGCTCGCCTCCGCGAGCCCGAACCAGTCGGCGGCGTGGTCGGCGAGCACCGCCGGAGCGAAGGGACGGAAGCTCTCGCGCTGCTTGATGCGCAGGTTGAGCGTCCGCTGCATCGACGGGTCGCGCGGATCGGCGAGGATCGACCGGTTCCCGAGCGCACGCGGCCCGAACTCCATGCGGCCCTGGAAGACCGCGACGACGTCGCCGTCCGCGAGCAGGCCGGCGACGCGGCGGGCGCGCTCGGCCGGATCGGGAATCCGCTCGAAGGGGCGGCCGGCGGCCTCGAGGCCGTCGGCGACGACGTCGGGAGCGAAGCGGGGACCGAGCAGCGAGCCCGACATCGCGTTGTCCTGCGGCGTACGCGACTGCTCGAACACCTCGTGGGTGGCCCAGAGGGCGCAGCCGAGCGCGCTCCCGGCGTCGTTCGCGGCGGGTTGCACCCAGATCCGGTCGAACAGACCGGTGTCACGGAGCCGGCCGTTGGCCACGCAGTTGAGCGCCACCCCGCCGGCGAGCACGAGGTCGCGCTCACCGGTGAGCTCCTTCGCCGTGGTGGCGGCGGCGAGGACGACCCGCTCGGCGACCTCCTGCACGGATCGGGCGAGATCGCAGACCCGCTGATCGAGGTCGCCCTCCGGCTCCCGCGCCGGTCCGCCGAACAGCTCCTCGAAACGGCTGCTCACCATGCGGCGTCCGGTGAGGAAGTCGAAGTAACGAAGATCGAGGCGCAGCGCACCGTCGTCCTCGAGGTGCGCGACGTGATCGAGGATGCGATCGACGTAGCGGGGCTCGCCGTAGGGGGCGAGGCCCATCAGCTTGTACTCGCCCGAGTTCACGCGAAAGCCGCAGTACGAGGTGAACGCGGAGTACAGGAGCCCCAGCGAGTCGGGGAAGTGCTGTTCCCTGAGCACCTCGACGGTGCGTCCGCGACCCACGCCGATCGAGCTCGTCGTCCACTCGCCCACGCCGTCCATCGTCAGGATCGCCGCCCGCTCGAACGGTGACGGGAAGAACGCCGCGGCCGCATGACTGACGTGATGCTCCGCGTACAGCAGGTCGTCGGGCATTCGGTACCCGAGCGAACGGATGCCTCGCTCGATCTCGAACGACGTCCACAACTTCCGCGTTCCCCACTCTCGGATCGCCTTGGGAAACGTGGTGATGCCGCGCGGGCCGGCGGCGACGTAGCTGCTGAGCACGCGGGTGAAGGTGGTGAGCGGCTTGTCGTAGTACGCGACGGCGTCGAGGCCGTCGACCGCCACCTCCGCCGACTCGAGACACGAGCGGATCGCATCGACGGGGAAGGCAGCGTCGTGCTTGATCCGGCTGAAACGCTCCTGCTGGGCCGCGGCCACGACGCGACCGTCGCGCACCACCGCTGCGGCGGAGTCGTGGTACAGCGCGCTGATGCCGAGGACGGTCGCTCCCTCGAGCGGACGCCGCAACGGCTGCTTGCGTCCAGATGACCCCACGGCGCGACCGTACTCGATGATCCGATCGCCTCTCAGAAGAGCGCGTACACCAGATAGGGCACGGTGGCCGACGTCGCCGACGCGAGCACGGTGATCACGACCACGACCAGGACGGCCGGGAGCAGCCACCAGGTGCCCTGGGCCGCGGAGAGCGACGCGACCTCGCGGGCGAGGCGGCCGGCGTGCTTGAGCCGGAGTCCGAACAGCGTCGGCAATGGCAGCCGGGGCCCACCCGCGGGGTGGTCCTCGATGCTCCGATGGGTCCCAGTCGTCTTCCCCGTCATCGTCGCCCGCATCCTGGTCGAGGTGTCGCGTCGCTAGGGTATCCGTCCGAGCCTGGTGAGACGTGCGCGAGGAGTCTCGCTTCGGGGAGGGGCGACGATGTGACTGCTGTTCGCAACTCGTTGACACGGTGGGCTCCGGCATGGGTGCCAGCCGCCCTCGCCGTGCTCGGCGCGGCCACTCACCATCAGGTCCGCACCATCGCCTTCGCCGTCATCGCCGCTGCAGCCGGAGTGGCGATCATCGCCGGTGTCGACGTCGCCCGCATCGTGACGCGGTATTCGGTTCGGGTCGTCGACGCCCTGGTCGCCGCACTCCTCGGGGTCGTCTACGTGGTCACGTTCCTCCCGCTCTGGGCGACGCGTCGGGTGATCCATCCTCGACGGGCCATCGCGTGGCCGGGCTCGGGCACCTGGCACCAGGCGGCGGGGCACGCAGACTCCGACGGTGCCGGCTCACTCGCTGCCGCGTCCGGTCGGGCGGTGATCACCCGGCCCACCCGCGTGCTCCGCCTCGTCGGCCTGGTGATGGTCGTGCTCGCGGTCGACTTCGGGTCGGGGTGGACGTGGGACCGCCTCCACGCCGAACCCGTGGCGCCCGTCGCCGGCGCCTCGGGAGACCCGTCGCCGGTGACGTCGGCACTGCCCCGCGACCCGCGGAACGACGTCCCCGCCATGGCGGCCTACCCGTGGCGCGAGGAGTACTTCGACGAGATCCAACGACCGACGGGCGGCTACTGGCCCTTCACCGAGACACGGCCGAACAACTTCAGGTCGAAGTACGTCAACATCGACGGGTGGGTCCGCCGGTCGTACCTTCCGAAGGGTGAGCGCTCGGCGCTTCCGGTGGTGTGGTTCTTCGGCGGCTCCACGACCTGGGGTGAGGGTCAGCGCGACGAGTACACGGTGGCGTCCTGGGTGTCCCGGTTGGCGGAGCGCGACGGCGTGCCGATCGTCGTGCGCAACTACGGCCAGCGGGGCTGGACCCACTTCCAGGAGATGGTGCTGTTCGAGCAGCAGCTCGCCGAGTTGCCCCATCCGGCCGGCGCGGTCTTCTACGACGGCGCCAACGAGATCACGAGCCAGTCGTTGCTCAACGAGGCCGTGCCGACGCACACCCAGGCCTACGCCTACGCCCAGCGCCTGTACGGCATGTCGATCGCCACACGGTTCGCCCAGCGGGCCGACGACTCGGCCCCGGCGTCGAGCCTGTGGTCGGCCTACCTGGACCACTCGCTGGTCCGGAAGGTGCTGCGACACATCGCACCGGACGCCGGAGCCTCGAGTGACCCGTCGCCGAACGACATCGATCCGGGCCCGGCGTTCACCGGCGGGCAGAAGCAGGCACCGAACGGTCTCACCTTCGACTACAAGATCACCCGCCAGGACGGCATCGACGCCGGGCACGTCTACGAGCGCGGGAAGCTGCTCACCCTGACGCTCGCGAAGAAGCATCACGTCGAGCCGTTCCTCTTCTGGCAGCCCGTCCGGTACCTCGGGGAGGCGCAGCAGGTGGCGGCGTCCGAGGTGACGCCGCCGACGATCGACATCAGCCACATCCTCACCGATCACGACGACGTGTTCATCGACGGCGGTCACACGAACGAGGAGGGGGCCCGCCTCGTCGCGGAGCGGATCTGGCAGACGCTGAAGCCGAGGATGACCGCCTGGTACGGCTCGCACGGTCTCACACCGGGCGAACCCGCACCCACGACGACGGTGACCAGCACGACCACCACCACCACTCCCAAGCTGGACCTGAACCTGAGCGCGGCGGACCTCGGGAGCGGCTGGGGTGTCTCGGCCGGGTCGACCACCCAGCTCATCTCGGCGTGCCTCGATCCGGCAACCGCTCGAGCGGCGATACCGGATCGAGCCGGTCCGGCGTTCGCGCACTCGTCGCCGGCCGGGGCGAACGCGATTCTCGAGATCGGTTTCAGGGACTACCCCACCGCGACTGACGCTGCGTCGACGATGGCGACCACCGGTCAGCCGAGCTTCGGTGCGTGTCTCGACGCGCACGCCCGGGACGAGCTGGGGGCCCAGTCCGCCGTCCAGTGGGAGGCGCCCGCCCCCAAGATCCTCTCCACGGGAGACGGGGCCTCGCAGTGGAACGGCACCACGTCGATCTCGGGCTACCCCGCCGTCCACGTGTCGTTCACGGTGATGCGCCGCGATGCGCGACTCGTGGTCGTCTCGTCCGTCGGGGATCCGACCCTCGACTGGCGGGCAACGGTCAAGACCTCCCTCGACAGGATCGCGTCGAGCCCTCGCTAGGACGTCGGCGCCGGGCGTCCTCGGGCGGCCCACCACACGCCCAGCATGAGGAGGTTCCAGGTCCGCTGGTCGTCCGCGTCGACGAACTGCTGCACGGCATCGCGCTCGACGAGCTCGAACAGCGGCGACACGGGATCGACGAGGAGATCGCGCTTGAGGGCGGTGACGTCGGGCAACGCGAGCCAGTCGGACATCGGCGCACCGAAGCCCTGCTTCGGTCGGTCACGAACGACGTCGGGCCACTGGTCGGCGAAGGCACGTCGGAGCAGCACCTTCTCGTGGGTGGCGTCGACCTTGTGGTGGCTGGGCAGCGCGAGGCATCCCTCGGCGACCTCGACGTCGAGGAACGGTGACCGCACCTCGAGGCCATGAGCCATCGACGCCCGATCGGTCTTCACCAGGATGTCCCCCGGCAGGTAGTGGTCGAGGTCGAAGCGGCTGATGTCGTCGGCCGTGGCGTAGTGGTACGCCGACACGTCGACCGACGACGCGTCGACCGCCGGCAACCCGAGCTGCGCCAGCTGCTCCGCGTCGAAGTACTGGCGGAACTCGGCGTAGCGGCGGGCGACCCGCGACGGGTCCGGCGCCGGCGCACGCCCGGCCCGAATCCGCGACCGCAGCGCGCCGAGCAGCCCGTCCGACGGAGCGGGAGCGGGCTCGCCCGCGGGGTCGTCGAGGTACCGGCGGGCCCACACGAGGTAACCGCCGAGCAGCTCGTCGGCGCCGTCGCCCGTGAGCACGACCGTGACGTGCTCGCGGGCGAACTCGCACAACATGCTGGTGGGAAGGGCGGAGGAGTCGCCGAACGGCTCGTCCCAGATGCGGCCCAGGCCGGTGATGCGCTCGGCGATCCCCGAGACGTCCGGCCGGTACACGTGTAGGTCGATGTCGTGGCGCTGCGCCAGGGCCGTCGCGTACGGCACCTCCGAGGCCCCGGGCATGTCGAATGCGAAGGCCTGGAGTCGCGGATGGTGACGGGCGGCGAGCAGGGCCGTGGTGGCCGAGTCGACGCCGCCCGACAGGAACGCGCCGACCGGCACGTCCGCGTCGAGCTGATCGTCGACCGCCCGGTCGAGCGCACCGCGGAACCATTCGACGGCCTCCTCCACGGTGCGCCGGTCGGTGGGCGTGGGAGCCGACCACCAGCGACGCACGACGGGGCGCTTCCCGAGGTCCCACTCCAGGCAGCCCGCGTGGGGCACGGAGTTGACGCCCTGCCAGATCGAACGGTCGGCGGGCACGTACCCCTGCCGAAGCATCTGGGAGATCATCTCGGGGTCCGGGCGGGGATCGACCAGGCCCGCCGACACGAGCGCGCCCGACTCGGAGGCGAACGCGAGGCAATGATCGGCGGTCATGGTCCAGTAGAGGGGGCGCTCGCCGAACCGGTCCCGGGCGAGGAGGAGGCGACGGCGCCGATCGTCCCAGAGGGCGAAGGCGAAGGTGCCGGGCAGGCGGTCGAGAAGGCCTGCGCCGTACCGGGCGTACATCGGCAGGATGACCTCGCAGTCCGAGCCGGTGGCGAACCGATGGTCCGCGAACTCGGCGCGCAGCCGGCGATGGCCGTAGATCTCGCCGTTGCACACGAGGCCCGTCCCCTGCTCGGCGTCGAGCAGGGGCTGGTGCCCGCCGGCGACGTCGATGATCGACAGCCGCGAGCTCCCGAGGACCGCTCCGTCGTACTCGACGATCCCGTGTTCGTCCGGACCACGGTGCTCGAGGAAGGCGACCATCGCGCGCACGTCGGGGGCGTGAACACGGGCTCCCGGCCCGACGACGCCCGCAATGCCACACATGTCCGCTCCTCACCTGGTCCGCGCGCCACGGTTGGTCGGCGCCGGAACAACGTAGAGTCTCCGCCGCATGAGCACGAGGTCGACGTCGGGCGGACACCTGCTGACGGTCCTTCACGCCGCCGAGCGGTCCGGCCCCTCGCTGCTCGCCCTGCACTTCCTCCGCTGGATGCGAGCGCACCATCCGGAGTGGGCGACGAGCACCCTGCTGATCGACCCGGACGGCGGACTCGACGACGAGTTCGCCGAGCTGGGTCGGGTGGTCGTCGCCGGTCCCGGCTTCCCGTTCGCCCCGGGCCGGAGCCTGGTCCATCAGGCGGTGACGGGGCGTCGCGTCGCGTCCGTGCGCCGACGACTGGCCGAGCTCGGGCCCGTCGACGTCTCCCACGTGCACTGCGCTGGTTCGATGCGCGTCGCGCCGGCGCTCCCCGACGCCCCCGTCCTGTGCCACGTGCACGAGATGGCGGTCGGGCTCGAGTTGCACCTCGGTCCGCTCGCACGAGCCCACCTCGAGACGGCGGACCGCTACGTCGTCGTCTCCGAAGCGGTGCGGTCGGCGCTCCTCGCCCGCTTCGCCGTCGACCCGTCGACGATCTCGCGCCACTACGAGTTCGTCGCTCCCGTCGCGACAACGGCCGGTGTGGATCGCTCCGCGCTCGGGCTGCCCGACTCGTCGTTCGTGGTCGTGAGCTCGGGCGTGCGGCACTGGCGCAAGGCGCCCGAGCTGTTCGTGCGCACCGCGATCGCCGCACGCGACCTCGCACCCGAGGTCGACTGGCGATTCGTCTGGGTGGGTGGCGCCGACGTCGGCGGTCTCGAGGCCCTCGTGCGATCCGCCGCCCTCGACGACCTCGTGCGGTTCGTTCCTCACCAACCCGATCCACGCGGATGGTTCGCCGTGTCCGACGCGTTCCTCCTGCCGGCGCGGGAGGACGCGTTCCCCCTCGTGTGCGTCGAGGCGGCACTCGCGGGTCGGCCGATCGTGACGTTCGAGAGCGGCGGAGCCGGGGAGCTCGTCGAACGGTCGGGTGGCGGTGCCGTGGTGCGCTTCCCCGACATCGACGGAGCGGCGGCAGCGCTGACGGCGCTTGCCCGCGACGGGCGCCGGCGCGCCGAGCTCGGAGCTGCAGCGCATCGCTTCGCCGAGAGCGAGCTCACGGTCGCGACCGCCGCTCCGGCCCTCTTCGCAGCGATCGAGGAGACGCAGAGGACGGCGCGATGACCGCCGACGTGGTGGTCGTGGTACCTGCCACCTTCCCGGTCGACGGCCGCCGTCAGGTTCGACACCTGGTCGACACCCTGGCAACCCTCGGCGCCACCGCCGAGATCCTGGTCGTCGGCGGAGTCGGCGACCCGACCGGATGGGAGCGCGTGGGACCGACGGTGGATCTCGACCACCGTTTCCGCCGGCGCACCGCGACCGTTCGTCGACTCGTCCGGCCCGGGGAACCGGACCGCAACGCTCCGACGCGATGGCGTTCCCGCTTCCTGCGCCGGAGGGGCAGGGCGGCTTGGATCGCCTGCGACACGACGGCGTTGTCGCTGCTGAGCTCCCTCCCCATCCGACCATCGGTGGTCGTCGGCGTCCTCGCCGACCCCGGCGCGGTCCTCCGCCCGGAGGCCACCGCGATCTCGCCCGACCTCTGGCTCGCGCTGACGGCACGACAGGTCGGCGCCGGCCAGCACGGCGCCGGCATCGAGGTCGTGCAGGTCGTCGGCTCCCTCTCACCGACGGACATCGATGTGCTCGCCCCACCCGACGGCACCGCAGCCGGCCCCGTCGTGCTGTCGACACCGCCGGGTCGGTGGGAGGCGGTCGACCACATGGTGGAGGTGGTCGACCGCCTGCTCATGGCGCGCCCCGGCCTGCCCCTCGTCGTGCTGACGGACCCGGGCGACGATCTCTGGCTGACACGTCACGACCTCGCGCACGTCGCCGGTCGCAACGGCGAGGTGACCGCCGTCCCCCGCGACGCGCTCCCCCGGTTGCGCCCGCCGGTGATCGTTCGCACGGGCTACGTCGCGAGCGATCCCGACCTCGTGCTCGCCGCGGCCGCGACGGGGATTCCCATCGTCGGCTTCGAGCTCGGCGACCTTCCCGAGCTGGCGTCGACGGCCGTGGAGCCGTTCGCCGTCGAGGAGATGGTCGGCCGCGTCCTGGCCGTGCTCGACACCGCGGACGGGCAATCGGTCGCCGCGACCTTCGCCGACGCGGCGCGTGGGCGGGGGACGCCGGAGGAGCGCCTCCAACCACTCCTGGCGCTGCTCGATCGGCCCGGCTTCAGGTGAGGTAGGCCCCGCGGGCGAAGAGCACCGTGAGCACCAGCAGCCCGATGCCACTCGCGGCGAAGTACCACCGCGCCTCCGCCGGCCGGTGGGCAAGACGACGACCGAGCAGCGCGGCGACCGGGAACACGCCGATGGCGTAGCGGCCGGCCCCGACCATGTCGTTCGCCCCGAAGACGATGATGGCGCTCACGATGGCGACGTAGACGCCGTACGCCAGCCCGAACCGGCCGATGATCGCCGGGATCGCGAGCACGATGGCCGTCATGATCGCGAGCTGCACGAGGTTCGACGCGACGTAGTCGGCCTCGTGGATGCGGATCATCCGGGCCACCATGTGGAACTTGAACCAGCTCTGCGGGCCAGCGGACGGACCCTGGCTCCACCGCTTCTGCACGTCGATCCAGAGAAGGGGCTGACCCCACCTCACCGCGAGGTACGTCGAGTACGCGATGACCCCCCACATCGAGGCGACGAGGAGGCCGAGGTGTCGCCACCGCAGCTGCCGGAGTCGCGGCCGCTCGGGCAGGTGACAGCGAGCGGCCCACGCCGCCGTGGCCCGGCCGCCGAGGACGCCGTCGCGCTCGAGCACGAGGATCACGAGCGCCACCCCGACGGCGAACCCGATGGGACGCACTCCCGACGCTGCTCCGGCGAGCACGACCGCCCACCACATCAGGCCCCGGTCGACGGCCACGAACGCACCGAGGGCCAGCGCCAGATAGAGGGCGTCGCTGTAGACGGCGCCGTACAGGTACCAGCCGTACGCGTAGACCAACAGCGCCGCGAGGGCGGCCATCCGCTCCGTGTCACCGAGTCGCGGGCGCGTCCACTCCCAGAAGAGGACGGCGACGGCGAGCCCGCTGGCGAACGAGATCGCCACCGCCGCGCCGAGTTGGGTGCCCACGAGCGCGCCGAGCCACCGGATGGTGAGGGGGTACCCGGGGAACCACGCGACGATCGGGTACGGCGCAGATCGCGAGTACGAGTACCCCTTCCCGGCGATCGCCATGTACGAGAAACCGTCCACCCGGAGCCACACGCCGATCGGGCTTCGGCCCCGGTTGCTCGCGAGATACCGGATCGCGGTGACGACCACCGCCATGCCGGTCCAGGCGGCCACGGGCACCCACCGGTCGTTGCGTCGGACGTCGCTCATGGCGTGCCGTACCGGTAGACGATCGTGCGGGCGCGCTCCGGGCCGCTGGAGGGGAAGGACGCCACGACCGTCGCTCGGTCCGGGACATGGACAGGGCCCGAGTTCGCCGTCTCGAGGTCGACGCCCCACGTCGGCCGGCCCACGGACAGGCGGGTCGAGAGCGGGCACGTCTCCTGGATCGGCGTCGTGGGTGCGCCGTACGCGATCCAGCCGAAGCAGGTCTCGACGACGTCGCCGGGCTCGACGCGGCGGCCCAGGTAGCGCCCGGCGGCCCAACGGGTGCCCTCCAGGCGCTCGTTGGCGTCCACCCGATGGCCGACCGCCACGACGTTCGCCGCCCGCCAGCCACCCGCGACGATCGGCACCGCGACCAGGGCCGCAGCGAGGCCCCACGCGACGCGCGCGATCCTCGGGTCGCCGAAGCGGTCGGCGAGGAGCGCCGGCGCCGAGACGACGAACAGCGCTGCGCCCACGGCCAGCAGCGGGTACAGGATCGTGACGTACCAGCCGTACGAGTCGCCGAGGTCCACGATCGAGAACACCGCGAGGTGGAGGCACGCCCACGTGACGATCGCGACGATCGTGACGGCTCGCGGCGGGGCGAGGCGCATCGCGCGGGGAACGGTCAGGAGCGCGAGCAGGGTGAGCAGCAGGAGGCCGAGCGTGCGGTCGGCGCCGAGCGTGCGGAGGACCCACAGCGGATCGGCGTGGTACGACGGGTTCTGCACCGTCGTCAGCTTCTGGGTGGCGCTGTAGGGGATCGGCGACCCGAAGTACCACGTCGCGAACACGAACCACGGGGCCGCGATCGCCAGCGCGACCACGCCGAGCTTCACGGGGAGCCGGCGGTGCACGAGCCCCACTGCGACGACGAGGGCCACGGCGAGCAGACCGGCGTCGAGCTTGTCGACCACCGCGAGCCCCAGGACGACGCCGGCGAGCACCTGCCGGTCGGTCACGACGAACACGAGCGCGAGGAGGCCGAGCACCACCGCCAGCGACGACTCCATGCCGCTGAGCGCATTCAGGCGGAAGTCG
This sequence comes from Acidimicrobiales bacterium, assembly GCA_046331245.1. Lineage (GTDB taxonomy): Bacteria > Actinomycetota > Acidimicrobiia > Acidimicrobiales > Microtrichaceae > SSF14. The sequence goes on along the minus strand of JAXLRH010000001.1, from coordinate 472,630 downwards.
GCGCTCGAGACCAGCAACGCTGCGGCGAGGGCGGCGCACCAGAGCCCGGCCAGCCGGTTCCCCAGCCACGCCACCAGCCCGCACGCCGCGGCGTAGCACGCGACCCCGACACCCGACGCGGCACGCTCGAGGTCGAGACCGAGACGGCTCAGCGCGGCGAGCACGAGCGTGTACAGCGGCGCGCTCGCCCCGTTGGTCCGGTCGCCGTCGTTGTAGGTGAACCCGTGGCCGTGGGCAATCCGCCAGGCATAGCGGAACGCGATCGCGGCATCGTCGAACAGGTACACCCGCACGTCACGAACGGCCACGAGCGCCCCGACCACGACGGCGCACCCGACGACGACCCATGGCGCCGGGACCGGCCCGACGCGACGCGCTACCGGCACGGACGCGTCGATGGCCATCCCGAGGAATGTAGCCGCCGGTCCCCGGAGTGCGGCAGGGCTGCCGGCCGACCGATGACCCGTGCCCGGACGCGACGGAGGGCAGGGTCGCCCCTGCCCTCCCTCACGTACTGCGTGGACGCAGGATTACTTGATCTCGACGGTGCCGCCGGCACCCTCGAGCGTCTCCTTGGCGGCCTCGGCGGCAGCCTTGTCGACACCCTCGAGCACGGCCTTGGGGGCCGCCTCGACGAGGTCCTTGGCCTCCTTGAGGCCCAGGTTCGTGAGGCCACGGACCTCTTTGATGACCTGGATCTTCTTGTCGCCGGCGCCGGTGAGGATGACGTCGAAGCTGGTCTGCTCCTCGGCCTCCTCGCCGCCACCGCCGCCACCGGCGGGGGCAGCCACGGCAACGCCCACGGGCGCAGCAGCGGACACTTCGAACTTCTCTTCGATCGCCTTCACCAGTTCGTAGGCCTCGACCAGGGTCAGACCGGAAATGGAGTCGAGCAGCTCTTCAACCTTCGACATCGTCAGTTCTCACTTTCATCTGCTGCAGCTTCGGCAGCGGGGGCGTCTTCTGTACTTGCTTCTTCAGCGACGACGTCGTCGGCGCTTGCTTCGGGTGCTTCAGGAGCTTCGGCCTCGGCTTCGGGGGCCTCGGTCACCGCTTCGGGCTCGGGTGCCTCGGCCGCAGCCTCGGGCTCGGGCGCAGCCTCGGCCGCGCCGCCTTCGAACACGTTGGCGTCGATCGCGGCCTGGAGCACGTACGCCAGGCTGCGATGGATTCCACTGATGACACTGGCGAGACCACGGGCGTTGCCGTTGACGGCACCGGCGAGACGGGCGTACACCTCGTCCGCCGTCGGCAACGAGGCGAGGGCCTTGGCGCCGGCGACATCGAGGATCTTGTCGCCCAGCAGGCCGCCCTTGAGCACCAGCAACGGCTGGGTCTTGGCGAAGTCCTGCACGGCCTTGGCCACCGTGGCGATGTCGCCGGGCGAACCGTCGGCCTTGGTCGACACGAACGCCAGGGCGGTCGGACCGACGAGCACGTCGTCGATGTCGATGCCGAGCTCCTTCGCGGCGAGCCGCACCAGGGTGTTCTTGTAGACCTTGTACTCGCCGCCGGCGGAGCGCATCGCGTTGCGCAGTGCACCCAGCTCGGAGACGTTGAGGCCGCGGTACTCGGTGAGGAGCACGGCGTCAGCCTCTTCGAGCTTGCCGCGGACCTCCTCGACGACGCTGACCTTCGAAGGTCGTGGATTCTCCATGTTCTGCACCTCCTTTCGGGTTTCAATCGGGCCCACGTCGTGGGCGGGTGGATGCCCCTCGATCGATCACATGCGTGAAAACCACGAGGGACGCTCGCGAACCGCGCGAACGTCCCTGGAGTGCAGGTAGTTCACCTCGTCAGGCGGGAAGTCCCTTTCAACCGACGACCGATGGTCGGCGGTACCGGATGTCTGCGGCGAGCGAATGTGTGTCGGGGATGGGACCCGAGAAGAACGTTGCGACGTTACTCGGCGATGCGAGCGGGGTCGACCTTGATGCCGGGGCCCATGGTGGTGGCCACGGTGACCTTGCGGAAGTAGCGGCCCTTCGCAGCGGCAGGCTTGGCCCGCTGGAGCTCGTCGAAGACGGCGGCGAGGTTGGCGGTGAGGGCGTCGAGCTCGAAGCTCACCTTGCCCAGCGGCACGTGGACGTTGCCGTGGCGATCGGTGCGGTACTCCACCTTGCCGCCCTTGAACTCCTCGACGGCGCGGCCGACGTCGTTGGTGACGGTGCCGGTCTTGGGGTTCGGCATGAGGCCACGGGGGCCGAGCACTCGACCGAGGCGGCCGACGAGCGGCATGAGGTCGGGGGTGGCGATGGTGACGTCGAAGTCGAGCATGCCGCCCTCCATGAGCGCGGCGAGGTCGTCGGCACCGACGAACTCGGCGCCGGCGGCCTCGGCCTCGCGGGCGGCGTCGCCGACGGCGAACACGGCGACGCGGACGTCCTTGCCCGAGCCCGACGGCAGCGCAACGGTGCCACGGACCATCTGATCGGCCTTGCGGGGATCGACGCCGAGCCGGATCGCGACCTCGACGGTCTCGTCGAAGTTGCGGTTGGAGAGGCTCTTCGCCAGCTCCACGGCCTCGGTCGCAGCGTGCTGCTGATCGCGGTCGAATCGCTTCGCCGCGTCGATGTACTTCTTACCCTTCGCCATGACGGCTCCCTCGGAGGTGATGCCCGGCGGCGAGGTCTTCCGCCGGGGCTTGTGTGTGTCGGATCAGTCGATCAGTGCTGGACGCGGACGCCCATGGAACGGGCCGTCCCCTCGATCTGCAGCTTCGCCGCCTCGAGGTCGTCGGTGTTCAGGTCGGGCAGCTTGATGGCGGCGATCGACGCCACCTGCTCGGCCGTGATGCGACCGGCGATGCCCTTGCCCGGGGTGACCGAGCCCTTCGCGATGCCGGCGGCCTCACGGATGAGCACCGGCGCGGGCGGGGTCTTGGTGATGAAGGAGAACGTGCGATCCTCGTAGACGGTGATCTCGACGGGGATGATCGTGCCGCGCTGCGCTTCGGTGCGGGCGTTGTACTCCTTGCAGAAGTCCATGATGGCCAGACCGTGGGGGCCGAGCGCGGTGCCGACCGGCGGGGCCGGGGTTGCGCCGCCCGCGGGGATCTGGATCTTGACGACGGCGACGACCTTTTTCTTGGCCATGATGTGAGCTCTTTCTGGAAACGAAGGACGTGGGAGTCTGCCCGACGGCGACGCCGACGGGCAAAAGGGCGGGCTAGAGCTTGGCGACCTGGCCGAACTCGAGCTCGACGGGGGTCTCGCGACCGAAGATGTTGACGAGCACCTTGAGCTTGAGCTGGTCGGTGTTGATCTCGACGATCTCGCCGCTGAAGTCGGCGAAGGGACCTTCCTTGACCCGGACCGACTCGTGCAGCTCGTACTCGCTGCGCGGCTTGCTGCGCCGTGCCGGGGTCTCCTGGTCGTCCTCGTCCTTCACGGTGAGGAACGCGTCGACCTCGCGCTTCGGCAGCGGCGACGGCTTGTTGCCGGCGCCGACGAAGCCGGTGACGCCGGGCGTGTTGCGGATGACGTACCAGGAGTCGTCGTCGAGCTCGCAGCGGATGAGCAGGTAGCCCGGGAACATCTTCTTCTGGACGACGACCTTCTTGCCGTTGCGGATCTCCGAGACGTCCTCGAGCGGGATGACGATCTCGTAGATGCGCTCCTCCATGTTCATGGACTTCGTGCGGGCCTCGAGGTTCTGGCGCACCTTGTTCTCGTAGCCCGACTGGCTGTGCAGCACGTACCAGCGACCGGGCCGGTTGAAGGCGCTCTCCTGGCGGACCGGCGCCTCGAGCAGCTCGTCCTCGTCGAGGACCTCGACGTCACCCTCGGCGTCGTCGGCTGCCACGGCGTCGGTCGCGTCGTCAGCGGCAGCGGCAGCGGCAGGCTCCTCGGCGACGGCGGCTGCGTCGTCGGCCGTCTGGTCGACGGCGATCTCGTCGGTCGATTCGGGGGTCTCGCTTGAGGTGGTCATGGCTCGCTTCAGAAGAACAGTGAGGACACCGCGGCTGCGGCGTTCGAGGTGGCGGACGGTGCGGGGAACAAGTAGTCGGTCACCTGACCGAAGCCCAGGTCGATGAAGAAGATGAAGGTGCCGAGGATGAGGATCGCGACGAACACGATGAGCGAGAGCCGGAGGGTCTCGGCGCGGGTGGGCCACGCCACCTTGCGCATCTCGGAGCGGACCTCGCTCACGAACTGGCCGGGCGAGGCACGGTCGATCTTGACGCGCGCCGCCGGGTCACGGCGTTCGCGGACGGGGGTGCCGTCGGCCGCGAGCTGGCCGGCTCGCTGCATCGCTCGCTTCTGTTCTCGGTTCATTGCCATGTGATTGACACCAGATCGCTCGGTGGGTCGACGCCCGGGACGGCTCGGCGGAGCAGGGCAGGAGGGACTCGAACCCCCAACCTACGGTTTTGGAGACCGTTGCTCTACCAATTGAGCTACTGCCCTTCGGCCCTGTCCGCCCCGGCGCAGCAGCGTAGCAGCGGCGGGGTTCGGGGCATTCGCGCCGCAGGCCGTTGGCCTAGCGGGTCTCCTTGTGGAGGGTGTGGGTGCGGTCCCACTTGCAGAACTTCTTCAGCTCGATGCGCTCGCGCTGGTTGTTCTTGTTCTTGTTCGTGATGTAGTTGCGCCGCTTGCACACGGTGCACTCAAGCGTGACGTGAACGCGCTTGTCGTTGGCCATGGGTCGTCCTGTACGTAGAGGTCGGGGTGCGCGCCGGGGCAGGGCCACGCGGCACGCCGGGCAAGACTAGACGCACCGAACTGCGGGCTCCAAGCCCGATCCGGGATCGATCGGCGGGCCGGCCGCACTCGGCGGCCGGCCGGGGACTACTTGATGATCTTGGTGACGCGACCAGCGCCCACCGTACGACCACCCTCACGAATCGCGAACCGCAACCCCTCATCCATCGCGATCGGAGCAATCAACTCCACCGTCATCTGCGTGTTATCACCCGGCATACACATCTCCGTACCCGCCGGCAACGTGATATTCCCCGTCACATCCGTCGTACGGAAATAGAACTGCGGCCGATAATTCGAGAAGAACGGCTTATGCCGCCCACCCTCATCCTTGCTCAACACATAACAGTTCGCCTCGAAATTCGTGTGCGGCGTAATCGAACCCGGCTTCGCCAACACCTGACCACGCTGCACATCTTCTTCTTCGTGCCACGCAACAACGCACCGATGTTGTCACCAGCCTGACCCTGGTCCAACAACTTCCGGAACATCTCCACACCCGTACACGTCGTCTTCTGCGTGTCCTTCAACCCGACGATCTCGATATCGTCACCCGTGTCGATGATGCCCTGCTCCACCTTGCCCGTCACCACCGTGCCACGACCCGTGATCGAGAACACATCCTCGATCGGCATCAGGAACGGCTTGTCCAGATCACGCACCGGCTCGGGCACATACGAATCCACAGCGTCCATCAACGCCATCACCTGATCCTGCGCCGCCTCGTCACCCTCGAGCGCCTTCAACGCCGACACCGGCATCACCGGAATGTCATCACCCGGGAACTCATGCGGACGAGAGCAACTCCCGCACCTCGAGCTCGACCAGCTCCAACAACTCCTCGTCATCGACCATGTCGACCTTGTTCAACGCCACCACGATCGCCGGCACCACCCACCTGACGAGCCAACAACACATGCTCACGCGTCTGCGGCATCGGACCATCAGCCGCCGACACCACCAAAATCGCGCCATCCACCTGCGCCGCACCCGTGATCATGTTCTTGATGTAATCCGCGTGACCCGGCATATCCACATGCGCATAATGACGATTCGCCGTCTCATACTCCACATGCGACACATTGATCGTGATACCACGCTCACGCTCTTCCGGCGCCTTATCAATGTTCTCGAACGCCGTGAACGTGTTCCCCGGAACACGATCAAACAACGTCTTCGTAATCGCCGCCGTCAACGTCGTCTTACCATGATCAATATGGCCCATCGTCCCCACATTCACATGAGGCTTGTTCCGCTCGAACTTCTCCTTGGCCATAACAGGCGCCTTTCCTTCTCGATCTCTCGTACCGGTGTGATGGGTGGTGGCGGTCAGACTTGAACTGACGACCCCTCGATTATGAGCCGAGTGCTCTCACCAACTGAGCTACGCCACCTGGGTCCGACCCCGGGTCGGTACCGAGCCCCCTGTCAGAATTGAACTGACGACCTCTTCCTTACCATGGAAGCGCTCTGCCGACTGAGCTAAGGGGGCAGGGCGTCGCGCGCCAAGGACGGCGGGGACGACCGCAGGGAACTCTAGCCGCGGTGGACGGAGTCCGGCGAGCCCCATCGTCCCCCGGAGGATCGCGCTCAAGTTTTTCCGACCGTTCCGCCGAAGTAGGCGGGGTGCGACTTGAGCGACTCGTCATCGAAGCAGACCAGAACACCTTCGCCCTCGACCTCCACCCCCGACTGACCGTCATCGGTGGGGTGGGACGGCTCGAGCGCGACGGCCTGGTCAACGAGCTCGTCGGCGCGCTCGCCGGCGGCCGTCAGGGCGTGCACCTCGAGCTGCAGGCCGACAACGGCAGCCGGTTCGCCATCTTCCGTCCCACCGGCGCGCGCCACCGGATCGTCGAGATCGACTCGCGACTCGACGTGACCGACCAGTTCGCCGACGACAACGGATCGGTGAACCTGCTCGCCCGCACCGGTCTGGACGCGCGGCAGGCGAAGGCGTCGATGCGCATCGGCTCCGCCGACCTCCTCACCACCAGCGAGCGCGACCAGATCCTCCAGCGCCTCGCGCACGTCAACCAGAACGAGCTGTGGGTCGCGGCCGAGGCCCTGCGCTCGACCCAGCGTCGACTCGAGGACGAGGCCAACGCCGTGGGCTCGAACGCCGAGGATGCGGAGATCATCGAGCAGATCGAGATCCGTCACGAAGAGCACGAGCGGCGGCGGGCCAGCGCGGAGAAGACACGCAAGGGCACCTTCATCGGCTCGGGCATCGCCGCCATCCTGGTCGTCCCGGCGATGATCAAGTTCGGGCTCATCGGCGCCCTGCCCCTCGTGGCGCTCGCGCTGGGGGCCGTCGTCACGAGCATCCTGTCGTGGCGGCTGGTCGTGAAGTCGGCCCGCGAGGAGGAGCTGGCGCTCACCGAGATCGGCGCGCAGAGCTACCTCGGGTTCCACATCCAGCGGGTGAACGGCCTCCTCAGCTCCGACCAGGCGCGGCGCAAGCTGATGCAGGTGGCCGAGGAGCACCGGGAGGCGCTGCGGCGCTGGTCGGTCATCGCCGGCGAGGTCGACCTCGAGTGGGCGCTGCGCCACCGGCCCGAGATCGACGCAGCGGCCCGCATCCGCAGTGAGGTCTTCGGCGGCGAGCGCCACGCCGAGCCCGGCGCCGCCGAGCGCGCCGCCGGCCTCGCCCACACCGTGGTGTCGCGGCTCGGGGAGCTCCGCACGATCGGCGCCGGCAGCGAGAGCTTCGTGGCGTTGTTCGACGAGCCGTTCAGCGACCTCGACCCGACGATCGTGCCACCGCTGCTCGAGCTGCTCGTGCGGTCGTCGCAGCACCAGCAGATCGTGCTCCTCACCGAGGACCCGACGATCTCGTCCTGGGCGCGCCTCGAGGCGATGACCGGCGCCCTGGCGCTGGTCGAGCCGTCGCCGGAGCCGTCCACCTCGTCGGCTGTCGCGCTCTACGACCCGTCGATCATGCTGCCTCGCTGATCGCCCGCCGATCGCCTGCCGCTGCCCCGGGTGCGTCGCCCACCTGCACGGCCGTTACGCTCGGCCACGTGTTGCTGCGAGCCGCCACCATCGACGACGCCGAGGCGATCCGCGCGATCTACAACCTCGAGGTCGAGACCTCGACGGTGACGTTCGACATCGTGCCGCGCACGCTCGCGGAGCAGCGGCGGTGGATCGAGGACCGCTCCGGAGCGCACGCCGCGATCGTCGCGACCGACGAGGACGGCACCGTCGTCGGGTTCGCGTCGCTGTCGCCCTACAAGGAGCGCGCCGCCTACGCGACCAGCGTCGAGGACTCCGTCTACGTCCATCGCGACCAGCAGGGTCGGGGCGTCGGTCGCGTGCTCCTCGAGGAGCTCCTCACCCGTTCGCGCGCGCACGGCTTCCACGCCGTGTTCGCGCGCATCGTCGCCGGTCACGAGGCGTCGATCGGCCTGCACGCCCAGCTCGGGTTCGAGGTCGTCGGCAACGAGCGCGAGGTGGGCCGGAAGTTCGGCAGATGGCTCGACGTGACCATCATGGAGCTCGTTCTCTGAGGCCTCGCGCGCCGCATTGCGATCTCGTGTCAATTGAGTTCCATCGCACCGGGACGCGCAGAGTTCACTAGCCTCTGGCTCGCACGACACCCGGAGTTCTCGGGTTGTGCAGGTACACACACAACCGAAAGGGTGACGAATGCAGAGCAAGCAACTGTTAGCTCGAAGTGTTGCGCTCCTGATGGCCTTGAGTCTCGTCGCGGTCGGCTGCGGCGACGACAAGAAGGACACCGCGAGCGACTCCGGCAGCGACACGACCACCACCGCCAAGGCGAGCGAAGGTGTCCTGGCTGGCATGCAGGGCACCACCCCGCTCGTCGACCTCGGCGACGACTTCAAGTCCCGCATGAAGGAGATCGATCCGAAGCTGGTCGACTTCAACTACGGCGCCGAGTCGTACGACGCGACGATCATCATCGCCCTGGCCGCCGCTCAGGCGAAGACCGACGGCTCGGCCTACGCCGAGAAGATCAACGGCATCACCCGTGGCGGCGAGAAGTGCACCGACTACAAGTCGTGCCTCGCGATCATCGACAAGGGCGGCGACCCGGACTACGACGGCGCCTCCGGCCCGCTCGAGTTCTCCGGCAACGGCGAGCCCACGCAGGCCTCCTACGGCATCCTCCAGTTCGGTTCGATGAAGGATTCCAAGGCCGGCACCAAGTGCGAGAAGACCAAGGAGTGCATCGACGACTCCAAGACGAAGTTCGTGAAGGCCAACGCGCCGAAGAGCGCCGACGTCCCGCAGGTGCCGGTCACGGCCACCCGCGCCGGTGACGGCGAGCTCACCATCGGCACGCTGCTTCCCATCACGGGCTCCCTCGCCTTCCTCGGCCCGCCCGAGTTCGCCGGCGTGAAGCTCGCGATCAAGGAGATCAACGAGAACGGCGGCTACAACGGCAAGGACGTCAAGTACGTCGAGGGCGACTCCGGCGACACGGAGAACAAGGTGGCCCCGGCCACCGTGTCCACGCTGCTCGCGCAGAACGTCGACGCCATCATCGGCGCCGCCTCGTCGTCGGTCTCCCTGTCGGTCATCGACACGATCGCCACCGCCGGTGTGGTGATGTTCTCGCCGGCCAACACGTCGAAGAAGCTGTCGACCTACGACGACAAGGGCCTGTACTTCCGTGACGCCCCGTCCGACATCCTCCAGGGCCAGGTGCTGGCCGACACCATGATCGGTGACGGCAAGTCGAAGGTGTACATCCTGGCGCTGAACGACGACTACGGCACGGGCCTCGCCGACGACCTCAAGGCAGGTCTCACCAGCGGTGGCGCGACGGTCCTCGACACGAAGATCTACGACCCGAAGGCGGCGGACTACTCCGCCGAGGTCCAGGCCGCGAAGGACAGTGGCGCCGACGCCATCGCCCTCATCGGCTTCGACGAGTCGTCGAAGATCCTCACGAAGATGGCCGAGCAGGGCATCAAGCTCAACATCGTGTACGGCGTCGACGGCAACATGGGCAACGCCCTGGCCGAGAACTTCGAAGCCGGCAAGTAGCACGCAGCAGTACCGAGCCGGCGCCAGCCGGCACGAACGGGGGCCGGGCCGAGAGGTCCGGCCCTCGTCGCGTCCCACCCCTGGTTTTGTGCTCCGGAACGACCGGCTACCCGGAAGATCCGGGGTACAAAACGCGGGTGGAACGGGGCGGCGCGGGCGAGCCTGAGGCGGAGCGGCCTCGGCCTCGGCCAGTCAGGATTTGCGCGACTTGGCGAGCGTGCCGAGGTAGAGCTCGATGACCTTGGGGTCGTTGAGGAGCTCCTTGCCGGTGCCGCTGTAGGCGTTGGTGCCGTGGTCGAGCACGAAGGCCCGGTCGCACACCTGCAGGCAACGCGCCGCGTTCTGCTCGACGATCACGATCGACACGCCGACCTGGTTGATCTTGCGGCAGTTCAGGAAGACGTCGTCCTGGAACGCCGGCGACAGACCGGCGGACGGCTCGTCGAGGAGCAGCACCGCCGGGCTCATCATCAGGGCCCGACCCATGGCGACCATCTGCCGCTCGCCGCCCGACAGGGAGCCGGCCGGCTGGCTCGCACGCTCGCCGAGCCGCGGGAAGAGGTCGCACACCTCGGCGAAGCGGGAGGCGACGGCCTTCGGCTTGAGGAACGCGCCCATCTCCATGTTCTCGCGCACCGTCATCGTCTGGAAGACGTTCTCGGTCTGCGGCACGAAGCCCACGCCCTTGGTGACGAGCTCGTGCGCCTTCAGGCCGGCGATCGACTCGCCGTGCAGGGTGACGTCGCCCGAGCGGATCGGGATGAGGCCGAACAGCGACTTGAGGAAGGTCGACTTGCCGGCGCCGTTGGGGCCGATGATGCCCACCATCTCCTGGTGGAACAGCTCCATCGAGCAGCCGTTGAGGATGTCGACGCCGGGGACGTATCCGGCGACGAGGTTGTCGGCGACGAGGAGCGGCGTGGGCTCGTTGCTCATGACCGCTCCTCCTCGTCGGCGATGACGGGCACCTCGTGGTCGGGCACCTCGCCGTGAACGATCGCGTCGAGCTCCGAGTCGTGGTGGCTGCCGAGGTAGGCGTCGATCACGGCCTGGTTCTGGCCGACCTGCTCGGGGGTTCCCTCGGCGATCACCCGGCCCTCGGCCATCACGACCACCCAGTCGCTGATGTCGAACACCATGTCCATGTCGTGCTCGACGAAGATGACCGTGCGGCCCTCGTCACGCAGCGACTTCACGTGCTCGAGCAGCGACTGCTTCAGGGCCGGGTTCACGCCGGCCATCGGCTCGTCGAGCATGATCAGCTCGGGTTCGGTCATGAGTGCCCGTGCCATCTCGAGGAGCTTCCGCTGGCCGCCCGACAGCTGGCCGGCGAACTGCTCCCGCATGTGGTCCATCTTGAAGCGCACCAGGAGGTCGTCGGCGCGCTCGGTGTTCGCGTCCTCCTGTGCCTTCCAGCCCGGACGGAAGAGCGCCGAGAAGAACTTCTCGCCCTTCTGCGAGGTGGCGCCGAGGCGCATGTTCTCGATGACGGTGAGCTTGGTGAGCACCTTCGTGAGCTGGAAGGTGCGAATGAGCCCGCGCCGTGCGACGACGTGCGGCGCGATGCCCTTGAGCGGCTGCCCGTTGAACGACCACTCCCCCTCCTGGGGCTGGTCGAAGCAGGTGAGCAGGTTGAAGAAGGTGGTCTTGCCGGCGCCGTTGGGGCCGATGAGCGCGGTGATCGCTCCCCGCTGGAACTCGACGTGCTCGACGTCGACGGCGGTGACGCCGCCGAACCGTCGCACGACGTGGTCGGCGACGACGATCGGATCGGGCTTGGGCACGCCGACGCGCGGCTCGATGCCGACGAGGCCCGCCGGGCCGGTGGGGCCCGACGACGAGCCCGACGCGGGCGCGGAGGTGCCGACGTCAGCGGGCATCGAGCTCGACCTCCTTGCGGTCGCCGAAGATGCCCTGCGGCCGGAACACGACGAGCGCCATCAGGGCCAGGCCGAGGAACATGAACGGAAGCTGCCCGGCGTTGGGCTTCACGCCGCTCGGGAAGACGTCGGCCGCCTTCATCTGTGCGACGAGGCTGTTCATGAACGAGAACAGCGTGTACCAGATGACGCCACCGACGATCGGGCCACCGACCCGTGCCGCGCCACCGAGGATGAGCGCCGCGTAGGCGAGGAACGTGGTGCGGGTGACGTAGTCGTCGGGCAGGGCGAGGTTCTGGTACATCGCCAGCACGACGCCGCCGGCAGCACCCATGACGCCGCCGAGCACGAGGGCCTGCATCTTGTAGTACTGGACGTTCTTGCCGAGCGAGCGGACGGCGTCCTCGTTCTCCCGGATCGAGCGGAGGACACGGCCCCACGGGCTGCGCATCAAGAGGTAGGTGAGCCCGGCGAAGAACGCCACGACGCACCACCCGACGATCATCACCCACAGCTCGCGACCGCTGAACTGGAACGGGCCCAGCTCGTACCGGCGCGAGTTCACCAGCGGGTTCGCATCGTAGAACGGGCCGGCGAAGCCGTTGATGCCGGAGTTGCCGCCGGTGTCGAGGTGCTGGTCGGACCACTCCGAACGGAGCACGAGCCGGATGATCTCCGACGCGGCGATCGTCACGATCGCGAGGTAGTCGCCGCGGAGCCGCAGCGTCGGGATGCCCATGATCAAGGCGAGCACCACCGCCGCCACGATGCTGATGCCGACCCCCAACCAGAGCGACAGGCCGAACCCGCCGGCGTTGGGCGTGGCGCACGTGATCGCGACGCCGTACGCGCCGACCGCCATGAAGCCCGCCTGCCCGAAGTTGAACAGGCCGGTGTAGCCGTAGTGCACGTTGAGGCCCTGCGCCGCGAGCACGTACACGATGGCCAACGCACCGATGCTCGCCGAGCAGGTGTCGATCAGGATCTGGGACCAGCTCATCAGCCCACACGCTCCTTCCGCCCGAACAGGCCCTGCGGACGAACCATCAGCACGATGATCAGGATGACGAGCGCGCCCACGTTCTTGAGCGACGTCGGGATCCACAACGTCGACACCTGGATCGCGACGCCCAGCACGAAGCACCCGGCCGCGGCGCCGAAGCTGGTGCCGAGGCCGCCGAGCGTGATGCCCGCGAACATCAGGAGGAGGATGCTCTGGCCCTGCTGCACGTTCACGCCCTGGTCGAGCGAGTAGAGGATGCCGCCCAGGCCGGCGAGCGCGCTGCCGCCGATCCAGACGAGCTTCACGACGCGGTCGGTGTTGATGCCCGACGCCGACGCGAGCGGGCCGTTGTCGGCGACGGCGCGCATCGCCTTGCCGAATCTCGCCCGCTGCAGGAACAGGCCCACTCCGCCGAGCACCAGGATCGACAGGACCATCGTGATGACCGCTCGCGGCGGGATGACCTGGTTGCCGATCGTGAAGAGGGGCTTCTGGATCACGTACTGGTCGTAGGGCTTGGTGCGGCTGCCGAAGAAGAACTGGTAGAGCGCGATGAGCGCGATCGACAGACCGAACGACACCACCATCAGCGAGAACGGCCCGGTCTTCTTGCGGCGCAGCGGCCCCCACAGCCCGGTGTCGAGCACGTAGCCGCCGGCGCCGGCGAGCAGGAAGGCGATGAGCGCCGCCCAGATGACCGGGAGTCCCGCCTCCTGGTTGAGGTACCAGGTGATGAGCGCCCCGAACGTCACCATCTCGCCGTGGGCGAAGTTGGTGAACTGCGTGGTGCCGTAGATCAGCGACAGGCCGATGGCGGTCATCGCGATGATGAGGCCGAGGCGGGCGCCGTCGAAGAGCGTGCCCGGCACCTTGTCGAGCGTCGACACGAGGACGCGTGTGTCCTTGCCGAACGGGAAGATGAGCGGCTTGCGCTGCTCCGGGTTGACCGAGAAGTTGAGCTTGGTTCGGCTGGCGTCCGTGAGCTTGACGCCCTTCGGCAGCGACGACGTCTGCAGCTCGGCCGTGTACGCGCCCGGCCCGGGGAGGTCGAGCGAGTACTTGCCGGCATCGTCGGAGGTGGCGGTGCCGATGGTCTTGCCGGAGTCGTCCTTCACCACGACCTCGACCCCGGCGACGGGCTTGCCGTTGTCGTCGTTGTTGATGAACGTGCCCTCGATGCCCTCGCCGCTGCCCGACTGCCGGGGGCTCGCACCGGCCTGGCCGGCGCCGCCGACGAGGCCGAGGAGGATCGACGCGAGCACCAGCGTGAGCGCCAGGAGGAGGCGCGTCATCCGCTGCGTGCCGGTGCCCCGAACGGGCGTCACACTGGCGGGAGCGAGGGCGTCGGTCGGCACGATTTGCGGACTATAACCCCTTGCCGTTTCCGATGCGTTACGAAGTGGTTCACCCTCGCGTCGCGCGCGGAACGGCTCAATCGACCTCGGACGGACCGCCGATGAGCGGCTCGTCACTCGACCGCAGATCGGCGCTCGGAAGCCCCGCGGGAAACGTCACGCGCACCTGGTCGACCGCCGCGATCGCGACCTCGACGTGCTGTCGCTTGGACGCCTCGTAGAACTCGCGCGCCGCGCCCTCGAGCTTCGGCTGGCCGTGCAGCGGCTTGTCGCTCACCACCAGCAGCGTGGACGAGGGCACGCGGTACCGGAAGCCGTTCGTGGCCACCGTGGCCGACTCCATGTCGACGGCGATCGCGCGCGACGCGGAGATCTCCGCCATGGGCGCGCGCTGGTTGAACTCCCAGTTGCGGTTGGCCGTCGTGAACACCGTGCCCATCCGGAACGGGATCTTCCGCCGCTCGAGCTCGGTGTAGAGGAGCTGGTTGAGCTGGAAGTTCGACACGATGGGCACGTGCGGCGCGAGCACGTCGTCGAGCACCTGGTCGGCGCGGAGATACGCGGTGGCCAGCACGAAGTCGCCGATCTCCTGCCGGTTCCGGAGGCCGCCGCAGTGCCCGATCATCATCATCAGGTCGGGACGGAGGACGGCGACGTGATCGGTGATGGTCTTCGCGTTCGACGGCCCGACGCCGATGTTCACGAGCGTGATCCCGTTGTGACCGTCGAGCCGGTGATGATAGGCGGGCATCTGGACGCCGTCGCGCGACGGGCGGATGCAGTCGGGGAAGAGCTCGACGAACGCCTCGACGTGCATGTGGTAGTTGGTGAAGAGGACGTACCGCTGGAAGGCCTCGGCCTCGGTGCCGGTGTAGTGCGACAACCGGTTGAGCGACAGCTCCATGCGCTCGGGCGGGAACAGGAAGAGCTTCTTGCGCTTCAGGTCCCAGTTCGACTCGTCGCTCCGCTCGAACATCGACGGGTCGTCGAGCGCGGTGCGGGGACGTGACGGCGCCACCGCGATCTCGGCGCCGGCGACCGCAAGGCGGTCCATCTCGCGCATGAGGTACGACCGCAGCGCTGCGGGGCGGGCGAGCTCGCCGACGAGCGTCGGGTTGTAGCTCGACCAGGGACGCCGCACCGTCAGCGCCGGGTACTCGCCCCCGTCGTAGATGCGCTCCAGCTCGTCGCACAACTCGGCCGCGTCCATCGGCCGACGGTATCAGTCGACGCGGATGTCGTCCGGGGTGACGTCGCAGAGGCGGCTCAGGTCGGCCGGCGTGAGCGGGAAGACCGCGTGGGGATGGCCGGCCGCCGCCCACACGGTGTCGAAGCGCGAGAGGTCGCGGTCGACCAGCACCACGACGCCGTCGGGGTGACCGACGGGGCAGACCCCGCCGATGGCGTAGCCGGTGCTCGCCCGCACGAAGTCGGCGTCGGCCTTGCCCACCGCGCCGACGAGCGCTTCGATCTTGCCCACGTCGACGCGGTTGTCACCGCTCGCGATCACCACGACCGCGACGTCGTCGGCGGTGCGCCGGAACACGATCGACTTCGCGATCTCGGCCACCGAGCAGCCCAGGGCCTCGGCCGCCTCGGCCGCGGTCCGCGCCGAGTCGGCGAGCATGCGGACACGGCCTTCGTGGCCGGCCTCCTCCAGGATCGCGGCGACGCGCTGAGCGGCACGGGGAAGTTCGGTGGGCTCGGTCATGACCGCCTGTTGTAGCCGATCCTCCGGAGCCTCCGCGCACCGCCGGAGAACGAACACACCCCGCACCGGTGGTGCGGGGTGGGACGTCGTTCACCGTGGGCCGAGAAGGATTTGAACCTCCGTAGGCTTACGCCGGCAGGTTTACAGCCTGCTCCCTTTGGCCACTCGGGCACCGACCCAGGAACGGGGACACGATAGCGCTCCGCGACGCCACCGGGGAACTCGATAGCGTGGTGCCGGTCCACTCGCGACCCACGACCGACTCACCGGAGGACCCCACGTGCCGAGCTTCGACATCAGCTCAGAAGTAGACCAGCAGGAGATGCGCAACGCGGTCGACCAGGCGTCCCGCGAGCTCGCCACCCGGTTCGACTTCAAGGACACCAACTCCGACATCGAGCTCGGCGCCACCGAGATCACCATGCGCTCGGTCAGCGAGGACCGCCTCCGCGCCGTCCGCCAGGTGCTGGAGGAGAAGCTGGTGAAGCGCCAGATCTCCATGAAGGCGCTCGACTACGGCAAGGTCGAGGTCGCCGCCGGCAACACCGTGCGTCAGACCGCTGCGCTCGTGGCCGGCATCAACTCCGACAAGGCCAAGGAGCTCAACAAGTTCATCAAGAACCTGGGCCTCAAGGGCATCCAGTCGCAGACCCAGGGCGAGCAGGTGCGGGTGATCGCCAAGAAGCGCGACGACCTGCAGGCCGTGATCCAGGCGTGCAAGGAAGCCGACTTCGGCATCCCCCTGCAGTTCGGCAACTTCCGGGACTAGTCCTGATGGCCTCGGTCGCTCCGCCGAGGTTCGCCCTCCTGCGTCGGGCTACTCAGGCTCCACTCCTCGGCTACTTCGGCTGACGGCCTCGGGCGACTACTTCCAGGCGCCGCCGCGGAGGCGTGCGACCCGCTCGGCGGTCGTCGGGTGCGTGGAGAACAGCTTGGCGAAGGCCTGACGGCTGCCCCGAAGCGGGTTCACGATGTAGGCCTGCGCCTGCGCCGGGTTCATCTGCACGGGGATGCGCTGGGCGCCGACCTCGAGCTTCTCCAGCGCCCGGGCCAGCGGCTCTCCGGTGCCGAGGATGCGGGCGGCCGATGCGTCGGCCTCGAACTCGCGGCTGCGGCTCAGCGCCAGCTGCATCATGGTCGCGGCGATCGGCGCGAGGAAGATCATGAGGAGGTCGCCGATGCCGCCGCCCTCGCGGTTGCTCCGACCGCCACCGAGCATCGCCCCCCACATCGCCATGCGGGCGATGAAGGTGATGCCCATCGCGATCGCGGCGGCGACCGATGTGGTGAGGATGTCGCGGTTGCGCACGTGGGAGATCTCGTGGGCGAGCACCCCGGAGATCTCGTCCCAGGACAGGACGTCCATCAGGCCGGCGTTGACGCAGACCGCCGCGTGGTGCGGGTTGCGGCCCGTGGCGAACGCGTTGGGCTGGGGGTTCGGGGCCACGTAGAGGCGCGGCATCGGCAGGTTGGTGCGGGCGGTCAGGTCGCGCACCGTCGCGAAGTACTGGGGGTAGTCCTGCTCGGACACCTCCTGTGCGCGGGCGGCGGCGATGGCCAGCTTGTCGCTGAACCAGTACGACCCACCGATCGACGCCAGCGCGACGATCAGGCCGATGAACAGCCAGTTCGACCCGCCGATGGCCCCGAACAGGGCCATGATGATGGCGCCCATCGTGGCGAGGAGCGCTGCGGTCTTCACATTGTTCAACATGACGGATTCACCATGACGGGCTCTGCTTTCGAGCGGTTGTGTGACTTCACCTAACCATCATCGGCCGGGGGCCGTTCCATCCGGCGCTGAGACGGCGCACAGCCGTGACACCGACCCATCGTGATGCCCGGTCATTCGTAGTAGCCGGAGTGGATGTAGACGCACGGGACGTCCTGGCTGTGGAACATGTGCACGTTGCGCGGGTCGTCCTCGAACGCCAGCCGGAGGTCGAACCCGAGCTCGCGGAGCTCGAACACCGACCGCTGCTTGAACGCCGGCGCCACCATGTAGTCGCCGAACTCCCGCATGATCAGCACGTCCCAGCGCAGGTCGTAGCGCTCGAGCCATGCGAGCGTCTGCGGCTGCACGCGCATCGGCCGGGCCGTGAGCATGACGATGCGATGGTCGGCGTCGATGACCTCGAGCAGCCGGGCGACCTCGCTGATGAGGTCGTCGTCGCCGCACGCGTGGAAGAAGGCCTCCCAGTCCGGGAACGGGTACTCGATGTAGTGCTGCCGGCCCGCGGCATCGGACAGCACGCCGTCGAGATCGAAGATGACGGTGGGCCCGGCGTCGACCGGACCGTCACGCCACTCCCAGTTGTCCGGGGCGCGGGAGACCATGTGCGGGCCGTCAGTCCTCGGTGGGCGCCGCGTCGGCGCGGCGGCGGATCTCGTCGAACACGTTCGGGTCGGCGAGCGTCGTCGTGTCGCCCAGCGTGCGGCCCTCGGCCACGTCACGGAGCAGGCGGCGCATGATCTTGCCGGAACGGGTCTTGGGGAGGTCGGGCACGAGCACGACGGTGCGGGGCCGGGCGATGGCGCCGAGCTTCGCCGACACGTGCTGGCGGATCTCCTCGCCCAGCTCGTCGGTGGTGTCGTTCCCGCCGCGCAGGATCACGTAGCCGACGATGGCCTGGCCGGTCGTGTCGTCGGTCGCGCCGACGACGGCCGCCTCGGCCACCGCGGGATGGTCGACGAGCGCCGACTCCACCTCGGTCGTCGAGATGCGGTGGCCCGACACGTTCATCACGTCGTCCACCCGACCGAGAAGCCAGAAGTAACCGTCGTCGTCGATCTTGGCGCCGTCACCGGCGAAGTAGCGCCCCTCGTACTCCGACCAGTAGGTGTCGCGGTAGCGCTGCGGGTCGCCCCAGATGCCGCGGAGCATCGACGGCCACGGCGTGGTGAGCGTGAGGTAGCCACCGCCGCGCTCGACGGGGTTGCCGTGGTCGTCGACGATCTCGGCGCCGATGCCGGGCAGCGCGAACGTGGCCGATCCCGGCTTCGTCGGCACCACACCGGGGAGCGGGCAGATCATGTGGCCGCCGGTCTCGGTCTGCCACCACGTGTCCACGATCGGGCAGCGCTCGCCGCCGATGTTGCGGTGGTACCACATCCACGCCTCGGGGTTGATGGGCTCGCCCACCGTGCCGAGCACGCGCAACGACGAGAGGTTGTGGCGGCCGGGCTCCTGATCGCCCCACTTCATGAAGGTGCGGATGGCGGTCGGCGCGGTGTACAGCTGCGTGACGCCGTAGCGCTCGATGATGTCCCAGAAGCGGTCCTTCGGCCACGACGCCTGCGGACCCTCGCGGAGCTCCGTGCGCGGGGTGTCCGGCGTGCCCTCGTACATCACCGACGTGGCGCCGTTCGCGAGCGGCCCGTAGACGATGTAGCTGTGGCCGGTGACCCAGCCGCAGTCGGCGGCGCACCAGTACACGTCGGTGTCGCGCTTGAGGTCGAACACGTAGTGGTGGGTGAACGCGACCTGCGTGAGGTAGCCACCCGTCGTGTGCATGATGCCCTTGGGCTTGGCCGTGGTGCCCGAGGTGTACAGGAGGTACAGCAGGTCCTCCGACTCCATGTGCTCCGGCGGGCAGTCGGCGGACGCCTCGGCCACGAGGTCGTGGTACCAGTGGTCACGGCCGGGCACCATCTCCACCTCGGTGTCGCACCGGTTCACGACAACCACCGACGTGACCGACGGACACGACGCCAGCGCCGCGTCGACGTTGGGCTTCAGCGCCGACGGGGCGCCGCGTCGGTAGCCGGCGTCGGCCGTGATCACGCTGACGCAACCGCCGTCGTTCACCCGGTCGGCGATGGAGTCGGGGCTGAACCCACCGAAGATCACCGAGTGGGCCGCGCCGATGCGGGTGCACGCCAGCATCGCCATGGGCAACTCGGGGATCATAGGCATGTAGATGGCCACGCGGTCGCCGCGCCGCACCCCCAACGACTTCAGGACGTTCGCGAAGCGCGCCACCCCGTCGGTGAGCTCGGCGTAGGTGATGGTGCGGACGTCGCCCGGCTCGCCCTCCCAGTGCAACGCGACCTTGTCGCCACGACCGGCCTCCACGTGGCGGTCGAGGCAGTTGTAGCTGACGTTGAGCGTGCCGCCGACGAACCAGCGGGCGTCGGGGAGGTTCCACTCGAGGGTGGTGTCGAAGTCTCGGTACCAGGACACGAATTCGCGGGCCTGGCGAGCCCAGAAGCCCTCGAGATCGGCGGCGGCCTCGTCGTAGAGCGAGCGGTCGGGCGCGTTGGCCGCGGCCACGAACTCGGGCGACGGCGCGAACACACGATCCTCGATGTAGTAGTCCTCGATCGTCGGCTCGCTCATCGTGTCCCCCCGGGTCGCCTCGTTGCGCTGGCGTCCGAAAGTTAGCGTCTCAGCGGAGCACGAGGTTCGTCGCCAGACCCACGATCAGGAGGGACCCTGCGACCCGGAACCAGGCCGGCCCGATGGGCGGCAGCGCCCGCCGGAGCGCCGAGCCGGTCGCGACGAGGCCGACGTGGACGAGCGCCGACGCGGCGGCGATCCCGAGGGGCCAGCCGACGTTCGAGGCGCGCTCGCCCGTAGCGACCACGAGCGACGTGAAGGCGACGATCGTCAGCGGGTTCGCGAGGGTGAGCCCCATCATCCGCGCGGCGAGCCGAGCCCGCTTCTGGGGGGTGGCGGGGGTCGCGGGGGTGGCAGGAGTCGTGCTGGCGACGCGATCGATGCGGTAGGCACGGATCTCGGCGACGGCACGGCGCATCATCACCGCGGCGAGCGTGAGGAGCACCGCCGCCGCGGCGATCTGCATCGCTGCCGCGTACGGCTGGAGGGCGTGCTGCAGCGTGGCGCCACTCACGGCGGCGATCGTCGCGAACGTGAGGTCGGCCGACGCGACGCCGAGGGCGGCGGGCCAGGCGCGACGAAGGCCGCGCTCGATGCCCAGCTCCACGAGCAGCACGGCGATCGGGCCGACGGCGATCATGAGCGGGACGCCCGAGGCGAGACCGAGCCAGAAGTGGTTCATGAGCTGATCGTGACAGAACCTGCGCCGTGCGTTCCGGGTTTCCGACCGCCTGTGGCAGTATCTGACCGTGGAAACCCCGGGCATTGACGATCTCGACCGTGTAATCCTCGACGAGCTGCGATTCGACGCACGAATCAGCTGGCGGGAGCTCGGCGAACGCGTCGGGCTGGGCGCGACCGCCACCGCCGACCGCGTACGCCGGCTCGTCGACGCCGGTGTCATCACCCGGTTCACGACCGTCGTCGATCCGGCAGCGATCGGGATCGGCCTCCGCGCCATCGTCGACCTCCGCCTCGGCGGTGCGCTGACGCCCGACGCCTTCGAGGCGGCGATCGCCCACACCCCCGAGGTGCAGTCGGCGTTCCACGTCACCGGCCCGTTCGACTACCAGCTGGTGCTGTCGTGCGCCGACGTCGCGACGCTCGACAGGCTGCTCCGCGGCTGGAAAGCGGACGGATGGGTGCTCGAGTCGAACACCCGGCTGCTCATGACCGAGATCGACCTCGCCGCGGCCCGCGCCGGTGGAACCGGACCCGCGACCCGCGGGGCTCAGAGCGCCAGGTAGTTGGTGGCGATGCCCACGTGCATGGCGATGCCGTGGGCCATGCCGTCCTCGTTGAGACGCATGACGTTCGAGTGGCACGACGGCGCCTCGAGGGAGTTCTCGATGTCGGCCGGGCACACTCCGAGGAACGCCATCGCTCCCGGCACGCGCTCGAGGATGTAGCCGAAGTCCTCGGCGCCCATGATGGGCGACGGCAGCTCGAAGTACTTGCCCTCGCCCAACACCTCGGTGGCGACCTTCTCCGCGAACTCGACGAACGACACGTCGTTGCGCACCACCGAGTAGCCGGGCGTCATGCGCACGTCGATCTCGCACTCGTGGGCCGCAGCGATGTTGCGCACGACCCGCTCGAAGCCGGCGGTGACCGACATGCGCGTCCAGTCGCTCACGGTGCGGATCGTGCCGAGCAGCTCCGCCGTCTCCGGGATGACGTTGACCGTCGAGCCCGCGGCGATGCGTCCCACCGTGACGACGGCCGGGTTGAAGGCGTCGATGCGGCGGGTGACCATCGTCTGCACCGCGAGCACCATCTCGCACGCGACCGGGATGGGATCGTTGCCGAAATGGGGCGTCGACGCGTGACCGCCCTTGCCCTTGACCGTCACGAGGAAGTCGTCGGTCGCCGCCATGATCGGGCCGGGGCGGCAGGCCACGTACCCGACGGGCAGGTTGGGGCTGATGTGCAGCGCGAACGCCGCGTCGACGCCGTCGAGCACGCCCTCGTCGATCATCGCCTTGGCGCCGCCCGGGCCCTCCTCCCCCGGCTGGAAGATGAAGCGCACGCGACCGGCGAGCTCGTCGCGGTGCTCGCTGAGGATGCGCGCTGCGGCCACCAGCATCGCGACGTGGGAGTCGTGTCCGCAGGCGTGGGCACGGCCGGGGACGATCGAGCTGAACGGCTCGCCCGACTCCTCGGTCATCGGCAACGCGTCGGTGTCGGCACGCAATAGGAGGGTCGGCCCGGGGAACGCGCCCACGAGATCGGCGACGACCGAGGTGAGGGTGCCACCAGTGGAGATCTCGAGCCCGAGCCCGGACAGCGCGTCGAGGATTCGACGCTGCGTGTCGGGGTTGTCGATGCCGAGCTCCGGATGACGGTGGATCTCACGACGCAGGTCGACGGCGTCGGGAAGCATCTCGCTCACCAGGTCGTCGAGCGTCTCCCGGTCGAAGAGCACGCTGGTCATGACAGGCGAGCGGGTGCGTACATCGTGACGACGGCGGCGCCGCCGAGGCCGAGGTTGTGCTGGAGCGCCAGCTTCGCGCCGTCGACCTGGCGCTTCTCCGCCTGACCGCGCAGCTGCCAGTTGAGCTCGGCGCACTGGGCGAGGCCCGTCGCGCCCAGCGGGTGGCCCTTCGAGATGAGGCCGCCCGACGGGTTGACCACCCAGTCGCCGCCGTAGGTGACGGCGCCGGAGTCGATGAGCTCGCCGGCACCACCCTCGCCGCACAGGCCCAGGCCCTCGTACGTGATGAGCTCGTTGGCGCTGAAGCAGTCGTGCAGCTCGATCACGTCGACGTCGTTCGGGCCGAAGCCCGACTCCTCGTACACCTGCTGTGCCGCCGCACGAGTCATGTCGAAGCCCACCAGCTTCATGTCCGACCCCGAGAAGGTCGACTCGAAGTCGGTGGTCATCGCCATGCCGACGATCTCGATCGCCTGCGCCTCGAGACCGTGCTCACGGACGAAGCGCTCCGACGCCAGGATCGCAGCGCCGGCGCCGTCGGAGGTCGGGCAGCACTGCAGTTTGGTCAGCGGGTCGTACACCATCGGCGCGTTGAGGATGTCCTCCAGCGAGTACTCGTCCTGGAACTGCGAGTACGGGTTGTTGACCGAGTGGCGGTGGTTCTTCTCGCCGATGCGGGCGAACGACTCCGCCGACACGCCGTACCGCTCCATGTACTCGCGCCCGGCGTTGCCGAACATCTGCGGCGCCGGCGGAGCCGCCGGGGCGTACTCACGACGGGCCACCATGTCGCCGAAGTGCTTGTCGAGCGGGGTGGTGCGATCGGTGTACTTGATGCCGAGGCTGCCCTTCTCCATCTTCTCGAAGCCCAGGGCCAGCGCGCAGTCGGCGAGACCGCCCTCGATGTACTTCTTCGCGAGGTACAGCGCCGACGACCCGGTGGAGCAGTTGTTGTTCACGTTGATCGCGGGGATGCCCGACAGACCCAACGTGTAGAGCGCCCGCTGACCCGCAGTCGAGTCGCCGTAGCAGTACCCGACGGCCGCCTGCTCGACGAGCGAGTAGTCGATGCCGGCATCGGCGAGCGCCTTCGTGCCGGCCTCCTGGGCCATGTCGGGATAGTCCCAGTCCTTCGACCCCGGCTTCTCGAACTTCGTCATTCCGACGCCGACGACGAACACGCGATTCCCCACGATGACCCCCTGGTCCGGTTGTTGTGCCACCAACGTAGATCGTCTGGCGCGTCCCGGCGATCGCCCGCGAGGCTGTGGGCATGGGACAGGTCGTCACGGTCGTCAATCAGAAGGGTGGCGTGGGCAAGACGTCCGTCACGCTCGGGCTGGCATCCGCCGCCATGGCCAAGGGACACAAGGTGCTCGTGGTCGATCTCGACCCGCAGGGCGCGTCGACGTGGGTGCTCGGCATCGAGGCGGACCGGGTCACGAAGTCGGTCGCCGACGTGCTGGGGAGCAACCGCTCGGGCTCGGCCAAGCACGCGATCGTCCCCTCGCGCTGGGGCCACCTCGTCGACGTGCTCCCCTCGCTCCCGGAGCTGCAGAGCCTCGAGGTGCTGCGCGGCGGGCTCGACACGATGCTGCTCGGCGCCAAGACCGAGACGCGCCTGCGCAAGGGGCTGCAGGGCGTCACCGACGGCTACGGCGTGGTGCTCGTCGACTGCCCGCCGTCGCTCGGGGCGCTCACCACGAACGGGCTCGCCGCTGCGTCGCAGGCGCTGCTGGTCGTGGAGCCGACGGCGCTCAGCCTCCGCGGCATCGACCCCGTGGCCGATCTCATCGAGGACGTGTGGGACCGCCACAACCAGTGGCTCGATCTCGCCGGCGTCATCGTCAACCGCACGCCGGCGCGCAGCCAGGACGCCGAGCTGCACCTCGCGCAGCTCAACGACATCGTCGGCACGAAGGCCGTATGGGAGCCGTACATCCCGCCCCGCGTCGCCATCGCGGAGGCGGCAGCCTCGCGCCGCCCGATCCACGCCGTCGGCCACAAGGGCGCCGATGCCGCCGCGGTCTTCGACGCGCTCTACAAGCGCCTCTGGAAGGTCATCAAGCCGGCTCGGGCCTGACCCACTCGCCGACGAGGAACGCGCCGAGTCCGTCGGGCGCGAGCAGCGCCTCGGCCTCGGTGACGCGGCTGCGGGCGCGGATCGCCTCGAGGTCGCCGAGGTGCGCCCGCTCGGTCCAGATCCGCCGGCCCTCGTCGACGAGCTCGTCGATGCCGTGGCGCGTGAGGAACTCGGCCTGCGTCGAGATCGACGTGGCCGCCGGGAGTTGATCGAACGGGACGTCGCACGTGATGTCGCAGCGGCCCGGCGCCTCGAACGGATCACCACCCCGCTCGTGGCCGCGGTACGTGCGGAGCCACTGCCGGCCGACGAGCTCCTGCGACGTCGCCACCCCGTAGTCGATGGCGACCACACGTCCCGCCGTGAGTCGGGCGAGCGCCCCGGCGACCCAGTCGTGGGCCTGCTCGCACAGCGGCAGGCTCGCCTCGTCCGGAACGTCGGGGAGCGCGGCCACGACCGGGCCGGCCAGCGGCGCCGTGGTGGGAACGCCATCGTCGACCATCACCTCGCACCACGCGCCGTCGACCCGGGCGACCCATCGGAACGCGAGGTTGTCCAGCAGCTCGTTCGCCAGGACGACGCCGGCGAACGGCGCCCCGTCGCACACCTCGTCGAGGTCCGCCGCGATGGTCACGCGATCTCCGAGCAACGCCGCCTGCGCCTCGCGGAGACGGGCCGACCGCTCGACCGTCACGTAGTCGAGCGCCGCCGAGCACTCGGGCTCAGCGCGGAGGATCGCCGCCGCGAGCGCGCCGCGCCCTGCCGCCGCCTCGACCACGGTGAACGTGGCGGGCCGGCCCTGCTCGACCCACCAGGCGTCGAGCGCACGAGCGAGCACCGCCCCGAACAGCGGACCCACCTCGGGGCTCGTCACGAAGTCGCCGCGCGAGCCGCCCGCCTCGCCGTGCCGGGCGTAGAACCCTGCGTCCTCGTCGTAGAGGCAGCGGTCCATGTAGGCGTCGAATCGCTCGATCACCGCGAATCACCTGCTCGAAAAGGCCCCGGAGGGGCGAAATTCAACGCCGGAACGGGAAAGCAGAGCGTCAGTGGCCGACGGCCGCCGCGACGGCGGGGACGTGGGCGGCGGCATCCGACAGCAGGCTCGGCAGGATGCCGAACAGGAGCGTCGCGGCCGTCGTGATGACCAGTGCCGTGACCACCGACGGAGCGACCTTGACCGGCGTGACGTCGCCGTCGGGGGCGTCGTCGAACCACATCGTCTTCGCGACGTTGAGGTAGTAGAACGCGGCGATCGCGGTGTTGACGGCGACGATGACCGCCAGGCCGTAGCCCCACCAGCTGTTCGAGTTGATGAGCACCATGCTGATGCTGAACTTGGCGTACCAGCCGCCGAGCGGCGGGATGCCCACGAGCGAGGCCAGGAAGATCGTCATCACGACCGTGAGCCCCGGGGCGTAGTGGAACATGCCGCCGAAGCTCGTGATCTCCGCCGAGCGGGTCTTGCGGGCGATGGCGATGACGACGGCGAACGCACCGAGGTTCATCGCCGCGTAGATCACGAGGTAGGTGACGACCGAGGGCACGATGCGATCGGCCACGGCCTCGCGCTGCAGCACCGTGAACGGCGCCAGCATGAAGCCGGCCTGCGCGATGCCGGAGTAGGCCAGCATGCGGACGATGTTCGTCTGGCGCAGGGCGATGAGGTTGCCGATCGTCATCGACAGCGCGGCGAGAACGAAGAACACCGGGGTGGTGACCTTCCACAGGTCGCCGGCGGTCGCAGTGAACGCGTGGTTGACGACCTGGATCATGGCGACGAAGCCCGCCGCCTTGGAGGCAACGGCCAGGAACGCGGTGACCGGGGTGGGAGCACCCTCGTAGGTGTCGGGCGCCCACGAGTGGAACGGCACGGCCGACACCTTGAAGGCGAAGCCGATGATCACGAAGACGACGCCGAGCGTGACGGCCGGCGAGTTCTTCTTCGCGATCGAGTCGCCGATCGCGCTGAGGAGCGTGGAGCCGGACCAGCCGTAGAGCAACGACATGCCGTAGAGGAGGACCGCCGAGGCGAAGACGCCCATCAGGTAGTACTTCAGGCCCGCCTCGTTCGACTTCGGGTCACGCTTGCGCCAGCCGGCGAGCATGTACGCCGGGATGCTCAGCAGCTCGAGCGCCACGAAGATGCTGATGAGGTCGCGGGCCGAGGCCATGACCGTCATGCCCAGGATCGAGCACAGGAGCAGCGTGTAGTACTCCGACTCCCAGTAGTCGCCCTCGGCGACGTAGTTCGTGGAGAGCAGGATCACGATGTAGCCCGCTACGAGGAAGAGGGCCTTCAGGATGAGCGAGGTCGTGTCGACGACGTAGGCGCCGCCGAACAGCACGCGCACCTTGTCGTCGGAGGTGGCGAGCGTGAGCAGCGGCACGAGCGCCGACAGCAGGCCGAGACCGGCGAGCGAGCTGATGATCGCGCGGGCACGGTCCAGCTGGACCACGTCGACGACGATCATCAACGAGATCACCGCGACGAGCACGACCTCAGGCGCGAGGGCGTGCCAGTCGAGCACCGGTGCGGTGAAGGCCAACATGGGTCAGCTCCCGAGCTGCAGCACGTGCAGCGCCTTCTCGGTGACGTCGAACATGAGCCCGGGCGCCACGCCGAACACGACGATGCCCAGGAGGAACGGCGACCAGCTCAGCCACTCGAGCGGCTTCACGTCGACGATGTGGGGATCGTTGGCGAACTCCTCGGACGGCTCGCCGAACGCCGTGCGCTGGAACAGCCAGAGGAGGTAGCCGGCGGCGAGGACGGTGCCGAGCGAGGCGATCACCATGAAGCTGCGGAACAGCGTGACGTTCAGGCCCTGCGCCGGGTTGAACGCCGACAGGATCGCCGGGAACTCACCCCAGAAGCCGGCGAGGCCGGGAAGACCGAGCGACGCCATCGAGCAGAAGCCGAGGATCCAGCCGAGCTTCGGCGCCTGCACCAGCATGCCGCCGAGACGCTTGATCTCGAGGGTGTGGTAGCGCTCCTTCACCGAGCCGGCCACGAAGAACAGCATGCCGGTGATGAGACCGTGGGCGACCATGCCGAACATGGCGGCGTTGATGCCCTGCTTGGTGAGCGTCGAGATGCCGAGCATGACGAAGCCCATGTGCGCCACCGAGCTGAAGGCGATGAGACGCTTCATGTCGGTCTGGGCGAGACAGCCCAGGGCGCCGTAGATGATGCCGATGACCGACAGCACGCCGATCCAGGGGGCCCACGACCTCGCTGCCTCCGGGAGCAGGTTGATGGCGATGCGGACGAAGCCGTAGGTGCCGAGCTTCAGGAGCACGGCGGCCAGGATGACCGAACCCTGCGTCGGCGCCTGCGTGTGGGCGTCGGGCAGCCAGGTGTGGAACGGGAACATCGGCACCTTGATGCCGAAGCCGACGAACATGCCGCCGAAGATCAGCAGCTGCACGCCGTGCGGGATGACCGCTGCGGCCGAGTTGCGGAGGGTCCGCATGTCGAAGCTGCCCGTGTACTTGTAGAGGGCGATGAACGACAGGATCATCAGCGCCGAACCGAACAGCGTGTAGATGAAGAACTTGATCGAGGCGTACTTGCGCTCGGGGCCGCCCCACACGCCGATCATGAAGTACATCGGCAGGAGCACGACCTCGAAGAACACGAAGAACAGGATGAGGTCCTCGGCGAGGAACGAGCCGATCATGCCGGTCTCGAGGATCAGCATGAGCGCCAGGAACGCCTTCGGGTTGCCCGGCTCGGGGATGTGGTCCCAGGAGTAGATGAAGACGAGGGGCACGACGGCCAGCGTCAGGCCGAACAGCGGCAGCGACAGGCCGTCGAGGCCCATCGTGAACCGGCTGTGGATCACGTCGATCCAGTGCTTGTCGATCACGAACTGGAAGTGCCCGTTGCCGTAGTCGAACTTCGCGAAGATCCAGACGCCGACGACGAGGGTGAGCAGGCTCGTCGCCAGACCGACGAGCTTCGCCAACTGCTCCTCGCCCTTGGGCAACGCCATCATCACGACGGCCCCTGCGAGCGGCAGGAAGGTGACCAGAGCGAGGCTCCAGTTGTTCAGCCAGTTGTTCATGAAGGGTTCCTTGTCTTCCTCACTGGATCAGCCGCCGACGACGACAACGATGACGCCGGCGAGAAGGGCCGCTGC
The DNA here is from genome assembly GCA_046331245.1 of Acidimicrobiales bacterium. Classification (GTDB taxonomy): domain Bacteria; phylum Actinomycetota; class Acidimicrobiia; order Acidimicrobiales; family Microtrichaceae; genus SSF14. Next base: position 443,961 of record JAXLRH010000001.1, on the reverse strand, counting down.
TGCGAAGAACAGCGCGGCGTATTGCTGGACACGACCGGTCTGCGCACGGCGCAGCTCACCGCCCGTCGCTCCCGCGACGGTGGCGATGCCGTTCACGGTGCGGTCGACCGCACCCTGATCGATCCTCGAGTACACCCAGCGGCCCACGCCGACGGCGCTGCGACCGGCACCGTTGACGACGCCATCGATCGCGTTCTGGTTGAACCAGTAGGTGGCCTTCGCGAGGGGCAGCTTGACGAAGTGCACGATGACGTCGGTGTACAGCCAGTCGAGGTAGTACTTGTTCTCGAGGATGCGCTTGAAGAACGCCATGACCTTGGAGCGCTTCGTCAGGTCGACCAGGAACGGCAGCTTCCCGGTGTAGAAGGCGGCCGGCAGCGCGATGCCGAGCAGGCCGACGATGGTGGCGACGAGCGCCAGCTTCCCGTTGAACTCGGCGTGCGTGTAGCCCTGCTCGTGACCGGGGAAGAAGATGCCCACCGGCTCGACGATGTGCTCGAACTTCAGCGCCAGCGACCCGAACTCGATGCCGCCCCAGAACTTGGCGGGGAGGTTCGCGAAGCCGGCGATGGCGCCCATGATCGCGAGGAGGATGAGCGGGATCGTGATGCGGGGGCCCGACTCGTGGGGGTGGTGGTGCCCGCGGTACTCGCCGAAGAAGGCGTACCAGACGGTGCGCGTCATGTAGGCGGCCGTGCAGAACGCGGCGATGAGCAGCATCACCATCGTGAACGTGTAGGCGCCGTTGGCGGCGTTCCACCCACCGGTGCCGGCCAGGATCTCGTCCTTCGACCAGAAGCCGGCGAGCGGGAAGATGCCGCACAGCGAGAGCATCGCGATGACGTACGTCCAGAACGTCTTCGGCATCACCTTCCGCAGGCCACCCATGTCGTCGACCATGTTGAAGCTGTGGTGGTTGGCGTGGCTCAGCGAGCCGGCACCGAGGAAGAGGCAGGCCTTGAACATGGCGTGCGTGAAGAGGTGGAACAGGGCCGCCGTCCAGGCACCGACGCCGAGCGCCGCGACCATGAAGCCGAGCTGGCTGACCGTCGAGTACGCGAGCGTCTTCTTGATGTCCTTCTGCACGAAGCCCAGGAGCGCTCCGAACAGGGCCGTGACCGAGCCGACGACGGCGAGGTAGTTGATCGAGCTCCCGCCGATCGACAGGCCGTTGAAGAACACCGGGAAGAGCCGGGCCACCATGTAGATGCCGGCGACGACCATCGTGGCGGCGTGGATCAGCGCGGACACCGGGGTGGGGCCGGCCATGGCGTCGGGCAGCCAGGTGTGCAGGATGAACTGACCGGACTTGCTCATCACGGCGGTGATGAGGCAGATCGACGCGAGGAGCAGCGCCTTGTGGCTGATCGAGCCGTCGTTGGCGCGGGTGGTGATGTCCAGGATGTCGAAGCGGTGCTCCGACACGAAGTAGAGGATGATCACGCCGATCATGAGGCCCATGTCGCCCACGCGGTTGGTGAGGAACGCCTTGAGGGCGGCGTCGGAGTTGTTCTTGTCCTCCCACCAGTGGCCGATGAGGGCGAAGGAGCAGACGCCGACCAGCTCCCATCCGACGATCATCTGCAACGTGTTCTCCGCGAGGACGAAGAACAACATCGACGCGGTGAACAGCGACAGGAACCCGAAGTAGTGCGTGTACCGACGGTCGCCCGCGACGTAGTCGGTCGAGAAGATGTGCACCAGGAGCGAGATGAAGGTGACGACCACCAGCATCAGCGCGGACTGACCGTCGAGATAGGTGCCGACGGTGACGTCGATCGACCCCGACGTGTACCAGTGCAGGCAGCTGACGATCGGACGGCTCAGGTGCTCCGCCTCACCGCCCGCCTCGCCGCCGGTCGCCTCCGCGCCCGTGGACTCCGCGTGCGAGGACTCGGCGCTCGAGGACTCGGCGGTGTCGGTCGACGCAGCGGTCCGGATCTCACTCGACGTCTGCGAGCAGGTGGGGTTGACGTCGGCCAGCGCCGCCGCCTGCGTCTCGACGTGGTCGCCGGTGCGCGAGATCCACTGCACGCCCGTGACGACCGACAGGACGAACGCGATCGCCACGAAGCCGATGCCGATGAAGTGGCCCTTGCCCGGGGTGCGCTTGCCGACCGTCAGGATGAGGACGAACGACAGGGCGCAGAGCGCGGGGATGATCCAGACGTGGTGCAACATGTCGAACCCCTCAGCCCTTCATCTCGTCGAGCTCGTCGAGATCGATGGAGCGCCGGTTGCGGTAGATGAGCAGGACGATGGCGAGGCCGACGCCGACCTCGGCGGCGGCCACGGCGATGACGAAGAGGGCGAACACCTGGCCCGACACGTCGTGCTGTGCGCCGAAGGCGACCAGGTTGATGTTCACGGCGTTGAGGATGAGCTCGATCGACATGAGGACGAGCACGCCGTTGCGACGCACGAGCACGCCGTACACACCGATGGCGAACAGCACGGCGGCGAGCAGGAGGAACTGGTTGATCAGCACGGCGACCTCAGTCCTTTCTCGCGAGGACGATGGCGCCGATGAGCGCTGCGAGCAGCATGACCGAGACCACCTCGAAGGGGATCAGGTAGGTGCTGAAGATCGAGTCGGACACCGCGGCGACCGAGTTGGGCGCCTTGAACGCCACCTTGTCGTCGCCGAAGCTCGCGATGAGCGACCCGGCGGTGACGGCCAGCACGATGATCCCCGTGAGGATCGCGGCCGGCCGGGCTCGGTGGTTGTCGAGGTCGTCCGAGATGCCGAGTGGGGCACGGGTGAGCATGATGCCGAACAGGAACAGCACGACGATGGCGCCGATGTACACCAGGAACTGGGTGATGGCGACGAACTCCGCCTGCAGCAGCAGGTAGTTCAGGCCCACGCCGGCGAGCACGAGCACCAGGTACAGCGCGGCGTGCACGACGTTCTTCGTGGTGACGACCTTGACGGCCGAGAACACCATGAACGCTGCGCCGATGCCGAACGCGATGTTCGCCGGCACGGCGAAGGGGACGGTGGCAGCGAACATCACTTCGCCCCCTTCCGCGAGACGGGCTTCTGCTTGACCTCGGCCCCGGCCTCGTACGGCTCGAAGTCGGGAACGGTCTCGAACCACTCCCCCAGGCGCGACTTGTCGTGCAGGAGATCGGCGATGCGGACCTCGCTGTACTCGTACTCGGGCGACCAGTAGAGGGCCTCGAACGGGCACACCTCGACGCAGATGCCGCAGTACATGCAGAGCGAGAAGTCGATGTCGAAGCGGTCGAGCTTGTTGACCGAACGAGGCTTGCCGCCCTCACGACGCGGCGGGGCCAGCGTCTTGTGGCCCTCGATGTAGATGCACCAGTCCGGGCACTCGCGGGCGCACAGCATGCACGAGGTGCAGTTGTCCTCCTGCAGGGAGATGACGCCGCGGGCACGGGCCGCCGGCTCCTCCTTGACGTGGGGATACTGCACCGTCGCCGCACCCTTCGACGGCTGCGGGACCGGGTTCTTCAACCCGTCCGGGAACATGGTCTCCTTCGCCGTACGTGCGGTGACGGCGAGGCCCTTCATGAATCCGGGGAGCGCGGGCTTGGGAGGCGTTGGCATCAGAGAGCCACCTTCAGGATCGCGGTGACGGCGATGTTGAGCAGCGACGCCGGGATGAGGAACTTCCAGGCGAACTTCTGCAGCTGGTCCTCACGGAGACGGGGCATCGAGAACCGGACCCAGAAGATGACGCCGGTGAGGGCGATCGCCTTGCCGAAGATCACGAGCGGGCCGATGACGTGCATCGCCGTGCGGGGGATGCCCCACGAGTGCGGGAGATCCCAACCGCCGAGGAACAGGGTCGCGGCGATGGCGGAGAAGCCGACCGCGGCCGCGAACTCGGAGAGGAAGAAGATGAGGAACCGGATGCCGGTGTACTCGACCAGGTAGCCGCCGACGACCTCGGACTCCGCGACGGGCATGTCGAAGGGCGTCTGGCCCAGCTCGGCCTGCACGGCGACCATGAAGATCAGGAACCCGATCAGCTGGGTGAGGAGGTACGGGTTGCCGATGCCGCCCCAGCCGAAGATCTCGCCGCCCGACTGCTTGTAGACGATCTCCTGCATGTTGAGCGTGCCCGCCTGGATGACCACGCCGATCACCGCGAGCACCATCGGGAGCTCGTAGGCGATGAGCTGACCGGCGGCACGGATGCCGCCCATGAGGGCGTACTTGTTGGCCGAGGCCCACCCGGCGATGAGGATGCCGATGACCGAGATCGACGAGACCGCCAGCACGTAGAAGATGCCCACCGGGAGGCTCGACACGATGGCTGTCGGGCCGGCGGGGATGACCACGAACATCAGGAACGTCGTGCCCAGGATGATGAACGGCGGCAGCTTGAAGAGGACCTTGTCCGCCTTGTCGGGGACGATGTCCTCCTTCTGCAGCCACTTGCCGACCTCGGCAACGAGCTGCAGCGAGCCGTGCGGGCCGGCCTCCATCGGGCCGAGGCGCGACTGCATGAAGCTGATGAGCTTGAACAGGAAGAGGTAGACGGCCACCGCCGCGCCCGTGGGGACGACCGCTGCCGCCACGCCCACCTTGATGGCGGTCACTGCCCAGTATGCGAGCCCGATCATCGGTCGATGTCTCCCAGGATGAAGTACAGCGAGGCCAGGATCGTGATGATGTCCGGCACGTAGACGCCGCGGAGCAGCCACGGCGTGATGGAGACGTTGTTGAAGCTGGCCGTGCGCACCTTGACGCGGAACGGCACGAGGTCGCCCTTCGACACGATGTAGTAGCCCATCTCGCCGAGCGGGTTCTCGGTCGGCACGTAGGCCTCACCGGCGGGGACCTTGATGATGCGCGGCACCTTGGCCATGATCGGGCCCTTCGGCAGCCCGTCGCACAGCTGGTCGACGATCCTGGTGGCCTCGCGGGTCTCCTGCATGCGCACCCAGAACCGGGCGAAGCTGTCGCCGTCGGTGTGGGTCCACACCTTCCAGTCGAGCTGGTCGTAGACGAGCCCGACGTTGTTGTCGCGACGAATGTCCCAGTCGACGCCCGAGGCCCGGATGTTCGCGCCCGACAGGCCGTACTGCAGGCCGACGTCGGGCGGGATGACGCCGACGCCGCGGGTGCGGGCCTCGAAGATCTGGCTGCCCATCACGAGCTCTTCCATCTCGTCGCAGAAGGCCCGCATCTTGACCATCACGGCCTTGCACTCGTCGAGCCAGCCCTTGGGCAGGTCGTCCTTCAGGCCGCCGATGCGGTCGAAGTTCGGGTGGAACCGGCCACCGGTGACGGCCTCGATGAGGTTCAGCACGTGCTCGCGGTCGCGGAAGGCGAAGAAGACGGGCGTGAGGGCCCCGAGCTGCACCGCCATGTCGCCCAGGAACAGGACGATGTTCGAGATGCGGCTCAGCTCGAACAGGATCGTGCGGATCCACTGCGCACGGGGCGGCGCCTCGATCTCCATCAGCTGCTCGGCGGCGAGGATGAACGGCACCTCGTTGGCGAAGCTGCCCAGCCAGTCGATGCGGTTGATGAGCGTCGTCACCTGCGGGTAGGTGCGCACCTCGACGAGCTTCTCGTAGCCGCGGTGCATGTAGCCCATCACCGGGTCGGCGCTGATGACCTGCTCGCCGTCGAGGCGGGCCACGATGCGCAGCGTGCCGTGCGTCGCCGGGTGCTGCGGACCCATGTTGAGGGTCATGCCCTCGGTCTCGATCTCGAGGTTGACCCGCGCGTCGGCCGCCTGGCCGGCGATGTAGGCGAGCTTCTGACGATCCGAGACTGCGGTCACGACTCCCCCTCGGCGTTCTCGTCGTCGTCGTCCCCACCGGGCATCGGCTCGACGTCGACGATGCCGGGCCACGGCTTCACCATGCGGGCGAGCAGCGGGAAGTCCTTGCGGAGCGGGTTCCCCTCGAAGTCGCCGGGGAGGTAGATCTTGCGGAGGCCCGGGTGGCCGACGAAGTCGATGCCGAACATCTCGTAGGCCTCGCGCTCGTGCCAGTCGGCGCCGGCGTAGACCTTCGTCCACGTGCCGATCGACGGCGACTCGTCGCCCACGTCGGCCTTGAGGGTGATGCCCCACTTGTCCCGGACGTTCGCCACGCGGGCGAACACCTGGAAGCGCGTGTCGCCACCGGCGAACCCGGTGGTCTGCTCCTCGGGCTTCTTCTCGGCGGCGCCCTTCACGACGTTGTCGACCGCGGAGTCCATCGACCGGCCGAACGGCGACGGCATCCAGTCGATGGCCGACAGGAAGCCGAAGTAGCGGGCGCCCATGGTGAACCGCACGCTGTGGGCGACGTCGGCCCACGCGTCGGGCCGCACGCGCACCCAGATGTCCTTGCCGGGCAGGATGTGGCTCTCGACGACGGCGTCGCCGACCAGTTCGGTGAGGCGCGCGAGCAGACCGTCGCGCAACTCGTCGGGCTCGACCGCCGCCACGTCGGACTCGGTCACCTCGGGCTCAGTCGACGACAATGGGATCACCTCGCCAACGGCTCGCCATGTCCTCGTTCGCGATGCGCTCCTGCAGCAGCACGATGCCCTCCAACAGCGCCTCGGGCCGCGGCGGGCAGCCCGGCACGTACACGTCGACGGGGATGATCTGATCGACGCCCTTGGTGACGGAGTACGAGTCCCAGTAGGGGCCGCCGCAGTTGGCGCACGAGCCCATGCTGATGACGTACTTCGGATCGGGCATCTGCTCGTAGAGACGCTTGATGGCCGGCGCCATCTTGTCGGTGACCGTGCCGGAGATCACCACGAGGTCGGCCTGCCGGGGGCTGGCCGGGAGCGGGATGACGCCGAGGCGCATCACGTCGTAGCGCGGCGAGCCGAACGCCGCGCCCATCTCGATCGCGCAGCACGCAAGACCCCACTGGTACACCCACAGCGAGTACTTGCGACCCTGGTTGAGGAGCTTGCCGAGCGGCTTCGGGAACTTGCCGCTCTCCACGAGACCTAGACCCACCGCAGCACCCCCTTGCGCCAGGCGTACACGAGGCCGAGCAGCAGGATGAAGACGAACACGCCCATCTCGACCAGACCGAAGGTGCCGTACGCCTCGAGCCGCGTCGCCCACGGGAAGATGAACACGGCCTCGACGTCGAACATGACGAACAGCAGCGCGAACACGTAGTAGCGCACCTGCGACTGCGTCCACATCGACCCGACCGGATCGACACCGCTCTCGTAGGTGAGGTGCTTCTCGGGCTGACGCCGAGCCGGGCGGATGAGGGAGCTCACGAACAGGAGGAGTCCGACCAGACCGGCGCCGACGACACCGAGGATCAGGACGGCCAGGTACTGCCGGAGGAAATCGCTCGCGGTCCACGTCACGGGCTTAGAACTTACTCAGGTCCGCGCGGCGGGGCCAAAGTCGGACGACCGGGCACCGAACAGGGCACCGCGCGGCTTCGACGATGCCCGCGCTAACGTTCTCGGCATGGGCGACCCACGGGGAACGGGACGCGTGTCCGTCGTCTTGGCGACGTTCAACGGCGAGCGATATCTGCAGCAGCAGCTCGACAGCCTCCGACAGCAGTGGCGCACTCCCGACGAGCTCATCGTCGTCGACGACGGCTCGACGGACCGCACGCTCCAGCTCGTTCGCCGCTTCGCCGAGCAGGCGCCGTTCCGCGTCGTCGTGATGGACCGTCCCCAGCATCGCGGCACCAACGAGACGTTCGGCGAGGCGATCTCGCTGGCCACCGGCGACGTCATCGTCACCTGTGACCAGGACGACCGCTGGTACCCCGACAAGATCTCGCTGCTCGTCGAGTCGCTCGAGGCACAGCCCGACGCGTTCATCGCGTTCTCCGACGCCGGCCTCATCGACGCCGAGGGTCGATCGATCGGTCGGTCACGGTGGAGGGTCGCGGGCTTCTCCCCGATCGAGCAGGCGGCGATGTCGCGCGACCCGCTCGGTCAGATGCTCGCCCGCCGGGTGATGTCGGGGTGCACCGCCGCCATCCGCGCCGAGCTCGTCCCGGCCGTGCTGCCCGTTCCGAAGCCGATGCATCCGTCGCTCAACGAGATCATGTACGACCACTGGATCTCCCTCGTGGCCGCTGCCGCCGGCCCGATCGTGATGGTGCCCCGCCAGCTCGTCGACTACCGCATCCACCCGAGTCAGCAGATCGGCATCCCGGGCCTGACCGTCCGCAGATGGGCGCCGCGCACGTCGCTCCGGCTCGCGCAGTTCCGGGCCAGCCGCTACGAGATCGACCGGCGGATGGAGTTCGACAGCCTCCACCTCGAGGAGATCCGCCAACGCCTCGCCATGACCGGGCTGGGCAGCGAGGCGACCGAGCGGGTGCTCGACATGGCCAATCGCCACCTGCGGTCGCGCCAGGCGCTGCCGGAGGATCGGATCCGCCGGGTCGCGGACGTCATGTCCGAGCTCCGTCACGAGCACGGCTACCGCCGCTTCGCGCTCGGCGCCGCGACCGCCTTCGCCGACCTGACCCGCTGACGATCGGACGACGCGTGCGGATGCTCGTCGTGGCCCACGAGGCGTCGCGCACCGGGGCGCCCCTGCAGCTGCTGTCCTTCCTCGAGTGGCTCGCCGAGCACCATCGCGACGACGTCGAGATCCACACCGTCATCCAGGCCGACGGCGAGCTCACCGAGCGCTTCGAGCGGGTGGGTGACGTCACGGTGCTCGATCGCGGTGCGCTGCGGGTGATCCCCGCGCTCGTCGAGAAGGGTCTGACCCACCTCGGGGCCCCTCGTGCCGCGCGGGCACTGGCGGCCGCCCGTCTCCGGCCGCAACTGCGACGGCTCACGGGGTTCGACGCCGTCTACCTCAACAGCTTCACCACCATCGAGGTGCTGCCCCACCTGCCGCCGGCGCCCGCGGTCATCAGCCACGTCCACGAGCTGAACTTCGCCCTGCGGGCCTACCCCCAGCCCGAGATGCTGCGGCTCCTCGGGTCGCGCCCGACGCACTGGGTCGCCGTCTGTGGGGAGGTCGCCGACGCGCTGGTCGACGAGTGCGGCGCCGACCGCTCGCGCATCTCGGTACGACATCCCTTCATCGACACCGCCGAGGTCGCGGCGGCGCGGACCGCACGCGGCGCGCTGCGGGAGCGGCTCGGCATTCCGGCCGACGAGCCCATCGTGATGGGCAGCGGGACGATCGACTGGCGGAAGGCTCCCGGCCTGTTCGTGCAGCTCGCCGGGGAGATCGGCCGGCGCAGCGATCGCCCGGTCCACTTCGTGTGGGTGGGCGGCACCCTCGCCGGGCTCGACTGGGAGCGGGTCCGGATCGACGTCGAGCGGTCCGGCCTCGACAACGTGCACTTCGTCGGGTCGACGCCCGAGCCGCTGCCGTGGTTCGCCGACGCCTACGTGTTCGCCCTCACCTCCCACGAGGATCCCTTCCCCATGGTCTGCCTCGAGCACGCGGCGATGGGCCACCCCATCGTCACCTTCCGCAACGGCGGCATCGTCGAGCTCCTCGAGACCGCTGGCCCCGACGCCGCCGCCGGCATCGTCGACCACCTCGACGTGGGAGCGATGGCCGACCGGGTGCTCGCCTACCTGGACGACACCGATCTCGCCGAGCGGGCCGGCGCCGGGCTGCACGCCGCTGCGCTGGCGGGCCACGATCGAGAGCACGCGGCGGAGCAGCTGTACGGGGAGATCGCGGCGATCGTCCACGACGCCCCCTGAGCCGACCCGCCGCGCACCGCCGGAATCGAGGGGTCGGGCCCTACACTCGCAGCGTGAGCACCAGCGCCTCGACCGACCGGTGGGACCTCGTCGATGAGTGAACGATTCGCGGTCGTCGTGGCGACCCGGAACCGCGCCGACCTCGTGGCCGCGTGCGTCGAGCGCCTGCAGACGATGTCGGGACGCCCCGACCAGATCGTGGTGGTGGACGACGGGTCCACCGACGACACCGCCGAACGCATGGCCGCCGTCGAGGGCGTGACGCTCGTTCACGGGGACGGGCGCGGCCCCGCCCGCGCCCGGAACCTCGGCGTCGCCGCGTCCGACACCGACTGGCTGATCTTCCTCGACGACGACGACGGACCCGACGACGACTGGATGGACGGCTTCCGCGACCTCGCCGAGCGACATCCCGAGGCCGGCTACCTGTCGGTCGGGCACCGACGCGACGTGGGCGGCGTCGTCACGCACTGGCCGGTCACGAGCCTCGGCCCCGCCTTCAGTGGAGCCAATGCGTCGTTCCTGGCCGGCACCTTCGCGATCCGCCGCAGCCTTTTCGACGAGGTGGGCGGATTCGACGATCGACTCCGTCACATGGAGTTCACCGACCTCGCGCTGCGGACGTTCGAGCGCTGCGCCGGGTCACCCGAGAAGCTGAGCCGCGACCCGCGACCGCGCATCACCCACATCGGACGCCCGCCGCAGCTCCGTGCCTCGCAGAACCCGTACGTGCTGTCGAGCTCGGCGCTCGTCGTGCTCGACAAGACCCGCCATCTCTGGAAGCGCGATCCCGCCAGCTACGCGAACCAGCTCGCGACCGTCGGCGTGGCATCGCTCCGCGCCGGGGCGACGACACGGGGGCGGCGGCTGCTCCGCACCAGCGCCCGGCTCCGCCCGACCGTGTCGAGCGTGTCGCGAGCCGTGGTCGCATCGGTGCCGGTGCTGAGTCGCCGGGCCTGGCCGGCACTCGATCCCACCGGCACCGCAGGGGGTCACCACTGCCCTCCGACCGACCATCCGATCGCGTCGGTGGTGATCCCGAGCTACGGCCGACAGGACCTGCTGGGCGTCGCCGTCGAGTCGGTGCTCGCGCAGACCGAACCGAACGTCGAGGTGATCGTCGTCGACGACAGTTCACCCACGCCGGTGGAGGTCGTCGACGACCCGCGCGTTCGTGTCGTCCGGCAGGCGAACGCCGGCCCGGCCGCCGCTCGCAACCGGGGGGCCGCCGAGGCCGCCGGCGACTTCCTCTTCTTCCTCGACGACGACGACGTGTACACGCCCGAGCGCGTCGAGAACGCACTTCGGGCCCACGCCCGAACCCAGAGCGACATCGTCGTGTGCGGACAGAGCTGGATCAACGGATCGGGCCGTCTCGACCGCGGCCTGCTCGGGTTCGTCCACGGGTCGGTGCTCGACAACATCACCCCGCACCTCGGCGCGACCTCCGTGCGGAGATCGCGGTTCGTCCCGTTCGACGACCGCTTCACGGCCTCACAGGACGTGGAGTGGTGGCTCCGCGTGTCCGAGGAGTGCACCGTGAGCTCGATCTCCGGCGCCGACTGCCGGATCCGCCGCCACGACGCGCCGCGCCACCTCAACGGACCCGGCGCCCGCCTCGAGTGCGGCTACGAACTCATCGACGAGCACGCCGACTACTTCGCGACGCACCCACGGGCACTGGCGTTCCGGAGATCCCGCCTCGCCCGTGCGGCACTCGCGCTCGGCGACCCCGACACCGCGCTCCGGGAGGCGATCGGCTCCTGTCGCACGACCATCACCGTCGCCGGCGCGACCGCCTCGGTCGCCGCGGTGCGGAGCAAGGCGAGGGCGCTCATGGCCCCGGAGCCGGCCACACCGGGCATCTACCGCTCGCCGATCTCACCGCTGCACGCCCGGACCTGGCGGATGCGACGCTTCGGACCACCCGAGGCGCGAATGATCGCCGTGGCTCGCCCGGCACGGATCGCCGACGAGATCGCCGCCCACCTCGGTCGACCGTGGGCGGGCTACGTCCGAGCCGTCGGTGCTCGCCTCACCCGGTCGCCGCAGCTCGAGATCCGCACGGCCTTCGGCGACTTCATCGCCCTCCCCAACGATCACACGCTGCAGCACCCGTCGTTCTTCGAAGGGTTCGAGTCCGCACTCGTCGCCCGGTTGATCGACCCCGGCATGACGGTGGTGGACATCGGCGCCAACCGGGGCTGGTACACGGCCATGGCGGCGTATCTCGTGGGTGACGACGGCCTCGTGATCGCCGTGGAGCCCGATGCTCGGATGCGCGACCGCCTCCAGCGCACCGTCGACCACAACAGCTGGCGCCATCGGGTCGTCGTCGAGGATCGTGCGATCAGCGACGCGACGGGCGAGCAGGCATGGCATGCGGCAGCCGAGGGGTCGCTGTCGCATCTGGTCGTCGGCACCGCCGACCCGGACGCCGGTTCGACCACCGTCACGACGGTGACGCTGAACGACATGCTGGCCGAGCACGGCGCCGCCACGCCCGGCTTCATCAAGATCGACGTCGAGGGCGCGGAGTTCCGCGTGTTCGAGGGATGCCGGTTCGAGCAGTTCGGCGGTGACCTCCCGACGATCCTGTTCGAGTTCCAGCCGGAGATGATCGAGCGCGCCGACGACCGGCCCCGCGACCTGCTCGACCTCCTGTGGTCGGCCGGCTACGCGCTGTTCCAGCTGCAACCCGAGGCCGGCCTCGTGGTGCCACTCGACCGCGAGGGCGACCTCCCGGACTCCTCGATCGGCCGAAACCTGCTCGCGATCGGCGAGTCGAAGGCGGACGAACTGATCGCCCGCCTGGTCATCGCCGACGCGTAGGCGGCGCGCTTCGGACGAGCCGGGCCGCTACCTGCCGCCGCGCTTGCGGAAGAACAGCAGGGTGCCGTCCGGGGTCCGGATGGCGTGCATGAGCCCCGACACGACGAAGCGCACCCGCTCCAGCGGGTCGAGGAACTGCCGTGTGGGGAAGCGGAAGGCGTCGAACTCACCGGTGCGGAGGACGAGGCCCGAGAGCGATTCGTGAGAGAAGCAGTTCACGTGCTCGAGCGGCGCCACCGCGTTCAGCGAGCGCTCCGAACCCTTCGGTGCCTGCCAGTCGGGGGCGTCCAGCAGTGTGCGGATGTTCGCCCCGTTCGGCACGCTCAGCCGCAGCAGTCCACCTGGGCGGAGCGCGGCGGACAGGCCCGCGAGCACGCCGGCCGGATCGGTGAGGTGCTCGAACACCTGCTCGGCGTTGACGAAGTCGAAGCGAGCCGACGGCAGCTCGTCGAGCTCGAACAACCTGTGCCCCGACGCCGACGTCGTCTGCGCCTTGTCCCTGGCGAGCTCCGCGACGGCGGTGGTGCAGCCGTACCCCGCGGCCATGTCGAGCCACAGTCCCCAGCCCCCGCCGAAGTCGAGCACCTCGACGTCGGGCGGCGGGCGGTCGAAGTACTTCAAGACCTGTTCCACCTGGAACGAGTACTGCCGCCGCACGTCCAGGCCCCGCGACGACTGGGCGTCGGCGAGCGAGCTCACGACGAACGACGAGTAGAGCTCGACGAGCGACGGCGCGTCCAGCACCTCCCGCTGGTACACGAGACGGCAGGCCGGACAATCGACGAGGACGTAACGCGCCGACGCGAGGCGTGCAGGATCGAGACGGCCGGCATAGAACGAGCGCAGGTAGCCGGCCAGCGGCTCGGCGTCGAACGGCAGATCGGTCAGCACCGCGCCGCCCGGTGCCGAACAGGCGGGGCAGGTGCCGCGTGTCTCGAATCCGAGCGGGGTCGACATCACCGCACCCTATCGGGCGCCCTTCGGACGAGCGACGATCACGAACTGACGGAACGCCGCCTCGCGCCGAAGGCGCGGGAACGGCAGGTTGACGACGCTGTTGTAGGCCAGCAGGCGACGCGACCGGACCTTGATGGTTCCCTCGCAGTGCTCGACGGAGTAGCCGCTGTCCTCGAACATGCGAGCGGCGGAGGTCATCGTGAAGAACCGGAGGTGGGTCTGATCGAGCACGCCGCTGGGCTTGTACCGGAAGTCGCCGCGGACCAGCAGCTCCCGCAGCGTGTCCATGTTGCGGAGGTTCGGGAGGCTGGCCACGATCGTGCCCGATGCCTCGAGATGATCGTGGGTCACCTCGAGCGCGGCCCACGGGTCCGGCATGTGCTCGAGGACGTCGTTGAAGACGATGCAGTCGAATCGACCCAGTCCGGCGGCCGCTTGCGGGTAGAGCCCCTGCGTGACATCGAGGCCACGGGCGCGCCCGTCCGCCGCCGCTGCGGGCTCCGGCTCGATCCCGGCCACCTCGACCGAGGGGTCCCGCCGGCGCAGCGCTTCCATGAACGCCCCCCGGCCGCAGCCCACGTCGAGGATGCGTCGCGCTCCCACCGGGACGAAGCGGAGGACGTCCTCGCGCGGGGAGTCGTAGTAGCCGTCCGGCACGGTCCCTGCGGGAGCGGCCTCGGAGAAGTCGTCGTGTTCCGGCACGTCACCGTTCCTCTGTCTTGTTCCTCGAGCGGGTCATTCAGAGATCCACGAACCGATGGCGTATGGATCCCTCGAGCTTGCCCAGCCGACGGCCGAGCAGGAAGGCACCGGCGCCACGCCTGCCGTTGTCGCCGCCGACGACGACGAGATACAGCGCCTCGACCATCGAACGCGCCCACCGGTACACCGACCTCGACACCGCCACCTCGTGGCGGTACAGCGAGTCGACGGCGACCGAGCCGCGTCCGTACACCCGCCCCTGGCGGAAGAGGCCCTTCAACGTGGTCGGAAAGCGGTACTCGAGCACCGCGTTCTCGAGCAGCGTGGGCGTGATGCCGAGCTTCGCCGCACGCCAGCACAGCTCGACGTCCTCGGCTGCGCGGTCGAGTGACTCGTTGAAGCCACCGAGGAGGTCGAACGTCTCCCGACGGATTCCCATCGAGCAGCCGTAGATCCAGGGGACGCCGTTGTAGTAGTTCAGGCCCACGCCCTGGTTGAGCTGTCGGCTCTTTGCGACCCACTCGTTGTTCAACAGCTCCTTCGACATCATCGCTCCCACGAGGGGATGCTCCTGGAGCCCGCTCAGCATCGTCGCGAGGTAGCCGGGAGCGATGACGTCGTCCTGGTCGAGCAACACGAGGTACGGGGCGCGTGATGCCCGAACACCGGTGTTGCGAGCGAACGTCTGACCCTGGCGTGCCGACGCGTCGACGACGGTGACATCGAGCCGGTCGGCGTAGGAGCGAACGACGTCGGCGGTGTCGTCGGTGGACCCGTTGTCGGCCACGACGACCTCGAAGCCGCCCGGCACCTGCTCCCGCGACAACGCGTCCAACTGCTCACCGATGGTCGCCCGGCCGTTCCAGGCGGCGATCACGACGGACAGAGAAGGGCTCGACACGACGATGCGACCGCTCACACCTCGAGCTCGCGGGCCATCGCGGCCACGAACCGGTTCCGCTCCGCGAGGTCCGACAGGGTGCCGCGATCGACGATCGAGCCGGCCTCCATGTAGATCAGCTCGGAGCAGTGCAGCAGGAGATCGGGACGGTGCGTGACGAGGATGACCAGGTGGTCCTCCATCGCCGCAGCGATCTCGGAGGCCACGCGATCGGCATTCAGGCGATCGAGGGCGCTCGTCGGCTCGTCGAGCAGCATGATGCGGGGCTTGGCGAGGAGGAGTCGCACGAGGCCGAGCCGCTGGAGCTCGCCGCCCGAGAGGCCCTCGGCGGACCGCCCCATCGTGGCGTCGAGGCCGCCGTCGAAGCCGTTGACGGTCGCCATCAGGCCGACCCGGTCGAGCCGCGCCGTCAGATCGTCGTCGGTGGGGTCCTGCGGCCAGCGGACGAGGTTGTCGCGCAAGGTCGCCCGGATGAGGCGCGGGTCCTGGGGGAGGTAGCCGATCGTGTCGGTGACCTGCGAGAGGTCGAGATCGGCCATGTCCGCGCCGTCGCAGAGCACGAGGCCGGTGTCGGGACGCAGCAGACCCGACAGCGCGAGGAGGGTCGTGCTCTTGCCGGCGCCGGACGGTCCGATGAGGGCCACGCCGCCGCGGCCGCCGAGGCTGAGCGTGAGATCGCGGACGACCGTGTCGTTGCCGTACGAGATCGAGGCCTGGAACACCTCGAGCCGCGGCTCGTCGGCGGCATCGGGCGAGTGCTCGATGGAATCGGTGACGCGAGCGCGAGCGCGAAGGTCCTCGATCGCCGCGATGCCCCGGTCCATGTACGGGAGCGAGTCGTTGACGCTCTGGAACCCGACCTGCGTCGACTGCGCCGAACCGAGGCAGCGGATGAGGAGGAGACCGGACACCGCGAGGCGGGTGGTGGACTGGTCCGACCCTCCGCGCGCCCACTCGGCGACCGCCGCTCCGATCACCAGCGTGCCGGTGGCATACGCCGGGCCGACCATGGCGGCGAGCGCGCGGGCCGTGAACCTCGTGAGGCGGATCTCACGGAGTTGCTCGGTGATCCGTTCGATCATCGTCGACCAGCGATTGAGGGCGTGGAGCTCGCGCGCCGTGGGTGCGAGATCGACGATGTCCTCGGTGACGTCGCGATAGAGCAGCGCCACCCGATCGTTGAGCTTGCGGGTGCGCCGGCTGATCATCCGAAGCAGGAAGACGAGCACCGAGCCGCACATGACGGCGATGCCCGCCACCTGCCACGAGGCGACGACCGACACGATGCCGTACACGAAGGTGCGCGACGCGAAGCCGATGAGGCCGATGATGCCGCCGATCGTGTTGCCGCCGGACGCGATGTTCTCGCCGTCGACGCTGAGTCGACCGGCCGGGTAGTTGGCCTGGGTCGAGTAGTCGGCTCGACGGAAGGCGTCGATCAGCTCGAGCCGGAGCTGGAGCTCCCAGTCACCCGTGACGCGCTCGCGCACCCACGTCTGGACGGCGTTGAGGGCGAGCGAGATGAGACCGAGGGCCAGCACGGCCGGAGCGTTCGCGATGTGGTCGGTCAGACCCGAACTGATCTGAGCGGCTCCGGTGCCGGCCGTGAGCAGGGTGACGAGGCCGGCCATGGCCAGCGACTCGACCCCGGCGATCGAGAGCGACAACACCGCCGAGATGGCGGCGATGGTCTTCATCTTGCCCAGCGCTCCCCAGATGCTGACGGTGCCCCCGGTGCCGAACTTCAGCAGTCGACTGATGCTCACCGGCGGCCAGCCAGGATCCGGTTGCGCGCGCGCACGGCCGCCCGCAGCGTCCCCGTGGACCGGAGCACGTTGAGCGCCGCGTCCCGGAGCGGACCGAACCGCCGATGGGCCGGCTCTGCCTCGATGATCCCCACCTGGGCCACCATCTGGAGGAGGTAGTGCTCGCCGAAGTCCTCGGGGCGGAACTCGTTGAGATCGGACGCCTTGCGGATGAACGAATGCCGCTTGCTCATGCTCAGGTAGTGCTCGTGCCACCCGCGGTCCAGCTCGTCGATCTGGTAGCGCGGGCGGCGGTCGCGGAAGACCTTCCGCTCCCCGTGCGCCTGGCTGCGGATCTGGTAGTGCCGGAGCAGGAAGTTGAAGGGGAACACCTTCCGGTCGGCGAACTTCACGGCGTGTCCACCGCTCGACGCCAAGTCGACGGGACCGTCGTTCCGCCAGGCCTGGACGTGCGTGCTGGCAGCGGCCCCGCGGTCGAACTCGAAGTAGTGGAAGTGGTCGCGGAGCTCGGTGCCGTCGACGAAGTCGTCGTTGACGGGGCGGAAGTCGATGACCGTGTGGTCGATGGCGTTGAAGCCCAGCCGGTCCACGGCGTAGATGGCGTCGCGATAGCTCGCGCCGGGCCAGGGCGCCTCGTGGCGCTGATCGGCATCGTGGTGCACGATCCAGTCGGAGTCGACCTTCGCCGCCGCGGTCGCCACGAACTCGAGCATCCGCTCCCACTCGTAGAGGCCGCTGGGACCGTCCTCCGGGAACTTCAGGACCGAGACCCGGGCGCCGTCGACGAGATCGGCGATCTCGTCCATCGTCGAGTCGGTGGACCAGTTGTCGATCACGACGACGTCGATGCCCTGATCCAGCAGGTACTGCACCGTCGGCCGGATGACGTCGGCTTCGTTGAACGCCGTCACCATGGCGGTGAGGCGGAAGCTGTCGGGCGCCGGCCCGATCACGTCCGCGAGCGACGGGCAGAGCACGGCGATCGCCTGGGTCGACTCCCGTCCGTCGTCGCCGGGCACCAGGCCCGCGAACACCGGATCGAGCCCCTGCTCACCGCAGAGCTTGCGCAAGGAGCGAACCGGCTCGGCGCCCAGCTCGAGCACCGGCACCACGAGCAACGTCGCAAAAGTGGCGGGCGGCGCCGACGTGATCGCGCCGAGGAAGGCGCCCACGCCACCGGGCTCGCCCGGCGCCATGTTCAGCACCGTGACGTGCTCGTCGCGCCGGTCAGCCTCGCTCAGTCGCTGTTCGATGCGATCTGCAAACCGACGGACGTAGTCGTTCGTGTTGGCTGCGACAGGCACGTGCGCCATGGTACCACCAGGTCCGCGGATCCCCTCCTGGCGATCGGCCGCTCGCGGGAGGTCATCGGCCGCGCGATCGACGACGCGCACCCCTCACGTGGCGGACGTGGCTCCCTCGCCGGACGACGCCAGCGGACCGTGGCTGTAGTAGTCGTAGTAGTACTCCTGCTTCCGGCTGGAGTGCGTTCCGATGAGCACGATGCCGAGGATGCGGCCGTCGAGACGGCGGAGCGTGGCGATCGTGTCGAGCAGGTCGCTCTCGCTGGACTTGCCGACACGCAGCACGAGGATCACGTAGTCGACGGCCGGCAGGAAATCGAGCGTGTCGTTCGCGGCCTGCAGCGGGCTCGAGTCGATGACCACGGTCGCGCCTCGCGCCACGGCCTCGGTGCACACCGCCTTGGCGGCCTCCACCATGCCGGCGACCTCTCGGGTCGCCGCCCCGGCGACCGCCATGTAGAGGTCGTCGATGGCCGTGGGCTGCACGACCTGGTCGATCGTCGGACGCTCGATGTCGAGACGGGCGAGATCCTGCAGCGAGGCCGGAGCGTCGTTCACGCCGATCAGGCGATCGACCTGCGGCTTGCGGAAGTCGCCACCGACGAGCACCGTCGGCACCCCGACCTCGGCGAGGGCCATGGCGGCGAGCGCCGACGTGGTGGACTTGCCCTCGGCCGGCGAGGTGGACGTCACGAGGAACACGGACGGTCCCGCACCCAGCTGCTCCGACGGCGAGCCGGGCAGCGCGGTCCAGCCGCTCACACCGGCGCTCGACTGCACGAACTGGATGGCGGAACGCACGCGGCGATAGGGCTCGGCCCACACCCCGGCGAGCGCGATGCGACCGTCGGGTTCGATCGCGCGTCGACTCTCCCGCACGTACGCGACCTCCGCCAGCACCGGGAGGTCGGTGACCTCCACCAACTCCTCACGCGTGTCGATGCGCCGGTTCATGCGCTCGATGAGCATCACGATGCCGGAGCCGAGGAGCAGGCCGAGGAACCCGAGCAGGAAGGCGCGTGCCAGCTTCGACGCCGGGACGTCGATGAGGCCGCTCTGCGCCGGCTTCGGCTTCTCGTAGCCCAGGGTGGCGTAGGGCAGGTTGCGGATGAGCGCCAGCTCCCGGGTGCGCTTGTCCGAATCGAGCTGCTCGATCTTGGCCTCGAGCGCATCGCGCTTGCCCAGCAGCTGCTGGAGGAGCGGCGACGACTGCGCCGTCGGGTCCTGCAGCTCCGGGTGTTCGAGGTCGAACTGCGCGAGGTCGGCCTTCGCCTGGGTCAGCTCGGCCGTCACCTGGGCGAGCTGGCTCTTGTCGGCCTGCTGCAGGCGGTCGTTCTCGACCTTGAGGAAGGCCTGGACGAACGCGTCGACGCGCTTCGCCGCGACCTTCGGGTCGACGTCGTCGCTCGACACGGCGATCGAGCTCGTCTTCGAGTCGAACACCGGAAGGATCTTGGCCGCCAGGGTGTCGGGCGACTCGTCCGACTTCAGGATCTTGGCGGCGCGACGCGCCACCTCGCGGCGGGTCACCTTGAGGGCGTCCTGCGACACCAGCGAGACCGCGCCGGAGCCGGCGTTGGCGACGATCACCTGCTGTGCGGTGTAGAGCTTGCGGACGTCCTTGGTCGCGACCTGCGACGACACGAGACCCGCGACGATGCCCAGGCTGAGACAGACGGCGATGACCGGCCATCGACGTTTCAGGATTGCCCGTAACTTGGTCAAGGTTGCGTCTCGCTTCGGGGAAGTGGATCAGGTCGGGGTGACGTCGAGTCTGCCGCAACGCCGGCCAGGAGCGGCGCTTCGACGTGCTGGCGTTCGAGGCTGACGGCGTTCTTGCGGCGGCGACCGCCGAACATGCTGGATCGCTTTCGCGCTGCGACCGGCATCGCGAGCAGCGTGAGCGCGAGCGGGATCATCTGCGTGCGTTGTCGCGCGAGGATTCCGAAGTTGCCGATGTACGAGAACGCGATGATGAACGTCATGGCGTAGGCGGACGCGAACACGAGATAGGGCCGGCGCCCGATGTAGTGGGCCCACGACACGAGCCGACGACGTCCGACGGCGAGCAGGCCGATGAACAGCACGCCCTCGCTCGCGGCGATCATGCCGTTGGCGTTGTGCGCCTCCCACACGAACGGCCGCAGCAGCACGGTGACGACCGCCCACGGGATCGCCTGCGGTGACGTGACGGCAGGAGCCGCGAACTGCGAGCCGCCCTCCGACGTCTGCGCCTTGGTGCGGTCGAGCACGGCGGTGACCCCGGCGGAGTCCGTACCGTCGCCGAACACCTTGGAGAGCTGCGTGGTCGCGACGGAACCACCGATGATGAGCAACGCCAGTGCGGTCATGCGGATCGCGAAGGTCTTGGAGTTCGCCTTCTTGTCCTCGACCTCGCTGAAGCCCATCACCGTGCTCACGGCGGCGGCGAACGCGAGCGCGACGATCGAGATGAGCGCCATGTGGGGGCGGATGTAGAAGAGACCCGCGGCACCCGCGAGGAAGGTGAGGACGCCCGTCGCCTGGGCCTGCGCTCCGAGGAGCTGCGCCGCCCCGTAGCAGACGAAGCCGATGAAGAAGATCATCAGCGCCTCCTTGCCGATCGACGACGGCCAGAAGAGGAGCGACGGCAGGAAGAAGATCAGGACGCCGTAGCGGCGGAGGTCGCCCTCGGGGACGCCCCGGTGGAACGCCCGGAACATCATCAGCTGGCCGAGGAAGCACAACCAGCTGAAGACGAACGACGCCGCGTACCGGGACACGCCGGTGACGACGTAGATGAGACCGACGACGACGGAGATGCGCGCCGTCTCGAGGCCGCGACCACCAAGGCCGGGCGCCTCCAGCGTGAAGGTCCCCTTCCGGTACAGCTCCATCAGGATGGCGCCCGTGGCCGAGTAGACCCCGGCATCACCGTTGTCGTTGTAGATGACGGCGATGAAGAAGTACCGAATGAGGGTGAAGACGAACTTGAGGCCCAACGCCCAGTAGAGGGTCTCCGCGAACGCGGGATCGCCGACCGATCGCGTGACCCGCCGCAGCAGCGGGATCGTGGCGAGCACCAGGGAGAGCAGCGTGAGGACGCCGATGATCACGTCGAAGCGCAGCGCGTCGAGGGTGACCGAGGCCACGACGAGAATCAGTGCGACGACACCGGTTCCGGTGATCATCGTCCGCGTCTGCGGAGCGATCGTCCGACGGGAGCGCAGCCGCGCCGGGGTGACGCGCATCACCGATCGCCGAGCGATCGTGGGAACCGGGCAGGGGCGCACATGGCACAGACACATTACCTGTCGAAAGCAAAAAACCGGACCGCGGCGACGGCTCGTCGCGGCGTCCCGAGCGGCGACGCGGAGCCGGTTGAGACCGTGCGGACAACCTGTGATGATCGGACCCCGATGACCTCCGTACTGCTCGTCGTCTCGACATCCGACCGGCGTGGAGCCGAGGTGTTCGCAACCCACCTCGCCGACCGACTGCGGGCCGAGCCGCGAGCGGGAACGGACGCGACGACCGTGGATGTGGTGGCGCTCGCACCGGGCACCGGCGCGAACCAGCTCCCGATCGACGCGCTCGGCCCAGGGCGCACCCATCCGTCGACCCTGCTGGCACTCGTGCGCGCCGTCCGCTCCCACGACGTGGCCGTGTCGAACGGTGGCACCACGCTCTGGCCGGTGGCGGCCGCGGCCATGCTCGCGCGTCGACCGTTCGTGTACCGCAACATCGGCGACCCCGCCGCCTGGGGCACGATCCGCGGCGCAGGGCTGCGCATCGGCCTGCCGCTGCGACGAGCCGCCGCGGTCGCGGCGCTGTACCCCACCGCAGCGGAGGAGCTGATCACGCGGTACCGGCTGCGACGCGAGCGCGTCACGATCATCGCGAACGGAGTCCCCGAGCACGACTACGTGCCGGTCGGCGACGAGGCCCGACGCTCCGCCGCAGCGGCACTGGGTCTCCGCGACGACCTCCGCTGGGTCGGGTACGTGGGCGCTCTGAGCCCGGAGAAGCGGCCGCTCCTGGCGCTCGAGGCCGTCGCGGGAGACGATCGCCTCGGCATCGTGGTCGCCGGCGACGGGCCGCAGATGGACGACTGCCGACGACTCGCCGACCGGCATCCCGAGCGCATCCGGCTGCTGGGACGCGTCGCGTCGAGCCGCACGGTGATCGATGCCGTCTCGGCGGTCGTGCTCCCGAGTCGCACCGAAGGCATCTCGGGCGTCGCGATCGAGGCGGCGCTGTGCGAGGTGCCGGTGGTCACCACCGCCGTCGGCGGGATGGCCGACGTGGTGGCCGACGGGCGGAGCGGACGGGTGCTCCACGAGCCGTCCGCCACCGAACTGGCCGACGCGATGTGGTGGGCTGCCGGTCGACGGAGCGAGCTCGGCGCCGCCGGACGCAGGATCGCGCTCGAACGGTTCACCCTCGACATCGTGGCCCGGCGGTGGGCAGACCTCCTGGAGCGAGCGTTGGGCCGGGGCGCCGGCGACGGCGCGGCGTGACGGTCAGCCGCCGACCGTTCGGTAGATCTCGATCATCTGCTCCGTGGAGCGCTCGAGCGTGAACCGCTCGGCGAAGGTGCGGCGACCCTCTGCAGCGAAGCGGTCCGCCGTCGCACGGTCGTCGAGCATCCCCGCGATGCCGGAGGCGAGCGACTCGCGCGGCACGACCCTCCCGTTCAGACCGTCCACCACCACGTCCTCCGTGCCCTCGAGCGGCACGGTGAGGATGGGAGCGCCGCACGCCATCGCCTCGATGAGCGCCCCGGCGGCGCCCTCCCGCCACGACGCGCACACGACGAGGTCGGCGGCCGTGAGCAGCGTGGCCACGTCGTCGCGCTGGCCGAGGAACCGGATCGCCGAACGATGGGCCAGGCCCGTCAGCTGACGTTCCAACGCCGGCGTGTCGCGCCCGGACCTGCCGGCGATCGCCAGCGTCGCGCCCGGGTGGGTGGCGGCGACCTCGTCGAAGGCGGTGAGCAGGCTGGAGTACCCCTTCTGCGGCTCCTGACGGCCGACCGCGAGCACCAGCTGGCCCCCATGGTCGACGCCCAACTCGGCGCGCACGGCGTCGACCGCCGCGTCGTCGACGACGAGACGTTCCGGGTCACGCCCCCGCTCCCCCACCAGGACCCGATCGGCCGGCACCCGCAGGTTCGCCGAGTTCACCCGCGCGACGCCGGCGGTCACCGCGTGGAAGCGGGCCCGGGAGACGCGGGCGAGCACGATCTCCACGAGCTGCACGACGCGCAGCTTCCAGGCGGACCGACCCATCTCCGCGAGACTGCCCGGGTCGTAGCTGGTGCTGGCCCACGTGACCAGCACGGGGACACCCGTACGCAGCACGGCGAGCTGGGCGGGCACCGCCGCCTCGAACAGGGTCGCGTGCACCACGTCGGGCTCGATCGCCGCGATCGTGTCACGCAGGGCTCGCACCCGCGCCCACGTCGACCGGCTCGACGACAGGTCGTGCACCACGACACCGGCTCGTTCGAGCATCGGGACGAGCGCCTGTCGCTCGGTGAACAGCGCGAGGTGGACGTTCACCCCGGCGTCGACCACGCGCGGCAGCAGGGCGGCCATCGACTGCTCGGCGCCCGCATCGGGCGTGATGCCGGGCAGCACGGTGAGGACTCGGAGTTTCGCCATCGGTGGTTCCTCGTGAAGGGGTCAGAACAGCTCGACGTCGCCGAGTGACAGGTCGAGCTCACTCATCCTCGGGACACCCGGTCGACCGATGGGGCGCCACGTCATGATCGGACCGAGCTGGGGGGCGGCCACGAAGCCGTCGCGGATCATGCGCGGGCCTCCGCACCGGAGCAGATGATCGGCGCCGCTCCGACGAGCGATGTCACCGAACACCGAGCGCAGCGACCGGTCGGCGGGCAACAGCACCTCCGCGACGACGACCTCCCTCGCGAGACCCCGCGTGCGCGACCGGAGGATGACGAGTCCGTCGGACACGTCCGCCCCGACGAGCAACGCGCGATACCGCAGCGGCTCGAACCGGTAGCGCCAGCGCAGGTACGCGACGTCCCGATCGGTCGCGATGCCCGTCGACGGCATCGCGGCCAGCAGGCGCTCGACCCCGGCGTCGTCGGCGAGCACGTCGAGCGCGGGATCGCCGACGTCGAGCGGATCGGACCAGAGCGCCGAGCCCGTGCGCGAACGCGCCGTCCGCGCGAGGGAACGCAGCGAACCCGGTCGCATGCCGACGGGCACGCGGCCGACCGTCATCCATCCCATCTTCAGGTAGCCGGGCCGACTCCGGTCGTTCGGTGTGTTGAAGACGAAGTCGATGCCGAGCTCACGCAGATCCGGCAGCGCGCCGAGCGTGAGGCGGGTGAAGATGCCCTTGCCCTGCGCATCGGGGTGGGTCGCGGTGTCGACGGCACGGACCGCCTGCAGCACGTTCCCCTCGGCATCGCGGAAGCGCCACCGGAGGAACACCCGGAGCCCCAGGATGCGCCCGTCGTCGTCGTGGGCGACCCACGACGGCGACGCCCCGAACGGGTTCTCCTCGTGCTTCCACGCAAAGAACGCCTCGTTGGGATCGTCCTCCTGCCACCCCAGCGCGGACCGGCAGAGATCGAGGATGGCGGCGCGGTCACCGGGCTCGGACCGACGGATCCCGAGCGGGCCTGCAGACGTCGCCGAACTCACGGCAGCACTGTACCGACGAACCCGACGGTTCCGGCGGGTGTCCTCACGGCCCGGACGAGCCGGACGCCTCCGTCCGGTACGTGGGCAGGGCGGCCGCTGCCGCGGGGTCGAGGTCGGTCCTCGGCTGCGCCCACACCACGGGGATGCGTCGCAGCGCGGCGACGTTGTTCCGCACCCGGTGGAGCGACGACCGGCGCAGGTCTGCGGGGCGGGTCGGGACGATCGCACCCACCGCGGACACCACGAGCTCCCACGCGATCCGCAGCAGCTGCCGCATCCCCGCTGCGACCCCGTGGTGCAGCCGATCGCGGCGCGCGTAGTTGATGGTCGCGACGCGCCGGGCGACGGGATCGCCCGAGCCGAGGTCGCCCACCTCGGCAGCGGGGCACAGGCCCACCTTCCAGCCGGCGAGCCTCGCGCGCCGGCAGAGGTCGGAGTCCTCGCAGTACGAGCCGTAGGCCTCGTCGAACCCGCCGATGTCGTCGATGCAACCACGCCGCAGCAGGAGGCAGGTGCCGCTCACCCAGTCGACGTCGTTGAGCACCCGGGTGGGATCGGTCACGGCGACGGCCGAGCTCGCGCCGGACTCCTTCGAGCGCAGCACCGGACCGATCACGCCGTACTCGGGGTGGGCGATCGCCGCCTCCACCATGGTGCGCAGCGTCGACGGGTCCGGGTTCATGTCGTGGGCGCCGACCACCACGAGGTCGTCGTCGCCGGTGATCCACCGACCCAGCGCGACGTTCGCCGCGCCGGCGTAGCCCGTGTTGCCGGGACACGTGACCACGTCCACACCCGCCGGCAGGCGCTCACGCAGCTCGGCGTCGAGCTCGGGGCTGTTGTTGACGATCGTGAGGGCGACGGGGGTGTCGCTCGCGAGCACCGATCGTGCGGCATCGGCGCACCACTCCGGCTGACGCCAGTGGACGAGGTTGACGGGCAGCGGGCTCAACCGGTGCAACCCGACGCCATCTGGTCGACGAGCAGAGCAGTCTCCTTCCGCGACCCCTCGCGGTTGGTGTGGACGAGATCGAGGAACAACGAGGGGTCGTCGACGGACCGGAGATCGACCAGCTGCACGCCGCGTCGCTCGGCGATGTCGGCGAGGGCCGCCCCTTCGTCCTTCGCCACCTGCGCACCACGCGGCGTCGAGCGCCACGTGGTCGAGTTGCCCATCGCCGCGAGCACCGGTGTGATCCCCGATCGGCGCAAGCGCACGACGAGCCGATCGAGGGCCCGGACCTGCGTCGGGTCGATGGCCATGCCCGGGTTGTTCGACTGGACCGCCGTGTTGGGGCCGTCCGTACCGGTTCTCGGCGCGAACCCGTGGGCGTCGAACGTCCAGATGTCCTTGGTCTGACCACGGAGCTCGTCCAGGCGACCCTTCAGGATCCGTGGGCTCCGCAACATGCTCCGGTAGCGGACCAGCGCGCTCCACGACGAGAACCAGCGCTCGACCTTCGCCCCGAGGTCGTCGCGGACCGCCATCGACCGGAAGTAGGCCGAGTCGGCGGAGCCCGACGACTTCGACAGATCGCGCGGCGCGATGCCCAGCACCACGGTCTTGGGGCGCACCGACGGGATGACCACGCGGTAGAGCCAGTCCGCGGTCACGCTCGGAACCGCGCCCGCCGTCGCGGCGTTGTAGGAGGTGCGGCGGCACGAGTCGGCGGCGGTGAACCGGCTCGGGTCGAGTGAGGCCATCACCACCGAGGAGCCC
Source organism: Acidimicrobiales bacterium (assembly GCA_046331245.1). Taxonomy (GTDB): domain Bacteria; phylum Actinomycetota; class Acidimicrobiia; order Acidimicrobiales; family Microtrichaceae; genus SSF14. Next base: position 417,465 of record JAXLRH010000001.1, on the reverse strand, counting down.
ACGAACACGACGTCGGCCCGCGGGTGGCCGGGTCGCTCGAGGGCGTCCGCCTTGTTCTGCGCGGAGCGCGAGTACCACACCAGCGGCTCACCGAGCTTGCCGGAGGCGAGCCGCACCGCCGCCTCGCCGGCGAGCAGGACGACGAGGACCATCACGAGGCTGGTGAGCCACCAGCGGCGCTGGACGCCGCGGCGGGGCGAAGGGGTGGTCGAATCGGTCATCTCAGAACTTCAGGTAGACGAACTGGACGGGCGGGGAACCGCTGAACACGATCAGCCCGATCGTGCCGAGCGCCACGAGCGCTCCGGTGACGCGCGGCGTCGTCAGCACGGCGAGGTTGCCGGTCCGCATGCGGCGGCGCACCAGGTCGAACGCGAGCGTGGCGACGAGGAGGAACGGCGTGAGCGCCACCTCGACGGGAGCGTGGCCGCCCTGGAACCGCAGGATGCCGGAGATCATCGCCACGGCGTCGGAGAACGTGGCGGCACGGAAGAAGATCCAGCCGAGGCACACCATGTGGAAGGTGACGATCATCGCCGGGATGTCGCGGGCGGCGATCGGCCGTTCGGGGTCGTGCCGGGGGAACAGGCGTCGCGCCGCCATCAGCAGCAGCCCGTGGAACGCTCCCCAGATGACGAAGGTCCAGCTCGCACCGTGCCACAACCCGCCGACCAGCATCGTCACGAACAGGTTGCGGTACGTGAGCAGCTCGCCCGCCTTCGACCCGCCGAGCGGGATGAACACGTAGTCACGCAGCCACTCCGACAGCGAGATGTGCCAGCGACGCCAGAACTCGCTCGGGTCGCGCGACAGGTACGGCTCGCGGAAGTTCTCGATCAGCTCGATGCCCAGCAGTCGCGCCGAGCCCCGGGCGATGTCCGTGTACGCCGAGAAGTCGAAGTAGATCTGCACCGCGAACGCGTACACCCCGAGCACGAGCGCGACGGCGTGGGTGCCCTTGGGATCGCCGAACACCTGGTTCGCCACCGTGGCCGCCGTGTCGGCGATCACCACCTTCTTGACGAGCCCACAGAAGATGAGCAGCAGGCCCCGGCTGACCTGGTCGGCCGACGGCCGCGTCCGCACGGACTGGAACTGCGGGAGGATGTGCCACGGCTTCTCGATCGGCCCGGCGACGAGCTGCGGGAAGAACGCCACGTACACCGCGAAGTCGACCAGGTTGCGCGCCGCGGACATCCGGCCCCGGTAGATCGTGACCGTGTAGGCGATCGACTGGAACGTGAAGAACGAGATGGCCACCGGGAGGATGATGTTGAGCGAGCTCCGGTGCGCCGAGAACCCGACGGCCCGGGCGAGCTCGACGGCGGAGTCGAGGAAGAAGTTGGTGTACTTGAAGAAGCCGAGGATGCCGATGTTCCAGGCGAGGCTCACCAGCAGGAGCCGTTTGCGCCGCCGCTGGTCGGTGGAGTTCTCGATGCCGATGCCGACGTAGAAGTCGACGAGCGACGCCGCCCCCAGGAGCGCGAGAAACCGGACGTCCCAGAAGGCGTAGAAGACATACGAACAGACGAGGAGCCAGTGGTTCTGGAAGCGGCTGGGAATCGTCCAGTACACGGCCACGGCCAGCACGAGGAACACTGCGTACTGCAGTGAGTTGAACGTCATCGCACACCCCTCCTCGCGGCGTTGTCGAGTGTGCTGGAGAGGGCCTGATCAGTCAAGGCTCCCGCCCGCCCACGGACTCGACCGCGCGGTCGAGCACGGCGGCGACGTCGCGCCACATCGCGGCGGCGCCTCCGGAAGCGTTCGCCGACCGCTTCGCCTCGTCGCCCAGCCGGCGACGTCGGCCCGGGTCGGCCAGGAGGGCGTCGACCGCCTCGCGCAGCGCGGTGGGGTCGTGCGGCGGCACGAGCAGGACGGTGCGGTCGTGCTCGACGTACTCCGCCATGGCCGGGGTGTCGGTCACGACGCACGCCCTGCCAAGCGCCATCGCCTCGAGCAGCACCGTCTGACCGGTCGGGTACTCCCGAACCTCGGTCGGGATCACCACGACGGCTGCCGTCGCCAGGTGCTCGAGGTAGCCGGCGCGGTCGAGCACGCCGGCGACGTGGATCTCGGGTGGCAGGTCGAGGCCGGCGATCTGTGCCGGACGGGTGATGAGGTCGACATCCCACCCGCTGCTGCGGGCGGCCTCGGCGAGGGTCGCCCAGTCGCGACCGAGATCGCGTCCGGCCGCAACGACACGGCCCGAGTCGCCGGTGGGGACGGCGGCGAGCTCGTCGAGGTCGACGCCGAAGTGGACGACGGCGATCTTGGACCGGTCGATGTCGAGCAGGCTGCTCAGGGTGTCGGCCTGGTTGCCCGAGAACACCACGACCTCGTCGACCCCGCGGTACAGCCAGCGGTACAGCTTCCGCCGTCGCGGCGAGCCGCTCCGGGCCAGGTCGGCGAGCCAGCAGGCGACGATGACCAGCGGCCGTCGTGTCGAGCGGAACGGGAGCCGGGCGAGGCGGCCCGCCGCGGCGACGCCGTGACCCTCGCTCTCGAAGATCGCCAGCGTCACGTCCGCGTCCCGGCGCCGGCGGCGGCTCGCGAGCGCCTGCCGCCAGGGGGTCGCCAGCGCCTCGGTCCGGGCGGCGAGTCGGCCGAGCCGCCCCGTCGTCAGGGGGCCCGACAGGTGCTCGTCGGTCCATCCGACGTCATAGCCCGCGTCGCCGAGGAGGTCGATGCGGTACGGGAGCGGCCGAAGGGACGAGCCGTACCGCTGCGATTTCAGCACGAAGACGGAGCGGCGCCGGGAGCTCATCGGAGGTTGATCGTACGTGGGAATCGCGCTTTTCCGGATCGGAGCGGACCGGTGTTTCCCTAGGCTGGCACCATGCAGGACCGCTCCTCACCCACTCGGGTGCTCTGGCTCGCGAAGGGGCTCGGCCCCGGCGGGATGGAACGGCTGCTCGTCAATCACGCCATCGCCGGCGATCGCGAGCGGTTCACCTACGAGGCCGCCTACATGGTCGACCGGCCGAACTCCGTGATCGGCGAGCTCGAGTCGCACGGCGTCGTCTGCCACAAGCTCGGCACCGGCGGCCGATTCGACGTCTCCTGGGTCACCGGTCTCCGGCGGCTCCTGCGCGACCGTCGGATCGACGTGGTCCACGTGCACTCCCCACTGCCGGCGGCAGTGGCGCGGGTGGTCGCCAGGACGCTGCCTCACCGACCGCGCGTCGTCTACACCGAGCACAACTCGTGGACCTGCTACTCGTGGCCCACGCGCATCGCGAACGCCGTCACGTACCCCCTCGACGACGCACAGATCGCCGTGTCCGAGGCCGCCCGGCAGTCGGCGGTGGCGCCGCTCCGCTCGCGGGTCGAGGTGCTCACCCACGGCATCGACCTCTCCGGAGCCCGCGGGCACCGGGACGAGCGCGCCGCGGTGCGCGCCGAGCTCGGCGTCGACGACACGACCGTGGTCGCGATCACGATCGCGAACCTCCGCACCGAGAAGGCCTACGACGTGCTGCTCGATGCCGCGGCCATCGCCCTCGAGCAGGAGCCGAGATTGCTCTTCCTCGGCGTCGGCCACGGTCCGTTGCAGGCCGAGCTCGGCGCCCGGCACGCGGAGTTGGGCCTCGGCGACCGCTTCCGGTTCCTCGGGTTCCGGTCCGACGCCCAACGCCTCCTCGCCGGGTCGGACATCTTCGTCCTGTCGTCGCGCGAGGAGGGCCTGCCGGTGAGCCTGATGGAGGCGATGGCCGTCGGCCTCCCCGTCGTCGCCACCGCCGTGGGAGGCATCCCCGACTACGTGCGTTCGGGCGTCGACGGGGTCCTCGTCGAGCCCGAGCACGCGGATCGCCTCGCGGCGGCCATCGTCTCGGTCGCCGGCGACGACGCCCGCCGCAAGGAGATGGGTGTCGCTGCGGAGACGGTGGCCGACGCCTTCGACGCCCGCGTCGCCGTCGCCCGCATCGACGACATCTACGACGGGGTACGTGCCTGATGTGCGGCATCGTCGGCTACGTCGACCGCGCTGCGGTCCGGCGCGACGGGGAGGCCATCGACCTGCTCACCCGCATGGCGGCCCGCATGACGCCCCGCGGGCCCGACGCCGACGGCGCCTGGGTGTCCGACGACGGGGTCATCGGCTTCGGCCACCGCCGGCTCTCCATCGTCGACCTGTCGGAGCACGGCGCACAGCCGATGGAGTCGTCCGACGGCCGCTTCGTCATCACCTACAACGGCGAGATCTACAACCACGTCGAGCTCGCCGAGCGGCTCCGGGCGAACGGCGTGACGTTCCGCGGCCACTCCGACACCGAGGTGCTGATCGAGGCGTTCTCCGCGTGGGGCATCGACGCCACGCTCGACGCCGTCGACGGCATGTTCGCGTTCGGCGTGTGGGACCGCGTGGAGCGGACGCTCACGCTGGCGCGCGACCGCATGGGCGAGAAGCCGCTCTACTACGGGCGCCTCGGCGACGGCTCGTTCGTGTTCGCGTCGTCCCTCGACGTCCTGCGGGAGCACCCCGCGTTCGACCGGCCGATCGACCGAGACGCCCTCGGCCTCTACTTCCGCTTCAAGTACGTGCCGGCCCCCTGGACGATCTACCAGGGAATCTCCAAGCTCGGGCCGGGCTGCACGCTGCGCGTCGACGAGGCCGGCGTGGCCGGCGAACCGACCGCCTACTGGTCGTACCTCGACGTCGTGAACTCCGCCGAGCCGTTCACCGGGAGCGACCGCGAGGCCACCGACCTGCTCGAGCAGCTGCTGCTCCGGTCGGTCGAGCGCCGCATCCACGCCGACGTGCCGGTCGGAGCGTTCCTCTCCGGGGGCATCGACAGCACCACCGTCGTGGCCGCCGCGCAGCAGGTGAGTGCCACCCCGGTCCGCACGTTCACCATCGGCTCCACCAACGCCGACTTCGACGAGTCCGACGACGCCCGCACGATCGCCAAGCACCTCGGCACCGATCACACGGAGCTGATGGTCACCGACGCGGATGTGGTCGCGACCCTCGACCGCCTCGGCGAGGTGTACGACGAACCGTTCGCCGACTCGTCGCAGGTCCCCACCATCCTCGTGAGCCAGCTCGCACGACGCGACGTCACCGTCGCGTTGTCGGGCGACGGTGGCGACGAGCTGTTCGGTGGCTACAACCGCTATCTCTGGGTGCCGGCCATCTGGCGGCGCCTCGGCTCGGTACCGCTGGGCGCTCGGCGGGCGCTGCGGCCGCTGCTCGCATCGGTACCGCCCGGCATGTGGGACAAGGCGGCGCAGGCGCTGCCGGCGTCGCGTCGCCCCCGCCAGCTCGGCCTCAAGATCGGCAAGGTCGCCGGGGTGGTGGATGCCGCCGATCCCGAGGACGTCTTCTTCCGCCTGGTGTCGCACTGGCAGGACCCGACGTCGCTCGTGCGGGGTGCATCGTCGCCCCTCGTCGAGCACACCGATCCCGCCCGGTGGCCGCGTCGCGGCGACATCGTCGACCACATGATGGTCATCGACGCCGTCACCTACCTGCCCGACGACGTGCTGGCGAAGGTCGACCGGGCGACGATGTCGGTGAGCCTCGAGGGGCGCGTGCCGCTCCTCGACCGCGACATCGTCGAGTTCGCCGCCCGTCTGCCGCGCTCCATGAAGCTGCGGGACGGCACCTCGAAGTGGTTGCTTCGGGAGGTGTTGCACCGCTCGGTACCGCCCCGGATGATGGACCGCCCCAAGTCGGGCTTCGGCCTTCCGATCGAGTCGTGGCTGCGGGGCGAGCTGCGCGGCTGGGCCGAGGAACGCCTCTTCGGCAGCACCGTGTCGGAGTTCCTGGCGACCGACGAGATCCGGCGCCGGTGGGACGCCCACCAGTCCGGCCGGGCCAATCACGCGTACGAACTGTGGGACGTCATCATGTTCGCGGAATGGTCCGCCACCCGAGCCATTTCGTCCTGAACCGGTAGCCTGTCTCCGTGCATCGAGGGACCACGACACCGGTGCGCGTCGCGCACCTCCTCTGGCGTCTGAGCCGCGGCGGTGGCGTGCAGACGGTCGTTCGCCAGCTGGTGAGCAACGCCGACCCCGAGGCCGCCGACTTCCACGTGGTGACCGCGAGGCCGTGGTTCGACGACGACGTCATGCACGACCTGCGCCTCACCCACTACGAGGCCGGGGTGGTCTTCCGCGACCACGTCACGTTCACGAGCCGGGTCCGGTGCGGCCTCGGCATGCTTCGCCGGCTCCGCGAGATCCGCCCCGACGTGGTGCAGGTGCACAGCGGGACCGCCTGGATGGGGTTCATCCCGAGCATCGCCCTGTTCCGGACGCCCTTCGTCCTCGAGGTGCACGACGCACCGGGCTCGGGACGTCACGGCGCGTGGACCGACCGCATCGAGGGCTGGTGGGCGAAGGCGCGCCGCGCCACCGTCGTGTGTCACTCGTCCTCAGTGGAGAGCGAGATCATCCGGCTGTGGCGCATCGATCCGTCCCGGATCGCGATGTTCCCGCTCGCCGTGGAGCTCGAGCAGTTCGACCAGCCGACCGACCCGACCGCGACGGCCACCGTCCGTGCCGAGTCGGGCATCGATCCCGCCTCGTTCCTGATGGTGGTGGTGGGCCGTCTCGTGCCGTCCAAGCGATTCGACCTCGCGGTCGACGCCGCCCATCGCCTGGTCGAACGAGGGGTGGATGCCTCCCTCCTCGTCATCGGCGAGGGCCGAGAGAAGACGGCGATGGTCGAGCAGGCCGAACGGCTGGGCATCGCTGATCGCGTCGCCTTCGCCGGGGCGCGCTTCGGGGACGAGCTCGCCGACCACCTCCACGCTGCCGACGTGCTCATCTCCACCTCGTCCTACGAGGGGTTCGGCCTCACCCTCGTCGAGGCGATGGGTGCGGGCCTGCCCACGGTCGCGATGTCGGTCGGCGGCGTCACCGACATCGTCGTCGACGGCGAGACGGGCTACCTCGTCGGAGCCGGCGACCTGACCGCACTCGTCGATCGCGTCGAGGAGTTGGCGAAGGATCGGGAGGCGGCGACACGAATGGGAACCCAGGGACGGGAGCGTGCGGAGACGGAGTTCTCGGCGGCGGCGGGGGCACAGCGCTTCGTCGACCTCTACCGGCGCGTGGCTCGCGGACCTGCCCCGACCCGCCGGTACGACTCCCGCCCGCTCGACCTCGCAATCCTCGCGGTGGCCGCGGTCCCCGCCGGGCTGCTCGGGCTCGCGTGTGCGGTGGCCGTGAAGCTGACGTCCTCGGGCCCCGTGCTGTTCCGCCAGGAGCGGGTCGGTCTCGGCGGCGAGCCGTTCATGGTGCTCAAGTTCCGAACGATGCTCAACGAGCCGAACCCGATCTTCCCCGACGCCTCCCGCATCACGTCCGCCGGCAGGTTCCTCCGGCGCTTCTCGCTCGACGAGCTGCCGCAGCTGATCAACGTGGCTCGGGGCGAGATGTCCGTCGTGGGGCCGCGTCCGACGCTCGCCTACCAGGTGGAGCGCTACGACGAGCGCCAGCGTCGTCGCCTCGACGTGCGGCCCGGCCTCACCGGCCTGGCCCAGGTGTCCGGGCGCAACGCGCTGTCGTGGCCCGACCGCATCGAGATCGACGTGCAGTACGTCGAGCGGCAGTCGCTCCGGCTCGACCTGTCGATCATCGCCCGCACGGCGAAGGCGCTGCTCGGCGGCGAGGGCGTCGAGGGGCACCCCACCGACGACGCACTCGCGGCCGTGCCGGACACGCCCGAGGCCGGGACGGCCGGCGACGCGGGCCGGTCGTGAACCGTCCCTTCGTGATCGTGGGCGCCGGCGGCCACGGTCGCGAGGTGCTCGACATCGTCGAGGCGCTCGGCATGGACGACGAGTTCGTCGGGTTCGTCGATGACACGGCCCTCGCACCCGAGGCAGCCCGGCGCATCGGACAACGCGGCGCTGCGGTGGTGGGCGGTGTCGACTGGCTCCTTGGCCCGGGGCGGGACACCGCCGTCGTCATCGGTATCGGCACCTCCGCGGTGCGGCGCCGGATCGACGGGCAGCTGCGCGGCGACCACGAGCGATCGCTCACGGTCGCGCACCCCTCGGCGTCGATCGGCAGCGCGAACCGGCTCGCACCCGGCGTCGTCGTCGGCGCGATGTCGGTGATCACCACCAACGTCACGATCGGCCGGCACACGCACGTCAACGCAGGGTGCGCCGTGCAGCACGACTCGGTGCTGGGCGACTACGTCACCGTCAGTCCCGGCGTGTTCGTCAACGGCGACGTGACGATCGGCGACGACGTGTTCCTCGGAACCGGGGCGATCGTCACGCGCGGGTGCACCATCGGTGCGGGTGCGGTGATCGGCGCCGGCGCCGTGGTGCTCGCCGACGTCGCTGCCGGCGAGCGGGTCACGGGCGTTCCGGCCCGGCCGAACCCGGCGCGCCCCGACGCGAGCTGACCACGCCGAGCACCGCCACGATCGCGAGGAGGGCGACGGCCCCCACGATCGCTGCCCGCGACGACCATCGGGTCAGCACACGCGAGGCGACGAGGACGGCCACCGTGTGCACCGCGAGCGAGGTCCGGCACGCCGCGCGGGTCGATCGGTGCGGATCCGGCACCGGGGCGACGAGCGCGCCCAGGCACGCGATCCCTCCCGCCAGGTCGCTGCGCCCGACCGAGCCGGCACGGGCCACGAGCACCACCAGTGCCATGCCGACCAAGCGCTCGCCCCACGCGGTGGGCGGCAGGCTCCTCCCCACGACCGTCGTGACGACGAGGGCCACGGTGACGACGGCCAGCGCGATCAGCGCAGACTCGGTGTCGGGGACCGCGAGCCACACGCCCGCCAGCGAGATCACGACCAGCGGCCCCACGAGGGTCGAATCCTCGCGTCGGACGATCGAGGCGACGACCACGCAACCGATCGCGACGGCCGCTGCCACGACGCCGGCCACCGTCACCTCCCGCCAGAGCACGGCCGGCACCACGACACCCGCCAACGCCAACGGGCGAGCGAACCCCGTGGCGACGCACACGAGGCCGACCAGGAGGCCGATCACGGCGCCCAACAGGGCCAGCTCCGGATGGAATCGCGCCAGCTCGTCGCCGATGCCCACCCCGATCATCGCCACCCGCCGAGCGCCTGCATTCCGGGTGTGAAAACCACTCGATTCACCCTACCCTTCACCTCGGGAGAACCGTCTCCCTCGAATCGGTCGGAGGACGAATGAAGGTCGTGGTCACAGGCGGTGCCGGGTTCATCGGCGCGAACCTGTCGAGGGTGCTGCTCGACAGCGACGCCATCGACGAGGTCGTGGTGCTCGACAACCTCTCCACCGGCTTCCGATCGAACCTCGACGGCCTCGACGTCGAGCTGGTCGAGGGCGACATCCTCGAGGTCGCCGACCTCGACCGCACCTTCGAGGGCGCCGGCGCCGTGGTGCACCTGGCCGCCCGGCCCTCGGTGCCCCGGTCGGTGAAGGACCCGGTCGCGTCGCACCTCGCCAACGCCACGGGCACGGTCAACGTGCTCGAGGCCGCCCGCCGCGCCGGCGACATCGGCGTCATCGTCGCCTCGTCGTCGTCGGTGTACGGGTCCAACCCCGCGCTCCCCAAGCACGAGGATCTCGCCACCCGGCCCCTGAGCCCCTACGGCGCGTCGAAGCTCGCGGCCGAGGCGTACACGCTCGCCTACGGCGCCACCTACGGCATGCCCAACCTGGCCTTCCGCTTCTTCAACGTGTTCGGGCCGCTGCAGGCGGCGGGCCACGCCTATGCCGCGGTCATCCCGGCATTCGTCGACGCCGCCCTCGCCGGCCGACCGATCCCGGTACACGGTGACGGCACCCAGTCGCGCGACTTCACCTACGTCGACACGGTCGCGTCGGTCATCCGTGACGCCGTGGTGAACACGGTGTCGTCGCCCGAGCCGGTCAACCTGGCGTACGGCACGCGCACCAACCTCCTCGAGGTCATCACCCTCATGGAGCAGGAGCTGGGCCGACCGCTCGAGCGGGAGTTCTCCGAGACCCGTGCCGGCGACGTGCCGCACTCGCAGGCGGCGAACGACCGCCTCATGGCGCTGTTCCCCGACGTCGAGCCGGTCGGTCTCGAAGAGGGCCTGCGGCGCACCATCGAGTGGTTCCGCTCCCTCGACTGACGGGTATGCCCACGACGCCGCTGCCCCGCCGGGTCCTCAAGACCTCGTCCCGCCTGTACGACCGTCTCCGGCCGCCGCAGCGCGGCATCACCGTGCTCATCTACCACCGCGTCGGCGCGACGGGCGGCGGCCAGATGAACCTCGATCCGTCGGTGTTCGAGCGCCAGGTGGAATGGCTCGGCGCCACGCAGCGGGTGATCGATCTCGACACCGCCGTCGCCGAGATCCTGGGCAGCGGCCCGACCCGGCCCGGCGTGGTCCTGACCTTCGACGACGGGACGGCCGACTGGGTCGACGTGGTCGCGCCTATCCTCGTCCGCCACCGCACGCCGGCCACCTTCTACCTGACCACGGGCTATCCGGAGGGCGAGCACGACGTACCCGACGGCGAGCCCTCCATCTCGTGGGCCGGCGTCGCCGAGCTCGCTGCGTCGGGTGTGGCCACGATCGGGGACCACACCCACTCCCACCGCCTGCTCGACCGACTCGAGCCGGCGGGAATCGCCGAGGAGCTCGACCGGAGCATCGACCTCATCGCCGAGCACCTCGGCGAGGCCCCGGCACACTTCGCGTACCCCAAGGCCGTCGACCCCTCTCCCCCGGCGCACGACGCCGTTCGTCGCCGGTTCCGGTCCGCCTCGCTCGCCGGCACCCGCGCCAACACGGCCGGCGGCGACCCGCTGCGACTGCACCGCTCGCCCATCCAAGCGGCCGACTCGTTCGAGGACTTCACCCGCAAGGCCGTGGGCGGCATGGGCTTCGAGGACTCCGTGCGGCAACGCCTCAACCGCGTCCGCTACCGCGGCGCGAGCCGGTGAGCGCCTCGTGACGCGCCGTCGCCCACCCCGGGCCCGTCCGCTGCTCATGCACCTGACGACGGCGGACATCAGCCTCGAGCTCCTGATCGGACCGCAGCTGTCGGCGTTCCGCGCCGCGGGCTACGAGGTCGTGGGCGTGTCCGCCCCCGGCCCGTTCGTGGAGCAGGTGACGGCGCGCGGCGTCGAACACGTCCCGCTCGGCAACGCGACGCGTTCGATGAACCTCACGGCGGACGTCGCCGCGCTCGGCGAGCTCGTCAAGCTGTTCCGCGAGCGCCGGCCCGACATCGTGCACACGCACAATCCCAAGACCGGCGTGTACGGACGGATCGCCGCGAAGCTCGCCGGCGTGCCGCGCATCGTGAACACGGTGCACGGCCTCTACGCCACGCCCGAGGATCCGCTGCTCCGTCGCGTCGCCGTGTACTCGGCGGAGCGCATCGCCGCGACCTGCTCGCACATCGAGCTCGTGCAGAACCCCGAGGACATCACGACCCTCCGGTCCCTCAAGGTGCCGGCGCGCAAGCTGCGGGAGCTGGGCAACGGCATCGACCTCGCTCGCTTCGCCAACGACGGCGGCGCCACCCGCGCCGCGGTCCGCGAGGAGCTGGGCATCGCACCCGACGCCGTCGTCGTGGGCGCCATCGGTCGGCTCGTTCGCGAGAAGGGCTACCTGGAGCTGTTCGAGGCGTGGGCGGAGATTCGCGCCTCGGTCCCGAACGCCGAGCTGCTCGTAGTGGGGCCCTACCAGCCCGACAAGTCCGACGGCATCGACGAGTCGGTGGTGGCCGAGGCGACGGCAGCGGGCATCCGGTTCCTCGGCATGCGCGACGACGTCGAGCGCATCTACCAGGCACTCGACGTGTACGTGCTCCTCTCCTACCGCGAGGGGTTCCCGCGGTCCGCCATGGAGGCGGCCGCTGCCGGCCTGCCCATCGTGGCCACCGACATCCGCGGGTGCCGCCAGGTGGTGGACGACGGTGTCACCGGCACGCTCGTCCCCAAGGCCGACGCCCACGCCGCTGCCGTGGCGATCCGGGATCTCGTGCTGGACGACGACCGCCGAGCCGTGTACGCCACGGCCGCCGTCGAGCGTGCCCGCACCCACTTCGACCAGGAACGCGTGATCGCGATCACCCTCGAGGCCTACCGTGACCTCATGGGTGGGTGGTCCCCGACGCCCCTCCCGCCGACCGACACATCCGCCGACAACGCCGAGGCCCGACCGTGACCGACCACGAGCAGATCTTCCTGTCGCCGCCCGACGTCGGCGACGTCGAGCGCAAGTACCTCCTCGACGCGTTCGACTCGAACTGGATCGCGCCGCTCGGCCCCTACGTCGACGCGTTCGAACAGGACTTCGTGGAGCTGACCGGCGTCGGGCACGCGGTTGCCCTGTCGAGCGGCACCGCCGGGTTGCACCTCGCGCTGGTGAACGCCGGCATCGGGCCGGACGACGAGGTGGTCGTGCCCACCCTCACCTTCGCCGCGACGGCGTTCGCCGTCACCTACGTCGGCGCCCGTCCCGTCTTCGTCGACTCGGACCGGGCCACCTGGAACCTCGACCCGCTCCTCCTGGCCGCATTCCTCGACGAACGCGCTGCCGCCGGTCGTCTGCCGGCGGCGGTCGTCACCGTCGATCTCTACGGCCAGTGCGCCGACTACGACGGCATCGTCGCCGCGTGCGAGCGGCACGGCGTGCCCATCATCGAGGACGCCGCCGAGGGACTCGGCGCGACCTGGAACGGTCGTCCGGCCGGCTCGTTCGGAACGTGCGGCGTGTTCTCCTTCAACGGCAACAAGATCATCACGACCAGCGGCGGTGGCATGCTCGTCACCGACGACGCTGCCCTCGCCGCCGACGTGCGCCACCGGGCCACCCAGGCGCGCGAGCCCGTCGCCCACTACGAGCACGAGGTCGTCGGGTACAACTACCGGCTCAGCAACCTGCTCGCCGCGGTGGGGCGGGGTCAGCTCGCCGGCCTCGCCGGCAAGATCGCGCACCGACGGGCGGTGTCGGACCGCTACCGCGCCGAGCTCGCCGACCTGCCGGGCTGGTCGTTCAACCCGATCGATCCCCGCGGCACGGCCAACTACTGGCTGACGGTGGCGCAGATCGACGCCGCCGAGGCGGCCGTGGACCACCACACCCTGATGCTCGGCCTCAACGCCGAGCGCATCGAGACTCGTCCGGCGTGGAAGCCGATGCACCTGCAGCCGGTGTTCGCCGGCCACGAGTGCGTCGGTGGCGCAGTGGCCGAGGAGATCTTCGACCGTGGCCTGTGCCTCCCCAGCGGCTCGTCGCTCACGGAGAGCGATCAGGGGCGTGTCATCGAGGCGATCCGCCGGCTCTCACAGGGCTGACGCTCCGCGTCGGGCGGTGCCGTCGCCGCGTCAGGCGGTGCGATCGTCGACGCGCGAGAGGTCGACGAGCAGCGGGCGCGTGCCCGTCTGCAGACCGATCGCCACCGGGTTGAGCGGCGGCACGGTGACCCGCGAGATCAGCGGGTGCTCCGAGGGCATCGGCTTCTCGTCCGGGCCGAACAGCACCTCGTGCAGCTTCTCGCCGGGGCGCAGGCCCGTGAACTGGATGTCGATCGGGCGGTCCGACTCGGCGATGAGGCGACGGGCGAGATCGACGATCGGCACGGGCTCGCCCATGTCGAGCACCATCACCTCGCCGGAGGCCTCGCTCGCGCCGGCCTGGATGACCAGCTGGCACGCCTCCTCGATCGTCATGAAGAAGCGGGTGACGTCGGGGTGGGTGACCGTGACGGGGCCACCGCGATCGATCTGCGCACGGAACAGCGGGATGACCGAGCCGCGGCTGCCCAGCACGTTGCCGAACCGCACGCTGAGGTAGGTGCCCTCGTGGGTGAGCGCGGCGTGGGCGGTGAGCTGCTCGGCGAGGCGCTTCGTGCGACCGAGCACCGAGGTGGAGTCGGCGGCCTTGTCGGTGGAGATGTTGACGAACGTGGCGACGCCGAACTCGGCGGCGACGCTCAGCAGGTTCTGCGTGCCGAGCACGTTGGTCTTGAACCCCTCCTCGGGGTGCATCTCGAGGAGCGAGAGGTGCTTGAGCGCCGCGGCGTGGAACACGACCTCGGGCCGGTGCTCCTCGAACACCTCGACGAGGCGGGCGCGGTCGCGGATGGAGGCCACGACGAGATCGCGGGAGTCGAGCAGGCCGCGGCCCTCGATGGAGATCTGGACGCCCTGCAGGGCCGACTCGTCGCGGTCGAGCATGATGACCGAGGACGGGGCGAACTTCTGCAGCTGACGGCAGAGCTCCGAGCCGATGGAGCCGCCGGCGCCGGTGACCAGCACGCGGCGCCCGGTGAGGTACCCGGCGACCGACTCGACGTCGGTGTTGAGCTCGCGACGGCCGAGCAGGTCGGCCTCGGTCAGCTCGCGGATGTCACCCAGCTGCACGGCGGAACCGAAGAGCTCGGCCACCGGCGGGAGCACGAGCGTGCCCATGCCGGCCTCGTCGGCGAGGGCCACGAGGTCGCGGATGAGCTCGCCGGAGGCGCTGGGGATGGCGACGATCATCTTGGTGGCGCCGAAGCGCTCCGCGGCGGTGGAGATCCAGGCACGCCCGCCGACCACCCGAACCGACTTCACACGCAGGTTGCGGAGGTCGGAGTTGTCGTCGAGGAGGGCGACGGGGATGTACGGCGAGTTGGGGCTCGACAGCATGGCCCGGACGACCTGCATGCCGCCGTCGCCGGCGCCGAACACGATGACCCGCTCGCTCGACTCGGCGGACGGCCGGGTGGAGCGCTCGAGGAGCACACGCCAGGTGGCGCGGCCGGCGATCATCGCGCAGCACGCGATGGGGCCGGCGAGCAGCGGAACGGAGAGCGGGAGCGGGCGGCCCACGACGAGGTTCACGAGCGTGGCGACGACGGTGACGAGGCCGACCGACGCGGTGGCGGCGCCCAGCTCCTCGAAGGTGCCGTAGCGCCAGCGGTGGATGTAGAGGCCGAGGAGACGACCGAGGACGACCTGGCCGACGGCGATCACCAATGCGCCGACGAGGAGGGCGGCCAGATCGATGCGGGACCGGTTGAAATCGAAGCGCAGGAAGCCCGCGAGCGTGACGGCGAGGTACCAGCACGCAGCGTCGAACCCGCCCTGGAGCGCGAACCGTAGCCGTACGAGTAGTGGCGAGTTGTTCAAGGTCAGCTTTCCCCAGTCATTACCCGAAGGTCCCCGGTGTCAAGAATCGCTGTTGATCGTCCTCTTGACAAGTAAAGATACGGCCGGATTCGACAAAACAACGTTACGTGAGCAAGTAACCACACACGGTTGACGTTCCAGGCCGAAATCCCCAGACTGAACCGGCCCCACCGCCATCGAGGAGAGCGAATGAACCAGCGTGTCGTTGTGATCGGCCAGGGCTACGTCGGGCTCCCCGTCGCGGTCTGCGCCGTCGAGGCGGGCTTCGACGTGGTCGGTTTCGAGCTCGACGCCGCCAAGGTCGCCGGCCTCTCCTCGGGTCGCTCCCACGTGGAGGACATCCCCGACGAGCGACTCTCGGCCGCCATCGCCACGGGCCGCTACCGGGCCAGCGGCGACGCCGCCGACATGGCCGGCTTCGACTTCGCGGTGATCTCGGTGCCGACGCCGATGAACGAGGGCGCGCCGGACCTGTCCTACATCGAGTCGGCCAGCGAGCTGCTCGCGCCGCACCTCACCGAGGGGTGCACGGTCATCCTCGAGTCGACCACGTACCCGGGCACCACCGAGGAGCTCGCGCTGCCCATCCTCGAGCGGGGTTCGGGGCTCAAGGGCGGCGTCGACTTCCACCTGGGCTACAGCCCCGAGCGCATCGACCCGGGCAACCCCACGTTCCGCCTCGAGAACACCCCCAAGGTCGTGTCGGGCATGGACGCCGCCTCGCTCGAACGCGTCCAGTACTTCTTCGACCAGTTCGTGGAGCGCACCGTCCCCGTGTCGGGCACTCGCGAGGCGGAGCTCACCAAGCTCCTCGAGAACACGTTCCGCCACGTGAACATCGCGCTCGTCAACGAGCTCGCGATGTTCGCCCGCGACCTGGGCATCGACGTCTGGGAGGCCATCGACGCGGCGTCGACGAAGCCGTTCGGCTACATGCGGTTCACCCCCGGCCCGGGCGTCGGCGGGCACTGCCTGCCCATCGACCCGTCCTACCTGTCGTGGCAGATCGAGCGCCGCCTCGGCCAGACGTTCCGGTTCGTGGAGCTCGCGAACGACGTCAACAGCCACATGCCCGACTACGTGGTGCGGCGGGTGCAGTTCACCCTCAACGAGGCCTCGCGCTCGGTCAAGGGCTCGAACGTGCTGGTGTTCGGCCTGTCCTACAAGGCCAACACCGGCGACGCCCGCGAAACCCCGTCGGTGCCGATCTGCGAGCTGCTCGTCGGCCTCGGCGCCGACGTCCACGTGGTCGATCCGTACGTCGACGACCGCCAGTTCCCCGCCGGTGTCACGCGCAGCTCGGGCGACGCCGCCGCGCTCGCCGCCGCCGACCTCGTGCTGTTCCTCGTGGACCACGCCGAGTTCGACCGCGAGGCCGTCGTCGCCGGCGCGTCGCACGTGCTCGACTGCCGGCACTCGCTCGTGGGCGCCAACGTCGAATACCTGTGACGCTTCGCCTCCTGGTCGTCTGCACCGCCAACCAGTGCCGCTCGCCGCTCGGCGAGGTGCTGGCCCGCCGCCGTCTCGACCTGGCCGGCATCGAGGCCGAGGTGCGATCGGCCGGGACGCAGGCGATCGCCGGCGTGCCCGCCACCGACCTCACCGTGAAGGCGGCGCGCCGCCTCGACCTCGATCTCTCCGGGCACGCCAGCCGACCGGTCGACGCCGAGCTCCTGGAGTGGGCCGACGTGGTCGTGACGATGGAGCGCCATCACGTCATCGAGCTCGTCACGCAGCACGATGCGCCGCTGGCCACCACGTTCACCCTGCCGGAGCTGGCGGCGCTCGTCGCAGCCGGCGAGCCCCGCGAGGACGACGAGACGGTTGCGGCGTGGCTCGCCCGCATCGCCGCCGAGCGATCGGTCGCGTCGGTGATGGGCGGCGGCTCCCCCGCCGGCGAGATCGACGACCCCACCGGCGGCTCGCTGCGGAAGCACCGGGACGCCGCGCAGCGGATCGACGAGGCGCTCGGCACGATCGTCGGCGGTCTCGGCGCCGGGGGTTAGGTTGGCCGGCGTGCTGAGCGTCCCCACTCTCGAACACCGGGTCGACATCGCCGTCTTCGGCGGATCCGGCTTCTACTCCTTCCTCGACGACCTCGCGCCGGTGGCGCTCGACACCCCCTACGGCCCCCCGTCGGAGCCACCGATGGTCGGGACGATCGGCGACCGTCGCGTCGCGTTCATCCCCCGTCACGGCAACGAGCACACGATCCCGGCGCACCGGGTGAACTACCGCGCCAACGTGTGGGCCGCGGCGGCGCTCGGCGCCCGGGTGCTCATCGCGCCGTTCGCCTGCGGGTCCCTGCGCGCCGACCTCGACCGCGGCGACCTCGTGATCGTCGACCAGCTCGTCGACCGCACGACGGGCCGCGACGGCACGTTCTTCGACGGGCCCGAGACGTTCCACGTGCCGCTCGCCGACCCCTACCACGCTCCCCTCGGCCACCAGCTCGCCGTCGAGGCCGAGGCGCTGGGGCTCACCGTGCACGAGGGCGGCACGGTCGTCGTCATCTCCGGGCCCCGCTTCTCCACGCGCGCCGAGTCGCGGTGGCACGCGCAGATGGGCTGGGACCTCGTGAACATGACGCAGGCGCCCGAGGCCGCGCTCGCCGCCGAGGCGGGCATGGCCTTCGTCGGCATCGGTCTCGTGACGGACTACGACGCCGGCCTGGAGGACGACCCGTCGGTGCCCGCGGTCACGCAGGAGGAGGTGTTCGGCTTCCTCACCGCGAACGCCGACAACATGCGCCGCCTGCTGCAGACGGCCATCCCGGTCCTCGATCTCCCGTAGCGGGCCGCCACGAGCGGCACCCGCCGGGCGCCGGCTCAGCGACCCGGCTCAGCGACCGTTGGGCTGGACGAACTCGGGGATCGCCTTGTCGGTGAGATCGGCGACCGTGCCCGGCAGCACACCGAGGAGGATCGTGCCCACCAGGGCGAGACCCAACGCGATCGCGGCGCCCCGGGGCACCGCCACCGGCGGGCCGTCGAGGTCGACCGGCTCGTCGCCGTGCGCACCGCCGCCGACGAAGTACATCGAGGCGATGATGCGCAGGTAGAGGAAGCCCGAGATCGTCGCCGACACCATCGCCACAGCGGCGAGTGCCCAGTGGCTGCGGTCGGCGGCAGCGGCGATGACGCCGAACTTGGCGATGAAGCCCGCCGTGAACGGCGTGCCCGCCTGGGCGAGCAGGAAGATCGTGAAGAGCATCGCCAGGCCGGGGCGGCTGCGGCCGAGGCCCTTGTAGTCGTCGAGCGAGTGGCGGCTGTCGCCGGTGCGACCGATGAGCGTGACCACGCCGAAGCTGCCGATCGTCATGACCGTGTACGAGGCGACGTAGAAGAGCGCCGCTGCCGTGCCCTTGCCCGACGCGGCCTCGACGCCCACGAGAATGAAGCCAGCGTGGTTGATCGAGCTGTAGGCCAGCATCCGCTTCACGTTCGTCTGGCGCACGGCCATGACCGAGCCGACGAGCAGCGAGAGGATCGAGAGCACGAACACGATCGGGCCCCACACGTCGCGATAGGTCTGGAAGGCGACGACGAACACGCGCAGCATGCCGCCGAACGCCGCGACCTTCACGGCCGACGACATGAAGGCCGACACCGGGGTGGGAGCGCCCTGGTAGACGTCGGGCGACCACATGTGGAACGGCGCCGCCGCCACCTTGAAGCCGAACCCGACGAGCATCAGGCCGAGGCCGGCGATGAGCAGGCCGTCCTTCAGGATGATGTGGTCGCTCAGGAACTGCTGGATCGTCATCAGGTTCGTGGAGCCGATGGCCCCGTACACCAGCGCGATGCCGTAGAGCAGGAAGGCGGAGGCGAACGCGCCGAGCACGAAGTACTTCAGGCCGGCCTCCTGCGACGAGAGACGCCGGGAGTGCATCGCCGCCATGACGTACGCCGAGATCGACAGGATCTCGAGGCCGATGAACAGGACGATGAGGTCATTCGCCGACGCCATGATCACGCCGCCGGATGCCGCCATCAGCATCAGCAGGTACATCTCCGGCCCGTCGAGCTCCTCACGACGGAGATAGCCGTCGGCGAGCAGCGCAACCAGGATGACGGCCACGCAGATGACGGCCGTGAGGAACAGCGAGAACCGGTCGACGCCGACGGCGCCGGCGACCGCGGAGATCGCGCCCTCCTTGGCGTTGGCGACCCGGTGCCACAGCGGGATGGTCGACACCAGCGCGGCGCCGGCGACGACCACGGTGACCGCCGATGCGACGTACCGCGGGAAGCGCCCGCGGACGAACGCCACGACGGCGAGGCCGATGGTCGCGCCCACGAACAGGATGAGCATCGGGAGCAGGTACGACCACGGCACGTTCGGGGTGACGAGCTTGGCCGCCGTGCCGGCCGTCGAGGCCGGGGCGATCGTGGTGGGAACGGGCGCCAACGGCACCTGGGTGAGGACGGCGATCATCAGTGTCCCTCTGCTTCCGTGGCGGCCGCCGGGGCCGGGACGTCACGGGTGTCGGCGTCGGAGTACTGCCCGATGTGATGGACGAGTGCCTTCACCGACGGTTCGATGCGCTCCAGCAGCGGCTTGGGATAGACGCCGAGCACGACGATGAGCACGAGCAGCGGCAGCAGGCCGAGACCCTCGCTCAGCTTGAGGTCGGCCATCGTCGCGTTGTCGCCGTCGGGCTCGCCGTGGAAGACGCGCTGGTAGGCCCACAGCAGGTAGAGGGCGGCGAGGATGACGCCGGAGGCGGCGACGACCGCCCACCACCTGGCGCCCTTGAACGCGCCGAGCAGGGTGAGGAACTCGCCGGGGAAGCCGTTGAGGCCGGGCAGACCGACCGACGCCAGCATGGCGAGCATGAACACGCCCGCCAGGATCGGGGCCGTCTTCTGCAGGCCGGAGAGCTCGCTGATCTGGCGGGTGTGACGGCGCTCGTAGACGATGCCGACGAGCATGAAGAGCGCCGGCGTCGTGATGCCGTGGTTGACCATCTGCAGCACGCCGCCCTGGATGCCCTGGGTCGTGAGCGAGAAGGTGCCCAGCACGATGAAGCCGAGGTGTGCCACCGACGAGTAGGCGACGAGGCGCTTCAGATCCTTCTGCACCGTGGCGCAGATGGCGCCGTAGATGATGCCGATGACGCCGAGCGTGAGGAACAGCGGGGCGAAGAAGTGGGCGGCCTCGGGGAAGAGGTAGAGGCCGAAGCGGATGAAGCCGTACGTGCCGAGCTTCAGCATCACGCCGGCGAGGATGACCGAGCCGGCGGTCGGCGCCTCGGTGTGGGCGTCGGGCAGCCAGGTGTGCAGCGGGAACACCGGCACCTTCACCGCGAACGCCAGGGCGAACGCACCGAAGATCCAGCGGGCCGCACCCGTCGACAGCGACTGGTCGTGGGCGATCTTCACCACGTCGAAGGTGAGGGCGCCGCCGCTCCCCTTCTGGTGCAGGAAGGCGGTGGCGAGGATGCCGACGAGCATGAGCGCCGAGCCGAACATCGTGTAGAGGAAGAACTTCGTGGCGGCGTAGATCCGCTCGCCGTGGCCCCACAGGCCGATGAGGAAGTACATCGGCACGAGGACGATCTCGAAGAACAGGAAGAAGACGACCAAGTCGAGCGCCACGAACACGCCCATGGACCCGGCCATGAGCACGAGCAACCACGTGTAGTACGACTTCGGCTCACGGTCCGGCTTGATGGCCGCGATCGCGATCGGGAAGAGCAGCCCGGTGAGCGCCAGCAGGAACAGCGAGATGCCGTCCACGCCCATGTGCCACGAGATGCCGAGCGACTTCACCCACGTCGTGTTGATGACGAACTGGAAGCCGGCGTCGTGCCGGTCGAACTCGGTGATGAGGTAGAGGCTCAACGCCCCGCTCATCGCCGAGAAGGAGAGCGCCACCTGCTTGTACGCATCGGGCCGCGTGCGCGGCACCAGCGTGAGCACCGCGACGCCGACGAGCGGCAGGAAGATCATGGCGAGCAGCGGGTTGAACGCCACGCCCGATTCCGTTGCCAGGAACTGAAGGCCCATCAGCTGCTCATCCTCACCACGACGTACACGAGCATGACCACGGCACCGGACGCGATGCCGATGGCGTAGTTGCGGACCCGACCGGTCTGGGTGCGGGACAGCTCACCGCTGCTGGTCGACACGATCGAGGCGACGCCGTTGACGGCGCCGTCGATGATCGTGCGGTCGAACCAGGCGACGGCATCGAAGAACTTGCGGCCCGGCCCGCCCATGAACGCCGCGTAGGACGAGTCGATGAACCAGCCCTTCGCGAACAGGTCGAGCTCGATCTTCTCGGGATCGCCCTTGCGCTTCAGGTAGACGGCGACGGCGATGCCGATGCCGATGAGCCCGCTGAGCGTCGCGACGACGGCCAGCACGACGAGGCTCGGCCCCTCGACGCCCAGTTCGTGGGAGCCGATCACCGGCTCGAGCCACTGCTCGAGGAACTTGGTCGACGACGTGAAGGGCAGGTTGAGCACACCGCCCACGGCGGCGAGCCCGGCGAGGAGCACGAGCGGCAGCGTCATCGTCCACGGCGACTCGTGGGGGGTGTGGTCGGGCGTGAGATGGGAGTGGGCGTGGTCGTCGTCGTGGCCGGCGTGGCTCTCGTCGGCGCTCGCCTCGGCATCGGCGCCCTCCTCGACGTGCCCGTGCTCGCCGTGGCTCTCGGCGACGCGCCACTTCTCCTCGCCGAAGAAGGTCATGAACACCTGGCGGCTCATGTAGAAGGCCGTCATGAGCGCGGTGACGAGGGCGATCGCCCACAGCACCTTGCCCGACACGGTGCCCTGACCCCAGGCGCCGGCGAGGATCTCGTCCTTCGACCAGAAGCCGGAGAAGGGCGGCACGCCGGCGATGGCGAGCCAGCCGACGATGAACGTGCCGGCGGTGATCGGCATGTACTTGCGGAGGTTGCCGTAGCGGCGCATGTCCTGCTCGTGCTCCATGCCGAGGATGACCGAGCCCGAGCCGAGGAACATCAGCGCCTTGAAGAACGCGTGCGTGACCATGTGGAAGATGGCGGCGACGTAGTTGCCGGTGCCGACGGCCAGGAACAGGAAGCCGAGCTGCGACACCGTCGAGTAGGCGAGCACCTTCTTGATGTCGGTCTGGCTGATGGCGATCGTGGCCGCGATGAAGGCGGTGACGGCGCCCACCCAGGCGATGAGCGTGGTGGCCCACGGCGAGGCGAGGTCGAGCAGCGGGTGCAGGCGCACCAGCAGGTACACGCCGGACGTCACCATCGTCGCCGCGTGGATGAGGGCCGACACGGGGGTGGGGCCGGCCATGGCGTCGGGCAGCCACACGAACAGCGGCAGCTGCGCCGACTTGCCGGTCGCGGCGATGAGGAACAGCACCACGAGGGCCGTCGCCGTGCCGCCGACGATGTCGCCGGCGTTCGCCGCGTGGGAGATGTCGAGATAGTTGATCGAGCCGACGGCCGTCCACGTGAGGAACGTGGCGACCATGAAACCCCAGTCACCCACGCGGTTCGTGACGAACGCCTTCTTGCCGGCCGACGCGTTGGCCGGGTCGGTGTGCCAGAAGGCGATCAGGAAGTACGAGCAGGCGCCCACGCCCTCCCACCCGAGGAAGGTGAGGAGCAGGTTGTCGCCCAGCACCAGCATGAGCATCGAGAAGACGAACAGGTTCAGGTAGAGGAAGAACTTCGAGAACTTCTCGTCGCCCTTCATGTACCCGATCGAATACAGGTGGATGAGCGCGCCCACGCCGGTGATGAACAGGCACATGGTGACGCTGAGCGGATCGGCGAGGAGGCCGACCGACACCTTGAAGTTGCCCGCCGGGATCCAGGTGAACAGCGTCTGGTGGAGGGTGCGGGCCTCGGCGTCACGGCCGAGCAGGTCCACGAACGCCGCCACGACGACGGCGAACGCCCCGCCGACGGCAGCGGTGGCGAGCCAGCCCGAGCGCGGCTCACCGAGCACGCGTCCGCCGACCACGAGGGCGAGGAACCCGGCCAGGGGCAGGGCGGGGATGAGCCAGAGCACATGATTCACGGCGCCGTCACCCTCTCATCAGCGACAGGTCGTCGGCATCGGCGCCGGGCCGGCGCCGCATGATGGCCACGATGATGCCCAGGCCGACGACGACCTCGGCCGCCGCCACCACGAGCACGAAGAACACGATCACCTGGCCACCCACGTCGTTCAGTGCGTTCGAGAAGGCGACGAACGTGAGGTTGACGGCGTTGAGCATGAGCTCCACGCACATGAACATCACGAGTGGGTTCCGGCGGATGAGCAGGCCGGCGGCGCCGATGCCGAACATCACGGCCGCGAGCGCCAGATAGGCGTTGTGGGAGATCACTGCTCCACCTCCGCGGGGTCGGACTCGTCGTCGGTCTCGGGCTCGGGGAACTCGTCGAGGTCGATGGGATCGCCGTCGGGCTTGCGGCTCAGCACCACGGCGCCGACGACGGCGATGGTGAGCAGCAGCGACGTGATCTCGAACGCGAACACGTACTTGGTGAACAGCGCCTCGCCCAGCGCGTTGAGGTCGGCGCTCTCACGCAGGGGACCCGTGACCGAGTGCATGCCGGTGGGCGTGCGGGTGCCGGCCAGCACGGCGATGAGCACCAGCACGGCGGTGCCGGCGCCGAGTGCCGCGCCGACCAGCAGGCTCGACGGCCGCCGCTCCTTGTAGAGCAGCTCGAACCGATCGACGCCGAGGAGCATGATCACGAAGAGGAACAGCACGACGATGGCGCCGGCGTAGACGATGACCTGGATGGCGGCCAGGAAGTAGGCGCCCTGGGCCACGTACAGCACGGCGACACCGAACAGGGTGGCGACGAGGGACAGCGCGTTGTGCACGGGATTGCGCAGCGCGACCACGCCGAGCGCTCCGCCGAGGCAGATCGCACCGGCGACGATGAACGTGGCGTACTGGGCGACGGTGGTGGCCAGCATCAGTGTCCCCCTCCGTCGTGCCCGTGATCGTCGTGACCGTGATCGTCGTGACCGTCGTGGGCGTGGGCCGCCGCCTCGAGCGCGCGGGCCTCGGCCTGCGCCGCCTCGAGCGGCTGACCGCCCTCGGGGGCGCGCACGCCGTACCCGAGCTCGGCCGACCAGGCGACGATGCCCTCGAACTTGGCGTCGCCGCCGGGCGCGGTGGCGCGCATCCAGCCCGAGGTCATGAGGTCGTCGCCCTCGCGCCAGTCCTCCCACGGGAGCTTCTGTGGCATGCCGTCGTCGTCGACGAGCAGCTCGTCCTTGGTGTAGATCGCGTCGGCCCGGTTCGTGAAGCTGAACTCGAAGAGCTTCGACTCGGTGATCGCCTCGGTCGGGCACGCCTCGACGCACATGTCGCAGTGGATGCACCGCAGGTAGTTGATCTCGTAGACGAAACCGAAGCGCTCGCCGGGCGAGGTGGGCGCGGCGGGATCGTTGTCGGCGCCGCGCACATAGATGCAGCGGGCGGGACACACACCGGCGCAGAGCTCGCAGCCGATGCACTTCTCCATGCCGTCCTCGTAGCGGTTCAGCACGTGCCGGCCGTGGGAGCGCTCCGACTTGTCGCGCTTGAGGTCGGTCTTGCCGCCGGTGCCGCCCATGTACTCCCGGGTGACGACCTTGCCGGTGTCGGTGCCGTGGAGGTACTTGCGCATCGTGACCTTGAAGCCACCGAGGTAACCCATCAGGCACCCACCTTCTCGTCGGCCCGGCGGTACCGGGCCGTGCGGACGGCCGCCGACAGCAAGCCGGCTGCGCTGATGATGACGGCGAGGCCGATGGCGCCGGTGGCCACCGGGCTCCAGTCGTTGTCGGCCCCGATCTTGAAGGCCACGAGCAGGAGGAACCAGCCGAGCGCGAGCGGGATGAGGAGCTTCCACCCGAGGTCCATGAGCTGGTCGTAGCGGAGGCGGGGCAGCGTGGTTCGGAACAGCACGAACACCACCAGCAGGGCCAGCACCTTCAGGAAGAACCAGAGCAGCGGGAACACGAAGTCGGCGAGCGCACCGTGCAGCCCGAAGTTGGGGCCGATGGGGCCACCGAGGAACAGCGTGACGATGACCGCGGACATCGTGATCACGTTCATGAACTCGGCGAGGAAGAACAGCGCGAACCGGATCGACGAGTACTCGGTGTGGAAGCCGCCGACGAGCTCCTGCTCGGCCTCGACGAGGTCGAACGGCGGGCGGTTCATCTCGGCGGTGCCGGCGATGAGGAACACGACGAACGGCACGACGCCGGTGGCCCACAGATTCCAGTTCCAGGTCGACTGCGAGGCGACGATGGCGTTGGTGGAGAGGCTGCCGGAGTTGAGCAGCACGCACAGCAGCGACAGGCCGAGGGCCGCCTCGTACGACACCATCTGCGCCGAGGCACGCACCGAGCCGAGCAGCGGGTACTTCGAGCCCGACGACCAGCCGGCGAGCATGATGCCGTAGACCGCGAGCGAGCTCATGGCGAGCACGAACAGGATGCCGATCTGCGGGTCGGCCACCTGCATGAGCGTCTTGTGGCCGATGAGGTTGACCACGCCGTCGCCGCCGCGGGTGAAGTCGCCGGCGATCGGGATCGTGACGAACACCATGAACGCCGGGATCAGCGACAGGTACGGGGCGAGGCGGAACACGAACGGGTCGGCGTTCGCCGGCAGCAGGTCGGTCTTGAAGAAGAGCTTCACGCCGTCGGCCAGCGTCTGCAGGATGCCGAACGGGCCGGCCACGCGGGGGCCGAGGCGGTTCGAGAAGTCGGCGTGGAGCTTGCGCTCGAACCACACCATCGCCATGACCGACACCATGAGGCCGGCGAACGCGACGACGACCTTCAGGATGACGATCAGGACCGACGCGAGCCCGACGTGTGAGAGGAGGGGGTCGACGGCGATCATCGTGCGGCCTCCAGTCGGATGTCGGTCACGGCGGCGCCGATGTCGATGAGCTCGTGCGCCGAGACGTTCGCCGCGGTGGCGGCGAGCGACGCCGTGCCGCGGGGCAGGCTCGCGTCGACCGTGGCCTCGACGACGAGGCTGCGGCTGCCGGCGGTGATCTTCACGCGACCGTCGTCGCCGACGCCGGCGCGATCGAAGTCGGCGGGATGCAGGCGCAGCGTGGCGGCCGGCGCGAGCTGCGCCGACGAACGTGCGTGCTGCAGCAGCGTGCCGGCGTCGTACATCGTGCGGGGTGCGACGAGGCGCAGGGCGTAGGCGTCGACCGCGGGGACGTTCGTCGGCGCCGGTGCCGCGAACACGAGCGGCTCGGGGGCGGCGATCATCTCCGGCCCGGTCTCCTCGACCTCGGCAACGTCACCCTCGGGAGCCTCACCCTCGGCAGCCTCGGCAGCCACAGCGCCCTCACCCTCCGCGGCCTCGCCCGCCTCCTCCTCCTCGTTTTGTGCCCCGGATTCACCGGTTTCCGTAGAGATCGGGGGCACAGAAGCGGGGGGCGGGAGCGGGACGACGATGCCCTCGGTGGCGTTCGCGGCGAGCGCCGCGAGCGTGACACCGGCGTGGGTGACCGACAGCTCCTCGATCTCGGCCCAGATGGCCTCGGGGCCCTCGAGCCCCAGGTCGGTGCCGAGGCGGACGGAGAGGTCGGCGGCGACGGCCCAGTCGGCGCGGGACGAGCCGGCCGGCGTCACCTTCTGGGCGACGAGCGACACGCGCCCCTCGAGGTTGGTGGTGGTGCCGGAGACCTCGGCGAAGCCTGCGGCGGGGAACACGACATCGGCGCGCTGCGACGACTCGTTGAGGAACTGGTCGAGAGCGATCACGCTGCGGGCGCCGGTGAGGGCGCGCGTGGCGAGCTCGCGATCGACGAAGTCGGCCAGCGGATCCGCGCCGAGCAGGACGAGCGTGTCGATCTTGCCGTCGGCCGCGGCCTGCAGGATGCCGGCGGCGTCGAGACCGTCGGCCGCGGGCACGGTGGGCCACGCCTCGCCGAACCAGCCGGCGGCGTCGGAGCGACGCACGCGCCCCGGCAGGAGGCCCGGTGCCAGGCCGAGGTCGAGCGCACCGTGCACGTTGCCGCGGCGGAGCGCCGACAGGAAGGTGACGCCGGGCAGGTGCTCGAGCAGCAGCGCGGCGGCGTCGACCACGGTCGCGGCCGACTCGGCCACCGATGCCCGGCCGAGCACCACGGTGACCGGACCGTCGGCGGCGGCGACGAGGCCGGCGACCCGCTTCAGCTCGTCGGCGTCGATGCCCCCGACGGCGTCGGTGACGGGCGAGCCCGACACCAGCGCGGACACGACGGCGGCCGCTTCGCCCGGACGGTAGGTGAGCGACGCTGCGGCGTAGCGGGACAGGCCCGTGCGCTGCGGCGTGATCTCGATGAGCGTCGCGCCGTCCTCGACGATGGCGTGCTTGAGGCGGATGTACAGCACCCCGAGCTCTTCCTTGGGATCGGGACCGAGGAGGATGACGGTGCCACCGGGGCGGCAGGCGTCCGCGATGGTGGCGTGCGGCAGGCCGAGCACCACGTCGGCGGGCAGGCCGTCGGCGAGCTGGGCGTCCGCGTTGTCGGAGCCGATGACGCCCTTCACGAGCTTCGCCCACGCGTAGGCCGACTCGTTGGTGAGGCGTGCGCCACCGAGGACGGCGAAGCCTGCGGGTCCGCTGCGGTCGAGGCCTTCCTTGATGAGGCGGGCGGCGGTGTCGAGCGCGTCGTTCCAGCGGGCCGGGGCCAGCGACGAGCCGGACCGGACGAGCGGCTCGACCAGACGGTCCTCGCTGTTGACGGCCTCGAACCCGAAGCGCCCCTTGTCGCAGAGCCACGACCAGTTCACGGCGTCGGCGTCGATGCCGTTGTAGCGGAGCACCTCGTCACGCGACGACTGCACCGTGATGCGACAGCCGACCGAGCAGCCGGTGCACGTGGACTCGACCTCCTCGAGGTCCCAGGGACGGGCCTTGAAGCGGTACGGCGTCGCGGTGAGCGCACCCACCGGGCAGATCTGCACCGTGTTGCCCGAGAAGTAGGAGCTGAAGGGCTCGCCCGGGAACGTGTTGACCTGGGTGTTGGCGCCGCGCTCCATGAAGTGGATGAGCGGATCGCCCACCACCTCGTCGGCGAACCGGGTGCAGCGGTCGCAGAGGATGCAACGCTCGCGGTCGAGGTTGACCGTCTCCGAGATCGGGATCGGCTTGCGGTAGTGGCGCTTCTCCTCGACCCAACGCGACTCACCGGGGCCGAACGACATCGTCGTGTCCTGCAACGGGCACTCGCCGCCCTTGTCGCACACCGGGCAGTCGAGCGGATGATTGATGAGGAGGAACTCGAGAACGCCGTCCTGCGCCTTGCGAACCTTGTCGGACTGCGTGTCGACCGACATGCCGTCGCCGCACTCGAGCATGCAGCTCGGTTGGAGGGCCGGGCCGCGACCGGTGTCGACCTCGACGAGGCACATGCGGCACATGCCCACGGGGTTCATGCGCGGGTGGTAGCAGAAGCGCGGGATGTAGGTGCCGGCGCGCTCGCACGCGTCGATGAGCAGCTCACCCTTCTGGGCGGTGACCGTCTCGCCGTTCACGGTGAGCGTGACCGGCGTGTCGACGACGATGGGCTTGGGGGCTTCAGGCATTGGTCACGGCAATCAGGTCGCGTTTCGTGATCTTCGCCTCGAACTCGTGGCGGAACCGGCTGAGCGCCGAGGTGATGGGCGCGACCGACGACGGGCCGAGGGGGCAGATGGTGGTCTGGCGGGGCGGGAACGGCACCGCGTCGACGCCGTTCGCGGGGTCGGCGGCGACGGGGTACGGCCCCGGCGAGATGTTGTCGGCGACGTCGAGCAGGAGGTCGAGGTCGCTCGGGCGGCCGTGACCGTCGAGGATGCGCTGGAGGATCTTCTCCTCCCAGCTGGTGCCCTCGCGGCAGGGCGAGCACTTGCCGCACGACTCGCGGGCGAAGAACCGCACGATGCGGAGGCAGGCCTTCACGGCGTCGGTCGAGTCGTCCATCACGACGATCGCGCCCGAGCCGAGCATGGAGCCGGCGGCGCCGACGGTGCGGCCCTCGAGGGGGAGGTCGACCTGCTCGGGGAAGAACCAGGGCGCGGACGCGCCTCCGGGGATGAACATCTTGAGCGTGTGGCCGTCGCGGTAGCCGCCGCCGTAGCGCTCGTCCTCGAACAGCTCGCGGTACGTCGTCGTGCCCTGCGGGATCTCGAAGACGCCCGGATTCTTCACGTGGCCCGACACCGCGACGAGGCGCGTGCCCGGCGATGCCTCCGAGCCGTACTCCTTGTACTTCTCGGCGCCGTTGACCATGAGCCACGGCAGGTTCGCGAGCGTCTCGACGTTGTTCACGACCGTCGGCTTCAGGTACAGGCCCTTCGCCGCGGGGAAGTACGGGGGCTTGAGGCGGGGCATGCCGCGGTTGCCCTCGAGCGACTCGATGAGCGCCGTCTCCTCGCCCACGATGTAGGCGCCGGCGCCCCAGTGCAGGACGATGTCGACGCTGAAGTCGGTGCCCATGATGTTGCGGCCGACGAGGTTGGCGGCGTAGGCCTCGTTCAACGCGGCGGCGATGCGCTCCTGCGCGTGCGCCATCTCACCGCGGACGTACAGGAACACCTGCGCTGCGCCGATGGCGTAGGCGGCGATCACGCAACCCTCGATGAGCTGGTGCGGATCGCGCTCCATGAGGATGCGGTCCTTGTAGGTGCCGGGCTCGGACTCGTCGCCGTTGACGACGATGTAGCGGGGCCACACGCCGGGCGGGCAGAACCCCCACTTGGTGCCGGCGGGGAAGCCGGCGCCGCCACGACCCAGCACCGTCGCGGCGCGCACCTCGTCGCCCACTTCCTGGGGCGACTTGGTCAGCGCCGCCTCGAGCCCCGCGTAGCCGCGGTAGCTGCCGGACGAGCGGTACACGTCGAGCGTGTGGGCGTCGGCGACGTCCCAGCGCGAGCTGACGATGTTCATGGGGAGGTCGGTCACTTCTCGCCCCCGGCGTTGGAGGCGGCGTTGCGGGCGGCGTACCAGGCCGGCTCCGACTGCTGCTCGGGAGGCGTGATGTTCGCGATGCGATCGGCGCCGAGGTCCTGGCGGACGAGACCGAGCGTGCCGTGCGGCGGGATGTCGGTGCGCTTGCCGGAGCGGATGTCGGCGATGACGCCGTCGAAGTCGTCGTTGGTGACCTGGTGGAGGTACCGGTAGTTGATCTGGCAGGCGGGCGCCTCGGTGCACGCGGCGATGCACTCGACGTCCTCGATGGTGAACATGCCGTCGGGGGTGGTGGCCCCGGCGCTGATGCCCAGCGTCTCCTCGGCGTGAGCGAGGAGCTCCTCGCCGCCCAGGAGCTGGCAGCTGATGTTCGTGCAGACGTTGACCAGGTAGCGACCGACGGGCTTGCGCTTGAACATCTCGTAGAACGAGGCGGTGCCGAGCACCTCCGCGGACGTGATGCCGACGAGCTCGGCGATGTGGGTGATCGCGTCGTCGGCGAGGTAGCCGTCCTGCTCCTGCGCGAGGTGGCAGAGCGGGATGGTGGCCGACTTCGGCCGCGGGTAGCGGGCGATGATCTCGCGGGCGAGCTTCTCGTTCGCCTCGTCGAAGCGGCTCATCGGTCGACCTCACCCATGATGGGGTCGACCGAGCTGACGATCGCGACCGTGTCGGCGATGAGGCTGTCGCGCATGAGGTGAGGGAGTGTCTGCAGGTTCACGAACGAGGGTCCACGGATGTGCATGCGGTAGGGCTTCGCCGAACCGTCGGACACGATGTAGCAGCCCAGCTCGCCCCGGGGCGATTCGACGGCGGCGTACACCTCGCCCTCGGGCACCTTGAAGCCCTCGGTGAAGATCTTGAAGTGGTGGATGAGCGCTTCCATCGACTCGTCGATGCGGGCCCGCGGCGGCGGGGTCACCTTCTTGTCCTGGATGCGGTAGTCGCCCGTCGGCATCTGGTCGAGGATCTGCCAGACGATGCGGATCGACTCGTGGATCTCGGCGAGGCGGATCGCGTAGCGATCGAAGCAGTCGCCGTAGGTGCCGACGATGACGTCGAAGTCGACCTTGTCGTACTGGAGGTACGGCTGATCGCGACGGAGGTCCCAGGCGAACCCGGTGGAGCGGAGGATGGGCCCGGTGGCGCCGAGCGCCAACGCCTCCTCGGCGGTGATCACGCCGACGCCCTGCAGGCGCTCACGCCAGATGGGCTGGCCGGTGAGCAGGGTGTCGAATTCCTCGAGCCGCGACGGCAGGGTGTCGAGGATCTTCGCGACGTCGTCGCGCCAGCCGTCGGGCAGGTCGGCGGCGACACCGCCGGGGCGGATGTAGTTGTGGTTCATGCGGAGGCCGGTGACGGTCTCGAAGAACCGCAGCACCTCCTCGCGCTCGCGCCAGCCGTACAGCATCATCGACACGGCGCCAAGGTCCATGCCGTTGGTGGCCATGAACAGCAGGTGGGAGCTGAGGCGGTTCATCTCGCACATCAGCATGCGGATCCACTGCGCCCGCTCCGGCACCTCGATGCCGAGCAGCTGCTCGGTCGCCATCGAGAACACCAGCTCGTTGAACAGCGGCGACGCGTAGTCCATGCGGGTGACGTTGGTGCCGCCCTGGGTGTACGTGAGGTCCTCGCCGGTCTTCTCCATGCCGGTGTGGAGGTACCCGATCACCGGCTTGGACCGCGTGACGGTCTCGCCCTCGAGCTCCAGCACGAGTCGCAGCACGCCGTGCGTCGACGGGTGCTGGGGACCCATGTTCATGATCATCCGCTCACTGTCGGGCTGGTAGCCCGAACGGCGCTCGGCCTCGGTCTCGGACAGACGGAGCACCGAGTGGTCCTTGGTGAGGTGCTCGAGCGCGGCGTCGAGCTTCTGGGTGTCGGTGGTGGCGGCGCTCACGAGGGAGCCCCCTTGAATTGAACGGGGATCTTGCCGATGGCGTGGTCCTTGCGGAGCGGGTGCCCCGACCACTCGTCGGGGAGCAGGATGCGCGTCATGTCGGGGTGGCCCTCGAACGTGATGCCGAAGAGGTCCCAGGCCTCGCGCTCCATCGCCTCGACGCCGGGATGCAGGAAGAACAGCGTAGGCACGACCGGCTCCGACTCGGGCACCTGCACGCGGATGCGCACGCGGGTGCCGGCGCGGTGGTTGAGGAGCGACACGACGACCTCGAAGCGCTGCGGCTCGACGCCGGCCGGCAGCGTGGTGCGGCCGGGGTGCGTGAGGTAGTCGACGGCGCACAGGTCGATGCACTGCCAGTAGCCATCGGCGCGGAGGGCCGTGACCAGTGCGACGAGCTCGCCGGCGGCGCAGTGCAGCACGGTGGTACCGCGATCGTGCACGACCAGTGCGCCGTGCAGGCGCTCCGGCTCCGGTTCGGGTTCGGGTGCCTCGGGCTCCGCCTCGGCGACATCGGGGGCGTCGCTCATGCGGGCGACCCCGCCCCGAGCGTCACGGCCTGTCCGCCCGCCTGGCCGTCCAGCTGCGGGACGACGATGCCGGCGCCGCCACCGGTGGCCTCGCGGCGCGCCAGCAGCTCACCCGTCTCGATCTTGTGGTGCAGCGTGAGGATGGCGTGCATCAGCGTCTCCGGGCCGGGAGGGCAGCCGGGCGCGTACACGTCCACGGGAACGACGGTGTCGACGCCCTGCACCAGCGCGTAGTTGTTGAACATGCCGCCGCTCGAGGCGCACACGCCCATGGAGATGACCCACTTGGGTTCCATCATCTGGTCGTAGATCTGACGGAGCACGGGCGCCATCTTCTGGCTGACGCGTCCGGCCACGATCATGAGGTCGGCCTGACGGGGCGACGCACGGAAGACCTCCATGCCGTACCGGGCGAGGTCGTAGTGCGAGCCGCCGGCACCCATCATCTCGATCGCGCAGCACGCGAGGCCGAACGTGGCGGGCCAGCAGCTGCGGGCGCGCGACCAGCGGACGAGATCCTCGATCTTGCCGGTGACGAAGTTGTGCTGCAGGCCGCCGAGCCCGTCGTCGGCGACGTCGGAGATCAACCCCATCAGGCGGCCTCGTGCGAGGGGCCGTCGGGATCGGCGTAGGTGTGGTCGGCCAGCGCCTCGTCGACGGTCTCGCGACCCTCGAGGCCGACCCGGCGAACCGTCGAGCCCGAGGTGCGGGTGGCACCGACGACCAGCTCGCTGTGACGGGCCTGCTTGAGCGGGCCCCAGTCGAGGGCGCCGTTGGCGATGAGGTACAGGAACGACGCGAACACGGCCACCGCGAACTCGATGATCGCCACGAGCCCGAACGTGCCGAGCCGGTGGTACACGGTCGTGAACGGGTAGAGGAAGATGATCTCGATGTCGAACACGATGAAGATCATCGCCACCAGGTAGAAGCGCACCGGGAACCGCTCGGGCGGCTGCGTCTGGTCGACGATGCCGCACTCGTACGGAGCGGTCTGCGCCGGCGTGAGCCGCGCCGGGTTCAGGATCTTCGACGCCAGGAGGCTGATCGCCGCGAAGAGCCCCGCGAGGACCAGCAGCACGACGATCGGGAGGTACTGACCCACTGCTACTTGCCCTTGCCCGCTCCGCTGAAGGCGGCGCGAACGGCCATCGCCTGCTTGTCCCGGTAGTGGAGCATCGTCGTGACGACCACGAAGCCGATCAGGTTGGCGAGGGCGAACATGAACGGGATGAACCGCTTGTTGCCGAGGTTGCGCAGCATGACCACCGTGACGTCCGAGGCACGGGGCTCGGCGGTCGCGGGAGGCGGCGCCTGGCCGTCGATCGCCGGGAAGTCGATCGTCTTGACGACGGTGACGGCGGCGAGGAGCGGCGGGTTCTTGATCTCGAACGTGTTGTGGATGCGGTGCCACGCCTGCTGGAACGAGTCCTGCTCGGTGATGGGGTTGCAGGGCTCCTTGCCGCCGTAGAAGAACACGTCCTTCACGATGTAGTTGGCGGAGGTGGTGGCATCGCCGAACGCCTTCGCCGCGATCAGCTCGGCGTCGGCCGAGGCCTGCGCCTCGCCACGTCGGGGATCGGACTCGGTGAGCAGGCACCAACCGCCGAGCGGGGCCTCGATCTCCTCGCGGAGCTGATCGGCCTGCTGGTGGACCACCTTGCTGAGCTTCTCGCCGCCGGCGTCGATGAGCGCCGCCACGTCGGGGTTGTCCGCCAGGATGTCGGCGGCCTCCTTCTTGGCCTTCGGCAGCGTCGGCGCCAGGTTCAGCGGCGAGATGGTGACGAGCGGCTGGATCACGGTCTTGAGCTTCGTGAGCGTGACCGGCTTGTAGGTCGCGCCCTCCGAGCCGAGGGCCAGCGCGTGCAGCAGCGGCTTCGACTCGAGCAGCGCCTCCGGATCGGGGAGCTTCTCCTCGGCCGGCAGCTTGGCCATCTCGGGCACGCCGGTGATCGGGGTGTCGCGGCTGTAGTTCACGTCGGTGGGCATCCAGGCCGGGTCACGGCCCTTGAGGCCGATGCCGTAGATCACCCAGACGCTGCCCATGAGCGTCATCCAACCGAACAACGCCGAGAGGGCGATGAGCGCGCCCACGCGCACGCCCGAGTTCGTCGACAGGATCATGAAGATCGATCCCATCAGGACGGTCGTGCCCGTCACGACGACGAGGATGCCGCGAACGGTGGGGTCGAACGCAATCGCGCCGATCATTGCCAGGCCACCCATCAGCTCTTGCCTTCCGTGTTGGCCGTCGCGAGGCCCGTCAGATCGGGACGCTCGACGGACAGGTTTCGCTCGTAGGTCACGATGGACCAGACCTGCTCGGGGCTGAGCATGCCGGCCGTGCCGAACTTGCGGACATCGTCGGTGGTGCCGTTGTTGGCGTTCACGCCGAAGCCGGGCATCTTGCCGGAGCCGAGGCTCACCGAGCCGTAGAGCTTGCCGAACTCACTGCCGTTCATGACGAGCAGGAAGTGCTGCTTCTCGGTGAGGGTGTTCTCGATGCCGATCAGGTTCGGGGCGTAGCGGCCCTTCGCGATCTTGTCGACCGGGAACCACGGCTTGCCGAACGAGGCGCCGGGCACGTGGCAGCGGGCGCAGGAGAAGCTGTTGGTGCCGGTCGTGGCGTCGTTCAGGGAGAAGAGGAACTCGCCGAGCATCAGCTCGTCCTTGCGGTCGAGGCGCACGAAGTCCTTGCCCGCGGGGTCGATGACCTTCTCGTTCTTCTTCCGGACGGCCATCATGCGGTCGTAGAGGCCCTTGTCGAGACCCTTGACGGCGTCGTCGACCT
This sequence comes from Acidimicrobiales bacterium, assembly GCA_046331245.1. Taxonomy (GTDB): domain Bacteria; phylum Actinomycetota; class Acidimicrobiia; order Acidimicrobiales; family Microtrichaceae; genus SSF14. The sequence continues at coordinate 382,260 of JAXLRH010000001.1, read as the reverse complement.
CCTTGTGCATCTCGTCGGGCGTGAGCTGCACCGTCCACAGGTACTGGATCACGGTGGCGAGCTGCTGGTCGGTGTTGGGACCGCCGCCCTTCACGCCCCACGCCGGCATCGGCGAGCCCGGACGGCCGTAGGTGAGGATGTCCTTCACCTCGGGCACCGAGAAGCGGTACATCAGGGTGTTGAGCGCCGGGGCCGTCCAGCTCACGCTCGACACGTAGGCGCCGTTCTCGTCCGTGACCACGAACTTCGCCGCGCCGCCCACGCCCTTGGGGCCGTGGCAGTTCACGCACTGGGCGCCGGTCGTGTACATCGTGAGGCCACGCTCGGTGAAGATCTCGGCGTAGTTCTCCTTGGCGCCGTCCTGACGGCCCGGCTCGGCGAGCCAGTACATCGGCAGCGCGATGGCGATGATCACCAGGAGGCCGAAGCTCGCCCACAGCGCCTTGTTGAGCTGCGGACCCTCGAGCTCCTCGTCGGGCAGGTACTGCTTGCGGTTCGCGGCGAGCTCGATCTCGGAGCCGAGCTCGGCCTTGCCCTTGCGCATCTGCGTGAGCGCGATGAACGCGCCGCCGATGAAGACGATGGCGAGGATGACGTACGCGAACGAACGTTGGGTGGTCATGAGCGCGATCATCGGGGGGCGCTACCTTTCCTCTCGAGCCGCGTGGTGTCGTGCGATGGCATGAATGGATCCTTGTGAGCGGCCACTGCTACACGCAGTGGGGTCCCTGAGCTTCCTGGCCGGTGGTGTTGGTACCGATGGGCGGGCCCTGGATGATCATCCCGGTGTTCACGGTGAGCACACCGTCGGGCGAGACCTCCATGGCGAATCGGTCGAGACCACGGGGGGCGGGGCCGCCCTTCTTCTCGCCGACCTGGTTGTACTGGCTGCCGTGGCACGGGCACTCGAACCACTTCGACGTGGCGCACGAGGGCACGCGGCAGCCGAGGTGCACGCACTTCTGGTAGAGGGCGAGGATGCCCTTCTCCATGCCCGGGAGCGAGGCCTGGCCCTTGTAGGCGATGCGGCCCTTGGGCAGCGCGACGTCGGGGTACTGCACCAGCCACATGCGACCCTCGGGCTTGTAGAGGAAGCCGCCGTTCTTCTGCACCTCGGCGATGAGGTCGGTGACCTTGCCGACGCGGAGCTTGCTGCCGAAGCCGCCGGCGCCCGTGGGCCAGAGGAACGCGGTGAACGCGCCGGCGGCGAAGGTGGCGATGGCCAGGCTCATCATCGTGATGATCGAGCGGTTGAGGAACTGACGACGGGTGACGCCGATGGTCTCGGGGTCCGGCGGGATCCAGACGGTCGGCGACACCGACGCGGCGGGCACGACGGCCTCGGAGCGACCGGCGGCGACGGCACGCTCGATCTCCTTGCCGGTGGCGCCGACGGCGACGAGCTCGGGGGCCTCTGCCCGCCGGCTGGCGTCACGCTTGAGCGTCTCGCGGGAGAGCTGACCGGTGGCCGAGCCGAGGTCGCGGCGGCGCGCCGCCGAGGCCACGAGCGCGGCGGCGGCGATCACGATGATGACGATGGCGACGACTACGAAAGCAGGCACGTTGCACCTTTCACACAGGCGAGCGGGATCACACGAACAGACGGCATCACAGGTCGAAGAACAGCCCGTCACGCCACGGCAGCGTGAAGTTGAAGCCCGGACCACGGAAGAACGAGCCGATCATGACCAGGACTGCCCAGAACATGAGGTGGACGGTCATGAGGGCGATGGCGAACTTGCGATCCTCGGGCTTGTTCGACGGGTTCTTGTCGACGTAGGGGGCGAGGATGAGCAGGAAGATGCCCATGCCGGGGATGGTCACACCGGCGACCATCGGGTGGAACATCGTGAGGAGCTCCTGGAGGCCGAGGAAGTACCACGGCGCCTTCGAGGGGTTCGGCGTCTTGTTGACGTCGGCCAGCTCGAGGAGCGGAGCGTTCACGAAGACCGAGAAGATCGTGGTGAACGCCAGGATGAACAGAGCCGAGGCGAACTCGATGATGAGCAGGTGGGGCCAGGTGTGCACCTTGTCCTGCGGCTTCGCCTTCACGTCCTGGATCGAGCCGGACTTGACGACGGTGAGCAGTCGCTGGGTGTGACCACCGGGGCCGGTCGCCAACGGCGCCGTGGGCACCGCCACCGAGCCGCCACCGGACGCGGGAGCGACCGTGGCGACCGCACCGCCGCCGGCGTCGGCAGCCGCGCCACCTTCCTTGCGCGCCTTCGCGGCCTTCGACCGCTCGAGCAGGTGCGCGGGGATGCGGCTGTCGCCGGCGCTCTCCGAGGCGGCCGGCGCTGCGGCCTCCGCGGGAGCGGCGGCCTCGGCCGACTTCGATGCAGCCTTCTCCTTCGCCGCCTGTGCTCGCTTGAGGAGATGTTCGGGAACTTCAGTCATTTCGGATACCCCTGGCCCTCGTCCTAGAGCGGACCTGAAATGCCGCCGTCTTTACGGACCCGCCAGAAGTGGATGGCCATGAAGATGACGATGATGAACGGGAAGAACAACACGTGGAGTACGTACCATCGAAGCAGCGTGTCGGTACCGATCTCCGCACCGCCGAGCAGCACGAAGCGGACCTGACCGCCGAGCACCGGTGTGTACCCCATCATGTTGGTACCCACCGTCACGGCCCACAGCGCCAACTGGTCCCACGGGAGCAGGTAGCCGGTGAAGGAGAGGAGCAGGGTGAGCGTGAGCAGGATCACGCCGATCACCCAGTTGAACTCGCGGGGCGCCTTGTAGGCGCCGTGGTAGAAGACGCGGGCCATGTGCAGGAACACCGACAGCACCATGAGGTGCGCGCCCCATCTGTGCATGTTCCGCACGAGCAGGCCGAACGTCACCGAGGTCTGCAGGGCGTAGATGTCGTCCCACGCGTTGATGGCGGTGGGCCGGTAGAAGAACATCAGGAAGATGCCCGTGACCGTGAGCAGGATGAACAGGAAGAAGCTGAGGCCACCGAGGCAGAGCGTGTAGCTCACCTTCACGGCGTGGCGCTTCACCTTCACCGGGTGCAGGTGGTACAGCACCGAGTTCATGATCACGTACGAGCGGTTGCGGGGGCTGTCGGAGTAGCCCTTCCGGAAGATGGAGCCCGGCCGGAAGATCGAGTTCCAGGCCTGGCTGCCCTGGACGCTCTCGTTCAGATTGGTGATTGCCTGCTGTGCCCGCTGCGCTGGGCTTCCCTGCATGGTCTTTGCCACGGGGTGACTCCCTGGTTCGTTTCGCTCGTTGACTGTTCTAGTGAGGTGCGAGTGAGTGACTCGGCGATGGCCGGCTAGCCGAGACGCATTCCGTATCCGTAGCCGTGGGTGTTGGTGCGTGCGTGCGGATCACCCGAGGCGGCCGGGTCGCCGACCTTGCCCATGATGATGACGCCCGTGGGGCACCGGTCGACGCACAACGCGCACCGGGTGCACACGTCGTCGTCGATGAGGAAGAGCACGTTGTCGCTGGGGTCGAGGCCGGGCTGCTCCACGCCGATGGCCTCGTCGATCGCGGAGGTGCTGACCATGTGGATGCACTTCCACGGACAGATGTCGACGCAGCCCTCGCACATGATGCACTCGGACTGGTCGATGTGGATGAACTGCTTCGGCTTGACGGCCTTCGCGAGGTAGTCCGCGTCGACCTCCTGCAGCACGTAGTCCGCACGGAACTCCGGCATCGGGGGATTCGCATCGGTGGCGCCCATGACGAGTCGGCCTCAGCCCTCGGCCTTGGACACGAGCGGGCGACCGTACGGGGAGGTGGGGGCGACGTCGGAGCCGGCCGGCTTGTCGCCACGCTTGTTCCAGAAGCTGAACGCCCAGATGAACCCACCGAGGCCGACGCCGTAGATGAGCACCGCGAGGATGTCGCGGAAGATCTGCTTGTTGATCGTGATCGGGATCGAGGTCCACAGCCCGTGCCACCAGGTCCAGCTCGCCTCGGGGCCGATGACCTTCTTGTCCGGGCGCCACGCCAGCTCGGCGTCGGCCCAGTTGAGGAACTCGTGGGGGATCACGCCGTAGAGCCAGAAGAGGAGGAGGAACGTGTAGACCGCGGCGACCATGGCCTCGCCCCAGGTGAGCGACTCGCCCACCTTGCGCTTGTTGGCCATGTAGAAGAACGGGACCAGCAGGAGCATGAACACCAGCACCGCGGTGATGTACCGGACGCTGATGATGCGGGCGTCGTCGAAGCGGCCGCGGGTCGAGCCGTCGGCGACCCACATCAGGAACGCGGCGGTGATCGGCAGGCCGAGCAACGAGGCGACGATGAAGCCGTATGTCTTGCCCGCCACCTTCAGCGTGTTCAACTCCGGTGCCTCCTCGTGACGTGCTCGCCCTGCGAGCTCGTGAAACTTCTCACAATGTACCGGGGCACGGGCCCCGTCTCATACGACGTGGTTTATCACGCACACCGGGGCGCAGGCACATTCTGAACCACCTCGCCCGCGCGAACCGGGAGCGGAGCGGGACCGAACCGGATCGGGGCGCCGAGCGCGGCCCCGGCGAGGTGGCCCCGCACTTGGTGGACGCTCCGCGCGGGTGCCTAGACTGCGCAGAGATATAGGTCTGTGAGGTGGAGACCAGCACGTACCGCGCCCTCGGGCCCGATACGGTCGAGACCCACACCGACATGCCGCCGGAGGCAGCGTTGACCGAAGTACCCGAGCATCTCCTCGCCCGCAGCCGGGCCCGCCGTGCCGGCGGAGCCGCGGCGGGGGCCGACGCCGCCACGCCCGCGACCACCTCGGACGCCACACCGGCCGCAACCGCGGCAGCGGCACCCGTCGCCGCAGCGGCCGCCGCGCCGGCGCCCGTCAAGGCCGCCCCGGTCCTCCCGTGGGTCGAGGCCGCGCAGAAGCGCCGCAAGATCCCTGGCTGGGCGGTCGGCGCGCTCATCGCACTCCCCATCTGGGCGGTCGTGTACGCGACCACCAACGATCCGCAGTCGCCTAAGACCGCCGGGCCCATCACGACCGGCGCGACCGTCTACACGACGTGCGCCGCGTGCCACGGCTCGACCGGTGGCGGTGGTGTCGGCCCGAAGCTCGCCGGCGGCGACGTGCTGAAGACGTTCCCCGATCCGGCACAGCAGCTCCGCTGGGTCATGCTCGGCACCGCCGGCTTCAAGTCGGAGGGCACCGCCACCTACGGCGCGACCAACAAGCCGGTCGGTGGCGTGGGCAACATGCCGGCGCAGATCGAGGGCCTCACGTCCGACGAGCTTCTCTCCGTGGTCCGCCACGAGCGCGAGACGCTCTCGGGTGAGAAGTTCGACGCCGCCGTCTGGGACAAGGTGAGCGACACGCTCACGAAGGACAAGAACCCCAAGGTCGCCGCGAAGGCCAAGGAGTTCAAGGCCATCATCGACGGATGGAAGACGCTGCCGGAAGGCGCGTGACACCTCGGTCCCGCGTCGCCGTCCTGCTGGCGGCGGCGTTCCTCATCCTGCCGATCTCCTGCTCGTCGGATGACACCGCGTCACAACCGCTCGACCAGGTCGCCCCGACCAAGGCCGACGTCGCCCGCGAAGCGGGCATCAGCTTCCCGGCGTCCACCGCCGGCTTCCGCCTCGTCCGCATCGCTGCGGGCCAGGTCGACCTGACGTTCACGGTCGACCTCGCCGACGTCGACCGCTTCGCCAAGGGCTCGGGCATCGAGCTCGAGGACGGCAAGCGCGTGATCATGCACGCGTCGCCGGTGTGGGACGTCGCCGTGACGGGCGAGGTGCGCGGCGGCTCCTCCACGAAGGGGACGATCCGTCGCGACGCCGAGGTGGTCGTGGAGAACGGCGTCGCGACCGTGCGCCTGTCGCTGGTACGCACCTAGGGCCATACCCGGACGTGCCGGGCCGGCGCGTCAGAGCTCGTCGACCTCGACGCGGAACGCTCGGTGGCCCGACGCCGCGAGCGCCGTCAGGTCGCCGGCGGCCTGCGCCATCTTGAAGGCGCCGAAGCCGAACGACTGGCCGGGGATGGCCAGCTCGTGCGCCTCGTCGACGTCGGTCGCGAACTGCAGCACGACGATGCTCGCCGGGCCACCCTTGTGCAGCTGACCCGTCGAGTGCAGGAACCGCGGGCCGAACCCGAGCGTCGACGCGACCCCGTGCTCCGCGCCGACGCGGTCCCGGAACGCCGCGATGGTGGAGGCGATCTCCGAGCCGGGATCGACGAACGCGCACACCGCGACGCAGTCGCCGGGGCGCACGGCGGCGAGGGCCTCCGCCAATGGCGTGGCATCCGGCGCGGCGGGGGCCGCCGAGTCGAGCAGCTGCCGCGCCGCCTGCTTCGCCGCCTCGACGTCGGGCTGGTCGAACGGGTTGATGCCCAGAGCCTTGCCGGCGAGCGCCACTGCGAACTCCCAGAGCAGGACCTGCGCGCCCACGTCGGTGAGCTCCTCCAACGAGAGCTCGACGACCGGAGCGCCGCAGGCCCGGAGCTCGTTCGCCTCGGCGACGTCGCCGATGGTCACGATCAGGCGGCGGTCCGGCGTCGCGCAGATGGTGGCGGTCGGCTCGCCGATGACCGGGATGATGCCCGTGCCGTGCTTGCCGGTCGACTCGGCCACGAGCTGCTCGAGCCACAGACCGAAGCTGGCGAGGGCGGGCGTGACCACGATGGTGAGCTGCTCACGGCCGGCACGCGCCGCGGCGCCGAAGGTGGCAGCGAGGCGGAGCCCCACGTTCGACTCGTCCTCGCCGTCCAGCGGCTCGAGCGCGTCGCCCATGTCGAGCGCGGCCTCGAGGATGGCGTCGCCGTCGGCGTCGATGAGCGCAGCGGGCACCATGCCGAACAGCGACAGCGCTGCATAGCGGCCGCCGATGTCGGGGTTGTTCAGGAACGTGTGACGGAACGACCGCTCCGTCGCCAGCGTCGCGAGCGCCGAGCCCGGGTCGGTGATGACGGCGAAGCGGTCGGGGTCGCCGGACCGCGCCCAGAACAGCTCGAGGTGCGAGCGGGTCTCGAGCGTCGAGCCGGACTTGGACGACGCCACGTGGAAGGTGCGCGCCGGATCGGTCGCGTCGAGCACCCGCCGAACGGCGTCGGGGTCGGTGCTGTCGATCACGTGCAGCGTCGGGTAGCCCTCGCCCGACGCGAAGGTCTGCGTGAGCACCTCGGGGAACAACGACGAGCCGCCCATGCCCATGAGCACGACGTCGTCGCTGTTCTCGGCGATCTCGGCGGCGAACGCCACCAGGTCGTCCCACGCCTCGCTCGATTCCGGCGGCGAGTCGAGCCAGCCCATCCGGTTGGCGCAGTCGGCCGGGTCGTCCTGGAACAGCGTGTGGTCGCGGCCCCACAACCGGGCGACGGCGTCGGCGGAGGCGAGCTCCGCGGCGACGGCGTCGACGGCGTCGGCGAGCTCCCCGAGGCGATAGCGGACAGAGATCATGACGGGTCCTTCTCTCGTGTCGACGCAGCCACGTCGGCGATCTCGGCGGCGACCTCGGCGGCCGCCTCCACGGTGCGGGCGATGTCGGCCTCGCTGTGCGCCAGCGACGGGAACATCACCTCGTACGGCCCCGGCGCGAGCGCGATGCCGCGCGACAACATGCCGTGGAACCAGCGCGGGTAGTGGCCGAGGTCGACCGACCGCTTCGCGTCGTCGTAGTCGTTCGGCGCCGAGTCGCCGAAGAACAACCCGACGAGCGGGCCGACGCGCGGCACGGTGACGGACACGCCGGCGCCGGCGAACGCCGAGGCCAGGCCGTCGGCGAGCGCCGTGGCCGTGGCGACCAGCTGCTCGTAGGCCGCGGGCACCAGCTGGCTCAGCACCGCGGCGCCCGCCGCCGTGGCGAGCGGGTTCCCCGACAGGGTGCCCGCCTGGTACACGTCGCCGAGCGGAGCGAGGTTGGACATGATCTCCGCGGAGGCGCCGAACGCGCCCACCGGGAGGCCGCCCCCGATCACCTTGCCGAAGCACCACACATCGGGTTGGACGCCGAACAGCGCGGTGGCGCCGCCGTGATCCACCCGGAAGCCGGTGATGACCTCGTCGAACAGGAGCAGCGCGCCCACGCGATCGCACTCCCGTCGCAGCTCGGCGAGGAAGCCGGGCGCCGCCGGCACGAGGCCCATGTTCGCAGCGACGGGCTCGACGCACACCACGGCGACGGACTCGTCGAGACGCGGCACGACGTTCCACGGAGCGACCACCGTGTCGGCCACGGCACCGGCGGTGACGCCGGCAGAGCCGCTCAGCCCCTGGTCGGCGACGCCGGACCCGCCGGCCGCGAGCAGCGCGTCGGAGTGGCCGTGGTAGTGGCCGGCGAACTTCACGACGGTGTCGCGACCCGTCACGCCGCGGGCGAGGCGGAGCGCCGACATCGCGGCCTCGGTGCCCGACGACACGAGGCGCACCTGCTCCATGCCGGGCACGCGGGAGCACAGCTCCTCCGCGAGCCGCACCTCGCCCTCGGTGGGCGCGCCGAACGTCGTGCCCGAGAGTGCGGCGGATCGAACCGCCTCGATGACGACGGGGTTCGCGTGGCCGAGGATGGACGCGCCGTAGCTCTGCACGTAGTCGAGGAACTGCGTGCCCTCGACGTCCCAGACGTACGCCCCCTCGCCGCGGGCGACGAAGTACGGCGTGCCGCCCACCGAGCGGAACGCCCGCACCGGCGAGTTGACCCCGCCCGGGATCACCTTCAGCCCGCGGTGGTAGAGGCCCTCGTTGGTCGACTCCCCGCTCGTCACGCCAGCCACCGTGCACACTCCTTCGCGAAGTAGGTGAGGATCGTGTCGGCGCCGGCGCGTTTCACCGCGGTGAGCTGCTCGAGTGCCACGGCGTCGCCGTCGATCCATCCGTTGGCCGCAGCGGCCTTGATCATCGAGTACTCGCCCGACACGTGATAGGCGGCGAGCGGCAGGTCGGTGAGCTGCCGTGCCTTCACCAGCACGTCGAGATAGGTGACCGCCGGCTTCACCATCACCATGTCCGCGCCCTCGGCGATGTCGGCGCGGATCTCCTCGAGCGACTCGCGGACGTTGCGGTGGTCCTGCTGGTAGGCCTTGCGGTCGCCGCCCCCGGCGATCGTCACGTCGACCGCGTCGCGGAACGGGCCGTAGAGGCCGGATGCGTACTTCGCGGCGTAGGCGAGGATCGCGGTGTCGGCGTACCCGCCGCCGTCGAGCGCGTGGCGGATGGCGGCGACCTGGCCGTCCATCATCCCCGACGGCGCGACGATGTCGACGCCCGCCGCGGCCTGCGCGAGGGCGGCCTCGGCGTAGCGACCGAGCGTCGAGTCGTTGTCGACCGTGCCGTCGGGCCGGAGCAGTCCGCAGTGCCCGTGGTCGGTGTACTCGTCGAGGCACAGGTCGGCGATGAGCACGATGTCGTCGCCGAACCGGTCGCGGAGGCGGCGCAGGCCGACCTGCACGATGCCGTCGGGGTCGGACGCGCCCGAACCCACGGCGTCCTTGTGCTCCGGCACGCCGAAGAGGATGACCGCCGGGACGCCGGCGTCGACGAGCTCGGCCACCTCCGTCTCGAGCGATGCGAGGTCGAACTGGAACACGCCCGGCAGCGAGGCGATGGGCTGCGGGGCGTCGATGCCCTCGCGGACGAAGAGCGGAGCGATGAGGTCGTCGGGACGCAGCGTGGTCTCGGCGACCATCCGCCGCAGGGCCGGAGTGCGTCGCAGACGGCGCAGGCGACGCTGGGGGAAGGCGGCCGGAACGCCGCTCGCCGACGGTTCGGGCACGGTGGGGGGTGGAGGCACGGGCGAAGTCTACGAGCCAATCGCTACAGCTCTCCCCTCGGACCGACGACAACATCTCCATGACGAGATCCGGGATGGCGGTCGTGGGGAACGCGCTGGCAGGGCTGCTGCTGATCGGCTGCGCCCCCAATCCCGCGACGCCGCGCACCACACCCACGACGACACCGGTGACGGCCGCGCCCACGACCGCGCCTCCCGCGCCCACGACCACGGCCGCCGTCGTGCCGCACATCCCCCAGATCACCTCCTTCACGGCGTCGAACACCGCTGCACCCAGCCCACTCACGACGGCGTTCCGCTGGGCGATCGCCGATCCCGACGGCGACACGCTCACGTGCCGGCTCGACGTCGACGGCGACGGCACCTACGACATCACCATCTCGCCGTGCGACAGCTCCTCGACCCGCACCCGCACCCTCACCGCGACCGGCACCCACGTGTCGCGCCTCGAGGTGAGCGACGGCACCACCGCGGTGACCGCGACGGTCAACGAGACCGTCGCCGTGGCCAGCTCCGACTCCTACGTCGTCGACCTGCGGATGAGCGCCGGGATGACGATGAACCAGACGGCGGCGTTCATGAACGCCGCCGCCAAGTGGGCGAGCATCGTGAAGACCGGTCAGCCCGATCGCACCGTGTCGATCGGCGCCAACTACTGCACGACGGGCACGCCGGCGTACTCCGGAGTCGTCGACGACCTGTTGATCGACGCGCAGATCGTCCCGATCGACGGCGCCGGTGGCATCCTCGGCCAGGCCGGGCCCTGCCTCGTCCGGGCGTCCAACGGCCTGCCCCTCTACGGCATCATGCAGTTCGACAGCGCGGACGTGGCGAACCTCGAGGCATCGGGTCAGCTCTCCAACACGATCGTGCACGAGATGGGTCACATCCTCGGCATCGGCACCCGCTGGGGCTCGCTGCTCCAGGGCGCCGGCACGTCCAGCCCCACCTTCGTCGGCCCGGCCGCGGTCGGGTCGTGGCGTGAGCTCGGTGGCGCCGGCGACGTGCCCGTCGAGAACAGCGGCGGGTCCGGCACCCGCGACGCCCACTGGCGCGAGACGATCTTCCGCACCGAGCTGATGACGGGGTACCTCAACTCGTCCAACCAGCTGAGCGCGATGACCGCCGCGTCGCTCGCCGACCTGGGGTACGGCGTCGACCTCGCCGGCGCCGACGCCTACACGCTGCCCTCCGCCCTGATGGCGGGCGTGCAGGCCAACGCGATCGTGCCGCCGCTCGGCGACATCGTCCCGATCCAGCCGAAGGGCACCGCGTAGCGGCACTCCCCCGCCGCGTCGCCGAGGCGATCAGGCGGGCTCGACGGCGAACGTGACGAGGAAGCCGCGGTGGTCGCTGCCCGGCACCACCACGTCGCGGATCGCCGTGGGGAATGCGTGCGGGGTGTAGAGCGCGTGGTCGATCCGCATCACCGGGCCGAGCCAGGCAAGCGCCGGCCACGTCGGCGTCCAGGATCGCGTGAGACCACGGCCGCGGGCGTCGTGCGCATCGGCGAGCCCTCGCCGCAGCAACCGCCGGAACGGCCCGTGCCACGGCGCGGAGTTGAAGTCGCCGACGAAGAGCACCGGGTCGTCCGTCCCCTCGACCATCGCGCCGAGACCGTCCAGGTTGCGACGCCAGATGTGACGCTTGGGCGCCGACTTCGGTGCGTGCACGTGCACCCCGTGCACATGCACCTTCACCGCCTCGGGACCGTCGCCCACCCGCACCGTCGCCGCCGGGATGCGCGAGGCGCCCAGCACGTCGATGCGAGGACCGGAGGCCGGCAGCCGGGTGAGCAGCATCTCGCCGAAGACGTCGCCGGGCGAGTCCACCACTGTCGGGTAGCGGGCCGGAACCCCTGCAGCGTCGAGGACGCGACGCAGCTCGGGCGTCATCTCGTTGAGCACCACCACGTCGGCGTCCATCGAGGTCACCAGGTCGGCGATCTCCTGCTTCCGTGGGTTGTCGTAGCGGACGTTCGCACAGAACACGGTGAGGGTCGGCGCCGACGCGACCCACCCCGGCGTGCGGTCGGGGACGATCGCCGGCAGGCAGAACCGGAGGTGCGACACCACGACGAGCGCTGCGGGCACGACGATCCACCAGTCGCGAACGACGAGGCCCACCACCAGGATCACCCACGCCGGCGCGAGCACGACCATCTGGAACCCCTCGAGCACCAGCATCGCGGAGGGGCGGCTGTAGCCACGCCACGTCCACACCGACACGACCAGCAGCGGGATCAGCGCAGCCAGGGCCGCGAGGCGAAGGATCATGCCGAGGCGTCGCGCGCCCAACGTTCGGCGGCGGCGAACAGGCCGGGAAGGTCGTGCACGTCCGCCTCGACGACCGGGTCGAACCCGGCGTCGCGGGCGGTCGCTCCCGAGATCGGCCCGATGGCGAGCGCGACCGACGGCCGGACCTCCGGCGGAACCGCGGTGACGAAGTTCTCGACGGCCGACGAGCTCGCGAACACCACCGCATCGGCAGCGGCCACCTCGTCCAGCACCGCCTCGTCGAGCGTCGGCGCCACCGTCCGGTAGGCCTCGACGACGTCGACGTTCCACCCGAGCTCGCGCAGGCCCTCCGCCAGCACCGGGCGCGCGTCGGCGGCCTGTGGCAGCAGCACCGAGCCCCCGCCCTGGGGCGGCGCGCCGAACACCTCGAGCAACCCCTCGGCGACGTACCGCTCCGGCAGGAGGTCCGGGGTGAGGAGGTGGCGCTCGACCTCCGCCGCGGTGCCGGGACCGATGACGGCGATGCGCACACCGGCGAGGCGGCGCGCGTCGCCGACGGCCGCGAGAAAGCGAGACGCCCCGTTCGGCGAGGTGAGCACCACCCAGTCGTGGTCGGCCACCGAGGCTGCTGCGGCGGTGAGCGAGGCGCCCCCGTCGGCCGCGTCGACGATCTCGATCGTCGGGACGTTCACGACGTGCGCCCCGCGTGCGACCAGACCGTCGGTGAGACGCGACGCCTGCTCGGGTGCCCTGGTCACCACCAGCCGGCGGCCGAACAGCGGGCGCTCGGTGAACCAGTCGAGCCGATCGCCGGCGACGTCCCCGATGACCACGACCGATGGCGCGGCGAGCCGCTTGTCCGCGAGCGTTGCGAGGGTCGCTCTCGTCGTCTGCTGATCGGGGCGCGTGCCCCAGCGCACCGCTGCCGCCGGGGTGTCGGGGCTCAGGCCGCCCGCGATGAGGCGGGCACAGATCTCCGCCAGATGGGCCACGCCCATGAGGACGACGATGGTGCCGCCGACGCGGGCGATCGCCTCCCAGTCGACGTCGGAGCGGTCCTTCGTCGGGTCCTCGTGACCGGTCACCACCGTGAACGACGTCGACGAGTACCGGCGGGTGACGGGGATGCCGGCGTAGGCCGGCGCGGCGATGGCCGACGTGATGCCCGGCACAACCTCGGCGGGGATGCCGGCCGCCCGCAGCACGTCGAGCTCCTCCGCGCCGCGCGCGAACACGAACGGATCGCCGCCCTTCAGGCGAACCACGACCCGACCGGTCGCGCCGTGCTCGACGAGGAGCTCGTTGATGCGCGCCTGCGGGGTCGAGCCGCCCTCGTCTCGCTTGCCGACGTAGATGCGCTCCGCGTGCCGTGGCGCCAGATCGAGCAGCGTCGGCGCCGAGAGCCGGTCGTAGATCACGACGTCGGCCCGGCGGAGGAGGTCGGCGCCGCGCACCGTGAGCAGGCCCGGGTCGCCGGGCCCGGCGCCGACCAGGTACACCGTCACGCGAGGAGTTCCTCCGCGACGGCGACGCCCAGCGCGCCGGGGTCGTCGCCGGTCGACGTGAACCGGCTCATCGGCCCGTCGCCGAGCACCCCGCGCAACGTGATCACGCCGCTCGGCCCCAGCGTCGCGTGGGCGCCGGCCGGGAGGTCGCAGTCGCCGCCGAGACGTTCGAGGAAGCTGCGCTCGGCGGTGACCGCGCGTCGCGTGGCGGCGTCGTCGAGCAGCGCAAGTGCCGAGATCGTGTCGGCGTCGTCCGAGCGGCACTCGACGGCGAGCGCCCCCTGGCCGACCTGGGGCACCATCAGGTCGACGTCGAGGAGATCGACCACGTCGGGGTGGCGGTCGAGGCGATCGAGCGCCGCCGCCGCCATCACGATCGCCGAGAACCCGGCGGCCTTCGCGAGGCGGGTGTCGATGTTGCCGCGCAGCTCCTCGAAGCGAAGATCGGGCCGCAGGTCGGCGAGCTGGGCGCGACGACGGGGCGAGCCGGTCGCGACGACGCCCCCGGCGGGCAGTTCGGCGAGGCGCGCGCCGACGAGGGCGTCACGGGCGTCGGCGCGCTCGGGCACCGCTGCGATCACGAGGCCGTCGGGCGTGATCGCCGGCAGGTCCTTGGCCGAGTGCACGGCGATGTCGGCGCGACCGTCGAGCACCGCGGCCTGCACCTCCTTCACGAACACGCCCTTGCCGCCGATCATCGCCAACGGCACGTCGGTGCGGCGGTCGCCCTCGGTCGAGATGATCACCAGCTCGACCTCGACGCCGGGATCGGCGGACCGCAGCGCCGCCGCGACGTGGTTCGCCTGCCAGAGCGCCAGCGCCGACCCACGGGTGGCGATGCGCCGGATCGGAGCGCCGGCGGTCACCGGTTCAGAGGTCGAACAGCTCGCGGAGCGAACCGACGAGACGTTCCCCACGCGGCGACCCGGCCGTGTCCTTCAGGACCACGGTGGGCTCGTGCAGCAACTTGGCGACGACGCCGCGCAGCACGCCCTCGACCGCCTGACGCTGTGCATCGTCGAGACCGGCGAGCTTCGACGCGTGGCGCTGGAGCTCGTCCGCCACCACCGAGTCGCCGCGACGGCGCAGCTCGACGATGAGCGGCGTGACCTCGCGGGCGGAGCTGGCGCCGAGATACCGCTCGACCTCCTGCTCCACGATCTCCTGCACCGCAGGGATCTCGCGGCGGCGCTTCGACAGGCCGCGCTCGGCGAACTGCCGGAGGCCGTCCATGTCGAGCAGCGTCACGCCGGGCACCGATGCGGTCTCGGGGGCGACGTCGCGCGGCATGGCGATGTCGACCAGCAGCAGCGGACGCTCGGGGCGGGTGGCCATCGCCGCAGTCACCATGTCGGCGTCGACGACGCCCGCCGGCGCCGAGGTGGCGCAGAACACGACGTCGGCGCGTGCGATGGCGTCGGCGAGACCGTCGAGGTCGGCCCACTGGTGCAGGTCGGCGGCGAGCACGCGTGCCCGCTCGGCGGTGCGGTTGATCACGGACAGGTCGCCGACGGCGTGCGAGCCGACGAAGTCGACCACGCCCCGGGCCATGGAGCCGGCGCCGACGACCACGACGGAGCGGTCGGCGAGGGTGCCGAGCAGCTCGCTCGCCATGATGACGGCAGCGTGGCTGACCGACGTGACGTGGCGGGCGATGTCGGTCTCGGTGCGGGCACGCTTGCCCGCTTCGAGCGCGTGGCGGAACAGCAGGTTGAGCGTCGCGCCGGTGGCGCCGGCGGTGCGGGCCGTCGTCCAGGCGTCGCGCACCTGACCGAGGATCTCGTGCTCGCCCACCACGACCGACTCGAGGCCCGCGGCGACCGAGAACAGGTGACGCACGGCATCGGCGTCGTGGGAGACCTCGAGGTGGTCGGAGAACTCCTCGGGCGCCATGAACGTGATGTCGCTGATGAAGTCGCGCACGTCGCGGTAGGCGCCGTGGAACTTCTCCGCCGTGACGAAGATCTCGATGCGGTTGCAGGTGGAGACGATGACCGCCTCGGTGACGTGGTCGCGCGAGGTGAGATCGTGCAGATACTTCTCCATCGACGTCTCGTCGATGGAGAGGCGCTCGAGCAGTGCCAACGGGGCACTGCGATGCGTCGCTCCGATCGCTACCACTGTCGACACAGAGTCACCTGAGCTTTCGTGCGCGGGGGACGTCCCGCATTGCGACTAGTTTCACCGATTGCCCGGCTCCGCGCCAAGTACGTGCAGCTTTCCACGGGGATCACCCGAGGTGGCATCGGTCACTGCTTCGCCGGCGTGAGGCCCCGCCCTCCGCCGGCCCGACGCTCCTGGTAGAAGCTCAGGATCTGCAGCTCGACGGCTAAGTCGACCTTGCGGACCAGGATGCCGTCGGGCACGGCGATCACCGTGGGCGCGAAGTTCAGGATCGAGGTGATGCCTGCCTCGACCATCCGGTTCGCCACGTCCTGCGCGGCCGCCGCCGGCGTGGCGATCACGCCGATCGTGATGCCCAGGTTCGAGACCAGGCTGCCGAGCTCGTCGATGTGGCTGATCGGCACGCCCAGGAGCTCGGTGCCGACCTTGTCCGGGTTGGCGTCGACGAGCGCGGCGATGACGAACCCGCGCTCGGAGAACCCGCCGTAGTTGGCGAGCGCCTGCCCGAGGTTGCCCATGCCTGCGATGACACACGGCCAGTCGTGGGTGAGGCCGAGCTCCCGGCGGATGTGGAGCAGCAGGTACTCGACGTCGTACCCGACGCCACGGGTGCCGTAGCTGCCGAAGTAGGAGAGGTCCTTGCGGACCTTGGCCGCATTGACGCCCGCGAGCTCGGCGAGCCGCTCCGACGACACCGTCGTGAGCTCCTCGTCCATCAGCTCCTGGAGGCTGCGCAGATACAGGGGCAGCCTCGAGACGGTCGCCTCGGGAATCGGTTGCACGTGCGGCGTCCCAGCCATTCAGCCGAGAGTACCGGCCATGTTCACTTGTTCACAAAGTCGGGGTGGGGCCGAATCCGGCGCCCTCCCGGCTCAGCGCAGCGCCCGTCGCAGGACCTTGCCGCCGATGCCGCGCGGCACCTCGTCGACGAACCACACCTTCTCCGGGCACTTGTACCGGGCCAGGCGGCTCGAGCAGAAGCGCACCACCTCGTCCTCCTCGATCGACTGTCCCTTCACCGCCACGACGTAGGCCTTGACGGCCTCGCCGGAGTACGGGTGGGGGACGCCGACGACCGCGCACGCGTCGATGGCCGGGTGCTGCATGAGCACCTCCTCGACCTCGGCGGGGTAGACGTTGAAGCCGGAGACGATGATGAGGTCCTTCACGCGATCGACGAGGTACAGGTAGCCGTCGTCGTCGACGGTGGCGACGTCACCGGTGACGAGCCAGCCGTCCTCGTTGATCGCACGGCGGGTGGCCTCCTCGTCGCCCCAGTACCCGGCGAACACGTTCGGGCCGCGCACCCACAGCTCGCCGGAGTCGCCGATGAGCACGTCGTCGCCGTCCTCGTCGACGAGCCGGAGCTCGAGGCCGGGCACGGGCACGCCGACCGAGCCGACCGGCGCGTCGGTGCCGATCGCGGACGTGACGACCGGTGACGCCTCGGTGAGGCCGTACCCCTCGGTGAGCTTCACGCCGTAGCGGCGGTCCATCGACCGGGCCACCTCCTCCGGCAGGCGCGCCGCGCCCGACACGGCGAGGCGGACGGAGTCGAACGCCCCCTCCGGCGCCTCCGGCAGCCCCGCCCACGCCGCCCACATGGTGGGCGGGCCGGTGACCACGGTGGCCTGGTGCTTCTGGATGGACTCGATGGCCGAGATCGGGTCGAACCGCTCGACCAGCAAGAGCCGGGCGCCGATCGCGAGCGTGACACCCAGCACGACGTTGAGGCCGAAGATGTGGAACATCGGCAGCACGGCGAACACCACGTCGTCGGCCGTCTGCGCGTTGCCCGGCGTCGACAGCACCTGGGCGATGTTGGAGCGGAGGTTGCCGTGGGTGAGCATCGCGGCCTTCGGCGAACCGGCGGTGCCGCTCGTGAAGATGAGCGTCGCGATGTCGGAGTCGTCGCGCTCGACGATGTCGGCCGGCTCACGCGAGACCAGGTCCTCGTGGCCCACGCCGCCGTCGGGGACGAAGCCGCAGCCGATGAACACCTCGACGCCGGGGATGGTCGAGCGGTCGAGCGTCTCGAACATCGTGCGCGCCGTCGGGCCGATGACGACGCCACGAGCGCCCACCGCGTTGAGCTGCGCCGAGAGCTCCAGGGGCGGGCTGATCGGGTTGAGCGGCACGGCCACGAGGCCGGCGCCCAGCGCCGCGAGATACGACGCGACGAAGTACCAGTTGTTGCCGCAGATGATGGCCAGGCGATCGCCGGGCTCGAGCCCCAGGTCGGCGAGGCCACGACGGAAGCCCGCCACCTGGCTGCGCATCTCGCCGTAGGTCGTGTTCTTGCCGCGACTGATGAACGCCACGGCGTCGTCAGGGTGCCGATCGAAGATCGTCGCCAAGTTCACGGATTCTCCTCGGGCGAGCTGGAAGCGCTGGCCGGCCAAGGGTAGCGCCGCGCGACCCCCGATGCCCCAGGGGATGTTCAAGCGCGACGCCCCGATGGTCGAAGCAAACCATGCGGCGGCACTGGGGCCACCGCGACGCGACCGAAGGTGGCCGGAGCATGGGACTGGGGCGACGCAGCCGATACGTCATCGCTGCTGCCGTGACGGCGCTGCTCGTCACCACGTCGTTCGCCGCGCCGGCGTCCGCCACGTCCGACCGCCGCTCCTCGAAGCAACAGGGCTCGCAATGGGGTGTGGCCGAGGAGCAGGCGTTCGTCGCCAAGATCAACCAGCTGCGCACCGGCCTGGGCCTCGCCCCGCTCGCCGTCGACGGCGAGCTGACCACCCAGGCACGCATCTGGTCGCAGACCATGAAGGACCGCGGCGACATCTTCCACAGCTCGAACCTCGCCGGCGGCATCTCGGCCAACTGGCAGAAGCTCGGCGAGAACGTGGGTGTCGGCGGAACGGTCGACGCGCTGTTCGACGCGTTCGTCGCGAGCCCGCACCACTACGAGAACCTCGTCGATCCCTCCTACCGCTTCATCGGCGTGGGCGTGGTGTGGGACGGCGACCGCATGTTCACCGCACACCGCTTCATGGCCACGTTCCCGGACCCGCCCGCGACCACCGCGGCCCCGGCGAAGGCCCCCGCTGCGCCGGCCGCCGGCGCCGCCACCGCCCCCGACGAGCTGGCCGCCACCGACCCGCCGCCCGACACCGCCCCCGCGCCCACGACGACGGTGCCGCCCACGCCCGTGGCGCCCCCCGCCGCCCCGACGCAGGTGGCCCTGGTGCTCCGCACCCTCGGCGACCTCCTCGACTGAACCGGACCCACGATGACGACACCTTCGGCCATCTCCTGTGACGGCCTGACCCGATCGTTCGAGCACGGCGTCGCCGTCGACCACCTCACCTTCGACGTGCCGCGGGGCTCGGTGCTCGCGCTCCTCGGCCACAACGGCGCCGGCAAGACGACCACCATCCGGCTCCTCAACGGGGTGCTGAATCCCGACGCCGGCAGCTGCCGGGTGCTCGGTCTCGATCCGTCCCGCGACGGCACGGAGCTGCGCCGGCGCACCGGCGTCGTCACCGAGAACGCCGGCCTCGACGACCGCCTCACCGCGAGGGAGAACCTCGAGATCACCGCGCGCCTCCGGGGCATCTCGGCACGCAGTGCCCGGGCCACCGTCGACGACCTCCTGGAGCGGTTCGGCATGGGAGCGAACGCCGACCAGATGTGCCAGGGCTTCTCCACCGGTCAGCGCCGTCGCCTCGCGCTGGCGCGCGCCCTCGTGCACGACCCCGAGCTCCTGTTCCTCGACGAGCCGACGTCGGGCCTCGACCCCGCCGGCACGAGGGCCGTCATGGAGCTCATCGAGCACAGCGCGCGCGAGCGAGGCCGCACCGTCGTGCTGTGCACCCACTTCCTCGCCGAGGCCGGCACCAGCGCCGACCTGATGGCGGTCATGCACCGGGGACGGCTCCTCACCTTCGGTCGCCCCGCCGACCTGGCCGCCCAGCGCTGGCCCGGCTTGGAGGTGCACGTCGACCTCGGGATGCCGCCGAGTCCGCCGCTCGTCGCCCGCCTGATCGAGCACCGGGCGGTGCACGGCGTGACGGCGCTGGCCGACGGCATGCTCGTCAACGTGAACCACCGCGACGACATCCCGGCCGTGGTCGCCATCGCGGTGGGATCGGGCGCGCTGGTCTACGGCACCGAGGCCCGGCCCAAAGGGCTGGAGGACGTGTACTTCGCCGTGCAGGACGACCTCGCCGCCGATCCGTCGGCCACGACGCACGGCGGCCTGCGGGTGGCGGCATGACGATTCTCGACGCCCCCGACGAGACGATCGCCGGACCGGCCGGAGCGTCGGCCGTCCGGGTCGGTGACGCAATCGCCGACCGCTCCCCCGCTGCGCCCCCGGCCCGTCGCTTCGGCTCGTTCGACCGGGCCATGATCCGCACGATCGTCGCCAAGGACGTCGCCGCGGCACGGCGCTCGAAGGCGGTGGTGATCCCGATGCTGGTCGTGCCATTCGTGCTGCTCGTCGGGCTGCCGACGGGGCTCGGCCTCTTCGCCCGAGCCGGCGCCGCGCCCGACCTCAGCGGAGTGCTCGACCACCTGCCGTCGAGCCTGCGGGCCGATCTCCTCGCGCTCCCGCCGAAGCAGCAGGTGATCCAGCTCGTGCTCGGCTACCTCATCGCCCCGCTGTTCCTGATCGTGCCGATGATGATCAGCTCGGCGCTCGCCGCCGACACGTTCGCCGGCGAGAAGGAGCGCCGCACGCTCGAGTCGCTCCTGCACCTGCCGGTCGAGACCCGCGACCTCTACGTCGCCAAGGTGCTGTTCGCATTCCTGCCGACGGTGGCCGCGTCGTGGATCGGGTTCACGCTCTTCGCCGTGTCGGCCAACGTCGTGTCGTGGCCGGTGATGCACCACCTGTTCATCCCGACCTGGCGATGGGTGGGCCTCATCGGGTTCATGGCGCCGGCCGTCGCGGCCCTCGGCCTCGGCGTGATGGTGCGGGTGAGCGCCCGCGCCCGCACCACGCAGGAGGCCAACCAGCTCGGCGGCGCGGTGATCATGCCGCTGATCCTCGCCTCGGTCGGCCAGACCACGAGCCTGCTCATGATGAAGCCCTACTGGATCTTCGTCGCCGGCGCGGTGGTGTGGACGCTCGCGCTGATCCTGATCCGCGGCGGGCTCGCCCGGTTCGACCGGGACCGCGTCGCTTCGCGGCTGTAGGCGGTCAGCGGCCGCCGGCGGTGAGGCCGAGCTGCAGCGCGGCCGCGACGACCAGCACCAGCAGGAGCAACACGATGACGATCGTCGTACCCCGGCGCATCAGCCCTCTCCTCCGGTCCGGGTACGACCGATCTGCACGGCCGTACGCACTCCCCTGTCATCGTCGTCGCCCAGCGGGCTGAGCGCCACGGCGTCTCCCACCGCCAGCCCCAGCTCCTCCGCCGCGGACGAGCGATCGGCGACGATCGAGATCAGGCCGTCGGCGTCGACCAGCAGGCCGAGCTCGCCGGTGCCGAGCCCGGCGAACGCCGACACGCGGCTGACGGTGCGGGCGACGCCCGACACCCGGGCGGTGAGACGGGCGCCGAACGCGTCGATCTCCTCGGGCTCGACGTTGAGCTGCACGTTGCCGAACCGATCGACCCACAGCACCTCGGCGCCGAGCACCGGCAGGCCGTCGGGCCCGTCCTCCAGACTCGTCAGCGGTACGAGGCCCGGCATGAGCGAGCCCGGATCGACCTCGGTGCCGAGCGCGTCGAGCTCCACGCCGTTGCAGAGCGCCGCGGCGACGGGCGCGTAGACGTCGCGCCCGGGGAACGTGGTGGAGGTGGTCGGCAGGTGGTGCTCCGAGTTGTCGAGCACGACGGCCCGCTCGGCGCCGCCGAGCATGCCGACCGCCGGGGCGAGGAGCCCGTTGTCCGGCCCGATCAGCACCGCGGCGCCGCCGGCCACCACCAGGGCGACGTGTCGCTGCTCGGTGCCCACCGCCGGGTCGACCATGGCCACGATCACGCCCGGGCACAGGAACTGCACGCTCCGCGCCAGCGTGAGCGAACCGCCGCGGACGTCGAAGGGCGCCACCTCGTGCGTGAGATCGACGATGCCCACGCCCGGCGCCATCTGGCGGATCACCGAGTGGACGACGCCGACGAACCCGTCGGCCGTGCCGAAGTCGCTGAGCAGGGTGACGGTGTCGTAGCTCACGCGAGCTCCACCGAACGGTCGCGGGCGGCGAGCACCGCGTCGATGAGCGCTGCGCGCACGGCCCGCTGCTCGAGCACCCGCACGCCGGCGGCCGTCGTGCCACCGGGCGACGTGACCGCGGCACGCAGGTCGGCCGGCGTGTCGCCGCTCTCGGACAGGAGACGGGCCGAGCCCACCAACGTCTGCGTGGCGAGCGTGACCGCGAGGTCGCGGGGCAGGCCGGCGGACACGCCGGCGTCGATCATCGCCTCGGCCACGAGGAACACGTACGCCGGGCCGGACCCGGACAGCCCCGTGACGGCGTCGAGCTGGCGCTCCGTCACGCGCACCACCACGCCGACCGAGCCGAGCAGCGCCTCGGCCCACGCGAGGTCGTCGTCGGTGGCGGAGGCTCCACCGGCGATCGCCGACGCGCCGGCGCCGACGAGTGCCGGGGTGTTGGGCATGGCCCGCACCACGGCGACGCCCGCTCCGGCCGCCGCCTCGATGGTCGCGAGCGTCACGCCGGCGGCGATCGAGAGCAGCCGACCACCTCCCGCCGCGGTGATGGCGGCGACGACGGCCGGCACGTCCGCCGGCTTCACGGCCACGATCGTGCCGTCGGCCGGCCCGGGCGCGTCCGTGACCTCGAGCCCGGGGTACGCGGCGGCGAGCTCGGCCCGGCGTGCGGCGACCGACTCGACGACACGCACGTCGGCGGCCGACGCCCACCCCGAGGCCACGATGCCCCCGAGGAGCGCCTCGCCCATCCGGCCACCACCGACGATCTGCAGTCGCGTCATCCGGCGAGCCTAAAGGGCGGGGCAGCACCGCCCAAAACAACGACAGCCGCGGACAACGGGACTGCCGAAAACGGCATGAAGACCGGAGAGCGCTCACATCGGTCCGCTTCCCCGACGTCCGGTGCTGCGCTCTCCGGCCTTGGCGCTCAGGTAACAACAAGTTTCCTGAAAAATCAACAAGTGATCTGAAATGGGCTGTCGGGCCCCAACGCCATCTCCCCCGTTCTCCCGCATTCCCCACGTTTCGGGGTTCGTTGTGTGCACCCCTCGCGCACAACGAACCCCAAAACCGGAAGGAGGGTGGAGGCCGGGCGGAGGGGGCGGAAAGGGGCGGCGCGAGCGCGTCAGCCTTGGAACTTGGAGGCGAAGGCCAGGCGCATGGCCGGGCGGAAGCACTCCTCGGTCATCATGTAGGCCGTGCCCAGCAGGCGATCGAGCTCCTCGTCGCACACGTCGGAGTTGTGTATCTCGCCCTTGAGGCAGATGGCGTCCTCGCCGCCGATGGCGAAGGACATGCCGAAGATCCGCAGGTTCCGCCGGAGCAGGAACTCGTAGACGGCCGCCTCGTTCTCCTCGGGCGCCGGGAGCACGTAGGTCTCGACGAACAGCGAACGCTGACGCAGGAAGAACCACACCGAGAAGACCGACTTCTCCTCGCCGTTCACGCGCACGAACCAGCGGGGAGCGTCGCCGTCGCGCTCGACGGCCGCGACCCAGTCGTGGTCGATCTGGCGCTTCGCCCACGAGTCGACCACCCCGGCGAGGCGTTCGAGCTCCTCGGGCGTGCTGGCCGGGCGTTCGTCGTCGGTCACGGCCGGAACCTCATGTGTGGGCGCCGCACTCCGCCGGCACGCGGGCCGACGACAGGTCGGCGTACACGCGCCGCAGGCGAGCCGCCGTGGTGGACCACGTGTAGTGCCGTGACCGGTGCGCGGCGGCGACCGACATCTCCGCGAGCCGGAGCGGATGGCCGATGAGCGAGTCGACGGCCTCGGCCCACACGCCCGGATCGCGCGACGGGAGGAGCAGCCCGCTCACACCGTCGTCGACCAGCGTGGTGAGCCCGCCGACCGCGGTGGCCACCACGGGGGTGCCGCAGGCGAGCGCCTCGGCGGCGACGAGGCCGAACGACTCGGAGCGGCTCGGCACGAGGCACAGGTCGGCGGCCCGGTAGTAGGTGGAGAGCATGTGGTGCGGCTGCGGAGGCACGAACCGCACGCGATCGGTCACCCCCAGCTCCGCGACGAGCTTCTGCACGCGCTCGAACTCGGCCTGGCCGTCCGGGCCGCTGGGGCCCCCGACCGCGACGAGCACGGCATCGGATCGGCGCAGGCGCGCCAGCGCCTCGACCGCGACGTCGAGGCCCTTGAGCGGCTGGATGCGGCCCACGAACAGGAGCACCGGGCCGTTGCCGAGGCCCAGCGCCCGGCGCGCCCCACGACGGTCGCCCGGCGAGAAGAACGCGCGGTCGACGCCGGGCGGCACGATCTCGATGCGATCACCGGCGGCGCCGTACAGGTCGACCAGCTGGTCGCCCTCGACGGAGTTGGACGCGCAGATGGCGTCGGAGCACCCGATGACGGCCGCCTCCGCGAGCGCACGGGCGTCCGGCTCGCTGTCGCCGGCCGACGACTTCACCTGGGCCAGCGTGTGGAACGTCGTGACCAGCGGCAGCTCGAGATCGTGCTTGAGGCGGTGCGCCGCCACCGCGGAGAGCCAGTAGTTCGCGTGCAGCACGGTGGTGTCGCCACGACGCTCGACGTCGTCGCGCACCCAGTCGGCGAACTCGTCGACCACCGCCGGCAGGTGCTCCTTGGCCAGGGAGTACGGGCCGACCGGCACGTGGACCACCTCGAACAGCGGCTCCACCGCCACGCGCGCCGGCAGTCCGTCACGCCAGGACCGCACGTACACCGAGGTGGGCACCCCCGCCTGCGCCAGCGATGCAGCGAGCTCGCGGACGTACACGTTCATGCCACCGCTGTCGCCTTCGCCCGGCTGCGCCAGGGGCGAGGTGTGGAGGGAGAGCATCGCAACGGCCGTCACGGGTGGAACCAACCCCGGCCCGGCATCGCGGATTCCCACATGTTGTCGAACTACTTGTCGGCGGCGGCCGACTCGTTCTCGTGGCGGAACGACTCGTAGATCCTCACCATCGTCTTCTTCTGCTCCTCGCCGATGAACGGGTCACGACGGATCTCGCTGATGAGGTCGGGGATGCCGTCGGGCTCGTCGAGGATGCCGGCCCGCACGTAGAGGGTCTCCGAGGAGATCTCGAGCGCGCGGGCGATCTGCTGGAGGATCTCCGCCGACGGCTTGCGCAGCCCGCGCTCGATCTGGCTGAGGTACGGGTTCGACACGCCGGCGAGCTCGCTGAGCTTGCGCAGCGACATCTGGCCGACGTTGCGCTGCTCGCGGATGAACTCGCCGAGGTCGTGCCAGCGTTTGTCGATCTCGTCCTTCATGGCCTCAGGCTAGGGCAACGCGCGCTGCTTCGGCACATATTCGTTCGCGGACGCGAGCACCGCCGACGGGCCCGCAGGGGCCGGACCGGTGGGGTGACGTCAGTCCTTCAGGAGGTCGTCGACCGACACCGAACCGCTGCGGTAGCGGGCGATGATCTCCTCCTGCACCTCGTCGATGAGACGGTGCACCTCGCTGCGCTTCACCGAGATCGCACGCTCGAGCGCGCTCACCCGCTGGGCTGCGGCATCGAGCGCGTCGACGTCGAGCGCGTCGACCGACGCGAGGTCGGACGGGTTCACGAGGCGATCGAGCTCGGCCAGGATCTCGTCCGCGAACGTCGGGATCTCGCCCTCGCGCACGTGGCGGGGCAGGCCCTGCCCGCGACCCTGGGTCGACAGCACCTCGGGGAGGCGACCGAGCAGCTCGTGCGCCGTCTCGGTCTTGCCCTGGAGGCGGCTGTGGAACTCGGCGAGCACGATGTCGAGGCGGCCTTGCGCCATGCGGCGGCCGAAGGACAGGCCCAACTCGACCTCCCCCAGGCGGTCGCGCAGCGAGCGGAGCTCGTCCATCGAGCGGGTCGACAACGACGACAGGTCGTCGACGGCCAGCAGTTCGTCCAGTTCGGTGATCACGATCGTCGGCTCCTCAGCCCCGGTGGGATCGAGCATCGGGTCACCTCCCATCGGCACATTGTGGCAAAACCTGAGACGCCGGCCGTCGATGGCCGGGCGTCAGGTGGCGAGCCACAGCCCCACGAGGAACAACGGGGCGGCGACCATCCAGGCGTCGAGCCGCCGCAGCGCCGGCGCCTTCGCGCGGGACGACGGCAGCGTCCACGACGCCAGCATCTGGCCGAGCGGGCAGGCCAGCACCATGAGCAGCCCGAGCAGCCGGACGTCGCCGTCGTCGGTGAGCGGCGGCGGGTTGATGGCGGTCATCGCGGCGACCACGACCACGCCCCCGGCCATGCCTGCCAGCGGACCGGCGAACCGGTTAGAGGCGCCGCTGCCGACGAGGTAGTCGCCCGAGTCGTAGACGCACACCACCGACATGAGGAACAGCAGTGACATCGCGTCGATGCGGTGCACCTGCACGACGGCAGCGGCCGTGAGGCCCACGAACATGCCCGACCGCAGCGTCGCGGACGCCACCGGGAGGTTGGCCTTCAGTCGGTCGACCGCGAACGACGACCCGTCGAGCGTGGTGTCGGCGCCGAGCACCACGGCGGCGATCACGAGGAGGAACAGCACGACGCCGACGGCGCGGAGGCCGAGCCACGCGGCCAGCGGCAGGAGCGCGGCGCCCGCGGCCGCGACGACCTGGTTGACGGCGACCTTGCGCAGGCGCCACGCGCCGGCGGTCTGCAGCCCCGCCACCGCGGCGACGGCGGCGAACACGATCGTGACCAGCGCGGAGCCGCTCGCCAGACAGATCAGCAGGATCAGGAACCAGATGGTGCCGAGCCGCAGACGCGGGCCGCCGACCTGCTGTCGCACCGAGTAGGTCCGTGCGATCTCGATGACGGGATCCAGCACCACCTCAGTCGGACCCGCCCGAGACCGGGGGCAGCACGGCCACCTCGTCGGCGTCGGCCACGGTCGTCGACCGGTCGGCCTCGTCGCCGTTCACCCACACCTTGCAGGTCGCGAGCACCGCGGCGAAGCCGTCGCCGTAGCGGGCGACCGCGCCGTCGAGCACCTCCCCCACGGTGGTGCCGGGAACCGTGTCCTGGCCGGTGCCGGCGCTCTGTCGGGCCTGGGCGAACAACCTCAGCGTGGGCACCGCACGAGCGTAGTCGCCGCCCTGACGCGTACCGTTGCCGCCGTGACCCGCTTGTTGTTGATCCGCCACGGCCAGTCGACGTGGAACGCCTCCGGCCGTTGGCAGGGCCAGGAGGACCCGCCGCTGACCGACGTCGGGCGGCGTCAGGCGGCCGAGGCGAGCGCGGCGATCGGCGCCGTGGACGCCATCTTCAGCTCGACGCTCGAGCGGGCGCGGGTCACCGCGGAGATCGTGGCCGAGCAGATCGGCGTCGGCCCCGTCGTGTCGTTGCCGGGCCTCGTGGAACGCCACGCCGGCGAGTGGCAGGGGCTCACCCGCGCCGAGATCGAGGCAGCCTACCCGGGGTTCCTCGACGCCGGGCACCGACCGCCCGGGTGGGAGAGCGACGAAGCGCTCAACGACCGGGCGATGACCGCTCTACAGGCGATCGCCGTCGCCGTCGGTGGCGAGGAAGGCGCGGGGATCGACGTCGATGTGGTGGTGGTCACCCACGGCGGGCTGATCTACCAGATCGAGGGCAGTCTCGGGGCTCCCTTCGAGCGACTCCCCAACCTCGGTGGCCGCTGGCTCGCCCACGAGGGCGGCCGCTGGCGACTCGGTGATCGCGTCGACCTCCTCGGCGGCGTCGACGTCACCATCCCCGACCAGATCTGAGGCCTGGGCCTCCGGGGCCTGGTGGTGGGCGTCGTCGTGGGAACCGACGACCGGCGCGATGTCGAAGCGACCGTCGTCGAGCAGCTGGCGGATGGCGGTGGCCGTCTCGGCACCGCCCACGCCCGCCGCACAGATGCGCTCGACCGATTCGAGCGCGTCGGCGGCGTCGGCGAGATCGCGTTCGAGGCGTTCGAGTTGGGCCTCGTCGATGACGAGCTGATCGGTCGCGGTCTCCGTCGTCTCCATGGGGCGGCAGCCTAGGGCCGGCGCCGTCGTCGGGAGGATTCGACGCTCGGTAGGCTTCGCCGCGATGTGCGCCGCGCTGGTCTCGATGATCGCCATTGACGAGGGCGCCCGCCTCGGCTCGATGTTCGTGTTCTTCCTGATCGCGCTCGTCATCGTCGCCCCGTTCGGGTGGGTGCGCATCCGCCGGGTGCTCCGTGAGCGACGAGCGTCGTCGGAGCCGACGACGACCGGCGCCGAGGGGGTCGAGGACACGCCCGCGACCACCGAACCCGACCCTCGCGACGTGGTGCTCGCAGTCGACGCCATCGGGGCCGCCGCCACAACGCTCGGGGCCGACGACGCGCCGGACCACGTGGACGTCGACGTGCCGCTCGGCGCGCTGGTGGGCGGGCGACCGGCACCCGACTCGCTCATCGACGCGCTCCTCGCCGACACGGCCCGGCGCATCGGCCTCCGGGTCGCGTGGGTGGACGGCGCCGAGCCCGAGTGGCGGCGGGCACGCATCACCCGCCGATAGCGGTCGTCGCCGCACCGGCGCCGGTTCGGTGGTAATTCTGTTGCCCAGGACTTGTTCTCGGAGGACAGTCTCCTCGGAGAGAGGAGCGGGCCGTGTCGGTGTTGTTGCTCAACGCATCGTTCGAACCACTGCACGTCATCCCCGTGCGCCGCGCCATCGGGCTGGTGGTCTCCGGCAAGGTCGATGTGATCGCGAACGGCGACGGCGAGATCCACTCGGCCACGCAGTCGTTCCCGATCCCGGCGGTGCTGCGTCTGCGGTACATGGTGCGCGTTCCGTTCCGACAGAACATCGCGCTGTCGCGCCGGGCGGTGCTGCTGCGCGACCAACGCCGATGCCAGTTCACCCACTGCGATCGCACCGCCTCCACGATCGACCACGTGATCCCCCGCTCGCGCGGCGGCGAGCACGTGTGGACGAACGTGGTCGCCGCGTGCGCCCCGTGCAACACGCGCAAGGGAAGCCGGCTGCTGTCGGACCTCGGCTGGTCACTCAAGCAGCGGCCGGTCGCGCCGCGCGGCACCCTGGTGCTGCTGTCGTCGGCCGGCGTCCACACCGTGCCCGACGAGTGGGTCGACTGGTTGCCAGCGCTCGCCTGACCCCGCGAGCGGTCAGTCCGCCGGCGGCAGCGAGTGGCGATAGGCGCGCCACGCGCCGAACTCGCTGATGTCGGTGGCGCCGTCCAGGGCGTACGGCTCGCAGAGCACCCCGGGCACCTCCGAGCCGTCGTCGAGGAGGATCCGGCCGACGCCCTGGGGCGAGGCCACGCCGGCGACGAAGCGGGCGAACGCCGCCGGCGCGAGCGCGTACACCTCGACCTCGATCGACGCGCCCGAGCCGTCGGCGACGCGCGCCAGGCCGGGGGCCGGCGGGTCGGCAGCGAGCGCGTACAGGCGGTAGCAGTCGGCCGTGTGGGCGAGGCCGACGAGCTCGGCGTCGAGGTCGGTGAGCTGGTCGTGGCGCGGCTCGCCGCGCAGCTGCTGACCCACGACCGCGAGGCGGATGGGCTCGACGGGCGGAGCGACAGGCGCGGGTCGAGCTGCAGGAGTGGCCCGCTCCTCGCGCGGTGGCGGGAGGGGTCGGTTCGGCTCCGGCGGAGGCGCCGCCGCGTCGAGCCGCACCTGCTCGCCGTCGCGGGCGACCACGGCGAGCCAGTCGTCGCGCTCGTTGATCACCGTGGCCAGCGCTGCAGCGGACTCGGGTTCGCCGTGGACGAGGTACACCGCGTCGGGCACCCGGTCAGCGGTGCCCAACCACGCCACGAGCTCGTGCTGGTCGGCGTGGATGGAGAACGCGCCGAGGTCGACGATGTCGGCGCGCACCCGCACGTGACGGCCGAGCAACTTCACCGACTCTGCCCCGTCGGCGAGCAGCCGACCCCGGGTGCCCTGCGCCTGGTACCCGACCAGGAGCACCGAGTTGCGGTGGTCGGGCAGCAGCCGGGCGAGATGGTGGAGCACGCGGCCGCCCGACGCCATGCCGGCCGCCGACACGATGATCGACGGCGTGTAGAGGTTCGCGAGCGCCATGGACTCCTGCGCCTCGCGCACCTCCGTGACCTGACCGGTGTCGAACGGGTCGCCGTCCGCGCCGAACCCGTCCTGGATCTCGGGGTCGCCGCGCTCGATCGCGTCGCGATAGGCGGTGAGCGCCGAGATGGCCATCGGCGAGTCCACGTAGACCGGCACGGCCGGGATCTTCCCGGCCAGCACCAGCCGGCGGAGGTGGTGCAGGATCACCTCCGTGCGGTCGACCGCGAACGCCGGGATGAGCACCATGCCGCCCCGAGCGATGGTGCGGACGATCGCGTCGGCGAACCGCTCGATCGCGTCGGCGTCGTCGTGGAGGCGGTTGCCGTAGGTCGACTCCATCACGACGATGTCGGCGGCCCCGATCGGTGCGGGCGGCTTCAGGACCGGGTGGTGAGGACGACCGAGGTCGCCGCTGAAGACCACGGTGCGGTCGTCGTCGTCGGCGAGGCGGACCGTGACGGTGGACGACCCCAGGATGTGCCCGGCCGGCTTGAACGTGACGAACACGCCGGGCGCCGCCTCGAACTCGGCGCCGTAGTCGTGCGACCGGAACTGCCGGAGGGCGGTGCGAGCGTCCTCCTCGGTGTACAGCGGCAGCGCGGGATGGTGCTTCGAGAAGCCCCGGCGGTTCGCGTACGACGCCTCCTCCTCCTGGAGGTGGCCGGAGTCGGGCAGCACGATGCCGGCCAGCTCGCGGGTGCCGGCCGTGGTGTGCACCGGGCCAGCGAAGCCCGCGCTCGTGAGCACCGGCAGATAGCCGACGTGGTCGATGTGGGCGTGGGAGATCACCACGGCGTCGATGCCGGCGACGTCGACGGGGAAGCGGTCCCAGTTGCGGAGGCGGAGCGCCTTGAGGCCCTGGAAGAGCCCGCAGTCGATCAGTACACGTGCCCGGCGCGTCTCGAGGAGGAACCGGCTGCCGGTCACGGTGCCCGCCGCTCCGAGGAACGTCAGGAGCGGAACGTCGGGGTGGACCGACGGAGCGGCCGTCGAGCCGGTCGAAGCGGATGCGGCGGTCATGGCGACTCCTCGTCGAGGCGATCCCTCACCAGGCCCTCCAGCACGGTGAGCCCGGCGGTGATCTTCGCGAGGAACGAGTCCGCGTGGGGGATCAGGAAGAAGTTGGCGTGGTCGGCCCAGATCGCGCGCAGGCGCGCGTCCACCTCGAGCGCCTCGGCATTGGACTCGGTGCGGTACCGGTTGCCGCCCTCGAACGAGAGCCCGCCGACCGCTGCCGTCTCGAAGAACAGCACGGCGTCGTAGCGGGCGAGCTCGCCGGCGCGCGTCGTGCCCATCGCCCGGAAGAAGTCGTCCGGGCCGTCCGGCCAGTAGGCCGCGCCGTCGACGGTGCCGCGATCGCACAGCAACACCCGGTCCGGGTACAACTCGGACTGCACGTCCTCCGCGCTGCGCTGCACCGAGAAGATGGCGCGCTGCACCGACCGCAGCGCTGCGGCCTGCGGCACCCGCGGGAAGCCGCCGGCGAACAGGGTCGTCGCCGACTCGGGCACGACCACGACGCGCTCGCCGATCTCGCGGCGGAACAGATCGGCCGCCGTCGTCTTGCCGCCACCGGGGCCGCCGGTGAGCACGATTCGTGGCGAGGCGCTCATCGTCGCCGACCGTCGAGCGCGGTGACCGACGCCGACGCGACCGACGGCACGCTCGGCAACTCCACGCCGCGGATGACCGCGTCCACCTCGTCCCCCGACAGGGTCTCGTGCGCGAGCAAGGCCGCGGCGACCGCCTCGAGCGCGCCGCGATGGCGCTCGAGCAGCTCACGCGCCCGAGCGGCCTGGTCCTCGAGGATGCGCTCGGTCTCCTCGTCGATGACGCGAGCGGTCTCGTCGGAGAAGTCACGCGTCTGGATGAGGTCCTCACCCAGGAACACGGCCGAGCTCGACCCCCAGGCCAGGTGACCGAGCCGCTCCGACATGCCCCACTCGGTGACCATCCGGCGGGCGAGCTGCGTCGCTCCGATGAGGTCGTCGTGGGCGCCCGTCGACGCGACGCCGAACACCAGCTCCTCGGCCGCCCGGCCGCCGAGCTGCACGGCGATGGCGTCGTCCAGCTCCGGCCGGAGGAGCAGCAGCGACTCGCGGTCGGGCATCTGCTGCGTCGCGCCGAGCGCGACGCCGGTCGGCAGGATCGTCACCTTGTGCACCGGGTCGGCGTGATCGAGCAGCTCGGCCAGCACGGCGTGGCCCGCCTCGTGATGAGCGAGCAGTCGCTTCTCCTCGTCGCTCACCACGAGCGACGAGCGACGCAGGCCCATCAACAGACGGTCGCGGGCGGCGTCGAAGTCGTCCGGCCCGATGGCGTAACCACCGCGCCGCACGGCGTTGAGCGCCGCCTCGTTGACCAGGTTGGCGAGGTCGGCGCCACTCATGCCGGGGGTGCCCCTCGCGATGAGCTCGAAGTCGACCTCCGGCGCCATCTGCTTGCCGGCGGCGTGGACCTTCAGGATCTCGACGCGCTCCTGCTGCGTCGGCAGCGGGATCACCACCTGACGGTCGAAGCGACCGGCGCGGAGCAGCGCGGGGTCGAGGATGTCGGGGCGGTTGGTGGCCGCCAGCATCACGATGCCCTCGGTGACGGTGAAGCCGTCCATCTCCGCGAGCAGCTGGTTGAGGGTCTGCTCCCGCTCGTCCTGCCCGCCGCCGAGGCCGGCGCCGCGCTTGCGACCGATGGCGTCGATCTCGTCGACGAACACGATGCACGGTCGCTCCTTGCGAGCAGTCTCGAAGAGGTCGCGCACCCGTGCGGCTCCCACGCCCACGAACATCTCCAGGAACTCCGACGCGGTGATCGACAGGAACGGCACTCCCGCCTCGCCGGCGACCGCCCGGGCGAACAGCGTCTTGCCGGTGCCCGGTGGCCCGACCAGGAGAATGCCCTTCGGGATACGGGCGCCCATCGCCTGGAACCGCGACGGCTCGCGCAGGAAGTCGACAACCTCGCTGATCTCCGCCTTCACCGCCTCGTAGCCGGCGACGTCGGCGAACGTGGTGGTGGGCTGTTTCGAGTGGTCGAGGCGTGCCTTGCTCCGCCCGAACGAGGCGAGGCCGCCGAGCTGGCGCCCCGCTCGCCGGGACATCCACAGGATCGCTCCGACGATGAGGAGCACCGGCAGCACCGACACGAGGATCGTCGAGAGCGCGTTCGACGGCTCCGCGGCGTAGATGCGCGAGACGTGATGACGCGCGAGGAGCGCGAGATCGGCGTCGGGCAGGCCGCCGGGCGGGCCCTGCGCGGTGAACGCCTTGCCGTTCGAGTCCTCACCCTCGATCTCGCCGGATCCCACGTGCAACGTGACCGAGCTCACCTTGCCGTGCGTCACCCGGCCGAGGAACGTCGCGTAGTCGACCGTGCCGCTGCTGCCGGCCGTGGCGACACCACCACGCCACACCACGAGCATGCCGATCGTCAGAAGCGCGAGCACGACGTAGAAGAGCACCCGCCAGCGACGGGGCGGCGCGGCGAACGGCGTCGTCGGCGGGCCCCCGCCCGGGGGCGTCACGGCGCGGACCGGCGAGTGGACGACGAACGCATCCCATCATCGGACCAGCTGCCGGGGGCGAGCGGGAGGGCCGAAGGTCACGATGTGGCGATCGGCCGACATCGCCCGATGCCGGGCCGGTTTCGGGACCTTCGACACCTCCGTCGCGGCGTCGGATGCGCTTGAGTGACCACATGGGACGTTCACGCGACGACCGGCACCCGCCCCACCCCCACGTCCACGGGACGGCCGAGCTGCTGCGCGAGGTCGCCGAGCCGTTCTCGTCGATCGACGACGCCGACCTCGGGCCGCTCGTGGAACGGGTCGGCGACTGCAGCGTGGTGCTCCTCGGCGAGGCGAGCCACGGCACCTCGGAGTTCTACCGGATGCGCGAGCGCATCACGCGGGAGCTGATCGTGCACAAGGGGTTCACCGCCGTAGCGGTCGAGGCGGACTGGCCCGACGCCGCCTGCATCGACCGGTTCGTCCGGGGCCGACCGCTGCCCGCCCGGCAGTTCGAGCCGTTCGAGCGGTTCCCCCGGTGGATGTGGCGCAATGCCGAGGTCGGTGCGTTCGTCGCCTGGCTCCGGGCCCACAACCTCGGGGAGGACGACGCCGGGCGACGGGTGAGCTTCCACGGTCTCGACCTGTACAGCCTCTACGCCTCACGCGCCGAGGTGCTCACCTACCTCGAGGACGTCGACCCCGAGGCGGCGGCGGTCGCCCGGCACCGCTACTCCTGCCTGTCGCCGTGGGTCGACGACCCCGCCGCCTACGGCCGGGCCGTCGTCACCGGCCGGTTCGCCGGCTGCGAGGAGGGGGTGACGCGGACGCTCTCCGACCTGCTCCGCCGGCGGCTCGAGTACGCCGTCGAGGCCGGCGACGACTTCCTCGACGCAGCGCAGAACGCCGTGGTCGTGGCCAACGCCGAGCGCTACTACCGGGTCATGTACGCCGGCTCGACCGCGTCGTGGAACCTGCGCGACCAGCACATGTTCGAGACCCTCCAGACGGTCCGCGCCGCTCGCGGCCCGGGGGCGAAGGTCGTCGTGTGGGAGCACAACTCCCACGTCGGTGACGCGTCGGCCACGGAGATGGGAGCGCGGGGCGAGCACAACGTCGGCATGCTGTGCCGGCGGGCGTTCGGCGACGACGCGTTCCTCGTCGGGTTCGGCACGCACCAGGGGACGGTGGCCGCGGCGACCGACTGGGGTGGTCCGATGGAGATCAAGTCGGTGCGCCCCTCGCTCCCCGGGAGCTACGAGCGCCTGTGCCACGACAGCTCCGTCCCGGCGTTCGCGCTGCACCTCCGCGAGCCCCGGAGACCCGAGATCCGCGAGGAGCTCGCCACGCCGATGCTCGAGCGGGCCATCGGGGTGATCTACCGCCCCGAGACCGAGCGGCAGAGCCACTACTTCCTCTCGTCGCTCCCCGAGCAGTTCGACGAGTACATCTGGATCGACGAGACGACGGCGGTGCACGCGCTCCCGGCCTTGCCCGAGCCCGGCGAGGCGGACCTGTTCCCCTTCGGCCTGTGAGCCTCAGTCGTTGACCAGCACCGCGGCGCCGACCAGCCGATCGGCCGCGAGGTCGGCCAGCGCCCGGTCGGCCTCACCCATGGGGTAGGCGGTGGTCTCGACGTCGATGCCGATGTCCGCGGCGAGCGCGAGGAACTCCTCGCCGTCACCCCGCGTGTTGGCGGTGACGCTGCAGAGCGTGCGCTCGTTGAACAGGTGGCGCTGGTAGTCGAGCACGGGGATGTCACTCAGGTGGATGCCGGCGATCGCGAGCGTGCCGCCGCGATCGAGCGCCTCCAGCGCCGGGGGCACCAGGGTGCCGACGGGGGCGAAGAGCACCGCCGCGTCGAGCAGCTCGGGTGGCGGCGCGTCGGCCCCCTGAGCGCTCGCGGCACCCAGCTCCAGCGCGAGCTCCCGCGCGGCCGCGCTGCGGGTCATCACGTGGACCGTCGCTCCCATCGCGATCGCGACCTGCGCCGCGAGGTGGGCTGAACCGCCGAACCCGTACACGCCGAGCCGATCCCCCGGGCCGACACCGCTGCGCTTCAGCGCCCGGTAGCCGATGATGCCGGCGCACAGGAGCGGCGCCGCGGTGGCGTCGTCGAACACGTCGGGGATCACGTACGCGAACCGCTCGTCGACGAGAACGCAGTCGGCGTACCCACCGTCGACGTCCCAGCCGGTGAAGCGCGGGGCGAGGCAGAGGTTCTCGGCGCCCGCCAGGCAGAAGCGGCAGGAGCCGCACGTGGACGCGAGCCACGGCACGCCGACGCGTCGACCGACCTCGAAGCGCTGGGCGCCCGGGCCGAGCTCCTCGACGACGCCGACCACCTCGTGGCCCGGCGTGACCCCGTGGCGCCGCGGCGTGAGGTCGCCCTCCGCCAGGTGGAGGTCGGTGCGGCACACCCCGCAGCAGCGGACCCGCACGCGCACCTGACCGGAGCCCGGAACCGGCACCGGCCGCTCGACGCGCCGCACGGGCGACGGCGCCCCCGAACCGATCGGCGTCGGGTGGTCCACGATCCAGGCGTTCATCCGGGCATCGCTCATCACGCCATCGTCGCGCAGGTCATGACCATCGGCCCTTCCGGGAGTGGCGACGCCGGACGACGCTGAACGCGAGACCGCGAGGTACGACCACGGAGGAGCGCGCGTGAGGTTCAACGATCGGATCGACGCCGGCCGGCGACTCGGCGCAGCACTGCAGCACCTGCGCTCCCAGTCGGTGGTCGTGCTGGGACTCCCGCGGGGCGGGGTGCCCGTGGCCGCCGAGGTCGCCCGCTCGCTGGGCGCGCCCCTCGACGTGCTGCTGGTGCGCAAGCTCGGCGTGCCGTTCCAGCCGGAGGTGGCGATGGGCGCCATCGCCGAGGGCGGCGTGGAGCTCGTCGACCGGCACCTGGTGCGAGGGCTCGGCATCTCCGACGACGACGTCACAGCAACGACCGAGCGGGAGCTGCACGAGCTGCGGCGACGCGCCGTGCGATACCGGGGCGACCGACCGCCGCAGCCGCTGGCCGGCCGGACCGTCGTCGTCGTGGACGACGGCGTGGCGACCGGCTCCACCGCGCGCGCCGCGTGCATCGCCGCCCGGATGCGCGGCGCCGCCCACGTCGTCCTCGCGACGCCCGTCGCCCCGCTGGGATGGGAGGAGCGCATCGACGGCGACGCCGACGAGTGCGTCGCCGTCGAGACGCCGTCGTCGTTCCAGTCGGTCGGCCAGTTCTACGTGCACTTCGAGCAGACGTCCGACGAGGAGGTCGTCGCGTGCCTCGCCGGCGGCGGGCCCCGACCGCCGCACCTCGTGT
Organism: Acidimicrobiales bacterium; assembly: GCA_046331245.1. Classification (GTDB taxonomy): domain Bacteria; phylum Actinomycetota; class Acidimicrobiia; order Acidimicrobiales; family Microtrichaceae; genus SSF14. The sequence continues at coordinate 345,745 of JAXLRH010000001.1, read as the reverse complement.
CCGGTGGCGGGATCGAACCGGCCCGGGGCCGCGACGCCGAGATCATCGTGCCGATCGGCCCGGTGCGGCTCGGTGGACACCTGACGCTCCCGGTGCGGCCGAGGGGCGTCGTGCTCTTCGCGCACGGCAGCGGGAGCAGCCGTCACAGCCCGCGGAACCGGCTGGTGGCCGGCATCCTGCACGAAGCGGGCATCGGGACGCTGCTGATGGACCTCCTCACGCCCGAGGAGGAGCGCACGCGGGCCAACGTCTTCGACATGGGACTGCTCGCGGGGCGACTGATCGACGCCACGCGCTGGATCGCCGCCGACCCCGACATGGAGACGCTGCCCATCGGGTACTTCGGGGCGAGCACGGGGGCCGGCGCCGCGCTGGTGGCCGCGGCCGTGCTCGGCGAGGGGGTCTCCGCCGTGGTGTCGCGCGGCGGCCGTCCCGACCTCGCGGGCGCTCGGTTGCCGGAGGTGACCGCGCCGACGCTGCTGATCGTCGGGTCCGAGGACACCGTCGTGCTCGACCTCAACCGCGAGGCGCAGGAGCACCTGCGCTGCCCGAGCCAGCTCACGGTGATCGCCGGCGCCACACACCTGTTCGAGGAGCCCGGGACGTTGCGCCTCGCCGCCGAGTCGGCACGGGAGTGGTTCCTCGAGCACCTCCGGACGTCGCAGGCCGCCGATCGCTGAACCGGTCGGCGTCCACCGACTCAGGTGGCCGGCTCAGCTGGCCGGCAGCACCACGAGCGGGCAGGGCGCGTGGTGCGCGAGGTTGTGGGCCACCGACCCGATGACCATGCCCTCGAACCCGCCGACGCCGCGGGAGCCGACGACGAGGAGCTCGGCGTCCGCCGCGCGGTCCTTCAGCAGACCCGCCGTGGACGTACCGCCGATGAGGATGCGCGAGACCGGGCGCGACAGGCCCGAGAGGTCCACCTCGGCGAGGAGCTCGTCGAGCAGCGCCTCCGCGGCCTCCTCGAACACCGCGACATCGGGCACGGCGATCGTCGGGAAGCCGAACGCTGCCGGCAGCAGCCAGCTGTGCACCACCTCGATCCAACCGCCACGGGCACGGGCGTCCTCGACCGCCCACCGGAGCGCCCGTCGCGACGTCTCCGACCCGTCGACGCCCACCACGACCTTGCCCGGCTGGACGGCGTGGTCGCGCGAGGGACGGACGATCGCGACCGGGCACGTCGCGCGGTGCAGGCAGTGCTGGCTCACCGAGCCCATGATGAGCCCGCTGATCCCGCCGTATCCGTGCGACCCCACGACGAGCAGGGACGCCCCCTCCGACGCCTGGATCATCGCCTCCGCCGGCAGCTCGCAGATGGTCTGCAGCTCGATGCCGGCCACGTCGGCGGCGTCGACCGCGTCACGGACGTACTCCTGGAGCGCGAGCGCCGCGCACGAGTCGTCGTACTCCGGATCGTGGGTCGACGTGCGGTCCACCCGATGCTGCCGGAGGAAGGTCCACGCGAGCACGGCGCGCACCGTCCAGCCGCGAGTGCGGCCCTCCGCCACCGCCCAGCGGAGCGCGTCCGCAGCCGTGCTCGATTCGTCCATGCCCACGATGATCAGTCCCATGCGTCCATGGTCGTGCGCCCGCCGCGCTGCGGACAGGGCCGAAGGACCCCGGAGAGTCGGCCGAAGGACCCCGGCGGATCGGTCGAAGGACCTCTGAGCGTCGGCGCGGTGACCTAAGACCCTTCCCCGACGCACCATGACGGCGAAGAGTGGAGACACGCCGACGGGGGCGACCGGACGAGAAGGAGCAGCACATGGAAACGACGACGGCCGGATCACGACGCAAAGCGGCGATCGTGGGCGCACTCACCGGACTGATGGGGTACGGAGCGATCCAGTACCGCCGCAACAACCGCCGGGCCGCGGTCGCCGCGCTGCGCGACGCCGTGGAGCCGCCGTCGCTCCCCGACCCCACGGACGCGACGGCGATCCTGCCCGCGGACGACGAGGCGCACGCCTCGGGTCACCGCCACCTCGCGCCGCCCCAGCGGTCGCGGCGACCCATCACGCCGCGTCGCGCGCCCCGTCGTGCCGACCAGCACGGCCACCCGGGTCGCTTCTTCTGACACCGGTACCCGACACGCGAAAGGACGTGCCGCCATGAGCAACCGCATCTCCAGCCGGGCCGAGGTGATCGCGGACGTGGCCGACGCCGTCGTCCATGCGCACCACGAGCTCACCGAGGCTGCGAACCGATTGCGCAGCGTGCGCACCACCGAGCGGCCCGACGACGCGCTGCTGCGCCGCGCGGCCGAGGCCGACGAGGCGGTGGTCCGCCTCGAGGCCGACCTCATGGCGTCCGCCGCCGTCGAACGATCCGCCTCCGAACCCCCGCCGGACGCCTCCTCGTCGGCGATGGGCGAGGCCCTCGACGACGTGGCCAGGAGCTGGCGGACCCGCGCCGACGAGCTGCTGCTCCAGGCCCGCCTCGGCCGGATGGACCTGACCGACGCCGCCTCCGACGCACTCGTCGAGTTCACGGTGGCCGGCGAGGACCTCGCCCATCTCGTCGCGGCGCTCCGCGACGAGGAGTCGGAGTGGACCGTCGACCTCCGGGAGCGATCGAGCGCGGTGGTCGCGGATCTCCGCGCCGCGGTGCACACCCTCGTCGCCGCCGTCCGCCCATGAGCACGGAGCCCGCGGAGATGACGACGGCAACGGGTTCGACGTTCGTCCGGCCACTGTCGTCGCTCGGCAGCGGCGACGTCGGCGTCGCCGGAGGCAAGGGGGCCAACCTCGGCGAGCTCCGGGCCGCCGGGCTTCCCGTGCCCGACGGCTTCGTCGTGACGGCGGACGCGTTCCGCGACGCCCTGGACTCGGGCGGCGTGCGCGACCGCATCCGCACGAGGGTCGCCACCCTGCTGGCCTCGGGGACCGCTCCCACGCACGACGACATCGAGCAGCTCCGCGACCTCGTCCGCGCCGCCGGGATCCCCGCGCCGCTCGCGGCGCGGATCGACGCCGCGTACCACGAGCTCGTCGGCGGAGACGACGGGTTGGTGGCCGTCCGCTCGTCGGCGACCAGCGAGGACACGGCCGCCGCGTCCTTCGCCGGGATGCACGAGTCGTTCGCGAACGTGATCGGCGCCGCGTCGGTGCGCGACCGCGTGCTCGACTGCTGGACCTCCCTGTACTCGGAGCGTGCGCTCGCCTACCGGACCGAGCGCGGGATGCTCGAGGAGCCCACGATCGCCGTGGTCGTCCAACGCCTCGCGTCGGCCGTCGCCGCAGGGGTCATGCTCACCGACGACCCTGCCGCGCCCGGCGAGGGACGCCTCGTGATCGAAGGAGCGCGCGGGCTGGGCGAAGCCGTCGTCAGCGGGCTCGTCGAGCCCGACACCTGGGTGGTCGACCGCGCCGCCCACCGCATCGTCGACACACGACGCGGCCACCAGACCGTCTTCCTCGGCGAGCGGGAGGGCGGCGGCATCGAGCAGATCGAGCTGGCCGACGGGCTCGGCCCGGTGCTCACCGACCAGCAGGTGCTCGAGATCGCCACGCTCGGCGAGCGCATCGAAGCGCACTACGGGCGGCCGCAGGACATCGAGTGGGTCATCGGCCCCGCTGTCGCCGGCCCGTCCGGCGCCGGCACGGACGGCGTGGGCGACCCGGCGGCGATCTCCATCGTGCAGTCCCGACCTATCACCGCGACGGGCACGAGGGCGGGAGCCGACACCGGACCCCAGGACGAGGCGGCACCGGAGCCCCCGTTGGTGACCGGCCTCGGCGCATCAGCAGGCATCGCGTCCGGCCGCGTGCGCATCCTCCGATCGCCACACGACGGCGCGCGACTGCAGGCCGGTGAGGTGCTGGTCGCTCCCACCACGAGCCCCGACTGGGTGCCCGTCATGCGTCGCGCCGCGGCCGTGGTCACCGACAGCGGCGGCCGCACCTGCCACGCGGCCATCGTCACCCGCGAGCTCGGCGTGCCGTGCGTGGTCGGTGCCCGCACGGCCACCACCGTGCTGCACGACGGCGACCTCGTCACGGTCGACGGGGCCCTCGGCATCGTCCGCGCCGGAGCGCCGACGAGCGCCTCCCTGCAGCGCGCCCCCGGCACCGGCCTCGCGCTCACCGAGCGCGGGCCGGCCCCGGCCGCGAGCGACCGCGGGACGGACACCGCCGCTGCGCCCGCTCCGGTCGAGCCGCTCGCAACCCGCGTGTACGTGAACCTCGCGATCCCGTCGCAGGCCACAGCGGCGGCCGCGCTCCCCGTCGACGGCGTGGGCCTGCTCCGCGCGGAGATCATGGCGACGGAGGCGCTGCAGGGCGAGCATCCGATGGCCCTCCTGGCCCGTGGCGGTCGCGACGAGTTCGTCGAGGCGATGTCGGAGTCGCTCCTCGTGATCACCCGGGCGTTCGGCCAGCGGCCCGTCGTGTACCGCAGCCTCGACTTCCGGACGAACGAGTTCCGCGGCCTCATCGGCGGCGAGGAGCACGAACCGGTGGAGGCGAACCCGATGATCGGGTGGCGCGGGTGCTACCGGTACGTGACCGAGCCGGAGCTGTTCGCCCTCGAGCTCGCCGCGCTGGCGCGGGCCCGGGAGGAGACGCCGAACCTGCACCTGATGATCCCGTTCGTCCGCACCCGCTGGGAGCTCGAACGGTGCCTGGAGCTGGTCGACGCGTCGCCGCTCGGCGCGCAGCGTGGCCTGAAGCGCTGGGTGATGGCCGAGGTGCCGTCGGTCGCCTACCGCATCCCGGAGTACGCGGCGCTCGGCATCGACGGCGTGTCGATCGGCTCCAACGACCTCACGCAGCTGATGCTCGGGGTCGACCGCGACTCCGAGATCTGCGCCGAGCTGTTCGACGAGAGCGACGACGCGGTGCTGGACATGATCGGGCGCATCATCGACGCGGCCCACGCATCGGGCATCACCGCCTCGCTCTGCGGGCAGGCGCCGTCCAACCGCGCCGGCTTCGCCGAGCGCCTGGTGCGGTTCGGGATCGATTCGATCTCGGTCACGCCCGACGCCGTGGCGGCCGCACGGCGGGAGGTCGCTACGGCCGAGCGTCGTCTCGTGGTGGAGGCGTCCCGGCGGACCCTCGCCGACGGACCACCGCGACGGTGACCGCAAGGATGGCGGCGCTCAGCACCGGCCCCACCCACAGCGTGTCGGGGCGGGGATGGAGGCGTCCCCACAGCAGCACGACGGCGGACACCGACGACAGGCCGCCGATCGCCACCAGCAGCGGCGCCGCGACACGGCGGATCGGTCGCACGACGTCGACCGCCGCGAGCACGAAGGCCACCGCCGCCACCACGAGCAGCACGCGAGCCGTGTAGCCCGCGGCGTTGCGGGCCAGCGACGGGGCGATCCAGAAGCTGGAGCTCCGGTGAGTCGACCCCGAGTCGCCCGACACCGGATACACCGCGAGGTGCGCGATCCCGTGCAGCGCGAGGATCACGGCGACGACGGAGCGTTCGAGTCGGTGCACCCCGTCATCCGAGCAGGTCCGCGCGGCCCCGAACAGGGCCGAACGTCATGGACAGGCGGCAGGACGCTCCGTCTCGCGCAGCGAGCTGTGGCCGGCGGTCCACCGCTGGAGCACCGACTCGGCGAACCGGCGCTCGACGTGCATGAGCGACCGGGCTCCCCACATGACCAACGCCAGGCTCGTCGGGTTCTCGCGGACGTAGTCCCCGACGAGCCGGTGCGCTGCGAGCGGGCCGTGGTGGGCATCCGCCTCGACGTGGACGTCGTAGAAGCGCGTGGCCTCCGCGCCGAGCCCGAGGCGGCGACACGCACGGGCATAGCGGCGCATCGGCTCGACCGACGTCATCTCGAAGATCGCGAGGTGCCCGAGCAGCGCCGGCAGCAGACGGCGATGCAGGCCGAACCAGGAGATGAGGTTCGTCGTCGCGAGCGTCGGGGCGCCGACGGTCTCCAGGTAGGCGCCGTACGTGGGGTCGAGGTCGAGCGCGGCCATGGTCCTGGCGAACAGCTCGGCGTGTGCTGCGCCCGGTACACCACCGCCGTACTCGTCCATCTGGATCTCGATGAGCGCCGAGCGGGAACGGCCGGAGTAGCGCGGGATGCCCCACGTGTGGGCGTCGGCCTCCTTCAACTGGTACAGCGACCGGTGCACGGCGAACTCCCGGAGGTGGTCCAGCGTTCCGTGCTGCTCGACCCACGACGACAACGAGGGACCGTCGGCGGACGAGATGATCGTCGCGAGCTGCTCCTCGGGCGTCGGCCCGCCCGGCACCACGCAGGGCGGCAGATCGCGCAGCGCCTCCTCGACGACCCGTTCGAGCTCGCCGCGGAAACGCAGCACGGACGGGTCCCACTCGAAGTCCTGGTGGAGGTCGAAGCCGCGGTAGTGGAGCTCGTAGCAGCAGTAGAGCGCGAGCTGGAGGTCGTCGTCGCCGAGCGCGTCACCGCCGAGCCAGTACTCCGAGACGGACGGCAGGACGCCGGACCCGAGCCGGAGGAAGTCGAACAGCACCTCGGTCAGCGGTCCTCGCGGCGTCGGGAGCGAGGGTGGGAGTTGAGCCATGTCCTGTGCCTGCCCGGTCGGCGTTCCCGGCAAACCCCTCGAACCGGGGACCTGTGCCGGACGCGGTTCGTGGAACGGGAACCGGGGAAGGGACCGGCGTGAAGGGATCGACCAACTCCGTCGTGGTGCCGCTGCCACCGGCCGACACCTACGCGCTCGTCAGCGATCCGTCGACCTACCCCTCGTGGTTGGTCGGCGCGAAGGAGATCCGCCACGTCGACCGACGCTGGCCCGAGGTCGGCACGACGTTCAAGCATCGCATCGGGCTCGGGCCGCTGCGCGTGCCGGGGACGACGACGGTGCGCGTCGCCGAACCGCCGTCCCGACTCGTGCTGGGCGCCGGCATGGGGCCGATGGGCGAGGCGCGCGTCGAGTTCGTGCTGCGCGAGGCCGACGGCGGCACCGAGGTGACCGTGCACGAGCTGCCCCGACGCGGCCTGGTGCGACTCGGATGGCTGGCCGGCCGCCACCTCGTCACCGCCCTGCTGTGGGGTCGCAACGAGATCTCGCTGCACGATCTCGCGCAGCTCGCGGCGGGTCGGCGAACCCGGCGCTCGACCGATTGATGCAGGCGACGGCGCGCCCGGGCGCCTGCATCGGTTCCCGTTACTGTCGGCGGATGCCCACGACCCCTCGTCACCGATCGGGACCGTCCACGAGCGCCCGAAGGTCGGTCGCGGCGATCGTCATCGCGCTCGCCGTGCTGATGACCGCGTGTTCCTCGTCCGACGATTCCGCCCTCGAGAAGCGGCCGTTCACGGTGCACCTCCCGCCCGGCTACCGCAAGGGCAAGGCCGTGCCGCTGCTCGTCGTCCTCCACGGGTACGCGTTCACGGGCAAGGTGCAGAGCCTGTACTTCCACCTCGCCGCGGTGACCGACGCGCACGGGATGATGTGGGTGGCGCCCGACGGCACGAAGAACGACGAGGGCAAGCAGTTCTGGAACGCCACCGACGCCTGCTGCGCACCGGCCGGCTCGACCGTCGACGACTCCGCGTACCTCGCCGCGGTCATCGACAACATCCGCTCGCGCTACGACGTCGACCCTCGTCGCATCTACGTCATGGGCCACAGCAACGGCGGCTTCATGGCGTACCGCATGGCCTGCGATCACGCCGACGTGGTCGCGGCGGTCGTGTCGCTCGAGGGCGCCACCTATGCCGACCCGTCGAAGTGCTCGCCGTCCGAGCCGGTCGCAGCGCTCGAGGTGCACGGCGATGCCGACACGGTGATCCGCTACGAGGGCGGCCGCATGAACGGCTCCGATCCGAATTCGGCGTCGTACCCCAGCGCCGCCGACACGACGCTGTCGTGGGCGCGGCTCGACCACTGCAAGGAGACGCCGGACGACCCGGCGCCGGCGACACGGGCCATCGTGTCCGGTCTTCCGTCGGCCACCGTGACCTCGTACGGCACCGGCTGCGATCGCGGCGGACACGCCGAGCTGTGGACGCAACCGGGCGGCAACCACGTGCCCGACATCAACCAGGAGTTCACCGAGCAGGCCGTCTCGTTCATGCTCGCCCACCCCAAGCCGAAGTGAACCACCAGACTGGGGCGATGACCGACGATCACCTCACGCCGCGCCCCGAGCACCACTTCACGTTCGGCCTCTGGACCGTGGGCAACCAGGGTCGCGATCCGTTCGGCCACGAGGTCCGCGCTCCGTTGGACCCGGTGGAGTCGGTGCGCCGCATGTCGGAGGCCGGGGCGTACGGCGTGACGTTCCACGACGACGACCTCGTGCCGCCCGGCGCGACGTCTGCCGAGCGCGACGCGATCCTCGGGCGCTTCCACGCCGTGCTCGACGACACCGGCATGAAGGTGCCGATGACCACGGTCAACCTCTTCAGCCGTCCCGTGTTCAAGGACGGAGCGTTCACGGCCAACGACCGCGACATCCGTCGCCTCGCCGTCCGGAAGGCGATCGACGCCATCGACCTCGGCGCCGAGTTCGGCGCCGAGGTGTTCGTGCTGTGGGGTGGCCGGGAGGGCGTGGAGGTCGACGCGGCCAAGGACGTGCGGCACGCGCTCGACCGCTACAAGGAGGCGGTCGACCTCTGCTGCGAGCACATCCGCGAGCGCGGGTACGGCACGCGCATCGCGCTCGAACCCAAGCCCAACGAGCCGCGTGGCGACATGTTCCTGCCCACCGTCGGTCACGCGTTGGCGTTCATCGACGAGCTGGAGTGGCCCGAGATGGTGGGCCTCAACCCCGAGTTCGCCCACGAGACGATGTCGGGCCTCAACGTGACCCACGGGGTCGCGCAGGCGCTCTGGCACGGGAAGCTGTTCCACATCGACCTCAACGCGCAGCGGATCGGCAAGTTCGACCAGGACTTCCGCTTCGGGTCGGAGGGCATCCGCGACGCCTTCTACCTCGTGCGTCTCCTCGAGGACTCCGGCTGGGACGGGATGCGGCACTTCGACGCGCATCCCTACCGCACCGAGGACGCCGAAGGCGTGTGGGACTTCGCCCGCGGCTGCATCCGCACCTACCTGATCCTCAAGGAGAAGGCCGAGCGCATGCGCGACGACGCCGACATCCAGGAGGCCCTCGCCGCGACCAACGCCGCGGGGCTTGCCGAGCGGACGGGCCCACTCGACGAGATCCGTACGGCGACGTTCGACGAGCAGGCGCTCACGCGGGGCTACGGACACGAACGCCTCGACCAGCTGATCACCGAGCTCCTCCTCGGCGTGCGCTGATGCCACTGGTCGTCGGGGTCGACTCGTCGACGTCCGCCTGCAAGGTGGACGTCCGCGACGCGGACACGGGCGAGCTCGTGGCGCGAGGCCGGGCCCCACATCCGCCCACCACTCCCCCGCACAGCGAACAGCATCCGCGGGCATGGTGGACCGCGTTCGAGTCGGCGTGCACCGAGGCCGGCGTGTTCGCCGAGCACCGGCCGGCGGCCATCTCGATCGCGGCGCAGCAACACGGCCTCGTCGTGCTCGACGACGCCGGTGAGGTGCTGCGCCCGGCGAAGTTGTGGAACGACACGGAGTCGGCCCCCGATGCCGACGCCCTGGTGGCGGAAATCGGGCCCGAGGCGTGGGCCGAGGCGTGCGGGAGCGTGCCGGTGCCGAGCTTCACGATCACCAAGCTGGCTTGGCTCCGACGCAACGAGTCCGAGGTCTTCGGCCGGGTCGCCCGGGTGCTGCTGCCCCACGACTGGCTCACGTCACGGCTCACCGGCCGGTTCACCACCGACCGGGGCGACGCGTCCGGCACCGGTTGGTGGTCGCCGAGCGAAGGCCGCTACCGCGACGATCTGCTCGCCCTCGTCGACCCGAGTCGGTCGTGGGAGAGCACGCTGCCCGAGGTGCTCGGGCCCACCGAGGCCGCCGGCTCCTGGAACGGCGTGCTCGTCGCGCCGGGCACCGGCGACAACATGGCCGCGGCGCTGGGGTTGGGCCTGCGCCCGGGCGACCCTGGCGTTGAGTCTGGGAACGAGCGGGACGGCGTTCTGCGTGAGCGATCGCCCGAGCCACGACCCGACCGGGACGGTGGCCGGATTCGCCGACGCCACCGGGCGGTTCCTCCCGCTCGTCTGCACGCTGAACGCGACGAAGGTGACCGATGCGGTGGCGCGCCTCCTCGGTGTCGACGCGGCGGGCCTGGACGCGCTCGCGCTGGACGCGCCGGCCGGCGCCAACGGCCTCGAGTTGCTCCCGTACCTCGACGGCGAACGCACGCCCAACCTGCCGGACGCGACGGGCACGCTCACCGGCATCCGCTCCGACGTGTCCCGCCAGGACCTCGCACGAGCGGCGGTGGAGGGTGTCGTGCGCAACCTCCTCGCCGGAGCGGCACTGCTGTCCGGCGCCGACGAGCCAGGCGACGACGCACGCGTGTGGCTGATCGGTGGCGGGTCGCACAGCCCCGCCTACCGCAGCGTTGTCGTCGCCATGACCGGCCGCCCGATCAGCGTGCCCGGCACCGACGAGCTCGTCGCACGCGGGGCGGCGCTGCAGGCGGCCGCCGTGCTCACCGGCCGCACGCCGGCCGAGGTCTCCGAGGCCTGGGGCCACGACGACGGGGCGGTCACCGTCCGGTAGACGGCAGGCGCCGTCGGTCGGCAGCGTCGGTCGGCACGGTCCTTCGGCCCTGTTCGCCGTGCGCCGGGTCCGGTTGGCTGTCAGCGTGAGCATCCTGTCCGTGGTCGAGTTCGCCGGGTGGAGCCGCGTTTGGACGGTCGTCGGGTTCGTCGGCGTGGGCATCGCCGCGTGGTCGGTGATCCGGACCGCGCGAGCGGGCCGTGTCGGCGCCGACGTCCTCGCCCTGCTGGCGGTGGTCGGCGCGATCTTCACCGGCGAGTCGCTCGCCGCCGCCGTCATCACCGTGATGCTCGCCACGGGCCTGGGCCTCGAGGCGCGGGCCGCGCACCGGGCCGGCCGGGAGCTGCGGGCGTTGATCGACCGTCAACCGCGCCACGCGCGCCGGCGCACCGCGACCGGTATCGAGACGACCCCGATCGAGGAGGTCGCACCGGGTGACGAGATCATCGTCGCCGCGTCGGAGGTCGTGCCGGTCGACGGGCGCCTCCTCGACGACGATGCCGTGGTCGACGAGAGCGCCGTCACGGGCGAGCCCCTCCCCCGGCTGCTCGTCGCCGGCGACGCCGTGTCGAGCGGCACGGTCAACGGCGGCGCGCCGTTCCGCATCGAGGCGACGAGCAGCGCCGCGGACAGCGCCTACGCCGGCATCGTCCGCATGGCCGGCGAGGCCAACGCCACGAACGCTCCGCTGGTGCGGCTCGCCGATCGGTCGGCGCTCGCGTTCCTCGCCGTCGGCCTCGCGATGGCCGGCGGCGCCTGGGCGTGGTCGGGCCATCTCTCGCGTGCGGTGGCGGTGCTCGTGGTCGCCACACCGTGCCCGCTCATCCTGGCCGTCCCCATCGCCGTGTCGTCGGGCCTGTCGCGCGCCGCCGCACGGGGCGTAGTCGTGAAGGGCGGCGCCGTGCTCGAGCAGCTGGCGCGCGTGCGGGTGATGTTCTTCGACAAGACCGGCACGCTCACCGTGGGCCGGCCGGAGCTGGTGTCGGTCGTGGCGACCGACGGCGTCCGCGCCGACGACGTGATCGCGCTCGCTGCGTCCCTCGATCAGCTGTCGTCGCACGTCATCGCCGAAGGGATCGTTCGCGGGGCGCGCACCCGTGGGCTCGCCCTGTCGGCGGCGACCGAGGTCGTGGAGGTCGCGGGCGGCGGCACGCAGGGCACGGTCGACGGGCGTCATGTGCGGATCGGTCGCGCCGCCTGGCTCGGCGCGGACACGGACGACCCGGTCGTCCGGGCGGCGCTTGCGCAGGCCGCACGCTGCGACGGCACCACGGTGGTCGTCGAGGTCGACTCCGTCGTCGCCGGCGCGATCGTGCTCGCGGACCGGGTACGGCCGGAGGCGACGCGCACACTCCGGCGACTGCGGTCGCTCGGCGCCCGCCGCCTGGTGATGGCGTCCGGCGATCAGCCCGGCCCGGCCGCGGCGGTCGGCACGCTGCTCGATCTCGACGACGTGCTCGCGGCGCGGACGCCCGCGGCGAAGGTCGCCGACATCCGGCGGTCCCAGGAGGGCGGCGACGTGGTCGCGATGGTCGGCGACGGGATCAACGACGCCCCGGCGCTCGCTGCCGCGGACATCGGCATCGCGATGGGCGCCCGCGGGGGCACCGCGGCCACCGAGTCCGCCGACGTGGTGCTCGCGCTGGACCGCCTCGACCGGCTGGCGGAGGCGGTGGCGATCGCCCAGCGGTCGAGGCGCATCGCCGCGCAGAGCGCGACCGCGGGCATGGTCCTCTCGGTCGTGGCCATGTGCGTCGCGTTCGCCGGATGGTTGCCGCCGGCCCTCGGCGCGGTCGTCCAGGAGGTCATCGACGTCACCGTCATCCTGAACGCACTCCGAGCCCTCCGCAGCCACGACGACCAGCCGCTCCTGCGTGGTGGCGATGCCGAGATCGCCCGCCGGTTCGAGCGCGAGCACGACGTGATGCGACCCCGCCTCGATCATCTCCTCCAGATCGCGCACTCGATGGGTCGGGGTGGGTTGGACGACGACCTCGCCGGAGCGAGGAGCGCGTTGGCGCTCCTCCGCAACGATCTCATCCCTCACGAGCTCGCCGAGGCCGCCGAGCTGTACCCGGTGGTCGAGCTCGCGCTCGGCGGCTCGGACCCTACGGCCGCGATGGCACGCAGCCACGTCGAGATCGTGCGCCAGACCGATCGGCTCGCCGCCGTCGTCGCCGACATCGAACGGCGACGTGACCGCGCCGAGGCGGCCGGCGCCGGAACCGGCCCCGTCCGCACGGAGGCCGACGACCTCGGCGAGCTCCGCCGCATCCTGTACGGCCTCCACGCGATCTTCCTCCTGCACAACATCCAGGAGGAGGAGGGCTACCTCTCGCTCGCCGAACCTGCCGGCGAGTGAGCGGCGCGCTCGTCAGGAGACGACGATGCCGCCGTCGCAGGTGATGACCTCACCGACGGTGAAGGCGCCGGCGCGCGACGACAGGAAGATCGCCAGGCCGGCGATGTCCTCCGGCGTGCCCACGCGACCGCGCGGCATCGTGCGGCCGATCGCCTCCCAGTCGGTCCCGTCGACGTCGCCGCCGGTGCCGACGCCGGTGCTGAGCATCCACGTCGGGAAGGGGCCGGGGGCGATCGCGTTGACGAGGATGTTGCGGCGCACGAGCTTCGAGGCGAGCTGGCTGGTGAGCGCGTGCACCGCGGCCTTCGACGGGCCGTAGGACACGGTGTCGAACGCCGGCGACTTGATGCCGTCGATCGACCCGATGTTGATGACCCGCGACGGGTCCTCCGCCGTCGCGCCCGCCTCGAGCAACGGCAGCAGGCGCTGGGTGACGAAGAAGACGCCCTTCACGTTGGTGTCGAACACCTTGTCCCAGCCGAGCTCGGGGAACTCGTCGATGGAGGCGCCCCAGGAGACACCGGCGTTGTTGACGAGCACGTCGAGCTGGGTCTCCCGCTTGCCCAGCTCCGCCGCGAGCGCGTCGATGCCGTCGAGCTCGGCGAGGTTGGCGGGGATCGACACGCAGGTGCCGCCGTACTGCTCGGAGAGTCGCGCCGCCGTCGCGTCGCAGGCGTCCGCCTTGCGCGAACTGATGTACACGGTGGCCCCGTTCGCGAGGAACCCGGCGGCGATCATCTCGCCGATGCCCCGCGAGCCACCGGTGACCAGCACCTTCTTGCCGGCGACGCCGAACAGCTCACCGATGTCGAAACCCGTCATGCCGTCTCCCTCCTGGTTCGTGCCGACCGTAGCGTCACCAGCGCGACCGAACCGGCGAGTGCCGGCGCGATGAGCGCGAGTCCCCGCCAGAGGATGGTCGCGGCGACCGCGGTGTCGAGCGGAAGACCCATGCGGTGGAGCACTGCCGGGACGGCGACCTCGACCGCGCCGAGGCCTCCGGGGAGCAGCGGCACGATCGCCACTGCGGCACCGATGGCGTAGGCGAGGAGCACCGCGTCGAGGCCGAGCTCGTCGCCCATCGCCTTGACGCACAACGCCAGGCATCCTGCGTCGGCGAGCCATCCGGCGGCCGACCACCCCAGCAACGCGAACCGGTTGTGCCGCTCGCCGAGCAGGTCGCGCACGGTCAGGGGCTCCCGGCGGAAGGGGTGGCCGCGTGGCGGGAGGGTGCGTGCGAACCGACGGGACCGCGCCCACGCTCCGATCCGCGCGCCGGCGCGGGCCACACCACTCCCCCGCACCAGGCGCGACGCGACGCCGGCGAGCACGAGCACGAGGGCGGACAACGCAACGGCGAGCGGCAGACTCAGGTGGAGCGGTCGGCCGTTGAGGACGGCCACGACCTGATCGACCGCGACGAGGATCGCGAGCGCGACGAACCGCTCCCACTCGGACAGCACCAGGGTGCGGGCAGCATCCCCGACCGGGACCCCACGACGACGCAGCTCGACGGCCGCCGCGGACATGCCCTCGGCCGGCGAGGCGGGCATGATGCCGCCGAGCCCGTAGACGACGAGGGCGACGGCCGTTCCCGTGGGGAACGAGAGCGCGAGTTGATGCCGGAACAGGCGGACGAGCAGGCCGCCCAGCGTCAGGTACATCACGACCTCGGCGACCGACGCGGCAGCGACCCAGCTCCAATCGGCGTGGCGGAGCGCTCGCACGGCATCGATCGCCGTGGAGCGCGACGCCCAGACGACCACGCCGAACACGATCAGCGCGACGACGGTGACGATTCGACGCCGGACCCGGGGGTCGATGGGGCCGGCCATGCGTCGCGTCAGGCGGGGTTCTGAGCCGGCCGCTCGTCGATCTCGTAGACGACCTCGGCGCGCCCGACCAAGAGCGGGTCGAGCGGACCGATCCGGTCGAGGTCCTTCCCCGCGTACGGCAGCTTGTGGAGCACGTAGCGCATCGTATTGAGGCGGGCCCGCTTCTTGCAGTCCGACTTGATCACCGTCCACGGCGCCTCCGAGGTGTCGGTGTGGAGGAACATCGCCTCCTTGGCCACCGTGTACTGGTCCCACTTGTCGAGCGACGCGAGGTCGATGGGCGACAGCTTCCACTGCTTCAGCGGGTGGCGCTCGCGCTCGCGGAACCGGCGGCGCTGCTCCTCGCGGCTCACCGAGAACCAGAACTTCAGGACGTGCACCCCGCTGCGCGTGAGGCTCTGCTCGAACAGCGGCGCCTGCTGGAGGAACTCGCGGTACTCCTCCTCGGTGCAGAAGCCCATGACGCGCTCGACGCCGGCGCGGTTGTACCAGGACCGGTCGAAGAGGACGATCTCGCCGGCGGTCGGCAGGTGCTGGACGTACCGCTGGAAGTACCACTGGCCCTGCTCGGCCTCCGACGGCTTCTCGAGCGCCACCACCCGCGCGCCGCGGGGGTTGAGGTGCTCCATGAACCGCTTGATCGTGCCGCCCTTACCGGCGGCGTCACGGCCCTCGAACACGATCACGATCCGCTGGCCGGTGTCCTTGACCCACGCCTGCAGCTTCAGGAGCTCGACCTGGAGCTCGTACTTCTGACGCTCGTAGCTCTTGCGCGACATCAGGTTGCGGTACGGGTAGCCACCCGAACGCCAGTCGTCGGCGAGCTCGGTGTCGTCGGGCATCGGGAGGGTGCCCCACAGGGGCTCGTCCTGGGCGAGCATCGCCCCGAGCTCCGAAATGTCGTCGGCGGACTGTCCCTCGAGCAGCGCCTGCAGCCACTGGGCCACGGCGCGGAGGTCGTCGGTGTGGGCGTCGCGCAGGATGTCACGGACCGCGTTGATCGTGGGCCCCAGGGCCGCGTCGGAGGACTCCTCCACGACGTGGTCCCGGATGCCGTCCTCGGAGAGGTCGGGGGCCACGTCGCCGGCGGACACGGGTGTCGTCTGGGTCATCGAGGAATGGTCGTCCACCCCAGCCCGGCGGGCCAGGGGCGAAGGTCACAGATGGCCGGGAACGGTGGACGCCAGCTCGAAGTTCGCGTCCTCGCTGTAGACGGTCTCGCCGATGATCGTGTCGGTGCGCACCTCGATGTGACGCTCGTTGCGCAGGGGCAGCCCGTCCGACGCCGAGAACCACACGTCGCTCGCCTCGGTGCCGCGCTGCGAGCCGGACATCGTGCGCTCGCGGTGGAAGTGCAGGGCCGGCACGTCCTCCGTGCCGATGCGGAGGGTCTCCGTGCCGACGTAGCGGTACGGCCCGGTGGTCTGCGACGCTCCGGCCGCGTCGGTCCCGACGCTGTGACAGGTCTGGGTCCACGTGTCGCCCGGTTGCTCCCCGGCGCGGATCGTGGGCGAGGACGGGCACTCGAACGTGCTCGTCGACTCGTTGACGAACACGCCGAAGTCCCACTTCTGGTACGTCGAGCCGCCCTGCTCGTCGAGGCCGCCTGATTTCGGGCAGTACACCCACGACTGCCAGTGGTTCGTGTGGTAGTCGATGCGGAACGTCCAGCAGCCGTCGCCCCGGTGGGTGACGGTCGCCGGCATGTCGGGCCCCT
The DNA here is from genome assembly GCA_046331245.1 of Acidimicrobiales bacterium. GTDB lineage: Bacteria > Actinomycetota > Acidimicrobiia > Acidimicrobiales > Microtrichaceae > SSF14. The sequence goes on along the minus strand of JAXLRH010000001.1, from coordinate 329,251 downwards.
CGGTCTGCGAGCGTGCAGGCTTGCTCAACGCGTCGGTGCCGGTGCCGGTGTAGAGGTACACGCCCTGCTCCGGGCGGAGCACCTTCGGTTCGGGCGGCAGCGAGGTAGCCGACCCGAGTCGTCGGCTCGCCTCGCCCACCGTCGCCGGTCGACCGGACGACCCGCCCCACAGCAGCAGACCGCCCACGACACCGACACCGGCGAGGAGCACCACCGGGACCACCAGCAGCCACCGCCTCGTCTCCATCGTCCGCCGCAAGATGCCCATTGGTGGAGCCTCGTCCATCGCGACGCCCGGCGAAACGGCCGAAGGTCCCTGGAGTGACCGGCGTCGTCGTCGCACGATGACTGCGTGGGGGAACGATCCCCCCGGACCGACGAGGTGTGCACGACATGATCAAGAAGAAGGCCGATCGCAAGGCGGGCTCCGTGAAGGTCACGTTCTCGGTCCCCGACGACTGGAGCGAGGGTCCGGTCTCCGTCGTGGGCGACTTCAACGACTGGGACCCGCTGGCCACCCCGCTGCGCAAGCGCGGCGACGTCCGCTCCGCCTCGGTGCTGCTCGAGCCCGGGGCGGAGTACGCGTTCCGCTACCTCGACACCCACGGGCGGTGGCACGACGATCCCGACGCGGACGGGTGCCGCGCGAACGAGCTCGGCGGCACCGACTGCCTGATCGACCTGCGCGACGTGGCATCGGTCGATGCCGGCTGACGCCCGCCAACCAGTTCGCCGGGCGTAGGTTCCCTTCGTGCGTCGATCACGATTCCACACGGCTCTCGCGGCGGTCGCTCTCGCTGTCGCGGTGCCGCTGGCCGGGTGCGGCTCGGACACGGCGACGTCGACGACCACCACGTCGGCGGCCGGAGCGCCGCGACTCGTCGGCGTGGCGGCGTTCGCGAAGCGCGTCGCCGATCCGTCCGTCACGACCGTCAACGTGCACATCCCGAACGAGGGCGACATCGCCGGCACCGACCTCGACATCCCCTACGACCGGATCGGAGCGTCGACGGAGCTCCCCACCGACCGGCACACGCCGCTCGCGATCTACTGCCGGTCGGGCAACATGTCGGCGATCGCCGTCCGCACCCTCCACTCGATGGGCTACACCGACGTGGTGGAGTTGAAGGGCGGCTACGACGCCTGGCTCGCGGCCGGCCGGACGATCGGCACCGCCTGATCGACGACGGCGGTCAGCCGTGTGCCGCGCTGCGTCCGGCGCGCCGCCCGAAGTAGGTGCCGTCGCCGAGGGAGATGCCGCTGACGTAGCCGCCGGCGGCGATGCCCGCGGTGGTGCGGCCGGCGGCGAACAGGCCGGGCACCGCGACGCCCTCGGGCGTGGTCACCGCGCCGGCCGGCGTCGTAGCGAGCCCGCCGAGCGTGAACGTCGCGTAGTAGCTGCGGTCGACGCCGAGGTCGACCACCCCGTAGGGCGGACGGAGCGGGACGACGTACTCGGCCGCCTTGTGGTGGTCGGGGTCCTCGTGCCGTTCGGCGTGGGCGTTGTACCGGTCGAGCGTGGCCTGCAACGAGCCCGCGGGGAGTCCGATCTCCGCCTCCAGCTCGGCAGCGGTCTCGGCGACCCAGCGGGGCTTGTAGCCGGCGATGTTCACGGCGAACGTCTCGTCGTCGTGCACGAAGTACACGCGGCCGTCCTGGTGCAGGAGGAACTCGTGGCCGAGCCGGCCGGCGTAGGTGTCCTCGTTCATGAACCGCTCGCCCGTCGCGTTCACGACGATGCCGCGCACGATGCTGCGCGGCGGGCCGAGGGGGATGCCCACCTCGATGCGGTCCAGGCCCACCACCGCGGCACCGGCACCCATGCCCATGCGGATGGCGCGACCGTCGTCGTGGGGCGTGCCGATGGGAACGTTGCAGCGGAGCGCCGGGGCGCAGTGCCGCTCGACCATGGCCCGGTTGAAGGTGAACCCGCCGGCGGTGAGCACGACGCCGCGTACGGCTCGGACGACTCGCCGCTCGCCGTCGACGCGAGCGACGACGCCGACGACCGCTGTGCCGTCCACCACCAGCTGCACGACCGTCGCGTCGGGCACGACGCGCGCTCCGGCCCGGTCGACCGCGGCGAGGAGGCGCTGCATGAGGAACCCGCCGGCGGCGTCGGCGTGCGCCGGATGATGTCCTCGCGGCGCCGGCACGGCGAGCTCGTCGAAGGGCCACGAGTCCTCGCCGCCGCTGAACACGAGGCCCGACGTGTCGGGCGGTTCGCGATCGTGCTCGGGGAAGTAGGTGGGCTCGAACGGCACGCCGTGGTCGACGAGCCAGTGGTAGTGGCCGACGCTGTCGTCGCAGTACGCCTGCACCTTGGCGGCGTCGACGTCGGGACCGCACGCGGCGGTGAGGAACGTCGCCATGTTCTCGGGCGTGTCCTCGTACCCGCAGGCCTCCTGCACGGGCGTGCCGCCACCGAGGTAGATGAGCCCGCCCGACATCGCCGAGGTGCCACCACCCATCGCCGCGGCCTCCAGCACGATCACGCGGGCGCCGGCTTCGGCAGCCTCGACCGCGGCACAGGCTCCGGCGCAGCCAAACCCCACCACGACGACGTCGGCCTCGTCGTCCCACGTTCCGACCTCGGACGCGTCGAGGGGCGCGAGGGGCGAGATGTCGTCGTCGTCGGGAGCCATGGGGACGGAGTCTGCCAGAGGCCCCGACGCCCGGTGCCGCCTACGATCGCCGCATGACGAGCGGAGCAACCATCGTGATCACCGGAGCGACGGGGCAGGTCGGCTTCCCCGTCGCCGCCGCGCTGGCTCGGGACAACGAGGTCATCGCCGCGGCGCGCTTCTCGCGCCGCCGCGCCCGCGAGCGGCTCGAGGCCGCCGGCGTCACCTGCGTCGAGGCCGATCTCGCCGCCGGGGCGTTCGGTGGGCTGCCGACGGCACCCACCTACGTCCTGAACTTCGCCGTCTCGAAGACCAACGACTGGGACGCGGACCTCACGGCCAACGCCGAGGGCGTCGGCCTCCTGCTCGCCCACTGCCGCGGCGCGGAGGCGTTCCTCCACTGCTCCACCACCGGCGTGTACCAGCACGAGGGGCCCGGCGGGCCGTACACCGAGTCGAGTCCGCTCGGCGACAACCACCGGGTGTCGCCGTTCCTGCAGACCTACTCGATCTCCAAGATCGCGACGGAGGCGACCGCCCGTCTCAGCGCGCGGTTGTGGGGCGTGCCCACCACGATCGCTCGTCTCGGCGTGCCCTACGGCGACAACGGTGGCTGGCCGGCGATCATGCTCGACCTGGCGCTCGCCGGCATCCCCGTCGAGGTGCCCACCGGCGGGCCGGCGTCGTACTCGCCGATCCACGAGGACGACATCGTGGCCATGGTGCCGGGGCTGCTCGCCGCAGCGACGGTGCCGGCCACCACGGTCAACTGGGCGAGTACCCAGGTGGTGTCGATCCAGGAGTGGACCGCCTATCTCACCGAGCTGACGGGCGTGCCGATCCCCCTCACCGAGGCCGCCGACGCGATCCCGCCCGTGGTCGCCGACGTCTCCCGGCTCGGCGAGCTGGTCGGCACGGCCCAGGTGCACTGGCGCGACGGCATCCGCCGGATGGTCGAGGCCCGGCATCCCGAACTGCTGCAGCCGGCATGACGCCCGCGACCGAGGACGAGCCGACGATCGGCGACCGCTACCGGAACGCCCGCGAACGCCTCACTGCCTACCTCCGGGAGCAGGACGAGTCGGCGTGGGAACGCCCGGTTCCGGCCTGTCCGGGGTGGAACGTGCGGGACGTTCTGGCCCACCTCGTCGGCGTCGTCGAGGACTCCGCGGCCGGACTGCTCTCCGGCCCGCCCGGGCCCGATCAGACCGCGGTGGAGGTCGAGCGTCACCGCGAGAACGACCCCGAGCAGCTGCTGCAGGCGTGGACCGAGCTCGCGCCGCGGTTCGAGGCCGCGATCACCGCCAACACGGTGTGGCCCGCGCTCATCGACGTGCTGTCGCACGAGCACGACATCCGCGGCGCCCTCGGCTCCGTCGACCATCGCGACCACCCCGACCTCCGCCGCGTGGCCGAGCTGCTCCGGGGCGGCCTGCCCGACGTGCGGATCAGCTTCGGCGAGGACGGCGACGACCCGTCGCGCCTGCGGTTACGCACCGACCGGTTCGAGTTCTTCCGCCTCCGACTCGGGCGCCGGTCGCGCCGCCAGGTCGAGCGTCTCGACTGGAGCACCGAGCCGGGTCCGCTGCTGGACGCATTGTTCGTGTTCGGGCCTGCGGAGATCGACATCGTCGAATAGCTCGTGCCGTGGCCGCGCCGTCAGGCCCGGCCGATGGCCACCACCCACGGGCCGAGGTAGGCGTTCGCCACCCGGTCGGTGCCCTCGTTCGTGAAGTGCACGCCGTCCACCCGCAGGTCGGGCGAGAACTCACCGCCGGGCCGGCTCCGCATGTAGCCGGCGAGGTCGAGCACGCTCACGTTCGGCATCCGGCCGACGGCCGAGGACAGCACGACGTTGTAGCGGTCGGAGCGGCCGGGCTTCGCCTCGAGATACGGCGGCTTGCCCATGAAGTTGGCCGGGTCGTACCGGGGGTTCCACGTGGGCGCGGTCGTCCACACGACGCGGGCACCCTGCTGCTGCATCACGCGGGTGAAGTGCTGGAGCTCCAGCGCGAGGTACCAGTCGTACGCGGGGACCCCGATGTGGGTCCAGGTGCGGCTGCCGGCGAGCTGGCGATCGGTGACGTCCCACATGCCGCCGGCACAGAGCACGACGTCGGGGTGGAACGTCCCGATGAGCGAGGTGAGGCGAGCCTCGTTCGCGGCGCACTCCGGCGACCAGGCACGGTCCAGACCGATGCCGCGGTTGCGCCCGCCGCGACCGAAGCCGCAGCCGACGAGGGCCGCGTTGAGCACCTTGAGCTGGCCCGATGACGTTCCGTAGTGGTCGAGCCCGAGACCTGCGGACAGGGCGAACGAGTCGCCGACGACCAGCACCCGCAACGGCTGCTGGCCCGGCTGCAGCGGCGCCACCGACGGCGGCATGGGCGGCTCGCACGCCGCTGCCACCACACACAGCACCGCCACCGCGAGCGCCATCCTCCGCATCGTCGTCCCCCGTTCGCGCATCGGGCGAGCGTAGGACGCCGAGGCGCGGTCCGGCGATCTCACGGTCTGGTTCTCCGCCGCTGGGGTACCGGGATGCACCCGCCGATGCCAGGAGGCCCGACGTTGAGCGTTCCCGTCAACCCGACCGATCCACCGCCCGTTCCCCAGCCCGAGCCCGTGCCGATGCCGGAACCGATGCCTGAGCCGGCGCCCTGGCCGGACCCGGCGCCGATGCCCGACCCGTTGCCGGATCCGGCGCCGGCCGCGTAGCGGTCGAGCACTCAGCCCCGGTCGACGGCGCGCTCGAGCTGGGCCTTGTTCATCTTGGAGCGTCCCTTGACGTTCTTGGCCCGCGCCTCGTTGTAGAGCTGGTCCCGGGTGCGCCCGCCGCGGCCCCGGTGGGAGCGGAGCCCGCCGCGCCGGCCCGACGAGATGTCGTCGGTCGACGTCCGGCTCGACTCCGCCGCCTCGCCCGCCCGCGCGCGTTCCTTGTTCACGGTGCGCGCCGCGATCTCCTCGGCGACGTCCTCCTTCTCGCCGCGCTCGAGCAGCCCGTCCTTGATGTGGTCGTACTGCCGTTCCCGCTTGGGGCTCCACGCCTGCTGTGGCATCACCGCCTCCTCTCGTTGTGGCCGACGCCCGCGCGGTACCCGACCGCGGCAGCCGTCAACCGATCATCTCCGGGCAAGGTGATCGAGGAGCTCGCCGCAGAACGCGTCGAGGTCGTCGGGCTTCCGGCTCGTGATGAGCGTGCCGTCGACGACCACCTCCTCGTCGGTCCACGATGCTCCGGCGTTCTGGAGGTCGGTGCGCAGGCTCGGCCACGACGTCAGGTGCTTGCCGGAGGCGATGCCCGACTCGGCGAGCATCCACGGTGCGTGACAGATCGCGGCGAGCGGTCGCCCGAGCTCGGCGAACGACCGCACGAGCTCGACCGCGTCGGAGTCCGTCCGGAGCGTGTCCGCGTTCACCGCGCCACCGGGGAGCACCAGTGCGTCGTAGTCGGTCGCCACCGCGTCGGCCGTGGTGAGGTCGGGCTCGAAGACGTCCCCGGGGTCGAGGTGCCGCCGGGCCTGCACGTTCTCGTCGGTCGTGGCGATGAGCACCGGGCGGCCGCCGCTCGACAGCACCGACTCCCACGGCGCCGTGAGCTCGACCTGCTCGACGCCCTCGTTCGCCACGACGAATCCGACGACGACGCCGTCGAGCCTCGTGTCGTTGGCTCCGATCGCTCCGGCGCCGGTCTCGTCGTTCGCGCTCGAGCTCGGCGTCACGGCCGAGCCCGCCGTCATCTGATCCTCGAAGATCTCGTCACCACTCATCGATGTGCCTCCTGGTCGTCGTGTGCGGGCGACGTCGCCCGCCGGGCTTCTTCCTGCGTGCAGTGGTCCGCGATTCGGACCGCGAGATCCGCCGGCTCCTCGACCTGCGGAAGTCCGCTCGGCACGCGGACGACGTCCGCGCCCGCGCGCTCCCACGCGAGGGACTCTGCCTGGTCGACGAACTCCTGCCCCTCGGCCCACACGACCAGCGGTTGGATGGCGGCCACATCGGCGGGGTCGACGTCGATCGAGAGCTGATTGCACACGAATGCCAGCTGCAGGTGCTGGGCACCGGGGAGTCGGCCGGCCCGCCGGGTCTCGTCGACCTCGTCCGGGGTGAGCGCGTCCGGGTCGCCATACGTCTTGTTGCGCTGGAACCACGTCACCGATCGGCGAGAGGTGAGTCCGAGAATCATCGCCGCGCCCAACGGTGTGTGCCGGGCGAGCCAGTACGCGATCGCTGCGCCGCGACCTCGACGGTGCTCACGTGGCTCCCCGAGGCCGGACGGCGTGACGAGCGTCAGCGACGCGACGGGTGCGCCGGCGGCGACGGCCCGCAGCGCGTACGCGCCCGTGAGCGAGCTCGCGACGACATGCACGTCCGGGCCGCAGTCGCGGATGAGCGCCTCGACGCACGCCCGCACGACGCTCGGCGTGAACGCGAGGTCCGGGCGGTCGCTGCGACCCGCGCCGAGGAGATCGGGCACTCGCACCCGGAGGCCGGACAGGTGGGGCACCAGCTCGCGCCACTCATAGCCGTGAGCCCCGGCGTAGATGCCGTGGAGGAGCAGCACCCTCGGCGCGTCCCTCGGTCCGGCGCTCTCCGTCCACGCGAGCGAGAACGGACCGAACGGCGTTCGACCCGACGTCGGCGCGCCCGCCGACCCGCCGGGGAAGAGGCGAGTGGTGGACGGTTCGGGGAGGACGATCGTGCTCTGCATTTCTCAGCACTGCCCGGAGCGCGCCCGTTCCATCCGTCGCCGTCGCGGACGCCCGGGGGTGAGCGTAGGTCGAGCGGTCCGAACTCGGGGGAAACCTGTCCCCCGTTCGAGTGTTTCTCGGTGGATGCGCTCGTGTGCCGAGCGGTCCGGACCGATGCAGCGGTCATGCGACGACGCCGGACGATCGGACAGCGCGGCGAACGGGGCGTGACGCTCGTGGAGTACGTCCTGTTCGCGAGCGGGTTCCTCCTGGTCGCGGTGTCCGGCGTGAGCGCGTTGAACGGCACCGCGCGCAGCTACTTCCAGCAGTCGGCCAGTCGCATCGGCCAGCCCGTCAACCGCCTCCAGTACAACGCCGACGGATACCGGATCCAGCAGGCCTCGACGACGACGATCACGGCGCCGCCGGCCACGACCACGACGGCGGCGCCCACCACCACGCGAGCCACGACCACGACCACCACGACTCGACCGACGACCACCCTTCCGCCCACGACGACGACCACGATCCCGCCCACCACCACGACGATCCCGCCCACGACGACGACGACGATCGCCAAGAAGGTGTCCACGACGCTGGTCAACGGGTCGACCAACACCGGCTCGACGTGGACGTTCAAGGTGACGATCACGGTGTCCGCGATCGGCGGGGCCAACGTGAACGGCCTCACGGTCACCGGCGACGGCAAGTACGCCGGCGTCACGGCGGCCACGCTCAGCTGCGTGACCAACGCCAGCGGCGTGTGCACGATCACGTATCCGAACGTCCCCGACTACTACTCGCCGATCGTGTTCGACATCACGAGCGTGTCGGGTACCGCACCGTGGACCGGCGCGACGAAGTCGATCACGATCACTGCGCCCTGACCGCGAGCGACACCCACGTCACGAGAGCAGCGAGACGAGCGTCCGCTCGCTGCGGTCCATCGTGCGCGTCGACCGTGATCGTCGCCAGGCCTCGGCGATCAGCCCACCCCCGTGCCAGTCGACGACCTCGGGGTGGATGTAGCTCGAGCGGGCGACGGCGCGGGTGTTGCCGAGGCGGGTGGCGACGGCATCCACGACCTCGGACATGCGCGCATCGGCATCGGCCACGACGTCATCGGCGGTCGCCGCGAGCAGCCCGACGGCCAGCGCCGTCGCGCCCCAGGTGCGGAACGTCTTCACCGAGTGGTCGTCGCCGCAGACGGCGCGGAGGTAGTCGTTGGCGTCGGCCGAGTCGACGCGGTGCGGCCCGTCGTCGTCGACGAAGCTGAACAGCTCCCGTCCGCCGAGCTCGTGGCAGCGGCGCACCAGTCGGGCGAGGCGCCGATCGTCGATCTCGACCTCGTGGCGGAGACCGGCCTTCCCCACGAAGCGGAAGCGCACGCGGCCGTGGTCGGCGACCAGGTGGCGCCGCGTCAGCGTCGTGAGGCCGTAGGTTCCGTTGGTGCGGGCGTACTCGTCGTTCCCGACCCGGATCAGCGTCGAGTCGAGCAGCGCGAGCACGAGGGCGACCATCTTGTCGTGGTCGATGCCGGGTCGTCGCAGGTCGCGGTCGATCCTGGCGCGTAGCTCGGGCAGCGCCGCCCCGAACGTGGCCAGGTCGCCGAACTTCCGACGATCGCGCAGCGCACGCCACTCGGGGTGGTAGCGGTACTGTTTGCGTCCGCGGGCGTCGCGGCCGGTGGCCTGCACGTGGCCACGTTCGTCGGCACAGAGCCACACATCGGTCCAGGCGGGCGGTACGGCGAGCGCGTCGAGACGACGCCGGTCGGCCTCGGACCCGGTCGCGCCGTCGACATCGACGTACGTGAACCGCTTCCCGCGTCGCCGGCGTCGCAGTCCGGGCTCGTCATCCGACGAGAACCGCAAGCCGTGGCGTCGTAGCTCGGTGGGGTCGACGAGCATCGGTCCTAGGTTCCGGTGTCGCCGATCAAGCCGAGGGGGCGGCCGGGTACGGGTGCTCGTCGAGCAGGGCGGCGAGGTGCGCCGCGGTGCGGGCGGCGGTGGCCGTGGCCTCACGGGTGCGATCGCTCCCGGCCGGGAGGTCCTGGTAGTCGACGCTGTGCATCGCCTCCCCGACCCAGTACGTCATGCCACCCGCCGGGATCGTGAAGCCCACGTCGTTGAGGCCTTGGAAGAGCTGCGAGCCGACGAGATGCGCGCCGTCCTCGTTGCCGACGACGGCGACGAGCGCAACGCGATCGAAGGAGATCATGCGGCCGTCGTCGTCCACCTCGCCGAGGAACGCGTCGAGGCGCTCGAGCACCTTCTGGGCGTTCGAGCACGGGTGGCCCAGCCAGATGGGCGTGCCGAGCACGAAGATGTCGGCAGCGAGGATGCGACGCCGAACATCGGGCCAGGCGTCACCGTCCCCTTCGTCGGAGGTGACGCCCGGCGCGATGTCCAGGTCGGCGACCCGGAGCGGCTCGTCCGACTCGACGCCCAGCTTCGCCAGCTCGGCGAGCAGCTCCCGAAGGAGCCGATCCGTGCTGGACGGGCCGGCCGACGAGGGCTTGAGCGTGCAGTTGAGGGCGAAGGCGGTGAGGGTCATGCCGACCCCTACCCGACGGCCGGACCGGCCATCCGCACTGTCACCTTCCACACTGCCTCCGGCCGACCGGTCGAGGCCGGACTCAGCGACCGGTCTTGGCGGCCTTCGTGGTCGACTTGGCGGCTCGCTTGGCGGTCGTGCGGGTCGAGGCGGCGCCGGCCTTGGCGGCCCGCTCGGTGCGGGTGACGCCGCGCTTGGCCGTCGTGGCGGTCTTCTTGGCCGACCGTCGGGCCGAGGTGACGGTGCCCTTCGCACTCGATCGCGCCGCCTTCGCGGTGGACTCGACGGCGGACGCAGCGGCCTTCGCCGTACGCTCCACGCCGCTGGCAGCGGCCTCGGCGCCGGCTCGCGTCTGTGCGGCGGCCTTGCGGGCGTCGCTCGTGCCGGTCGGCGAGTGCACGTCCGCCTTGGTGCGGAGGATTCGGGCGATGAGCTCCTGGATCACGGTGACGCCGCCCTGCGCGATGCCGCTCACCGTGTCGGTCACCCGATCGACGGCACCGACGACGACGCCGACGAGGTTGCCGGGAGGGGTGTCGGGCATCTCGGGATGCGGGTGGGTCGGAGCGCCGGCCTTGGCCGACTCCATCGCCTCACCGAGGTCGGCGAGCGCGGCGCGCCCGAGCTCGTCGCGGACCTTCGGGAAGTAGTCGCCCTCCTCCTCCTCGATGTGGTGCCGCACGTTCTCGATGAGCACGGTCACCTTCGGGTGGAAGCGCTCGTCGGTGGGGTCGAGCGTCGCCAGCTCGGCGAGCACGATCTTCACCAGGTGGTGCTCCTCGAGGCTCTCGAGCGAGATGTCCGCGACGGCCGGCACGGTGGCACGGGTCACCGGGTAGAAGTACTGCTCCTCGATCGCTGCGTGCTTCGACAGCTCCTCGCTGATCCGGTCGACGATCTCGCGCTTCTGCACGTAGGCGCGATCGCCGGCCTTCTCGTAGCGCTTGAAGAGGGCCTCGACGGCTCGGTGGTCGTTCTTGAGAAGTGTGATTGCGTCCATGTCCTCTGCGTACCCGAATGCCCGTTCCGCTAACCGGAATGAGCACGCGGGACGAGCGGCGTGCTCAGGCGCGTGAGCTCAGGACGCAGAACTCGTTGCCCTCGGGGTCGGCGAGACCACCCACGACTGGTCGCCCTGCCCCACGTCGACGCGCCGGGCGCCGAGCGAGAGGAGCCGCTCGACCTCGGCGTCGCGATCGTCCGGCCGGAAGTCGAGGTGCAACCGGTTCTTCGTCGTCTTGGGTTCGTCGACGCGAGCGAACAGGAGACCGGGAAGGCGATCGGGCGCCGGCCGGATCTCGAACTCGTCGTCCGGTGTCGAGTCGACGTCGACCTGCACCCAACCGAGCGCGACGCACCACCACCGGCCGAGCGCGGCGGGATCGGCGGCATCGACGATCGTCTGCTCCCACTCCAACGCCATCGTCAGGCCTCCGGCAGCGGCGGCAACCCGAAGTGGTTCGCGAGCCCGGTCACGGCGAGCAGACGTCGCGCCTGCGGCGACGCGTCCACCACCGTGAACGACCGGCCGGGCACCTCGGACTCGGCACGCAGCAGCACGCCGAGCCCCTGGGAGTCCATGAACGACACCCGGGAGAGGTCGATCTCGATCGAATCGGTCCGCTCGAGCACGTGATCGAGCTCGGCGACCAGGATCGGGGCGGTGGAGAGATCGAGCTCGCCGGCGATGCCGAGGCGCCAGCCCGAGTAGGTCTCGATCGCGTCGACGGAGAGCTGCGCGACGGCGACGAGGTGTCGCCCGCAGGCGCGTCGCGCCCGGGCACCGCTGGGATGTGCTCCGTAGGGGTCGGGTATCGGCATCGCTGCCTCCCTGTCGTGGCGGTCGATGACTCGTGGCGTCGTCCACGACCTCCGCCCCACGGGAAAGCGTACGCTCGCCCCCTCCCCGGCACATCCCCCGGAGCGGGGACTCGCGCCGACGCACGGACCGGCCCGAGGTTGGGCGGGCGGCCGACCGGGTACGCGTGGTCGTGCCCCGAACGCTCGACCGATACCTCGACGGACTCGCCGACCTGCCATCCGCCGACCGGCGTTCCGACGCGCTCGTCCGGGTCGCCGAACGCTCGGGAGCGACGCGCGTGGCGTCAGCCGCGGCGAACGTGCTGGGGCATCCGGCACATCCGCTGCTCACCGACCTGCCGATCGGGTTCTGGACGAGCGCCTGGATGCTCGACCTGCTCGGGCACGAGACCGATCGCGTCGCAGCTCGCCGCCTGATCGGGCTGGGGGTCGTGAGCGCAGTCCCGACCATCGTCCTCGGACTGGGCGACCTGCCGGCGCTCACCCCGCGCAAACGTCGGGTGGCGGTGCTGCACGCAGCGGCGAACAGCAGCGCCGTCCTCTGCTACCTGGTCTCCTGGTGGCAGCGCCGCGACGATCGTCACGAACGTGCCGTCCGATGGGGATGGGCAGGTGCCACCGTCGCCACCATCGGAGGCGCGCTCGGCGGGTTCCTGTCGATGGGGTGACGCTCGAGCAGCTCCGCCCCGTCAGCGTGACGAGAGGTAGGCGGCGAGATCGTCGAGGCTCCACTCGGGATCCACGTCGGCATCGGGGATCTGCACGCCCGTCTCCTCGCCGATCCCCGCGAGCATGGCCAGCACGTCCATCGAGTCGAGCTCGAGCTCACCGGCCAGGGGCGCGGTCGGGTCGAAGTCGAATCGTGCGAGGTCGAGCTCGGGCGCGATCCGCTGCAGCACGGCGGTGATCACGGTTCGGGCCTCGGTGTCGGTCATGGGTCGCTCCTCTGGTAGTGGTCGGGCTTGGTGCGATCGGGGGTCACAGGTCGGCCGGCTTCTGGAGCAGGCCGTCGAGACGTTCGAGCATCCGGCTGCCGGACATCGCGTCGGTCGCGCGGTGATCGCCGGAGAGGGTGGCGGTGACGACGGGGTGCACGCCCACCATCCCGTCGACGGCCCAGGGCCGTTCCACGATGCGGCCGAAGCCGACGAGCGCGACCTGTGGCGGATGGATCACGCCGAAGACGGCTTCGGCGCCGCGGTCGCCGAGGCTCGTGATCGTGACCGTCGCGCCGGTGAGGTCCGACGACCGCAGCGAGCCGCTGCGCGCCCGGGTCACCAGGTCGGCGAGGGTTCGCATCGTCTCGTCGAGCGATCGCCGATCCGCGTCGCGGACGACCGGCGTGATGATCCCGCCACTGCGCAGCGACACGGCGAAGGCGACGTGGATGCCGTCACCGGGCCGGAACTCGTCGTCCGTCCAGTAGCCGTTGAGCTCGGGACTCCGTACCAGCGCCAGCGCGGTCGCCCGGATGAACAACGCAGCCGGAAGGATGCGATCGGCGGCGGGGCGCTCGGCGTTCGTGGCCGCGAGCCACTTCGTCATGGCGAGCAGGTCGATCGTGGTCGTCAGGTGGTAGTGCGGGATCTCGCGGTTCGACTGCGCCATCAGGCGCGCGATGGCGGAGCGCACCGAGCGGGCCCGGTCGGCTCCGGTCTTCGGCGACGGCGTGGAAGCAGCGGGGCCGACGGGCGCAGGCGGCGCGCTCTCGCCCACGTCGCGGGCGACAACGGCCCCACCGGGCCCCGAGCCGGTGATGCCGGCGAGGTCGACACCGAGCTCGGCGGCGCGCCGTCGTGCCAACGGCGACGCGCCGTGCGCACCGCTGCTCGCCGTCGCGCCCGCCGCCCGTCGCACGTCGTCGCGGGTCACGCGATGGCCGACGCCGGTGCCCTCGATGCCGGCCGGGTCGACGTGGAGGTCCTCTGCCAGGTGACGCACGAGCGGTGACGTCAGGTGGGAGTGCGGCGCTGCGTGCTCCTCCGGCGGAACAGGCGCTGCCGGTTCGGTGCGAACCTCCGGTTCGGCTCTCGCCTCCGCTGCGGGCGGCTCCGTCCCACTGCCGGAACCGATGCGAGCGAGGGGCGTCCCGACGTCGACCTCGGTGCCGGGCTCGACAAGCAGCGCCTCCACGATCCCCGACTCGAACACCTCGATCTCGACGGTCGACTTCTCCGTGTCGATCACGGCGACGATGTCGCCGCGATCCACATGGTCGCCCACGGCCACCCGCCATTCGAGCAAGGTGCCGCTCTCCATGTCGGCGCCGAGCGAGGGCATCGTGAAGTCGCCCATCAGCCCACCGTCCGCATGACCGCTGCCACCACGTCGTCCACCTGCGGGATGGCGGCGGTCTCCAGGTGCTTCGCATAGGGGACGGGCACCTCGAGCCCGGCGACCCGACCGACGGGCGCGTCGAGGTGCCAGAACGCGCCCTCGGCGATCTGTGCCGCGACCTCGGCACCGATCCCGCCGGTGCGCCACGCCTCCTCCACCACGATCGCCCGGTGGGTCCGGGTCGCCGACGCGACGAACGTCGCCGTGTCGAGCGGACGGAGCGTGCGGAGGTCGATCACCTCGGCGGACACGCCCGCGGCGCTCAGCTGTTCCGCGGCGGCGAGGCAGGTGTGCACACATGCGCCGTAGGTGACGAGCGTGATGTCGTCGCCGGGGCGCAGGATCGCGGCGCGATCGAGGTCGACCGGCTCGGGCTCGTCGGGCAGATCGGCCTCGATCGCGAAGAGCGCGCCATGCTCGAAGATCAGCACGGGGTCGGGGTCGGCGAGCGCCGTCGCCAGCATGCTCCGTGCGTCGGCGACCGTCGCAGGCATCACGACCCGGAGGCCGGGCACATGCGCGTACATGCCTTCGAGGCTGTGGCTGTGCTGCGCTGCGAGCTGGCGACCGGCGCCGGTCGTCATCCGAATCACGAGCGGCACGGGGAACTGGCCGCCGGACATGTGCAGCAGCGTGGCGGCGTTGTTGAGGATCTGGTCGAGCGCCAGGAGGCTGAAGTTGACCGTCATGATCTCGACGATCGGGCGCATGCCACCCAGGGCCGCGCCGATACCCGCACCCACGAACCCCGACTCGGACAGCGGGGTGTCGCGGATGCGCTCGGGGCCGAACTCCTCGAGCAACCCGAGGCTGACGGCGAAGGAGCCGCCGTACCTCCCGACGTCCTCGCCCATGAGGAAGACGCGCTCGTCGGCGGCGAGGGCGTCGCGCAGCCCGGCGCGCAGGGCCTCCCGATAGGTCGTCATCGTCCCACCGGCCTCGGGACGCTCGACTCGTCGGAGTACACCCAGCGGGTCAGCTCGGACACCGGCTCGACGTCGGCGTTCTCCGCGAAGTCGACGGCGTCGTCGATCTCCGCGGCGATCTCGGTCTCGAGCTGCTGGACGGCATCGTCGTCGAGGAGCCCGTCGGCGCGGAGACGTTCCTCCAGGGCGGGAATGGGGTCGCGTTCCTTCCACGGCGCGATCTCGGCGGGGTCGCGGTAGCGGTCGGGGTCGTACATGGAGTGGGCGCGGAAGCGGTAGGTCTTCAGCTCGAGGAACACCGGCCCGCCTCCGCCACGCACCGTCGCGAGCGCGGGCGGCGGCCGTTCGGGTCTCCTCGACGTCCATGCCGTCGGCCGACCATGCCGGCATCCGCGTATCCCGAGGCCTTCACGGTGAGGTCGGTGTCCGCCTCCGAGCGATCGAGCGCGGTGCCCATCGCGTAGAGGTTGTTCTCGCAGCAGAACAGCACCGGCAGGTTCCACAGCGACGCGAGGTTCATCGCCTCGTGGAACTCGCCCTCGGCGACGGCCCCCTCGCCGAAGAAGCACACGGTGACGGCGTCGCGGTGCGCCATCGAGTCGGCGAGCGCGAGGCCGACGGCGACGGGAAGGCCGCCGCCGACGATCGCGTTGCCGCCGTAGAAGCGCGTCGCCGCGTCGAACAGGTGCATCGACCCGCCACGACCGCGACTGCAGCCGGACGCTCGGCCGAACATCTCGGCCATCACCGCTCGCATCGGGATGCCGCGAGCGAGGGCGTGCCCGTGGTCGCGGTAGGTGGCGACGATGCCGTCGATCGGGTCGAGCTGCGACATCACACCGACGGCGACCGCCTCCTGGCCGATGTAGAGGTGGAGGAAGCCGCGGATGCGTTGCGACGAGTAGAGCTCGACGCAACGCTCCTCGAATCGCCGGATGCGCAGCATCTGCCGGAGCAGGTCGAGGCGGGTGTCGGTCATGGCGTCTCCAGGGTCGACAGGTCGCCCTCGGGCAGCCCCAGCTCCCGGGCTCGCAGCAGGCGGCGCATGATCTTGCCGCTCCGGGTGCGCGGCAGGTGCTCGACGAAGTCGATCTGGCGCGGGGCGATGGCGGCGCCGAGATGCAAACGCCCGAAGCCGATCAGCTCGAGACGCAACGCGTCCGTGGGCTCGGTGCCGGTGGCAAGGGTGACGAACGCCTTGATCACGTTGCCGGCGACGGGGTCGGGAAGGCCGATCACAGCGACCTCGGCGACGGCCGGGTGCTCCATCAGCGCGCTCTCGACCTCGAACGGACCGACGAGGTGACCGGCGGTCTTGATCACGTCGTCGGCGCGACCGACGAACCAGTACCAGCCGTCGGCGTCGCGCCGGGCGAGGTCGCCCGACAGGTACCAGTCCCCGACGAAGCACTTCGCGTACCGCTCGTCGTCATGCAGGTAGCCGCGGAACATCGACGGCCAGCCGCGACGCAGCGCGATCATCCCCTCCCGATCGGGCTGGAGCTCGACCACCTCGCCGTCGCGACGGACCGGCTCGTTCTGGTCGTCGACCTCGACGATGGCGGCAGTGATGCCCGGGAGCGGTCGCCCCATCGAGCCGGGGCGCACCTCGCAGCCGGGGAGGTTGGCGATCATGATGCCGCCGGTCTCGGTCTGCCACCAGTTGTCGTGGATCGGCATGCCCAACGCCCGGATGCCCCACTCGACCGCCTCGGGATTGAGCGGCTCGCCGACGGAGGCGACGAACCGGAGGGCCGACAGGTCGTGGGTTCGCGCCGGTTCCTCCTCGCCGCGCATCAGCATCCGGATCGCGGTCGGCGCGGTGTACCAGACGGTGACCCGCTGCTCCTCGAGCGTGCGGTACCACCGCTTGGCGTCGAACTTCCGCGGGAGTCCACGACGGTGGTGAGCCCGTGGGTGAGGGGAGCGATGATCCCGTACGACGTGCCGGTGACCCAGCCGGGATCGGCGGTGCACCAGAAGACATCGTCGGGGTGGAGGTCGAGCGCGAAGCGGGACGTCGCGTGATGCGCGACGACGGCGCCGTGCACGTGGACCACGCCCTTCGGCACGCCGGTCGTGCCCGACGTGAAGTGCAGGAGCGCCATGTCGTCGGGCGAGGTCGGCGCGATCTCGTACGCGTCTGACGCCGCGTCCATCAGCGCTCCGAGCGACTCCGTGCCCGGGGTCTCGTCCGTGCCGTCGATCAGCAGGACGTGTCGCAGGTTCGGGAGGTCGGCGCGCAGTGCGGACACCTTCTTCCGGTACAGCGCCTCGGTCGTCACGAGCACCGCTCCGTCGCCGCGGTCGAGCCGCTGACGGATCGGATCCGGACCGAACGCCGAGTACAGCGGGCAGAACACGGCGCCCGCCTTCAGCGTTCCCAGCGCGCTGACGTACAGCTCCGGCACGCGCCCGCACAGGCTGAACACGCGGTCGCCCCGGGACACGCCGAGCTGCCCGAGCACGTTGGCGAACCGGTTGGTGAGCGCGGCGAGCGCGGCATAGGTGACGTCGTGCGGCGCCTCGCCCTGGTGGAGGAACCGCAGCGCTACGTGCGCCGCGCGCTCCCCCGTCGCGTGGCGGTCCACCGCCTCGTGCGCGATGTTGAGGCCGCGGCCGCCGGGGAGCCCGTCGAGCGCTGCGGCCGCGTCGTCCCAGGAGAACGACCGAAGGGTTGCCTCGTAGTCCATCGTCCTGATCGTCGGCCTGCACCGCCTCGGCGCGCCAGGGTCCGACGTCCCAAACCGGGCACGCCGGGCGGAGGGTCAGGACCTTTGCCCCTTCCCCGTCGGCCCGGCCGGGGCGGATCGTGGAGTGGTACACCCGCCGCCCAACCCGCGGCCGCACCTTTCGAGGAGGAGCGATGAGCGTTCCCGACGTCAGCGACCGCAGCCTGACCGATCTTCTCTCACTCGACGGCAAGGTCGCCGTCGTCACCGGCGCCGCGGTCGGCATCGGGCTCGCCGTCGCGCGCCGGCTCGCCGAGGCCGGCGCATCCGTGGTGGTCGCCGATCTGCACGACACCGACGAGGCCGTGGCCTCGATCGTCCGCGACACGCATCACCGCGTCGTCGGAACGCACCTCGACGTGGCCGACCCGGAGTCGATCGTCGCCTGCGCGAACCTCGCGATCGACGAGCTCGGTGGCCTCGACATCTGGGTCAACAACGCGGGCATCTATCCGAGCGCCCCGTTGCTCGACCTCACGAACGACGCCTGGGACTGGGTGCTCGACGTCAACCTCCGCGGCTCGTTCATCGGCGCGCGCGAGGCGGCCTCGCGGATGATCGCCGCCGGTCACGGCGGAGTGATCGTCAACATCGCCTCGACGGCCGGCTACCAGGCGGCAGGCCCCGGCGTCGCCCACTACGTGTCGTCGAAGCACGCCGTACTCGGGCTCACCAAGAGCCTCGCCGTCGAGCTCGGCCCGCACGGCATCCGGGCGCTTGCCGTCTCCCCCACGCTCATCGAGACGCCCGGCATCGAGGCCGGCCGGGAGGCGTTCCGCGCCGCCGGCATGGGCGACATGATCGACACGTACGCACAGCGGCTCCCCCTCGGGAGAGTCGGCGTCGCCGACGACGTCGCACGTGCCGTCCTGTTCGCGGCGAGCGACCTCGCCGTGTTCATGACCGGCAGCTCGTTGCTGGTCGACGGCGGAGACGTCGCCGTCTGAGCCGGCCGGATCGTCGCTAGCTTCCCGGCGCCTTCCGTCCGGGTGCATCTCGCCCGGCCTTGAGCTTGCGCCACCCGCCGGCACGGTTGTCGGCGATGATCTGCGAGAACATCGCCGCGACCGCTGCGGAGTTCACCACGTCGCCCTCGTAGAACGCGATGGTCCGTGCCGTCGCGTTGTCGTGGCCGCCCGTGACGATGCCCTCGGGGTCGGGCACGATGCCGCCGTCGTAGATGAACACGTTCACGTGATCCTTCGTCGCAAGCAGCGCGCAGATGTTGCCCTGGAGCACGAAGTACGGCTGGCGGGTGCGCTTGATGGTCTCGACCACCTCGGGGTCGGCCGCGTGCACGATGGCGCGAATCTCGTGACACACGGCCTGCTGCCACTCGGGCAACGAGTCGATGTACGCATCGACACGGGGATCGGCGACGTAGCTCATGCGCCCCACTCCTACCACCGTGGGCGGACCCTCCAGGCAACCGTTCCCAGCGCGAGCACGAGCAGCACGTTGACGGCCACGGCGAGCGGGCCGACCGGAGCATCGGCGTCGGTGCCGACTCGCTCGGCGTGGTGACGATCGAGCGGGCCGAGCCGTTGTCGCGCCACGAGGCCCAACTCCTCGACGGCTACTGCGGCCAGGCCGCACTCGTCCTCGAACATCTGGCGCTCGCGACGACCGTCGCCGGCCGGAGCGGACCGGGCGGCCTCGAGCACCTCACGCCCCGTGAGCTCGAGGTGCTTGGCCTGATGGCGCGGGGGCTCACCAACGCAGCGATCTGCGACGATCGGGGCCGCCGCCGGTGGCACTGGATCGTCGCCGCCACGGTGCTCGCCACCGTCATGTCCTGGTCGCGCACCTACCTGTCGGTGCACTGGGCCACCGACACCATCGGCGGGAGCGCGATCGGCATCGGGTGCGCGCTGCTCGCGGAAGCAGCGTGGGAAGGCGGGCGGAGGCGGATCGCCTCGGCCGATCAGATGTCGACCGATCGCAACGCCGAGCTCACACGCGTCGCCGCTTCTGAGCGCTCAACCGACCCAGCGTGACGAGGAGTTCGCCCACGGTGTGGTCGTGCTCCAACGGATGGCGCAGCGGCTCGTCCGGATGGATCTCGTAGCGGTTCCGGCGGCCCTCCTTGATCCGGCTGACGTAGCCGTCGGCCACGAGATCGGCGACGATCACCTGCGCCGCACGCTCGGTGATCCCAACCCGCTCCGCGATGTCACGACCGCGGACGTCCGGCTCCTCGGCGATGCAGACCAGGACGTGCGCGTGGTTCGTCAGGAACGTCCATCCCGACCGCGATCCCTTCTCGGACATTCCGACCACCTCTGCTCACCTCCGCTCACCTCACGAGAGTGAACTCACGAATCGTAACTCGGGCATCGCGCAACGTGGGTGTCGCACCGGTGTCGCACCGATCTCAGCGGAGCGCCGACGCCATCGCGTGATAGCCGCCGTCGACGTGCAGGATCTCACCGGTGACGGCGCGAGCGAGATCGGACAGCAGGAAGCACACCGCGTCTGCAACCGGTGCGGGATCGCGCGTGTCCCACGGGAGCGGCGAGCGCGCCGTCCACGCGTCCGTCAGGCGCTCGAAGTCGGGAATGCCGCCGGCGGCGCGGGTCTGCAACGGGCCGGCGGCGACGAGGTTGCTCCGGATGCCCTGGGCCCCGAGATCGCGGGCGACGTATCGACTCGTCGCCTCCAGCGCCGACTTGCAGACGCCCATCCAGTTGTAGACGGGCCACGCCCCGGCGGCGTCGAAGTCCAACCCGACGATCGAACCACCGGACGCCGGAGCGAGGTCGCGCAGCACTCCGGCAAGGGAGGCAAACGAGAAGGCCGACGTGTGGAACGCCCGTTGGACCGATGTCGCGTCGGCGCTCACGAAGTCGCCGGCGAGCGCCGGGCGCGGGGCGAACGCCACGGCGTGCAGCACGCCGTCGAGCGCGTCCCACCGGGACCGGAGCTCGGCCGTGAGGCGTCGGAAGTGATCCGCGTCGGTCACGTCCAGCTCGAGGACGTCCACGGCGACGGGGAGCTGGTCGGCGACCTCCAGGGTGCGGGCCATGTCCCGCTCGAACGAGGTCAGGACGACCTCGGCGCCGCCCTCGATCGCCGCAGCGGCGACCGCTGCCGCGATCGAATCGGCCGTCACGACTCCGGTGATCAGCAGGCGCTTCCCTTCGAGGAGGCTCACCTCGGATCGACTCCCGATCGAACGGCCTCGTCCTGGGCCGTGGCGTGCTGCACCCGCTGGAGTCGCTCCTCCGCGACCCGCTCGGCGACGCCGGCGTCGCTCAACCCGAGCACCCGCGCCGCGAGCGCCGCCGCGTTCTTCGCTCCACCGATGCCGACGGTCGCCACCGGAACCCCGGCCGGCATCTGGACGATCGACAGGAGCGAGTCGAGGCCGTCGAGGTGTCGGAGCGGCACCGGAACCCCGATCACCGGAAGATCGGTGACCGCAGCGAGCATGCCCGGAAGGTGCGCGGCGCCACCGGCCCCGGCGATGATCACCTTCAGGCCCCGGCCGGCGGCCTCCTCCGCGTACGCGATCATGCCGTGCGGCGTCCGATGCGCCGAGATCACGCGGATCTCGTGGGAGATCCCCAGGCGATCCAGCTCCTCGGCAGCGGGCTGCATGACATCGAGGTCCGACGCGCTCCCCATCACCACTCCCACCACTGGACTACTGCTCACGCTGACTCCTCCTGATCGCCGGTCGTTCCGTTCAATCGACGCGCCGCCCGCTGGGCGATGGAGCGCGCGTCGTCGATCGTCGCGGCCACTGCGGTGACGTGGCCGAGTTTGCGGCCGGGCCGGTCGGCCTTGCCGTAGAGGTGGATGGACGCCCCGTGCACGCTCGCGGCGTCGGCGAGATGGGCTGCAACGGGCTCGCCGTCGTCGCGTCCGACCACGTTGACCATCGCCGCCGCCGGCGACCTCATCGCCGTGCTGCCGAGTGGGAGGTCGAGGATCGCCCGAAGATGCTGCTCGAACTGCGACGTCTCGCAGGCCTCGATCGTGTGGTGGGCGCTGTTGTGGGGTCGGGTCGCGATCTCGTTGACGATCAGGTCGTCGCCGACCACGAAGAGCTCGACGGCCATCACCCCGACCAGGTCGAAGCGCTCGGCGAGGTCGGTCGCGAGGTCGCATGCCGCCTGTCGAACGGTCGCCGGCACGAGGGCTGGACACACCACCTCGACACACATGCCGTCGCGCTGCACGGAGGTGACCGGCGAGTACACCGCGACCTCGCCGCCACGACGCCGCGCGACCATCACCGACAGCTCCTGGTCGAAGGACACGAAGCGCTCGGCGTGCACCTTCGATCCCAAGCCGGGAAGGGCGGCGCGAGCGGCGTCGATCGAGGCGACCACGTCCACACCGCGGCCGTCGTAGCCGCCGGACGACGCCTTCAGGACGACCGGCCAGCCGAATCGCTCCGCGAACTCCCCGACGTCGCCGAGGCCCGACACCTCGGCGACCTCCGGAACCGGGAACCCCTCCTCGCGGAAGCGGGTGCGGGACCGGAGCTTGTCGATGGCCATCTCCGCAACGACCGAGCCGGGCGCGACTCTGACGCCGAGCTGCTCAAGCTGCCCTAGGTGGTCGACCGACACGTTCTCGTGGTCGAGGGTGAGCACGTCGGTGCGCGACGCGAGCTGCCGGAGGAGATCGAAGTCCGCCGGATCGCCGACGAGCACCTCGGCGCCGGCCGCTCCGGCGGGGCAGTGAGGGTCGGGGTCGAGCACGACGATCTCGACGCCGAGACGGGCTGCGGCGAGCCCGGTCATCCGTGCCAATTGGCCCCCGCCGACGATCCCGACCCGGTGTGCTGCGTCCATGATCCGCCCATCATATACGCATCTCATTTCGCAGATCCAACTGCGGTTGTTAGGAGACGCGAAATTTGATTGCCGAATTGGACTTCGCGAGTTATGCTTCGCTGCATGACCTCAGTGCTGCCTCTCGCCACCCTCACGGTCCTCGTCGCGTCAGTCGTCGCGACGGCGATACTGGGACGCTCACACCCGGCGCTGGCGGTGCGCGTCTCGCGAGCCGCGGGCGTCGTCGCTCTCGGGTGCTGCGTCGGGATGCTCGCCGGAGTCGGCGGCAACGACGGTGGTGCCGTCTTCCGCGCCGATCGCCTCGGCGCCGCGGTGTCGCTCTTCGTGACGGCGATGTCGGTGATCGTCGGCACCTTCGCCAGTCGATACCTCGCACTGGACGCCCGGGCTCCTCGATTCTTCGCCGCCACGAACGGCTTGGTTGCGTCCACCCTGGCCCTGGCGCTGGCCGATCGCGTCTGGCTCCTGGCTGCGAGCTGGATCGCCGTCAGCGTCTTCGTGGTCGGCCTCATCGGATTCGACGGGCGTGAGGCCTCCCGGCTGGCGGCCCGCCGAGCGCGGCGGGCGTTCCTCGTCGGCGACCTTGCGGTCGTGATCGCTTGTGCGGTGGCCGGCGCGCGAGCCGGGTTCGGGGCGACCCTCGCCGACGTTGCCCGGGCGGTCGGCGACTCGTCGGGCTGGATCGCCGTGCTGGTCGGCTCCGCAGTGCTCGTCGCTGCCGCTGCCCGTTCGGCGCAGGTGCCGTTCTCGGGGTGGCTCATCTCGACCGTGGCGGCGCCGACACCGGTGTCGGCGATGCTGCACGCCGGCGTGGTCAACGGCTCGGCGCTCCTCCTCATCCGCAGCGCACCCGTGCTCACCGCGTCGACCCCGGTCACGGCGGTGATGGTCGCCGTGTCGATCGCCGGGGTCGTCGGCGGCATGGCGATCGGTCGCACGCGGCCCGACGTCAAGAGTGGGCTCGCCTGGACGACCGTCGCCCAGATGGGCTTCATGACGCTGCAGTGCGCCCTGGGCCTCCCCGGGATGGCCGTCGTCCACATGATGGCGCACGGCATGTTCAAGGCATCGTTGTTCCTGGGAGCGGGCTCGGGCCTCGAGGGCGCGGGGTCGCACCGTCACCCCGCCACGGCCGGACGCGGGGCTGGATCGGTGCTCGGCGCGACCGGCGCGGCAGCAGCGGTCGTCGCCTCGGTGCTCGCGCTCGTCCGGCCGGAGTACCTCGATCATCCTGCCGCGCTCGTTCCCGTGGCCTTCGCCGTGGCGACCCTCGCCTACTGCTTCGCCCAGTGGACGAGTCGCGCCGCATCGACGAAGGCCGTCGACCGGGTGCTCCCGCTCCTCGTGGTCTGGGTCGGTTTCGCCGGCCTCGCGCTGCTCTCCTCCACGGTCGACCACTGGTTGACCGGTGCCGCGATCCCCGTCCCCGCCGGCGCCCGGTGGTTCGGCGCAGTGGCGGTGGCAGCCGTGGGCATCGCATGGCTCGCCGGCGCCGTCGGCACCACACGAGCGCCTCGCCTCGCAGCGCGTGCCTGGATGTGGCTCGCGGTCCCGGCGCTCCCGCCGGTCTCGATCACCGGCGCACGTGAGGTTCCGGTCGACCGGCCGGGCTCCTCCAGCGATACGGCACGGCGGGCGCGTCTCCGCTCGACCGTCGAGCGCGCCGCCGAGTCCGTTCCCGGCTGGCAGCCGCTCGAGACGTTCGTGGCGATGAACCCGATCGGGGATCTCGAGTCGATGCCGATCGAGGCGGCCGCCAGTCGTGCCGCCGGCGAGCTCGGCCTCCGGTCCGAGCTGGACGAGGAGTCGTACCGGGCGATCTACCGGAGCGGTCGGATCACTCCGGAGGACCTCAACGCGGCGATCCGCGAGCACCTCGTGAGCGTCGGGGACGGATCGACGCCGTCCGTCGCCTCCTTCGACCAGGTGCGGTCGGAGATGCTCACCGCCACCGCCGTGGCGCTGCCCGCCGAGGCTCCGATCCTCCTGAGCGAGTGGCACGACCGGGCGGTCGAAACCCGCTGGGCGGATCGGCTCGACGAGCTCGCCGCATGGTGGTGCGCCGCGTACCTCAGCGATCATCCGGCGTGGCCGATGCCGATGCGCGACCTGGGCCTCGGTGGGGCGTGGCGGGCACTCGCCCCCCACGACGGCCGCCTGGCCCGGTTGCACGGCGAGGCCTTCGCCAACGTGATGGCCACGTTGCCCGAGCGGGACGACGACGCCGTCATGCAGCTCCTGGTCGACCTCGGGGTGGACCGGCCCGATCACGAGGCGTACCTCCGCCGGCACCTCACCCGTCTGCACGGCTGGGCCGGCGCGCTCATCGCACGTCAGGGGTCGACCGGTGACGACGTCGTGGCCTACCTGATGATCCGGCTCTCGATCGAGGCGGCGATGCTCGCGAACACGCTCGATCGCAAGGCGGCCCGAGCGTGCCGGGATACCTGGGGCGGGCAACCGGCCGACGACCCGTCCTCGTGGCGTCTCGCGGTGTGGCGCGACGCCTACGAACGCGGCATCCGCGACCACGTGCTCTCAGCGACCTCGGATCACTCGCCCGGTGCCCCCGCTCGCGTCGCCGCTCAGGCCGTGTTCTGCATCGATCCCCGCTCCGAGGGGATGCGTCGCCACCTCGAGGCACAGGGACCGTTCGAGACCATCGGGTACGCCGGGTTCTTCGGGCTCCCGATCGGCGTCGTCGATCTCGACCGGCACGACGCCGTGGCGTCGTGCCCGGTGATCCTCGAGCCGACGGCCACCGCGGTCGAGGTCGACGAGTCGCCGCTGGCGACGACCCGGGCCCGGCGCATCGAGATCGACCACACCGCGCACCGGGTCTTCTCGGCGGTGAAGCGGTCGACGGCCGGGCCGTTCGCACTCGCGGAGTCGTTCGGGTGGATGTCCGGCGTCTGGATGGCCGCCCGGACGCTCGCTCCCGGCGCCACGGCCGCGCTCACCGCACGGGCGCGGCGTCGGGTCGTCCCCGAGCCCGCGACGGCCGTCCGGCCGCTCGCCGGCGCCTGGTGGACGCCCGAGCAGGAGGTCGAGGTCGCCGCGTCGATCCTGCGCACCACGGGCCTCGACCGCGCGCCGGCACCCCTCGTGCTGTTGTGCGGACACGGAAGCCATCACGTCAACAACCTCCACAAGTCCACGCTGCAGTGCGGTGCCTGCGGCGGGCGGCCGGGAGCGAACAACGCCCGGGTCGCGGCCCGGTTGTTGAACGACCCCGCTGTCCGCCTCGGGCTTCGCGAGCACGGCATCGTCGTGGCCGACACGACGTGGTTCGTCGCCGGCGAACACGACACCACCTCCGATCGGGTGCGCATCCTCGACCGCGACGACGTTCCCGCGGCGCGCCGAGCCGAGCTCGACGAGTTCGAGGCCCGACTGGAGGTCGCGAGCCGCCGGTTGCGGGAGGAGCGAATGGCCCAGCTGCCGGGCACCGTCGGCCGAACCGCATCGGAGTTCCACGCGGCGGATCGCGGGAGCGACTGGGCACAGGTCGCCCCGAGCTCGGGCTGCTCGGCAATGCGTCGATGATCATCGGCCCCCGGTCGCTGACCCGCGGCGTCGATCTCGAGCGGCGGGCCTTCCTGCACTCGTACGAGGCAGATCGCGATGCCGACTCGTCGACGCTGGCGGCGATCCTCGCCGGTCCCCTCGTCGTCGCCCACGGGATCAGCTCCCTCTACCGCTTGTCCGCCATCGACCCGGAACGATGCGGGGCCGGAACGAAGACGGCCCACAGCCTCGTCGGCGGCGTCGGTGTCCTCGACCATCCCGGAGGAGACCTCCGCACGGGGCTGCCCCGTGAGTCGGTGGGGGCGATGGCCGGCGTCGCGCACGAGCCGCTTCGCCTGCTCGTCGTCATCGATGCGACGACCGAGCAGGTCGACCGGGCGCTCGCTGCCGTCGAGTCGGTGGCCACCCTCGCCCGGAACGGTTGGATCCGGATCGCAGCGCGGCCGACGCAGTCGGCGCCGGACGAGGCGCCGTGGATGCTGCTCACCCGGAACCTCGGGTGGGTTCCCTGGGACGGCCACCCCGGCGTCGACAGCCACCGGCACGACGACGAGCGCGTCGCCGTGCCGGCGTGAGCCACTCGTGAGCGGCGGACCGGTGCGGCCTTCTCGCTGGCGAGCAGTCGCGCCGCGTACTAGACCGGTCCCGCCCCTGTGGCGCAGTTGGTTAGCGCAGTGGACTTTTAATCCATTGGTCCTGGGTTCGAGTCCCAGCGGGGGCACCGATCCGGCGGGCCAGCGGTTTCGCTCGAACCGTCAGCGTGCCGAGGGAAGGACGACGAGCTTGCCGGTGGCCAGGCCGGCCTCCATGTCGGCGTGGGCCTGGGCGATCTCGTCCATTCGATAGGTGCGATGGATCGGGACCTGAGCCCGGCCGGCGGAGACATCGTCGAGGAATTCCTGGAGCACCGTGCTCGGCAGATCGGTGGCGTCTCCTCCGTAGGCAGTGAGCCGGACCCCTCGCGGGAGGTAGTCGATCGGATAGAAGTCGCGCACCGTCCACTCGTTCGACAACATGCCGGTGAAGCACACCACTCCGTGCACCCGCGTCGCACGGAGCGTGTCGGGCAGCGTGGGAGTGCCGATCAACTCGAGCGCAGTGTCGACACCGGAGGGGAGGATGCTGCGTACCTGAGCAGCGACGTCACCATCGTCGACCAACGGATGGTGGACACCGATCTCACGCAGGGCCGCGGCGCGGGCGGGGCTCCGGGTCGTCGACAGCACGGTCATGCCGAGTCGGCGGGCCAGCACCGCCGTGGCCATGCCGACCGAGGAGGTGCCCCCGCGGATCAGGATCGACTGGCCCGGTCGGGCGTCGAGGCCGACCGTGAGTGAACCGCTGGCGGTCTGCAGCATCTCCGGCACAGCACCGAGCGTGGCCCAGTCGAGGTCGCTGGCGAACGGAACCACCTGTGCGACGGGAACGCACGTGAACTCCGCGTACCCGCCGTCGAAGGTGCGGCCCATGCCGCCCATCATGGCGGCAACCTGGGTTCCCGGTTCGAGCTCACCGCCGGGACACGCCGCCACGACTCCGGTGGCCTCGATCCCCAGAACCCGCGGGAACGTCACTCCTTCGGCCAAACCGAGTCGCGTGTGGAGCTCCGACCGGTTGAGACCGAATGCCTTGACCTCGATCAGCACCTGACCGCGCTCGGGCACCGGCACGGGTACGTCACGGATTTGGAGGGCCTCCGGCGGTCCCGGGGCGTCGAGAACCACGGCTCGCATCGAGGTCGCTTGTTCGGTCACCGGGTGGCCCTCGGCGTGTCCGCGAGTCGTTGCCGCACTGCTCCCAGGGTCGTCGAGAGCGATGCAAGGTGCTCGGGCGGCAGGGCCACGCCGAGTGAACGCTCGAGCTCGTCCTCGAACGACCGTCGGGCGGCGCCGAGCAAGCGGCGTCCGGGTCGGGTGAGACCGAGGAGCGACGAGCGGGCGTCGCCCGGGTTCGGCGTGCGACGACACCACCCGGACTGCTCGATGCGATCGACCAGTTTGCTCGTGCCACCAACCGTGATCGACAGCGCCTGGGCGATGTCCGCGACCCGGCATCCGGGAACCCGACCCATCACCTCCATCGGCTCGAACCGCGAGAGTGGCAGATCGTGATCCTGGCGGAGTCGGTGATCGACGCGATCCCACAGTTCGATCTCCAACCTCACCAGATGGCCGAAGAGCGCCGCGAGCTCAACCCCCGTTGATCTGTCCGACACAGATATCTCTTCCATGGAATGCATCTTACCCGCCGATCGGTCTGGATTCCATGGAAGGCACTCCAGGTGATCCCGCCGTGGAGTCCTGCCACGCGCATCACCGGCAGCGGAGCGTGGAGGAGTCGAACCCCGACACGTACGCGCCCCCCGGTATTCGACACCGGTTGCCAGCCATCCCAGCGGCACGCTCCGTGGCGGAGGGGGCGGGATTCGAACCCGCAGAGCCTTGCGGCCCGACCGGTTAGCAACCGGCTCGCTACACCTGTGGCAGCCCCTCCGAGTGGTGGGGCCGCGCGACGTCAGAACGTGCTCGACCCCGTGGGGGAACTCGCCGACGATGAGAGTGTGGTCACGAGCGCAACGATAGAGCGCACCGCCGATCCGCACATCTGAATTACCCGGTAGCCATCCGGCGTATGCATCCCTCGGAGCGGGGGTACCGCCGGGCCGTGACATCCTCGCGCCGCCTCCGTTCCGTCCTGTTCCTCGCCACCGCGGCCGTGCTGCTGCCGGCCTGCTCGTCGGGGAAGCCGAAGGTCGGCGTGATCGGCGACTCGATCACCGACCTCGCCCAGCAGCCGCTGCACTCCGCGCTCGACAGCGCCTATCAGGTCGAGCTCGTCGGTCACTTCGGTGCGCGCGCCGACGAGGTCATGGCCGAGGCGAAGGTGATCGCCGCGTCGAAGCCCGACCAGGCGATCGTCAACATCGGGACCAACGACGCGCTCCAGCAGGTTCCCACTGCGCAGACGCGAGCAAACATCGAGTCGATGGTGTCGATGTTGGACTCGGCGAAATGCATCTTCCTCGTGGAGATCAACGAGGGCATCACCCGCGCCGGCGCGCCACGTGCCGACGCGGCGCACGCGATCAACGTGGCGCTCGGCGAGATCGCCCGCGCCAACAAGAAGGTCCACGTGATCGCGTGGAACCAGCAGATCGCGGCCAACGGTGGGAACGACGTGATGACCTACGACACGGTGCACCTCAGCACCCGCGGGGTCGTCGTGCTCGCGAACACGTATCGCCGCTCGCTGCGGGCCTGCTGAAACCGACTGGGAAGCGTCCGCTGCGGGAAGGAGGGGTCCGGCCGATTCAAGGAGACCCATGAGCCTCGAGCCCGGATGGTACGAGAACCCCGACGACCCATCGACCCGTCGCTACTGGGACGGGTCGGCGTGGGGCGACGTGGAGCGCGGGTACGACGACGTCGTCGTCGAGAGGGAGCCCGAGCGCAGCCCGTGGCCGCTCGTCGCCGCCATCGTCGTGATCGCTCTCATCGTGGCCCTGGTCGTGTGGCTCGCCACCCGCTCGGACGATCCGGAGAAGCCGTACGCGTGCAGCGGCACGAACACGACGATCACGGACTGGAACGACCGAACGGTCACCCTCGACAAC
Organism: Acidimicrobiales bacterium; assembly: GCA_046331245.1. GTDB lineage: Bacteria > Actinomycetota > Acidimicrobiia > Acidimicrobiales > Microtrichaceae > SSF14. The sequence goes on along the minus strand of JAXLRH010000001.1, from coordinate 299,615 downwards.
GGCACGACGACCAACTGGCGCCCCGGCACTGACCCGGGCTCGAAGAAGGCGCTCGATCGTGTGTGCCAGGACATCGCCGCGCTTCAGACGGCGGCGTCCGCGACCACCACGACCCCGTCGACCGCGGCACCGACGTCGAACCGACCGGCCTCCACGGCTCCGACTCCCACGTCTCGACCCACGCAGCCACAGGCCAGTTCGACCACGCCGGCGTCGCCGACGGCGGTCGGCGTCCCGTTCGGCAACTCGGCCTCGATCGCCGAGGGGCTCCAGGCCGCCGTGATCGGCTTCACGCCCGGGTCCAGCTCGACTGTCACCATGCGTCTGGTCAACGGCACGTCGAACCCGCTCGACCTCTCGGGCCTATCGATCGAACTGGTCGCGCCGTCGGGTCAGGCGACCGCACCCACCCCGGCGACCACCGGTGCGAGCACCCTCGATCTCGAGACGAGCCTTGCGTCGGGCGAGACACGCACCGGCGACCTCGTCTTCGACGTCGCGGCCACCGACAACGGCTCGACCCTGCGCATCACCACCGGCGGGACGACCACCACGTTCCAACTCGGCTGACGGAGGATCCCCCGAATCGGGGTATCGCAGACTGCGACCGAGGCGCACACTGACTGAACAACGTCAGTGGTTGGCCGTCGGATCCTTGTAGCGATCGACCTGGCCCCCTTCCATCGGCTCGAGGAAGGGAGTGGCCGTGATGGATCAGGTCCCCACATCTGTCTGCACCGACGTGCGCGGACTGTTCATCGATTACACGAGGAGCGCCGGCGGCGTGCGCGTGGTCGTCGCCGGAGAGATCGACATGGCGTCGGCGCCGCTGCTGGAAGACCACCTCGCGGTCGCCTGCAACGCCGCGGAGCGGGTCGAGCTCGACCTGTCCGAGGTCTCGTTCATGGACTCGCAGGGCCTCCGGGTCCTACTCGTCGCCCAGCGCGACAGCTCGGTGCCGATCACCGTGGTCGCGACGTCACCGCGGGTGCGGCGCGTCCTCGACCTGACCGGCACCGCCGGCCTGCTCCTGGCATAGCGCCGGGCGACAGACGGACGGTCGGCGGACGACACCGGTACCGGTATGATGCGGGGATGGCGTCCGAGTCGTACTCACGGCATCTGATTCGCATGGCCCGGCGACAGGCCGGGCTCACCCAGGCGGAGCTGGCGGCTCGGGCCCACACCAGTCAGGCCGCGATCTCGGCCTACGAATCCGGGCGGCGATCACCGTCGGTCGAGACGCTCTCACGCGTCCTCGCTGCCGCCGGGTTCGAGCTCCGTATGCGACTGGCACAACCCGACACGCATGACGCCGCGCGAGCGATGGCCGAGTCGATGCTCCCCCCAGCAGAGCTGGCGGCGTTCGAACGGCGCGAGCGTCGTCGAGCCGCCCGTGCAAGCACAGCAATCCGTGCTTGATTCCGCCGCCATCGTCGCAGTTTTGACGCGCCAGCAGGTGCAGTTCGTCGTGATCGGAGGGGTCTCGGCCATGATCCACGACCTTCCCGTCCCCGCCACCATCGACATCGATGTCACGCCGAGTCGCGACACCGAGAACCTCGAGTGCCTCGCCGCCGCCTTCGACGAGCTCCAGGCCGGGCTCCTCACCGCTGACGTCGGTGGTACGCCGTTCCCGCGACACCCCATCGAAAACTGGGCCCGATACGACACCCTTCACCTGATGACCATCCACGGCCCGCTCGACATCGTCTTCGCCCCCGATGGCGCCGAGCGCGGATTCGTCGACCTCGCCCCGGACGCCGAGCACCACACCTTCGGTGACACCACGGCTCTCGTCATCAGCGTCGCGACATGGGAACGACTGAAGGAGTCCTCCGGTCGAGCGAAGGACCTCGAACACCTCGACCTGTATCGCAACGGCAGGGGCTGACCGGTCAAGGGGTCGGCCGGGCTCAGCCCGGAACCTGCACCTCGGACTCGCTCGGCGGGTGCGGGTTGTCGCCGTGGGGGAACGCGTTCTTCACGTCCTCCAGGTCGATGTCCAGTGGCTCCGGGTCCAGATCGTGCCCGTCCTCGTCCTTGCGATCCTTCTGATCGTCGCTCATCGCGCCTCCTTCGTCGTCGAGTGCGGAGGACCACTGCCCACACCAACGCCGACTCAGACGGGACGACGTCGCGAACCCGCCGTCACCCTGGCGGGCGGACGACGTACATGCGCCCCGGCGTGATGAGCCCGGCAAGGAGGTCGCCACGCGGCCACGCCGACCCGTCACCGCTGACGCCGAGCTGCTGCCACGTGAGCGACTGCGCTCCGATGACCGAGTCGGTCTCGATGTGCATGCCCCAGCACCCGGTCTCGGCGACGATCCATCCGTAGTCACGCAGCGCGACGGCGAACACCCTGGCCGTGTTCCGCAGCGGACCGCGGTACCCGCGGGCGTCGAGCCACTGCTCGATCTCGCCGTCGGTCACGTTGATCGCGAAGCGCATGCCCTCGGGCACGGTCTTCGCCCGCTCCGCGTCGGTGACGACCTGTGGGGTCGGGCAGCCGGTGTCGGGGTTCGTGCGTTCGAGCTTCGTCGCCGGCGGGAGGAAGAAGCCGCAGGACACACCGGCACCCGGTGCCGACGCCCCCTGGGTCGGAGCGCACGCCGGCTGGCCGAACATGGTCGACGCGATCGTCAGCTCGAGCGCGTGACGGATGGTGCCCGTCTTCACCTCCTCGGCCCGGGTGAGGAGCGCCATCTTGTTGATGCCACCGCCGCGACCGTCGACGGTCGACCCGTCGGAGGCGGTGAAGAGGTTGTCGTACATCCGCAGGTCCGACAGGCAGAGGTACCGAGACCGGCCGTCGTTGTCGCGGGTCGCGGCGGCCACGTTCGCCCGGTTCGCGCACGCGGTGTTCTGCTGCCCGACGCCGCTCAGCTCCCACGCCCGGCCGGTGGACTCGTCGACGACCGCCAGCAGGTTGTCGTTGCCGGTGCCCGGCCGCCACGCCGGGTTCCACGGAATGCGTTGGCCGAGCGGCGCGCCGAAGCCGAAGAGCTCCATCGACCACGTGGTTTGGTACGCGCGGGCGAACTCGCTGGCCTCGGCCAGCGGGTACACGGGCACCGAGTACTCGCTGAACGCCACGTTGAACGTGCCGGCCGGCGCGGCGCCGCCACCGAAGTTCCACAGCCGATCGGCATACGGCTGGAGCTCCGTCGCGACGCCGAACTCGGCGGCCGGACGGTTCCACGATGCGGACGGCGAGAACCACGGCGTGCGGGCCGGTGGCACGGCCATCGCCGTCGCGCGAGCGGCGGGCGTCGTGGCCGACGGTGCGTCGGTGGGGCTCGGTGCGGCCGGGGCCGACGACGACGGCGGTGCGGACACGGGCGCTGCCGTCGAGGTCGTGGGGTCGACGCTCGTCGACGTGGGCGCTGCCGTCGAGGAGTCGGTCGTGGTGGTCGCGCCCGTGGTCGTCGTGCCCCGTCCGAGCCGGATCTCCCCGCCGTCGTCCGAGGTCACGACGGCGAGCAGCGCGACGCACAGCGTCGCTGCGGCGACGAGCGCCGTCGCGATCACCCGTCGGCGAGGTCCTCCAACCATGCGTTCCCCGTCGGCCCCACGGCGCCCGAGCTGAGCGCCACCGGCCGGGCGCCCAACCTACCGAACGGCCCGCCGGTCGTAGGCGGCGCGAGACCGCAGGTACCCGTACCCGCCGATCACCACGCACCATGCGACGGCGATCACCGCGCTGCTGCCGATCCTCGTGCCCATCAGGAGGCCGCGCACGGTCTCGATCATCGGGGTGAACGGCTGGTGCGCCGCGAACCAGCGCAGACCGGCCGGCATCGTGTCCGACGGCACGAACCCGCTCCCGAAGAACGGCAGCAGGAGCAGTGGCATCGGGGTGTTGCTCGCCGTCTCGACGCTCTTCGCCGTGAGCCCCATCGCCACGGTCAGCCATGTGAGCGCCAAGGCGATGAGCACCATCATGCCGACGGCGGCAGACCACTCGAGCGGCCCGGCGGTGGGCCGCAACCCGATGGCCAGAGCGACGACGACGACCGTGGCGATGCAGACGATCGTCTGGATCAACGCGCCGACGACGTGGCCCGTCAGCACGGCGGCGCGGGAGATCGCCATCGTGCGGAACCGGTCGATGATGCCCTCGGTCATGTCCATGGCCACCGCGATGGCCGTGCCCTGCGCTGCCGCCCCGATCGCGATCATCAGGATGCCCGGCACGACGTACGCGAGGTACTGGGACCTGCCGCCGGAGGGACCACCGAGCCCCGCCCCCATCGTGCCGCCCAACACGTAGACGAACATCAGCAGGAAGACGATCGGCATGCCGACGAGCATCAGGGTCAGGGACGGGTACCGCTGCATGTGCCGCAGGTTGCGACGCAGCATGGTCGCCGAGTCGGTCACGACATGGGTGACAGCAGTCATCGGATCGCTCCTTCGTCGCAGGCCCCGCCCGTCAGGGCGAGGAAGACGTCGTCGAGGTCGGGCGTGCGGATCGACAGGCCCTCGACCTCGATCGACTCGTCGAGGTCGGCGAGCAGGGCGCGCAGCGAACGGACACCGCCGTCGCTCGGCACCTGCAGGGTCATGGCCTCGTCGTCACGCGTCGCCGTGCCGAGGCGGCGGGCCGCCTCGTCGAGCGCCTCGACGTCGGCGAACTGCAGCGACACGTGCCCCCCGGGGATGCGCCGCTTCAGCTCCGCTGGTGTCCCCTCGGCCACGATGCGACTGCGGTCGAGGAGGGCGATGCGATCGGCCAGCTGATCCGCCTCGTCGAGGTACTGGGTGGTGAGCAGCACCGTGACACCGTCCGCGACGAGACCGCGCACGATGTCCCACATCACGTGACGGCTCCGCGGGTCGAGACCGGTGGTCGGCTCGTCCAGGAAGATGATCCGCGGATCACCCACGAGCGTCATCGCCAGGTCGAGCCGTCGTCGCATGCCACCGGAGTACGAGGTGGGCGTCTGGCCGGCGGCGTCGGTGAGTTCGAAGCGTTCGAGCAACTCACCGATCCGGCGCCGGCTCTCGCCGCGACCGAGGTGGCGCAGCCTCGCCATGAGCATCAGGTTCTCCTCGCCGGTGAGCAGGTTGTCCACCGCCGAGAACTGGCCGGTCACGCCGATGAGCGACCGCACGCCGTCGGCCTCGGTCGCGACGTCGTGGCCACCGACGAACGCCTGACCCGCATCGGCCGTGATCAGCGTCGAGAGGATCTGCACCATCGTCGTCTTGCCGGCGCCGTTCGGACCGAGCAGTGCGAGCACCGTGCCCTCGGCGACGGCGAGGTCGACGCCGTCGAGCACGACCTTGTCGCCATAGGCCTTGCGGAGCCCGATCGCGCTGATCGCGGGGGTGTCGTGCAGGTCGGCCACGGCGCTCATGCCCCCCGCGCGGCGCCGGCGGCGGACGCCCGACGAATCACGATGTCGCCGAACGACGATCGAGCACGAACCTCGACCGTGCCCTCGGTCTCCTCGGGAGCGTCGGCGGCGCCGAGGTTGCTGCGCACCGACCCGAACCGGGTGTTCAGATCCAGCCACGCGGCCACGCCGGGGGCGATGCCGACCTCGAGCTCGCCCGTCGCCGTCTCGACCACGACCTCTCCGCCGGCGACCTCCCCGACGCGCACGTCACCGTTCGCGGTGCGGGCGTTGACGCCGGTGCCGGCACGGCGGATGAGGACGTTGCCGTTCGACGACTTCACGCGGACGTCACCGGCGACGTGATCGACCTCGGTGACGCCGTTCGAGTTCTTCACCACCGCGGTGCCGTCGATCTCGCCCAGCCGCACGTCGCCCGAGGAGGTCGAGACGTCGGCGTTGCCGCACACGCGGTCGACGGTCACGTCGCCGAACGACGTCTTGGCCCGCAGCTCGCCGGTGACGTCGAGGCGGAGGCTTCCCATCGACGTCTTCAGCGTGCACGTCCCGAGCTCGCCCTCGACGTGGAAGTCGCCCATCGCCGAGGTCCCGTCGAGCGTCGACCCGCTCGGCACCTCGAGGGTGACCATCACGGCCGCGCCTGCGCCGAACGGGGACCAGCCCTTCGGCGACTTCACGAGCAGCCGCCCGTTCGCGTGGTCCACCACGGTCTGCGATGCCGCCTTCACGTCGGCGGCCTTCGACGGGTTGAGTGGCTCGACGGTGACGACGGTGTCGGTGCGGTCGCTCGCGGTGACGCGGGTGTTGCCGACGAGGTCGACGACGACGGCGATCGGCTGGGGTGTCGGGAACGATGGCATGACGACTCTCCTTGACGTGATCGATGGGAACGGCGGGCTACCGAGCCCAGCCGGTGAAGCTCTGGCCGCCGAGCGGGCTGGATCGCACCGTGCTCCGCGGCGTGTCGGTCGCGCCGACGGCGGCGCCGATCGTGCGGACCAGCCACGAGTTGACCGAGAGGCCGTCGCGACCGGCCGCCTCCTCGATCCGCCCCTTGAGCTGGTCGGACAGGCGCAAGGTGATGCGGGAGGTGCCGGTGTCGTCGGCGTCGCCGCCGGCCGTCGCTCCGCCAGCGACCGTCGCGGCCGGCGCCGTCGCTGCCGGACCGCCGGCGCCCGCCGGGTCGGAGGGCGGTGGCGTCACCACGAACTCGGGATCGCGCCCGCGCAGTCGAACGTCGACCGAGCCGGGCGCCAGGTCGAGCGTGATCTCGGCGGCCGCCGCCGTGACGGCGTCGAGCAGCACCAGCCGCGCCGCCGCCTCCAGCGCGCCGACGAGCCGCCCGGCGACCACCCGGGCCTCCTCTCCCCCCGCCTCGGCCGCCAGCTCGAGCTGGCGCCGCAACTCCTCGACGTGCTGTGTCAGATCCATGACGTCATGGTGACGTCACTTTGACATCACGTCAAGCGGCAATCCGACGTCATCACGCCCGACCGGTGCCCGCCATGCGCCACACCAGGCCCAGCCCGGCCAACGCGGCGATGCCGGCGACGGCGAACGCGCCTCGGTAGGAGCCGAGCGACACCACGCCACCGAGCAGCACCGGGCCCAACCCGTTCGCCAGGTCGAACGCCACCGAGAACGTTCCCACGGCCTGCCCGCGCTCGTTCGGGGCCACGTTCGCGACTGCGGCCGACAGCAGCGCGGGGAACAGCAGCGACATGCCGAGCGCCAGACCGACGGTCGCGACCCACAACCCGGGCGCCGCGCCCCACAGACTGAGCACCAGACCGGCTCCGCCGAGCACGACCAACGCCATGGTCGACGCCCGCCGCCACCCGAGCCGGTCGGGAAGGCGGGCGCCCACGACCCGGATAATCAGCACGAGCACGCCGTACGTGAGCAGCAACGGCGCGACGTCCTCGACGCCGACGTCGGGACCGTAGAGCGACACGTACGTGGAGAATCCGACGAAGGGCAGGAGCCCGAGGAGGAGGATCGCGCCCGGGCCGATCGCCGCCGGGTGGAACAGGCGGAACGGCTGAGGGTCGTGCGGCGTCGTCGCCGGCGTCCACAGGCCGAGCACGCTGGCCACCAGCGCCGACGCGCCGGCCGCGACGAACAGGCTGTCGTAGCCGTGATGCCGCACCAGCCACTCGCCGGCGAGCGGGCCGAATGCCAATCCGGCGTACAACGCCACCGAGAAGTACGAGGCCGCCTCGCCGCGACGATTCTCGGGCGCCATGTCCTGGATCGCCGTCGCCGCGCCGACCCACATGGCCGCCTCGCCCACGCCGGTGACGAAGCGGAGCGCGATGAGCGACGCGAGCCCACCCACCAGGGAGTAGGCGATGACGGACGTGCCCACCAGGGCCGACCCGCCGACCACGAGGAGGCGACGGTTGCGGATGTCGCCGAGCCGACCGGCGAAGGGGCGCAGCACGGCGGCGGCGATGGCGAACGTCCCCACCCCCACACCTACGGCGACGCTCCCGGCGTGCAGCTCGTGCTCGATGAACCGCGGCAGCGTGGGCAGAAGGGAGCCCAGCGTGAGGAAGTAGGCGAACGTCGACAACGTCACCATCACGAACGGCGGCGTGATCATGCGATGGTCGGTGTCGGGCACGGCCGACACGCTACGGGTCCCCACCATGGTGGTCGTCACGACTTTCCGGGGGCCGGCCTCTCCGGCACCGGGTGCTCCCAACGCCACGCGCCGCCCACATGTTCCGCGCCGTCAGCGCAGGTCGATGCAGCCCTCCGCCGCCGCAGCGAACGCCGGGAGCGGTCGATGCACGGCCCGGCGCGTCGCAGCGCGCGACGCGCTCTCCCAGGTCGGGCCCGCCGGCTCGCCCCCTCCCGAGAGCTGGAGCACCGCCGGCACGATCCGCTCCCACCCGACCGACGTGCCCCCCGCCGCGTGGATCGACGCCCGCAGCACCGACGCCCCGTAATCGAACGCCTCCCAACTCGAATCGGCCGACACCACGAGCGACAGCTCCACGGCCAGCGAACGCCGGCGCCGCATCCGGAGGCGACTGTTCAGGATCCGGTCGTCGGCCTCGCCGAGACGAGCGATCTCGGTCATCACCCGCTTCACGAGCGCCCGCCCGACCCGGGGGTCGTCGAAGTTGCGGAGGCTCATGTCGGCCACGATCGCGAAATGTTGAGTCCCCACGAGGAAGTTCTTCGGCGCCCGCTCCGGAGCACCTGAACTTCCCGAAGGATCACCGAGGCATCACCTCAGTGGCCGACGCCCTCACCCGCCGCTGCCGGCGTGGACGTGGCCGGTGCCGGCGCGGCGGTCGTCGTTCCGAACAGGGGCCGGCTCGGCAGAAGCGGCGCAGGTCGGCGATGACCGACGCGCCGGAGCTGCGAGGTCTCGGACACCTTGGACGACTCGAACCAGAAGGGTCCGATCTTGCGCATCTTCTTCGTCTTCCAGGGCATCGCACACCTCCCCCGAACGTCCGAACACTGTTCAGTGAAGCGTACCCCATCCAGTGGAATCGCCAGAAGCCGACTGCCTCTACGCTCGTTCGCCGTGGCGCCGCCCCTGATCCTCCTCCCTCCCTCGGAAGGCAAGGCCCCCGGCGGCGAGGGCGCTCCCTGGTCGCCCGGCTCGATGCGCTTCCCCGAGCTCGACGCCTCCCGACGCGCCGTCATGGGCGCGCTGGCTCGCACGATGCGCACCAACGCCGCCGCCTGCGGGAAGCTCCTCGGCGTGAAGGGCACGGCGCTCGCCGCCGCACGGGCGACCAACCGCTCACTTGCCACCGCACCCACCATGCCCGCCATCGAGCGGTACACCGGGGTGCTCTACGACGAGCTCGACCACGCGTCGCTGCCGGCCCGTTCACGCAAACGCGCCGCCGATCAGATCGTGATCTTCTCCGCGCTCTGGGGCCTCGTCACGCCCACCGACCCGATCCCCGACTACAAGCTCAAGATGGGTGCCGCGCTCGCCCCGATGGGACGGACCACCACGTGGTGGCGACCGCAGCTCACCGCCGCCCTCGCGCCGCTCGTCGCCGGCCGCACCGTGTGGGATCTGCTCCCGAACGAGCACGCCGCCGCCTGGTCGCCCGACCCCTCGTCGTTCGCGGCGCGTGTCTCGGTGAAGTTCGTCGACGACACCGGTACGGGCGCGGCCCGCAAGACGGTGACCGTCTCGCACTGGAACAAGCTGCTCAAGGGAGCGCTCGTGCGGCACGTGCTGGCCACCCAGCTCGACGACCCCGCCGGCCTCGCCGAGTTCGACCACCCCCTGGGCTACCGATACCGGCCCGAGCTCACCACCGTCGGCGACGACGGCCACATCGAGGTGTCGCTGGTCGCACGCCGCCCATGAGCGGCCGCCGCGGACACCCCAACTACCATCGCCGCCGATGAGCACTCCCCGCTACCAGGGCGGCATCCTGTCGAGCCTGGACGACATCGACAACGGCCCGAGCCGCCGCAAGGAGTACCCGAAGGTCGCGGCCAACCCGGGCCTGGAGGTCACCCACCAGGCGTCGGGCGTCATCGGCGCCGTCGTCGAGTGGACCGACGCCGCCACCACGATCCGCGACGACTCCGGTCGCGACCGCCGCGTCCGAAACATGCCCGGCGGGTTCCTGGTCGACGGGAGGCCGCACACGCTCGTCCGGCCCACGCCGTCGGCGTCGACGGCCGGCCGCCGCATCACCGCGTCCGGCTCCATCGCCGACCCCACGTCGACGGCCAAGGTCGCCAAGGCCAGCCGCATCCTCGTCGAAGGCGTGCACGACGCCGAGCTCGTGGAGAAGGTGTGGGGCGACGACCTCCGCTCGGAGGGCATCGTGGTGCAGCCGATCGACGGCGCCGACGACCTCGCCGAGATCGTCGCCTCGTTCGGGCCGCGCCCCAATCGCCGCCTCGGCGTGCTCCTCGACCACCTCGTCGACAACTCCAAGGAGTCGCGCATCGCAGCGTCGGTCGACCACCCCGACGTGCTCATCCGCGGCCACGTCTTCATCGACATCTGGGCCGCCGTCGACCCCCGCCTCATCGGCCTCGACGCCTGGCCCGACATCCCCCGTGGCCTCCCGTGGAAGGAAGGCATCTGCGCGGCCGTCGGCATCGACGAGTCGTGGCAGTTCTGGAAGCTGCTGCTGTCGAAGGTGACGACCTACAAGGACCTCAGCCCGTCGCTGGTCGGGGCCGTCGAGGAGCTCATCGACTTCGTCGCCGAGCCCGGCTGACCCAACGCCAGCTCGGTGAGCCGGCCGAGGCGATCGGCCTCGCTCCGCTCGAACTCCAGCTCCCAGTCCAGGCCCTGATCGCCGGCCGAGCGGCGCTGAGCACCGACGAACCAGACGACGAGGCAGACCGACGCGAACACGAGCATCGGGGCGACCGCCGCCGCCTCGAACGGATGGCGCGCGTGCCGTCCCAACGCGATGCCGAGCGACGGCGCCGCGATCGCGGTGAGCACCACCTGGCGCGCCGGGCGGTAGCCGACTCCCGCCAGGTGTTCCGCCACCCACTCGGCGACGACGCCCACCGGAGCGAGCCACATCACCCACACACCCACCGTGGCGGGGATCGCGCCGGCGACCTGCGCCACCGCGACCGCCACGGCCAACGGGTAGAGCACCGCGCAGCGCCGACACACGTGACGCCCTCCGACGACGACGCAGCGGTCGAGCCCGTCGGCGTCGTGGTGCGACAGCCACAGGGGACTCGTGGCCGTGCTCATGGATGATCTGTCGGCACCCTCCGGCGAATCCTGAACCCGCCCCGACGCGGCGGCGCCGCGAGCACCCGGTCGTACACCGCCTCGTAGGCCGCGACGTTGGTGGCGCTCGAGAACCGGTCGAGCGCGACCCGCCGACCGGCTGCGGCGACGGCGGCGCGGGCCTCGTCGTTCGTCAGCGCCTCGGCGATGGCCGCCGCCAGCGCCGCCGGATCCCCGGGCGGCACGATCCATCCCGACACACCGTCGGTGAGCACCTCGCTCACGCTGCCCACGTCGGTTGCCACGGCCGCGACGCCGGCGTGCATCGCCTCGAGCAACGACATCGGGAGGCCCTCGAGCCGCGACGGCAGCACGAACAGGTCGAAGTCGACGAGCCGTGACCGCACGTCGTCCACCCAACCGGCGAGCTCGACGACGCCGCCGACGCCGCGCTCGGCCACAGCGCCTCAACCGTTCGCGCTCAGGCCCGTCGCCGTAGACGACGACACGGGCGCGGGCGCGCACGTTTGCGGGGAGCAGGGCCACCGCCTCCACCAGCACGTCGAGGCCCTTCACGGGATCGAACCGCGACACGGCGACGATCGAGCGGACGTCGGGGTCTCGCGGCGCCGGCTCCGGATGCTCCACGACCGGCACCGCGTTCGGGATCACGAGCACCGAGCCGGCAGCGAGACCCGCGTCCTGCTCCACGAGTCGCGCCGCCTCCACACCCACCCCGATGTGGGCGTCGAACCTCGGTGCCGACCAGTGCTTGATGCGCCGGGACAACTCCGACCGGACGCCCATGGGCGAGTTCTCGGTGACGACGACGCGGACGCCGGGCACCGACAGCGCCGCGAGCAGCGCGTACTGACACGACGACCCTTCCGAGAGGTTGGCGTGGAACACGTCGGGCCGCAGCGCCCGGATGGCCTGGCGATGGGCGAGCATCGCCGCGACATCGCTGCGGTCGTTGATCGGCGGCAGCACCATCGTCGCCGACTGCGGACGCACGCGGGCGATGTCGTCGACCACCGTCTGGTCGGTGCCGACGACGATGACGGCGAAGCGCTCGTCGAGCTCTGCGAGCAAGGTCTTCGCGACGCTCTCGGCGCCGCCGATCTGCGTGGCGTCGGTGTAGAAGACGATGCGCCCACCGGTCGGCGTGCTTGCCTCCGGACCGCCGCCGTCGGTCGCGGCCCCGCCCCGAGCGGCGGCGCGGGAGGCGCGTGCGTCCTGCACGGCGACGTTCAGGCGCGCCGCCGCCACGATCGCCCGCCCGCGCACGCCGACCCCGCGCCGCACCCGCAGCAGGCCGCGACGGTCGACGGCCCAGTCGGCCTTGTACGCCTCACCGCCGCGCAGCAGGTCGAACTCGGCGCACCCCGACTCGATCGCCGAGGTGATCACGTCGAAGCGCAACGCCGAGCCGGAGCCGCGCAGCTCGTGGTCGGTGCGACGCCCCGCCTGGTAGAAGCTCATGCGGCCGTCCACCGCGAAGTCGGCCTCGATGGCGACGATCTCGCCGTCGGCGTCGACCAGCTCGTGGAAGCGGAACTCGCCGAGGGCGGTCCCCGCACGCGCCGCGGCGGCGAACGCATCCCATGCGCCGAGGAATCCGGACGCGTCGCCCCACCGTCCGTCGTGCAGCGCCGACAGGGCGGCAAGCGAGCGGTCGACCTCCTCCGGCGCCGCGTCGGCGCCCACCACCCGCAACGTGACGCCTGCCTTCGCGAGGCGCTTCGCCGACCGCGTGATCGTGCTGCGCATCCGCCCCGGGCGGGTCGCCAGGTACTCCTCCGCGGTGCTCGGCAACGGGACGTACGGCGCGACCTCGAGCGGCGTGACGCCTCCCGTTCCCGGCACCGCGTCGAGCACCCACGCCGCAGCGCGGGCGCCGACGAGGTCGATCACACGATCGCCGCGCCGCCCGAGCCAGCGCCGCACCTCGGCCGTGACCTCGGCGACGCGGCCGGGCGCTGCCACGAGGTCGAGGTGGTCGGGCTCCAGGGGACCGGCGCCGAGGAACTGCAACCACTCCACCCCGGCCTTCACCGAGCGCTGCAGCGCGAGGCCGCCGAGGAGCGTCTCGCCGTCGAAGACGAGCACGAATCGGGGCTCCCCCACCGCCACGTTCGTCAGCCACCAGGACCGGAGGAACGGCGACGGCAACGGCATCGCGTCGACGAGGCGATCCCACTCGGACGCGTGGCCTCCCAGCTGGTCGCGCACCCTCGTCTCCATCGCCAGACAGTGTGGCAGACGGCCGATCCGGCTCCGTCGAACGGGGTGATCTGCCGAACGGGGTGATCTACGGTGCGAGCCGTGGACTTCGAACTCCCGATTCCCGACGATCCCCGCCGCGTCGAGGTTCGGGCGTGGCTCGCCGCCCATCCGGATCCGTCCCCGGACGAGCTCGCGGGCGCCGGCTACGTCGCGCCGCACTGGCCCGCTCCCTGGGGTCTCGACGCCGACCCGGAGCTGCAGCTCGTGATCGCGGAGGAGCTGGCGGCGGCGAACGTGACCGGGGTCGACAATCCGATCGGCATCGGCTGGGCCGGCCCGACGCTGGTGCACGCCGGCACGACAGCGCAGAAGGAACGGTTCCTCGGTCCGCTTCTCCGGGGCGAGGAGTTCTGGTGCCAGCTGTTCAGCGAGCCCGAGGCCGGCAGCGACCTCTCGTCGCTCACGACGCGCGCGGTGCGCGACGGCGACGACTGGGTGGTGACGGGGCAGAAGGTGTGGTCGACGTGGGCCGACCGCTCGGAGTACGGCATCCTGCTCGCCCGCACCGACCCCGACGCGCCGAAGCACCACGGCATCTCGTACTTCATCTGCCCGATGCGGCAGCCGGGCATCGACATCCGCCCCATCCGCGAGATGTCGGGCCACCACCACTTCAACGAGGTCTTCCTCGACGAGGTGCGGGTGCCGGCCGACCACCTCGTCGGCGCGCCGGGCGATGGGTGGCGCCTCGCTCGGGTCACGCTCGGCAACGAGCGGGTCTCGCTCTCCACCGGCGGGGTGTGCTGGGGCCAGGGCCCGACCACCGCCGACTTCTTCGACGCCGTCCGCGCCACGGGAGGCCTTCGCGACCCCCTGCTCCGTCAGCGCGCCGCCGCCATGTACACCGAGGCGGTCCTGCTCCAGCTGCACGGCCACAGGATCCTCACCCAGACGCTGGCCGGCGCCGAGCCGGGGCCGGAGGCCTCGCTCAAGAAGCTGCTCGCCGACGAGCACGGGCAGCGCATCACCGATCTCGCGGCCGATCTCACGGGAGCGGCCGGGATGCTCGCCGGTGACGACCGGCCCGGACGGTTCGGCGGCGGCGAGCACGAGGCCTGGCCGTGGGCCCAGCTGTTCTCCCGAGCGCTCACCATCGGCGGTGGCACCACGCAGGTGCAGCGCAACATCCTCGCCGAGCGCGTGCTCGGCCTGCCCCGGGAGCTCGCATGATCGACACCACCGGGTTCACCTGCCTCCGGTTCGAGACGCTCGACGAGGGCGCGCTGCTGCGGGTCGTCATCGACCGTCCCGGCAGCGAGCTCAACGCGGTCGACGAGGCGCTCCACCACGACCTCACCACGCTGTTCGCCCGCCTCCGCCCCGAGCGTGATCTGCGGGCGGTCGTGCTCACCGGCACGCCCGGCGCGTTCAGTGCCGGCGGCGACTTCGGCTGGTTCCCGACGCTCCGCACCCCCGAGCGGCTCGCCGAGCTGCGCGTCGACGCCAAGGCGATGATCTGGGACCTGCTCGACGTCGAGGTGCCGATCGTCGCGGCGATCGGCGGCCCGGCCATCGGCCTCGGTGCGTCGGTCGCTCTGCTGTGCGACGTCATCGTCGCCTCCAACGACGCGGTCATCGGCGACCCGCACGTGAAGGTGGGCCTCGTCGCCGGCGACGGCGGCGCCGTCATCTGGCCGCTGGTGCTCGGCCCGGCACGGGCGAAGGAGTACCTGCTCACCGGCGACACCCTCACCGCCACCGACGCTGCTGCGCTCGGCCTGATCAACCGCGTCGTCGACCCGGCCGACCTGCAGGGAGAAGCGCTCGCCGTCGCCCGCCGCATCGCCGCCAACCCGCCGCTCGCCGTGCGGTTCACGAAGGCGGCCGTGAACAAGGGCGTGCGCGAGCGCATGGAGACGCTGTACGACTACGCCGCCGCGCTCGAGCTCACCACGTTCCTCTCCCACGACCACGCCGAAGCGATCGACGCCATCGTCGAACGTCGGGCGCCCAACTTCGAAGGACGGTGACGATGGACCTCATCGAGGGCCTCATGACCACCCGTGCGATGCGTCGGTACACCGACGAACCGGTGAGCGACGAGGACATCTGGACCATCCTCCGCGCTGCGCAGCAGGGGCCGTCGGGCGGCAACATCCAGCCGTGGCAGTTCGTCGTGGCGACCGACGCCGACGTCCGCGCACGACTCGGCGAGATCTACCGCGCGTCGTACCTGCGCTACGAGGCGGCGATGCTGGCCGCCAGCCCGCCGCGACGACCCGAGGAGGAGGCGTCGTGGCAGCGCACGATCGCGGCCTCGCGTCACCTGGCCGACCACTTCGGCGAGGCGCCGGTGATCGTCGCCGCCGCGATGGCGGACATCTCGATGGACGTGACCGACGCCGACGGCGTGATGGACGTGGGCACGCCCTACGCGTCGGTCTACCCGGCCCTGCAGAACCTGATGCTGGCGGCCCGAGCGCTCGGCCTCGGCTCGGCCCTCACCACCGTGTTCCGCGTCCGCCACGACGAGGTGCGCGAGGCACTCGAGGTGCCCGACCGCTACCAGGTGGTCGCGCTCATCCCCATCGGCCACCCCACCGGTTCGTTCGGGCGCGCGCCACGGCGGCCCGTCGAGAAGGTGACGCACTGGAACCGCTGGGGCGAGCGGCGGGCCGCGCCGCCAGACGCGGTTCCGTCAGACTGAGCGGAGGTCGACGGCGGTCACCAGCCGCTCGAGCATCTCCGACAACAGCGGCGCGGACGTCGCGTAGGTGAGTCGCGCGTGGTGCTCGTACCCGGCGCCGTAGTCGGCGCCACGCGCGAGCGCGACGAGCGCCGAGCGCTCGAAGAACGACGCCGGGTCCTCACCGAGCTCCAGCGCGGAGCAGTCGAGCCACGCGAGGAACGTGCCCTCGCCCTCGACGTAACCCACCTCGGGCAGCTGCTCCGCGAGGAAGGCCGCGAGCTGCGCACGGCGCATCGCCAAGCCGGCGAGCACCTCGTCGAGCCACTCGTCGCCGTGCCGCCAGGCGGCGATCGTGGCCACGATGCCGGGGGTCGACACCTCCCAGTACCAGGTGCGGTCGTCGCCGTCGTAGCGCCGGGCGAGCTCCTCGCTGCCGAGGTGCACGACGCCACACCGGTAGCCGGCGAGGTTGTGCGACTTCACCGCCGACGCCAGCGTGATCGTGCGGGCTGCGACGTCGTCGCCGAGCGATGCCATCGGCACGTGGTGCCGACCCGACGCGAGGAGGTCGGCGTGCACCTCGTCGGCCACGACGATCAGATCGTGTCGCTCCGCCACCGCGGCGATCGCCGCCAGCTCGTCACGCTCGAACACGCGCCCCAGCGGGTTGTGCGGGTTCACCACCAGCAGCAGGCGCGTGCGGGGTGTGACCAGCTGTTCGAGGCGCTCGGCGTCGTAGCGCCACACCCCGTCGACGAGCGCGGCGGGGTGGGTGACGAGCACCCGACACGTCGTCGTCACGAGGCCGGCGAGCGGCGGGAACACCGGACCCTGCACGATCACCTCGTCGCCCGGCGCCGTGAACCGCTCGACGATGTCGCGGAACGCGAGGTTCGCTCCGGTCACCGGTCGGGCCAGTGCGGCGTCGGCCTGCCAGCCGAACCGCGTCGACATCCGGCCGGCGAACACCTCGGCCAGCTCGATCGGCAGCTCGTCCGCCTGGTAACCCAACGTGCCCCCGGCGAGCAGCTCCTCGACGGCGAGCGTCGCTGCCGGGCACGACGGCAGGTCCATCTCCGCGAGCCAGGCCGGCATCACGTCGTCGCCGTAGCGCCTCCATCTGGAGTTGGGTTGGGCCCGGAACCGCTCGGGGTCTGCGCCGTCGAACACGTCGACCATCAGAGATCGAGCAGCTCCACCGGAAGGCCCAGCAGCACGCGACCCACCGGTTCGAGCGTCACCGGCGACACCATCAGATGCTGCGTGACGACGTGCGCGTCGCGCATCAGGCGCGGCAGCGGCGAGTCGTTGCGCACGGCCGTTCCACCGCCGAGCGTGTAGCAGGAGTCGACGACCGCGACCGACGTGTGCGCTGCGTGCGTCGCCGAGAGACGCAGGTTCGCGCGCTGCTCGATCGTGGGCGGACAGCCCTCGAGCGCGGACTCCCACGCCTCGTCGATCGCCTCCCACACGTAGGCGCGTGCGGCGCGCAACGCCGCCGTCGATCGCGCCACCTCCGCCTGCACCGTGCCGCGCTCCGCGAGCTTGCGCCGCTGCAGCGACGGCGTCTTCGCTCCCGCCAGCTCGCCGAGCGCGTCGAGCGCTGCGGCGCCGAGACCGAGCCCGACCGCCGCGATGCCGAGCGCCAGCAGCCCGAACAACGGGAACCGGTAGAGAGGGCCCTCCTCGACGGGCGAGCCGCCGAGCAGGTCGACCGTGCGCTCGACGGGAACGATCGCGCCGTCGACCGACCAGTCGTGGCTGCCCGTGCCGCGCAGGCCGACGACGTCCCAGTTGTCGGTGATCGTGACCTCGGACGCAGGCACGTAGCAGAGGCGGAACACCCCGTCGTCGCAGACGGCGCCGCCGGCCATCCAGGTGCAGTTCTGCGAGCCGCTCCCCCACGGCCAGGCACCCGACAGCGACCAGGCGTCGCCGTCGCGCGTGGCGCGACCGAGCGGCGCGTACGCACCGCCCCACACGCCGAGCGGATCGCCGAACACCTCGCGAGCCGAGGCGGCGGGCAGCCACCCGGCCATCGCGCCGGTGGTCGCGGCGATCATCACGCACCAGGCGGCCGATCCGTTGACCGTGGCCATGCGCTCGACCGTGTCGACGAGCTCGCGCGGGTGCGACTCCCCACCACCGAGCGACCGTGGCACCAGCTGACGGAACAGGCCGGCGGCGGCGAACGTCGCAGCGAGGTCGGCCGGCAGCCGGCGCGCCGTCTCCATCTCGTCGACGCGGGCGGCGACCTCGTCGAGCAGACCCTGGGCTACTTCCACGGTTGCGTCCCGTAGCGGTCGAGGTGCACCACGTCGCCCACCGGGCGGCGCGTCGTCGGGCCGTAGCGACCCTGCGGCCAGCCGAGCGGCACGATGCAGCAGGGCATCACCGACACGGGCAGCCCGAGGATGCGCCGGGCCGAGGTCGACGACCACAGCGGCAGCGTGATGAGCGACGCGCCGAGCCCGACGGCCCGCGCCGCGAGCAACAGGTTCTGCACCGACGGGTAGATCGAGCCGTAGTACGACGACGGGCCGATCGGGGGCGCCGGGAAGAACGGCACCCGCGAGCCCTTGAGGCACGGCACGACCAGCGTGGGGATCTGCTCGAAGTTGTCGACCTGCCAGCCGACCGCGCCCAGCACCTTCTTCATCGAGGGGTTGTCCCGGTTCACCCGGTGGCCGATGCCGCCGTAGATGCGCCACGCCTGCCGGTACCGCTTCGCCAGCGCCGCCTTCGTGGCTGCGTCCTTGACGACGACGAACTCCCAGTTCTGCCCGTTCGAGCCCGTGGGCGCACGCAGCGCGAGCTCGATGAGGTGCACGACCAGGTCGTCGTCGACCGGGTCGGGCAGCACGCGGCGCACGGCGCGCTGCGTCATCATCGCCTCCTCGAGCGGCATCGACAGCCGGTCGGCCACGCCGGCCAGCGTCCGGTCCCCCTCTGGTGCCCGTTCGTTGACCGTCATCTTGTCCTCCGTCGCCGACCGATCATGAGAAACTAACCGCCGTGTCCGCCCGCACCCGCTACCGAGCCAGTCGCGTCGTCGCGGGTGCGGTGCAGTGGGCCCATCAGCGCGATCCCGATCGCGTCGACGCCGAGTTGCAGCCCTCCAGAATCGGCTGGATCGCCGCGGTGTGGGCCACCGTCAAGCTCGGCATCGTCGGACTCCTCACGCCCGCGTGGGCACCGGCGATCATGGTGCGCGCCGCCACCAACAACCGCCGGGCGCAGCGGCTCACCGCCGAGTTCCCGCGCCAGGTGCGCGCCATCGCGTCCCACCGCCTGCCGGCAGCGCCGGGCAACCAGGTGATCGAGGCCCCGGCGAACATCCGACTCGTCGTCACGTCCGACCTGCACCGCTGCGTGCCGGGGCGCGTCGACTGGCCGGCCCGCCAGGGCACCAAGCGACTCTACGAGCTGATGCTCGACGTGTACGCCGACGGCGAGTGGTCGCTCTGCGAGAACGGCGACATCGAGGACTACTGGCTCGTCGGAGGTTCCACCTACGGCGCGACCTACGACGCCCTGCGCATGACCGGCGCGGTGCTGGCACGCTACGGCCACACCGCGCTCCTCACCGAGACGTACCGCGCCCACCTCGACGAGATCATCGACAACAACGAGGGCATCTACCACCGCCTGCGCGACCGCTTCGTCCGCGACGGCCGCTACTTCCGCACCGTCGGCAACCACGACAACCCGACGAGCCGTCCCATGGTGGCCGACCGCCTGCGCCAGCAGCTCGGCGAGTTCCCCCTCGGCGACTACCTGGCGCTGCGCGACGCCGACGGCGAGCTGGTCGCGCTCGTCTGCCACGGCCACCACACCGACGGCTGGAACGCTCCCGAGCGCGACAACCTCGGCAAGCTGTCGGCCTGGATCGCCAACACGCTCATCGACGTGCCCCGCCTCAACACGCCGGAAGGCCTCCCGGCCCCCGACGCCACGCGGATGATGCGCGACGGTCGCCTGCCCGATCGCCTCATCACGGTGAACCCCACGTTCGGCGCCAACTCCGAGTACGACTCGCTCGACGAGGAGCTGCTCTGGGAGGCCATCCACAGCGCCGGGGTCGACGACGTGTGGATGATCCTCGGCCACACGCACTTCCCCGTCGCGTCGCCCCTCTCGCGCACCGGCGACCGGTGGGAGCGCTACCTCAACTCGGGCTGCGGCGTCACGGACAACATGGTCACGGCGGTCGAGTGGGACGGCACCGGCGCCACGCCGACGGCGCGTCTCGTCGCCTGGACGTTCGCCGACGCCGACACGCCGCCCGAAGCGGTCGTCGTCGTGGACGGTCACCGCCTGGCGCGGTTCGAGCTCGAGCCCGACGGCGACCGGTTGCGCCCGTCGGCGCAGAGCGTCGTCGGGCAGTAGCTCAGCGGCCGGTGTGGCCGAACCCGCCCTCGCCGCGCTCGGACTCCTCGAGTGAGTCCACCTCGACGAAGCGGGGGTGCTCGACCGCCTGCACGACGAGCTGTGCGATGCGCTCACCACGCGTGATCTCGAACGCCTCGGTCGGATCGGTGTTGATCAGCAGCACCTTCAGCTCGCCGCGGTAGCCCGAGTCGATGAGGCCCGGCGTGTTGAGGCAGGTGACGCCGTGCTGGAGCGCGAGCCCGCTGCGAGGCTGGACGAACCCGGCGTAGCCCTCGGGGATCGCGATGGCGATGCCCGTGGGCACGAGCGCACGGTGGCCGCCGGGCTGGAGGGTGACGTCCACCGCGGAGCGGAGGTCGACGCCGGCGTCGCCGGGCTTCGCGAACCGTGGGATGTCGAGGGAGGGATCGAGGCGTACGAGGGGGATGTCCACGCCGCGGACACTACCTCCCCGGTTCTGGCGGCCAGCGGCCGGGGCGAACCTCGACGACGGTGGCTCCCGGTACGCTCACTCCATGCTGGTGTGGATGGACCTCGAGATGACCGGACTCGACTCACGGACCGACGTCATCGTCGAGATCGCGACGCTGGTGACCGACGACGACCTCAACATCGTCGCCGAGGGCCCCGACCTCGTCGTGCACCAGCCCGAGGAGGCACTGGCCGGCATGGACCAGGTGGTGGTCGACATGCACACCTCCTCGGGCCTCCTCGACGAGATCCGTGCCTCCACCCTGACGCTCGCCGACGCCGGCGAGTCCACGCTCGCCTTCATCAAGGAGCACGTGCCCACGGCGCGCACGGTGCCGTTGTGCGGCAACTCGATCGGGATGGACCGCCGCTTCCTCGCGGCCTACCTCCCCGAGATCGAGGAGTACCTGCACTACCGGTCGATCGACGTGTCGACGCTCAAGGAGCTCGCTCGCCGTTGGTATCCAACGACCCTCGCCGGAGCGCCGAAGAAGGCCACCTCGCACCGGGCGATGGACGACATCCGCGAGAGCGTCGCCGAGCTCGCCTACTGGCGCGGCACGGTGTTTCGCGACGCGACATGAGCCGACCATGACCGAGCCAGTCCGCATCGAACGGCAGGAGAAGCTCCCGGCGTCGGAGGAGGTCACGGAGGTCGCGACCGGCGTCTACCGGATGCAGCTCCCGATCAACCTGCCGGGCCTCGGCCACGTGAACTGCTATGCGCTCGAGGACAAGAACGGCTTCACCGTCATCGACCCCGGCTTCCCCGATCCCGAGTCGGCCACCGCGCTGGAGTCGCGGCTCGCCCAGATCGGCGCTCCGGTGAGCCGCGTGCACACCGTGTTCGTGACGCACAGCCATCCCGACCACTTCGGTGGGGCGGGCCGCCTGCGCATCAGCAACCAGGCCGACATCGTCGCCCACGAGCACTTCACGACGTTGTTCGACCCCCGCGACCTCACCGACGACCACGACGCCGAGCTGCTGCCCCGACGGCCCGACGACGGCTTCGATCCCGCGGCGTTCGCCGAGGCGCTGCTGGGCGACGGCGAGATCCCCGAGCTGCCCACCCGCCGCTCCCCGTGGGGCGGCACCGTGCCGTTCCCGACGCGCGACGAGATCGCGTGGATGCGGTCGTGGGACGACATCACCCGCCGCGGCTTCATCGACACCGAGCCCAACGTGCGGCTCACCGACCAGCAGATCATCGTGCTCGGCGGCCGCGAGTGGGTTGCCGTGCACACGCCGGGGCACACCGGCGACCACCTGTGCCTCTTCGACCCCGCCGACGGCGTGCTGCTCTCCGGCGACCACGTGCTCCCCACCATCACGCCCCACATCTCGGGCATGACCCACTCGGCCGACTCGCTGGCCGACTTCTTCGCGGCGCTGCACAAGGTCGCGACCCTCCCCGACGTCCGCCTGGTGTTGCCGGCGCACGGCCACCCGTTCACCGACCTCGTCGGCCGCGTCGACGCGATCGAGCGTCACCACGTCGAGCGGCTCGAGGAGCTCGTGAAGATCGGCACCGACGTGGGCGACGCGAGCGTGATCGAGTACTCCCACCGCCTGTTCTCGGAGCGATCGTGGGGAGCGATGGCGGAGTCGGAGACGTTCGCCCACCTCGAGCACCTGCGCCTCGCCGGCCGGGCTCGCCGCCACCGCGTGGACGGGGCGCTCAACTACGTCATCGAGGGCTGATCCGGCCGGAGAACGTGCGAATCCTGCCAATCTCGGAGGATTCTCCGTAATTCGTTTGACGGGATCGGCGATGCGTGGTGCCATTGTCACCGCCTGCCGCCCATTCGGCGGCATACTGAAACCCGAACTCCGAGCCTGGCAGCCAGGCCGACCGAGGAACACCGTCCGATGCGCAACGAGATGCTGATCTCCACCACCGAGGCCACCACGGCCTCGGCGCGCGCGTCGATGCAGCGCTGCCTCGCGTACGCGACCGACAAGTGGTTCGACATCGCGACCGGTATCAAGCACGCCGGCTTCAACGTGGTGTCGAACCCGGCGCACGGCCCTGGAGGAACTTCGTAACGAGTCCGATCGACTCGAAACCGAAGAAGATCTCTCCGAAGGGCCGCCGGGAAACCGGTGGCCCTTCGTCGTTCTCGGCAACGAGACACCAACCCACCCACCAACACCAACCAACCAAGGAACAGGACATGACCAAGCACACCTCGCGGAACCCGATCACCCACCTCTCGGCGCGACCGCGCCAACGCCACAGAACCTGAACATCCGTCGGGGCCACGCCCCACACCACCGAAGGATCCCATGACATGACTGCCGCCCTGCCCCTCATCCTCGAACCCGACCCCGCCTGGGAGCGCAACGCCTCGTGCGCGTCCGCAGGCCCCGAAACGGCCCGACTCTTCTTCTCCGACGACATCGGCGAGATCTCCGAAGCGAAGCGCATGTGCGCGACGTGCCCGGTCATCGTCGACTGCCTCGACACCGCGCTCGCCCGCGGTGAGCAGTGGGGGGTCTGGGGCGGCCAGCTGTTCGTCTCCGGCAAGATCGTGATGACCAAGCGTCGTCGTGGTCGACCGCCTCGGAACCCCCGCCCCGAGGACCAGCTGCCGGTGATCCCCTTCCCGGAGCACCTGCGGCACCTCCAGCCCGCCTGACCGGCAGACGCCGATCCGACCGGGACATCGATGCACGGCGAGGACCGGCAACGCTCGACGAGCCGGACCGACGACAGCGCATCCGAACACGCAACGGCCCACGGTGGCCCCCCGACCGTGGGCCGTTTGCGCGCCCCGGCTACCGTGGCGGCGTGAACACCTCCCGTCGCAGGCTGCTGGGAGGCACCATGTTGGCGCTCGCCGTCGCCCTCGGCGCGGTCTGGATGTTCGTGGTGCGACCGGCGGCGTCGGATTCCACGATCGGCGCCGACGATCTCGTGAACGGGCAGGTCCCCCGGGGCACGAGCGACGTCCGGGCCGAGGTCGGCCGACCGGCGCCGGCGGTGTCGCTCACCGGCTTCGACGGCGGCACGATCACGCTCGCGTCGCTGCGTGGGAAGCCGACCGTCATCAACTTCTGGGCGTCGAGCTGCACGCCGTGCATCAAGGAGATGCCGCTCCTCGAGCGGGTGCACCAGCGTCTGGGCGACACGGTGAACTTCGTGGGAGTCGACGTGTTCGAGTCGCCCGAGCTCGGCACGAAGATGATCGCCACGACCGGGGTCACCTACCCGCAGACGGTCGACCCGACCAACGAGGTGCTGAGCACCTTCGCCGGCACCCAGCTGCCGCACACCGTGGTCCTGCGCGCCGACGGCACCGTGTCGGCCCTGCACAACACGTCGATCACCGACGAGCGGACGTTGACCGACCTCATCGGGGACGCGTCGTGAACGGCTCGCTCGCGTACGCCTTCTCCACCGGAATGCTGGCGGCGATCAACCCGTGCGGGTTCGCCCTGCTGCCCGCGTACCTCTCGTACTACCTGGGCCTGGAGGGGGTCGATCCGGCCGAAGCGGCGGCGGCGCGCAACCCGCTCCCCCGTGCCCTGCTCGTCAGCGCGGCGATGACCGCCGGCTTCGTGCTCGTGTTCGGCATCATCGGTGCCGCGTGGAGTGCGGTCGCCGACGTCGTCGGTCAGCGCCTGCCGTGGGTCATCGTGGGGCTCGGCATCGTGATCGCGATCCTGGGTATCGCAATGGTCGCCGGCTTCGTGCCGGTGGTGAAGCTCCCGAAGCTGGCCACCACGTCGGGGTCGCAGTCGGCGTGGTCGGCGTTCGTGTTCGGCATCAGCTACGGCGTCGCATCCCTCAGCTGCACGATCCCGCTCTTCCTGGCGGCGGTCACCACGACCTTCGGCCGGAGCGGCACGTTCACGGGGCTCACGACGCTCGTCGCGTACGCGCTGGGCATGGGCGCGATCATCTGCGTCCTCACGATCGCCGTCGGCTTCGCACGGCAGGGCATCGTGCGCCGCATGCGCAACCTGCTGCCGTACATGGGCCGCATCAGCGGCTGTCTGCTCATCGTGAGCGGGCTCGTCGCCACCTACTACGGCTGGTACGAGGCGCGGGTGCTCACCGGCGGACAGCCGTCGAGCGGGTTCGCCGAGACGATCGCCGGGTGGCGCGACAGCCTGGCCTCGACGATCTCCGACATCGGCACCGGCCGCATCGGCATCGCGGTCGTCCTCGTCGTCGTCGCGGCGGTGCTGATCACCGTGGTGCTGCGCCGCCGCCCGCCCGACCACACGGTTGGCATCGACCCACCGAAGTAGTGAGACTGTCTTCCCGATGGGCTCATTCTCCGAAGATCTGCAGGCGACCTTTCCCGGCTCGCTCCCCAGCGGCCAGTACCTCCAGAACGTGGAGCGCACCATCGAGTCGCTGGGGTTCACCACCGATCGCACGCTGCCCCTCGTCAGCATCTGCCGTGACGAGCTCACCACCGACTTCTTCGCCGCCATCCAGGAGGTGTGGGGCCCGGCGTTCACGCTCGCCGGTCTCGGCGGCGTGCCGGCGCTCGGCCGCACCGGCTGGGGCGCGGCGTTCAGCCACATCCCGAACAGCGACGGACGGGGCTGCGTGCTGGTGCTGGGCTTCCCGCACATCGGCATCGAGACCGACGGCACGATCGGCGTCACCCTCCGCCGCGAGCAGACCGAGCCCACGGCGACGTGTGGGGCGCTGTCCTCGATCTTCGAGCGGTCCCAGCGCGGCGATCTCCCGACCGAGATCGACCTCGACGACTACGAGGCGACGCGCCTCGCGCTGCGCCTCGTCGATCCCGCCGCCCCGCCGGCATCGCTGGTCGACCTGACGATCTCCACGCTCGAAGCTCTCGAGGTCGACCTGTGGCAGGCGCTCGACAGCGCCGAGATCTGGCGGCACCACGACGTGACGGTGTGGTGCGGCGTGCAGATCCACGGCCACGGCGGCGACGACTGGATCTGGCCGCGCGACGCCTGGTTCACCGGTAGCGACGGCGAGCGCCGGCGGGTCCCCCCGGCAGGGATGTAGCTCGGCGGCTCAGGGAGCCAGCCGGTCCACGATCCAGTGGCCGTGCAGGTCGAGCCGGTAGCGCAGGCGGTCGTGCAGGCGGCTGGGCCGACCCTGCCAGAACTCGAACTGGTCCGGCTCGATGCGGTAGCCGCCCCAGTTGGACGGGCGAGGGATCACGTCGGCGTCGGCGAACCGCTCCTCGGCCGCAGCGACGCGGGCCTCGAGGTCGGCGCGATCGCGCAACACCTCCGACTGCGGCGACGCCCAGGCACCGATCTGGCTACCGCGCGGACGACCGGCGAAGTACTCGTCGGCGTCACCGTCGTCGAGCAGGACCGCCGTGCCCTCGACGCGCACCTGACGGTGCAGGTCGAGCCACAGGAGCTGCGCGGCGCAGGTGGGGTGCAACGCGAGCTCGGCGCCCTTGTGGCTGTCGCGGTTGGTGAAGAACACGAGACCCGACGACGTCAGCCGTCGCAGCAGCACCGTCCGCGAGTGGACGCGGTCGTTCTGCCCGAGGGAGGAGACGGTCATGGCCGTCGGTTCGCTCACCCCGGCCGCCTCGGCGTCGTCGAGCCAGCGGCGGAGCTGGGCGAACGGGTCGGTGTCGATCTCGGACTCGATGAGCTCGCCGATGTCGTAGGTGAGCCGCTCGCCCTCGTAGCCGGGGACGTCGGTGTGGGTGAACTCGGGGTCGACGCCGGACATCGTCAGCCGATCCGCTCGATGCCGCGCATGTAGGGCCGCAGCACCTCGGGCACGAGCACCGAGCCGTCGGGCTGCCGGTGCGTCTCCACGATGCCCGCCCACACACGGGGGACGGCGAGGGCCGAGCCGTTGAGCGTGTGGCACACCTCGGTGCCCTTCGCGTCGGCGGGCCGGTAGCGGATGTTGGCGCGGCGGGCCTGGTAGTCGCCGAACCACGACACCGACGAGACCTCGAGCCACCGATCGACGCCGGGCGCGTACACCTCGATGTCGAACGTGCGCCGCGACGAGTTGCCGAGGTCGCCGGCGCACAGGTCGAGGATGCGGTAGGCGAGGCCAAGATCGGAGATGAGCTGCTCGGCGCGACCGAGGATCTCGGCGTGCATCGCCTGCGCCTGGTCGGGCGTTGCGTACGCGAGGAGCTCCACCTTGTCGAACTCGTGGACACGGAGCAGACCTCGGGTGTCCTTGCCCGCCGAGCCGGCCTCCCTGCGGAAGCACGAGGTGTGGGCCATCAGCCGCATCGGCAGTGCCACCTCGTCGAGGATCTCGTCGCGGGCCAGCGAGGTGAGCGGCACCTCGGCGGTGGGGATCGCGTAGAGGTCGTCCCGCTCGAGGTGGTAGGCGTCGTCGCTGAACTTGGGGAGGTGACCGGTGGACACCATCGTGTCGGTGCGCACCAGGGTGGGCGGGCGCACCTCCTCGTACAGGTCGGCGTTGCGGTCGAGGGCCAGTTGGCACAGCGCCCGAACCATGGTGGCGCCGGCGCCGCGGTACATCACGAACATCGAGCCGGACATCTTCACGCCGCGCTCGACGTCGAGGATGCCGAGGCGTTCGCCCGTCTCCCAGTGCGGGACGCGCTGGTGGTCCTCGTAGGAGGCCTCGTCGAAGCCCTCCACCCGGGCCACCACGTTGTCGTGCTCCGACGCGCCGTCGGGAGCGTCGTCCGCGGGAAGGTTCGGGATGCGGAGCAGCAGGTCACGGAGCTCCGCCGCCGCCGCGATCGACCGTGCGTCGAGGTCCTTCTCCTGCTGGCCGAGCGCTCGGCTCTCCTCCTGCAGGTCGGCGGCCTCCTCGCGACGGCCGTCGCGCATGAGCTGGCCCACCTCGTTGCTCAGCGCGCGGATGCGCGAGCGCAGCTCGTCCCTGCTCGTGTTGACCTGGCGGACCTCGTCGTCGAGGGCGACGACGGCGTCGACCGACGACAGGTCCTCACCGCGGCGGGCGAGGGAGGTGGTGACGTGGTCGAGCTCGTTGCGGAACCATCGGATGTCGAGCATGGCTCGTCACGGTAGTTCCCCGGCGGGGGACGGCCCAACGAATCAGCGCGCGAGCTCGCTGATGCGCTCCGGCGTGAGGCAGTCGGGCAACGCAGGCTCGACGCCGTTGCCCGTGAGGTCGAGCTGGGTACCGAGCTTGGCGAGCTGTTGATCGGCACGGGCGCCCACCACCCGGTCGGCGAGGCAGGTCGCCTCGACGGCCGTGAGCCCGGCGCTCTCGTAGCCCGCGGAGGCCAGTTCGGTGAAGACGGACCGCAGCAGGTCCGCCGGTGCCCGCGACAGGTCGGGGTGTGCGCCCGTCGACGCGAGCTTCATCAACCGGTCGGTGGACACGCACGGCGTGAGTACGTCCGGCGTGATGCCGGAGCCGGACATGACCTGTCCGACGGCCCGTCCGCCGAAGTCGGCGCCGGCCGTGGCCACCACACGGTTGGCGGCGCACTGCACCTCGGTCGCATCGAGGCCGACCGCGTAGAACTGGAGCGACAGGAACTGGGCGTTGAACGCGGCTCCCAGCTTGAGGTCGTTCGTGTTCACGGCTGCCAGACGTGCGATCACGCGCCCTGCCGGGGCCGGGGCCGTCGTCGTGGGGCCGCCCACGGGGCCGACGGTCGGGCTGGACGACACCGCCGTGGTGCTCGGGTTCTCCTTCAGCGACTCGTCGAGACGCTTTTCGGTGCACGCGGACAACACGAAGGCGCCGAGCATGCACACGATGGTCACTCGGAGGCCGGGCCGGGGCGATCGCACGTGCGACACCTTAGGAGCGACACGATCGACCGGTAGATTCGTCGGGATGCGTCCGGCGGTGGTGTTCGATCTCGACGGCACGGTGTGGGACTCGGCGCCGGGCATCATCAGCTGCATCGAGGCGACCCTCACCCACTTCGACCTGCCGATTCCCCCTCACGACGAGCTCCTCGCACATCTCGGTCCGCCGCTGATGGACATGCTCGCGGCGCTGGGAGTCGCTGCGGATCGGCTCGACGAGGGCCGGATCCTCTATCGCCGCCACTACGCCGAGCACGGCGAGTTCGAGTGCGTCCCCTTCGAGGGCATGCCCGAACTGCTCGACGCGCTCCGGGCCGACGGCCACCGGCTGGCCACGGCCACCTCCAAGGGCCGCGAGGCAACGGAGCGGATGCTCGACCACTTCGATCTCGCGCGACGCTTCGACGTGGTGGCCGCGGCGTCGATGACGGCCACCGGCCACTCGAAGGTCGAGGTGATCGGCGAGGCGCTCGCCGGCCTCGGCCATCCACGGCCGGCCCTCATGGTGGGCGACCGGCGCTACGACGTCGAGGGCGGCCGGCACCACGGGCTCACCACCATCGGCGTCGAGTGGGGTTACGCGCCGGCCGGCGAGCTGGCCGAAGCCGGAGCGGATCACGTCGTCGCGGACGTCGCCGCGCTCGGTGCGGTCATCGGTGGTTACCGCCCTCCCGCCGAGCGGAACTAGCTTCCCTTCGTGCCCATCGTCGAGGTCGACCACCTGCGCGTGCAGTACGGCGACGTCGTCGCCGTCGACGACCTCTCCTTCGGGGCCGACCAGGGCGAGATCACCGTCGTCCTGGGCCCGAACGGCGCCGGCAAGACCTCCACGATCGAGTGCCTCGAGGGCTACCGGCGGCCCACGTCGGGCACCGTCCGGGTGTGCGGCCTCGACCCCCGGGCGGACCGTGCCGAGCTCAACCAGCGCGTCGGCGTGATGCTGCAGTCGGGCGGCATCTACACCGGCATCCGCCCCATCGAGGCGGTGCGCCTCTACGCCAGCTACTACGACAACCCGCGCGATCCCGAGCCGCTCCTCGACTTCGTGGGGCTCGGGCACCGCGCGAAGGCTGCGTGGCGCTCGCTCTCCGGCGGTGAGCAGCAGCGCCTGAGCCTTGCGCTGGCGATCATCGGTCGTCCCGATGTCGTGTTCCTCGACGAGCCCACCGCCGGTGTGGACGTCACGGGTCGCCAGCTCATCCGCGACCTCATCCGATCGCTCGCCACCGAAGGCGTGACCGTCATGCTCACGACGCACGACCTCGCGGAGGTCGAGGCGCTCGCCGATCGCATCGTGATCATCGACAACGGTCGCGTCGTCGCCGACAGCACGCCCGACGAGCTGCTCTCGGGCGACGACGCCGACGGCTTCACGTTCCGCGCCCCCGAGCTCATCGACGTCACCGCGCTCGGAGCCGCCGTCCGCGGGGTCGTCACCGAGGTCGAGCCCGGTCGCTACCGCGTGTCGCTCGCGCCGACGCCGGCGACGGTGGCCACGCTCACCGGCTGGTTGGCGAACCACGACATCCTCCTCGGCGACCTCCAGGCCGGTCGCCAACAGCTCGAAGAGGTGTTCACGAAGCTCACCGCCGAGCCGGACGCAGCCGCCACCGCCCGCACCCGTGGCCGATCGGGGCGCGCGTGAGGGCCTTCGCCGCGCAGTACCGCACCGAGCTGGCGCTGAGCCTGCGCAACGGGGAGCAACTCCTCGTCAACCTGTTCATCCCGCTCGGCCTGCTGGTCTTCTTCTCCAAGGTGAAGGTGCTCAACGACGGCGCCGACCCGATCCAGTTCCTCGCCCCGGCGGTGCTCGCCCTCGCGGTGATGTCGTCCGCGCTCGTCAGCCTCGGCATCAGCACCGGCTTCGAGCGCTTCTACGGCGTGCTCAAGCGACTGGGCGCCACGCCGCTCGGCCGCCCCCGCTGGGTCGCAGCGAAGTTCGCGTGCGTGCTCACGATCGAGCTCGGCCAGTGGGTCGTGCTCATCGCCGTGGGCCTCGCCCTGGGGTGGTCGCCCGGCAGCGGGTGGCTGCCTGCCGTCGCCGGAGCCGTGCTGGGCACCGCCGCGTTTGGCGGACTCTCGCTCCTCATGGCCGGCACGCTCGGCGGCATGACCAACCTCGCCGCGTGCAACGGCCTCTACCTGGCGCTGATGGTCACCGGCGGCATGGTGGTGCAGTTCAGCAAGATGCCCGGTCCGCTCCAGGCGGTGGCCAAGGTGCTGCCGGCCGCGCCGCTCGCCGACGTCATGATCGGCTCGCTGCAGGCCGGCAAGCACGTGCACACCGGGTCCTGGATCGTGCTCGCCGCCTGGGCGTTGATCACGCCGGTGCTCGCCGCACGCCTCTTCAACTGGGACTGACGGAGCCGAGGTACCGGAGCCTGAGTAGGCCCGAGGAACGAGGGCCGAACCTCGGCGCAGGTGGCCGAGGCCATCCAACGGCGGAGCCGAGGTACCGGAGCCTGAGTAGGCCCGAGGAACGAGGGCCGAACCTCGGCGCAGGTGGCCGAGGCCGTTATGTCAGTGGTGCTGGATCGGCTTGATGATCGGCGGCGGATCCGTGGCGGGCGGCGGCATCTGACGCACCTGCGGCGGATCGTTGAAGAGCTTCGTGCCGGAGTGGTTGAAGAACACCATGGCGCCGAGGGCGGCGCAGTACACGGCGACGGCCAGCGCGATGCCGGCGAAGAAGACCCGCTTGAGGACCTTCGCGTCGTTCTTCAGGTGCATGAAGTACAGGGCGACCGTGGAGAACTTGATC
This sequence comes from Acidimicrobiales bacterium, assembly GCA_046331245.1. Taxonomy (GTDB): domain Bacteria; phylum Actinomycetota; class Acidimicrobiia; order Acidimicrobiales; family Microtrichaceae; genus SSF14. The sequence goes on along the minus strand of JAXLRH010000001.1, from coordinate 268,266 downwards.
GCCATCATGACGATCAGCAGCACGGCGGTGACCTTGTGCCACGAGTGCGGCCACCAGTAGGTGGACACCTCGAGGGCCGTCAGCGCCAGGAGGACGCCGAAGACCTTCCAGTAGATGAGGTCGGAGGGGTGGTCGTCGTGACCGGCGCTTCCGTGGGGCTCGGTTGCAGTGATGGCAGCCATTCCAGCCTCGATTACTTGATCAGGTAGACGACGGTGAAGATGAGGATCCACACCACGTCGACGAAGTGCCAGTACAGGCCGATGATCTCGACCGCTTCCGCCCTCGAGTGAGGGATGCGTCCCCGGGCCGACAGCGCGACCGTGACCAGCAGCATGATGATGCCGATGCTCACGTGGACGCCGTGGAAGCCGGTGAGCGTGAAGAACGCCGAGCTCGCCACGTTGGTGGTGTAGCCGAGGCCCTTGTGGACGAACGAGGTGAACTCGTACACCTGGCCGCCGATGAAGAGCGAGCCGAGGGCCGCCGTCGAGCCGAGCCAGATGCGCATCCGCTGCATGTCGTTGCGGTTGGCCGCGTTGACGGCGAGCACCATCGTGAGCGAGGACGCCAGCAGCACGAACGACGTGACCGACGTGAACGGGATGTCGAACAGCTGCGACGGGCGGAGCGTGCTGGTGACGAGGTCGCGGCCGCGCACCGAGGTGATCGCGCCCGGCCGGTTCTTGTACAGCATGTAGGTGGAGATGAGGCCACCGAACATGAGGCACTCCGACCCCAGGAACACCCACATGCCCAGCTTCTCGTTGGAGACGCCGGTGTTGGTGGGTCCGTGGCCGTGGTCACCGTGGTCGCCGTGCCCGGCGTCGTGGTGCTCCTCCGCGGCGGGAGCGGTCAAGGTCTCAGTCACCGGAAGTCTCCTGGCTCGATGCGTCCGCAGCCGGAGCGTCGGCTTCGGCAGCGCTGTCGACGATGGCCCCCTGGGCGCCGGCGGCGACCAGTTCGGGCTGCGGCTCGGTGGGCTCGACGGCCTCGTGGCCACCGTCACCGTGACCATGGTCCTCGGGATCGGTGGACGGCTCGAGCACCCAGCCCATGAAGCCGGCGATCGTGATGAGCGCACCCGGCACGGCCCACCAGTAGTCGAAGATGAGGCCGTAGCCGATGAACGGCAGGCCGGCCGACAGCACGATCGGCCAGTACGACGGCGACGGGAGGTGGATGCCGGTGGCGCCCGCCTTCTGCACGACGTCCTCGGTCTTCGCGATGCGAACGAGGCGACCCTGCTCGTCGTGGCCGTACTTGCGGTGCCAGAAGTCGTCGAGCTCGTGGATCTCGGGGATCTCGTCGAAGTTGTACTCCGGAACCGGCGACGGGATCATCCACTCGAGGCTGCGGGCGTCCCACGGATCGGCTGGCACCTCGTAGGGCTCGCGGACGAACTTGCGACGGCTGGTCCAGACGTTGGCGCAGAAGATGATGAGGCCCACGGCGATGGTGAACGCACCGATCGTCGCGATCAGGTTCCAGAAGTCGAAGCCCTGATCGGCCGAGTAGGTGAAGTAGCGGCGGCTCATGCCCTGGAGGCCGAGGATGTGCATCGGGCCGAACGTGAGGTTGAAGCCCACGAGGGTGACCCAGAAGTGCCACTTGCCGATCTTCTCGCTGAGGAAGTGGCCGAACACCTTCGGCCACCAGAAGTAGAAGCCGCCGAAGAGGCCGAACAACGCACCGCCGAAGAGCACGTAGTGGAAGTGGGCGACGATGTAGTAGGTGTCGGTCTGCTGCGTGTCGGCCGGGGCGAATGCGTGGCTCACGCCGGACAGGCCGCCGATGGTGAACATCGCGACGAGGCCGACCGAGAACAGCATCGGCGTGGTGAACTTCAACCGGCCGCCGTACATGGTGGCGAGCCAGTTGAGGATCTTCACGCCGGTGGGGACGGCGATGAACATCGTCGACAGCGAGAACGCCATGACCGACATGGGGCCCATGCCCGAGGCGAACATGTGGTGCGCCCACACGCCCCAGCCCATGAAGCCGATCGCGATGCCCGAGACGACCATGAAGGGGTAGCCGAACAGCGGCTTGCGGCTGAACACCGGGATGATCTCGGACACGATGCCGAAGCTCGGGAGGATCATGATGTACACCTCTGGATGTCCGAAGATCCAGAACAGGTGTTGCCACAGCATCGGGTCACCGCCGTTGGCGGCGTTGAAGAAGTTCGAGCCGAACAGGCGGTCGAACATCAGGAGGAACAGCGCCACGGTGATGACCGGGATGGCGAACACCAGCAGGAACTGCGTGACGAGGGTCATCCACGTGAACACCGGGAGCTTGAACCAGGTCATGCCCGGCGCGCGCAGGTTGAGCACGGTGACGATGAGGTTCACCGCCGACACCAGCGAGGCGATGCCGGTGATCAGCAGGCCGATGGCGTAGAAGTCGATGCCGTGGCTGCGTGAGAACAGCACGCCGTTGTTCGGCGCGTAGTTGAACCAGCCGCCGTCGGCGCCACCGCCGAGGAACCAGGACGAGTTGAAGAAGATCGAGCCGAACAGCCAGCACCAGAAGCTGAAGGCGTTGAGGCGGGGGAACGCCACGTCGCGGGCGCCGATCTGCAACGGGAGCAGGTAGTTCGCGAACGCTGCGGCCATGGGCATGACGACGAGGAACACCATCGTCACGCCGTGCATCGTGAAGACCTGGTTGTAGAGCTCGGCCGACAGCAGCTTCTGGTTCGGGCGAGCCAGCTGCAGACGGATCAGGAGCGCTTCACCACCACCGATGAAGAAGAAGAACAGCGACCCGATGCCGTACATGATGCCGATGCGCTTGTGATCGACCGACGTGAGCCAGCTCTTCCAGCCCTTCTGGGCCGTGGTCGGGCGAGCGAAGACGCCGAGGGGCTTGACCTCGGCCGCTCCGGCCTCGAGGGCCAGGGGTGTGCGGGCTTCGATGATTGCCATGTCGATCCTCTACTTGAGCGTCGAGAGAAAGGCGACCAGATTGTCGATCTGATCCTGGGACAGGTTGAGGTTGGGCATGCCCCGGTTCTCGTCGGGCGCCATCGGCTTCAGGTTCTTCGGGTTCCGCAGCCAGTTGCCGAGGTTGCTGACGTTGACTTCCTTGCGGGTGTCGTCGGTGTACAGCGCGAGCAGGTTGCCGGCGAAGCGGTTGCGGCTCATGAGGTGCGTGAGGTTCGGCGCGTTGCCCGAGGTGAGCGGGTGGTTGACGCCGCCGTACTTCGGGTCGGGGGTGCCGTCGGTCGGCTTCTTGTCGTAGCCGAGGCCGTTGATCTGGTGGCACTGGGCGCACTGCGCCTTGAACTCGCCGTAGCCCTTCAGCACGGCGGAGTCGTCGCTCGCGTCGTTGGGGGTGGCGTCGGTCGGCAAGGTCGCCGGCTTCTCCTGGGCCGTGATCCAGTCCTTGTACTCGGTCGGCGTGACCGCCTTGACCTCCATGCGCATGTAGGCGTGGGAGAGACCGCAGAACTCGGTGCAGGTGCCCTGGTAGAGACCCGGCTTGTCGGCCTCGAGGCTCCAGCTGTGGGTGCGGCCGGGGACCGCGTCCTTCTTGCCGTTGAGGGCGGGGATCCAGAACGAGTGGATCACGTCGTTGGAGCGGATGACGAGGTTCATCTGCCGGCCGGCGGGGATCACCATCTGGTTGGCGGTGATGATGTCCGGCTTGCCGTCGTCGTTCGTGTCGTAGCGGAACTCCCACCACCACTGCTGGCCGTACACCTCGACGGTGATCGCGTTCGAGTCGCGCTCCTCGAGCTGCCAGATCGTCTTGACGTTGAGGATGGCCATGCCGGCGAGCAGGAGCGCCGGGAGGATGGTCCACGCCCACTCGAGACGGGGGATGCCGTGCACCTGCACCGGCTCGTCGACGCCGTCGACGGCGTCCTTGCGGCGCCGGAAGCGGAACACCATGAACAGCACGCCACCCTCGACGAGCACGAACACGACGGTGGCCACGATGAACACGGGGCTCACCAGGTTGTCGATGCGGGTGCTCTGGATGCCCTTGGGGTTGAGCGTCGTGAGCGGACGGCCCTTGTCGTCGCGCAGGGCGCCACAGGCGGCGAGCACGAGCGTGAGGCTCAGCAGCGTGCCGAAGCCCACGAATCGCAGGAAGCGGCGATTCATCGCAGATCGATCAGTCATGATGCGTCAGTTTCTCCCACGGCCCGACTCGTTGAGTAATCCAGCGCGCTCGAGGCGTGCTCCGAACTTCCCTCTTCCTTGCGCTCCCCGTGCAGTGCGCCGACGATGCCGAGTGTCACGGCGGCGAGCCCGCCGATGAGGACGGCGGCGACCACCACGCCACGCCGCACCTGCGGCTGCGTGCCGATGACCACGGCGCCGAGGAACATCACGGCGCCGATGCCGATGGCGACCCACACCGCGCCCTTCTCCGAGGAGGCGAGGAGGATCCGGGAGAAGCTGAACGCCAGGATCGCGAGGAGGATGACACCGGCGACGGGGATCTCGACGGGGTGCATCAGGCGGTTGCGGATGAGGCGGTTGACCTCGGGATCGCCGGTCGCACGCTCCGACCACGCCTTGATCGTCCACTCGATGGCGGAGATGGCGAGTGCGCCGGCGCCGATCGCGAACCACACCGGCCCGACCGCGAGCCCGAGCGTCATCAGGACGAGCGAGAACGCCGTGGCGATCGGCCAGTCGCTGAGGTCGGCAGGCTCCGACACCGGGGGCACCGACGAGGCGTTCTCGAGCTCGGCGAGCGCCTCGGGATCGCTGTCGCGGAAGGCGAGCGAGGCGATGCCGGCGCCGAACGAGCACACGGCCGAGCCCATGAAGAGCGCGTAGCCGAACTGATCGCCGACGCCGCCCTTGTACCCGAAGGTGATCGGGCCGAGGAGCGCGTCGACCGCGCCCTTGCCGGTGATGACGTGCACCACCCCACCGTCGGCCATGCCGTTGGTGATCACGCCATAGACGATGCCGCCGAAGAAGGCAGCGAGCGCCAGGCCGAAGAACACCTTTGATCCACGTGTGAGCATCATCGACTCCGGGTTACTTCATGATGTACACGGCGAGCCACAGCACCGAGTACAGAGCGACAGAGACATGCCAGAACAGTGCGGCCGAGGACACACCGTCGGGCAGTCGTGAGGAGTACTGGCCTCCGAGGGCACGGATGCCCATGAGCACGATGTAGGCGAGGGCGGCGACGACGATCATGAAGTGCGCACCGGTGACCGCGTAGAAGGTGGGGCCCTCCGCCTGGCTCATGCGCAGGCCGATCGTCTTCCAGAGGAACGTGGTCTGGTTGAGGAAGGCGGCGCCCATCAGCAGGGTGGCGCCGAGGGCCATGTAGGCCTGACCACGCTCGTTGCGGGCGATGGCCCACACCGCCCACTGGATGAAGATCGACCCGAGGATCAGCGTGCCGAACTGCATGTTCGGTTGCGTGAGCGGGATGGCGTTCTCCTTGAGCCACACGTTGCGGTGGCCGGCGCGTTCGGCGAGGTACATGCCCACGAGCGCCAGTTCGAACATCGCCACGGCGACCGCCACGAAGGTGGTGCCGAACAGCTGCTGGCGGCGCCGCGGCAGCGGCGGGGCGGTGAGGTTTGCCGGAATCAGCGACATCACGAGGCTCCCTCTTCGTTGAGGTCGAGGACGGGGTATTCGCTCTCGACGGCGGCCAGGTCGGCGGCGAAGTTGCCGGCGACCGGCGGCGACGCCGTGAGCCATTCGAACGTGCCACCTGCGGGCTCCTCGTCGGCCACGACGACCGAATCGGAGTTGGTGTCGACGGCAGCCTTCACCACGGCGCCGAACACGCCGAGGCTGAGGAGGGCGAGCACTCCGGCGCCCACACCCGAGACCGTGGCCAGCGCCTTGGCGCCGTCGGCGCCGGGCTGGGCGAGACCCATGATGACGTGGCCGAGACCGAAGGCGAGGCCGCCGATCAGCGCCAGCGGAGCCAGTGCGAGCCCGGCCCCCTTGGGCAGGCCACCCTTGAAGAGGCGGGTGCCCCACTGGAAGGTGGCGCCGATGCCGCCGACCACGACGGCGGCGATGACGAGGTAGAACTGCCCGATCGACACGCCCGGACCGGCGGTGCCGAACCCGCCCGAGGCCAGGTCGAACCACTGGCCGTGGCCGACGGTGGAGATGCCCTGCAGCGCCCCGACCGTGGCGGCCACGAGGAGCAGCACGGCGGAGGTGACGACGATCACGAGCCCGCCCGTGACGGCGAACTTGCCGCGCCGCAGCGTGTCGAGCGAGGCGCCCAGCGTGGCGACGACGGGGATGGCGATGGCCACGGCGGCGACGACCCACACGAGGGTCTGGCGGGTGGCCTCGGTCTGGGCCCAGGCCCCGAAGGACAGCGCCCCGAAGGCGACGATGAGGCCCTGCACCAGCGAGTAGGACCGCTGACGCTGCCGGCCGACGGCGCCGCAGGTGTCGGCGAGGATGCCGAGCAGCGGGATGGCGACGATGTAGATCGCGGGCTGGTGGAAGATCCAGGTGAGCGCCGGGTAGGCCGACAGCTCGAGGTCGTCGGTGCTCGGCCGGCGGATCTCCCAGACGGTGATGATGGCGAGGAGCGGCGGCAGCGTGACGAGCCAGAGGGCGCCGGTGACGAGCATCGAGAACGAGAAGAACGGAACCCGGGAGATGGTCATGCCGGCCGTGCGGTGGCTCATCACCGTGACCATCACGCACACGACGCCGACGAGCATCGAGACGGCGAGGAGGCCGAAGCTGACGTGGCCGAGGCGGGTGAGCTTGAGGCTCGAGCCGCCGTAGGAGCCCTTGACCAGCATTGCGACCGTGAAGAGCGCCGTGCCGCCGAGCCAGCTCCACAGCGAGAGCGCCGCAGCGCGGGGAAAGGCGATGGTGGGCGACCCGACCTGCAGGGGCACCAGGTAGATCGCGAGGCCGAGCACCAGGGGCATCGCGCCGCAGAAGAGCAGGGCGATGGGGTTGTTCAGGCCGAAGCGGTTGGCGACGGTGGGATCGAGGAAATAGTCCGTGCCCGCCGCGGCGTTGAGGTTGACCAGCGCTGCGATCACCAGGTCGCAGGCGACGAAGAGGAGGGAGGCACCGATGAAGATGCGACCGACGGTCTTGTGGTCGCCCGACCCGAGCACTCGCTCGACCGACGTGGGCAACGTGCGCGTCGCGCCGTCGTCTGCGGTGTCGCTCGATGGTGAAGCGGTCTCGGGTCGGATGTCGGTCAGTGCCATGTGATGCCTCGAGGCTTGTGATCGATCAACCGGACATCGGTACCCGTGTGGGCGCGAACCGTCCGGACGGTACTGCGGGACTGGACAATACTGCGGTGGGGCGCGGCGCATGAAAACGGTGCCAACACCCCGGCGCGGTCAAGGCGGCACCTGTCGTTCATCTCAGTGACCGCCCCGCACCAGCGCGTCGACGGCCATCGCTCCGAACAGCAGCGTGACGTACGTGATGGAGTAGGTGAACAGCTTGAGAGCGAGCGCCGACGACTCGGTGCGCCACACGCGAACGGCCAGCCAGAGGAACATGGCACCGAGCACGATCGCGGCGGCGAGGTAGATCGCCCCGAGGTGCGCCACGGGGGCGAACACCAGGCTCAACGCCACGACGACGACGGTGTACGCCAGGATCTTGCGGGCGACGACGGCGTGCTCGGCCACCGAGGGCAGCATGGGCACGTCGGCCTTGGAGTAGTCGTCCTTGTACTTGATGGCGAGCGCCCAGAAGTGCGGGGGCGTCCAGTAGAACATCAGAGCGAAGAGCACGACCGGCGCCCACGACAGGCTGTTCGTGACGGCGGACCAGCCGATGAGCACGGGGGCGGCGCCCGCAGCGCCTCCGATGACGATGTTCCGCTCCGACGTCCGCTTCAACCAGAGCGTGTAGACGAACACGTAGAAGAGGCACGCGGCGACAGCGAGGACGGCCGAGAGCAGGTTGACGAAGGCCCACAGGAAGCCGAACGCCACGATCTCGAGGCCGATGGCGAACACCAGGGCGGCCCGCGGCGTCATCACGCCGGTCACGAGGGGGCGACCCTTCGTGCGGTCCATCAGCGAGTCGATGTCGCGATCGACGTACATGTTGATGGCGTTGGCGCCGCCGGCGGACAGCGTGCCGCCGATCACCGTGGCGATCATGAGCCACACCGACGGCAGGCCGTGCGGTGCGTTGGCCACCACCATCGTGGGCACGGTGCTCACGAGCAGCAGCTCGATGATGCGGGGCTTCGTGAGAGCGACGTAGCCGCCGACCTTCGTCCTCAATCCGCCGTCAGCAGAGGACGCTGACCAGGGAGACGCGATCGTTGACGACACCGCCCAAAGGGTAGGGCGTCGCCCGCTCGCAAGGCCAATGGGCGCCACGAGCCGCCGGCCGCTGGCCGTCGCCCGGCGCACGGACCTACGGTGAGGATCGTGCTGTTCGCCGATCGCTTCCGGCCCACCCCCCGGCAGTACCTCCGCATCACGCAGGTGGCGGTGTTCGCCCTCGCCGCCATCATCGTCACCGGTGCGGCGGTACGGCTCACCGGCTCGGGGCTCGGGTGCACCGACTGGCCGCTGTGCGAGGCCGGCAAGCCGGTCGCGCCGCTCGAGTTCCACCCGATGATCGAGTTCGTCAACCGACTCATCACCGGATTCGTCTCGGCGGCCGTCATCGCCGCGGTGCTCGGCTCGCTCCGCCGCCGGCCGCGCCGCACCGACCTCACCCGCTGGTCGTGGGCGCTCGTGATCGGCGTCGTGGTGCAGATCATCGTCGGCGCCTTCGTCACGCTCAGCGAGCTCAAGTACTCGGTGGTCGCCCTGCACTTCCTCATCTCGATGGTGCTCGTGTGGGCAGCGGTCGTGCTCATGCACCGCGCCGCGGACGAGTCCGCGGACGTCGCCGACGGCGCGGTCGTCCCGGCGCGTCGCCGGTTCACGACCGAGTGCCGGGTCATGGTCGGCCTGGGCGCCGCCGTGCTGGCCAGCGGGTCGCTGGTCACGAGCGCGGGCAAGCACCCGGGCGCACTGCCGGACTCGTCGGGGATCGAGCACGTCGTGAAGCGGCTGCCCATCGACCTCACCACCATCGCCCGCGTCCACTCAGCGCTCGTCTGGCTGCTGTGCCTCACCGTGCTCGTCACGGTGGTGCGCCTCCGCACCGCCAACGGCCGTGCCGCCCGCGTCGCCACCGAGCTGCTGATCGTGGTCGTCGCGCAGGGCGCCCTGGGGTACGTCCAGTACTTCGCCGGCGTGCCGGCGCTCATGGTCGCCTTCCACGTCGCCGGCGCCACCCTCGTCTGGGTGATGACGCTCCGGCTCGCCTACGCGACCGCCACCGAGCGCGCCACCAGCGTGGTCGCCGACGGCGTACCGCTCGCGGCGAGGTCCGCGTCGTGACCCTGCCCGGCGAGCCCGCCGGCCCGATCGGCATCCTCGAGCACGAGACCGACACCGACATCGACCGGCCGTGGGTGGTGCTCGTCTGGAACGACCCGATCAACCTCATGGAGTACGTGACGTTCGTGCTCCAGAAGGTGTTCGGCTACTCCAAGGAGAAGGCCACCGGCCTCATGCTCGACGTGCACTACAAGGGCCGCGCCGCGGTGAGCACCGGCACCCGCGAATCGGCGGAGCTCGACGTGTTCCGCCTCCACGAGCACGGCCTCTGGGCGACGATGCAACACGATGACTGACGCCGGGTGGGACCCCGACCACCCGCTCGTGGTCGAGTCCGACATCGACGATCCCGACGGCGAGCTCCACCTCGTCGTACCCGTCGACGTCGCCGTGATGATGACGGCCCGACTCGCGCAGGGAGCCGCAGCCGTCAGTCCGGAGCTGGCGGTCACCGTGCAGGACGTCGACGGCGAACGCGAGCTCGACGACCACGAGCTGCGCGAGCTGGTGCAACGCGCATCCGACGCGTGCCTCGACGCACTCGCGGCTCCGGCCCTCGCCGGCGACGACGAGCTGATGGAGCTGGCCGAGGCGGCGGGCCTGCTGTCGTCGTTGTGGACGCTCAACCTGGAGGTGGCGTACTTCCCCGATCCGGAGGCCCGGCTCGCCGAGGCGGGGTGGGTGGACGCGATCGGACGCCTCGCCGCAGACTGCCAGCAGATGCTGTTCACCCGATTCCGCCCGCGCCGCGACGGCACCTTCACCCTGAAGTGGCGCAACAGCGACCGCGAGCTGGTCGCCGCGGCCATCGTCGAGCTGCGCGCCCTGCTGGGCACCGACGACCCGTCGATCGCGCGCCTGTTCCCCGCGGCCTACGGCGGCGACGAGGAGCGCAACGCCGGGTGGGACGCGCTGGCACGACGCGAGCTCGTGGAGCGCCGGCTCGAGGCGCTCGAGACGGTGGAGTCGCTGCTCTCCCGCGATCGGTGCACGGCCGACGAGCTCAACGCGGTGATGCGATCGATCAACGACGTCCGCCTGGTGCTCGGCACCCGACTCGACGTCGACGAGAGCGGCGTCCCGGCGTCACTCGACGAGGCCGACCGTGGCACGTACGCCGTCTACGAGCACCTCGGATTCCTCCTGAGCCTCGCCGTCCGGGCGTTGCGCTCCACCTTGTAGGCGGCGGTCTCTAGGCTCTGCGGATGAACGACCACGAGGGAACGTCCGGTCACAGCTCGTCGTCGGCGGCGGCGCTCACGCTCGGAGCCCTGGGCGTGGTGTTCGGCGACATCGGCACGAGCCCGCTGTACGCCCTGCGCGAGTCGTTCCACGAGCACCACGGACGGGCCCTCGTCGTGGACGAGGCCAACGTCCTCGGGCTGCTCTCCCTGGTGTTCTGGGCACTGGTCGTCATCATCTCGATCAAGTACCTCCTGTTCGTGATGCGCGCCGACAACGGCGGCGAGGGCGGCATCCTCGCCCTCACCGCGCTGGTGCGACCCAGCGGCTCGCTGCTCGCCGGGTCGGCGCGGTGGCTGGTGCTGCTCGGTCTGTTCGGCGCGTCGCTCCTCTACGGCGACGGCATGATCACGCCGGCCATCTCGGTGCTGTCCGCGGTCGAGGGCACGTCGGTGGTGACGTCCAACCTCGACCGCTTCATCATCCCGATCTCGATCGCGATCCTCGTCGGCCTGTTCATGGTGCAGAAGCGCGGCACCGCGGCGGTGGGCAAGGTGTTCGGACCGATCATGGTGCTCTGGTTCGTCACGCTCGGCGTGCTCGGCATCATCCACATCGCCGACGGGCCCGGCGTGTTCGCCGCGCTCTCGCCGCACCACGCCGTCACGTTCCTCGTGCACAACGGCACGCTCGGATTCCTCGCCCTGGGCTCGGTGTTCCTGGTCGTCACCGGTGGCGAGGCGCTGTACGCCGACATGGGCCACTTCGGGCGCCGCCCGATCAAGATGGGCTGGTACGGGCTGGTGCTCCCCGGGCTCCTGCTCAACTACTTCGGCCAGGGCGCGATGCTGCTCGCCGATCCCTCGAAGATCGACAACCCCTTCTACCGGATGGCGCCGCGTTGGGCGCTGTGGCCGCTCGTGGTGCTGGCGACGATGGCCACCGTCATCGCGTCGCAGGCCCTCATCTCCGGGGCGTTCTCGCTCACGCGTCAGGCGGTGCAGCTGGGGTACCTGCCGCGTGTCCGCATCACGCACACCTCCGAGAGCGAGGAGGGCCAGATCTACGTGCCGGCCATCAACTGGCTGCTGCTCGTGGCGTGCGTCGGTCTCGTGCTCGGGTTCCGCACGTCGTCGAACCTGGCGGCGGCATACGGCCTCGCGGTGACGGCGACCATGGCCATCACGACCATCCTCTTCTACCGGGTCGCCCGCACCCGCTTCGGGTGGAGCGCCGCCCGCACGCTCCCCCTCTGCGCGCTGTTCATGATGATGGACCTGGGCTTCCTCGGCGCCAACATCCCGAAGATCCCCGACGGCGGCTGGGTGCCGCTCCTCATCGGCGGCGGGTTCCTCATCGTGCTCACCACCTGGTTCGCCGGCCGCAAGATCACGGCCGAGCGGATCGAGCACCGCAACCGCCGGCTCGTCGACTTCGTGGAGGACCTCGGGCGCACGCCGATCATGCGCGGCCCCGGCGTCGGCGTGTACCTCGGCTCGAACCCCGACATCGTTCCCCAGGCGCTCTCGTCCCACCTCCGTCACGCATCGGTGCTGCCCTCCGCGGTGGTCGTGCTCGCCGTGCGGGTCGCCAACCGCCCGTTCGTCACCGGCGACGATCGCCTGACCTACGAGGACATGGGCAACGGCGTGCACCGGCTCGTCCACCAGGTGGGCTTCAGCGAGGACATCGACGTGCCCAAGATGCTCGCCGAGGAGGCGAGCCGGCTCACCGGCCTCGACTTCGACAACGCCAGCTTCGTGCTGGGTCGGGAGACGCTCCGCGTCACCGACCGGCCGGGCATGGCCAAGTGGCGTGAGCGCCTGTTCGTCACGATGCTGCGCAACGCGACCACGGCCGACGTCTTCTTCAAGCTGCCGCCCGACCGCACGATCGAGCTCGGCGTGCAGGTGGAGCTCTAGCGGGGGCAGGCGGCCTCGGCCGCCGCGATCGCCGCGGTGATCCCGGGCGTGCGCTCCTTGGCCTTGAGATCGGCGAGCGTGAGCCGTTCCACGACGGCGTTGCCGTAGCAGAGCGCGCTCGTGCGTGAGCGGCCCTTCGACACCGCCTGCGCTGCAGCCTGCAACCGGGCCACGGGGAAGTAGAGCGCGTCGGCGGACGCACCGCCGCTGCCCGTGTCCACCGACGTACCCGGATCGCAGCTGTGGAACGAGACCCAGTCGCTGCCGACCTTGTATCCGGCGGAAGCCTCCTTCGGCATCGCCCGCGTCCACGCCTCGAGCGCGTCGCCCATCTCCCGAGCGTCGGCCTTCGAGGCCATCGCCATCTTCGCGTCGACGCAGAGCTGGTCGCTCGAACGCACCGTCGTCGCCGAATAGGCGTCGCCACGGAGCCCGTCGACCGCCGTCAACGCCACCACCGGGTCGATGCGCTCCGCCAGCATCAGGAAGGTCAGGTCGGCGCCCAGCGTGGCGGTCTCGAAGACGTCCCGCCTCCCGCTCAGGCGTGGGGGGCTCACGTGCTGCGGCGTGTCGCCGGCGAGGTAGCGGGTCGGATCGATCACCTGCGCGGAGGCCGTGGGCAGCCGCCGGAGCACCTCGTCGATGTTCGTCAGCTTCGGCGGGCCGTTCGGCTCGGCCTCCCAGAACTCCACGAACGCGTTGCCCAGCGCGTAGTACGAGCCGAGCATCGTCTGCAGCACCTTCGGCACGTCGCCGAGGCTCTCGTCCGCGCCCGACTGCTCGTCGTTCGACTCCTTGTCGTACGCGGCCCGCTCCGAATCGGAGAGGGTTGCGATGTAGGCGTTCTCCGTCGCCACCGCGTCGCCCTCGACGATCGAGCGCGCCGCGCCCGCAGCGTCGGCGTTCCGGGCGGCGTCGAGCGGGCTGAGGTCGAAGTACTGGTCCTGCAGCGCGTGCGTGAGCTCGTGGGCGAGCGTCACCCGGACGCCGACGGTGAGGCTCGACCCGCGCACGTTCACCACGTCGTACTGCGGTGAGTAGAAGGCGAGCGTGCCCGAGTCGTGCAGCTTCTCGCTCGACGCGAGGAGGTTGGGGTCGCCGTTCAGGAGCCCGAGCGCGCGATACTCGGCGGCCTGCCGGCGCGAGTGCCGGCGATCGGCAGCGGTCGGTGGCGAGCCGTTGCCGGAACCGGCGACGCGGCTGTATTCGGCGTCGGTCATGAAGTACACGTGCACCGGGTGCTTGAAGGGGTGGCCGCGGGTGTGCTCGACGAACTTCGCGAGCTCGGCCACGCGCGGGTCCCACCGCGCCGGGTACCGCGGCCCGCCGTCGAAGAGGCGGGAGCCGCCGAACGCGGCGATGGCGAGGAGCGCCAGGACAGCGGCGATCGCGGCCACGACGCGCCCGACGCGCGTCGGCGCCACGGGGGTCACGATCGGTGCAGGCGGCGGGGGAAACGCGGACTCGTACAACGCACTGTGGGCCAAGGGGCTGGCACCCTCCTCCGCCACTGTCTAACAGTCGGCCCCGCCAGGTGGACGAGGGCATCCTGCGCGTGCGCTCACCAACGCCCTCGTTCCGCCGGGCTCAAACGCCCCGGTGGGGCGAAATCCAACGCCGGAACGAGGGGAGCGGTACCCCCAACGGGATTCGAACCCGTGTCGCCGCCGTGAAAGGGCGGTGTCCTAGGCCACTGGACGATGGGGGCCGGGCCGTCGCGTCGGCGCGACGAATGTAGCAGCGCACCGGCCGCGGAGCCCGCCGTCGTGGGCTCCGTTCGACGCCGGCACCATGGCCGACGGAGCCAATTGGGTACATCCTCTCACTCACAACATATTGTCATGTAGCGCTACCTCTCGGTACGTTCTCCCACACCCCAACGAGAGGATGCAGCCCATGAAGACGAGTACGAGAGTCATCGCCGGCCTTGCCGCCATCGGCGCCGCGAGCGCCACCACCGTCTGCATACCGGCCGCCGGAGCCACGGCGGCCACACCCGAGCAGGTGATCACCGACGCCGCCACCGCACGTGGCATCACCCTCGACCCCCTCGCGGTCCAGGCGCTCGCCGCGCAGCTCGGCACGACCGAGGCGGCAACGGCGTTCGTCAACACCACTCCCGAGCAGGCCGACGCCGGCATGCAGACCGTCGTGGTGCGCGGCCCGGTGCTCGTCAACGTCGCCGCCAACGCATCGAGCACCTGTACCTCTCGAAGCGACCGCTACTCCGCCCGCGACGTCACGAACAGCGTCGAGCTGATGTACCACGTCATGAAGAGCACCTGGTGCTGGGACAACAACGGCAACGTCACGTCCGTCAGCGCGATCCGCACCGGGTACGGCGCGACGTTTGCCGGCCAGGTGCAGGGCTACCGGTGGACGGCGGACCCGACCGTGCAGGAGCAGCGGGTGTACCTCTCGAACAGCTACACCGACAAGTACGGCACCCACAACTTCTACAAGGGTCGTTCGCGCCTCACCGGCCACTGGGCGATCTGCCTCGCCGGTCCACTCAACTGGGCGTGCCCCGTCGAACACGATGCGCACACGGTGGACGAGCTGGGGTACGGCTCGACCGCCTCCTCGTCCAGCTACAACTGGTGACCCACGTCCATCCCGTCGGGGCCGGCTGGCCGGAAACGGTCGCCGGCCTCGCGGGAATCGTGGTCACCGTCGTGATCCTCGCAGGGGTCGTCTGGCTGCTGCGATCGTGGAGGCGGCGACACGATGGGTGACGCGCTCGGCGACCTGGGGCCCGCCGAGCTCGCGGCCCGGTTCGGGCTCGATGTCGGCACCGCGCTCGACGAGCTGGGTCCGGCACGGCCGATGCTCCGCTCGCTGCTGCTCGTCGGGCTGCTCCGACAACGGCAGATCCCCGTCGAGCTCGCCGACAGCCTGGTCACGGTGGGAGAGCTCGCCGAGTGGTCGGAGCTCGGCGGACAGGACGCACCCGACTCCGCCGCTGCCAGCACGGGCTGGCCGATCGAGACGCCGCGAGCCCTGCTCCGGGCCGTCGCTCCCGTCGACCTTCCGGCGATCCACCTGGCGTTCAACGACGCGGCGACGAGCTGGCGTCTCCCGAGCCGGGGTCGCACCGTGCTGCCGTCGGCCGTGGAGCGGGCGCTCGAGGGCGCCGATCTCCAGCTGATCGGTGCTCCGCGTGACGACCCGGCCGCCGCGGTGTCGCTCCTGGCGCTCAACCGCCACGATCCGACGAACCAGACCGCGGACCTGACGGTCATCGGCCTCGGCCGCACAGCGCTCGAGCGAGGGAACCCCCGGCCCCATCGCGGTGTGCGCCTCGAGACCGTGGCGATGTTCATCAGCCACGCCTTCCGAGCGCTGAACCTGCACAAGATCACGGCGTCGGTGCCCGCATACAACTGGCACTACTTCGGCGACGGGGCCGGCCTCGTGTTCGTCGAGGAGGGGGTGCAGCGCGAGCAACTGCTGGTCGACGGTCGGCGTCACGACGTTCACCTCATCGGCATCCTGCGCAGCCAGTGGACGGAGCTGGAGGACCACCTCGGCAGCGCCTTCGGTCACTTCGTGTAGCGCTCATTCGATTCGGCGCGGTTCAGGGGTGACCGCTATGATCTCAGCCGTTCTGGTCCCGTGGTGCAGTTTGGAGTGCACGCCGCCCTGTCAAGGCGGAGGTCGCGAGTTCAAATCTCGTCGGGACCGCCGCACCCTCGCCTCGGCGGGGGTGTCGTCGTTGCGAGCACCATCACGTGCCCGTCACGACACCTCTGGTCAGGTAGCTCAGTCGGCAGAGCGACCGCCTGAAAAGCGGTAGGTCCGGGGATCGACGCCCCGCCTGACCACGACAGGAGCCCCCGGCGATCCCGGGGGCTTCGCCCGTTCCCGGGCGATCGTCGGAACGGGCGTGATACCTTCCCGGCCTTGGAGTTGGCGCGAGGGGCGCCACCGGGGTTGGGGGTCACCGTGTCACACCGCACTCGCTCGCGCGGCGCCTTGGGGCTCGCCGTCCTCGCGCTCACGTTCCTGGCGACGGCCTGCCCGCCGTCGACCACGCCCAACACCGGCATCTGCACGCAGGCACCCGGGCCGGGGGTCGACTGGCACCTCTGCGACTTCACCGGCAAGGACCTCCGCGGCGGCGACCTGTCGTACGCCAACCTCACCTTCACCAATCTCACCGGGGCGAACCTGAGCGGGGTCAACCTGACGGGCGCCGACCTCACCGGTGCCAAGCTCAACAGCACCGACCTGAGCTCGGCCAACCTCCACGGCGCCGTCCTGGTGGCAACGCTCTTCGGCGGCACGAACGTGACCGGAACCGACCTGTCCGGAACCAACCTGCTGGGCGCCTCCTCGAGCGGTGTCATCGGCTCCCCGCTCGCCGGCGGCCCGAAGGTGGTGAGCGGCTACCTCGTCGCCCCGGGCATCAACCTCACCCAGGCGGCGATCGCCGGCGTCGACCTCAGCGGGCTCGACCTGTCGGGCGTCAACTTCAACATGGCGAACCTCACCGGCGCGAACCTCAGTGGGGTCAACCTCACGTACGCCGCGCTCAACGGCACGAACGTCACGAACACCAACCTCGCCGGCGCCACCCTGTACCGCGTGCAGGGAGCTGCCCTGGTCGGCACGCCGAGCACCCTCCCCGCCGGCTGGAGCATCCGCGGGGGCGGCCGCTACCTCGTCGGCCCCACGGCCAATCTCGCCGGCGCGGCGCTGGGCGGCGTGGACCTGAGCGGGCTCGACCTCACCGACGTCCTGTTCATCGGGACGAACCTGGCGACCTCCGACCTCACGAACGCCAACCTCACCAACGCGAACCTCACGACGGCGAACCTCAACCTCGCCACCATCACCGGCGCCGACCTCACCGGCGTCGTGTGGAACGACACCATCTGCCCGACGGGCATCACGCAGTCGACTCCCTGCGCCTGAGGTTCCCGGTGCCCGTTGTGCGGGCCCGCCACGAGTGACATGCTGACGCTCGCACCTGCGGCGCACAGTGCCCGCCGGTGTCTCAGGGGGAACAACGTGTCACGTCTCGTTCAGCTTCGCGGCGCAGCAGCGCTCGCCGTCCTCACGTTCGCATCGGTCGCGACGGCATGCGCTCCCACTCCCCTGCCGCCGTCGCCGTGCACCGCCACACCCACGCCGTACATCAACCTCGCCGGCTGTGACCTGCACGGGAAGAACTTCTCGGGCGTCGACATGCACGGCGTGAACCTGATCAACGCCAACCTCTCGGGTGCGACGCTGGTGGGCACGAACCTGGCGAGCTCCAACCTCGCCAACGCCACGCTCACGGGCGCGAACCTGACCGGCGCCGACCTCTCCTCCGCCGACCTGAGTGGCGCCCACCTCGCCAACGCGACCCTCTCGAACGCCGCCATGACCTTCGCCGGCCTGGTGAACGCCGACCTCACCAACGCCAAGCTGGGCGGAGCCGACCTCACGAATGCCAACCTCACGGGGGCCACGCTCACCGGCGTCACCTGGGCGAGCACGATCTGCCCGAACGCCGTGGTGCAGTCGACGGAGTGCCCCCGCACCGCCGCCGGCTGAGCGCGCAGCCGGCGTGTGACGGGTCACACGGCATCGTTCATCGCACTTCGGGGCAGTAGGAGACCGTGAGAGCGATTGTGGTCTGGCTCGGTCTGTCCCTCGCGACGGCAGCATTGTGGGCCCTCGTCGGGTGGGCGATGCACCGCCGCATGTAGGCGTCAGTCGGTCACGAACCGGTAGCCCATGCCGGGTTCCGTGCGGAAATGCCGGGGTTGGGACGGCACCGGTTCGAGCTTCTTCCGGAGATTGGCCATGTACACCCGCAGGTAGTTGGTCTCGTCGGCGTAGCCGGGCCCCCAGACCTCGACGAGGAGCTGTCGCTGCGACACCAGGCGACCACGGTTGCGCACCAGCACCTCGAGCACCCGCCACTCGGTCGGCGTGAGGTGCACGACCTCCCCGTCGACGGTCACCACCTTGTCGGCGAGGTCGATCGTGAACGCGTCGGTGACGATCACCGCCTCCTCGCCCTCGTCCGCCGCCGCCCGCCGCAGCGACGCCCGCAACCGGGCCAGCAGCTCGTCCATGCCGAACGGCTTGGTGACGTAGTCGTCGGCACCGGCGTCGAGCGCGCGCACCTTCTCGCCCTCGGCGTCGCGCGCCGACACGACGATGATGGGCACGTTCGTCCAGCCGCGAAGACCGTCGATCACGTCGAGCCCGCTGATGCCCGGGAGACCGAGGTCGAGCAGCACGACGTCGGGATGATCACGGGCAGCAAGGCGAAGCGCCTCCTCGCCGGTCGCGGCGAGCGAAACGTCGAACTCTCGCGCGACCAGGTTGATCTCGAGGGCGCGACGCATCGGGCCCTCGTCGTCGACGACCAGCACGCGGCTCACACCGGCACCGGCCCCTCCGCCGATTCGTCGACCGCTGCGTCCAACGTGAGCTCCATGGTCGTTCCTCCGCCGGGAGTCTCGCCGATGATCAGGCCACCGCCCAGCACGTTGGTCAGGCCGAGCGCGACGGCGAGCCCGAGCCCGGTGCCCCCCACCGTGCCGTCGCCGAGTCGCTGGAACGGCTCGAACACCTCGGCGCGCCGGCTCGCCGGGATGCCGGGCCCGTGGTCGATGATCGACAGCGTGACCCGGTCGTCGTGCCCGACGGCGACGAGCCGCACCTCGGCCCCCGCGGGCGACCACTTGACCGCGTTGTCGACGAGGTTGGCGACGACCCGTTCCGCCAGGGCCGGATCAACGTCCCAGGCCGGCAGGCTGGCGGGGATGTCGACCACGAGTGACGTCCCTCGCAGATCGACGCTCGCGACTGCGGCACTGACGACCTCGTCGACCCCCACCGCCCGCTTCGAGAGCTGCACGGCATGCGCCTGGATCCGGCTCATCCCCAGGAGGTTCGACACGAGATCGGTGAGGCGATCCGTCTGACCCTCGATCGTCGCGAGGAACTCGGCGCGCACGTCGGGAGGCCAGTCGATGTCGGTCTGGCGCAACGAGGACACCGACGCCTTGATCGCGCCGAGCGGCGTGCGGAGGTCGTGCGACACGGCGGCCAGCAGGGCCGCACGGAGGTCGTTCACCTCGGCCAGCTGATCCGCGAGCGCGGCCTCCCGGCGCAACCGCTGCTGATCGAGCACCGTGGTGATCTGCGACGAGAAGGCGGTGAGCACGTCGAGGTCGGTCGTGCCGAACGCGTCGCCGTACAGCGCGATCGTCGTCGACTCGTCGACCGGCGCGCTGACCGATGCCTCGTCGACACCACTGATCGACCCGTCCGACGCGACGACCACCCACGTGCCCGCCTCGCGTCGCCACACCGCGGCGCCGGCCGCGCCCAATGCGCCGCGCACCTGACCCACCATCAACGGCAGCGGGTCCTCGATCGTGCTGGCGAGCGCCGCCATCGCCGCCAGCGACTCCGCGTCGCCGCGGGCCCGCGCCGCCTCGGCCGTCCGCCGCGCCGACCGAGAGACGAGCGTGCCCACCACCGCAGCGACCGCGACGAACACCAGGAGGGCGAGCAGGTTCTCCGGCTCCGCGATCGTGAGGGTGTACCGCGGCTCGGTGAAGTACCAGTTGAGGAGCAGGCTCGACAGCACGGCGTTGACCAGGGCCGGCGGCAGGCCCCCGACCGTTGCGACGACGATGCTGCCGCACAGGTAGATCAGCAGGTCGCTCGGGAACCCGAGGCGGTCGTCGACGATGCGCAGGATCACGGTGAGCACCGCCGGGATCACGACGGCCAGCCCCCAGGCGAACGCCCGGCGGCGCGCGCTCAGCGAGACCGGTGGCCGTGCCGTCGTTCGTGGCGCACGCCGCGCCGCGTCCCCCGCCGGGGTCGACTCGGTCGAGATGACATGCACGTCGATGGTGCCCGACCGGCGGGTGACGTCGTTGATCACCGAGCCGCCGACGAGCTCGTTCCACCGCGATCGATGCGACGAGCCCAGCACGATCTGCGTGGCGTTCTCGGACCGGGCCACCTCCACCAGCGCCGCGGCGATGTCGCCCGACGCCACCTCCCGGTAGCGGGCCCCAGCGCAGCGAGCAGCTGCTTCTGCCCGTCGAGACCGGGACTGTCGGCCGTCGCCAGTCCGTCGGTCGGCCGCACGCGGACCCCGACCAGCTCACCTCGCAGACGGCTCGCGATCCGAGCCGCCCGCCGGATCACGTCGTCACCGGTGGGCGCGCCGGTGACGGCTACGACGATCCGCTCCGCGTCTCCCAGCCGGCGGAGATGCCGTGGCGCTCGCGGTACGCCTGGAGCCCCTCGTCCACCTGATCGGCGACCCACATGAGGGCGAGCTCCCGGAGCGCCGCGAGGTTCCCCGCCCGGAAGTAGTTGGCGAGCGCGGCCTCGGCCCGCTCCGGCCCGTAGATGTTGCCGTGCACCATGCGACGCCGGAGGGCCTCCGGCGTCTGGTCGACGAGGTGCACCTGGTCGGCGGCGCGGACCACGGCGTCCGGCACGATCTCGCGTTGCGTCGCCCCGGTGATCCGCTCGACCACGTCGTTGAGCGATTCGAGGTGCTGGATGTTGACGGTCGCGATGACGTCGATGCCGGCGTCGAGCAGTTGTTGTACGTCCTCGTACCGCTTGCGGTGCACGCTCCCCTCGACGTTGGTGTGCGCCAGCTCGTCGACCAGGCAGATCTGCGGCGCCCGGGCGAGGATCGCGTCGAGGTCCATCTCCTCGAGCTCGGCGCCGCGGTAGGTGACCGTCCGCCGCGGAACGATCTCCAGATCGCCGATCTGCTCGGCGGTGCTCGGCCGCCCGTGCGTCTCGACGACGCCGATCACGACGTCGGCGCCGCGCTCGGCGCGCCGCCGACCCTCCTGCAGCATCGCGTACGTCTTCCCGACGCCGGGCGCCGCTCCGAGGTAGATGCGGAGACTGCCACGCGACACGCGACGATCCTACGAGTGCCGTCCGGCGAGGGCGTCGAGCGCGACGTTGAGTTCGAGGACGTTCACGCCGGGCGCCCCGAGGAACCCGAGCGAGCGGCCATCGGTGTGCTCGTCGACCAGCTTGGCGACCGTGGCGGTGCTCATCGAGCGAGCGTCCGCGACGCGGGCGATCTGCAGCTTCGCGTTGGCCACCGAGATGTGCGGATCGAGGCCCGAACCCGAGGCCGTGACTGCGTCCACCGGTACCGCCGTCGAGGCGCTCAACCCGTTCTCCTTGCGGTAGGCCCTCACCCGCCTCCGCACGACGGTCGCCAGGTCGGCGCTGGTCGGCCCGAGGTTGGAGCCGGCGGACGACATGCCGTCGTAGCCGTCCGTCCCGGCCGCCGACGGGCGGGGATGGAAGTACTTCGCCGCGGTGAAGTTCTGCCCGATCAGGCTCGAACCGACGACCGCGCCGTCGACCTCGACGAGCGACCCGTCGGCCTTCGCCGACATCGTCGTCTGGGCCACTCCGGTGATCGCCAACGGGTAGAGAAGGCCGAGTCCGACGGTGAACACCACCACCATCAGGACCGCGGGGAGGATCTGTCGCCGAACCATCACTTCACTCCGATCGCTGTGAGCAGCATGTCGATCAACTTGATGCCGATGAACGGCGAGACGAGACCGCCGACGCCGTAGATGAGGAGGTTCCGGCGCAGCAGGCTCGCTGCGCTGGAGGGGACGAACTTCACGCCACGGAGGGCGAGCGGGATCAGCACGACGATGATCAGCGCGTTGAAGATGACCGCGGAGAGGATCGCCGAGTTCGCGCTCTGCAGATCCATGATGTTGAGCTTGTCGAGGGCCGGGAGCACCCCGGCGAACATGGCCGGGATGATGGCGAAGTACTTCGCCACGTCGTTCGCGATCGAGAAGGTCGTGAGCGCCCCGCGGGTGATGAGCAGCTGCTTGCCGATCTCGACGATGTCCAGCAACTTGGTCGGGTCGCTGTCGAGGTCGACCATGTTGCCGGCCTCCTTCGCGGCCTGCGTGCCCGTGTTCATCGCCACGCCGACGTCGGCCTGCGCGAGCGCCGGTGCGTCGTTCGTGCCGTCGCCGGTCATGGCGACGAGACGGGAGCCGGCCTGCTCCGCCTTGATGAGGTCCATCTTGTCCTCGGGCGTGGCCTCGGCGAGGAAGTCGTCCACGCCGGCCTCAGCCGCGATGAACTTCGCGGTGATCGGGTTGTCGCCCGTGATCATCACGGTCTTGATCCCCATCGCCCGGAGCTGCGTGAACCGCTCGGCGATGCCCGGCTTGATGATGTCCTTGAGGTAGATGACGCCGAGCACTCGCGTGCCGACGGCGTCGCCCTCGGCCACGACCAGTGGGGTGCCGCCGAGCTCGGAGATGCCTTGCACCAGGTCGTCGAGAGCCGCGGGCACGGTGCCACCGCGCTCGATGACCCACGCCTTCACCGAGTCGGACGCACCCTTTCGGATCGACGATCCGACGACACCCTCGCCGTCGGGGACGTCGATGCCGGACATACGGGTCTGCGCGGTGAACGGCACGAGCTCGGCACCGGGGAGATCCGGCCGGGCGAGGCCGTGATCGCGCTCGGCCAGCACGACGATCGAACGGCCCTCGGGCGTCTCGTCCGCAAGGCTCGACGCGAGCGCGGCGCGGGCGAGATCGTCGGCCATCACCCCGGGCACGGGCCGGAACTCCGCCGCCTGCCGGTTGCCGAACGTGATCGTGCCCGTCTTGTCCATCAGCAGCGTGGCGACGTCGCCGGCCGCCTCTACCGCGCGACCCGACATGGCGAGCACGTTGCGTCGCACCAGCCGGTCCATCCCGGCGATGCCGATCGAGCTGAGCAACCCGCCGATCGTGGTGGGGATCAGGCAGACAAGGAGCGCGACCAGCACCACGATCGTCTGTCGGGCGCCGCTGTAGACGGCGAAGAACTGCAGCGTGACCGTCGCCAACAGGAAGATGATCGTGAGGCCTGCGAGCAGGATGTTGAGCGCGATCTCGTTCGGTGTCTTCTGCCGGGCCGAGCCCTCGACGAGGGCGATCATCCGGTCGACGAAGGTCTCGCCGGCGCGGGCGGTGATGCGCACGACGATCTCGTCGGACAGCACCCGTGTCCCGCCGGTCACTGCGGACCGGTCGCCACCGGACTCGCGGATGACCGGCGCCGACTCACCGGTGATCGCCGACTCGTCCACCGTGGCGATGCCCTCGACGACCTCGCCGTCGGACGGAATGATCTCGCCGGCCGTCACCACCACGATGTCGTCGAGGTCGAGCAGCGACGAGCTGACGAGCTCGATCTCGCCGTCGTCCCTCCGACGAGACGCTTGGGTCTCGCTACGTGTCTTGCGCAGCGTGTCGGCCTGTGCCTTGCCCCGACCCTCGGCGACCGCCTCCGCGAAGTTCGCGAACAGCACCGTGAACCAGAGGAACAGCGCGGTCACGCCGGAGAACACGTTCTCCTGCGTCGTGCTCGACCCCATGTCCTTGAGGAACAGGACCGTCGTGAGGACGCTGCCGACGAGCACCACGAACATGACCGGGTTGCGGGCCTGCGTGCGGGGGTGGAACTTCTTGATGCTGTCGAGCACCGCCGCCTTGGCGATGTCGGGGGTGAGGAGCTTCGCCGACTCCTTGCCAGCGAGCTCGGGAGTGGCCTCCGGGGAGGATTCCGGTTCGAGGACTGCGGTCATGATGCTCCTAGAGGGCCAGCCGCTCGACGATCGGGCCGAGCGCGAGCAGTGGGAAGTAGGTGAGGCCGACGACGATCAGCGCCGTCGCGGTGAGGAGGCCGGCGAACAGCGGCGTGTTGGTGGGGAACGTTCCGCTCGTCACCGGCACCCGACGCTTCCGCACGAGCGAGCCGGCGATCGCCAGCGCCGGCACCATGAGGAAGAACCGGCCGATCAGCATCGAGATCGCGAGCGTGGTCGTGTACCAGTCGTTGGTGGCCGTGAGGCCGCCGAAGGCCGAGCCGTTGTTGTTGCCGGCGGACGTGAAGGCGTAGAGCACCTCCGACAGCCCGTGGGCTCCCGTGTTGAGTTGGCCCTCGAGTCCGGAGCCGATGACCACGGAGACGGCTCCGAACCCGAGGACGACCAGGGGGACGAAGAGGACGTACAGCACGACGAGCTTGATCTCGGTCGCCTGGATCCGCTTGCCCAGGTACTCCGGCGTTCGTCCTACCATGAGGCCGGCGAGGAACACCGCCGTCAGGACGAAGATCAACATGCCGTACAGGCCCGACCCGACACCGCCGGGGCTGATCTCGCCGAGCATCATCCCGAAGAGGGCACCACCGCCGCCGAGCGGCGTCATCGAATCGTGCTGGCAGTCGACGGCGCCGGTCGACGTGTTGGTGGTGGCTGCGGAGAACTCACCACACGAGGCCGAGCCGAAGCGGACCTCCTTGCCCTCGAGGTTGCCGCCCGGGTTGTCGGCGGTCGCGGTCTGCGTGGCGCCCACCGACGTGAGGCGGGGGTTGCCGTGCGTCTCCTGGTACACGTTGTTCGCCGCGAGACCGAACAGCAGCACGAACATCGTCGCCGCCACGACGTACCCCTGCTTGCGGTCGTTCGCCATCCGCCCGAAGGCGAAGGCCAGGGCGAACGGGATCAGGAGGAGCAGCACGATCTGCAGGAAGTTGGTGAGCCCGGTGGGGCTCTCGAAGGGGTGGGTGGAGTTCCCGTTGTAGAAGCCGCCGCCGTTGGTGCCCAGCTGCTTGATGATCTCCTGGCTGGCCACCGGCCCGCCCGGGATGGTCTGGGTCGCGCCGTCGAGCGTCCTCGCCGTGGTCCCTCCCGACAGGTTCTGCACCACGCCGGCGCCCACGAAGACGAGCGCGCCGACGACGCAGATCGGCAGGAGGATGCGAGTCACCGCCCGCGTGATGTCGGTCCAGAAGTTGCCGATGGTTCCCCGGCGCTGCCGGACGAGACCGCGAATCAGGGCAATGGCGACCGCCAGGCCGACGGCGGCCGACACGAAGTTCTGCACACCCAGTGCCGCCATCTGGGTGAGATGCGACATCGTCGACTCACCGCTGTACGACTGCCAGTTCGTGTTGGTGACGAAGCTCACCGCCGTGTTCCAGGCGATGCCGGGCGAGACGCCCGCCATCCCGGTGGGGTTCAGCGGCAGCGACCCCTGCAGGCGCTCGAGCAGGTACACGACCAGCACCGACGCGGCGCTGAACATCAGCATCGACACCGCGTACACGTTCCACCGCTGCTCACGATCGGGGTCGATACCGCACACCCGGTACACGAGCCGCTCGACCGGGCCGAAGAACCGGTCGCCCGGTGCCGTGCGCTCCTCGGAGTACACCGCGGCGATGTACTTGCCGAGCAGCGGACACAGCACCCCGAGGGTCACGAGCAGGGCTGCCGCCTGCAGCCAGTCGGCGGCCCTCATCAGAACTTCTCCGGAACGATGAACGCGGCGATCAGGTAGCCGAGCAACAGCACCGAGGTCACGAGCGCGACGATCTCCTCCGCGTTCACGACGCCACCTCCTCGTCGTCGGGTCCGAGCAGCGCGTCGCATGCCGCCACGAGTCCGACGCACACTGCGAAGAACGCCAGCGTGATCACGATGTACAACACATCTCTCACAGCAACTCCCTTTCGACGGAGCACATCCCGGTGCGGTGTCCCGCACCCGATGAGCTGGGTCTACGCCCGGTGTTCGAGCGGGGGAAGGGGCTTGGGACGGTCTTGACGCCGGGGCTCCGGATCTTGACGCGATCGATACGCGACGGGCCCGGAACGCTCCCGATCACGCGGGATTAGTACTCAATCGCGACCCTGGCGACGGCGGTCGGCCGCTTCGTATGGTCGAGATCCCATCATTCGGAGGAGATCCATGAAGAAGTTGCTCGTCGCCCTGGCGGCCCTCGCATTCGCCGCCACCGCCTGCCCGGTGGACCCGCCCGCCGGTACGAACTACGCCCAGTGCCCCACGGCCGGCGCCGGCCAGGTGCAGGTCGCCGTCGTCACCGAGGGCGTCCCCGCCACGTCGCCGCAGGTCGTCTGCGTGGTCGTCGCCAACGGCGCGAACGGCATCACCGCGCTCAACGCCCGCGCGGCACGCATCGGCACCGAGGCCCCCCGCATCCAGCACTTCTCGTTCGGCGATCTCGTGTGCGCGATCGACGGCGCCCCGGTCGCTCCCGACTGCGGCACCACCGCCGGGTACTGGCACTACTCCGAGGGCGGCGCGTCGTGGACCTCGTCGCTGGCCGGCGCCAGCGCCCGCGTCCTGCACCAGGGCGACGTCGACGGCTGGAACTTCCTCCCGGACTTCGGTGAGGCCGTCCCCACCCACTCCTCGTCCTTCGCCGTCCTGACGGCCTAGACGATTAGCGAGCCTCCACTCGCCCGCCTACCGTTGAACGCCATGGCGGGCGAGTGGAGCAACCTCAAGGAAGTCGCTCGCACGCTGGACGTGCACTACATGACGGCCTACCGCTACGTGCGGCAGGGCCGGCTCCCGGCGACGTGGGTCGACAACGGCTGGCAGGTCCACCGTGACGACATCGACGCCTTCCGCACGGGCGTGGTCACCACCGAGTCCACCACCGACAGCGGCACCGTCGACTGGGCCGCACGGTTGGCACCGATGCTGCTCAACGGCGACGAGTCGGGGGCCTGGTCGGTGATGGAGGCAGCGATGTCCGCCGGCGTCGACGCCCGCGACTGCTACCTCACCGTGCTGTCGGGTGCGCTGGTCGAGCTCGGCGACTGCTGGGGCGAGGGCACCGACGACGATCTCGTCGACCAGCGGCTCGCCACCGCCACCGCGCTGCGCATCGTGTCGCGCCTGGGCGCCCGGTTCACCCGGCCCGGCCGCCGCAAGGGCACCGTGGTGCTCGGCGCTCCCCTCGGCGAGAACCACACCCTGCCCGTCGCGATCGCCGCCGACCTGATCCGCCTCGCCGGGTTCACCGTGCTCGAGCTCGGCGCCGACGTCACCGCCGCCACCTTCGTGGCCGCCGCGCAACGCGCACGACGCCTGGTGGCCGTGGGCGTGAGCCTCACCACCCCCGAAGGTCTCGACGCGGCGATCGAGGTGCGGCGTCGGCTCGGCGACGAGCTCCCCGGTGTCGCCGTGCTCATCGGCGGCCAGGCCGTCGGTAACCCCGAGGTGGCCTCGATGCTGGGCTCGGCGGGCTGGGCCGCCAACGGCGCCGATCTCGTCGACGTCCTCGACGAGCTGGCACGCGCCCGCCGCTGACCCGGCGCACCCTCCGCGCTCAGTCGAGCGGGAGCGACCCGATCAACTGGTCGTGGTGATCGATCACGACGTGCGCGACCTCCTCGTCGCCCTCCGGCGGCGCGTCGTCGTGCAGGCCGCGGTAGCGAACGGCGGTCCACCCGACGTTGCGGGCCCCGGCGTTGTCCGTGCGCCGCAGATCGCCCACGTGCGCCAGCTCGGCGCCGTCCGTCACGCCGAGACCCGCGGCGGCGTGACCGAAGATCGCCGGGTCCGGCTTGAACACGCCGACCTCGTCGGAGAACGACCAGTGGGAGAAGTGCGTCAGGAGGCCGTGATGCTCGAGGTAGGTGCGGAGCGTCGCCCCGGGCGTGAACCCCGCGTCGCAGATGATGCCGAGCGAGACGCCGAGCGAGACCAGCGACTCGAGTGCGTCGCCGATTCCCGGAGCGAGCCGGAGCTCCGCCGGATCACCGCCGGCCCGGTAGATGTCCGCGAGCGCCACGGCCACCGTGCCGTCGTCGTCGACCACGTCGAGCGCCGCCACCAGCCTCGTCGCCGCATCGTCCGCGCCCACCACGACGTTCGCGAGCCAGCACTCGTCGAACCAGGCGCGCATGGCGAGCGCTGCCTCCTCGATCTCGTCGGGTGACCGCTCGATGCCGACCCGTTCGAACACCGCCAGCTGCGCCGCCCGTCGCTGCTTCCAGGTGTCGGGTCGCTCGGCGACGAGCGTGTTCCAGAAGTCGAAGGTGACGGCGCGGATCATCGAAGCGGGCGGCAGACGCCGTCCGCGATCGCGGCGGCGCGCGACGCCTCGGCGACCGCCGTGACGACCCGCGGATCGAACACCGACGGGATGATGAAGTCGGGGCGAACCTCGTCGCCCACGACCTCGGCGATCGCGTGAGCGGCGGCCACCTTCATGTTCTCGGTGATCTTGCGGGCGCCGGCGTCGAACGCGCCGCGGAACACACCGGGGAACGCCAGCACGTTGTTGATCTGGTTCGGGAAGTCGCTGCGGCCGGTGGCGATCACGGCGGCGATGTCGGCGATGAGCTCCGGACGGATCTCGGGGTCGGGGTTGGCCATGGCGAAGACGATGGGCTCGGAGGCCATCGACCGAACGTCCTCGACGGTGACGAGGTCGGGGCCGGACAGGCCGATGAACACGTCGGCGCCGCGGATGGCGTCGGAGAGCGTGCCGCGCAGCCCGTCGGGGTTGGTGTTCTCCGCGAACCACTGCTTCGAGCTGTTGAGGCCCTCGCGCCCGTCGTAGACGCAGCCCACGCGGTCGACGCCGATGATGTTGGACACGCCCGCGCCCATCAGGATCTTCGAGACCGCGACGCCGGCGGCGCCGACGCCGGCGACGACGACCTTGATCTCACCGTGCTTCTTGCCCACGATCTTCAGCGCGTTGTCGAGGGCCGCGAGCGTGACGATGGCGGTGCCGTGCTGGTCGTCGTGGAAGACCGGGATGTCGAGCGCCTCGACGAGCCGCTCCTCCACCTCGAACGCCTCGGGCGCCTTGATGTCCTCGAGGTTGATGCCGCCGAACGTGGGCTCGAGCTTCATCACGAGGTCGACGATCTCGTCGACGGACTGCGTGCGCACGCAGATCGGGAACGCGTCGACGCCGGCGAAGTGCTTGAACAGGAGGGCCTTGCCCTCCATGACCGGCATGGCCGCGTACGGGCCGATGTCGCCCAGACCGAGGACGGCGGTGCCGTCGGACACGATCGCCACGGTGTTGCGGCGGATCGTGAGGTCGTGGCTGCGCTCGGGGTCCTTGGCGATCTCCATGCAGACGCGCGCGACGCCCGGGGTGTACGCCATCGACAGGTCGTCGGCGTCGGCGACCGGCGCGAGGGGCAGCACCTCGATCTTGCCGCCCTCGTGCATCTTGAACGTGCGGTCCTCCCACTCGAGGATCTCCACGCCGGCGATCGCGTCGACCGCTGCCCGCACCTGCTCCTGATGGGGGACGCTGCCGCAATTGACGACGACGTCGTCCTCGAGGTGGGTGGTGGTCTTGAGGTCGAATCCGCCCAGCCCGACGATGTTCGCTCCCGCCTCGCCGATCGCCACCGTGAGCCGGCCGAGCATGCCCGGCTCGTTGACCATGCGGACTCGCATGCGGACGGAGAAGGCGGCGGTGGGGGTGGGGGCCATGGCGGGGGAGCCTACTTTCGGCAGGCCGGAACGGCCGAACCCGTTGTTTCGAGAATGCCGTTCTCGAAATGGTGGCCGTTCCCGTTCACCCGGGGGTAACCTCCTCGCCATGGGCACCGGGGGGTTGAGCCGACGGCAGTTCCTCGGCGCGACCGGGTTCGCCGCAACAGGTCTCGTGGTGCCGCGGTGGAGTGCGCACGCCTGGTCGGCGGAACGAGCGGCGGCGCTCGACGCCGTGCTCCGGCACGCGGCACGCCCCGACGGCACCACGCTGGTCTCCTCGCTCGAGCGGGCCCCCGGCTCGGGCTACGTGTCGCTCCGCGAGACCGCCGGCTGGCCCACCCTCCCCCGCGAAGACCTCTCGGTGCTGAAGCCCGACCGCTCCACCAAGCGGGTCGCGCTCGCCTCGGTGGTGCACCTCACCGACGTGCACATCATCGACGCGCAGAGCCCCGGCCGCGTGGAGTACCTCGACGACGTCAACGCCGTGTTCAGCGCCGCGTTCCGCCCGCAGGAGCTGCTCACCACCCAGGTGCAGGCGTCGATGACCAAGCGCATCCGCGACCTGCGCGTCGGGCCGATCAGCGGTCGGCGGTTCGACTGCGCCGTGTCCACCGGCGACAACATCGACAACCAGCAGCACAACGAGCTCGACTGGTTCATCGGCGTGCTCGACGGCGGCAAGGTGCGGCCCGACAGCGGATCGCCCACCGACTACGAGGGCGTGCAGCGCTCGGACTGGGTCGACGAGCGCTACTGGCACCCCGAGCAGTCGGGCGCCGACCGCTACTCCGCCGCCGGGTTCCCCCGCATCGACGGATTCCTGGCGGCGGCCGTCGCCGAGTTCACGTCGCCGGGGCTCGACATCCCCTGGTACTCCACCTACGGCAACCACGACGGGCTGCTCCAGGGCAACCTGCCGCGCACCGACGCCATCGACGCCGCGCTCGTCGGCGACCTCAAGGTGACGGGCTCGACCTCGTCCAACCCGATCGGGCTCATCGCGGCGTTCGCCGGCGACACGGCGTCCATCCCGCAGCGGGTCGCATCGGGTGAGCTGACCGGTCGCACCGTCACCGCCGATGCGAAGCGCCGCACCGTCACCACGGCCGAGTGGGTGCAGGCGCACCTCGCCTCCGGTGCGTCGGGCGGACCGGGTCCGGTCGGGCACGGCTACGACGAATCACATCTCGACGGCAAGGCGCTCTACTACCGCTTCGAGATCGCGCCGGGCGTCACGGGGCTCAGCCTCGACACCGGCGGCTACAACGCCGGTTCGATCGGCGAGTCGCAGCTGCAGTGGCTCGAGCACGAGCTGCAGTCGGTGCACTCGCTCTACTTCAGCCCCGACGGCCGCGAGATCTGCCGGGCCTGCGACGACCACCTCGTCGTGATCTTCAGCCACTTCACGAGCGGCACGATGACCGGCTCGGCCGACCCCACCCGACCCGACGAGCGCCGCGTGCAGGGCCCCGAGCTCACGGCCACGCTGCTGCGGTACCCCAACGTCGTCGCCTGGGTGAACGGCCACACTCACAGCAACTCGATCACGCCCGTGCCCGATCCGCAGCACCGCGGCGGCGGCTTCTGGGAGATCACCACCGCGTCACACGTCGACTTCCCCGAGCAGGCACGCATCCTCGAGATCGTCGACAACACCGACGGCACCATGTCGATCTTCACCACGATGATCGAGCACGCGGCGCCGGCAACGGCCGACTACGGGAACCTCACCGCGGCAGGCCTCGCCGCGATCAGCCGCGAGCTCTCGGCCAACAACAGCGTCGAGGACATCGCCCGACACGTCGGCGAGACGAGGTCGCTCAACTGCGAGCTCGCGCTCACCGCACCGTTCCCGTTGAAGGACCTGCACGCCGCGGCGAGCACGTCGACCACGGCATCCGAACGAGCTGCGAGCTCTGCCGCGAGGACGTCGTCGTCCTCCTCGACCCCGGTCGGCCCGATCGCGCTCGGCGTCGGCGCCGCTGCCGTCGTGGCGGGTGGCGCAATCGCGCTGCGGCGCCGCGGTGCTCAGGACGCGGGTGCGGCGGAGGCCGACTCGGGCTCCGCCGAGTCGTAGGGGAACCCGAGGTCGGGCGCCGTGGCGAGCGCCACGAACGGCACGCCGGCGGCGGCCGCGTAGCCCTCCGCCGTGCCCCCACGGTCGACGAGGGCGAGCACGAGCACCGGCTCGGCACCGAACTCGCGCACGACCTCGATGGCGTCGGCGAGCGTCACGCCGCGCGAGGTCGTGTCCTCCGTGATCACCACGCGATCGCCCGGCTTCAGCGCACCGGCGACACGACCCACGACGCCGTGGTCCTTCGCCTCCTTGCGGATGGTGAAGCTCGACAGGCGACGCCCCCGCGTGGCCGCGACGGCGGCGATGCCGTAGGCCACCGGGTCGGCGCCCACGGTGATGCCACCGATGGCGGTGGCATCGGCCGGGATGAGCTCGAGCGCGACGTCGGCCATCAGCACGACGCCGTCGGGATCACACGCGGTCTGCTTGGAGTCGAGGAAGTACGGGGACGGACGGCCCGACTTCAGGACGAAGTCGCCGCGCTTGATCGAGTGCTCCAACAGGTGGGCGATCAGACGGTCCTTCGCGGAGCCGCCGCTGCTCGCGGTGCTCACCGCAGGACGACCTTGCCGCTGCCGTGCACGACCTCGCCGACGATGGACGACTTCTGACCCACGGCCGCGAGCACGTCGACGGCGCGCTGTGCGTGGTCGGCCGGAACGGCGACGATCATGCCGATGCCGAGGTTGAACACCTTCGCCATCTCGTCGTCGGAGATCGACCCGAGGCGCTGGATCTCGTCGAAGATGCGCGGGGCCTCCCACGACGACCGATCGACGAGGGCGTCGGTGGTCGGCGAGAGCACCCGGTTGAGGTTGCCCCCGATGCCGCCGCCGGTGATGTGCGCGATGGAGTGCACCTCCACCTCGGCGGTGAGCGCGCGGATCGCGGGGGCGTAGATCACCGACGGCCGAAGCAGCTCGTCGGCCACGGTGGGCGCACCCGGCTCGTCCCACGCCGGATCGTCGAGCGAACGACCGGCCACCTCGAACAGCACGTGACGGGCCAGCGAGTAGCCGTTGGAGCGGAGCCCCGGCGACGCCAGGCCCACGAGCGCGTCGCCCGGTGTCACCTGCGAGCCGTCGATGATGCCCGTGCGCTCGACGACGCCCACGGCGAAGCCGACGAGGTCGAACTCGCCCGGCTCCATGGCGCCGGGGTGCTCGGCCATCTCGCCACCGATGAGGGCGCAGCCCGCCTGACGGCACCCCTCGGCCACGCCCGACACCAGCGTCGCGACGTGATCGGGATCGAGCCGGCCGATGCTGACGTAGTCGAGGAAGAACAGCGGCTCGGCGCCCTGGCACACGAGGTCGTCCACGCACATGGCCACGAGGTCGAGCCCGATGGTGTCGAACCGGCCGGCCGCCGTGGCGACCATGGCCTTCGTGCCGACGCCGTCGGTGGTCGACACCAGCACCGGATCGCGGTACTTCGTGCCCAACGCGAACAGGCCGCCGAAGCCGCCGATCTCGCCGAGCACCTCGGGCCGGAATGTCGAGCGGACGTCGGCCTTGATGCGCTCCACGGCCTCTTCGCCCGCGGCGATCGACACGCCCGATGCTGCGTAGGTCGCGCCCGAGCCCGTCGACTCCACCGCGGTCACGCGCCACCGCCGGTGACGGCCGGCGCGGTGTCGGAGGGTGTGCCGGCGAGCGGCAGCTGCTCGGCGCCGGCGGCGTCGCCACGATCGGGCAGTGCCATCACCGCGCTCGTGAGATCGACCGGGATCTCGACGGGGTAGTCGCCCGTGAGGCACGCCGTGCAGTAGCCCGCCGTCGGCGCGCCGGTGGCGGTGATCAAGCGATCGAGCGAGAGGTAGGACAGCGTGTCGACCCCGAGGTAGTCGCGGATCTCGCTCACCTCCATGTTCGCGGCGAGCAGCTCGGCACGCGAGCCGGTGTCCATGCCGTAGAAGCAGGGCCAGCGGTACGGCGGCGACGACACCCGCATGTGCACCTCGGCCGCTCCGGCCTCGCGCAGCATCTGGATCATGGCCCGGGTGGTGGTCCCCCGCACGATCGAGTCGTCGACGACGACGAGACGCTTGCCGGCGATGTTCTCGCGGAGCGGGTTGAGCTTCATGCGCACCGCCATGGCCCGCATGTCCTGCGTGGGGGCGATGAACGTGCGGCCGATGTAGCGGTTCTTCACCAGGCCGTGGCCGTAGGGGATGCCGCTGTGACGCGAGTAGCCCTCGGCGGCGGGCAGGCCCGACTCGGGCACGCCCATCACGAGGTCGGCCTCGACCGGCGCCTGCTCGGCCAACTGCTCGCCCATGCGCACACGAGCGAGGTGCACGTTGCGGCCGTAGAGCGTGGAGTCCGGGCGGGCGAAGTAGACGAACTCGAAGAGGCAGAGCTTCGGGTCGACGCGCTCCTCGGGGAACGGGCGCACCGAACGGACGCCGTCTCGGTCGATGATGACCATCTCGCCGGGATCGAGCTCACGGACGAAGTGGGCGCCCACGACGTCGAGCGCCGGCGACTCCGACGCGAGCACCCAGCCGCCGTCGAGGCGACCCAGGCACAGCGGCCGGAAGCCGTTGGGGTCGCGCACGCCGATGATGCGGTGGGCGTCGGTGATGACGAGGGAGAACGCGCCCTTCATGGAGGGCAGCACCGCGGTGAGCGCCCCCTCGAGCTCGTGGCCGACGCACTGCGGGTTCTCGTGCAGGTGCATCGAGAGCAGCTCGGCCATCACCTCGGTGTCGGAGTTGGCCATGCCCGGGAGCATGCCCGCCTCGCTCGCCAACGCCTGCGTGTTGGTGAGGTTGCCGTTGTGGGCCAGGGCGAACTGGGTGTGCGACACGTCGCGGAACACCGGCTGCGAGTTCATCCAGGCCGAGGAGCCGGTGGTGGAGTACCGCGTGTGGCCGATGCCCATCTGACCGTCGAGGGCGGCGAGGGTGCGGTCGTCGAAGACCGAGGACACGAGGCCCATGTCCTTCACGACGGTGAGGTGGTGGCCGTCGCTCGTGGCGATGCCGGCGGATTCCTGCCCGCGGTGCTGCAGGGCGAAGATGCCGAGGTAGCACAGGTGGGCCACGGCCTGGCCCGGCGCGTACACCCCGAACACACCGCATTCCTCACCGGGGCGACCGTCATCGAGCAGATCGCGGTCGGTGTACTCCGTGCCCGTCACGCCGCCCATCGTTTCACATCCGGGGGGCCCGACGCGAACCGGTGCCGGACCGTTCAGCCCTGCACCGTGCCGGCGCCCAGCGCGTCGGGCAGTCGATCACGCCACGCCGCGGTGGCGTCCGCGAGCGACACGTCGAAGAGGTCCTTGACGGCGATGCGATCGCCCATCGCCGCGCCGAGCTGGGTGACGGCGACACCCGCCGCCTCGCACCGGTCGATGACCTCGCGAGCACGCTCGGCGTCGACGCAGACGAGGGCTCGGCCTGCGGACTCGGAGAACAGCTCGACGTGATCGGCGATGCGGGCGCAGCGAGCGCCGACGCCCGACTTCACGGCCATCTCCGCGAGCGCCAGGCCCACACCGCCCGACGACACGTCGTGCACGCCCTGCAGCAGGTCGTCGGCGACGAGCGACCGCAGCACCTGCGCGACCTCCGATGCCGCGGCGAGATCGGGCACGGGGAGCGAACCTCCGCGGTGGCCCTGGGCACGTGCCCACAGCGACCCGGACAGCTCGGGCACCGTGGCGCCGAGCATCAGGATGCGTCCGCCCTCGACGAGGCCGACACCGGGCGGACGGCGATCGAGGCGATCGACGATGCCGAGCGTGGCCACGACCGGCGTGGGATCGATGTCGCTCCCGCGGCTCTCGTTGTAGAGGCTCACGTTGCCGCCGATGACCGGCAGCGCGAAGTGCCGACAGGCCTCGCTCATGCCGTCGATCGCCTCCGACAGCTGCCACATCACCTCGGGGTGCTCCGGGTTGCCGAAGTTGAGGCAGTTCACCAGCGCGACCGGACGGGCGCCGACGGTCGCGAGGTTCATGACCGACTCGACCACGGTGGCCGTCGCGCCGACACGGGGGTCGACGGCACACCAACGATGGTTGCCGTCGCTCGTGAACGCCAGGCCGCGACCGGTGTCGATGCCCGTGACCGGGTGCTTCAGGCGGAGCACCGCGGCGTCGCCGCCCGGCCCCTCGACCGTGTTGAGGAACAGCTGGTGGTCGTACTGCGACGACACCCATGTGGTGTCGCACAGCATGTCGACGAGCGCTGCGCCCACGTCGGCGGGGACCGGCAGGGCGTTCGCCGAGTCGGCGCGGCGGGCGTCGAGATCGGCGGGGGGGGCCAGCGGACGGTGGTAGAGCGGCGCAGCCTCGTGGAGCGATGCCGCCGGCAGCTCGCCCACGACGAGCTCGTCGGTGACGGTCTCGGGGCTGTCGCAGTCGATGAGGCGGAGGGCACCGCCCTCGGTGACCGTGCCGATGACCGAGGCGAGCACCTCCCAACGACGGCAGATGTCGAGGGTCGCCTCGAGGTTCTCGGGCTCGACGATCGCGAGCATCCGCTCCTGGGACTCCGAGGTCATGATCTCGAACGGCTCCATGCCGGCCTCGCGCTGGGGCACGGCACGCACGTACACGTCCATGCCCACGCCGCCACGCGATGCCGTCTCCGAGGTGGCGCACGCCAGCCCGGCGCCGCCGAGATCCTGGATGCCCACCACGTAGCCGGCGTCCAGGAGCGCGAGGCACGCCTCGATGAGGCGCTTCTCCTCGTAGGGGTCGCCCACCTGCACCGACGGTCGCTTCGCGGCGTCGGCCTCGTCGTCGCTGAACCCGGCCGACGCCAGCACCGACACGCCGCCGATGCCGTCGCGACCGGTCGACGAGCCGAGCAGCACGGCGAGGTTGCCGACGCCCGACGCCTGACCCAGCACGAGCCGGTCGTGCGGGAGCACGCCGGCGCAGAACACGTTGACGAGCGGGTTGTCCTGGTAGGTCTCGTCGAACACGACCTCGCCGCCGACGTTCGGCACGCCGACGGAGTTGCCGTAGCCCGAGACGCCGGAGACGACACCCTCGGCGATCCACCGGCTGCGAGCGTCGTCGAGCGGCCCGAACCGGAGCGGGTCCATGAGCGCGATGGGCCGGGCGCCCATGGTGAAGATGTCACGGAGGATGCCGCCGATGCCGGTGGCCGCGCCCTGGTAGGGCTCGATGGCGGACGGATGGTTGTGGCTCTCGATGCGCATGGCGAGCGCGATGCCGTCACCGACGTCGACGACGCCGGCGTTCTCGCCGGGACCGACCATCACCCACGGCGCCTCGGTGGGGAACCGCTTCAGGTGCACGCGCGACGACTTGTAGGAGCAGTGCTCCGACCACATCACCGAGTACATCGCCAGCTCGAGGTGATTCGGCTCCCGGCCGAGGATGCCGACGATGTCGTCGTACTCCTCGTCGGTGAGACCCAGGGCGCGGTGCACTGCAGCAGGGGACGTGTCGGCCATGCCGACAAACTAACCGGGCGGGCCGGCGTGCTCGACCGGGGCCCGGCCATTGCGCAATGGCCGCTGATTCATAGTCGAAGTGGATGCACGTGAGGACCGGTCATTTGATGTGTAACATCGGGGACATCGTGAGATGATCCGACTGCCTCAATTCATTTCCGCCGAGTCCACAGCGGTGAATTCTCCGATCACGAGTGTGCACAGACAACGAGAGAAGGATGGAGCCGATGGCCCAGACCAAGGCGCGTCAGATGAGCGCCGAACACAAGGAAGCGCTCGCGACCGGGCGCAACCAGAGCCGCGCCGTCAAGGCGTATCTGGCCGCATTGAAGCACAACAAGCCGAAGCGAGGCCGCAAGCGCACCGCCGAGTCGATCACCGCCCGGTTGGAGCGAATCGCCGAGGAGCTCCCGAACGCCGATGCGTTGCAGGAAGTGCTCCTGCTGCAGGAGCAGTCGGACCTCGAGAAGGAGCTCACGACGATGGACAACGACGTCGACCTCACCGAGCTCGAGGCCGAGTTCATCGCGGTGGGCCTCGGCTACTCCACGTCCAAGGGCATCGACTACTCGACGTGGCGCAAGGTCGGCGTGAGCGCCGACACGCTGGCGAAGGCCGGCATCAAGCGCTGATCCGTGTCGGCCCGGCCCCTCGGGGCCGGGCGGATCGGCGGTGGGTCAGGCGCCCGCCGCAGCGAGGAGCGACGACAGCAGCACGAGGCCGTCGACCGAGCCCAGCAGCTCGTGTGACGCCCGCTCGGGGTGCGGCATGAGGCCCACCACGTTGCGCCCCTCCGAACACACGCCCGCGATGTCGTCGACCGATCCATTCGGGTTGTCGACGTAGCGGAACACGATGCGATCCTCCGATCGCAGCTCCGCCAACGTCTCGGCGGAGCACGTGTAGTTGCCCTCGAAATGGTTGATGGGGATCTCGAGCTCGGCGCCGATTTCCGACATCGACGTCAACACGGAATCGGTGGTGACCACCCGCAGACGCGACGGTCCACACCGGAATTTGAGACCGGCGTTCTTCTGGAGAGCACCCGGCAGCAGATGCGCTTCGGTGAGCACCTGGAACCCGTTGCAGATGCCGACGACGGGCCCGCCGTCGGCGGCGAACGTGGAGACGGCGCCCATGACCGGGGAGAACCGCGCGATCGCTCCGGGGCGGAGATAGTCGCCGTGCGCGAACCCGCCCGGCACCACGACCGCATCGACGTCGCCCAACTTGGGATCGTCGTGCCACAGCAGCACACCCGTCGCGCCGAGCCGCTCCACGG
This sequence comes from Acidimicrobiales bacterium, assembly GCA_046331245.1. Classification (GTDB taxonomy): domain Bacteria; phylum Actinomycetota; class Acidimicrobiia; order Acidimicrobiales; family Microtrichaceae; genus SSF14. The sequence continues at coordinate 229,690 of JAXLRH010000001.1, read as the reverse complement.
CCTCGATCACGTCGAGCTCGCAGTTCGAGCCCGGGAACTGCACGACGCCGACGGTGGTGGGCATGTCAGGCGCTCGCGGTCATCGTGATCGTCGCGTCCTCGATGACGGGGTTGGTGAGGAACTTCTGGCAGATCTCCTCCACCTCGCTCCGGGCGGCGGCCTCATCGGCCGCGTCGATGCGGAAGACGATGCTCTTCCCGACGCGGACGCCGTCGACACCGTCGAACCCCAGCGCCGGCAGCGCGCGCTCGATGGTCGAGCCCTGCGGGTCGGCGATACCGGGGCGGAGCTGCACGTTCACGTGGCAGTCGAAATTCATGTCCCCACTCTCTCACATGTGGATCGGGGGCCGGATCAGCCCGGCCAGTCGGCCAGCGAACGGCCGGTGATGCGCTCGTACGCCTCGACGTAGCGGGCGGAGCTGGCGTCGACCACCGCAGCGGGGAGCTCGGGGGGCGGCGGCTGCTTGTCCCAGTCGAGCGTCTCGAGGTAGTCACGCACGGGCTGCTTGTCGAAGCTCGGCGGCGTCGTGCCCGGCACCCACTCGGCAGCCGGCCAGAAGCGCGAGGAGTCGGGCGTGAGCACCTCGTCGGCGAGCACCAGCTCACCGTTGACGATGCCCATCTCGAACTTCGTGTCGGCGATGATGATGCCGCGCTCGGCCGCCAGCTCGGCGCCACGTCGGTAGAGCGCGAGCGACAGGTCGCGCGCCCGCGTTGCGAGGTCGACACCGATGAGCGCGACGGCGTCGTCGAAGCCGATGTTGACGTCGTGATCACCGATCTCGGCCTTCGTCGACGGCGTGAACACCGGCTCGGGCAGCTGATCGGACTCCTGCAGGCCCGCCGGGAGCTGCACGCCGTGCATCGTGCCCTCGGTGCGGTACTCCTTCCAGGCGGAGCCGGTGATGTAGCCGCGGACGATGCACTCGATCGGCAGCATCTCGGCGCGGTGGCACAACATGAAGCGGCCGGCGATCTCGGGCTGCTGCGCCGACGGCACGAGGTCGGCGAGATCGGTGGAGATGAGGTGGGAGCCGATGTCGTCGGCGAACTGCTCGAACCAGAAGGCCGACATCGCGGTGAGCACCCGGCCCTTGTTCGGCACCGGCTCGTTCATCACGACGTCGAACGCCGAGATGCGGTCCGAGGTGACCATGAGCAGCTTGCCGTCACCGGCGTCGTAGATGTCGCGGACCTTGCCGGAGTAGATGTGGGGAAGACCGAGGTCGACCATGGTTGACCCTTTCAATCGGTGGGCGGGGACTCAGAGGATGGGAGCGGGGACGTAGGCCGCCGCGTCCGGGTAGCGGCCGGCGACCCTGCCGACCTCGGCGACGAAGGCCTCGGTCTGGGCGGCGGCGTTGCCGGTGAACGAGAGCGGCGACGCCAGCAGCGCGGCGAGCGAGCCGGGGGCGAGGGCGAGACGAGGGTCGGACTCGAGGCGCTGCACGAGGTCGTTGCCGTCGGGCGCCGCCTCGCGCATCGCCAGGGCCGCGGCCACCGCGTGCTCCTTGATCACCTCGTGCGCGTGCTCGCGGCCGACGCCGGCGCGAACCGAGGCCATGAGCACCTTCGTGGTCGCGAGGAACGGCAAGTAGCGGTCGAGCTCGCGCTGGATCACGGCCGGGTAGGCGCCGAAGTCGTCGAGCACGGTGAGGAGCGTCTCGAACGCGCCGTCGATGGCGAAGAACGCATCGGGCAGCGCCACGCGGCGCACGACCGAGCAGCTGACGTCACCCTCGTTCCACTGGTCGCCGGCCAGCCCGCCCACCATCGCGAGGTAGCCGCCGAGGATCGTGTGGAACCCGCAGATGCGCTCGCAGCTGCGGCTGTTCATCTTGTGCGGCATGGCCGAACTGCCCACCTGGCCGGGGCGGAACCCCTCGGTGGACAGGTCGTGCCCGGCCATCAGCCGCAGGGTGGTGGCCAGCGACGCCGGCGCGGCGGCCGCCTGCACCAGCGCCGACACGACGTCGAAGTCGAGCGACCGGGGGTACACCTGTCCGACGTTCGTGAGCACCGCGTCGAAGCCGAGGTGCGTGGCGACGCGCCGCTCCAGCTCGTCCATGCGGACGGTGTCGCCACCGAGCAGGTCGAGTTGGTCCTGCTGCGTGCCCACCGGGCCCTTCAGACCGCGCAGCGGGTAGCGGGCGATGAGCTCCTCCAGCCGGGCGAAGGCCACGAGCTGCTCCTGGCCGGCGTTCGCGAACCGCTTGCCGAGCGTCGTGGTCTGCGCCGGCACGTTGTGGCTGCGACCGGTGAGGGCCTGCTCGGCGAACTCCGCGGCGCGGTCGGCGAGCCGGACCAGCACCGTCACCATGCGATCGCGAACGAGCTCGAGCGCCAACCGGATCTGCAGCTGCTCGACGTTCTCGGTGAGATCACGCGACGTCATGCCCTTGTGGATGTGCTCGTGGCCGGCGAGCGCGCAGAACTCGTCGATGCGGGCCTTGACGTCGTGACGGGTCACGCGCTCCCGCGCCGCGATCGAGTCGAGATCGACCTGGTCGACCACGGCCTCGTAGGCCTCGATCACGCCGTCGGGGATGTCGATGCCGAGGTCGCGCTGGGCCGTCATGACGGCGATCCAGAGCTGTCGCTCGAGCACGATCTTTCGACGCGGCGACCACAGGTCGACCATCGCGGCCGACGCGTACCGCGCCGCCAGCACGTTGGGGATGACGGCCGGTGCGGCCTCCGGAGCGTCGCTCATTCAGGCCCCGGCCATCTCGCGCCGATGATCGGCGAGCTTCTCGGCGAGCCCGGCGTCGGAGATCGCCAGCATCTGCACCACCAGGAGCGCGGCGTTCTTCGATCCGTTGACGGCGACGGTCGCGACGGGGATGCCCGGGGGCATCTGGACGGTCGAGTACAGGGCGTCGACCCCGTTGAGCGCGCCGCCCGACAGGGGCACGCCGACCACCGGCAACGTCGTCTGCGCGGCGACCGCGCCCGCCAGGTGGGCCGCCATGCCCGCGCCGCAGATGAAGGCCACGTATCCGTTCTCCCGAGCCGAGCCGACGAGCTCTGCCACCTGCGCGCTGTTGCGGTGGGCGGACAGCACCCGCACGTCGGCGTCGATGCCGAACTGCTCCAGCGTCTCGCCGGCCGGGGCCATCTTCTCCATATCGTTCTTCGACCCCATCAACACTGCGACCTTCACGAGCTGCTCTCCTTCTGTCCCGCGACCACCGCCGCACTGGTCCGGGCGGCCGTGGCCGCGATGTCGGTTCGCACCGTCATGCCCCGGAACGCGATCTTGGCCACACCGGCATACGCCCGCTCGCGCGCCGTGGCGAGGTCCGGGCCCCGGCCGCACACGTCGAGCACCCGGCCGCCGGCCGTGACGAGACGTCCCTCGGCGTCGGCGCCGACCCCGGCGCAGTAGACGGTGACGCCCTCGAGGGCCCGCGCCTCGTCGAGGCCGCCGATCACGTCGCCGGTGCGAGGCGAGGTCGGGTATCCCTCGGCCGTGCACACCACCGTGACGACGGCGTCACCGGTGAACTCGGGCTCGGTGGTGAGCTCGCCCGCGGCGGCCTCGGCGAGCACGACGGCCAGGTCGTTGGTGAGCCGGGGCACGACCACCTGGCACTCGGGATCGCCGAAGCGCACGTTGTACTCGAGCATCCGGGGGCCGTCGGAGGTGAGCATGAGCCCGGCGTACAGGACGCCCCGGTAGTCGATGCCGCGGCGCGCCAGCGCAGCCAGCGTCGGCTCGACGAACTCGGACACCACGTCGTCGAGGAAGCCATCGTCCACGAGTGGGACGGGCGAGTACGCGCCCATTCCCCCCGTGTTCGGGCCGAGGTCGCCGTCGGCCGCACGCTTGAAGTCCTGCGCCGGGGCGAGTGCAACCGCGCGCTTCCCGTCGCAGACCGCGAGCACGGAGATCTCGGGACCCACGAGGCCCTCCTCGATCACCAGCTGCTGACCGGCCGCCCCGAACGCGGCGCCCGAGAGGTAGTCGCCGACGGCGTTGCGTGCCTCGGTGAGCGAGTCGGTGACGACGACGCCCTTGCCCGCGGCGAGGCCGTCGGTCTTGATCACGTAGGGCGGCGCCATCGTGTCGAGGAACGCCAGCGCGTCGGCTTCCTTCGTGAACGTGCCGTGCCGGGCCGTGGGAACGCCGGCGTCCACCAGCAGCTCCTTCATCCACGCCTTCGACCCCTCGAGACGGGCACCGTCGGCGCCGGGGCCGAACACGAGCTTGCCCTGCGCCCGCAGCTGGTCCGCGAGGCCGTCGACGAGCGGCTGCTCGGGGCCGATCACGAACAGATCCGCCTCGAGCTCGGTGGCCGGCGTCGGTACCGAACCGGGGATCCCGGGGTTGCCCGGCGTGACCACCACGTCCGCCGTGCGGGCCAGCACGTCGGCGAGGGCGTGTTCACGACCCCCCGAACCGACGACGACGACCCTCACAGCCCAGCTCTCCGCACTCCCCTCTTTCTAGTGCCTGGACGGCACCCCGGGAAAAGGGGTTCAGATGCCGAAGAGCCTCGGCGGGTCGTCGTAGCGCTCGCCCGGGCAGTTGGCACTGCTGTACCCGTAGGACTGAGGGGGCAGCACGGGGGTGACGCCGGCAAAGATCTGGGTGACGAATGCCGTCGACCGATCGATGTTGTAGAGGTAGTTGTAGTGGCCGCCCGGGTTGAGCACCGACACCCTCGTCTTGCCGTTGACGTTGCCGGCGATCGGCAGCAGGGCGGGCACCCGGTCGAGTGACGGGTCGCCGTAGCTGATCTCGGGCGCATTGGCGACCATCGCGAGGTGCTGGGCGGTCGAGTAGTGCGTGCCGGTCTCGACGGTGGTGCAGGTGTCGTCGTAGTTCGTGTAGTTGAGGAAGTTCGTGTCGTTGGTGAAGTTCGCTCCGTCGCTGCTCTCGAACACCGTCTGCACGACCTGGATGAGCGGGTTGAGCTCGTCGAGGCGGTCGGCGGAGTTGGTGACCAGGCTGATCGTGCTCAGTCGTCGCGGCGAGTGGGCGAGGGTGTGGTACTGCCCACCGGAGCCCGCCGAGCTGACGACGCCGGAGATGCCGGGGTCGGCGTGGGCCACCATGGCGAGCGTCTGCGCGCCCTGGCTGTGCCCGGTGATGACGACCTTGGTCGGATCGGCGTGGACGATGCCGGGCTGCCCGACCGTCGAGCCCGCGAGCGAGAACTGCTCGACCGCGTGGGTGAACAGCAGGTGATCCGCCGCCTGCTGCAACGGATTCGAGCGGATCGCGTCGGGGTTGAGCAGGTTGTAGAAGAGGACCTCCTCCTGCTCGCGCAGCGTGTCGAAGCCGAACGGGGCCAGGATGGTGCCGGCATCGCCGACGCCGTCGCCGTACAGCGGCGCGATCTGCCCGTACAGGACGCTCTTGTGGCGCACGACCGGGCTCGAGTCGACGTGCTGGTCGCCGCCGGTGCCGTCGACGTGGGTCACCACGGGCCAGCCCCCCGCCGGCGACGAGGTGCACGGGACGAGGAGCTCGACCGGCGCCACGCGGGTGCCGAACTGCTGGGCCTTGCCGTTGGGCTGCACGACGACGCGGCCGCCGTCGAAGAGGTACGGGAAGGTGCCGTTGCGCCAGACCGGAAGGGTGACGGTGGCCAGCACCCGTGCGCTGTTGCCGCCCGGATCCCAGCTCGTCGAGCAGGCGTCGACGCTCGTCACGTTGATCGTCGGCGTGGGCAGATCGGCCGCGGCCGACACGATCGCGTCCCAGTCGCGGTTGGTGTTCTGGGTGCGGTACTCCGTGAACGCGACGAGGTCGCCGACCGCATGGGTGGTGTGGGCGGCGATCGCCGCCTTCACGTCCGCGTACTGTGCAGCGAGGGCGGCGTGCTGCGCGGCGGTCATCGGCATCGAGGCGTCGTACGGCGCGTCGAGCTGGGCGAGCGTGGGCGACGGGGTGAGCGGATCACCGGCGGTCGACGTCACGTCGTCGAACACAATCGCTGCGTAGCGGGCGTCGTTGTCGAGCGGATGGCCCGGGTATGGCAGCAGCGTGAGCAGGTGAGCCGGGCGGAAGCGGTCGGCGCGCTCCTGGTTGACCACCACGATCGGGGCCGGCACGCCGGTGTCGAGGTTCATCAGCACCACCGAACCCGACGGCTGGGTCGACTGCGCCGCCGTGGGGAGCGAGGCCGGCGCGATCTCGACGTTCGCCTGGAAGTACACGGCGCTGTTGCGGCCGAACTCGTTGACCGTGGTCTGGCCCTTCTCGACGATGCTCGGGAGGATCGGGAACTTCGGCAGCGGCTCGGTGAGGATGTCGGTGTTGATGCCCGGCAGGCCCGTCCAGTCGGTCATGCCGTTGGCGTTGCGCCGGAGGTCGTTCGGCCACGGCATCGAGAAGTAGCCGTTGTTGTTCTGAGGCTGGAGGTAGACGGTCGGCGCCGCCGGAACACCCGGACCGGCGTCGGGCGGGCACGCGGTGGCCACCACCACCGTGGCGGCGGCGAGCGCAGCGATCTGCAGCCGTCGGCGAGACGTGCGTGTGTTCATCGGTCCCCCTCGGGTCCGCCGGGCCACCCGCCCCCGGCTCCAACCAGCCATTCGGTTCTACTACCGGTCCGCCAGGAGGGCAATGGGCGATGCGCAACACGAGCAAGCAATTGCTCGCGGGACTTCACACCGAGATAATGCCGGGCGTACGCTGACGCCTCGTGGCCTCCACTCTCAAACGCATCCTCATCGGGCGGCCCCTCGCCACCGACGAAGCCGACCATCAGCGCATCAGCAAGACCATCGGGTTGGCGGTCTTCAGCTCCGACGCCATCAGCTCGACGGCCTATGCCACGGGCGAGGTCATGCTCGTGCTCGTCGGCGCCGCCGGCCTGTACCGCAAGGCCGGCCTCGGCGTGGAGAACACGCCCGGCCTGCTGCCCGCCATCGCGATCCTGGTCGTGATCCTGCTCGCCATCGTGGCGAACAGCTACCGCCAGACCATTCACGCCTACCCCGACGGCGGCGGCGCCTACATCGTCAGCCGCGAGAACCTCGGCGAGGTTCCGTCGCTCATCGCCGGTGGTTCGCTGCTGGTCGACTACGTGCTCACGGTGTCGGTGTCCATCGCCGCCGGCGTGCTGGCCATGTACTCGGCGTTCCCCGACCTCTACCGCTACCGCGTCGAGATCTGCCTGTTCTTCGTCCTCCTGTTGACCATCGCGAACCTCCGGGGCGTGAAGGAGTCCGGCAAGTTCTTCGCCGTGCCCACCTACGCCTACATCGTCGCCATGGCGATGTTCATCGTGTGGGGCCTCGTCTCGAAGATCAACGGCACCCTCCCCGTGATCCCGGTGAACATGGAACGGCTCAAAGAGGTGCACGACCACTTCAAGGTGAGCGACTCGACGGTGAACGGCGGGTACGTCGCGATCAGCGCCTACATCTTCGCCCGAGCGTTCTCGTCCGGTGCCGTGGCCCTCTCCGGCGTCGAGGCCATCTCGAACGGCATCCCCGCGTTCCGCAAGCCCACCTCGAAGAACGCCGCCACGACGCTCGTGTGGATGTCGCTCATCCTCGGCTCGGGCTTCCTGGGCATCAGCATGATCGCGACGTGGATGAAGCCGACCCCGTCGGAGTCGGAGTCGGTCATCTCGCTCATGGGCAAGTCCCTCATGGGCCAGGGCGTGCCCTACTACTTCCTGCAGTTCGCGACGATGGCGATCCTCATCCTGGCCGCCAACACCGCGTACGCCGACTTCCCCCGCCTGGCCGCCATCCTCGGCAAGGACGGCTACCTCCCCCGCCAGTTCGCCGCCCGCGGCGACCGGCTCGTGTTCTCCAACGGCGTGCTCATCCTCGCCGGCCTCGCATCGACCCTCCTGATCGTCTTCCAGGGCGACGTGTCGAAGCTGATCCCGCTCTACGCCGTCGGCGTGTTCACGAGCTTCACGCTCAGCCAGACCGGCATGGTGCGCCACCACCTGAAGGAGAAGGCGAAGGGCTGGCGCCTCAGCATGGCGTTCAGCGTGATCGGCGCCGTGGCCACCGGCATCGTGATGATCGTCGTCATCGTGTCGAAGTTCCTGATCGGCGCATGGGTGATCGTCGTCATCGTCCCGATCATCGTGTTCGCCTTCAAGGCCGTGAGCCGTCACTACCAGTCGGTGGCGAAGCAGCTGCGGGTGACCCCCGAGCCGGAGCAGTCCGTGCTCCAGCACAGCGTGGTCGTGCTCGTCGGCGGCGTGCAGCGCTCCACCCTCAGCGCCCTCCGCTACGCCCGTTCGGTGCATGCCGACAACACCGTCGCCCTCTCCGTGGCGATCGACGAGGACCACGCCGAGCGCATCCGTCGCGACTGGGACCGCTTCAACATCAGCGTCCCCCTGGAGATCCTCGAGTCGCCCTACCGCGACCTCACGACGATCATCCTCAACCACCTCGACGAGCTCGACAAGCGTTGGGGCCACGACTACGTCACCGTCGTCATCCCCGAGTTCGTCACCCCGCACTGGTGGCAGGGCGTCCTGCACAACCAGTCGGCGCTCGCCCTCAAGCTGCGGCTGCTCGCCCGACGGGACACCGTCGTCGTGTCGGTGCCGTTCCACCTCTTCGACAAGCCCGAGGAGGTGCTCGAGCACCCGCTGGTCGAGACCACCCGCATCGAGGCCGGCGAGCCGAGCGGGGCCGTGACGGCGGTCGCCGCCGACCCGGACGGCGCCGACGCCTGAGTCGACCACTCCCGTGGCCCGCGGCGAGCTCCGGATCTACCTCGGGGCGGCCTCGGGCGTCGGCAAGACGTACGCGATGCTCGACGAGGGCCGTCGACGTGCGGCGCGGGGCACCGACGTCGTGGTCGGCGCCATCGACACCCACGACCGGCCCGCGACCGTCGCCCAGCTGGACGACCTGGAGCTCCTGGGCGAGCACCTCGACGTCGACCGCCTGCTGACACGGGCGCCGGCCCTGGTGCTGGTGGACGAGCTCGCGAGGCACGACGAGGTCGACGGGCGGTCGGTGCCGCGACACCGTGCGATCCGTGAGCTGCTCGACGCCGGCATCGACGTGCTGACCACGATCGACATCGGCCAGCTCGAGTCGCTCGGCGACGTCGTGCAGCAGATCACCGGCGTGGCGCCGGGGCCGCTGGTGCCCGACCGCGTCGTCCGCGGCGCCGACCAGATCCACCTCGTCGACCAGACGCCGGAGGCGCTGCGACGACGCCTCGCGCACGGCAACATCCTGCCGGCCGACCGGGTCGACGCCGAGATCGCGCACGCCTACCGGCCCGAGAGCCTCACCGCGCTCCGCGAGCTCACGTTGTCCTGGATGGCCGATCGGGTGGAGGAGGGCGCCGACGAGCTCCGCCGGCGCCAGCCCGCGGCGACGCGCTGGGAGACGCGGGAGGTGGTGGTGGTCGCGCTCACCGGCGCCCCGTCCGCCGAGCACGTGATCCGTCGCGCGGCCCGTCTGGCCGACCGCCAGCGTGCTCGGCTCGTGGGCGTGCACGTGCGCTCGGTCGACCCGGTGCCGGCGGCGCGCGAGACGCCCGAGCTGGAGGCGCAGCGCCGCCTGCTGGCATCGCTCGGCGGCGACTACCGGGAGGTGGCGTCGGGCGACGTCGCTGCAGCGCTCGTCGACGTCGCGGTCGCGGAGGGGGCCACGCAGCTGGTGGTCGGCGCGCCGCGCCGGAGCCGATGGGTGGAGATCACGCGGGTCGCTCATCGCCGACGTGCTCGAGGCGTCGCCCGTCGACGTGCACGTGGTGAGCCGCGGCGACGGACGAAGGGCGATGCCGACCACGCCACGCCGAGCCCGCTCCGGCGCCTGCGCCGCAACCGCGACGAGGTGTTCTCGCCACGCCGGCGCGTGGTCGTGGGTCGTCGCGCTCGCGGCGCGGCGCTCGTCGCCGCCGCGCTGGCCGAGGCGCACGGCTCCGTCGGATTGTCCGCTCGCCTCCTCATCATGGTGCTCGGCGTGACGAGCGCCGCCGTCGTCGGCGGCGCTCGTCCGGCCATGCTCGCGGCGCTGGAGGCGTTCGCCCTCTCCAACTGGTTCTTCATCCCGCCGCTCCACCAGCTCTCGATCGAGAGCTCCGAGGACGCCGTGTCGCTCATCGTCTTCCTCGTCGTGGCACTCGCCGTGGGCGGCTACGTGTCGGCGTCGGCGCGCGATCGGCCGAGTCGCTTCGAGCCCGCTCCGAGGCGTCGACGCTGGCGGCCATGGCCGGCGCCGTCGCGTCCGCCGAGGACCCGCTCCCCACGCTGGTCGAGCAGTTGCGCGACGTGTACGGCGCCGCCGGCTGCGCTGTTCGTCGACGGCGAGGACGGATGGGCGCTCGTCGCGTCGGCCGGCGCCGAGGCGCCGGCGCACCTGGACGACGCCGAGCAGTCGCTCACCGTCGGCACGGACTGCCGCCTGCTCCTCAGCGGCGGGCCGTTCCGGGCCGTCGATCGCGCGACGAGCGCAGCCTTCCTCGACCAGCTGGCGGTCGCGGTGGAACAGCGCGTGCTGCGCCGGTCGTGCCGAGGCGCGGGCCGTCGCCGCCGCGAACGAGCTGCGGGCCGCACTCCTGGCGGCCGTGTCCCACGACCTCCGCACCCCGCTGGCATCGGTCAAGGCCGCCGTGTCGAGCCTCCGCCAGCGCGACGTGGAGTGGCCGGTCGACGTGCGCGACGAGCTGCTGGAGTCCATCGAGAACGGCGCGGACCGGCTGACGGTGCTCATCTCCAACCTGCTCGACATGAGCAGGATCCAGGCCGGCGCCGTCGACCTCTGCATCGAGTCCGTTCGGCTCGACGAGGTGGTGCACCGCGCCGCGATGGGGCTGGCGCCCCGGCCGGTCACGTTGCAGATCGATCTCGACGACCGCCTCCCCGGCGTCGCCGCCGACGCCGCGCTGCTGGAGCACGTGGTGGCCAACCTGCTCGACAACGCCGCCAAGTGGTCACCACCCGACGGCACCGTGGTGGTCGACGCCGCGGCGATCGACGGCACCGTGCACCTGCGCGTGGTCGACCGCGGGCCCGGCATCCCCGCGTCGGCACGTGTGGCGGTGCGGCGCCCCTTCCAACGGCACGACGACTCGGGCTCGGTCGAGGGCACGGGGCTCGGCCTGGCGGTCGCCGACGGCCTCGCCCGTCTCATGGGCATCGACCTGCGCCTCGATGACACCCCCGGCGGCGGCGCCACGGCCACGCTGGTGATTCCCCTGACGGTCCCGCCCACCACGCCCACCGACCCGCCGGAAGGAGCACGCGATGCATGACGCCTGGCGGGTGCTGGTGGTCGACGACGAGGCCGCCCTGCGGCGCGCGCTCGAGGTGAACCTCACGGCGCTCGGCTACGAGGTCGAGGTGGTCGGCACCGGCGAGCACGCGATCGAGGCGGTGTCGCGCGACCTGCCCGACCTCGTGGTGCTCGATCTCGGCCTTCCCGGGATGAGCGGCGTGGAGGTCATCCGGGCGGTCCGCGCCTGGAACCCGGTGCCGATCATCGTCCTCTCGGCACGCGACGCCGAGCGCGACAAGGTCGCGGCCCTCGACGCCGGAGCCGACGACTACGTCACGAAGCCCTTCGGCATCGACGAGCTGCTCGCCCGCATCCGAGCCGCGCTGCGTCGCATCGACGTGCCGCCCGGCGCCGAACCCGTCGTACGGACCGACAGCTTCACCGTCGACCTCCTGGCGCGCACGGTCACCCGTGACGGCGTCGAGGTGAAGCTCACGCCCACCGAATGGCACATGATCGAGGTGCTGGCCCGCCACCAGGGCCGCCTCGTGTCGCAGCGGCAGCTGCTGCAGGAGGTGTGGGGGCCCGCCTACGAGGACGAGGCGCACTACCTGCGCGTCTACATGGCGCAGATCCGGCGCAAGCTCGAGGACGACCCGGCGAACCCGCGCCACTTCCTCACCGAGCCCGGCCGTGGGTACCGACTCGTCACCAGAGCGGCGGAAGGCTGACGCTCCGCGCCGCCACGAGCGCGAACTGGTTCGCGATCGCGATGGCGAAGCGACGGTCGACGAGCGACAGCGCGTGGCCCGGATCGGGCAGCATCACGAGACGACCGAGCCGCTTGCCCGCGCCGGTCACCGCCAGCTCGACGCCGTTCGGCGGGAGCTCGTAGCCGCCGGGCGTCGCCCGGATCGGCTCGCGCGTCGGCTGCAGCGTCCCGTTGTGGGCCAGCTCGGGGAACGTGAGGCCCTCGGTCTCGTCCGGCTCGAACCAGCACGATCCGAGGTGGAGCTCCTGGCACAACGTGTCCCGCACCGTCGGCCACACCGCCGTCGCGTCGTCGGCGGCCACCGCGAGCTCGGCGATCCGGTGGATGCGGTCGAGTTGCTCGACCCGGAGCAGCGCCCGGTCGCGCGATCGCCACCCGTGCTCGGTGACCAGCCCCGACACCACGCCCATCACGACGAGCATCACGGTGGTGATGACGTCGCTGCGGCTGTCGATCTTGAAGCTGAGGTACGGCCGCGTGTGCCACACGTTGAAGGCCGCCGCAGCGACCACCGAGGTGACGGTGGCGGGCAGTCGTCCGCCCAACGCCCCCACGCTCACGACGACGACGGCCAACGCGAGCGCCACGTTCGAGTTGCCGATCATGCCACGCACCGGCACGAGCGCCGCAGCGGCGACGATGGCCGCGAGCGGCCCGAGCGCCACCAGCAGCCGGGTGCGCGACCGATGGGCGAGCGCCGTCACAACAGGATCTCGTACGCCGGATTGAGCATCGCGAGTCGGCCGCCGCGCTCGCTCACCACGCCCTCGACCGCGACGCGGGTACCGGCGACGACGCCGGGGAGCGAGCGTCTGACGAAGAACGCCACGGTGAGCGAGCCGGACTCGTCCACGAGCGTGAGCTCGAACGTCGGCGTGCCGGCCCGAGGCTGCACCCGCACCGCGTACACCTTGCCCGCGACCCGGGCCCGGTGCTGCGGCTGCAGGTCGGCGATCGGCGTGCGATCGGTCGGGAAGGCGAACGTGCCGAGGTCGATGCCGGCCCGCGGGGCGGTGGTGGTGCCCCCGGAGCGACGCGAGCGACCGCTCCCGGCGGTCGCACCGTTCGGGCTCGCGTCCTCGTCGGTCGAGCCGGCCAGCGACACCTCGGTCGCTCCCATGTGGAACGGCACGATCGTCACGTTGCAGTGCGCCATGCCCGTGAGCGGCTTGGCGATCTGGTCGGCGGTGTGGTCGTGGAACAGGCGCTGCCACGCTCGCGGGTACTCGCGTCGGGGCAGCAGCACCGTCACCTCGGTCTGGCCGTCGAGCAGCTCGCGGGCGACGATCTCGGCGGTCACGCGATCGGGACGGCGATCGGGGCACTCCACCACGTCGAGCGGGAAGTGCTCGAAGCCGAGGCGCCCCCAGGCCTCGGTGAGGTCCTGCGTGCGGATCGGATCGAGGTCGAGGTGGACGGCGCGCAGCTGATCCGGGTGGAGCGTGCGGGCGTACTGCAGGGCCCGGGCCGACGCGACGTCGAGCGAGTCGACCATCACGAGCGCCACGTGACGACGCATGGTCGGCGCCGTCGCCAGCGTCGGGGCGTCACGCTCCAGCTCGATCTCCTCCGACACGTACTGCTTGTTGAGGCGGCTCAGCCCGTAGACCATCGCCGGGACGATCAAGAGGATCACCCACGCCCCGTGCGTGAACTTGGTGATCAGGAAGATGATGTCGACGACGAGCGAGAGCACCGCGCCGAACCCGTTGACGAAGATGCCCTTCTGCCAACCCTTCTCCTTCTTGGTCAGGTGGTGGCGGGCCATGCCGGCCTGGCTCATCGTGAAGCTGGTGAACACGCCGATGGCGTAGAGCGGGATGAGGCGCTCGACCTTGGCATCGGTGACGACCAGGAGGATCGCCGCCGTGATGGCGAGCATGAGGATGCCGTTCGAGAACACGAGGCGGTGACCCCGCTTCGTGAGCTGCTTCGGCATGAAGTTGTCGCCGGCGTGGAAGCTGGCGAGGCGGGGGAAGTCGGCGAAGCTCGTGTTCGCCGCCAGCACGAGGATCAGCACCGTGCCCGCCTGCAGCAGCGCGTACAGCGGCCCGCCGCCGAAGATCGACTTGCCCACCTGGGCGATCACCGTGGGGATGCCGGACTCCGTGGGCACCGGATGGATCTTCGAGGCGATCCACGACAGGCCGAAGAACAGCACGGCCAGCGTCGAACCCATGATGACGAGCGCCTTGCGGGCGTTCTTCCACTCGGGCTTCTTGAAGGCCGTCACGCCGTTCGAGATCGCCTCGACCCCCGTCACCGCGGTGCCGCCCGAGGCGAACGCGTGCAGCACGACGTAGAGGGTGGCGCCGAAGAAGAACGCGTCCTTCACGCCGTGGGTGCCCGGCTTCAACTGCCCCTTCGGCAGGTCGGTGATCGGGTGGAGGTCGCCGTTGAGGCCCTTCACCGCGCCCACGATCAGCATCAGGAACATGATCCCGATGAAGAAGTACGTCGGGATCGCGAACGCGAAGCCGGACTCCTTCACACCCTTGAGGTTGCCGAACGCGATCAACGCGACGAACCCCAGCGCGATGAGGAGGCTGTAGCTCTCGAGCGACGGGAAGAACGACACCAGCGCCGCCGTGCCGGCGGCCGTCGACACCGCCACGGTGAGGATGTAGTCGGTGAGCAGCGACACGCCGGCGACCTGCGCCGGCATGATGCCGAAGTTGTCGCGGGTCACCATGTAGGCGCCGCCCGCCGTCGGGTACTCGCGGATCGTCTCCCGGTAGCTGAGGATCAGGAAGAACAGGACGCCGATCATCGCGATCGTGATGGGCACGATCATCGAGAACGCCAGCACCCCGATCGACACCCAGAGCACGCGGAGGATCTCCTCCGTCGCATAGGCCGACGACGACAGGCAGTCCGAGCTGAACACGGCCAGCGCCACCGGGATGCCGAGGCGCTCGTGCTCCAGCGCCTCGGTGGGCAGCGGCTTGCCGAGCACCTTCGACTTGAGCCGGTAGCCGAACGACTCGGGCACCTCGACGAGGTGGTCGGTGCGACGAGTCGCGCGCCGGGGAGCGGTTGCTCCGCCCGCAGGTGCGGCGGCCTCCGGGTCGGGCTGATGGACGGTGGTATCGAGTGTCACGAGTCGGAGTCAACACCTCGACGATTCCGAAATCGATGGCCTTGATGCGATCTTTACGCCGCACTCCTATCCGGCTCGCAGGGCCACTCGTATGGTGCGACCGAGGCGACACATCGGTGTGCCAGCAGCAGTGACAGGAGCAGTCGGAATGCATTTCGTCGTCGTAGGGTGCGGCCGGGTCGGATCGGGTCTCGCTCAACAACTCACGGCCGACGGGCACACCGTCGGCGTCATCGACCGTCGTGCCGAGGCGTTCGCGAAGCTGCCGGACGGCTTCACCGGGACCACCGTCGTGGGCGTCGGCTTCGACCGCGAGCGGCTGATGGCGGCCGGCATCGACCGTGCCGACGCCCTCGCCGCAGTCACCAGCGGCGACAACTCCAACATCCTCGTCGCACGGGTCGCTCGTGAGGCCTTCGGCGTCGAGCGCGTCGCCGCCCGCATCTACGACCCCCACCGTGCCGCCATCTACGAGCGACTCGGCATCCCCACCATCGCCACCGTGCAGTGGACCACCGACCGCGTGATGCGACGGCTCCTCCCCGACGCCGCCGCGCCGGTGTGGGTCGACCCCACCGCCGCGGTGTCGGTCATCGAGCGGCCGGTGCCGTCGCACTGGGCCGGTCGACGCATCTCCGATCTCGAGTCGACGTGCGGCGGGCGGGTCATCTCGCTCAGCCGCCTCGGCTCGGCCACCCTCGCCGAGACGACGCAGGCGCTGCAGGACGGCGACGTCGTGTGGGTCGCCGTCCCGAGCGACGCCGTCCATTCGTTCGACGAGGCGTTCACGCTCGTCCCGGTTGCAGGAGGTCATCACTGATGCGGGTCATCGCCGTCGGTGGAGGGAAGGTCGGGACGTTCATCGCGTCGGAGCTCGTCGCCGCCGGCCACGAGGTGCTCATCCTCGAGCACGACGCCGCGCGCATCGCCGAGGCCGGCGACACCGCCGCCGCGGCCGGCGCCGAGTGGCGTCACGCCGACGGGTGCGAGGTCGAGGCGCTCACCGCGGCGAAGCCGGAGTCGGCCGACGTCGTGGTGGCCGTCACCGGCGACGACGAGGACAACCTCGTCGTGTCGCTGCTGTGCAAGCAGGAGTTCGGCGTGCCCCGCGTGATCGCACGCGTGAACAACCCCGACAACGAGTGGATGTTCAACGAGACGTGGGGCGTCGACGTGTCGGTGTCGACGCCGCACCTGCTCACGTCACTGGTGAACGAAGCCGTGTCGGTGGGCAGCCTCGTCCGCCTGCTGTCGTTCGAGGGCGGGCGCGTGCGCCTGTCGGAGGTCACGCTCGCCGAGGGCTCCCCCGCCGTCGGCACCGCCATCGCCGACCTCGAGTTCCCGCGCGACTCGACGGTGGTCGCCGTGGTCCGCGACAACGTGGTCGTGGTGCCACGCGGCGACACCGCGCTGGCGGACGGCGACGAGGTGCTGGTGCTCGTCACCAACGAGAGCGAGCACCGCGTGCGCGAGCTCCTCGTCGGCGCCGCCTGAGCCCGGGGGCTACACCTCGCTGAAGTGGACGAACTGATCGCGGCCGGGGCCCGTGCCCACGAGCGTGATCGGGACGCCCACCTGGGCCTCGAGGAACTCGAGGTAGTCCTGCGCGGCCTGCGGAAGCTGCGAGCGCTCGGTGAACGAGGAGAGGTCCTGCTTCCAGCCGGGGAGCTCCTCGTAGATCGGCACCGCGGCGTGGAAGTCCGACTGGTGGTACGGCAGGTGCTCGACCCGCTCGCCCCCGATGTCGTACGCGACGCAGACCTTGACGGTGTCGAACGTGTCCATGATGTCGAGCTTCGTGAGAGCGATCTCCGACAGCGAGTTGAGACGCACCGCCTGGCGCATCATCGGCACGTCGAACCACCCGCAACGGCGAGGCCGACCGGTGTTGGTGCCGAACTCACGACCGATGTCTCGCAACTTGTCACCGGTCTCGTCGAACAGCTCGGTGGGGAACGGGCCCGACCCGACGCGGGTGACGTAGGCCTTCGCGATGCCCACCACGCGGTCGATGAGGCGGGGGCCCACACCGGCGCCCACGCACGCCCCGCCGGCGACGGGATTCGAGGAGGTGACGTAGGGGTACGTGCCGTGGTCGATGTCGAGGAAGGTCGCCTGCGCGCCCTCGAACAGCACGTGCTGACCGGCCTCGAGCGCCTCGTGCACGAGTGACACGGTGTCGGCGATGTGCGGGCGCAACCGGGGCACGACCTCGGTGAGGTATCGGTCGGCAAGCTCGTCGGCATCGAAGCCGAGGCGGTTGTACACCTTCGCCAGGACGAGGTTCTTCTCGGCGACGACGTTGCCGAGCTTCTCGCGGAAGATCTTCTCGTCGAGCATGTCCTGCAGACGGATGCCGACGCGGGCGGCCTTGTCGGCGTAGGTCGGGCCGATGCCGCGCTTGGTGGTGCCCAGCTTGTTCTTGCCGAGGTGCCGCTCGATGAGGCGGTCGAGCTCCTGGTGGTAGGGGAAGATCACGTGCGCGTTGCCCGACACCCGGAGGCGCGAGCAGTCGACGCCCTTCGCCGTGAGCTTGTCCATCTCGGCGAGGAGCACCACCGGGTCGACCACGACGCCGTTGCCGATGACGGGGACGATGTGGTCGTACAGCACTCCCGACGGGACGAGCTGCAACGCGAACGACTCTCCGTCGACGACGAGGGTGTGCCCCGCGTTGTGGCCGCCCTGGTAGCGGACCACCATCGACATCTCCTTGGCGATGAGGTCGGTGAACTTGCCCTTGCCCTCGTCACCCCACTGGGTCCCGACAACGATCGTTGCCGCCATGTCGCCTCCCGAGAAATTGCGCCGCCCGACACTAGTCCCGGGAACCTGAGAGCCCGTACAGCGGCAGGGCAATCCCGAAACCATCCCCCATCGGTACTGTCACCCCATGAACAAAGCCAAGATCGCCATCGGCATCGTCGTCGCCCTCATCGTGCTCGCCTTCGGTGGCACCTGGCTGTACATCAACGTCATCAAGGACGACGCGCCGGAGAAGCTCACGCTCGACTCCGGCCCCACCACGACTGCGGCGTCGGGAGGGTCGGCGACCACGACGACCGCTGGCGGGGCCGCCACCGCGGACGGCGTCGACGGCACCTGGAAGGCCTCGAGCGATTCGGTGGTCGGCTACCGGGTCAAGGAGGTGCTGTTCGGGCAGTCCACCGAGGGCGTCGGGCGCACCAACGCGGTCACCGGTTCGATGACCATCGCCGGCACCA
Source organism: Acidimicrobiales bacterium (assembly GCA_046331245.1). Taxonomy (GTDB): domain Bacteria; phylum Actinomycetota; class Acidimicrobiia; order Acidimicrobiales; family Microtrichaceae; genus SSF14. The sequence goes on along the minus strand of JAXLRH010000001.1, from coordinate 211,425 downwards.
CGGTGAGCGACGCGACGTTCAGCGTCGACCTGACCACCATGAAGAGCGACTCGAACCAGCGCGACGGCCAGTTCCAGAACCGCATCATGAACACGTCGCAGTTCCCCAAGGCCACGTTCGAGCTGACGAAGCCCATCGACCTCGGGAGCATCCCCGCCGACGGCACCGAGATCACCGCCAAGGCCACCGGAGACCTGACGCTCAGGGGCAAGAAGCGCTCGGTGCAGCTCGACATCACCGCCAAGCGCACCGGCAGCACCATCAGCACGCTCAGCACCTACGACGTGGTGTTCGCCGACTGGGGCATCGACAACCCCAGCTTCGGCCCGGCGCAGACCGAGGACCACGGCCTTCTCGAGATCAAGCTCGTCTTCTCGAAGAGCTGATCCTCACCAACCCTGGAACCCCCAACCCTCGTTTTGTACCCCCGATGTTCCGGGCTGCCGGTAGTTCCGGGGCACAAAACGAGGGGGCGGTGGCCGAGGCCGGAAAGTCAGGGGCGGTCGCGGCGGATGACCATCGGCTTCGTCCACCACCGGCCCGACCAGCGCCAGCGCGGCGCCGCGTCGCGCGACTCTGCGGCGCCCGCACGGGGCCATGCTGCGTCGAGGGCCGCCACGATCGCGGCGGCGTCCTCGTCGGTCGGGAGGGGACGGATGTCGTCCATCACAGGGGCATGTTGCCGTGCTTGCGGGGCGGCAACGACTCCTTCTTGGACCGGAGCATCGTGAGGCCGGCGATGAGCTTCAGGCGCGTCTCGGCCGGATCGATCACGTCGTCGACGTAGCCGCGGTCGGCTGCTTCCCACGGGTTGCAGAACTGCTCGGTGTAGGCGTCGACCAGCTCGGCGCGGCGCGCCACCGGGTCCTCGGCCTCGGCCAGCTCACGACGGTTGACGATCTCGACGGCGCCCGAGGCGCCCATGACGGCGAGCTCGGCCGACGGCCAGGCGAACGCCAGGTCGGAGCCGATCGACTTCGAGTCCATCACCACGTAGGCGCCACCGTAGGCCTTGCGCGTGATCACCGAGATGCGCGGCACCGTGGCCTCGCAGTAGGCGTAGAGCAGCTTCGCTCCATGACGGATGATGCCGTTGTGCTCCTGGTCGACGCCGGGCAGGAAGCCGGGCACGTCCACGAACGTGATCAGCGGGATGTTGAACGCGTCGCACGTGCGCACGAACTTGGCGGCCTTCGACGACGACTCGATGTCGAGCACGCCGGCCATCGCCATCGGCTGATTGCCCACGATGCCGACCGACTGGCCACCGAGGCGGGCGAAGCCGCACACGATCGAGGGTGCCCAGGCCGACGCGTACTCGAAGAACTCGCCGTCGTCGGCGACGGTCGAGATGACCTTGCGCATGTCGTACGCCTGGTTGGCCGAGGCCGGGAGGATCTTCTCGAGCTCGGGGCACAACCGGTCGACCGGGTCGTCGGTGGCGAGCACCGGCGCCTCCTCGAGGTTGTTCGCCGGCAGGAAGCTCAGCAGGTAGCGGACGTCGTCGAGCGCCGCCTTGTCGTCGCCGGACACGAACTGCGCCACGCCCGACTTCGAGCTGTGCACGCGTGCACCGCCGAGATCCTGCTGCGTGACGTCCTCGCCGGTCACCTGCTTCACGACGTCGGGACCGGTGATGAACATGTAGCTCGACTGATCGACCATGAAGATGAAGTCGGTCATGATCGGGCTGTACACCGAGCCGCCGGCGCACGGGCCCATGATCACGGAGATCTGCGGCGTGACGCCCGAGGCGAGCACGTTGCGGTAGAAGATGCCGCCGTAGCTGGCGAGCGACACGACGCCTTCCTGGATGCGGGCGCCGGCGCCGTCGTTGAGGCCGATGACCGGAGCGCCCACCTTGAGGGCCATGTCCATGACCTTGTGGATCTTCTCCGCGTACACCTCGCCGAGCGCACCACCGAACACGGTGAAGTCCTGGCTGAACACGAACACCTGACGGCCGTCGACCGTGCCCCACCCGGTGATGACACCGTCCGTGTAGGGCCGCTCGGCGGCGGTTGGGTTGCGGGAGCGGGCGAGCCCGTCGAGCTCGTGGAAGGAGCCCGGGTCGAGCAGGTAGTCGATGCGCTCGCGGGCCAGCATCTTGCCGCGGGAGTGCTGCCGCTCGATCGAACGCTCGGAGCCGGGGGTGCGGGCCTCTTCCTTGCGGCGGCGGAGGTCCTCGACTCGTTCAGACAACGGGTGATCCATAGGGGAACAAGGATAAAGGCAACCGCTCCGCGATCCTTAATCGCTACCGTTGGACCGATGACCACCCCTCGTGAACGCGACCGGTTGCCCATCTGCGTCTACCTCGCCTCACGGCACGGAGCCCGACCCGCCTTCACCGACGGCGCCCGCCAACTCGGCGCCGCGCTCGGCGCTACGGGCTGCGACCTCGTCTACGGCGGCGGCAGCGTGGGTCTCATGGGCGAGGTGGCCGACGCCGTGCTCGCCGCCGGCGGGGCCGTCACCGGCGTCATCACCGAACACCTCTACAACATGGAGGTCGGCCACACGGCGGTGACCGAGCTCATCGTCGTGCCCGACATGCCCACGCGGAAGAAGGAGATGTTCGACCGCTCCGAGGGATTCCTCGTGCTGCCCGGTGGGGTCGGCACCATGGAGGAGCTCTTCGAGGTGTGGTGCTGGGCGGCCCTCGGCCTCCACCCCAAGGCGCTCGGGCTGCTCAACACCGACGGCTACTACGACCACTTGCTCGCGTTCATGCAGCGGTCGGTCGACGACCAGCTGATGAAACAGGAGACCCTCGACCTGATGATCGTCGACGACGACCCGCAGCGGCTCGTGGCACGCCTCGTCGACGCCACCCGGAGGGCCGACAACGCGGCATGAGTCCGTCGGTCTGACTACCGTCCTCCGGGATGGACACCCCGGTCACGCCGCCGTTCGCCCCGATGCTGTCCAAGGCGGCCGAGCGGATTCCCGACAACTCGTCGTCGACCGAGGGCGCCCCGGACATCCTGTTCGAGCCGAAGTGGGACGGCTTCCGGTGCATCGTGTTCCGTGACGGCAGCGAGGTGATCCTCGGCAGCCGCAACGACAAGCCGCTCACCCGCTACTTCCCGGAGCTGCTCGACCCCTTGCGCGAGATGCTGCCCGAGCGCTGCGTCGTCGACGGCGAGGTGGTCGTCGCGACCGAGCGCGGCCTCGACTTCGACGTGCTGGGCCAGCGCATCCATCCTGCCGAGTCGCGCATCAACCGCCTCGCGGCGGAGACGCCGGCGTCGTTCGTCGCGTTCGACCTCATCGCGCTCGGCGACGACGACCTCCGCCCCACGCCCTTCGCGGAGCGCCGGCGGCTGCTCGAGGAGATGCTCGCCGACGCCCGGCCGCCGCTCCACCTCACCCCGATCACCCGCGACCGCGACCTCGCGCAGGACTGGTTCCGGCGCTTCGAGGGCGCCGGCTTCGACGGTGTGATGGCGAAGCCCGGCGCCGACCCCTACGTGTCGGGCAAGCGCACGATCTTCAAGATCAAGCACCAGCGCACCGCCGACATGGTCGTGGCCGGATACCGGGTGCACAAGGACGGCAACGGCGTGGGCTCGCTGCTGCTCGGCCTGCACGACGACGGCGGCCAGCTGCAGCACATCGGCGTCGCCTCCAGCTTCACCGCGGCGCGGCGGGTGGAGCTGCTCGATGAGCTCGGCCCGTACGCGGACAACGCCCTCGACGGGCACCCGTGGGCCGAGTGGGGCAACGCCCAGGCGCACGCGGCGCCGGACACCCGGATGCCGGGGGCGCCGAGCCGGTGGTCGGGCGGCAAGGACCAGTCGTGGGTGCCGTTGCGGTGCGAGCTCGTCGCCGAGGTGGGCTACCAGGGCCTCACGTCCGGGCGCCTGCGCCACCCCGCCAAGTTCCTCCGCTGGCGGCCCGACAAGGAGGCGGCCGAGTGCCGGTACGACCAGCTCGACCAGGCGGTGCCCATCGAGCTCGCTCAGCTGTTCGGTTCGGGCGAATTCGGTTCATGAGCCTCCGGCCACTCGCGATGACGGCGATCGTCGCCGTTGCGTTGACGGCCGCCGCATGCAGCGAACCCCTCCCGAAGCACGCTGCGACACCGACGACCACGTCCTCGCGCAACGGCGCCCCGCCGCTCGAGGCGGGCGACGGCTCGGTGGTGTCGCGCTCCGCCGGCCGGCCGTGGTCGATGGGCACCGTGCCCGCCCACGCCACCGCAGCCGATCCCTCGGCGACGCCGGTGAAGGTCGGGTTCATGAACATCGACTCGGGCCCGATCGGAGCGACGCCGGAGCTGCACCAGGCGACCGACGCTGCGGTGGCGTTCATCAACGCCGAGCTCGGCGGCGTCGACGGCCATCCCATCGAGCTCGTCCCCTGCGAGACGGACCTCGGGGTCGACAAGGCTCAGGCCTGCGCCCACCTGATGGTGACCGAGCACGTCGTGGCGGTGCTCGACGGTCTCAACCTGTCCGCCGGAGCGGCCACCAAGGTGCTCGAGCAGAACGACATCGCCTGGGTGGGTGGCATCCCCCTCGACCCGGCAGAGATGACCAGCCCGATCGCGTTCCAGTTCAGCGGTGGCGCGCCCGGCGCGTTCACGGCCTTCGCCGACGACGCGGCCCACCGCCTCCGGGCGAAGAAGGTCGCGGTGCTCTACGCGAACGTGTCGCAGATCTCGGAGGCCGCGGTCGACTACGGCATCGCTCCCCTGCGTCGCGCCGGCGTGGACGTGACCGAGATCAGCTTCGACCTCACCACGCAGGACTACGCCGCGATCGTCCAGCGGGCCGCCGAGTCGTCGCCGGACGCGATCCTCGTGGGCGCCGCCGACTTCGCGTGCCCGAAGGTGATGCAGGCGATCGCCGACATGCGCCTCACCGACACCACCGTCTACATGGTGGGCTCGTGCGCCGATCACAAGTGGATCGCGCAGGTCGGCGCCGACAAGGTGGCGGACACGATCTTCAACATCGAGTCGCTGATCGTGCGGCCCGGCCCCTTCAGCGCCGACAACGACCTCTACACCGGGGCGATCGCGAAGTACGGCACCGGGGTGAACGCCAAGGGCGCGGCCACGATCGCGTTCCGATCGACGCTCAACCTCTACTCCGTCCTCCGCGACCTCGGCCCGGACGCGACGGCGTCCAAGGTGATCGCCGCCTTCCGGGCCGCCCGCAACCGACCCAGCTTCGACGGGCACGCGTACACCTGCGACGGCCGCCAGGTGCCTGCATTGCCGTCACTGTGCGCGCCACAACAGGTGCTGGCCAAGGTGGGCGGCCCGACGGGCGAGGACTTCACCCAGGTCTCCGACGGCTGGATCGACATCCCGAAGTTGGTCGCGACGAAGTGACGCGGCACCTGGCCTACCTGGTGCTGGGGTCGGGCGCAGGCGCTGCCATCGCGCTGCTCGCGTGCGGGGTGATGCTCACCCAGCGTGCGTCGGGCGTGGTCAACTTCGCGCACGCGGCCACCGGCATGTACCTGGCCCACGTGTTCTACGAGTTCCGCGAGACGGGCGACGTCGTGCTGCCGATCGTCGGCCTGCCGGCGCGCGTCCACCTCCTCCCCCGGCCCACCGTGGCGACGGCGCTGTTCGTCGTCGCGGTGTACGCGGCGCTGCTCGCCGCGCTGATCCACACGCTCGTGTTCCGCCGGCTCCGCGACGCGCCACCGCTTGGACGCGTCGTGGCGTCGATCGGGTTGTTCCTCTACCTCTGGGCGATGGTGCGGCTGAGGTTCCCGCACCCCCCGGCGATGCGGCGCATCCTCCCGTCGCGCGCCGTGCAGGTGTTCGGCCACCCCGTGTTCCAGGACCGTCTGTGGTCGGCGGTGATCGCCGCCGTCGTGATCGGCGCGGTGTGGGCTGTCTCGCGATTCACGCGGTTCGGTCTCGCCACGACGGCTGCCGCGGAGTCGGCGAAGGGCGCCGCGCTCACCGGGATCGACGCCGACGGGCTCGCGCTCGTCAACTGGGTGCTCGCCACCATGACAGCAGCGCTCGCGGTCGTGCTCGTCGCGCCGGTCGACCAGCTCGATCCGCTGGCGCTGTCGCTCCTGATCGTGCCGGCGCTCGCCGCGTGCCTGCTCGGCGGCAACCGCTCGTTCCTCGCCGTCGCCGTTGCGGCGTTCGCCATCGGGATGGCGCAGAGCGAGATCGTGAACCTCCAGGTGAGCTGGCCGTCGGTGTCGGGCCTCGGGCTCCCGCAGGCGCTGCCCTTCGTCGTGATCCTCGCCACGCTCGTGGCGAGGCGGCGCAGCCTGCCCGGTCGCGGCGAGCCGACGCTCGCGCGGCTGCCCCGCTCCGCCGAGCCGCGACACGTCACGTTCTGGCTCATCGCCTCCGGCGTCGCCGCCGCGCTGGTGATGCTGCTCGCCGGCTCCGACTGGCGCAGCGCCACGATCACGTCGGCGATCGCGACGGTGCTGAGCCTGTCGGTCGTGGTGCTCACCGGCTACGTCGGCCAGATCTCGCTGGCGCCGTTCGCGTTCGCCGGCGTGGCGGCGTTCGCGCTCACCCGTCTGAGCAGCTGGGGCTGGCCGTTCCCCGTCGCGCCGCTCGCCGCCGTGCTGCTGGCCGCCGTGCTCGGCACGGTCATCGGCCTGCCCGCCACCAAGGTCCGTGGCATGAACCTCGCGATCGCCACCCTCGGCGCGGCCGTGGCGATCGAGCAGCTGCTGTTCAAGTGGCGCCCGTTCGTCGGGGCCGGCGCGCGGGGCGCGACCGAGCCCCACCTGTTCGGGGCCGACCTCGGCATCGCGGCACGCGGCGATGCGTACCCCCGCGCCGCGTTCGGCATCCTCGTCATCGTGATCACCGCGCTCGCCGCCGTCACGGTCGCGAACCTCCGTCGCGGCCGCACCGGCCTGGCGTGGCTGGCCGTCCGGTCGAACGAGCGGGCCGCCGCGGCTGCCGGCATCGACGTCCGCGCCGTGAAGCTCGGGGCGTTCGCGCTCAGCTCGGTGCTCGCGGGCGTGGGCGGCGTGCTGCTGACGTACCAGCACCAGACGATCGGCACCGACAGCTTCGCCGTCTTCCTCTCGCTCGCGATCCTCGCCACCACCTACCTCGCGGGCATCGCGTCGGTGAGCGGTGCGATCCTCGCCGGTGTCATCGCACCGCTCGGGCTGCTCGCAGTCGCCGGCGGTCAGGACGTCGCGCACGTCAGCCCCTACACCTACGTCGTGAACGGCGCGCTCCTCGTCGTGGCCGCCGTCGCCGTGCCGTCGGGCATCACCGGCACCGCGATGGATGCCGGGCGGCGACTGGCCGGACGGCTCCGGGTGACGTCAGCGGCCGGCGGCGAGCGAAGCGAGGCGGGTCGCCACGTCGGGCGTGTCGAGGCGGGCGCTGATCTCGGCGAATGACGCGGTGGGGCCCGTCCAGCGCCAGTCGGCGGGGCTACCCACCTCCACGTCGAGCTCGAGCGTTGCAATGCGACGGAACAGGAGCGCCTGCTCGAGCTCCTGCTCGAGGGTGGCGCACAGCTTGGCAGCGCCGCGAACGGTGATGTCCCACTGCCCCGGAGCGAGCGGGATGTCCTCGATGTGGCGGTACCGGCTGAGCACGGCGGCCGCCGACTTCGCTCCCCAGCCGGGGATGCCCGGGAAGCCGTCGGCGGTGTCGCCGACGAGTCCCAGCCAGTCGGGGATCGACTCCGGGTCGACGCCGAACTTCTCGCGCACGCCGGCCTCGTCGCGGAAGACGCCGGCGCGACGGTCGAACTGCACGACATCGGGATCGCGCACGCACTGCGCGAGGTCCTTGTCGGGCGTGCAGATCACCGCCCGACCGATCGAGGGGTCGGCCGCAGCGACCGCGGCCGCCGCGCCGAGCGCGTCGTCGGCCTCCACCTCGACCATCGCCCACACGGTGAACCCGGCGGCCGCCAGGGCGTCCTCCAGCAGGCCGAACTGACCCCGCAGCACCGGGTCGATGCCCTCACCCGTCTTGTAGCCCGCGTACAGGTCGTTGCGGAACGACTCGATCACGTGGTCGGTCGCGACCCCGATGTGGGTCGCGCCGTCGGCGAGCATCCCGGTGAGCGAGCGCAACACGCCGCGCACCGCGCCCACCTCCTCGCCCGCGCTGTTCTCGTGGCCACCACCGGGTGAGTAGAAGTAGCGGAACAGCTCGTAGGTTCCGTCGACGAGGTGCACCTGGGGGCGCTGGTCGGGAGTCACCCGGCCAGCCTGTCACACCGCCGGCTCAGTGCGTCTCGGCGAGCGCCACGTCGAAGTCGCGACCGAGCACCGTGGCCGCCATGCGGCCGAGCGTGACGAACTGCTCGTCGCCGAGACGGTCGACCAGGCGATCGCGCACGCCGGCGACGTGATGGGGCGTCGCCTCGGCGAGGAGCGCGGAGCCCTCCGCCGTGAGCCGGGCGAGATAGCCGCGACGGTCGGTGGAGCAGTGCTCCCGCACGACGAGGCCACGCGCCTCGAGACGATCGACGCGGTACGTCAGCCGGCTCTTGGACATGAGCGCGCGTGCGGCGAGCTCGCTCATGCGGAGGCCGTGCTCGGCCTCGGACAGGTTGAGCAGCATCTCGTAGTCGGCGCCGCTGAGGCCGAACGCGTCGACGTCGGCGTCGGCGCCGTCGACGATGGACGTGCACATCTCGAGCACGGCTCGCCACGACATGCGCTCGACGGCTGAGAGACGGTCACCTGCATCCACGTCCGAGGACGATACGGATCCGAACGGCCCATCGGACGGCGTCGGGTAGATCTACCCATCCACGACCGGCGCGACGGCGACCGGGCTCAGTTCTCCTGGACGAGCTCGATGAGGGTGCCGAAGCTCCCCTTGGGGTGCACGAAGGCGACGGTGGTGCCGCGGCTGCCGGGACGGGGCGCCGAGTCGATCGGCGTCGCGCCGGCGGCGATCATGGCGGCGAGCACCTCGGCGCAGTCGTCGACGCGGTAGCCGACGTGGTGCAGGCCCTCGCCACGCTTCTCGATCGACTTGGCGATCGGCGAATCCGGGCGGGTGGCGGCGGTGAGCTGGATGTAGGAGTCGGCCACCTTCACGAGGGCCTCCTCGACACCGTCCGACTCGACGATCTCACGATGGTGCACCTCGGCGCCGAAGGCCCGGGCGTAGTAGTCGATGGCGGCTTCGAGGTCGCGCACCGCGATGGCGATGTGGTCGATGTTGGTCAGCAGCATGGGAGCGATTGTCCCACGGCACGCCGCCGACATCGAACCCGCCGTCCCAGCGGAAGGCCGTCAGACGGGAACGCCGTGACCCGCGAGGAACCGCCGCACCTCGTCGAGCCCGACGTAGAGGTGACCGACCAGGCCGGCGTCGACGGCCCCGGCCACGTTCGGGTCGTGATCGTCGATGAACGCCGTCCGCGCCGCCGGCACACCGAGCGCCTCGACCACGTTGAGGTAGGCCTGCGCCAGCGGCTTCGGCACACCGGTCTCCGCGGAGTTGAACACGTGGTCGAACGCGTCGTGGAGGCCGGCGTCGCTCAGCTCCTCCCGCGTCCGCACGGACCCGTTGGTGAGCAGGGCGACCGGCATCCGCTCCTGGAGACGCCGCACGAGCGCGACCGCCTCGTCGTCCACGACCGCCCTCATCGACACGAACTCCTCGGCCGCCGCGACCGAGCCGAGTGGCGACGCCAGACGGCGGGCGAACTCGTCGTGGTCGAACTCCCCGCGCATGAACGACTGACCGAGCTCCCCGCCGAACGCATGGTGCAGCAACGACCCGCGCTCGAGCCCGTGGCGGAGCTCGATGTCGCGCTCGTGCTCGCGGTCGTAGTGACGCACCACCCCGTCGAGGTCGAACACGACGGCGTCGAGCCGGGGCGGATCGCTGTGGGGACGAACCATCGCCAGACGATAGAGGTCCGTCGACCCAGGCTCCCCGCCGCGGCGGCGGGTACCATCGTCGAACGACCGTCCGGCCAGGGGATCCCGATCGATGAGCGACGCCACGCCTCCGGGCGATCATCCGCAACCGTGGGACCACCACGAGCCGTGGGAACCACACGCGAGCGTCGCACCCGACGTCGCGGTGCCACCCCCTCCTCCGCTCGTCGCGCCCGGCGGCCGTGACGCGTTCGGAGCGAACGACCATGCGGGCCAGCGCGGGCCCGTGACCGTCTACGCCGGGTTCTGGCGCCGGTTCTGGGCGCGGGCCGTCACCGGCTTCGCCGTCGGGATCGTCCTCGCGATCGCCAACGCCGCCATCCGCTTCGCCACGAACTTCGTGTACTCGGCCACGGCGACGTGCGACAGCCTGAGCAGCGGCGGCCACTTCTGCCAGGGCTCCGACGCGGTTCGCGTCGGTGGCGCCGTCGTCGCCCTCGCCGTCGACCTCGGCGTCGTCTACCACATGTGGTCGCGCAGCCTCGCCGTGAAGCACGGCACGGTCGGCATGAAGCAGATGGGGCTGGCCATCCGCAACGGTCGGGACTTCACCGACGTCTCGAAGCAACGGGCCTTCCGGCGCACGCTCATCTGGGCGTTGCCCGTCGTGGCGGCGGACGTGACCAGCCTGGCGATCCTGTTCGACGCCTCCCGCTCCGCCATCGTCATCGGCTCGCTCGTCACGGGCGGCCTCGTCCTGCTGACGATCGCCGGAGCGCTGGTGATGGTGTTCGACGATCGGCGCCGCACGCTGTGGGACCGCCTCACCGACACCGTCGTCGTGGTCGAGCGCGAGCCGAGCTGGCTGTCGCTCCTCGCCCTCCTCATCGGGACGCTCGTCCCGTACGCGTTCCTCCTCGGCCTGCTGCTCGCCCCCGGCAACTCCTACCGGGACCGCATCGACGGGCTGTCGGGAGACGTCGCGATCACGTCGCTGCTCGCCTGGTTCGCGCCGCTCATCGTCGTGGTCGTCGGCGCGATCACGTTCGGCCACCTCGGCCTGCACGAGACGAAGTGGAACACGCGCCGGCCGGCGGGTCGGGGCCTCGCGCTCGGCGGCACGGTGCTCGGCTACTCCGTTCCCGTGCTGCTCGTCCTCGGGCTCGTCGTAACGTTCACGTTCGGTCGCGTCGAGTCGCTCAACGAGCGGGCGTGCAAGACGGTGCGGCGCGACATCACCAAGGCCGCGGAGGCGTTCCGCTCGCTGAACGGCGAATACCCGGATCGGTTGTCGGTGCTCGCCGACACGGCGTACCTCGGCGAGGCGCCCGACTCCGACAACTGGGACTACGAGCTGGCACCCGGCACGGCGGCCGGGTACCGACTCGTCGGTCTCAAGAAGTGCGCGAAGGCCTGAGCGGCCCCGCTGCGATCAGCCCAGCTCGCCCCGTGCGTGGCGGGCGAACAGCGTGATCTTGTCCTCGCCGATCTCGGCGCGGCGCTCCGGGTCGGTGATGCCGAGACCGGCCTCGGGGGCCAGACACAACACGCCGAGCTTGCCCTCCGCCTGGTTCTTGTGGACCTTCAGCGCGGCCTCGCCGACCTGATCGAGGGTGAACACCTCGCTCATCACCGGCTGGATGCGACCCTGGCCGATGAGGTGGTTCATGTTCCACGCCTCCTGGTAGTTGGCGAAGTGGCTCGACACGATCCGCTTCAGCTTCATCCAGAGGTGACGGTTGTCGAACTCGAGCATGTAGCCGGAGGTGGCAGCGCAGGTCACGATCGTGCCGCCACGCTTGGCGATGAACACCGAGGCGCCCATCGTGGAGCGGCCCGGGTGCTCGAACACGATGTCGGGGTCGTCGCCGATGAGCGAGCGCACCTTCTTGCCGAGACGACGCCACTCACCCTCGTTCTGCGTGTGCTCGTCGGACCAGAACTCGTAGCCCTCGGCGCGACGGTCGATGACGTTCTCGCAGCCCATGGCCTGGAGCAGCTTCACCCGGTGCTCACTCGACACGACGCCCACCGGAGTGCCGCCTCCGTTGAGGACGAGCTGCACGCCGTAGGCGCCGATGCCGCCCGTGGCGCCCCAGATGAACACGTTGTCGCCCTGCTTCATGCGGGCGGCGTGCTGACCGACGAGCATGCGGTACGAGGTCGAGGCGCACAGCGCGTTGACCGCCGCCTCCTCCCAGCTGAGGTGTGCCGGCTTCGGCATCAGCTGGTTGGCCTTCACGATCGAGAGGTCGGCGAGGCCGCCGTAGTTGGTCTCGAAGCCCCAGATGCGCTGGTTCGACGCGAGCATCGAGTCGTCGTGGGCGGACGGGTCCTGGTCGTCGAGGTAGTTGCAGTGCACCGTGACGTGGTCGCCCGGCTTCCAGTTGCGGACGGCGGAGCCCACACGGAGGACGACGGCCGAGGCGTCGGAGCCGACGACGTGGAAGTCCTGCTTGTGGCGGGCGCCCCACGACGACTCCTTGCCGAGGCGGTCGAGGAAGTTGAAGGTCGACAGCGGCTCGAAGATCGAGGTCCAGACGGTGTTGAAGTTGATCGACGACGCCATGACGGCGATGTACACCTCGTCGGGCGCGATCTCGGGGGTCGCGACCTCGCCGATGTGCAGCGACTTGCGGGGATCCTTGTCCTCCGAGGCGACGCCCTCCCACATCTCCTGCTCGGAGCGGAGCACGTGGGCGGCGCGGAACGACTCCGGCAGCGGAAGGTTCGCGATGTCGTCACCGCTGGCGCCGGACTGGATTGCTTCGAGGATGGGTTGCATCGACATGGCAGAGAAGTTACCGAGTTCAATGGGCACATGGCGATCCGACACGCGCTCACCGCCGTCGTGCTGCTGCTCGTCGCGACCGGTTGCGCCGACGATCGGGCGGCCGACGGGAACACGACGGTGCCCGCCTCCCGGCCCGACGCCACGGCTCCGGCGACCACTCGCACGACCATCCCGATTCCCACGACGACGCTTCCCGACCTGACCGCGTCCGCAGGCCTGGCGGCCTCGATCCGGCAGTTCCGCGAGGACGAGGCCGCCGGCGCCATCCAGATCGAGATCGTGCGCGGACCGGCCGGCGACGCCGGCGCCACGGCAACGGACGGCGGCCTCGTCGGCGTCACCGGCGTGCGGCTCCGGTGGCCGGGGCTGGCCGACGTCGACGCCACCGTGCACCCCGTGCAGGTCGCCGCCGGCCAACGGGTCGACATCCCGACACCGCTCGGCGAGCCCCGATGCGCCACCGCCGACCCGCCCTCCTACAGCGCCGGCGTCGTGGAGATGCTGCTCGCCGACGGCCGGTACGTGCAGGCGCCGCTCCTCGCCGACGCCCAGGTGGCGCTCGACAACGTCTTCGCGAAGGGCTGCGTCCGGCAACGACTCCTCGCACAGGTCGGGCTCGCCTACTCCTCGCCCTGGGGGCGCACCGATCCGGCGGGCACCCCCACCGGCACGGCCGACCTCGTGGTCACGCGGCTCGCGACCGCCGAGCCGGTGCGCATCACCGGCGTCGACGGCAGCGTCCTCCTCGTCGTCGCCCCCGCGCAGCCGCTGACGGCCGCGTCGGCGACGATGCCCGCCGGCGCCGACACCCTGCGGATCCCGCTCGTCGTCACCGGCGCCGGGCGTTGCGACGGGCACGCGCTCAGCGACTCCAAGCGCACCTACGTGTTCCAGGTGCTCGTGACGGTCGGCGACGACCGGCCCGTCGGCGTCGACGTCGCCGTGCCGCAGGCCGACCGACCGGTGCTCAACCAGGTGATCGTCGACACGTGCGGGAGCGACCACCACCGGTAGCCCGCTGGCCCGCCTCGGGCTCTGCCCGGTATCGTCGTTCGATCGCAGACGTCGAAACAAGGGGACATGCAATGGCCGGATCGGTGATTCTCAGCGGGGCACGGACCCCCATCGGCAAGCTGGCGGGGTCCCTCGCCGGATTCAGCGGCACCGACCTCGGTGGCCTCGCCATCAAGGCGGCCCTCGAGCGCGCCGGCCTCAGCGGCGACCAGGTCGACTACGTCTTCATGGGCCAGGTGCTCACGGCGGGCGCCGGTCAGATGACCGCACGCCAGGCGGCACTCGCCGGCGGCGTCCCGATGACCGTGCCGTCCACGACCATCAGCAAGGTCTGCCTCTCCGGCATCAACTCCATCATGATGGCCGACCTCCTCATCCAGTCCGGCCAGGCCGACATCGTGGTCGCCGGCGGCATGGAGTCGATGACCAACGCCCCCTACCTCCTGCCCGACGCCCGCAGCGGCATGCGCATGGGCGACAAGAAGGTCATCGACTCGATGATGTTCGACGGCCTCTTCTGTGCGATCGACCAGGTCGCCATGGGTGCCGGCACCGAGAAGTACGCCCAGGTCGCCGGGCTCACCCGTGACGAGCAGGACGCCGTCGCCGCCAAGTCCAACGAGCGCGCCGCCCGTGCCCAGAAGGACGGCCTGTTCGACAACGAGATCGTCCCGGTCTCGATCAAGCAGCGCAAGGGTGACCCCATCGAGTTCACGCTCGACGAGGGCGTCCGCGGCGACACCACGCTCGACTCGCTCAGCAAGCTGCGCCCCGCCTTCGACAAGGAGGGCAACATCACGGCCGGCAACGCGAGCCAGATCTCCGACGGCGGCGCGGCCCTCGTGCTCGCCAGCAAGGCCGCCGCCGAGAAGCTCGGCGTCACGCCGCTCGGCGAGATCCTCGGCAACGGCCAGGTGGCCGGCCCCGACGCCTCGCTCCTCACCCAGCCCAGCCGGGCGATCTACCAGGCGCTCGAGCGCGCCGGGAAGACCGTCGCCGACGTCGACCTCTTCGAGCTCAACGAGGCGTTCGCCGCCGTCGGTGTCGCCTCGATGCGCGACCTCGGCGTCACCGACGAGATCGTGAACGTGAACGGCGGCGCCATCGCCCTCGGTCACCCGATCGGCATGAGCGGCACCCGCATCGTGCTCACCCTGCTCAACGAGCTCGCCCGCCGCGGTGGCGGCACCGGCGCCGCAGCCCTCTGCGGCGGCGGTGGCCAGGGTGACGCCCTCCTCGTGAAGACGCTCTCCTGACCGACTCCTCGTCGCCCACGGTCGCTGAGGTTTGGCGGTTCCCCGCCAAATCGATGCTGGGCGAACGCCTCGACGCGGTCGAGCTCACGCCCCTCGGGGTGCTGGGCGACCGCGGCTGGGCCGTGCGCGACGAGGTTCGGGGCGGCATCCGCGGCGCGAAGAAGATCGCCGAGCTGATGCAGCTCGGCGCGAGGTACCTCGCTCCCCCCACCGAGCGGAACCCGTCGCCGCACATCGAGATCACGCTGCCCGACGGCTCCCGTGTGAGCTCCGCCGATCCCGACGTGAACGAACGGCTCTCGGCCGCGCTCGACCACGCCGTGTCGCTGTGGCCCCTGCAGCCACCCACCGACCTCGACCACTACCGGCGCGGCGCCGCCGACTCCGACGACCTCCTCGCCGAGCTGCGCGACATCTTCGGTCGGCTCGAGGACGAGCCGCTGCCCGACCTCTCGCCGTTCCCGCCGGAGATCCTCGAGTACGAGTCCCCGCTCGGCACCTACTACGACGCCTTCCCGCTGCTGCTCCTCACCACCGCGTCGATGCGGAGCCTGCAGGCGCTCGTGCCCGAGTCGAAAATCGACCTCCGCCGGTTCCGGCCCAACGTCGTGCTCGACGTCGACGCCGATCCCGACGACCCGTGGCCCGAGCTGGCCTGGGTGGGGAAGCAGTTCACGCTCGGCGAGGCCACCATCGAGGTGGTCACCCCGTGCCCCCGCTGCGTCATGATCACCCGCGAGGTGCAGGAGCTCCCCACCGATCGCTCGATCATGCGTGCCGTGGTGCGCGACGCCGACCAGAACCTGGGCGTGTACGCCACCGTGGTCGAACGCGGCGTGGTCCGACCGGGCGATCGCCTTCTTACGAAGTTCTGACGCGGCTCTGAGCCTCGGCTCACGTTGACCCCCGACAGTGGTGACTGTCCCGGAAGCGATCCGGGCGCAGATCCCCCACCAAGGAGTCAACGACATGCGCAAGAAGCTCGCCATCATCGGTCTCAGCGCCGGACTCGTCGGAGGCGGAGTCGCCGGCTTCGCGCTCACCGGTTCGAGCGGCATCGCCGGCGCCCAATCGGGCACGACGACCACCGTCGCCACGAACGGCACGACCAACTCGACCGGCACGACGTCGAACGGCACGACCGCCAGGCCGGATCCGTCGACGCATCTCTCCGACGCGCTGGCGCCCCTCGTCAAGGACGGCACCATCACCCAGGCGCAGGCCGACAAGGTGATCGCCGCCCTGAAGGCCGCCGGCCCCGTCGGGGGTGACCACGGCGGACCCGGTGGCGGTCGCGGCGGGCGCGGGCCCGGCCTCGACGCCGCAGCGACCGCGCTCGGCATCACCGCCGACGAGCTCCGCACCGAGCTGCAGGCCGGCAAGACGATCGCCGCCGTGGCCACCGAGAAGGGCGTCGCCCTCTCGAAGGTGACCGACGCGATGCTCGCCGCCGAGAAGGAGCGCCTCGCCGCCGACGTGACCGCCGGGCGGATCACGCAGGCCCAGGCCGACGAGCACCTCACGAACGAGTCCGCCGAGATCACCGCCCGGGTGAACAGCACCGGTCCGGTGGGCGGACGCGACGGCGGCCACGACGGCCAGCCTCCCGCCGGCGCCCCCGGCAGCGACACGACCACGACGACGGCCGCCTGAGCCGGCGTCGACACACCTCACGAAAGCGAGCCCCTGACATGACCGAACCAACCTTCCCACCCCCCACCGATCCGGCGGCCGGCGCGGCCCCCGACCCCACAGTCGACCCGACAGTCGGTCTTCCCGTCGATCCCGCGCTCGATCCCGGCACCACGCCGGGATCGGGTCGGGCGACCGGATGGCGTCCGTCCGCCGGCCTCGTCGCCACCGCCGGCATCGGCCTGGC
The DNA here is from genome assembly GCA_046331245.1 of Acidimicrobiales bacterium. Lineage (GTDB taxonomy): Bacteria > Actinomycetota > Acidimicrobiia > Acidimicrobiales > Microtrichaceae > SSF14. The sequence continues at coordinate 194,666 of JAXLRH010000001.1, read as the reverse complement.
CGTCGGCCTCGCCGCCGGAGTCGTCGGGGCCAAGCTCGTCTCCGACGACGGCCCCGGCGCCGTGCAGCAGGGTCGCCAGCAGGACCAGCAGCAGGGCCAATTCGGCCAGCCGCCGGACCAGTCACAGCAAGGCTCGACCCAGCAGCAGGGCTCGACCCAGCAGCAGGGCGGCCAGCAACAGCAGGGCGGGCGACCGGGCTGGGGCGCACAGGGTCCCGGCGGCAACACCCAGAACGGCCAGCAGAACGGCCAGCAGAGTGGCGGTCAGCAGGGTGGCGGCCCGCAGGGCGGCATAACCCAACAGGGCGGTGCCAACGCACAGAGCGGAGGCAGCTGATGGCCACGTCACGCCAACGCCCTCACCCGGCCGGACGCGCCCGGCGGGCGACCGCCGTCGCCAGTGCCACGGTCTTCGCCGGCATCGGCATCGGCCTGGCCGTCGCCGGGCAGTCGACGACCTCCGCGACGGCGGTGCTCGTGAACAGCAGCGACGCCACCACGGCGACGACGGCGGCCACGAGCGCTGCCACGGCCACGGCGGCGGCGACATCGGCGACCTCCGACGACAGCTGGTCCGCGACGTCGGCGACGAACACGTCCTCGTCCAACACGTCCTCCTCCAACACGGCCTCATCCAACGCGGCCTCCTCCAACACGGCGTCCAACGCCACCAGCGGCGGGAGCTGATCGACATGAGCGAGCCCCTCACGTCCTCCGGCGACTCCCACGAAGCCATCGTCCCGGCGATGGGTTCCGTCGCCACCGTCATCGTCGTCGGTGCACCCCGATCGGTGCTCGACGACGCCCTCGCCCGCCTCGCCGACCTCGAGGCGAGGTGGAGTCGATTCCTTCCCGACAGCGAGGTGAGCCGTCACAACCTGGCGCTCGCCGACGGTAGGCCCACCCCCGCCGTCTCACCCGAGACCCAGCTCCTCTTCGAGCGGGCAGCCGAGGGCCACCGCATCTCGTCGGGCCGTTTCGACCCCTACCGCCTCGCCGCCCTGACCGCGGCCGGTTACCGACGCTCGCTCCATCCGTCGCACGGGCCACTCGCCCCGCAACAGGGCTTCGACCCCGGCGGCATCGGCAAAGGGCTCGCTGCCGACATGGTCTCTGCGGAGATCATGGCCGCCGGGGCCGATGGCGCTCTCGTGTCCGTCGGCGGCGACCTCCGGGTCCGCGGCGTCGCTCCCGAGGGTGGCGCCTGGCGAATCGACATCGAGGACCCCCGCTGCGACGGCATCGTCACCACCGTCGAGCTGACCGACGGCGCGGTCGCGACCAGCTCGCAGATGAAGCGGCGCTGGACCGCCGACGACGGCGTCGTCCGCCACCACCTCATCGACCCGTCGACCGACACGAGCTCGGTCTCTCCGGTGCTGTCGGCCACCGTCGTCAGCGCCGAGGCGTGGCAGGCGGAGGTGCTCACCAAGGTGGCGTTCCTCGACGCCTTCGGCGACGGGGCGCTCAGCACCGACGCCGGCCTCGAGCTCATCGAGTCGCTCGGCGCAGCAGCGCTGGTGGTCACGCCCGACCTCGAGTTGAGCACGTCCGCCTGGGCACACTTCGACGTCGGCCACGGCTCGGCCGCTCACGAGGAGGTCGCGCGATGACGCACCTGTGGTGGTACGCCGCCCGCTCCGGCGGTTTCGTCGCCTGGGGCCTCCTGAGCGCCTCGGTCATCTGGGGTCTCATGCTCTCCGGGAAGGTGCGGCCCGGGAAGGTCCGGCCCAACTGGATGCTCGACCTGCACCGCTTCCTCGGAGGTCTCGCGTGCGCCTTCACGGCGGTCCACGTGCTCACGATCATGGCCGACTCGTACACGAGCTTCGGTCCCACCGACGTGCTGGTGCCCTTCGTGTCGTCGTGGAAGCCCGGCGCGGTCGCCTGGGGTGTCGTCGGCCTCTATCTCCTCGCCGCCGTCGAGCTCACCTCGCTCCTGAAGAAGCACATCCCCCTGCGCATCTGGAAGCGGGTGCACGTGCTGTCGCTGCCGCTCTTCGCCATGGCGACCACCCACCTGCTGACGGCCGGCACCGACGCAGGCAACCACCTCGTCACCTTCGTCGTGGGATCCGTGACGACCGCCGTCGTCGGTCTCACCGCATGGCGCGTCGCGACGCTGGGGCGGAAGTCGGCGCCGAAGCGAACAGGAGGGCCACAGGACCGGCAACGACTCGCTCCGTCCGCGATGATCAACGCTCGATGAACGGCACACTCAGGATCGGTACGACCATCGCGGACTCCACGCCGGAGTTCGCACCACGTCCCACCGCCCCGCCGGGCGCGCCGAACGTGGTGGTCATCGTGCTCGACGACCTGGGGTTCGGCCAGCTCGGGTGCTTCGGGTCGGATCTGGCGACGCCCGTCATCGACGGGCTCGCCGCCGGCGGGCTCCGCTACAACCGCTTCCACGTGACCGCCCTCTGCTCGCCGACGCGGGCGGCGCTGCTCACCGGCCGCAACCACCACTCCGTCGGCATGGGTTTCCTCACCGACGTGCCCATCGGCTTCCCCGGCTACGACGGGCGCATCCCGACCTCGGCGGCCACCCTCCCCCGCGTGCTCCGCGACAACGGGTACGCGACGTTCGCCGTCGGCAAGTGGCACCTCGCACCCCGGTGGGAGCAGAGCGCGGCCGGCCCGTTCGGACAGTGGCCGCTCGGGCTCGGCTTCCAGCGCTACTACGGGTTCCTCGGCGGCGACGCGAACCAGTGGACGCCCGAGCTCGTGAGCGACAACGGCTTCGTCGACCCGCCGAGGACACCGGAGGAGGGCTACCACCTCACCGAGGACCTCGTGGACCGCTCCCGCCGCTTCCTCCTCGACCAGCGACACGCTCGCCCCGATCAGCCCTTCTTCCTCTACTTCGCGCCCGGCGCGGTGCACGCTCCGCACCAGGCCCCGGCGGAGTGGATCGAGCGGTACGCCGGCCACTTCGACGGCGGGTGGGACGAGTGGCGCGACGCCCTGTTCGAGCGACAGGTGGCTGCCGGCATCGTTCCCGAGGGGACGACCCTCACCCCGCGCCCACCGTGGGTTCCGGCATGGTCGTCGCTGACCGATGCCCAACGCCGGCTGTACGCGCGCCAGATGGAGTGCTTCGCCGGCTTCCTCAGCCACACCGACGACCAGATCGGCCGCCTGCTCGCCACGCTCGACGAGCTCGGCGTGCGCGAGAACACCGTGGTGGTCCTCATCAGCGACAACGGCACGAGCGCCGAGGGCGGACCGATCGGGTCCCACAACGAGCACCGGTTCACGCACGACCGGCTCGACGACTTCGACGACTCGCTCGAGCGCATCGACGAGCTCGGCGGATTCCGGGCCTACAACCACTACGCCTGGGGCTGGGCCTGGGCCGGCAACACGCCGATGCGACTGTGGAAGCGGTACACGTGGCTGGGCGGGGTGCGAACGCCGCTCGTCATCTCGTGGCCGTCGCGGCTCCGACCCGAGGAGGCTGGCGCGATCCGTCAGCAGTTCTGCCATGCCGTCGACCTGATGCCGACGATCCTCGACGCCGTCGGCATCAGCGCGCCCGGGGTCGTCGACGGGGTGGAGCAGCAGCCGATCGCCGGTTCGAGCCTCACCGCGTCCTTCGACGACGCCGACGCTCCCGACCCGCGCGACACGCAGTACTTCGAGATGCTCGGCAGCCGCGCGCTCTACCACGACGGCTGGAAGGTGACGACCGACCACGTCGGCAACCAGTTGAGCATCGAGCGGGAGCTGGTGCCGGGCAGCCACGACTTCGACGACGACCACTGGGCGCTGTTCGACCTGCGCAACGACTTCTCGGAGTCATCCGATCTCGCGGCGGAGCATCCCGAGCTCGTCGACGAGCTCCGCGAGCGGTGGTGGGACGAGGCCGAGCGCCACCAGGTGCTGCCGCTCGACGACAGCCTCATCGGACGCGCCGTGGCGTTGGAACCCAACCCCAACCCGATCCGCTGGCAGTCGACCTACCACGCCGGTGGCGGGCCGATCGCCGAGGACGCGCTGCCCGGCATGGGCGGCGAGTTCGTCCTCCACACCGACGTCCGCGTCGCTGCCGGGGCGACCGACGGCATCGTCTGCGCCCTCGGCGACTGGAACAACGGGTGGGCCGTGTACGTGGTCGACGGGTGCCCCATCGCGACGTTCAACCTCTTCGGCGACGCCCACAGCGCACGCTCCACCCAGGCGCTCACGCCCGGCGACCATCGCATCACCGTCGAGTACCGGCGTGTGCGTGCCGGCGGCGGTCCGCTGCGCCTGCTGGTGGACGGCGAGGAGGTCGCCTCGGTCACCCTCCCGCTCGACCTGCCCTTCCGGTGGCAGATCGGGGGCACGGGTCTGCGCATCGGCGCCGACCACGGCTTCCCGGTGTGCGACGACTACCGCACGCCGTTCCCGTTCGGCGGCGAGGTCGCCCTCGTCACCATCGAGATCCCGGCGTTCGCGCCACGGTCCCCCGCGCCCGACCACGCCATCGCCGAGGCCCTGCACCGCGAATAGCCTCGCCGCCATGTGGCATCACACGGGCGGGCAGATCGAACGATGCGACGAGTGCCGGTTCGACGCGTCGGCGTACACCGACCAGGACGTCGCCGGCACGCTGCGCGACCTCACCGGCTGGGTCGGCGCAACCGTCCGCGACATCGACGCCGACACCCTCAATTGCCGCCCTGCGCCGACCGTGTGGTCGCCGGCCGAGTACCTCCGCCACACCAAGCGGGTGCTCTGGTCGATGGCCCTGCTGGCCGAGACCGCGATCGGCACCAATGGCGCCACGCTCGACGGCGACCCGCCCGCTGATGCGTCGGCCGACGATCCGGTCGCGCACATCGACGTGGTGCGCGAGGTGCTGCGCGTACGTGAGGAGTCGATGCGGCTGCTCGACCTGTGGTCGGCGGCCACGGCCACGGTGAAGGCCTCGACGCTCACGCTGAACGGGCAGACGGCCGACGTCGCCGGCATCGTGCGCCACGCACTGCACGACGCCACACATCACGTGTCCGACATGGGCCGGGGCATCGCCGCCCTGGGCGCCGGCACGCCCGCGCAGACCGGCTCGGTCGCGAGCCTGCAGGCGTCGAGCGGCGTCCCCAAGCACGCGATCCCGACGGCCGAGGTGGGGTACCGCGGCGTCGCGACCGATCGGCAGGAGACGCGCAAGCACCACGGCCGTGTGTGGCAGGCGCTGTGCATCTGGTCGGCCGAGGTCGTCGAGGAGGTCGCACGAGAGGGCCACCCGGTGTCGGCCGGTGCGGCCGGCGAGAACATCACGCTGGCCGGCGTCGACTGGGCGACGCTGCGCCCCGGGGCGCGCCTCGAGTTCGGCGAGGGCGGCGTGCTGGCCGAGACGACCGACTGGGCGGCGCCCTGCAACACCATCGCCCACTGCTTCACCGACCGGCACTTCCGCCGCATCGACGCGGTGCAGCACCCCGGCTCGTCGCGCATCTACGCCAAGGTGCTCCGTGACGGCACCATCCGACCCGGCGACCCGGTCACGGTGTCGTAGCCGCGCCGGAGCTCAGTACTGGGGAGCGCGGTCCTTGGAGATGATCGCCTCGACCTCGATCTCGACCTTCCAGGCGTCGTCGAGCAGTGCGGCGACGACGACGGTCGTGTTGGCCGGGCGAACGTCGTGGAAGAACTCGCCGTGCACCGCACCGATCGCCTCGAAGTCCGCTGCGGACACCAGGTACATGCGGGTGCGCACGACGTCGGCGAACGAGGCACCCGCTGCGTCGAGCGCGTCGCCGATGATCTCGAGGCAGCGACGTGCCTGCAACGCGGGGTCGGGCGGGCACACGCCGTCGTCGAACTTGGGCGCCGTGCCGGCGACGAACACGCGGCTGCCGTAGCGCACCGCCCGGCTGTACCCGACGGTGAGCTCCCAGGGGGAGCCGGAGGAGATGAGCTGGCGTTCCGCGGACATTCGCAGGAACCTACCCTGCGCGCTCGGGCGTGTCGGTGGACTCCCGGCCGACCGACCGGCGGCCCTCGAGCGCACGGCCGAGCGTGAGCTCATCGGCGTACTCGAGGTCACCACCGACGGGGAGACCACTCGCGATCCGCGTGACCGCGAGCCCGGGCACGTCGAGCACCCGGGTGAGGTACAGCGCCGTGGCCTCACCCTCGATGTTGGGGTTCGTGCAGAGGATGACCTCGGTGATGTGCTCGGCGGCGACGCGGCCGACGAGCTCCTTGATCTTCAGCTGATCGGGCCCGATGCCCTGCAGGTGGTCGATGGCGCCGCCGAGCACGTGATAGCGCCCGCGGAACTCACGGGTGCGCTCGATGGCCACCACGTCGCGGGGCTCCTCGACCACGCACAACACGCCCTGGTCGCGCTGGTCGTCGAGGCACACCGCGCAGAGCTCCCCCTCGCTGAGGTTGAAGCACCGGGTGCAGAAGCTGACCTTCTCGACGGCCGACGTGATCGCCGACACCAGGCGCTGCGACTCGGCCTTGTCGACCTTGAGCAGGTGGAAGGTGATGCGCTGCGCCGACTTCGGCCCGATGCCCGGCAGTCGACCGAACGCGTCGATGAGCTCCTGGATCGAGTGGGCGTAGTCGGCCATCAGGTGCCGCCGAACAGGCCGCCGAGCCCACCGAGACCGTCGCCGAGCCCGGCCAGCGGGTTCGCCTCGGCCTGGAGACCGGCCACCTTGGCCGCGGCGTCCCGGAGGGCGGCGAGGATGAGGTCCTCCAGCATCGAGTGGTCGTCGGGATCGACGGCATCGGGCCCGATCGTGACCCGCTGGAACTCGAACGCCCCGGTGACGGCGACGGTGACCGCGCCGCCACCCGCCTGGCCCTCGACCACGGTGGCGGCGATCCGCTCCTGACTCGCCATCATCTGCGACTGCATGTTCTGCGCCGCTCCGAGCAGGGCGCCGAGGTCGAGGCCTCCGGGGCCGGCCCCCTGGGGCGGCTCAGCGGGAACGGGCAGGTCGGTCGGGCCGTCGTGGTCGGTCATCGTGGGGGCTCCTCGATCAGTTGTGCGCCGGGAAAGGCTTGCACGAGCTTGTCGACGCCGGAGGTCGACACGTCGGTTGCGTCGGTGAGCTCGCTCACGTCGACGTGGTCCTCCTCGCGCAGGTCGGTGTCGTCGGCGGCCGGCGCGGGGGCTGCGTCGGTTGCCGTGCTGGTCGCGCCGGCCGCTCCGGCAGGGGCCGTGGCCGCAGCCGCCGGCTTCGAGCCGGTGCTGATGGTGATGGCCACCGGCTGACCGACGGCTCGCGAGAGGGCGGCCTCCACGTCGGCCTGCACGCCGACGGCGCGGTCGAGCAGGCGGTCGGGCACGTTGTCGAGGGCGAATCGGTACCGCTCGCCCACCTGGCCGACGAAGCTGCCGGCGTTGAACAGCGACTTCACCATGCCCGAGAGCGTGGGGACGACCGACTCCGACATCGCGGCGGTGAGCTGCTCCAACGTGAGGGGCGCCGACGACGGGGCGGCCGATGATGCAGCGGCGGGCGCCGGTTCGGGTGCCGGGGCCGTCGGTGTCGGTGCCATCGGAGCGGCCGCCGGTGTCGACGCCACCGAGGGTGCTGCGGGAGCGGACGGCACCGGCGCCGCGGGTGGCGGCACGGCAGCGGCGGACGCACGGCGCGGCGCGGGAGGCGCCGGCGCCTTGGGGGCGGACGTCGGTTCGCGCCGGGAGCGGGAGAGCTCGGCACGCACCGACGCGGGCCCGGCATCGGCCGGCGCTGCGGACGGTGGCGCGGGAGCAGCCTCGGGCGCCGACGGCGATGCCACGGCGGGAGCGGGGCCGGAGGCAACCGCCCCGCGTGCCAGGCGACGCTCGAGATCCTCGATTCGCTCGACGAGCGCGTCGAGCGACGTGTCCGACGCGGGCGTCGTGAGGCGGATCAGCGCGACCTCGAGCGGCACCCGCGGATCGGCGGCTTGGCGCATGTCGACGATCGCCGCGCCGATCGACTCGAGCGCCCGGGTGACGGTGGGGGTGCCGAGCGCCGCCGCCAGCTCCTCCATGCGCTCCTGGTCGTTGTCGGACAGGTGGTCGAGCTGCGCGTGCACCGACGCGAGGAACGAGTCGCGCAACGTGACCAGCAGCTGGTCGGCCAGCACGCGGGGTTCGCGGCCCTGCGCCACGGCATCGGCCACTGCCGCCATCGCCCTCGCCGTGTCGCGGTCGACGAGCGCCTGGACGATCTCGTCGACCGACTCGGGGCGGTCGGTGACGCCACCGGCGGCCACGACCATGTCGAGCGCGGAGAGCGTGTCGCGCGCCGAGCCGCGGCCCTGACGGACGACGTGGTCGACCGCCGCGTCGTCGACGTCGAGGCCGGCGTCGTCGCTGATCCAGCGCACGTAGTCGGCGAGCTCGGTGGCCGACAGCAGCGAGAACTCGAAGTGCTGCGTGCGCGACCGGATGGTGGGGAGCACCTTCTGCGGGTCGGTGGTCGCGAGCACGAAGCACACGTGGTCGGGCGGTTCCTCGAGTGTCTTCAGCAGCGCGTTCGACGCCGCCGGCGACAGCATGTGCACCTCGTCGAGGATGTACACCTTGGTGCGACCGGGCGAGCCGACCACGGTGCGGCTGATGAGCTCGCGCATCGCGTCGACGCCGTTGTTGGACGCCGCATCGAGCTCGAAGAGGTCGTAGCTGTTGCCGTGCTCGATGGAGGTGCAGCTCTCGCACTCGCCGCACGGCTCGCCGTCGACGAGGTTCGGGCAGTTGAGGGCCTTCGCGAGGATGCGCGCCGTGGACGTCTTGCCCGTGCCACGCGGGCCGCTGAACAGGTACGCATGGCCTTCGGAGCCCTGGGCGACGGCGTTGCGGAGGGCGCGCACCACGTGGTCCTGGCCGCGGAGGTCGGCGAAGCGGCGGGGCCGGTAGCGGCGGTACAGCGATTGGTGGGCCATCGCGGGCCAGCCTACGCGACGCCTCCTGACACCCGAGGAGGCGTCGGCGCCTCGACTCCGTATGCTCGATCCGATGTCGTTGCCCGGCTCGTCCTTCCCGTCCGGCCCCCCGACGGCGCCGCCGGCCGGGTGGTATCCGGACCCCACGAACCAGCGCTGGATGTGGTGGGACGGGGCCCGGTGGTTCGTCCCCGAGCCGGCGCCGGAATCGTCCACCTGGTTCCCCGCCATCCCCACGCTCGCCCTGCCTGCGGCGGTGCTCGGCATCTCGTTCGTGGTCGCCTTCACGGTCGTGAGCCGGTTGGCGACCGTGCTCACCGGGACCGTCGGCATGGTCGTCGCGCTCGCCCTCCTCGCCGTCGACTCGATCGGGATGCCCCTCGTCGCCTGGTTGAGCTCGATGCGGTACGGCACGAGGAAGTTCGCACACGATCTCGGGTTCCGCGTGCGCTGGATCGACGTGCCGCTCGGCATCGCCGGGGCGATCGTGCTGACGATCACCATCATCATCGTGTCGCTCACGTTCCGGGCGCTCGGCGTGCCGCACGGGTCGAACCTCACCGACGTCGCCGATCGCGGTCGCGACGGGTTCCTGTTCCTCATGCTGTTCGTGCTGGCGGGCATCGTCGCGCCCGTCACCGAGGAGCTCATGTTCCGCGGCGTGATCTTCCGCGGCCTGTCGTCGCGCTGGTCAAGCTGGGCGGCCGTCGGTCTCCAGGCCCTCGTGTTCGGCGCGGCCCACTTCACCCCCGATCAGGGATGGGGCAACGTCGACCTCATCGTGAGCCTCGCCCTCATGGGCGCCGGCCTCGGAGCGCTGGCCAAGGCCACGGGCCGCCTCGGCGCCGGGATGATCGCCCACAGCACGTTCAACTGCATGCAGCTGGGGCTGCTCTGGCTCACCCTCAAGTAGCCGACGGGGCGAGTGCCGAGAACGACGACGTCCGTGACCTCGTGAGACGGTCAGGCGATCTGCGGCACACCCCGGTATCCGCTGAGGGCTGCTGCCTTCCGGCCCTGACCCGATTCACGGCCTGGAGTTGCACAGGACCCGACCGCCTCACGAGAGCACGGACCGGGTGAGCATACCGTCATCGGGTCGCGGTGGTGCCAGCGGGACCCGCTACGCTCAGCAGCGGTTACTTCCCGGAGACGTGCGAGAGCGGACGAATCGGCACGCCTGGAACGCGTGTGTGGGGCAACTCACCGTGGGTTCGAATCCCACCGTCTCCGCCGAGTGACCGCGGCCCAGCGCCGCCGGTCGCGGTCGCTACTCGACCGCGACCAGCAGGACGAGGCCCACGAGGATCACGGACGACGAGATCAGTCGCCGGCGACCGAACGCCTCACCCAGCCACAGCCATCCGACGACGGCGCCCAGCACGACGGACGACTCGCGGAGCATCGTGACGTAGCCGACCGGCGCGTGGCGCACCGCGACCAGGACCAGCGTGTAGGCGACGACGGTACCCACCCCGCCCGCGACGTTGCGACGCCAGTTGGTGAGCATCGAGGAGGCCCGCGCCCGCCGCGACGGCCGCACCGCGTTGGCCACGGTCACGGCGATCCCGGCGGACGCGCACACAGCCAGCCCGTACGACACCCCGCTCGACGACGACCGCGATCCGGCCGAGTCGATGAGCGAGTAGGTCGCGATCGCCGCGCCCGTGAGCACGGCCCACGCAAGTGCCAGGTCCACCGGAGGGCGCCGCGCGACCGTCACGGTCGCGTCTCCGCCGTCGCCGAGCACGACGTCGTCTGCAGCCGGTACTCCCGCGCCGGCGCGCAGCGACACGAGGCCCACACCGGCGACGGCGATGGCCACCCAGGCCCACGGCGACAGGTGGTCGCCGAGCACGATCACGCTGCCGACGGCCGCGCCGACCGCGCCGGTTCCGCGCGCCAGCGGGTACGACATCGAGAAGTCGCCGTGCGAGTAGGCCCCGACCAGCGCCTCCAGGTACACGACGTGCACGAGACCCGAGCCGACGAGGTAGGGCATCGCATGCCACCCGGGCCCACCGACGACCAGGAGGCCGAGCAGCGAGACGACCGCCGCCGCGGCGAACTGGCCCCACGCCGACATCGCCCGGTCCTCGCCGGTCTTGATGAGCACGTTCCAGGACGCGTGCACCACGGCCGAACCGAGCGCGAGCAGCGTGGCGAACAGCACGCCCTCAGTCTGGCGGATCCGGCCGCGGCGCCCGGCCCTACGATGCCGCCATGCCGATCGACCCCGCCGTCCTCGCCGCGCCCGAGCCGTACATGCGCCTCGCGCTCGACGCCGCCGCCGCTGCGGAGGCAGCGGGCGACCTGCCGATCGGGGCGGTCGCCGTGCGCGACGGCGAGGTGATCGCCACCGCCCACAACCGCCGGAACATCGACGGCGACCCCACCGCGCACGCGGAGATCCTGGCGCTGCGAGCCGCAGCGGAGGTCGTCGGCGACTGGCGGCTCACCGACGTCACCGTCGTCGTCACGCTCGAGCCGTGTCCCATGTGCGCCGGCGCGCTCTGGGCCGCTCGGGTCGGCGGGGTCGTGTTCGGCGCCGTCGACATGAAGGCCGGGGCCAACGGCTCGCTGTACCAACTCGGCGCCGATCCCCGCCTCAACCACGAGTACGCGGTGCGGGGCGGGGTGCTCGCCGACGAGTGCGCATCGGTGCTCTCGCGCTTCTTCGAGGCACGCCGAGCCCCTCGGGTGTGAGGGGCCGCGGCACTCTCCGCTATCCTCGTCCCCGGAGAGTTGCCAGAGCGGACGAATGGGACGGTCTCGAAAACCGTTGAGGTGCAAGCCTCCGGGGGTTCGAATCCCCCACTCTCCGCCACCACGCCGCTGCGATCCCACCGAGTTGGGAATTCCCGGCGTCCAGAACCGTTTGACCACGTCGAGGTGATGCCACGTGCACGTGCTGTATCGCATGGCGTACAGCGATGATGAAGCCAAGGGACGCAAGCTCGACCGAGGGGTCGTGCGTCGCGTCGGCGGCTACGCGCGCCCGTACAAGGGCATGCTCATCGGGTTCCTCGTCACCATCGTCCTCGAGTCGCTGCTCGCGCTGGCCCCGCCGCTCCTCTTCAAGGCGATCGTCGACGACGCCATCGGCAAGCACGACCGCGGCCTCCTCACCGTGCTCGCCGCGCTGGTCGTCGCCGCGGCGGTCGGCGGCGCCCTCCTCGGCCTCGCCGAGCGCTACTGGTCGGCCCGCATCGGCGAGGGCCTCATCTACGACCTCCGCACCGAGCTCTTCGACCACGTGCAGCGCCTGCCCATGGCCTTCTTCACGAAGACGCAGACCGGCTCGCTTGTCAGCCGCCTGAACAACGACGTCATCGGTGCGCAGCGCGCCTTCACCGGCACCCTCGGCACGGTCGTGTCGAACGTCATCACGGTCGTCGTCACGTTGGCGGCGATGGCGCAGCTCGAGTGGCGCCTCACCATCGCGTCGGTGCTCCTCCTCCCGCTGTTCATCTGGCCGGCCAAGCGGGTGGGCAAGCGGCTTGCCACGATCACCCGTGACGGCATGCAGGAGAACGCCGAGATGAACAACATCATGACCGAGCGCTTCGGCGTGTCGGGCGCGATGTTGGTCAAGACCTACGGCGACGAGCGCCGCGAGCTCACGGGCTTCGCCCGCCGTGCCGCCACCGTGCGCGACATCGGCGTGAAGTCGGCCATGCTCACCCGCACCTTCCTGTCGGTGATGGGGCTCGTCGGCGCCATGGGCACCGCCGCCATCTACTGGTGGGGCGGCCGCCAGGTGGTCAACGGCGCGATCACGCTCGGCACGCTCACCGCCCTCGCCGCGCTCGTCACCCGCATCTACGAGCCGCTCACCTCGCTCACGAACGCCCGCATTGACGTGATGTCCGCGTTCGTCAGCTTCGAGCGCGTCTTCGAGGTGCTCGACACGCCGACCCCGATCCAGGACGCCGCCGAGCCGGTCGTGCTCGCGAACCCCAAGGGCCGCATCGAGTTCGACCACGTCACCTTCCACTACCCGGCGACCTCGGTCACCTCGGTGGCGTCGCTCGAGGGCGACTTCGGCCCGCAGACCGACGAGGCCGCGACGGTGCTCGACGACGTGTCCGCCGTCATCGAGCCCGGCCAGATGGTCGCGCTGGTCGGCCCGTCGGGCGCCGGCAAGACCACGATGTCCGCACTCGTCACCCGCCTGTACGACGTCACCAGCGGCGCCATCCGCGTCGACGGTCACGACGTGCGCGACATCTCGCTGCAGTCGCTGCGCGAGGCCATCGGCATCGTCGCCCAGGACCCGCACATGTTCCACACGACGGTCAGCGAGAACCTGCGCTACGCGAACCCCGAGGCGACCGACGCCCAGCTGCGGTCGGCGGCGGAGGCGGCGCAGATCCTCGAGGTCATCGAGCGGCTGCCCGACGGGTTCGACACGGTGGTCGGCGAGCGTGGCTACCGCCTCTCGGGCGGTGAGAAGCAGCGGCTCGCGATCGCCCGCATGCTCGTGAAGAACCCGGCCATCGTCATCCTGGACGAGGCGACGAGCCACCTCGACAGCGAGAACGAGCACCTCGTGCAGACGGCGCTGGCCACGGCCCTCGCGGACCGCACGTCCATCGTCATCGCCCACCGGCTGTCGACGATCACCGCCGCCGACCAGATCCTCGTGATGGAGCAGGGCCGCATCGTGCAGCGCGGCACGCACGCGACGCTGGTCACCTCCGGCGGGCTGTACACCGAGCTGTACCGCACGCTGCTCGGCGCAAACGCCTGAGCCGCGACGGCACCGGCGTCGTCAGCGGCGGCGGCGCGGGCGGGGCACGGCGAGCGTCACGGCCCCGGTGCGCTGCGAGCGCCCGCGGATCTTGACCCGGCCCACCTCGGTCCAGCCGTCCGGACGGCCACCGGCGGCCCAGGCGTCGATCGACGCGAGCATCCCGGACCGCTCGTTCTTGGCGAGATCGCACAGGCGCGACGCAAGGTTCACGCAGTCACCGATCACCGTGTACTCGAATCGCTCCGGGGTGCCGATGAACCCGGCCACGACCGACCCGGTGGCGACGCCGATGCCCGCGGGCAGCATCCCCTCGAGCCGCGCGAGGTCGCGGTGGAGTGACACCGCGGCGCGCAGCGCGTTGCCGGCGTGGTCGTCGTCGGGCTGGGGCGCCCCGAAGACGCACAGCGCGGCGTCGCCCTCGAACTTGTTGACCCAACCACCCTCGCGGTTGACGGCAGCGACCACCACCCGGAAGAAGCGGTTGAGCATGGTCACCACCTCCTCCGGGGAGGAGTGCTCGCTGAAGCGGGTGTAGCCCTGCAGGTCGACGAACATCACGGTGACGTCGCGCTGCTCGCCGTCGGCGTCGAAGTGGTCGCCGGTGCCCGACACGTCGGCGAGCGCGGCCTGGCCCACCTGCCGGCCGAACAGGTCACGGAGCTGCTCGCGCTCGCGGAGGCCGGCCACGAGATCGTTGATGCCCTCGGCGAGACGACCGAGCTCGCCCAGGTCGTCGACCGGCACCTCGATCTCGAGCTCGCCCTGCTCCACCTCGCGCAGCACCCCGCGCAACCGGTTGAGGGGACGCGACACCGAGATCGCCGCGGCCGCCATCACTGCCCCGCCGCCGAGCAGGCCGAAGGCCGCGATCCAGGGCAGGCGGGTGATCTCGAAGCGGCGGTCGAGCAGTGGGGCGACACCGAGCAGGGCGATGGGCATCCCGCTCCCCAGCAGCCAGGCGAGCATGAGGCGCGGCATCACGTCGCGCCGGTTCTCGGGCAGGTCGCGGTTGCGCAGGGCCAGCGCGAACACCGGCCGGAAGTGGCCCTCCAACAGCAGGTAGAGCAGCGTGCAGGTGACGACACCGGCGAGCGCGATGCCCACCGACACGCGCCGCGACGACGAGTTGATGATGCCGAACAGGATCGCCCCGCCGAACCACGACACCAGCGCCGTGATCGTCTCCAAGAGAGGCAGCCGGAGCACCAGCCAGCGCTGGCGGGCGGTTGCCTCCGTGCCCTCCCGCACCCACACCACGGCGCGTCGCAGGAGCAGGAGGTTGACGGGCAGACCGATGATCACGTTGATCGCGAGGTAGACGCCGAAGACGCGGAGGTTGAGGGAGCTCTCGTGGTCGGAGTTGCCAGGCGGGAACAGGAAGCTGACGTACAGCAGGATCACCGAGAGGCCGAGGCCGTTGGCGAGGAGCTGGAAGGCGAGCACGCCGCGCACGGTGGACCGGGCGCGGGCCGTGCCCGGCGTCTCGCGGGCCCAGCGCCTCACCGAGTCCGCGCCGGCCGGTTCGAGCTCTCCTGGTCCGTCCGACATCCCCCAGAAGTATGGACCGGTAGCGTGGCGCCGTGTCCGAACCCGTCACCTGGACGATCTCGCAGCTCACCGACTGGGTGAACGCGGTCATCGGCGAGACGCTCGGCGGCGAGATCTGGATCGAGGGCGAGATCTCGAACCTGCAGCGGTCGAACGCCGGTCACGTGTACTTCACGCTCACCGAACCGTCCGAGGACCGCCGCGCGAACCCGAACACGCTCGCAGTGACGCTCTTCGAGTGGCACCGTCAGAACGTGAACCGGCACCTGAAGCGGAGCGGCGGCGCGGTTCGCATCTCCGACGGGGTCCGCGTGCGCATCCGCGGGTCGGTGGAGGTGTACGGGGCGCGGAGCCAGCTGCAGCTGAAGATGAGCGGCATCGACCCGGTGTTCACGCTGGGCAACATGGCCGCCGAGCGGGCGCGTCTGCTCGCGGCGCTCGACGCCGAGGGTCTGCTCGAAGCGAATCGCCGTCGCCCGCTCGTGCCGCTCCCGCTCCGCATCGCGCTCGTCACGAGCATCGGCAGCGCGGCGCACGCGGACGCGCTGCACGAGCTGTCCGCCTCCGGCATCGGGTTCGACCTGGTCACGGTGGACGCACGGGTGCAGGGCGCCGACGCCGTCGCGTCCATCGTCGCCGCGCTCGGCCGCGCGCTCGCCAGCGACGCCGACCTCGTCGCGATCGTCCGGGGCGGAGGCGCACGAACCGACCTGGCCGCATTCGATCACGAGGTGGTCGTTCGTGCGGTCGCCGGCTCGCACGTGCCCGTGTGGACCGGCCTCGGTCACGAGATCGACCGCACGGTCGCCGATGAAGTCGCGCACCGGTCGTTCAAGACGCCCACGGCCTGCGCTGCGGCGATCGTCGAGCTCGCCCTCGACGGCGTGCAACAGCTGGAGGCCACGTGGACGGCGATCGAGGACGCCGCCGCCGACCGTCTCGATCGGGCCGCGCTACGCCTCGATCGCGCCGCCGCCCGCGTCGCCCGCACCGCGCTCGCCGACCTCGACCGAGGTGCCGCGACCGTCGCGAACGCCGCGCACTCGGCGCGTCGCCACGCCGACGCGCACCTCATCCGCCAGCAGTCCCGGCTCAACGTGGCGTCGCGGACGTTGGTCACATCAGGGCCGCGCCGGCTCGCCGACGCGCAGCGTCACATCGATGCCATCGCCGCCACGGTGCGCGCCTACGACCCGTCGGTGTCGCTCGCTCGTGGCTGGTCGATCACCAGGACGGCCGATGGGCGGATCGCACGCGCCGGCGACGCCGCGCCCGGTACCCGCCTGCTCACCACCCTGGCTGACGGTCAGCTCGCCTCGGTCGTGGAATGACCCGCGATACGGTGACGTCCCGATGACCGCCGACCCGTCCTCCCCACAGCAGCCCGGCTACGCCGCGGCGATGGCCGAGCTCGAGGGCATCCTGGCGCAGCTCGAGGACGAGCGCCTCGACATCGACGATCTCGCCGACCACGTCGCCCGCGCCGCCGATCTCGTGGCGCTGTGCCGTGAACGCCTCGACGCCGCCAGGATGCGGGTCACCGAGATCGTGGCCGATCTCGACGGCGCCACCGGCTCCGACTGACCCCTCCGGGGGAGGTTTTTCGCTGACTTTTCTTCAGCGGGCTGAACTTCGGAGGCCCCGTGCCGATGTATCAGTCGTATGTCCGATCACGCCGCGTTCGCCTCGTCGTCGGTCGCCGTCGCCCGGCGACCCGACGATCTCGACTCGGTCATCGGCGAATCGGAGCTCCTGTGGGGCTACCTCACGAACTCGGCCCTCGTGTCCATCCTCTGCCTGCCCGACGGCTCGATCCAGTGGGCGTCGCCCTCGGTGTCCCCGATCCTCGGGCACCAGGCGCAGACCCTCACCGGCGTCGACCTCACGATGCTCGTCGACGACAACAACCGCCCGGCGATCCGCGCCCGCATCGACGGAGGCGGTCGATCCGGCGCGGCGGAGTCGATCACCTGCCAGATCTACACCGGCGACAACACGACCCTGTGGTGCGACGTCGACGTCGTGCACCTCCACCAGAGCGGGCAGCCCCAGATCCTCGTCACCATGCGCGACGCGTCGCGTCAGGTGGCCGGCACACGCGCGTTGCGTGCGAGCGAGGAGCGGTTCCGGACGATCGTGAACGAGGCCCCCTTCGGCATCGGCCTGCAGGACCGCGACGGCAACTTCGTGTTCCTGAACGCCCGACTGAAGCAGATCATGGGCACCTCGGCCAACTACCTGCTCCGCGACGAGCTCGATCACCACATCGACCAGGCCGACCTGAACTCGGCACGCTCGGCGATGACGGCGGGACCCGACACCGACCCGCGCACCAGCCAGATGCGGTTCCATCGCCCCGACGGCGAGCTCCGCTGGGCGTCGGTTCGCATCCTCCCCCAGACCGACACCCTCGGCGAGATCACCAACTACCTCTGGGCCGTCGAGGACATCACCGCACGCGTGCGCGCCGAGGAGGACCAGGCCCGCCTCTACACGCTGATGGAGGCGTCGAGCGACCTCGTCATCGTGATGGACCCGAACCTCGTGCCGCTGTACGTCAACCCTGCAGCGCGACGGTTCCTCGGCATCGAGCCGCACGTCGTCCTCACCCCGGAGTCGGCGCAGCTCGAGTTCGCCTCCCAGCCGCCCGAGGCGCTCGACACCATCGTCCAGCACATGTCGAGCCGCGAGATCTGGCACGGCGAGGTGACGCTCCGCTCCGCGAGCGGCACATGGGAGCCGTTCTCCGCGATGGTCGTGCCCGACACGACGAAGTCGGGCGAGCTCAACCGCATCTCGGCCGTGCTGCGCGACATCACCGAACGCAAGCAGTTCGAGGAACGCCTGGAGTGGGAGGCGACGCACGACCCACTCACCGATCTCCCCAACCGTGCGCTGCTCACGCAGCGCCTGGCCGATGCCATGGAGCGCAGCGCGCGTGACGGCACCTGGGTCGCGGTGGTGTTCCTCGACCTCGACAACTTCCGCATCATCAACGAGAGCCTCGGCCACCGCGTCGGCGACAACCTGCTCAAGCAGACGGCGCAGAAGCTCACCGGCCTCGTGTGGTCGCGCGACATGGTGGCGCGCTTCGGCGCCGACGAGTTCGCGATCGTGATGGAGGGCCTGGACACGGCCGACGGCGCGATGGCGCTCGCCGAGCGCATCCGCAAGGCGGTGTCCGGCCGCGTCGGCATGGCCGAGGTCGAGCTCCTGATGACGTTCACCGCCGGCGTGGCCGTCACCGACGGCCATCGCGGCGACCCCGCATCGGTGATCCGTGACGCCAACGCGGCATTGCACGAGGCGAAGCACCGCGGTCGCGATCGAACCGAGGTGTTCAACGGCAACCTCCGCGCCCGTGCCGTGGACCGTCTGACGGTCGAGACCGGCCTGCGCCGCGCCCTCCGCCGCGACGAGCTGCGCCTCTTCTACCAGCCGCAGATCTCGCTCACGAGCGGGCGCATCAACGGCGCCGAGGCGCTCATCCGCTGGCAGCACCCCGAGCACGGCCTGCTGTCGCCCGGCGAGTTCGTGCCGATCGCCGAGCAGTCGGGTCTCATCATCCCGATCGGTCCGTGGGTGATCGAGGAGGCGTGTCGCACGCTCGCCAAGTGGTCGAAGGAGCTGCCGGGCGGCGACCGCTTCACGATGGGCATCAACCTGTCCGGGAAGCAGCTCGTGAAGCCGACGCTCATCGCCGACATCGAGGCGGTGCTGGCCGAGACCGGCGTGGACCCGTCCCACATCGAGATGGAGATCACCGAGTCGATCCTGTTGGACGACGTCGACCGCTCGATCCTCGTGCTCGAGAAGCTGAAGGCGCTCGGGCTGAAGCTGTCGCTCGACGACTTCGGCACGGGCTACTCCTCGCTCACGTACCTCCGCTCGTTCCCGATCGACGTCGTGAAGATCGACCGCAGCTTCGTCGACGGCATCGGCGAGGACCGCGAGAACGCCGCGATCGTGCGCTCGGTCGTCGACCTGGCACGCACACTCGGGCTCTCCTGCATCGCCGAGGGCGTGGAGACGGAGTCGGATCTGGCGGAGCTGCGTGCGCTCGGCTGCGACACGGCGCAGGGCTTCCTGTTCGCCAAGCCGCTGTCGGAGCCGGACGCGGCCCGGTTGATCTCCTACGATCCCTCCTGGTGACGAACGGACGCCCTGCCCTCACTCGCGAGGCGATCATCGAGGTCGCCCGGCGCATCGTGTCCCGCGACGGGCTCGACGCCCTCGCCCTCCGCCCGCTGGCCAAGGAGCTGGGCGTGACGGCGCCGGCCCTCTACCTGCACGTCCGCGACAAGGACGACCTGCTCGCCGCCCTCGCGGAGTCGGGCTTCGAGGAGCTGTTCCAGCGCTGCAACTCCGTCGACAGCCCCGATCCCATGGAACGGATCCGCCGGTGGTGCGTCATCTACGTCGACATCGCGCTCGAGGAGCCGGGCCTGTTCCGGGTCATGTTCCGCTTCCGTCCCGGCGCGCTCGACCTGGCGGCCGTCAACGAGCTCCCCGCCGCCACGAAGGCCTTCGAGCAGCCGGTGGTCGCGATCGCGGAGGCCATCGACAACGGGACGATCCATCGCGATCACAACCCGATGCTCGTCGCGCTCACGATGTGGACGGTGGCGCACGGTCTGGCCGGCGTGATGCTCCTCGGTGCGTTCCCCAAGCCCAGCGCCCGCGCCGCGCTGCAGGATTCGGTGATCGGTGCGATGCTCCACGGTTTGGGCCACCCGCCGGGCGCCTGACCGGCGTCTACAGGTACGTCGCGAGCCCGTCGCGGCGCGGGAGCTCGAGCACGCCCGGTTCGGCCGCCACCGCCGCCAGCCACTCGGGACGCACGGTCGCCGACACGACGATCGGATCGGCGACGGGTGCGGACTCGAACGCGAAGCGCACGTAGTTGAGCGCGTAGTCGGGCGGGCGAACGTCGCGTGCGAGCTCCACCATGGCGAACGGGTCGGGGGTCTCGCCGAGACCGAAACGCGGGATCACCACGAATGGACTGCCGGGCTGGATCCCGCCGCCGGCGATGCCGGGGCCGTCGCAGATGACGGCGCCGTGCACCCGAGCGGCGCGGGCACCGGCGAGGAGCAGCGAGATGTAGCCGCCGAGGCCGCGTCCGACGACCGTGGCCTCGCCGAGGTGCTCGAGCGCCGCGTCGGCGTCGCCCAGCAGCATCTCCGCCGTGTACCCGCCGCCGCGCGGCAACGTGGACCGGCCGTGACCGGTGAAGTCGAGGCCCCACACGGGGCCGGGCCACACGTCCACCCACGACGGCGCCGCGGCGGGCGTGCGTTCGCCGAGGCCGTGCAGCATCAGCAGCGGGCGGTGCCCGGGAACCTCGCCCTCGGTGAGACGGTGGAGCGCGAGCTCGATGCGACCGTGGCGGAGGGTGACGAGCTCGGTCATGTCGCACCTCCCGCGCTCACCGCCGGGGTCGCCGGAGCCCCGATGAAGTCGAGCACCATGTCGGCGATCATCCGGGGCTGCTCGATGTGCATGAAGTGGCCGACGCCCTCGAGCTGGTGGAACCGGGTGTCGGGTGGCAGGAAGCCCTCGACGTCCGCCGGGCGCGTGCCCCATCCCATGACCTCGATCTCGAGCCCGAGCACGGCCATGAACGGCATGGCGAGACCGGGGAGGCGCAGCATCGACCATTCGGGACGCCACGGGCCGAAGCCGCCCATGCGGAGCGTGGGATCGATGCGCCATCGCCAGCCGTCCTCGTCCTGGCGGCCGCCGACGGTGACGAGGTAGCGGAGCCACTCTGGGGTCAGCCGGGTGTTCATCCGGCCGCGGCGCTCGGCGAGCTCCTCGATGGTGCCCGGCCGGCGGATCTTGTCGGACACGGAGCGGCGATGGTCGAGCCAGGCGCCGACCTCGCGCGCCAGCATCCGCGTTCGCTCGTGCTCGGCGATGTCGGGCATCGACTGTCGCGACGGCATGCCGTCGAGGTTGACGAGGTGCGTGAGCAGGTGCGGGAACGCCTCGGCCAGCTGCAACGACAGCGCGCCGCCCTTGGAGTGGCCGATCATCGGCAGCGGCGTCGGGAGGGTGGCGAGCACGGTGGCCGCGTCGCGGAGATCGGCCTCCCAGCTGTAGAGCTCCGCCCATGCGGAGTGCCCGTGACCGCGATGATCCCAGCTCACGACGCGCCAGCCCGCCTCGACGAGCATCGGCGCGAACACGTTGAGGGTCTCGGCGAAGTCGAAGCCGCCGTGCGCCATCAGGAGCGGCGGCGCCGACGGCGGGCCCCACTCGACCACCGAGATCGCGACACCGGAGGAGTCGAGCTCGTAGCGTCGATCCGGGCGATGGGCGCCGGGGAACGTGGGATCGGCGGGCACCGCGCCCATGTTACGGGGATTCCCGGGTGCCGATTTCCGAGGCGCGACTCCCGACCGCTCCCCGGTCCTCCCCTGGACTGTCGGCGACGCACGGTAAAGTGCTGCCCGGGCTCCCTCGCCCGTGCTCTACCCATCCCCGGCCGCGCCCGGAGATCCGTCCCACCGTCGGTGGGCACCGCGAGGACCCCTATGCCCGACACCGCCGAATCGATCCTGCTGTCGCCAGGCGCACGCATCACGGCGTTGCGCGCGCTCCCGTACGGCGGCCTCGACGACGCGGCACGGCATCTCGAGATCGCGGCGCAGGTGCAGGCGACGGTGTCGCCGGTCGTGTGCGTCACGCGGTGGGCGGCACTCACCTACGGCGTGGTCTTCGGCGCGCAGCAGGCGTTCGACGGCTCGTACGTCGTCGTCGTCGCCCTGGCGATCTGCGTGTACCTCACGGTGTGGCGCACCATCCTGCCCCTGCGGATGGGGTCGCCGTCACGGCTCCACCGCACCGTCGCGATCACCGACGTCGCCGTCATCGCCTTCGCGGCCGGCTGGTCGGGCGGCGCCAACTCGTCGTTCGCCCCCTACCTCGCCGTCGCGATCGTGCTCGCCACCTTCGGCTGGGGCATCGTCGAGGGCGCCGTCGCGTTCGCCGTCGGGTGGGGCGTCATGATCGCTGCCGACCGGGCGCTCGTCGGAGACGCCTGGCGGCTGACCGCCGGCGACATCGTGCTCCGGGTCGCAACGGTGATCGCTGCCGCCGGCGCGGCGACGATGCGTTCCCGCCTCGCTGCCGCAGAACGACACCGCCGCCGGGTGGCCGGGCAGGTCGAGACGTTGGCGGAGACCAACGACCTCCTGACCATGCTCACCGCCGTGGCGCGCACCCTGCCCACCAGCCTCACCCAACGCGAGGCGCTCGGCGCGGCCCGAGACCAGGTGGTCGCCACGTTCCGATCGAGCGTCACCTGCCTCGTCGGCTACGACGAGGCGAACGACGAGTGGGTCCCGAAGGTCACCGACGGTTGCACCATGCGAGCCGCCGCGTCGGTCGAGGACCTGCACCACCACCTCCGGCATGCGATGGACGTCGACACGCCGATCCTCGTGGGCGACCTCGTCGGCGACGACGAGGGTCCTCCCCGGGGCATCGCCGCGTCGTCGGGGTCGGGCATGTACATCAAGCTCGTCTCACGCGGTCGCACCGTCGGTGTGCTGGGCGTCGAGCACCCCGAGCGCGGGCACTACACCGAACGCGATCGGCGCCTGCTCGCCGGCATGGCCGACGTGATGGCGCTCACCCTCGACAACGCCCGCTGGTTCGGGCGCCTGCGCTCGCTGGGCGTCGAGCAGGAGCGCATGCGCGTCGCGCGCGATCTGCACGATCGGCTCGGCCAGTGGCTCACCTACATCAGCTACGAGCTCGAGCGGTTCATCGACACCGAGGGGGCCGGCTTGGCGCAGGTCACGCAGCTCTACGGCGACGTGCAGACGGCGCTCGACGAGCTGCGCGAGACGCTGCGTCAGCTCGAGTCGGACATCAGCGAGAGCCGGCCGCTGTCGGTCGTCGGCCGGGAGCTGGCGCGCCGCTTCGCCGAGCGCACCGGCACCACCGTCGACTTCGTCGGCGCCGAGGTGGGGCGGAAGCTCCCGATCCCGGTCGAGACGGAGCTGCTGCGCATCATGCAGGAGGCGCTCACCAACGTCGCCAGACACGCCCAGGCCAGCCGGGTGCTCGTGCGCTGGTCGGTCGCCGAGGGCACCGGTGAGCTCACCATCACCGACAATGGTCGCGGCTTCGACGCCGCTCGCGGCGTCCGCGACAGCACGTACGGGCTGGTCGGCATGCGTGAGCGCGCCGATGTCATCGGCGGTCGCATCACCATCCACAGCGCAGAGGACCACGGCACCACCGTCGTGGTCAGCGTCGGGCCGAGTCCCGTACCGAAAGAAGGGTTGACATGTTGAAGGTCCTCATCGCCGACGATCACCAGATCCTCCGCGAAGGCATCCGCCGAGGCCTCGAGAACGCCGGCGAGACGGTGGTCAGTCCGGCACTGGCCGTGTCGATGTTGCGGGCGGCGGAGGACGCCTCGGCCAGCGTCGAGATCCTGAGCGAGCGTCAGGTGGAGATCCTCCAGATGGTGGCCAACGGTCTCGGCACCAAGCAGGTGGCGCGTGAGCTGGGCATCACGCAGAAGACGGTGCACAACCACCTCAACGCGATCTATCGCAAGCTCGACACGCAGAGCCTCACGCACGCGGTGCTGAGCGCCGTGCGGCTGGGCATCATCCACCTCGACCAGAGCTGACGGTGGCGAGCGTTTCGGTTCGGTCGCTCGTACGCGGCACGGTCACGTTCCGGCTCGTCGTCGCGTTCACGACGTCGGCGGCGGTGACCGCTGCGATCGCCGGCCCGATGGCATGCCGGGCGTTCCAGGCCAACGAGCGCGCATCGGTCGCAGCGTCCGTGGCCACGACGACCGCCGCGTCGAAGCTCGCGTCGGCGGACGTCGCCAGCCTCATGGGCTCCTGGGGGCCGAGCTCGCCAGCGGGTTCACAGGGCGCCGGCCTGTTCGTGAGCCGCTCGGCCGACCACGACGACGCGTCACCTCTCGAGGGCGCACGGCTGTCCCGCACGGAGTGGCTGTTCTTCTGTGGGCCCGGCGTCGTGTCCGTGCGCTTCTACCTCGACACGTCGTCCGCCTCCGGCCCACCCACCCGCGTCGCAGGCGCACCGTTCGACCTCGGGCCCGCGGGGTTCGACGTGGGTGCGCTGACGCCGGGCCCTCACACGCTCCTCGCCGCGGTCACTACGCTCGACCGCAGCTACCGCCGTCTCGCCACCTTCACCGTGGTCGACTGATCGGCGGTTCGTACGAGGGAGAGACACGACGTGGCTGAGGTGACGGGGTTCTGCGCACCGGGATTCGAGGGGGTGCACGAGGCGTTCGCCGCCAACTTCGCCGAGCGGGGCGACGTCGGCGGGGCCGTCGCCGTCTACCTCGACGGTGAGCCGGTGGTCGACCTTCAGGGCGGCGTCACCGAGCCCGGTGGCTCGGAGCCGTACGGCCCCCACCATCTGCAGCTCGTGTATTCGAGCACCAAGGGAGCCACGGCGATCTGCGCCCACATGCTCGCCGAGCGCGGCCTGCTCGACCTCGACGCTCCGGTGGCGACCTACTGGCCCGAGTTCGCCGCGCACGGCAAGGCCGACGTGCCGGTGTCGTGGTTGTTGTCGCACCAGGTCGGGTTGCCCGACGTCGACCGGGAGATGACCCGCGAGGACGCGCTCGCCTGGGATCCGGTCGTCGAGGCACTCGCCGACTCGGCGCCGATGTGGGAGCCGGGCACACAGCGCGGCTACCACGCCGTCACGTACGGCTATCTCGTCGGCGAGGTGGTCCGGCGGGTGTCGGGCCGGTCGCTGGGCCAGTTCTTCGCCGAGGAGGTCGCGGCGCCGCTCGGCCTCGAGTTCTGGATCGGCCTCCCCGAGGAGCAGCACCACCGCGTCGCTCCGCTCATCCCGTTGCGACTTCCCGAGGGCATGCACTTCGGCGACCCCGACGCCCCGCCCCCGGGAATGATCGACATGCTCGCCATGGTGATGGGTGCCGACAGCCTTATCACCCGTGCGTTGTCGGCTCCGGGCGGCGCGCTGTCGAACGACGACGACTGGAACTCGCCCGACGTGTGGCGGGCCGAGATCCCCGCGGCCAACGGCATCGGCAACGCGCCGTCGATGGCACGCATGTACGCGGCGACGGTCGGCGAGGTCGACGGGGTGCGCCTGCTCAGCGAGGCGACGATGCGCAACGCGATCGAGATCCGCAGCTCGGGTCCCGACCCGGTGCTGATGTTCGACGTGCCGTTCGGGCTCGGCTTCATGCGCGACGCACCGCTTGCGAAGTTCGGCTCGCCGTCGGCGTTCGGTCACTACGGGGCCGGTGGCTCGGTGGGCTTCGCCGATCCCGATCGTCGAATCGGGTTCGCCTACGTCATGAACAAGATGGAGCTCGGCATCGCCGGCGACCCCCGGAGTGCCTCACTGATCGACGCGTTGTATGCAGCCGTCTGATCTGGTGGCGGAGTCGTCCCGCCGTCGCACGTTCGCCATCATCAGCCATCCCGACGCCGGCAAGACCACGCTGACGGAGAAGTTCCTGCTGTACGGCGGCGCGCTCACGAAGGAGGCCGGCGCGGTGAAGGCGCGCGCCGACCGCCGCTCGGCCACGTCGGACTGGATGGCCCTCGAGCAGCAGCGTGGCATCTCGATCACGTCGACCGTGCTGCAGTTCCCCTACCGCGACTGCGTGGTGAACCTGCTCGACACTCCCGGTCACCGCGACTTCTCCGAGGACACCTACCGGGTGCTCACGGCCGCCGACGGTGCGGTCATGGTGCTCGACGCGGCGAAGGGCATCGAGCCGCAGACGTTGAAGCTGTTCGAGGTCTGTCGCGATCGCGGCCTGCCGCTCCTCACCTTCATCAACAAATGGGACCGCCCGGGCCGCGACGGCCTGGAGCTCCTCGACGAGATCGAGTCGATGATCGGGCTCCAGCCCACACCGGTCACCTGGCCCGTCGGGTTCGCCGGCGACTTCCGCGGCGTCATCGACCGCCGCACCGGCGAGTACACGCGGTTCACGCGCACGGCACGTGGTTCGACGATGGCGCCCGAGGAGGTCGTCGACGTGGAGCGCGCTGCCGCCGAGGAGGGCGCGGCGTGGAGCGATGCGTCCGACGAGATCGAGCTGTTCGAGGCCTCGGGCCAGACGCTCGACATGGAGTCGTTCCTCGCCGGCAAGACCACGCCTACGTTCGTCGGCTCGGCCATGACGAACTTCGGCGTGGGCAAGTTGCTCGACGGTGTGATCGATCTGGTGCCGGCCCCGTCACCGCGGCCGACGTTGGAGGGCTCGATCCGACCGTTGGACGCGCCGTTCTCGGGCTTCGTGTTCAAGGTGGCCGCCAACATGGATCCGTCGCACCGCGACCGCATCGCCTTCGTGCGGGTCTGCTCGGGCCGCTTCGAGCGCGGCATGGTGGTGACGCACGGCCGCAGCGGCAAGCCGTTCGCCACGAAGTACGCGCACCAGGTGTTCGGCCAGGACCGTGAGACGGTCGAGGAGGCGTTCCCGGGCGACGTGGTCGGTCTCGTGAATGCCGGCGACGTGCGCGTGGGCGACTCGCTCTTCGAGTCGGAGCAGGTCACGTTCCCGCAGATCCCGAGCTTCGCGCCCGAGCACTTCTCGATCGCCCGCGTGAAGGACACCGGTCGCTACAAGCAGTTCCGCAAGGGCATCGCCCAGCTCGACGAGGAGGGCGTGGTGCAGGTGCTGCGCTCACCCGACACCGGCGACCAGGCGCCGGTGCTCGCCGCGGTGGGCCCGATGCAGTTCGAGGTGGTGTCGTACCGGCTCGAGAACGAGTTCGGTGCCGCGATCGAGCTGCAGCCCACGGCCTACCGGGTGTGCCGGCGCACCGACGAGACCGGCCGCGACCGTCTGAAGACGATGCGCGGCGTCGAGGTGCTCGAGCGATCCGACGGCACCCTGCTCGCGCTCTTCGAGAGCACGTACTGGCTCGACCGGCTCATTGCCGAGGAGCCGGATCTGTGCCTCGAGAAGCTCGTCGCCGAGGGCGAACTGCACCAATAGCAGGCATCGAGGTCCACGGTTCGCGGAAGCGTCGCCGCTAGGTTGGCCCGCGTCTGGGAATGAAGGGAGGGGCTGTCCGTGAGTGACGATGGCTTCACACCACCGAGCCGGGATCGGTTTCGAGAAGAACGTCGCGCACTGCGAGCCGCCGACCGCCGACGCCGGATGATCGGCGTGCCAATCGTGACGGCGGGGCTCCTGCTCGTCGCCGCCGGTGTCTACGTGTTCATGAACGGCGACTCCGAAGAGGTGCCCACGAACGTGAGCGGCGTGAGCATCGTGCGCACCACCACCACGACGACCTCGACGACCACCACCACGACGTCGACCACCACGACCACGCTGCCTCCCACCACCACGGCGCCGCCCACGACGGTGAAGCCGAAACCCAAGCCGAAGCCCGCGACGACGCTTCCGCCCACGACGGCAGCACCCGTCACCGCAGCCCCGCCCGCCTGACCCGGCGCTGACGTCCGCCGCGGGGAACGCGGTCGCGATCGACTGCGGTCACCCGGTACGCTGTCGGTGCCCGTACGCGGGGGTGTAGCTCAGTTGGCTAGAGCACCTGCTTTGCAAGCAGGGGGTCGTGGGTTCGAGTCCCATCTCCTCCACCGAGTGATGTCTCTGAACATCGCGGACATCGATCGGCCATGCATCAGTTGGCCACGGGAACGAGACAGGCGAACTCGTCGTGCTCCCCTCGCAGCCACGCACCCCTGACGACCTCCACGCCCTCCACGAGGAAAACGAGATCGACCACGTGCTCGTCGTCGCTCGGCCGAGCCCAGTGAGCGGCCTCGAGCTCGGAACAGATTTGCTGCACGACGTCGTCCCCTGTCCGCCCGAGCCAGTTCCCGGGAAGCCATTCGGCCGCCCACGACGGCACGTGCAGCTCGACGAGCACACCCTGCTCGCTTCGGAAGGTGAGCGACTCGCACCCAGCTGACCGCTCGAGCTCCCGCGCGAGCTCGGCTCGATGGGTCGTCGTCGACGACTGCGGGCCGGACCCCCCATACGGTCGTGTGCCGGTCGGACGCGGCGGCCACGTGACCGGAACCTCCGTCCCCGCTCGTCGGACCCCATCCACCGACTCCGGCGTCTCCGACAGGCGCTCGATCCATGCCAACGCGAAGTCCCACTCGCGCTGAAGACTCGGCTCGCGGAGCACAAGATCCTCCGCCTGTTCCTGCATCGCACGAAGGGCAATCGCGCCCTCCTTCGGTGTCAGGACATCTGCGTGCCGCGGCCCGGTGACGAAGTTGACGTCGAACTCCATCTCCAGGCGATCGGCCTCCCGGAGGAGTGGCGCCAACTCCTGCCAGTTCGATGCCATCAGGCAGTAGCTCAGGCCGGCCTTCGTACCGTTCCGTGAGGAAGCCGCCCGGAACCTGTCGATGTTGGCCCACAGCCGGTCCGGCTCGACCCCCACGCGGATGCGTCGAAGCAGGTCGGGATCGAACGCATCGACCGAGATGGTCGGGGCGATGCGCAGCTCTCGAAGCTCGCGCTCGATGCGCGCGCTCCAGACAGTGCCGTTAGTGGTGACGTTGACGTCAGCCGTCGTCCCAGAGGCGATGAGCGAGTCCATGACACGGTGGGCTTGTGGCGCGAGAAACGGCTCCCCGCCCTTGAACGTGATCGCCTCCGCGTAGGGCAGGAACTCCTCGAGCTCCTCGAAGAACTGCTTGTCGTAGGCGTCGGGCAGAGCTGGGCGGTGCTCACGTTCCTCGCGTATCCGCGACGAGAGATCGCCGTGGCACATCACGCAGGCGAGGTTGCAGCGATTCGACAGCGTGAACTCGAGGCGGCGCGGCCACGTGCCATCGAGGCCTTGGAAGCGGTCGAACTGCGCCGCAAGCGTTCCGGCGCGTCCGACGCTCGCGGCTTCGAACTCGCAGGCGTCACAACCAAGGGTCAGATCGGACTCCGCCATGGCTGCGCGAAGCGTCTCTGCCGCGTGCCCCCGCCAGATGTCCAGCAACGATTGACGGTCGGGGCCCGTGACCCAGCCAAGCGTGTACGGACTCGCACAACATGGGCGTACGGAGCCGTCAGGGTAGAAGTTGATCCCGGCCCATGGCGCTGTGCACCAACGATCCGACACCGCTCGGGCTCCGCGACGCTGCGGCCATTCCATGTCGCCGGGGAGTCTCGCAGAAACCCGGCGTCACGTCGGGTTACTCGTACGTGCAGCCGAGCGACACCAGGCCGGGGATCACGACCGATTCGGTCATGCCAGCGGGAACCGGCTCGAACGCGTAGAAGTCGCACGTCTGATAGCCGAGCCCGACGAACAGGTGGGACCACGCCGGCGCCACGCAGCTCGTCGAGGCGACGGCGACCGCCGCCGCAACCACCGTGAGTCGGACCTTGCCCGAGACGGATCTGGTCATGATGTTCCCCCTTCGTCACATCGAACGATACCCATCCGGCACCGTCCCAGCCGCGGGAAGTCGTCGAACCGGAGCCGTCGCGTCGGCGACACTGATGCGATGGACGTCCACCCCTGCGCGCTCGACGACGCCCGAGCCGAGCGCCTGCTGGCCGCGCTGGCCGCCGACTACGAGGAGCTCTACGGCGCCAGCGACGAGATGGCGCGGACGACCGCGCCGGAGTTCCAGCCCCCGCACGGCCTGTTCGTCGTCGGCATCGAGCACGGCGTGACCGTCGCGGGCGGAGGGTTCCGCAGGTTCGACCACCGGACGTGCGAGATCAAGCGGGTGTGGGCCGATCCCGCGCTGCGTCGACGCGGGTTGGCGTCGGCGATCCTCGCCGCCCTCGAGAGTGCGGCGCTCGATGCGGGGTATGAGCGGATCGTGCTCGAGACCGGCCCGCGCCAACCGGCCGCCGCCGCGCTGTACGACAGCCGCGGCTACCGCCGCATCGCCCCCTTCGGTCCGTATCCCGACGATCAGGGCTTCGAGCTCCAGCTGCGCCCAGGCGCCGGGGAGCGTCGGTGACCTCCGTCGTCCCCGCCGCCCGACACCTGCTGCGAGCGAAGGACCTCGCCGACTCCCGCTACTTCGAGGAGGTCACGGTCGCCGACCTCGCACGTGCCGCAGGGCTCTCGCCGGCGCACTTCAGTCGAGAGTTCCGCCGGACGTTCGGCGAGACCCCCCACCGCTACCTGCTCACGCGCCGCCTCGAGCGTGCCGCCGCGCTCCTCCGCAACACCGACCGTCCCGTCACCGAGATCTGCTTCGCCGTCGGTCTCACCAGCCTGGGCTCGTTCACCACGAGCTTCCGCCGCGTGTACGGATCGTCACCGCTCGCCTATCGGGCGTCGTTTCCCCCGGCACAACGACACATCCGCATCCCCGACTGCGTCGCCCGCGAGTTCGGCCGCCCGCAGAACCGCACGTTTCGAGAAGTCACGGCGGCGCCGCCTCCGTAGCGTCGTCGACAGACATCCCGATCCCCGAGGAGACCCGATGATCACCATCGCCAACGCCCAGTTCTGGGTGCACGACCAGGACGAGGCGCTCGCCTTCTACACGCAGAAGCTCGGGTGGGAGGTGCGGTCCGACGTGACCATGCCCGACTGGAACTTCCGCTGGCTCGTCGTCGGCCCGGTCGGCCAGGACGACGTCGGCCTCGTGCTGATGCCGGTGCCGAGCCCACCCATGATGGAGGCGACGACGAGCACCCAGCTCGGCGACCTCGTGGCGAAGGGCGCGGGCGGCACCCTCTTCCTCGAGACCGACGACTGCCAGGCGGCCTACGACGAGCTGTCGGCCCGAGGCGTCGTGTTCAACGACCCACCCACCCCGCAGCCGTACGGCATCGACACGTCGTTCCGCGATCCGTCCGGCAACAACGTGCGTCTCACCCAGGTGCTGGAGTTCTCGATGGACCGCACCTGATCCGGAGCTCGGCCACCGTGCGAAGCCATCGCTCCGGCCGACGAAGCAGGCCTCCCGCCCGATAGCGTCACGTCATGCCCGCCAGCGGACGGACGCTCACCGGGACGGCGACGCTGCCGACCCGACTCCTGGTCGGTGCCGCGCTCGTGACGAGCCTGACCGGGTGCACGTCCGACCCGGTCCACGGCGGCGACGTCCCACCGCCCACCGCGCGACGTGCGCCGACGAACGCCGTGACCGTCGACTCCACGGGCGACGCCGACGACGCGCGCGCCGGCGACGACCTCTGCGCCGACGACACGGGCCACTGCACCCTCCGAGCGGCCATCGAGGAGGCAAACCGTTCGCCGGACCTCACCGTCGTTCGCTTCGCCATCCCGGCGAGAGGGAACCCGAGTCGGCCACGCCCGTCCGTCATCCGACCTCGTCGGCCCCTCCCCGCGATCACCCGCCCCGTCCGCCTCGACGGATACAGCCAGCCGGGGGCGACGGCCAACACCGCGCCGAGCCCGAAGCCCTTCAACGGCGCGCTGCTGATCGTCATCGACGGGTCCGGCATCGAGGCCACCGGCGCGGCCGACGGGATCACCGTCACGCGGTCGGCCAGCGGAAGTCGTCTCAGCGGCGTCGTCGTCTCGGCATTCAGCGGGAGTGCCATCCAGTTGGACGGAGCCGGCGACGTGAGTATTCACGGCTGCTATCTGGGCACCGACGCACGCGGTCTGCTCGACCGTGGCAACGGCGTCTCCGGCGTACAGGCGAGGGACGACCCGCCGGCAGGACGTCCCGGAATCCGGCTGGGCGGCGGGCAGCCGGCCGATCGCAACATCATCTCCGGCAACGACGACAACGCCGCCTACCCTCGGGCGCGGTGGCACATCGCCGGGAACTACATCGGCCTGGGCTCGGACGGCCGGACGGTGCTGCCCAACGGCACCGACGCCGACTCCGCCGGTGCACTCTCGATCGACGATGCAGCCGATGTCACCGTCGGCGGCACGAGGCCGGGTGACGCCAACGTCATCTCCGGGAATGCGAGCTACGGAATCGCCCCCGAACGCGCCACCCGGCTCAGCATCCGCGGCAACCTGATCGGGATCGGACCGGACGGACGAAGTCCGATGGGCAACGGCTCGGTCGGGGTGCTCCTCCACGACTCGGACCTCGCCACGATCGCCGGGAACCGCATCGGGTTCAATCCCTACGCCGGAGTGCTCGTGTCGGGCTCGCGAGGAGTGACGATCGGCGGACGGAGCAGTCGCGACCGAAACGTGATCTCCGGGAATGGCTTCCAGAACGTGGCGCTGTGGGCTCAGGCCGCGCCGAACATCGGCGTGCGGATCACCGGCAACGACATCGGCGTCGGTGCCGACGGGTCGGTCGACGTCGCGCACCGTTCGGACATCGGCATCAGCCTCGCCGGAAGCACTCGCGGGGCGGTGCTCGGCGGCCCGTCGGCCGACGACGCGAACGTCATCGCCGGCTCGGTTGCGCCGATCGCCGTGCTGTGCCTCGACACGCCGCTGACGCCCAAGCTCGCGCTACCGAGCATGACGGCGGTCCTCGGCAACCGCTTCGTCGACGCTGCGCCGGCGTCGGCTCCGCTCGCCCCGGTCTCCTACCTCGCCGCCGCCGACCACTCGGTCCCGCCGGACATCCTCCCCGACGAGTTCGCCCCGCTCACCGGGGCCTCGGTCGATCCGGACTGCGCTGCCGGGGGGCCACCCATGGTGACGGCGACCGGAGGCCGGGCCGTCGCACGAGCGAGTGGCGGAATCGATCTGACCCTCACCTACGCGACCACCGGCGCGACCCGACCCGGCGACCGCTATCGCGCCGAGATCTATCGAATCGCCACCGGTGACGACGCGACGCGCAGCCGGCGCCTCGTGCCGATCGGAGCTGCCGAGACGACGCTGGCCGCCGACGGGACCGGTCGCGTGCGACTGGCGACGTCGGGCGACCGGGTCACGGGTGAGGTGGCGCTGACCCTCACACCCCTCGACGCGTCGAGCCCGTCCGGATACGGCCCGACGTCCGAACTCTCCGCACCTCTCACCGTCACCGGACCGTGATCGCGGTCCGTCGACCACCTCCGTCGACCGTCAACTCCGTCGGCCGGCCGAGCGCAGACTGATACCGGGGCCGATCGTCGCGAGGTCGCGCGCCGTGTCCAGCACCGAGCGAAGGGACGACGCCGTCGACGTCCCCACCGTTCTCGGGAAGTAGTCGACGCCGATCTGCTGGACCGTCGCCCCGGAGGCGATCGCCCGGGTGAGCAACTCGGCGTCGAAGAACAGCGAGTCGCACGTCGGAAGGTTGTCCGTCACCACCGAACGGCGCACGAGCTTCGCTGCGAAGTTCACGTCGCGGAGTGCGAGCCCCGTGACGGCTCGCACGGCCAGGTTGTACCCGGCGGACAGCAGCTCGCGACGGATGCCCTCCCCCGTGCGATCGAGCCGGTAGCACGACACGATGTCGGCGTCGTGCAGCTGCGCCGCCCGCAGCGCCTGGCTCGCGATGAGCGGGTCCACCGGCAGATCGGCGTCGGTGTAGAAGACC
Organism: Acidimicrobiales bacterium; assembly: GCA_046331245.1. Classification (GTDB taxonomy): domain Bacteria; phylum Actinomycetota; class Acidimicrobiia; order Acidimicrobiales; family Microtrichaceae; genus SSF14. The sequence goes on along the minus strand of JAXLRH010000001.1, from coordinate 161,050 downwards.
CAGTCGAGGTCGGCCGCGACGAATCCGCTCCGCAGGGCAGCGCCGAGACCTCGGTTCACCGGATGCGAACACACCCGCACCTCCTGGTGCTCGGCGGCGATCCGGGCGAGGAGGCCACCGGTGCCATCGGTGCTCCCGTCGTCGACCGCCACGATCTCGACTCGGTCGACGACCCGCTGTTCCTGGAGACGCCTGCCGGCGTCGAGCACCACCGAGAGCGTCCGCTCCGCACCCTCGACCTCGTTCCAGAACGGGAGGACGAAGCTGATGCTCGCCGGCGAATCGGGCACCGGTGGATGGTACCGGACGAGGGTCGTTCTCAGGAGCCCTGGTACCTTGTCCGGATGCGGACGCTGGTCACCGGTGGAGCAGGGTTCATCGGGTCCACGCTCGTCGACGCGCTCGTCGCCCGAGGCGATTCCTGCACCGTCCTCGACGATCTCAGCCGTGGCGAGATCGCGAACCTGGCGCACCACGGCGACCGCGTGACGTTCGTCGAGGGGTCGGTCACCGACCGCGACCTCGTCGACTCCGTCGTACCGGGCCACGACATGGTCTTCCACCTGGCCTCCGTCGTCGGGGTCGCCACCACGATCGCCGACCCCGAGCGCGTCGTGGACGTCATCGTCAACGGAACCCGTCACGTGCTCGCCGCCGCCGACGCCGACGCGGCGGTCCTCGTGGCGTCGAGCTCCGAGGTCTACGGACGGTCCCCCGACACCCCCTTCGAGGAATCCACGCCCGGCGTGATCGGGGCCCCCACCGAGCCTCGATGGAGCTACGCCCACGCCAAGGCCTGCTCCGAGCACCTTGCGCTCGCCGCGGCTCGTACCGGCCGCCGCCCTCCCTCGGTGGTGCGTTACTTCAACGTGTACGGCCCGCGCATGGCGCACCGCGACCCCTCGGTGATGTCGCGCTTCCTGAGCGCCGCACGACGGGGGGAGGATCTGGAGGTGCACGGTGACGGCCATCAGACCCGGTGCTTCGTCCACGTCGACGACGCAGTGGCCGGCACGCTCGCCGTCATCGAGCGAGCGCGCGGACGGGTCGTCAACCTCGGGAGCGCGACGGAGACGAGCATCGCCGAGCTGGCCGAGATGGTGCTCGAGGTCTCGGGCACCGAATCCCGGATCCGGCACTGTGCACATCCCGACAGCATCGGCCACGAGGAGGGCGATCCGCAGCGACGGAGCGCGTCGGGCGCGCTCGCTCGGGAACTGCTCGGATGGACGCCGCAGGTCCCCCTGCTCGAGGGTCTCCGGCGGACGTGGGCGGAGGACTTCGTGGCTCAGGTCCGCCCGGGCGGCTGATCGTCGGCAACCCAGACGCTGACGACACCGGCCTGCCGACTCCGGACGAGTCGATCGCGGAGACGCTCCGCCGATCCGGGCAGCTCGAGCATGTCGTCCGCGACCAGCTGGGCGATGACGGCGTCGGGCAGGTCTCGAATTTGGTCGGTCCCCTGCACAAGGCGCTGACCCAGGTCGAAGAGCGCATCGTCGTCGAGGCGCGCGCGACCGGTCCCGCCGGCCGCCACCGTCGTCCCCACCGCGAACTCGTTGGCGCCGGACGCCCAGACCGGGCGGCTCCGACGAACGGCCGCCGCCACGAGACGGTCGATCTCCGCTCGAGCACGTCGGTCGAACCCGGGGTCGGTCCAGCGGCCGACCAACCGGGCGCCGCGCACCGGCTGCGTCGACGACTCGAACGCCACGTACAACGCCTGCGACTCGCGCCCGGTCGTCGCGTGGCGTGGACCGAGATAGCGCTCGAGGCCCGAGTCGACACGCAGGTTGACGCCCCGTCGATTGGTCGCCTCGGCCAACCCGAGCGAGAACCGCGTGCCCAGCGCCCCGCTCAGCGGCTGCAGCCGGTAGCTCGTGCCCGGCAGCGAGACGATGGCGTCGGTGAGCGGACGGACCGCTGGATACCACTCCTCCGCGAACGAGCTGCCGGTGATCGTCGGCGCGACGCCGAGGACCATCACCACGAACCCGCCCCACGCCGCGCGACGGAGCAGGAGGGGACGCCGCTCACGCGAGCCGATCACGTGATCGGCGGTGAGTGTTGCCACCGTGAACACGGTGAAGATGAGGGTGATGACGACGGGAAGCAACGTGAGCGACGGAGCATTCCCGACCGGGACCATCGCCTGACTCACCGCCGTCCCGACTCCAGCCGTCAACGCCGTCACCAGCATCGCCCGCCGCCCACGCCGCGCGCCGCGCCAGGAACGGACGATGATCGGTCCGGTGAGCAGTGCGGGGACCAGCATGACGGCGACAGCGGGGAGCGCCGACCCGATCCCCTTGACCGGGATCCCGGCCGTTGCCGCCTTCACCAGCTCGCGCACGTTGCCTCCGTCGTTGCGGATCGCTTCGACGATCGGAAGCACCCAGAAGACGCCGAGGACGACCAGCGTGCGGCGCACGTGCACGCGCGCCGATGGGGACGGCTCCTCCACGCTCGTCGACTCGTCCGTATGGCGACGCCGCCGAAGTTGATGGACCGCCGCGACACACACCAATGCCAGGCTCGGAAAGAGGAACGCCAGGTCGGCCTGTACGGCGAACGAGGCCGCTGCGGCCAGCCACGGCCACGCGGCACGATCGTCGTCGAGGACCGACCACGCGGCGAAGCAGGTGGCGAGCGCCGGCACGGTTCCGAGCAGGGGGTTCGTCGAGGGCCACATGCCGGCGGTCAGGATGCATGCCGCCGCGGCTGCCGGCGCTGCGACCGGCCCGAATCGCCGGCACGCGGTCCTGATCATCCACCACCCGAAGAACCCCACGAGCAGGAACGAGCCGGTGAGCGCGCCGGGCCCGCCCCCGAGAAGGTGCGCGGTCGGGGCCATCTGCCAGAAAACAGCAGGGCCGGGATGGAAGGGGTAGGCGACCGTCGACCACGCGCCGATCGACGAGGGCATGCCGACCATCGGGAACCCCGACGTCGGGAGATCCGTCGCGCGCAGCGAGATGACCGCCGCGTCGCCGAGCGTCTCGTAGCCGCCCCACCACGCCCAGAAACGCGGCCACGCGAACACGACCAACATGCAGAGGACCGCGGCCGTCTCGATGTCAGGATGCCGGAGGCGAGCGACGATCCCTCGAGCCGAGGCCCTGGGTTCTCCGAACCTCACGCGTCCTCCCCACGATCGGGCGCCAACCACCGATTCGCGGTGCACTCGGCAGGCAACACTACCGATGGATCGCACATCGGCCTAGCTTCCGGGGCATGACCCACGAAGCGGTGCCATCGTCGTTCTTCGTCACCGACGGTGACGCCTACGTCGGCACGATCCTCTCCCGCGGCCCCTGGGACGACGGCAGCGCGCACGGCGGACCCGTCGCCGCGCTCATCGGCCGCGAGGTCGAGCAGTTCGACCCCGACCCGGATCTCGCCACCGTGCGGTACACGATCGAGCTGCTGCGCCCCGTGCCACTGGGCGTCCCGCTGCGTCTCGACACCGCGATGCTCCGCCCCGGCAAGCGGGTGCGGCTCGTCGGCGTGTCGGTGTTCGCCGGCGACACCGAGGTGGCACGAGCCGTGGCGCTGCGGGTCAAGCGGGTGCCCGACGACGCGCCGCGATCGCGACCGGACGAGGGCATCGCGTTCCGAACCCCCGACGAGTGCGGCGCCGCGCCGCTGCTCATCGAGGGACGCGTCGGCATCATGAACGGCCTCGACGTGCGCTCCGCGAGCGGGTCGGCGATCGCGACCGGCCCCGCCACCTACTGGTTCAAGGTGGAGCGTCCGCTCGTGGACGACGAACCGATCACGCCGCTCACCCGCCTGCTCATCCCCGCCGACTTCGGCAACGGCGTCGCCAGCGCCACGTCGTTCGACACGCACGTCTTCATCAATCCCGAGCTCACCGTGCACGTGTTCCGAATGCCGGACGGCGACTGGGTCGCCAACGACGCCCGCACCTGGATGGAGCCCGGGGGGACGGCCGTTGCCGAGGGCACGCTCACCGATCGCGACGGTCCCATCGGTCGCGCGATGCAGTCCCTGTTCATCGACTCGCGCTGAGCCCGGCCCCCGCAACCTCGTCGGCCGGGTCGAGCGCGGCGGTGTACCCGGGGCGGACGATCCTGATCACGACCATGACCACGACGCTGATGGCCGCGCCGCCGATCGTCACCACGCGCAGGCCGAGCCGATCGCCGAGTTGACCCTCGACGTTGAGGGAGATCGCGTACACGGTGCCGAGGATCACCTGGTTGAGCGACAGCACGCGTCCGCGGAGCTCCGACGGAGCGAGCAGGTTCGCCACCGTCGAGAAGCTCGACAGCGCGGCGAAGTACAGCGCGCCGCACGCGACGATCGCGACGAAGGCAACAGGCCAGCTCGGGCTCGCGGCGTACGCGGCGAGGGCCAACGGCCCGCACCCGACGGCGACCACCATGACCCGCCGCACGCCGAACCGCTCCGAGAGCCGACCGAACACGAAACCGGTGATCACCGCGCCGATGCCCTGGCCGGTGATGAGCCAGCCGACCGCTCGCTTGCCGCCACCGAGCTCCTTCTCGACCATCGCGGGGATGAGCCCGATGAACGGGGCGACGAACAGGGTGTTGAGGCACAAGGCCTGGGCCGTCACCCGGAGCCCCGGCTGTGCCCGCACGAAACGGAACCCCTCCACGATCGCCGCGAGCATCGGCGTGGTCGACCGCTTCGCCGGCGCCAGCCGCAGGGTGAGCAGCACCGCCACGACCGCCATGAAGCTGGCCGTGTTCACACCGAGCACCCACGCGATGCCGGCCTGCTGGTAGAGCAGCGTGCCGAGGAGCGGCCCGACCACGCGGCCCAGGTTCCAGGCGGCCGAGCTCAGGCCGACCGCGGCGCCGATCTCCTCGGCCGGCACGAGCTCGGGGAGGATCGCGGCGAACGCCGGGAACCCGAGCGCGAAGACACACCCGTTGGCGAGCGCGAACAACGCCAGCACCGGTGCCCCGGGCGCTCCGACCACCATTCCCCACGTGAGCGCGGCGGCAAGCGTCGCCTGCACGAGCGTCGACGTGAGGAACACGGTCCGACGCGGGAAGCGGTCCGCGATCGCTCCGCCCAACGGACCGAGCAGTGCGGTCGGCGCGAACTCACCGGCGGCAACGAGCGCCGACCAACCGGCGCTGTGGGTGAGGTGGGCGGTGTAGTACCCGAGGGCCGCAGCCTGCATCCAGGTGCCGACGTTGGAGACCAGCGAGCCCACCCACACCAGGCGGTACCCCCGGTGGCGGAGCGGGGCGAACGTCGTCACCCGCCAAGCCTCGCGCACACCCACCAGGGGTCCGCGCCCCGCATCTACTGTGTCCCCCATGGACGAGCTGCACGACGGCGAGTACCGCTGGACCGGGCCCGCGGTGATGAGCCTGCTCACGCTCGCGGTGCTCGCCGCCATCGCACTGGCCGTCATCCGTCCGGACTTCTCCACGACTGCGGTGGCGACCTCGGACACGCCGCCGTTCAGCGCGCCGACCGGCACGGTGGCGCCGTCGGGCACGGCGCCGCCCGACACCGCGACCACGACCACCCTCCCCCAGATCGGGTCGCTCCTCTACATGCCCGGCCTCAAGTGCACCGACCTGAAGAAGCTCGGCAAGACGTACCCCGAAGTCGTCGCGTACTGGAACGGCACCGGCCAGCCCGACTCGCTCGACCAGGACGGCAACGGAGCCCCGTGCGAGACCGTGTATCCCAAGGCCGACGTCATTCGGCAGTTCGGCGACAAGCCGTTCGGCGCGAGCACCACGACCAGCACCTCGACGACGGTGAAGATCGGTGGCATCCCGTCAGGTCTCACGTGCGGCCAGCTCCGCTCCCGCGGCGTCGACGTGGGCACCGCGCTCGACTACTACGTCGCCCAGGGATCGCCGACCCGCATGGATGCGGACGGCAACGGCATTCCCTGCGAGACCGTGTACAGCGACGCCGCGAAGGTGTGGCGCAGCCGCAAGCACTGAGCTCGCCGGCCGACGTCCGCCGTATTCAACCTGTGGGTTGACCATGCCGAACGCCCGTCGTATGGTGTCGTCAACCAACAGGTTGAGGAAGGACGACATGCCCGCCGATGCGCTCTCCCGTGTGTTCTCGGCGCTCGCCGACCCCACGCGCCGCGACATGGTGGCGCGACTCGCCGACGCCGACGCCACCGTCAACGAGCTCGCCGAGCCCTACGACATCAGCCTCCAGGCCGTGTCGAAGCACCTCAAGGTGCTCGAGGACGCCGGTCTCGTCACCCGCAGCCGGGAAGCGCAACGCCGACCGGTCCACCTCGAGGCGGAGGTGTTCGACCTGATGACCGCATGGATCGAGCGCTACCGGCGACAGGCCGAGGAGCGGTACCGCCGCCTCGACGCCCTGCTCGCGACCCTTCCGCCCGACACGGCACCCATGCCACCCGCCCCCACCACCCCCACGACAGGAGACGACCGATGACCACGAGCACCAACGCCACCGAGATCGAAGTGGACCCCGATGTCCCCCAGGTAAGGATCACTCGCGAGTTCGACGCCACGCCCGCCCAGCTGTTCCGGGCCCACACCGACCCCGAATTGGTCGTGCAGTGGCTCGGCCCCCGCCGCCACGAGATGATCATCGACCACTACGACTGCCGCACCGGCGGCTCCTACCGCTACATCCACGCGAGCGACGGCAACGAGCACGCGTTCCACGGCAGCTTCCACGAGGTCCGGCCGAGCGAGCTGATCGTGCAGACGTTCTGCTACGAGGGAATGCCCGACAGCGTCGCGCTCGAGCGGGTCCGGTTCGAGGACCTGGGCAACGGTCGCACCCGCCTCAGCAGCTCCTCGCTGGTGGACTCGTTCGCCGCCCGCGACGCGTTCATCTCGAGCGGGATGGAGGACGGCATCCGCGAGTCGTACGAACGCCTCGACGAGGTGCTCGCCGCCAATTGAGCCAGTGGGTCACACGACGGGCGCCGCTCCGACCTCGACGCGGACGGTCACCACCTGCCCGGATCGCTCACCACGGGCGATGGCGTCGGGCCCGTTCCACTCGGTCGCCACGATGAACAGCGTGCGACCGTCGGCGCCGCCGAGCGCACACGAGAAGCATCCGCGGTCGAGCTCCACCACCTGCAGCACCTCGCCGCCCTCGGCCACGCGAACGCAGTTGCGGTTCGGCACGTCGGCGTACCAGACGGCTCCGGCCTCATCGAGGCAGATGCCGTCGGGGGCGGCGTCGCCGAGGTCGGCCCACACCCGTCGGTTCGCCAACGCGCCCTCCTCGCCGATGTCGAACGCCGTGAGCCGGCCGGCGTAGGACTCGGCGACGATCAGGGTGGAACCGTCAGGTGTGACGACCATGCCGTTGGGGAACGCGAGGTCGTCGGCGACGACCCGTGCGCTGCCGTCGGGAGTCACCGCGACGATGAAGCCCGGGCCCACCTCGCCCATCGGGAAGTCGAACCCGATGTTGTTCACGAAGGCCACGCCCTGCGGGTCGACGGCGATCTCGTTCCACGGGAACTCCGAGATCGCGCCGAGGTCGGCGCCGTTCGAGCGCGTCCCGTCGGCATCGAGGCGCTCGAGACGACGGTCCGCCGACGACACGATCAGCACCGACCCGTCCGAACGCGTGGCGATGCAGAACGGGAACGAGTGCACCTGGGCGACCACCTCCGATGCTCCCGCCTCGTCCACGGCCAGCAGCTCCGACGCCGCCCAGTCGCACACGAGGAGCCGGGACCCGTCCCAGCGGGGCGACTCGCCGAACGCCAACCCGGACAGCAACACCTTCGGTTCCGACATCACGACCTCCTCGCGGTCTGCAGTCTCGCCTCTGGATGACGCTCGAACGCGCCCGTAATCATCGGTACCCTCGGTCCTGACGGCGCTGGGGGCGATGGCGATGCGGGCGACACGACGACAATTCCTCCGAGGATCGGCTGCGGTGGGCGCCGGCCTCACGCTGCCGGGGCTTGCAGCCTGCGTGCCCGATGCCGGAGCGGGCGCCGGTCCCTACCGTTACGGAGTGGCGTCGGGCGATCCCGACACGACGTCGGTCGTGCTCTGGACCCACCACGATCCGCCCGCCGGCACCTACGACCAGGTGAACGTCGGCTGGGAGCTCGCGAGCGACCCTGCGTTCGGCACCGTGCTCGCCTCCGGTTCGGCCGTCGCCGGCGCCACCCGCGACTGGACGGTGAAGGTCATCGCCGGCGGTCTCCAACCCGGCACGACCTACTGGTACCGGTTCACGTCGTCCGCCGGCACCTCCCCCGTCGGGCGCACGCGCACCACGCCTGCGGCCGGGGTGTCCCACCTGCGCCTCGGCTTCGTGTCGTGCTCGAACTACGGGTTCGGATACTTCCACGCGTATCGGCGGCTCGCCGAGCGGAGCGACCTCGACGCCGTGGTGCATCTCGGCGACTACATCTACGAGCACGCGAGCGCCGGCTTCATCGGCAACGTGTACGGAGCGGCACGGCCGCTCGACCCGCTCAACGAGATCGTCTCGCTGGACGACTACCGCCGCAGGTACGCGTGGTACCACCTCGACCCCGACTTGGCGGAACTGCATCGACAGCACCCCATGATCTGCATCTGGGACGACCACGAGTTCGCCAACGACCCCTACATCGGCGGCGCGTCGAACCATCAGGAGGCGCTCGAGGGCGACTGGGGCTACCGCGTGGCGAATGCGATGCGAGCCCACGCCGAATGGCTGCCCACCCGCGTCGAGGACGACGTCGCCTACCGCGCCATCCCGTTCGGCGACCTCGCCACCCTCGTGCTCGTCGACCGTCAACGTCGGTTCCTCTTCCCCCAACCCGACGACGGCGACCTCTACCTGGGGCGGCAGCAGTTCGACTGGCTCGACGCCACCATCGCCGGGTCCGACACCACCTGGATGCTGCTGTCGCCGCAGTCCACGTTCGGCTCGATCTCGTCGTCGATGACCGGCGGCGGTTGGGGCGACCGCGATCGCGCCCGCGTGCTCGACGCCGTCGCCGCGTCGAACGTGTCGAACCTCGTGGTCACGGTGGGCGACGTCCACAAGTTCCGCGCGATGGACGTGCCTCGCGTCCCCGGCAGCTACTCGGCCGCCACGGGCGCCGGGTCGGCCGCCGTCGAGTTCGCCGTGGGATCGGTCACGTCACCCGGCGCCACCGACGGATCCGTCGGTCCGCAGGTGCGCTACTCCAACGGGTCGTCACGCGGCTACGCCGTCATGGACATCGGCCCCACGGCCCTGCAGATGGACTTCTTCGGCTTCGCGGACGCGCTCAAGGAGTCGGCCACCCTGCCGTCCGACCAGTGGCTCGCCGGCCTCCGCACCACGAACGGCGCGGCGCACCTCGTCGCAGCAGCCGCGCCCGCCTGACGGGGCCGTCAGCGAGAAAACACGGGATTCCCACTTGCCAGGGAGGTGTGTCGCCCCACACGCTGTGGGCCGGATGTACGACGCCAACGCCAACGACGCCCGCAGTGACGCCGAGCTGCTCGACGCGACCCCACGCGATCCCCAGTCGTTCGGCGAGTTCTACCTGCGTCACGGCAACCGCCTCTTCCTCTACTTCCGGCAGCGCACCGGCAACACGCAGGACGCCTACGACCTCGTATCGGAGACGTTCGCTCAGGCCCTGTCCTCGATCGGCGACTTCGATCCGGAGCGCGGGGTTCCGGCGGGCTGGCTGTTCGGCATCGCCAAGAACAAGCTGCGACGGGCCGCACGGCAGGGCGCCGTGGAGACCCGTGGCCGTGAACGTCTGCAGATGGCGATCCGCACGCTCGACTCCGACGCGATCGAACGGCTGGAGGAGTCCCTCGACCTCCGGAGCGCCCTCGACCGCCTCCAGCCGGCGATCCACGAGCTGCCGCCGATGCTCCGTGAGGCGGTGCAACTCCGCTGCCTCGACGACGAGAGCTACGAGCAGATCGCCGATCTGCTCGAGATCCGTCCCGCCACCGCCCGCAAACGGGTGTCGCGGGGCATCCAGCAACTCGAACACCACTTCACCGAGAACCCGTACGCCGCTCATGGCTGATCGGCTCGGGCCCGGGGACCGCGTGGTCGACGGTCCGCTCCGTGAACTGCACGACGAGCTCGTGGACGCCGCCTCCCGGGTGGGCGACGACGTTCCCGCGGGCCGCCGCCCCGGGAGATCCCGACGGATGCTCGTCGCAGCGGCCGCCGGGCTGGTCGCCGTCGTCGGCACCGCCGTCGGTCTGGCGCTCACCACCGACGGCGGCACGGCAGCGGCCGACGTCAACGTCGTTCGCGACGGCGACGAGGTCACCGTGTCGCTCGCGAAGACGGTCACGGTGTCCGACGTCGAGGAGGCCCTGTCGAAGGCCGGCGTGCACGTGACCGTCGTCGGGGTTCCCACGGGCCCGTCGCAGGTGAACCTCTTCGTCGGCGTCATCGTGTTCGCCGGCAGCGGCGCGCAACCGATCTCCGGAGATCCGCGTGCCGTGGCACGCACCACGTTCCACGCCGGCAACAAGGTCGAGCTCCAGCTGGGTGTGCCGGCGAAGCCGGGCCAGAGCTACGACGCCGCAACCGACGCCACGGCGCGCCTCGAGCCGCTCGCCGGGCTGCACCTGAAGGGACGCCGCCTCGGCGACGTCCGAGCCGAGCTCGAGCGGACCGCGGCCGCTCACGGCGTCACGCTCGACTACCGCGATCAGACCGGCCAGCCCACGACCCACCCCGACGAGTCGGGCACGATCTTCGGCGCGAGCTCCATCTCCGCCGACACCGTGCTGGTGATGGTCACCTGAACAGCAACCTCTCGACGGCCGCGACGCCGCACGCGAGACTCCCCCCATGCAGAACCTCACCGGCGCCGACGGCGAGCTCATCGAGCGGCTGATGTCCATCGTGGACGACGATCCGGACGGCCATGAGTTCTGGTGGCTCGACGTCAGTGGCATCGTCGCCGACGCCATCGGCGGCTGTGCCGACATCGTGCCCCAGAGCACGCGCCCGGCCACCGGAGGGGTCGTGCACTGGGAGCACCAGGGCAACCGCGAGGTGGTCGCCCGCGTCACCTGGATGAACCGGCTCCGTCTGCGCCTCGCCGAGCTCGTCGGGCAGGGCATGGCCGAGGACTTCCTCGTCGCGTCGCTCCGCATCCACGTCGGCGCTCGTCTTCGCGAGGGTGGGCCGGTGCCCGTCGCCGCGGCACGCACGCGCTACGACGCGTGGATCGCCGAGCAGGCGACCGGAGCCGAGAACCTCGAGCTGTCGTTGATCGCCCGCGCCATCATGACGCCGCCGTCGGGAGACACCGGGTCCGAGCCGACCGGACCCGCTCAGCGCTGGGCCACGGTCGCGACCGCCGTCGACGAGGACACGATCGGCGCGTGGCGCACCGCCCGCACGATCGCCGCCGCGGCGTCGTAGGCCGACGCCCGCTCAGCCGAGAGCGAAGCGCGAACGGGAGAACGGGCCCACAGCCGGCCTCGCGCAGCCGATGGGCTGCGACCGTGACTGTCCACCGGCTCTCGCACCGATCGGTGAGCAGCAGGACCGGGCCGGCGATGCCGGGGAGGTCGCCAGCCAGGGTGACCCGCTGCCACACGTCGCCGAGACGGAAGGCCGAGTTGGACGACGCGCCGGCACCGCCGGGCAGGACGTCGAGCGTGGGGTGGACGGGCAGCTTGCCGGCGGCCCCGACCCGCGCCGCGAGCGCCTCCACGACGGCCGGATGGGCAGGATCGCCCGACGGGAGCCAGGTGACCCACCTCGGCCGCTCGGCCCACGGCCACCGCTTGAGCGCGGCGAGCACCCCGCCCAGCAACTCGTCGTCGACACCCTCGGTGGCGCAGCGCTCCACGACCGGCCACCAGCCCGCGTCGCCGACGCGGCTCAGCGCCCGGCCCTCCTCGGCACGGGTGGCCGGCGCGATGTTGCCGCGTGGCAGGTCGGCGACCGTGGTGGATGTCGCCCCGCGCGGCCACTGCTTCCGCGACTCGAGCACGACGTCGACACCCCGGAGGAACTCGACCGCGGCGCGCACGATCGCCGGCTGGAGCACCTCGGGATCGCCGCTGCCCGTGCACACCATGCACCGGCCGCACTCGACCGCGTCGGGATCGTCGAGCGAACGCCGCAGCGACCGCATGAGGCACTCGCGCGCCTCCGCGTACCGCACCATCTCGTCGGCCTCGTCGCGACGCGCCTGCTGCGTCCGCTCCACGCGCTCGTGGTCGTACTGCCAGGGCGTGTCGGTGCGCACCCACCCGCCGTCGCGGCGCTCGGCCGCGCCGTCGACGTCGAGGATCTTGAGGAGGGTCTCGAGGCGGGTGCGCTTCAGGTCGACCGCACGTTCCAGCGAGGGCACCGACGCCGGTTCCTCGCCCAGCTGATCGAGCACGCGCTGCACCAGGGCCTCGGGCGGCAGACCGACCGAGGTGAAGTAGTCCCAGATGGCGCGGTCCTCCTGGCCCGGCAGCAACCAGGCCTCGGCGCGCTCGATGGAACGACCGGCGCGTCCGACCTGCTGGTAGTACGCGATGGGCGAGGGCGGCGCGCCCAGGTGGAGCACGAACGCGACGTCGGGCTTGTCGACACCCATGCCGAGGGCGCTCGTGGCGACGAGCACCTTCACCTCGTTCGCCTTGAAGGCGGCCTCGAGCGGCTCGCGCTCCTCCGGCGGCGTGCGGCCGGAGTACGCGACGGCATCGATGCCCTGCGAGCGCAGGAACGCGCTCACCTGCTCGGTCTGCTCGACGGTGAGGCAGTACACGATGCCGGTGCCCGGCAGGTGCTCGATGCGTTGCGCGATCCAGGCCAGCCGCTCGGCGAGCGAGTCGAGCCGCACGACGCCGAGGTGGAGCGACTCACGATCGAGCCCGCCACGGAGGACGAGCACGTCGTCGCCCAGCTGCTCCGCGACGTCGGTGGTGACGCGCAGGTTGGCCGTCGCCGTGGTCGCGATGACCGGCGTGGACGGCTCGAGGTTCGCGATGGCGTCGCGGATGCGGCGGTAGTCGGGCCGGAAGTCGTGGCCCCAGTCCGAGATGCAGTGGGCCTCGTCGATCACCAGCAGACCGAGCCCGGCGGAGAGGCGCGGCAGCACCTCGCGTGCGAAACGATGGTGGTTGAGCCGCTCCGGGCTGATGCACAGCAGGTCGAGCTCACCGCCGGCGAGGCGGGCCTCGACCTCACGCCAGTCGTCGACGTTGGTGGAGTTGATCGTGGCCGAGCGGACGCCCATGCGCTCGGCCGCGGCGACCTGGTCGCGCATGAGCGCGAGCAGGGGCGAGACGACGAGCGTGGGCCCGGCGCCCTGGTCACGCAGCAGCTTGGTGGCGATGAAGTAGACCGCGGACTTGCCGAAGCCGGTGCGCTGCACCACCAGGGCGCGGCGACGTTCACCGACCACGGCCTCGATCGCCTCGATCTGTGCCGGGCGCAGCCGGGCAGCCGGACCGGCCAGCACCGTGAGCAGCTCGGCGGAGCGGTCGGCGATCGTGGTCATGCCGCCATCTTGGCGCATCGGTCCGACAGTCAACTCCCGAGGTAGCTCAGGATGGTGGCGGCGAGGCGGTCGGGGATCTCGGTCTCGATGGAGTGCCGGGCGCCGGGGAACACGACGAACTCATTGTCGGGTAGGAGCTGCGACAACCGGGCGACGCCCGCCTTCATGCCGGCGCCGTTGTCGTGGTCTCCCCACATGAGGAGCGTCGGCTGTGCGATCTCGGGGGCGATGTCGAACAGGCTCTGCCCGATCTGATCGCCGGCGATCCCCCAGTACATGCGCACGAAGCCCGGGCACATCACGTCCCGGTAGTAGGCGAACGTCTCGTCGAGTGCACGCTCGCGACCGGGAAAGGCCCGGTCGTACCAGAAGCGCGACTGCACGCGGACGACCGGCCAGAAGGCTCGGCGCCCCAACCGCTTCACCACCCGTGCCAGCGCCGGTTTGGCCGTCCACGCGCCACCCGGGGCCCAGAGCACCAAGCGCTCGAAGCGATCGGGGAACCGGTGCCCGAGGCGGAGCACGAGGTTGCCGCCCAGGCTGCCACCCACCGGCACGGCCCGATCGATGCCAAGGCCGTCGAGCACACCGATCAGCGTGTCCTCGTAGAACCGGAGGTCGTAGGGGCGATCCGGCTTGTCCGACTCGCCACACCCCGGCAGGTCGACGACGACGACGCGGTGCGAGGGGGCGAGCGCCGACACCAGCGCGTCGAAGCCGTCGATGCGCGCCGTGTGCCCGGGGATGATCAGGAGCACGTCGGAGTCCGCCGCGCCGGGCCCGGTGTCGAGCACTCGGAGACGCATGCCGTCGACGGTCATCCAGCCGCGTTCGAACATGCCCATCCCCGGGGAAACTACCTTGCCTCCATGCACATCTCCGGCAGGACCGTCATGTTGACCGGCGCCAGCGGTGGACTCGGCGGGGCGATCGGTCGCCGACTCTCCGAGGGCGGCGCCCGACTGGTCATCACGGCACGCAACACCGCACAGCTCGACGAGCTGGCCGCGGCAACCGGCGCAGAGGTGATCGTCGCCGATCTGTGCCGACCGACCGACGTCGAGGGGTTGATCGCCCGCAGCGACGACATCGACATCCTCGTGGCGAACGCCGGCACCGGCGCCGACCTCGCGCTCCCCGACGACACCTCCGAGAACATCGACCGGGTGCTGGACGTCAACCTGCGCGCGCCCATCCAGCTCGCGACGGCGTTCGCCCAGCGGAAGCTGCGCACGGGGGCGCCGGCGCACATCGTGTTCGTGGGCTCGTTGTCCGGTCTCGCGGCCACGCCGAACACCCGTCTGTACAACGCGTCGAAGTTCGGCCTGCGCGGGTTCGCGCTGTCGCTCCGCCAGGACCTCACGGACACGCCGATCGGCGTGAGCATCGTGGAGCCGGGGTTCATCCGCGACGCCGGCATGTTCGCCAACTCCGACATCGCGCTGCCGAAGGCCGTCCGCACGAAGTCGCCCGACGACGTGGCCCGCGGCGTGATCGACGCGATCGAGCGCAACCGGGGCGAGGTGTTCGTCGCCCCGCTCGAGCTCCGCCTCAGCGCCACGCTGGCGACGGTGGCCCCGGGCTTCAGCGCGCGGGTGCAGGCCGCGGTCGACACCGCCGGCATGAAGAACGGCGGGTGACGTGAAGCCTGCCACGGCCCGATCCCTCGCGATCGGGGCGATCGTCGCACTCTGCGTCGCGTCGTCGTGCACCGGCTCCGGCACCGACGCGTCCTCCGGGCGTTCGACCACGACGACGACCCCTCGTCGAGCGGTCGCGTCGCTCCCCGCGCTCCACGCCGAGCGGGGCGAGCACCCGCGCATCGTCGACACCGCCGGGCGGCAGGTCATCCTCCGCGGGGTCAACCTCAACTCGCTCGGCGACTACTACCAGGGCGATCCGTCCGCACCCACCGTGGTGCCGGTCACCGACCGCGACTGGGCCGACATGGCCGCGCACGGCTTCGACGTCGTGCGGTTGCTCGTGAGCTGGTCGTCGCTCGAGCCCGAACGCGGCACGTTCGACCGCACGTACCTCCGGCGGGTGCACGACGCCGTCGACGCGGCTGCTGCGCACGGCATCTACAGCGTGATCGACATGCATCAGGACGCCTGGGGCGCGCACGTCGCATCGCCCGCTGACGAGACGTGCCCCGGGGGCGGCGACCCCGCCATCGGCTGGGACGGCGCGCCGGCGTGGGCCACGCTCGACGACGGCGCGTCGACCTGCACCCATGGCTCGCGGGAGAGCTCCGAGGCCGTCATGACCGACTGGGACTCCTTCTACGCCAACCGCGACGGCATCATGGACGAGCTCGTCGCGACGTGGTCGTTCGTCGCCACCGAGTTCGCGGGCGTCGACGCCGTCGCCGGCTACGACCTGCTCAACGAGCCCAACACCGGCCACCACGACACCACGGCCGACCTCGGCCGGTTCTACGACCGGGCGATCGACGCGATCCGCTCGGCCGAGGCCACTGCGGCGCCCACCCCCGGTGGCGCGGGCCACATCGCGTTCTTCGAGACCACCGTGTCGGGCCAGCCCGTGCCCACCGACTTCACCACGGACACCAACATCGTGTTCGCGCCGCACAACTACGGCGAGTCCATCGGGCCCATCCCGATCGAGGGCACCTTCGACTACTTCCGGGCGCTGGCCGCGGGATACGGCACGGCCATGTGGGTGGGTGAGTACGGGTTCTTCGAGGACACCGACGCGGCGGAGGCGAAGCTCACCCGCTACGCGGCCAAGGAGGACGCGCTCCTCACGGCGGGCGACGCCTGGTGGCAGTGGCGGCAGGCCTGTGGCGACCCGCACTCGGTGGGACACCCCGGCGGGACGTCGGGCCCGATCCAGGTGCACATGCGGACGAACCGCTGCCCGGGCGATCGCGACGGCGGCGTGAACCCGCGATGGCGCTGCACCTGGCGGGCGTATCCCCGCTTCGCACCCGGTGTCCTCAGCGCGCTCGCCAGCCCGTGCGAGGGCGGTCTCGTCGCGGCCGGGCACACGGACCGACCCGGCGTACTCGACGTGTGGGCCCCCGGCACCGCGACCACGGCATCGATGGTGACCGGCGACCACCTGTCGGACGTCCACGTCACCCGGGCGCCGGGCGGTGTCCGCATCACGGCGACCGTCGACGGCGACTACACGTTGCGGGTCGCCGGGCCCTGAGGCTGCCCCTCGTCGCCGGTCACTCGCGGGTCGCCGGGCGGAACTTCACGTCGACCTCGTCGTAGCCGAGCCGTTTGGCGAGTGCGGTGAGGAAGTCCCGGGTGTTGTCGCGCGCCGTCTCGGTCAGCCCGCTCTCCTTCGCCGCCGCCGCCAGCTCGCGGACTGCGACGCGATCGAGCTCGTCCTTCCCCTTCAACGGGGTGTCGCTGAACAGCTCGCCGAGACGCGTCATCAGGCCGCGGTCCTGCGTGATCACCTTGGACTTCGCCTCGTCGATGTTCGGCTCGGAGAGGCGGGGTTCGGGGACGGTGATGACGATCGTCCGGTCGGTGCGGTTGATCTCGAGGTCGTCGCCGGTGACGCTGCGCAGGTCGACGAAGGCGTCGACGCCACCCTGGTAGATGGCGACCCCGGAGTTGGCGTCGAACGCGTCCGGGAGGATGTCGTGCACCACTCCGCTCTGCTCGGTGCCGAAGTACACCGGCACGCTGAACTCGCCGGTCGCGGCGCGCAGCTCGGTGGTGCGTCGGATCGTGAGCAGCGTCGTCCCGGCCGCCTCGGGCCGCGAGGTGCCGCCGAAGAGCCGGTCGCGCAGGTTCCCGATCGGGTCGAAGCCGAGCAGGTTCACCACGACGAGCACGATCGCGACGACGCCGAGCGGCTTCCAGGCCGCCCCGACGATGGATGCTCGCTGCCGAGCCGGACGTGCCTCGGGCCGGTCGTTCGCCATCGGCCGACGCTACCCCGGCGCCGACTGTCAGGGGGCTCGGCAAGAATGCCCCCATGGCACCGATCGACGAGGGCGACAGCCGGCTCATCACCATTCGGAACCTGCTGGCCAAGGCCGAGGCGACGTCGTTCCCGGCCGAGGCCGAGGCGTTCACGGCGAAGGCATCCGAGCTGATGGCCCGCTACGCGATCGACGAGGCGATGCTGTGGGCCGACCACCCCGGCGACGGTGGCGTCCCCACCGAGGTTCGCATCCTCATCCACCGTCCCTTCACGGCGCAGAAGGCGGTGCTGGTCAACTCGGTCGCCAACGTGTCCGGCTGCCAGGCCATCCGCCTGGGCCGCACGGCCGACGGGCGGGGCGAGACCATGTCGGTCATCGGCTTCCCGAGCGACGTGGCGCTCGTCGAGACGCTCGTGACGAGCCTGTTCCTCCAGCTCACCACGGCGATGACGGCGCCCGGCACCCAGCGCCCCGGCGCCACCGCGTCACAGGTGTCGGCGTGGCGACGCAGCTTCATCTCCGGCTTCACGAGCACGGTGTGCGAGCGCCTGGCGGCCGACCGGCGGCGCGCGGCGTCCGAGCGCGATCGCGCCGCCGACGGCGCAGCGGCCGCCAGCGGCCACGGCACGTCCACCGCCGTGGTGCTCCGCGACCGGTCCGCGGCGGTGCAGGCCGACATGCGGCAGCGCTACCCCCACATCCGCACGTCCCGCGTCAGCGCCGGCACGTCCGAGGCCGGTCGTCGCGCCGGCACGTCCGCGGGTCGCACCGCCGATCTCGGCGGTCGTCGCCTCGGCCGGCGGCGCGCGCTCCAGCAGGGTGGCTGACACCGCACCCGACGCCGACCCGCAGCGGGCGGCGGTGTACGCCGCGGAGGACTCGGTCATCGCCGACGTCGGCCGCCGTCTCCGCCGGTGGGTGGAGGTCGAGGCCTTCGTCGAGTCGGTGCTCACGAGCGAGCGGTACCTCGACTCGTTCCCCGACGGTCCCCTCGAGGTGCTGGTCGATCGTCGCAGTCGCGGTGCCCGGGCCTCGTTGGCCGTTCCCACCCGCAACCTCATCCTCATACGCGACGGCTCGTGGAACGTCCTCACCGTGCTGCACGAGCTCGCGCACCTCCTCGCTCCCGACGACCCTCCCCACGGTCCGGCGTTCGTGGCGACCGAGCTCGTGCTCGTACGCGACCACTGTGGGTTCGCCGCCTATGGCGCCCTGCGCAGCGCGTTCGAGGCGCACGGGGTGCATTTCGGGTGATGCTCTGGCGCCGGTTGGGGCACCCGACTAGAACCGACGCATGGAAGCCGTCGTCGAAGGTGAACGTGAGGAGCTCGACTACGCGGGGTTCGGTGTGGCCACGCGTGAACTCTGCCAGCAGGTCGTGGACAGCGGCTACGAGCCCGACTGGATCGTGGCCATCGCCCGCGGCGGGCTGCTCATCGGTGGTGCCGTCGCCTACGCGCTCAGCCTGAAGAACATCGGCGTGGTCAACGTCGAGTTCTACACCGACGTCGAGGAGCGCCGTGAGGTGCCGGTCATGCTCCCGCCGGCGTTGAACCTCGCCGACCTGGCGGACACGAAGCTGCTCATCGTCGACGACGTCGCCGACACCGGCGAGACCCTCAAGCTGGTCGTCGACACGTGCGCTCCGGTCGTGGCGGAGATCCGTTCACTCGTGCTGTACGAGAAGCCACGGTCGATCCACTCGGCCGACTACGTGTGGCGGCACACCGACCAGTGGATCAACTTCCCGTGGTCGACGGAGCCGCCACTCCGGTAGCCGTCCTACCAGTAGTGCTTGCGGCCGCCGACCTCGCGACCGGCGGCGCCCAACAGGTAGAGCACCGCTCCGACCAGGAGCAGCACGACGCCGATGCTCCACAGCACCGGAACCTTGGCGATGAAGCCGATGATGAGAAGGACGGCGCCGAGCGTGATCATGATGTTGAGTCTCCTGTGAGGCGATGAATCGTTGTCGATCCACTGCCCGAGCTCCGCTCGTCGCAAACCTCCGCGAGCACTCGCGCCGCGCGCTAGCCCACGCGATCGATCATCCGCTCGCTCTCGACCCACAACCTCGCGGCGTCGGTGGGACGCTTCGCCCACGGCGCGAGGAGGCCGGGCTTGCGCCTACTCCAGTACGACCCGCTCCGGCCGAGGTCGGCGCCCGCGGCGGCCGTCGCCAACCAGACCGACGTGTCGGCGCCCTGGTCCGGTCCGATGCTGAACGGACGGGACAGGTCGATGAGGCCGTCGGTGAGACCGCTGGTATCGCCGTCGGCGCCGAAGCCCGTCGACACCATGCCGGGGT
This sequence comes from Acidimicrobiales bacterium, assembly GCA_046331245.1. Lineage (GTDB taxonomy): Bacteria > Actinomycetota > Acidimicrobiia > Acidimicrobiales > Microtrichaceae > SSF14. The sequence goes on along the minus strand of JAXLRH010000001.1, from coordinate 141,379 downwards.
GCACCGACGAGACGGTGACGCCGTCGTCGCGCCAGCGCTCGGCGAGCTCCCGCGCGAAGTAGATGTTCGCGAGCTTCGAGCGGCCGTAGGCGATCCACGCGTTGTAATAGCGAACGGACTGCAGGTCCTCGAAGGCGAGACCGCCCACCGCGAACCAGTGCGCCATCGACGCGAGGTTGATGACTCGCGGCGAGGGCGCCGCCTTCACGCGGTCTTCGAGCAGGTTCGTGAGGAGGAAGTGGCCGAGGTGGTTGACGCCGAAGGTCGTCTCGAACCCGTCGACGGTGACCTCCCGCCCGGACAGGATGAGCCCGGCGTTGTTCACGAGGACGTCGATGCGATCGGTGCGGTCGTTCAGCTCCTCGGCGCACGCGCGCACCGACGCGAGGCTGGCCAGGTCGAGCGTCACCGACTCCACCGAGGTCGAAGCGGACCGGCTGGCGATCTCCATGACCGCTTCGGCGGCCTTGCCCGGGTTGCGGCAGGCGATGATCACGCGGTCGCCGGCCGAGGCCAGGGCGACGGCGGTCTCCTTGCCGATCCCGGCGTTCGCGCCCGTGATCACGACCGTTCGCTGTTCCATGCGCGCGACGCTACCGCCGCGTAGGAGAATGGAGCCATGACGACGCTCCACCCGACGCAGACCAACGAGCAGTTGGACGTGTCGAACGGACGAATGCTGTGGCGAGGGCTCCTGCGCCACTGCCCGGCGTGCGGTGGCCGCCGCACGCACAGCGGCTACTTCACGATGCTGAAGGAGTGCCCGCAGTGCTCGCTGCGCTTCGAGCGCATCTTCGGCCACTCGCTCGGCTACATCGGCCTCAACACGGTCGTCACGTTCGCCGCCACCTTCCTCGTGCTCCTCGTCGGGTCGATCGCGACGCAGCCCGACATCCCCGTGGTCCCGCTGCTCATCGCGACCGTGGTCTCGGCGGGCGTGCTGCCGGTGGTGTTCCTGCCGTCCGCGCACACCACCTGGACCGCCATCGACCTCATCATGCGACCGCTCACCCCTGGCGAGATCGACCCGCGGTTCATCAAGGTCGACCCCGAGGCCGGGCCCTGGACCCGTGACACCTGACGACGTCGCCCACATGGCGATGACGGTCCGGCTCGCGGACGGCACGCCACTCCATCTGCGGCCGGTCGTGCCGGCCGACGCGCCGCTCATCGCCGAGGGGTTCGAACGCCTGTCGCCCGAGAGTCGGTTCCTCCGCTTCTTCTCACCGCTCAACCACCTGAGCGAGGCGCAGCTCCACTACTTCACCGAGATCGACTACGTCGATCACTTCGCGTGGGTGGCGTGGGTCGACGCCGACGACGGCGGGCAGCTCGGCGTGGGCGTGGCGCGCTACATCCGCTCCCGCCTCCACCCCCATGCTGCGGAGGCGGCGGTCGCCGTGGCCGACGACTTCCATCGCCGCGGCATCGGCAGCGTGCTCATCGAGTCGCTCGCGGCGGTGGCGCTCACCCGCGACATCGTGAAGTTCCACCTGCTGGTGCGCACCGACAACCTGGCCATGATCGCGGCCATGGTCGACCTCGGGGCCGAGCGCGTCGACAACGACGATCCGTCGGTGCTGCGGTTCGAGATCGATCTCCAGCAGCTGGCCGACGACCTCCGCAGCACGCCGGTCGGCTCGGTGTTCCGGCTGATCGCGGGGGCCGGGCCCACGCACTGAGGGGTCAGGCCGGCCGGCCGACCTCGTTCATGTAGATGCGGTACAGCTCCCGGGTGTTCACGGTCACGTCGTGATCGCGCACGACGGTCTCGTGACCGGCGAGGCCCATCTTCGTGCGGAGCGCCGGGTCCCGGTGCAGGCGCTCGATGGCGTCCGCGAGGCCGGCGGCGTCGCGGCTCCGGGCCAGCAGCCCGTTCTCGCCGTCGACCACCAGCTCCATCACGCCCTCCTGGCGAGTCGAGACCACGGGCCGCCCCATCGACAACGACTCGGTGAGGAAGTTCGGGAGTCCGTCGAGCTGGCCGTCGGGCGACACGCAGCAGGCGAGGGCGCCGATGTCGCTCCACTCGATCCACTCCCGCACCTCCGCGGAGGGCACCTTGCCGAGGAACCGCACGCAGTCGTCGAGCCCGGCGGCGTGCACCTGGTCTCGGATCTCCTGCTGCAGGGTGGACGACTTCGGCGGATCACCGCCGATGAGCGCTATGTCGACGGTCACGCCCCGCTCGGCGAGCAGGCGGGCCGCCTCGATGAGGTAGGTGTGCCCCTTGAACTCCTCGAAGGTGGCGACGCAGCAGATGCGGATGGGACGGTCACCGTCGTCGGGGTTCGGCTCGCGGTACGTGAACTGGTCGATGTCGATGCCGTGGTGCACGACGAAGCACTTGTCGTCGACGATCGACCCGTACCGGAGCCGCAGTTGCTCCTTGCTGTGGTGCGTGCAGCAGACGAAGAACTCGCAGGCCTCGATCTTGGCGCCGATGCCGTCCTGGCGAACCTGGATGTCGTGCGCGTGGCCGGTGAACGAGAACGGGATCCCGGTCAGCTGGTGGATGACGAGCGCCGCGTGGGTGGGGTACGTCGCGAAGTGCGCGTGGATGTGCTCGATGCCCTCGCGTTCCATGCGCAGAGCCATCGCCGCCGCCAGGGGCACGAGCAGGAAGGTGCGCAGGAGGAAGTCCGGCGCCATCAGGTTCGACCGGATGCCCCAGCGCCAGGCCTCGAGGTAGGCGGACGGGTTGCGCCGCAACCACACGAGCTGGGCGCGGAGGATCTCGAGCGAGAACCGCGGGAAGTAGTTGGCCCGGGCGTCGAGCGACCGCGCCTCCACCTGCACCGTGCCCTCGTCCTGGTGGTGGGTGATGGCGTAGAGCGAGATCGGCACGCCCATCTTCTCCAGCGCGACCATCTCACGGAGCTGGAACGTCTCGGTCACCTTGGGGAACCGGGACACGAGCATCGCCACGCGTGGAGGTCGCCGGCCGGCGAACTCCTCACTCATAGAAGGCTTCGATCTCCTCCGCGAACTTGCTCAGGATGCCGCGGCGCTTCAGCTTGGACGTCGGCGTCATCAGGTCGGAGTCGGGCAGCCACTCCTCGCCGAGCACCGTCACGCGCTTCACGCGCTCCGCGTTGTTGAAGCGCGACATCGCGTCGGCCAGGCCGGCGTTCACCTCGTTGATGACGGCAGGCGTCTGCGCGAGCTCCTCGAGCGTGCGGCCCTCGAGACCGTGCTGCGCAGCCCACACGGGAGCGACCTCGGGATCGAGCACGACGAGCGCGGCCACGAACGGACGGTTGTCGCCGACCGCGCACGCCTGGCCGACGAGCGGGATGGTCTTGAGCGCGGCCTCGAGGTTGGCGGGGCTGATGTTCTTGCCGCCGGCCGTGATGATGAGCTCCTTCTTGCGGTCGACGATGCGGAGGTAGCCGTCCTCGTCGAGCTCACCGATGTCGCCGGAGTGGAGCCAGCCGTCCTCGTCGAGCGCCTCTGCCGTCTTGTCGGGGTCGTTGAGGTAGCCCTTGAAGACGTTGCCGCCCTTGCAGACGACCTCGCCGTCGTCGGCGATCCTCAGCGTGAGGCCGGGGATGGCAGGACCGACGGTGCCCGGCCGGGGCCGGCGCGCCGCGAACGTCATGGGGCCGGACGACTCGCTCATGCCGTAGATCTCGCTGAGCGGGACGCCGATGGCGCGGAACCACTGCAGCAGCTCGGGCGTGATCGGCGCGGCGCCGGTGACGGCGAGATCGAGCTGGTCGAGCCCGATCAGCTCACGGATGGTGCTGAACGCGACGGCGTCGAGGAACTGGTAGGTCTCGACCTCCTCGGGCGAGGCCGTGCCCCACGTCATCTTGTCGACGATGGGAGTGGCGACCTCGACGGCCTCGGCGACCTGCTTGGCCTTCTCCGGATCGGCGGCGAGCGCGCTCGTGACGCCGGCGTGGATCTTCTCCCAGACGCGCGGGACGCCGAACATGATGTTGGGCTTCACCTCGCGGGCGTAGTTGGCGATGAGGCTGGGGTCGGGACAGCAGGTGACCTCGTAGCCGTTCATCGCGCCGCCGTAGTAGCTGGTGGCGCGCTCGGCGATGTGGGCCATCGGCAGGTACGACACGACCCGCTGGCCGACGAAGTTGTCGGTCTCGAACGCCTCGCGCAGGCAGGCGAGCGTCCAGCAGATGTTGGTGTGATCGAGCATGACCCCCTTGGGGTTCCCCGTGGTGCCCGACGTGTAGATGATCGTGGCGAGGTCGTCGGGTTGCGCGAGCTGCGCCGCGGTGGCGAGGTCGACCGGGTCGTTGGCCAGCAGGTCCGCCCAGGTGGTGAGATCGCCCTCGGCGTCGGCGTCGGGCTTGATGATCACGAGCGTGTGGAGGTCGGGCAGCTGGTCGGCGACCTCGGTGAACCGCGAGAGGAAGCCGGAGTCCTCGACGATGCCGAGCTTCGCCTCGCAGTGACCGGCCAGGTAGGCGACCTGCTCGGGCGACGACGAGTTGTAGATCGACACGGGGGTGGCGCCGCACAGCAGCACCGCCATGTCGGCGACGTGGAACTCGGCGATGTTGCGCATCATGAGCACCACCCGGTCGCCGTGACCGATGCCGGCTGCGGCGAGGCCGGTCGCGACCCGTGCCGCCTGGTCGGCCATCTCGGCGAACGTCATCTCGTGCCAGTCGTCGCCGTCCATCCAGCGCAGCGCCCGGCGGTCTCCGTGATCGCGGACCGTGTCGAGGAAGGCGGTCACGACCGTCATGCCCGTGACCTGCTCGTGCAGCTGTTCGTCGGTGGAAAGTGCCATGCGGCGAAGGATACCCAAGCGCCGGATTGACGGCCTGTGGACCTTGGGACCAGAATCTTGACCAATCAGTCAAGTTTTCGCAGCGACCAGGGAGTCCTCCATGACCACAGCAGTTCTCGTCGACGCCATCCGTACCGCCGGCGGCAAGCGCAACGGCGACCTGTCCGGCTGGCACCCCGCCGACCTCGCCGCCGAGGTGCTCAAGTCGCTCGTCGAGCGCAACAACCTCGACCCGGCCCTCGTCGACGACGTGATCATGGGCTGCGTCATGCAGGTGGGCGCGCAGGCGCTCAACGTGGGGCGCAACGCCGTCCTCGCCGCCGGCTTCCCCGAGTCGGTGCCCTCCACCACGATCGACCGCCAGTGCGGCAGCTCCCAGCAGGCCGCCCACTTCGCGGCGCAGGGCGTGATGGCCGGCGCCTACGACATCGCGATCGCCGCCGGCGTCGAGGTGATGAGCCTCGTGCCGATGGGCGCGTCGGTAGGTGACATCAAGCGCACCGGGTTCCCGTTCGGCGACCAGGTCGGCCTGCGCTACGCCGAGCGCGGTGGCCTCGTCCCGCAGGGCATCTCGGCCGAGCTCATCGCCGAGCAGTGGGGCCTCACCCGTGACGACCTCGACGCGTTCGGCGCCGAGAGCCAGCGCCGTGCCGCCCAGGCGACCGCCGAGGGCCGCTTCGACAACGAGATCGTCAAGGTCCAGAAGAAGTCCCGCGACAAGGAGACCGGCGCCGTCACCGTCCACGACGAGATGCACGTCGCCGACGAGGGCATCCGCGCCGACACCACGGCCGAGTCGCTCGCCCGCCTGAAGCCGGCGTTCAAGCCCGACGGCGTCGTGACGGCCGGCAACTCCAGCCAGATCTGCGACGGCGCGTCGGCCGCGCTCATCATGAGCGAGGAGAAGGCGAAGGAGCTCGGCCTCACCCCCCGTGCCCGGTTCCACACCTTCTCCCTGGCCGGCGTCGACCCGGTCACGATGCTCACCGGTCCCATCCCCGCCACGCAGAAGGCCATCGCCCGCTCCGGCCTCACCATGGACGACATCGACCTGTTCGAGGTCAACGAGGCCTTCGCATCCGTCGTGCTCGCCTGGAACAAGGAGACCGGCGGCGACCTGTCGAAGACGAACGTCAACGGCGGTGCGATCGCACTCGGTCACCCGCTCGGCGGCTCCGGCACGAAGCTCCTCGCGACGCTCCTCAACGAGCTCGAGCGCACCGGCGGCCGCTACGGCCTCCAGACGATGTGCGAGGGCGGCGGGCTGGCGAACGCCACGATCATCGAGCGGTTGGGCTGACGCGACCACGCGCGACAATGGGGGCGTGACCCGCTCCCGCATCCTCTGGCTGGTCGGCATCGTCGCCGCCATCGGCATCGCGACGGCTGTCTTCGACGCGTCGTTGGGCAAGACGGCCGTCGCCGTCGTCATCGCCGCGGCGCTGCTCCGGCTCGGGCTCCTGATGATCACCGGGCTGGCGCAGCCCGTGCCCGAGCCGGCCGAGGCCGGCCTGCTCCGCAAGGTGAAGCTCGTCTACCGCTGCGGAATCTGCGGCGCCGAGGTGAAGATGACGGTGGCGGCGTCGGAGGACCCCGAGCCGCCGCGCCACTGCCTGGAGGACATGGACCTGGTCACCCCGATCGAGTGAGGGCCCGATCGGGTGAGGACGGCGTCTGAAGTCTCACGCTCCGTGACCTCGGACGCGCGGCGCGTGTCCACAAGGTTGTCCACAGGTTGGGGACAAGCCTGGGAATTGCCTACGCGCCGCGCGCGCGACTAGTGCGCCGGACCTATCGCAGCTGCGTGGCGGTGACGATGCCGAGGAGGATGGCCGTCAACCCGCCCAGCAGATACCACTGCGACGGCGAGCTCGGCAGCACCTCGGTGTAGTTGAGGAAGATCGCCAGCAGGCCCGCTCCGAAGAACGAGAACATGAGCACCGGCACCCACGTCGGGCTCGGCATGTCGTACTTCGTGGCGGGGGTCGGCGGCGTGTACCGGCTCGACGCCACCGGACCCGAGGACGACGGGGCCTCCCCCGGCTTGGTGCCCTTCGGCGTGGTGCGACCCGTCGTGGTCGAGCCCGAGCCGCCTTCGATGCGTCGTTTCACCGGTTTAGCCATAGGCCGACAGGATAGGCGGTGACCTACCATCGGGGCGTGCCACGCATCCTCGTGATCGACAACTACGACTCGTTCGTCTACAACCTCGTCCAATACCTGGGCGAGCTGGGTGCCGAGCCGATGATCTGGCGGCACGACGCGCTCGACCTCGACGACGTCGAGCGGATCGATCCCGACGGCATCCTCATCTCCCCCGGTCCCGGCACGCCCGACGACGCCGGGCTGTCGAACACGCTCATCGAGCACTGGTCGTCGCGGGTGCCGGTCTTCGGGGTCTGCCTCGGCATGCAGTGCATGGGCCAGGTCTTCGGCGGCCACGTCATCCGGGCTCCGGAGATCGTGCACGGCAAGACCTCGTTCATCCGCCACCAGGGCGCCGGCGTGTTCGCCGGGTTGCCGAACCCCCTCGAGGCGACGCGGTACCACTCCCTGATCGTCGAGCGCTCGACGCTGCCGGACGTCCTCGAGATCACCGCCGAGACCGACGACGGCCTCATCATGGGCCTGCGCCATCGAACGCTCGACGTGGAGGGCGTGCAGTTCCACCCGGAGTCGATCCTCACGGTCGGCGGCCACGACATGATGCGCAACTTCCTCGACCGCTGCGCCTAGCGTTGCCGCGGTGCCGGCCGCCCTGCTCATCAGCGCTCTCGTCGTCGCCGTCGCCGCCGCCGTCCGCTCCACGTGGTCGCCGTGCGGCTGGTCGATGCTCTCCACGATCACACCGCTCACCGAGCGGTCGCGCGGTCACCGGTTCGGCGCCACCGCCGCCTGGTTCGTCGTCGGAGCAACGCTCGGCGGTCTGGCCCTCGGCACGCTCGGCGCGCTGTCGGCACTGCTCGTCCGACTCGTCGACCTCTCGCCGGCCACCCGCCTCGTCGTAGCCGGCATCGCGGTGGCCACGGCCGTCGCGTTCGACACGGGGCTGCTCGGCCCGGCGCTCCCGCATCATCGTCGTCAGGTGAACGAGCGGTGGCTCGACGAGTTCCGCCCGTGGGTCTACGCGTCCGGCTTCGGCGCACAGATCGGCGCCGGCCTCGCGACGTACATCATGACGGCATCGGTCTACCTGGTCGTCGTGCTGGGCGCCGTCACGGCCGCGCCGTGGTCGGGCCTCCTGCTCGGCGCGACGTTCGGGGCCACCAGGGGCGCAGCGGTGCTCGCCGGTCGCAACAGCGTGTCGCCCGAGACGCTCACCCGGTTCCACCAGCGGTTCGCCGCGTGGGCGGAGCCCTCACGGCGGGCCGTCATCGCCGTCGACTCGGTCGTCGCGGTGGGCCTGCTCGCCACCGGCGCCACCGGCCCCGCGATCGGGGCCGGCGCCGCCCTGCTCGCTGTCGCGGCCTCGGCGATCGCCCTGCACCTCTCGCGGGTCAGCCCGGTGCGATCGTCACGCCGGCCAGCACTCGATTGAGCGCGGGTACCAGCGCGGCCCGTCGCTTCACGGATCCGACGACGGCGTAGCAGCAGAACGCCCGATTCGAGGCGGTGAAGAACCGCTGCGCGCCGCCCAACGTGCCCTGCGGTCGCTGGAGCGTCGTGGACGAGATCTCCGACACTCGCAGCTTCGGGATGCCGGTGGCGGCGAACAACGGGGTGCCCACCGATTCGGGCCCGAACTCGACGAGGGCGAGGAACACGTGGTCGCTGCGCATCAGGCCGACGGCGCCGCTCCCGTAGTCGCCGCGACCTTCCGGCAGCGGGAAGTTCGCGACGTGCAACACCGGGGCGGTGATGCCGCTCTGGGGGACGGGGCCGTCGAGATCCTGGTCGGTCGCTGGAGCGGCGGCGTCCGACTCGGAGCGCCGGAAGATGCGGGCGTCCCACCCTCGCGGCACGGTGACCGTCACTCCGTGCGCGCTGAGCTTCATCCGCCGAGCAGCTCCCGGCGGGTGCGGTTCGCGCCGAACGTGCCGCGGCGGTCGGCCACGGCGCGGTCGAGCAGCGACGCCAGCTGGGTCCACGACTGCGAGGCGCCCTCGCCGAGGATGTCGCTGCTGTGGGCGTCCACCAGCACGAAGTACGGCGACACCGGCACCCCGTACTCGTCGTAGGCCTCGTCGGACATCACCGTCGTGAAGGTCGGCCCGGCGAGCGTCTCGATCATGCCCGGGCTCTCGTGCTCCGCTCCCTTGGTGACGGCGACGATGCGCACGGCCCGGCCGTCGAGCTCGAGGTCGACGCCGGCGGCGAACGCCTCCCAGAAGTCCTGGCAGGTGACGCACCCGGTGGAGAGGAAGGCCAGCAACGTCGGCCGGTCGGAGTCGACGACGCCGATGATCGCGGCCTCGCCCGTGGCGGTCTGCCCGGCCACGTCGTGCGCGTCGCCGAGGTGCTCGGGGCCGTCGGTGGGGCGGATCGCCTCGACGCGTCCCGGCGTGTCGCGCACGTCCACCGCCGCAGGTGCGGGCGGTGCCGGGGAGGTGCGCTCGCGGACGCGGAACGTCTGGTCGCCCGAGCCCTCGCCGTCGAGGTTGACGCCCAGGTCGTGGAGGGCGCGGAGGATCTCGGCATGGCTGCGCAGCAGGCCGAGCACCAGCAGGCAGAGGCCTGCGATCACCACCGCCTCGATCATCACCACTGCGGTCATCGGCCGTCCCCTTCTCTCGTTCCCGTGGTCATGTCACCACCACGTCGGCGCAGCCGAGGCGACCGGTGAGCCCGGACGCGTAGACGAGGTCGACGCAGATGGAGTGCAGCCCGGGCGCGAACCCGAAATCACGCAGGAAGCCGCACTGCTGGGTCACGCCCGGTACGGCGGCCGCCACGTCGGGGCGGTCACCGCCCGTCGTCAGCTCGGCGACGGCCACGCCGTCGGCGATCAGGTGCATCGTCGCGATCGAACCCGGCGCGAACGGGTCGGCCGCCCAGCCCGACACCGTCACGATGCCCGAGCCGCCGGCGACCAGTTCGAGGTTGCCGAGGGGACCGGCGACGTCGATCGTGCGGAAGGCGAGGAACGTCGTCGCGAACGAACCCTCGTCGTAGGCGAGCACGCACACCACGTGCCGGCCCGGACCGGTCGGCACGACGGCGTCGAACCCGTGACGATCACCGAAGTAGGGGTAGGCGGCGCCGACGTCGGGACGGGGGATGTCCGCCATCGTCGTCACCATCGGCTGCTGGTCGACGAACAGACGCGCCTGCACGCCGTCGCGCCGGTTCTGGTCGATGGCCCAGCCCGTGACCCGGATGCCGCCCCCGACGTCGGTGAGCGTGTCGAACGCGCCGAAGGGGGCGTCGAGGCAGGGCTTGTAGTGCTGGGCCGTGTTGTTGTCGCTCCGCGACGAGGTGGTGCACGACCCGTCGAACACCCACGGCGGGGTGCACGTCACCACCCGGCAGGTGATCGGGCCGAGGCAGGCGATGTGCTGGTTGCACTGGCCGTACCGGAACTTCGTGCAGCCGGCCTTCCGGTTCCCGCAGTCGCCGTTCGCGCACGTGCACACGGTGCCCGAGCACGAGCCGTCGCAGATGCCGCCGCTGCAGCCGCACCCACCGCACTGCGCGTTGCAGTCGAGGTAGTAGCGCGGCGCCCCGCCGCAGAAGTTCGAGCCGTCGACCTTCCACCAGCCGGCGGCGACGGTGCCGGGCGGGCAGCCGTTCTGACCGGTGAGCGTGCAACAGAACTCGGTGTAGCCGTCGCAGCACTGCGATCCGCAGGGACACGCCTGGCCGGCACAGCCGCACACCGCGGCGTACGCGGTGGTGGGGCGGAGCAGGAAGTCGGTGGGCGCGGCCACCATCGCCGTCGCCGCCATCGTGGACCGGCGGAGCAGCGATCGCCGGTCGATGCGTCGTTGGAAGGGCGCGACGGCGCGATCGAGCACGGCCCCGCTGAGCGACCGACCGCTCACGCGTCCCTCGGTGTGACCGAGCGTCGCACGGCCACGAGCTCCGCCGCGCTGGTGAGCAGGGCGACGAACACGACGGTGCCGAGCGCGACGAACGCAACGTACGTGACGCCGAGCGCGGTGCCGGCATCCAGACGCTGCAGCGTCGACGGCGCATCGAGCACCGTTGCCAGCACCGCACCCGCGGCGAGCACGACGTTGACGACGACGTGCACGCGGGTGATGGGTGCCGAGCGCACGCCGAAGCATCCGCAGTCGGCGCCGCCACGGGCGAGCAGCACACCCGAGACCACTGCGAACGCGACGTACAGGAGCGCCAGCGCGACGAAGGTGGCACGGCCGCCGAACGCGACGACCGACACCGCGACGGCGATCTCACCGAGCCCCAGCACGCGCGCCACCGAGGACCATGATCGACGGGCGGGAAGCCGCAGCGTCGAGAACACCCCGACCACCGTCGTGGCATCGGACAACTTCATGATGCCGGCCACGAGGAGCAGGCCCACCGACACGTCACACAGCGCGAACGCGAGCAGCTTCGACACCCGACGCAACCTACCAACGGGCCCTGTCGGACCCGGGGACCGTCAGCGGTAGCGGTTGGTGATCGGGAGCCGTCGATCGCGGCCGAAGGCCTTGGAGCTCACCCGGATGCCGGGCGGGTTCTGGCGGCGCTTGTACTCGGCGATGTCGACCAGCCGGCAGATGCGGCCGACCACCGCCGGATCGTGGCCGGCCTCGACGAGATCTGCCACGGTGAGGTCGCCGTCGACGTAGCCGCACAGGATCGGATCGAGCACCTCGTAGGCCGGCAGGCTCTGGTCGTCGCGCTGGTCCGGCCGGAGCTCGGCCGACGGCGCCTTCGTGAGCACCGACTCGGGGATGATCTCGCGACCGGCCTCGTCGTTCCGCCAGCGGCAGAGGTCGTAGACCATCGTCTTGTAGACGTCCTTGATCACGGCGAGACCACCGGCGGTGTCGCCGTACAACGTCGAGTAGCCGACGGCCGACTCGCTCTTGTTGCCGGTGGTCAGCACCATCCAGCCGAACTTGTTCGACAAGGCCATCAACGTGACGCCGCGCAGGCGCGACTGCAGGTTCTCCTCGGTGAGGTCCGGGGCGATGCCCTCGAACGACTCGGCCAGCATCTCCTCGAACGCCCGATGGCCGGGCTCGATGCCGATGACACGGGACTCGATCCCGAGCGCATCGCACAAGCGCTCGGCGTCGGTGATCGACCCGGGCGAGCTGAACCGGGAGGGCATCATCACGCCGTGCACGCGCTCGGCCCCGAGCGCATCCACGGCGATGGCCGCGACGATCGACGAGTCGACGCCGCCGGACAGGCCGATCACGACGTCGGTGAAGCCGTTCTTGAGCGTGTAGTCCCTCGTGCCGAGCACCAGCGCCGACCAGATCTCCTCCTCGCTCTCGAGTCGCGGGGTGATGCGGTCGGAGGGGACGCTCCGCTCGTCGAGATGCACGTCGACCAGCTCGACGTGCTCGGCGAACTGCGGCAGACGCGCCACGAGCGCGCCGTCGTCGTCGATCACGAACGAGCCGCCGTCGAACACCAGCTCGTCCTGGCCGCCCACCTGGTTGACGTAGACGATCGGGGCGCCCGCCGCGACGGCACGATCGCGCAGCATCTTCTCCCGGTGCACGATCTTGTCGTGGTGGAAGGGCGACGCGTTGATGTTGAGGAGGAGCCGCGCCCCGGCGCGTGCCTGACGAAGCACCGGACCGTCGGCGATCCACACGTCCTCGCACACCGACACGCCCACCGGCACGCCGTCCAGATCCCACAGCGGCTGGTCGACGGCCCCTTCCGTGAACCACCGGTGCTCGTCGAAGACGGCGTAGGTGGGCAGCTCCTGCTTGCGGTAGCGGTACTCGACCGCGCCGTTGCGGCACACCACCGCCGCGTTGAACAGCTCGCCGTCGGGAGCGCGCTCGGGCACGCCGAGCACCGCCGCACACGACCCGGTGGCGGCGGCCAGGCGTTCGACCTGCACCCAGCAGTCGTCGACGAAGCGCCGCTTCAGCACCAGGTCCTCCGGCGGGTAGCCGCACACCGCGAGCTCGCCGAACACGATCACCTGCGCCCCGGCATCGGCCGCGGACGACATCGCGGCGATCATCGCGTCGGTGTTGCCGACGAGGTCGCCGACGGTCGGGTTGAGCTGGGCCAGGGCGACTCGGATCACGCTCGACAGCCTCTCATACGCGGAACGGGAGGCCCGCAGGGCCTCCCGTTCCGAGTTCTCGATGGCCTCGGCCACCTCCGGGTCAGGTTCGCTCGCTGCGCTCGCTGCTTCCCCTTCGGTACCTCGGCTCCGGCCTCACGAGGCAGCTGCCGCCGAGCACACCGTGTTGGTGATGAGACGCGACACGACGTAGGGGTCGATGTTGGCGTTGGGGCGACGATCCTCGATGTAGCCCTTCTTGTCGACGCCGACCTGCCACGGGATGCGCACCGACGAGCCGCGGTCGGATACGCCGTAGCGGTACTCGCTGAAGTGGGCCGTCTCGTGAAGGCCGGTGAGGCGCTCCTCGTAGCCGTGGCCGTAGCCGGCGAGGTGCTCCTCGACCTTGCCCGGGGCACCGAGCGCCTCGCACGCGGCGATGATCGGGTCCCAGCCCTCACGCATCGCCTTGGTCGAGAAGTTCGTGTGGCAGCCGGCGCCGTTCCAGTCGCCCTTGATCGGCTTGGCCGAGATCGACGCGTTGACGCCGAAGTCCTCACCGATGCGGTACAGCAGGTAGCGGGACATCCACAGGTGGTCGGCCACGTCGATGGTGTTGAGGATGCCGATCTGGTACTCCCACTGACCGAGCATCACCTCGGCGTTGGTACCGACGATGCCGAGGCCGGCCTGGAGGCACGCCGTGGTGTGCGCCTCGACGAGGTCGCGGCCGGCGATCTCCACCGAGCCCACGCCGCAGTAGTACGGGCCCTGCGGGGCCGGGTAGTAGTAGCCCTCCTTGGGCCAGCCGAGCGGACGACCCTCCTGGAAGAGGGTGTACTCCTGCTCGATGCCGAAGAGGGGCTCCTGATCCTTGAACTTCTCGTGCGTCTCGACGCAGGCGCGACGGTGGTTGGTGACGTGCGGCTCGAGCGTGCCCGGCAGCAGGACCTCGCAGAGCACGAGGATGTCGCCCGCACCACGGGTGGGGTCGGGGCACTGGAACACGGGGTTCAGCACGCAGTCCGAGTCCGAACCCGGAGCCTGGTTGGTCGAGGAACCGTCGAAGCCCCAGATGCCGGGCTCCTTGCCGTTCTCGATGATCTTGGTCTTCGACCGCATCAGCGGCGTCGGCTCGGTTCCGTCGATCCAGATGTATTCAGCCCTGTACGGCACAGACACCACCCTCAGTTCGGGGCCGCCGTCGGGGCGGCCGGATTTCGCTTCGTCAAACAGGTTGAACCTACGCGATTTCAGACGTGCGATCCCAATGTGAACGCTCTGTTAACTGGCCCTCAGGGATTTTCACCGAGGCCCGGGTTCAGGGAAGGTAGAGGGATGGAACACCAGCAGTCGTACGTCCTGCGCACAGTCGAGGAACGCAAAGTTCATCTCGTGCGCCTCTGGTTCTGTGATGTCCTCGGTCAGCTCAAGTCGGTGGCCATCTCGCCCGTCGAGCTCGAGGCGGTCTTCGAGGACGGCATCCAGTTCGACGGCTCCGCCATCGACGGGTTCAGCCGTGTGCAGGAGAGCGACGTGCTCGCCGTCCCCGACGCCTCCAGCTTCCAGCTCATGACCTGGGGCGACGGCGGCGAGGTGAGCGCCCGCATGTTCTGCGACCTCGTCAACCTCGACGGCACCCCGTTCGAGGGCGACCCGCGACAGGTGCTCAAGCGCAACCTCAAGCGCGCCCGTGACGCCGGCTTCACGCTGATGCTCGCCCCCGAGGTGGAGTTCTTCTACCTCGAGTCGGACGATCCGGCCGTCGCTCCGGTGCCGCTCGACAACGCGAGCTATTTCGACCTCACCACGAAGGACGTCGCGTCGGACATCCGCCGCGCCACCATCCAGCGACTCGAGGCCACCGGCATCCCCGTGGAGTACTCGTTCCACGAGGACGCCCCGAGCCAGCACGAGATCGACCTCCGCTACAACGACGCCCTGTCGATGGCGGACAACATCATGACGCTGCGCCTCGTCGTGCGTGAGGTCGCGCTGCAGCACGGTGTGCACGCGACGTTCATGCCCAAGCCGATCAGCGGGGTGCAGGGCTCGGGCATGCACACGCACATGTCCCTGTTCGCCAACGAGCAGAACGCCTTCTACGAGGAGGGCGCCGAGTCGAACCTCTCGGCGGTGGCGCAGAAGTTCATCGCCGGCCTGCTGCGCCACGCCCCGGAGACGACGGCCGTGACCAACCAGCTCGTCAACAGCTACAAGCGGCTGGTGAGCGGGTTCGAGGCGCCGGTGCACGTGTCGTGGGCGCACAACAACCGTTCGGCGCTGGTGCGGGTACCGGTGACCAAGCGCGGCAAGGAGGCCGGGGCCACGCGCATCGAGTACCGGGCGCTCGACCCGGCCTGCAACCCGTACCTCGCGTTCTCCGCGCTCCTCGCGGCCGGCATGGCCGGCGTGGAGGGCGACTACGAGCTGCCCCCGGAGGCCACGGCGAACCTCTACGAGATGAGCGAGGCCGATCGACTCGCGGCGGACATCACCCTGCTGCCGTCGTCGCTGTCGGATGCGCTCGACGTGATGGAGGCGTCCGACCTCGTGCGCGAGGCGTTGGGCGAGCACATCTTCGAGTGGTTCCTTCGCAACAAGCGTGCCGAGTGGGGCGAGTACAAGGCGCACGTGAGCCAGTTCGAACTCGATCGCTACCTGAAGAACTGGTAGGCAGGTCTCTTCATGGAACCGCTGCTCCTGTGGCCGGACCCACCACCTCACGAGGTGGTGCGCTCCCTCGACATGGCCGGGTACGCGTGGGCCACGGCGGCCGACGAGGCCTCGGTCGTCGCGGGGAGCTGGGCCGGAGCGATCGTCGACGCGTCGGACGACGCCGACGGTGCGTTCACCTTCGCCCGCATGCTGGGTCGCGGTGACCTCGGCATCGCGCCGCTGCTGCTCCTGGTGCGCGGCTCACAGCTCGCCGAGCTCGAGAGCCGCCACGAGCTGTTCGAGGACTTCTGCGTCACGCCGTTCCACCCGATGGAGTTCGAGGCACGCCTCAAGCACCTCCTCACGCGACAGGGCGTGCTGGCCGACGACTCGGAGACCATCGTCTACAAGGCGCTCGTGCTCAACCTCGAGACCTACCAGGCCGCCATCGACGACGAGCCGCTCGACCTCACGTACATGGAGTACGAGCTGCTCAAGTTCCTGGCGCAGAACCCCGGTCGCGTGTTCACCCGCGAGACGCTGCTCAGCCGGGTGTGGGGCTATGAGTACTACGGCGGCGCCCGCACCGTGGACGTCCACATCCGCCGTCTTCGCGCCAAGCTCGGCGACCAGCACGCGCAGATGATCTCGACCGTGCGCTCGGTGGGCTACCGCTTCGGCGAATCCCGCTGGGGCTAGACCTCCTCGATCTAGCTCGTCACGGCGAACCCTCCGAGATCAGGACGTCACTCGTCGTAGCAGCCGAGCGTGACGAAGGGGATACCCGTCTCCGACACCGTCAACCCCTCGGGCGCCGGTTCGAACGCGTACACGGTGCAGGTCTCGAAGCTGAGCCCATGGAACAGGTGCGAGAACAGAGTGAACTGGCAACCGGTCGACGTCATCAGGATCGCTCCCGCCAACAACGTGAGGCGAACCCTCGAACGTGTCGTCGTCTTCATGCTGACCTCCCCGAGACCGGGCGCCGCAGCGCCGCTCCGTGATCTCTCTTGCCGGAAGCTGTTCCAGCGTGACCGAACCGACCGTGCGGAGTCAGCCGTTGAGATCGATGAGCTCGGAGCCCTCGTGCTGCTCGTCGACGTCCTTCTGCACGAAGAACCCGATGACGCCGGCGAGCACGCCGCCGCTCATCAGCACCCCGACGGGGACGACGACCAACAGTGCGATGACGACGAGGACGGCTCCGACCATGGGAAAGAGTCTGCCTCAGGCAGGCTGGTGGATCCAAGCTTCGATCTCGACGTCCGCCCCGAGGGGCAGGGCGGCGACGGCGACGGCGGAGCGCGCCGGGCGGTGATCGCCGAAGCCCTCGCAGTAGACCTCGTTCATCGTGGCGTAGTCGGCCATGTCGACGAGGAACACCGTGGTCTTCACCACCTGGTCGAGGGTCGCTCCCTCGGTGGCCAGCAGGGCGGCGAGGTTCTCGATGGCCTTCGCGAGCTGACCGGCGACACCACCGTCGACCAGGCCGTCGGGGCCGAGACCCAGCTGGCCCGACGCGATGAGGAAGTCGCCGGCGCGGACGAGCGGCGTGTACGGACCGACCGGTTTGCTCATGCGGGCGAGTCTAGGACGCGATCGGTCGGCCACATCGGGGGTCGACCCTGCGCCGCCCACACGGCCGCCGCCGTCGCCACGAACACGGCATCGCTGCCCGAGGTGGGCTCGACGTCGGGCTCGTCGACGAGCTCCACGTCGACGGGCACCATGTCGCCGGGCCGCACGATGCCGAGTGAACGGATGGTCAGGCTGAGCACCTCGCCGTCGTCGTCGACGATGAGGCGCTCCGAGGTGACCCACCCCAGCGCCATGTGCACGGCGCCGATGGCGTAGCTGCGGAGCACCGTCGCGTCGAGCACGTCCCCGCACCGGACGGTGACGTGCACACCGCCGTCGGCGACGCGGGCCGACGCCCACGCACCGCCGGGCGCGGTGACCTCGACCGTCCCGTCCGGCGCCGCAGCGAGCGCGGCGCGCACGGCGAGCACCTCACCCCAGCCGGCGGCGCGGATCGAGGCGGATGTCGGTGGGCCGGCGACGTCGACCTCCTCCACCGTCCAGTCGGGCGCGACCGATGCGATCGCCTCGACGATGCCGGGCGTGCGGGCGACGCGCACGACACCACGGCCATCGGCGTCCACGCCGATGGCCATCGGCGGCCGCTTCGGGCCGAGCCGCACCGCGTCCTCGCGCGACCATCGCAGGCGAACCGGGGCGCCGAGCTCGCCGGCGAGTGCCGCGGCCTCGGCCGGCAGCGGGGAGTCGACCTTGCCACCGAAGGCGCCGCCGTTGGCGAGCGGCGACGATGCCTCCCGCCCGGAGCACACCACGATGCATCGGTCTCGAGGTACGCCGGGTCGACCCACTGCGTCTGCAACGTGACCGCCCACTCGCCGGCCGGAAGTGCGATCGGCGGCTGCGGGTCGACCGTGGTGCGACGGCCCTGCACCTTGCCCACGGCGGCGCGCCTCGGTCATCGTGGCGGCGGTCACCCACTCGCCGTCGACGCGCCGCAGGCCACCGGCGTGCCGAGCGGCGCGGCATCGTCGGCGAAGCCGCCACGGCCGAGCGCGACCGCCGGCGACACCACCTGGGCCGCGTGCCCCTCGATCGGCGCGCCGACCCGCCGCCTCGCCATCGCCGGCCGGCGTCCGATCGGCGCCGAACGACCCGGCCGCCTCGACGATCGTCTGCCACCCCGTGCACCGGCAGAGATGCGCGGCGAGGGCACGATCCACGACCGCCCGGTCGGCGAGGTCGCCGCCACGGGACCGCAGACCCTCGAGGCGCATCACGATGCCCGGCGTGCAGAAGCCGCACTGACTCGCGCCGGCGTCGCAGAAGGTCGCGCCCCACGCCTCGGCGACGTCGGCGTCGAGGCCTTCGAGCGTGTCGACGCGTCGACCGGCCACGCGTCGAGCCGGGGTGACGCAGCTGACGCGGGGCTCACCGTCGACGAGCACGGTGCAGCAGCCGCACTGGCCCTGGGGGCTACACCCGTCCTTGACCGAGGTCAGGCCGAAGCCGTCGCGCAGCACTTCGAGCAGGCTGGCGCCGTCGTCGGCGACCTCGACCTGGTCGCCGTTCAGTTGGAATTGCACTCGTTGCTACGAGACGGGCGTCAGCTGAAGGACGAGCCGCAACCGCAGGTCTTCTGCGCGTTCGGGTTGTTGATCTCGAAGCCGGACTTCTCGAGGCCGTCCTTGTAGTCGAGCTCGGCGCCCTTCAAGAGCTGGGCGCTGGACGGATCGACGACGACCTTCACACCGGAGAACTCGCTGGCGAGATCGTCGGCGGTGATGTCGGTGTCGAAGAACATCTCGTAGGAGAAGCCCGAGCAACCACCGGGACGGACGGCAACACGGAGCGCGAGGTTCTCGTCGCCCTCCTGATCGATGAGCTGACGAACCTTGACTGCCGCTGAATCGGTCAGAGTGATCATGTTGGCGCCTCCTGATGACGTAACGCTGGGGGTCAGTGTACCGCCGTGCCGGCGCCCAACCCAGAGCGCCCCCTGCAACGGCGGCGCCCACACCTCTATTCCCGTGGCAGGGGTGGCACATACCCGGCGGCGCCCCTGGGGACGGGACCGGTGAGGCCGTAGACTTCGAGGCGTGACCGATCCCCTCACGACCCCGCCGACGGCCGACGACGTGATGTCGCTGCTGCGCGGCGTGATCGACCCCGAGCTGGGGTCCGACATCGTGTCGCTGGGCATGGCGAAGGGTGCCGTCGTCGACGACGACGGGTCCGTGCGCATCACCGTGGCCCTCACCACCGCCGGGTGCCCGCTCCGCGCCCAGATCCAGCGCGACGTCCGCGACCGCGTCGGGTCCCTCCCCGGCGTCAGCAAGCTGAAGATCGACTGGACCGAGCTCACGGCCGAGGAGAAGGCGGCCACCATGGCCACGGCGCGGCGCAACATCGCCGAGCGCTCCCCCGTCACGGCCATTCCCGCCACCGCCAAGGTGCTGATGATCGCCTCGGGCAAGGGCGGCGTGGGCAAGTCGTCCGTCACGGTCAACCTCGCCACCGCCATGGCGGCGCGTGGCTTGAAGGTGGGCATCATCGACGCCGACATCTGGGGCTTCTCCGTCCCGCGCATGCTGGGCATCGACGCACGCCTCGAAGCAGCCGAGGAGAGCGGCCACATCCGTCCGCACCACCTCCCCGTGGGCGCCGGCGAGCTGCGCATCGTGTCCATGGGCTTCCTGGTCGCCGACGAGGAGACCGCCCTCATGTGGCGCGGCCTCATCCTGCAGCGGGCCGTGCGCCACTTCCTCGAGGACGTCGAGTGGGGCCACGACCTCGACTACCTCCTCATCGACATGCCCCCCGGCACCGGCGACGTGCAGATGGGCCTGGCCAAGATGCTCCCCCGCGCCGAGATGATCGTGGTCACCACCCCGTCGTTGAGCGCGCAGAAGGTGGCGGTGCGCGCCGTCAACATGGGGCGCCAGAACTACCTCCGGGTGCTCGGCGTCATCGAGAACATGAGCGAGTTCGTCACGCCCACCGGCGAGCACTTCGCGATCTTCGGCACGGGCGGCGGCCGCCGACTCGCGGCCACCATCGGCGCACCGCTGCTCGGCAGCATCCCCATCGAGAACGCGGTCGCCAACGGCGGCGACACCGGTTCCCCGATCTCGCTCGGCGAGGGCCCGGCGGCCGACGCCTTCCGCGAGCTCGCGGAGGCGCTCGTCACCGACATCGCCCCGCCCGTCGACCTCGCCGGCTGCTCGGCCCGGCTGCTCGACGCGGTGAACGCCGCGCTCGACGCGCACGACGCCGTCGGCTGACGCCGCCCTTGGCCGGCGCTACTCGATGCGCTTCGACGTGATGGCGTCGTAGATCTCGTCGCCGGGGAGCACGATGCGGAGGCCGCTCGCGCTCTCCTCGATCTTCGGCAGGATCGGATCGATGCGGGCGATCGAGGCGGCGTGCTTCACGACCTCGTCGGCCGTGGCGAACCGCTGCAGCGCCTCGAGGCTGCGAACCGTGGGGAAGATCAGCTCGAACTCGCCGCGTGCGTGGCGTTCGAGCGCCTCGGCGGGCGAGATCCACAGGTTCGCGATCACCTCGTGGTCGTCGTGCACCGGCACCTGCCACTCGGGCGGGTGGGCGATGAAGAACCGGGTGTCGTACCGGCGAGGCGCGCCGAGCGGGGTGATCCAGCGGCTGAAGTAGTGGATGCGGTCGGTGGCGAGGTGCAGCCCCTCCTCGCGGGCCACGTCGAGCAGCGACCGCTCGCCCGAGTCGACGTGGCGGCGATGCACCACGAACCGGTCGTTGGTCGCCTCGTCGTCGAAGCGCACCATCTCCCCCGAAGGATCCACGGCCAGCAGGAGGCCCGCCTCCTCGAACGACTCACGGATCGCGGCGACCCAGAACGACAGCCCGCCCTCCTCGATGTCCAGCAGTGCGGACGCGTCGACGTCGCTTCGACCGACGCAGATCTCCTCGAGATCGGTGGCGGCGTCGCCCAGATCGACACCACCACCGGGGAACACGTACGCACCACCCACGAAGTCGGAGTTGAGGTTGCGACGCAGCATGAACACCTCGACGCCGTCGTCGGCGTCGCGCACGAGCATGACGGTGGCCGCGTTGCGGACCGGCACCTCCTCGGGATGCTCGACGTCGAGGTTGACGATCACGCCGGCCACTCCCGCGGCGGGTCGATCTCGGCGACCGGCTCGTCGACGAAGACCTCCTCGGCATCGAGGTCGATCACGTCGTCGTCGTGCGCCGGACCTCGCCCGAACCCGGCGCCGCCCGGGCGCTGGTACGCGCCGTACCCCGGAGCACCGAAGCCGAAGGTCGGGCCTCGACCCCCGGCGACGCCGACGCGGCGGGTGAACCGCCGCTGCAACGACTCGACCATGCGTTCGCGCACCACGCGCCGGACGGGCGGCAACGCGAGTGCCAGGGCGACGAGGTCGCTCACGAAGCCCGGCAGGAGCAGCAGCGTGCCCGCCACCACCACGATGAAGCCGTCGAGCAGATCGTTGGTCGGCATCTGCCCGGCACGGATGCCGTCCATCACCCGACGCCACGATGCCGCGCCCTCGCGCTTGATCACCCAGGCGCCGGCGGCGCCCACGACGATGAGCAGGAGCAGTGTGGGAAGCCAGCTGACCGCGTCGGAGACCGCGACGATGACCGCGATCTCGACGAACATCCACACGAGGAGTCCGACGATCAGCATGGCCATGGGCGCGAGCGTACCGTCAGCCGTGAACTCGTCGGCCTCGGGCGAGGCTCAGCGCGCGGCGACGGAACGGGACTCGAGGATGACCCGGCGCTCCGACTCGTTCAGGCCGCCCCAGATGCCGTGCGGCTCCCGGATCTCGATGGCGTAATCGAGGCAATCGCTCACCACCGAGCAGGTGGAGCAGATCTCCTTGGCGCGAAGTTCGCGCTCCGCCCGCTCGTGCTTGCGCTCGAACTGAGGCGGCGGGAAGAACACCGTGGCGTGTGGTCCCCGGCAGGCCCCGCGGTGCTGCCATGACTCGAAAGAAGGTTGTGCACTCAACTTGTCCCCCTTGCTTCGCGGGCGACCATAGGGCCGCCGTTCGCAGGTCAACAAGGACTAATTTGCGAGCGTTCTGCTAGCTGTCGGCAGCAGTCGCGCCCTTGGCGGCACGCTTCTCGCGGTAGTCGACCGCACCGCCCTCCGGCGGCTCGATCTCGAGGGTCAGGCCATCGATCGCGACGACGCGGATCGCCCCGCCCTTGGCCACCGGAGTGGCCCGGTTGGTGAGCGCCCGCCACTGGCCTCCCTCGACCTCGACGGTGCCCTCCGGGTCGATGTCGGTGAGGGCGACGCCCGTCCGGCCGATCATCCAGTCGCGCCCGAGCGTCGGGGTCGCGAAGCGGGAGCGGACCATCGCCGGCATGCCGGACAGCATCGTGACGGCCATGCCGCCGATGCCGGTCGCGAGCGCGAGCCAGGGCGCCCGGAAGCCGTCGAACAGGAAGATCGAGCCCACCGACCACGAGACGAGGCCGATGGCCGTCCAGACCCGCGGGATGGACGTCTGGATGTCGATCGCGAACGCCACGGCCGAGAACAGGCAGAGCACGAGCGCCCACGGCCGGATGGGGATCTCGGCCAGGCCGTACGCGGCCATCACCGCGGACGCCGCGCCGACCACGCCGGCAACACCGACGCCGGCGGTGAAGAACTCGAACAGGAGCAACCCGATGCCGATGCCCAGCGCCAGGTACGCCACGCCGGGACTGGCGGCGGTGTGCAGCAGCTGGATGGTGACGGGGAGGCCCTGGGTCACGCGCAGCAGGTTGAGCTCGCGCTTCGGACGGCCCTTGTCGTCCTTCACGACCTTCGACGGGATGCCCTTGAGGCCGAGCACGTGGTCGCCGAGCGTCGGGGTGACGCTGGTGACGATGCCGGCCTTCACCGCCGCCTTCTCGCTGATCGCGCCCTCACGGACGCTCGCCACCGTGGTGGTCGACAGGTCGTCGAACTCGCGGGCGCTGAACCTCGGGGCACCCACGTCGCCGATCTCGGTGCGTGGCGCCATCGACGACGGCAGCGCGGCCACCAGCTCGGCAGCGCCGCCGAACGCGTGTGCGCCCGACGGACCGACCCACGCGCTCACCGGCACGGTCGAGTGCCGGAGCTCGAGCACCAGGCGCTGCAGCACCTCGTCCCGAACCACGGCGCCGGGGCTGTTCACGACCAACACCACGGCTCGATATCCGTCGATGGACTCGGCTTCACGGATGGATCGTTCGACGAAATCGACGTTGATCTCGTCGATGAATCCGTTGACGATGACGGCGCGGACGCAGCCGTTGCGGTCCGGACACGAGGGCTTGGACTCGGCACCGGCCGGCGTCGCGACGCCGAGCGCGCACAACCCGAGGATGGTTGTAATGAACGCCCGACTGAGTATCCTGCGCACCCGAAGGCCTCCGGAGGAGAAAAGTGGATCCTGCGCAGTTTCTCACTGCACCACGGGTGACCATCGTTGCCGGGAAGGGCGGGGTCGGCAAAACGACCGTCACCGCGACCATCGCCTTGGCAGCGGCGCGTCTCGGCCTCCGCGCGCTGATCGTCGAGGTCGAGGGGAAGTCGGGCCTGCCGGCGCTCTTCGGCCAGCGTCATCTCGACTACGACGAGGTCGTCCTCTACTCCTCCCCCGACAGCGACGGTGAGGTTCGGGCGCGAACGCTCACGCCGGACGAGTCGCTCGTGGAGTATCTCGGCGATCACGGTCTGAAGCGCATCTCGAAGCGGCTCGCCGAGAGCGGTGCGCTCGACATGGTCGCCACCGCCACCCCTGGCATCAAGGACGTCCTCATCCTGGGCAAGGTCAAGCAGCTCGAGCGCGGCGGCACCGCCGACCTCGTCATCGTGGACGCGCCGGCCGCCGGCCACGCGATCACCTTCCTCAGCAGCGCCGAAGGGCTTCTCGACGCCGTCACCGTCGGCCCCATCCAGTCGCAGGCGCAGGAGGTGCGGGCGCTGCTCACCGATGCGGCGCGGTGCCAGGTGGTGCTCGTCACGCTCCCCGAGGAGACCCCGGTCAACGAGCTGGTCGAGACGGCCTACAGCCTGGAGGACCGGGTGGGAGTGAAGCTCGGCCCGGTCGTCGTCAACGGCATCTATCCCGACCTCCCGGGCCTGGACACGTCCGCCGCGACCGCAGCGAAGCGCGCCGGGGTGAAGCTGCCGGCCGCGGAGATCGCCGCGCTCGACGCCGCCGCCGAGTTCCGCACCGACCGGCGGGAGCTGCAGGAGGAGCAGCTCGAGCGGCTGGCGAAGGAGCTGCCGCTCGAACAGGTGCGCCTGCCGTTCCTCTTCCAGAGCGATCTCGACCTCGGCGCCCTCACCACGCTCGCCGACGCGCTCACCTCCCAGCTCGAGCGACTCGCCAACGTCGTGACGCCCACATGAGCGACTCCATGCTCGACATCGCGACCACGAGCTCGGTGGTGCTCTGCTGCGGTTCCGGCGGGGTGGGCAAGACCACGACGGCCGCCGTCATCGCGCTCGAGGCCGCCAGGCACGGCCGCCGCGCCGTGGTCGTCACGATCGACCCGGCCAAACGCCTGGCCGACGCGCTCGGGCTCGACGGCCTCACCAACTCGCCCACCACCATCGATGGCCCCTGGCCGGGCACCCTCGCCGCGCTGATGCTCGACACCGAGTCGACCTTCAACGGCCTCGTGGCGAAGTACGCAGGGTCACCAGAGCAGGCCGAGAAAATCCTGAGCAACGCCT
Source organism: Acidimicrobiales bacterium (assembly GCA_046331245.1). GTDB lineage: Bacteria > Actinomycetota > Acidimicrobiia > Acidimicrobiales > Microtrichaceae > SSF14. The sequence continues at coordinate 116,524 of JAXLRH010000001.1, read as the reverse complement.
TCTACCGGAACATCTCCGGCGCGCTCTCGGGCACGCAGGAGTACATGGCCACCGAGAAGCTGTACGAGCTGTCGAGCGAGGGCGACTTCGACCTGATCGTCGTCGACACGCCACCCACCCGGAATGCGCTCGACTTCCTCGATGCGCCCAACCGCATCGCCCGGTTCCTCGACCACCCGCTCTACCGCATGGTCACCGCACCCACGCGAGGCATCGTGAAGGCCGTCAACATGGCGGCCCAGCCGTTCCTCCGGGGCGTCGCCAAGGTGGTCGGCGGCGAGGTCATCGCCGACGCGATCGCCTTCTTCGCCGCCTTCGACGGCATGGAGGAGGGCTTCAAGATGCGGGCGCGCATGGTCGAGCAGCTGCTCGGCGACGACCTGACCTCGTTCGTGCTCGTCGCCTCACCGCGGCGCGACACGGTCGAGGAGGCGGCGTTCTTCGCCGCACGACTCGCCGAGATGGCGCTCTCGGTGAAGTCGGTCGTGGTGAACCGGATCTACCCGGAGTTCGGATCGGCCGATGCCGCCGACGCCGCCCCCGAGGGCTCCGACCTCGCCGACCTCGCGCAGAACCTTCGCGAGCTCAACGACATCGCCCGGGCGGAGCGGAGCCACCTCGCGCCGCTGGCCGACCGCGTGCGGCCCGCCCCACTCGTCGAGGTTCCGCTGCTGCCGTTCGAGGTGCACGACCTCGACACGCTGTCCAAGCTCGCCGACCACCTGTTCGGGCGGGTCTGAGCGGCGACCTCCGTCAGCTGCCGGCGCCCGCCAGCTCGCTGTGTGCCTGCTCGAGCAGGGCGACGACGGTGACCATGCGATCGAACCGAGTGGTGTGGAGCAGCCGCAGCACCGCCGCGCGGTCGCACACCACGACGACCTCGCCGGAGGCCTCGCGGATCTTGCGGATGCCACCGATGAGCGCGCCCAGCCCGGCGGAGTCCATGAACGGCACGCCGGACAGGTCGATGATCACGGCCGACTCGCCCGCCAGGGCGCTCAGGTGATCGCGGAAGTCCTGGACGCTGAACGCATCGAGCTCGCCGATCGGGCGGCAGATGGTCGCCGCAGCTTCCTTGACCACCTCGACGTCGACCACGATTGACTCCTCGTCCCGCCGACCAGGGTGATCGGCGCACCACATGGTACCGACGGCCCCCTGACAATCAACTTCAGTTCGATCTTGGGACGGCGACGGCGCAACAACTACCCTCGAACCGTGCGACACGTGCTCCTCACCACCGATTCCGACGCCGTCCTCGCGGACATCGAATCCGCCATCGGCTCGGCCGACGTGACGATCACGCGACTCAAGGAGGGCCGAGCGGTGCGGGCGGCCGTGCTGGAGCTGAAGCCCGACCTCGTCGTGCTCGACCTCCAGATCGGGTCGATGGGCGGCATCGCCGCATGCCTCGACCTCCGCCTGGAGGAGGCCTCGGGCCGCCTCGACCCGCAGCGGATCCTGCTGCTCCTCGACCGTGAGGCGGACGTGTTCCTCGCTCGCCGCTCCGGCGCCGACGGCTGGCTCATCAAGCCCCTGGAACCGCGCCGCGTCGAGCGTGCCGTGGCGGCGATCGCGGCCGGACAGCAGGTCATCGAGGGCCCGGCACTCGCCGAGGCCTAGACGGCCGGACGGCCCGGTCGACGCAACCGGTTCTGCGGTCGGCCGAACGAGGCGGTATCATCGCCTCCCCACGGGTTGTGGCTCAGCTTGGTAGAGCGCTGCGTTCGGGACGCAGAGGTCGGGAGTTCAAATCTCCCCAACCCGACACCGGGGCTCGGTGTCAGAGCTCGCCGTTGGAGATGTTCGGGAACTGGCACTCCCGGGTTGACGTTCCGACCTGGGCGGCAACGATCAACAGCCATCGTGGAAGCCCGGCCGGGTCGGTCGGCAGCTCTGGGATTCCCACCGGTGAGCGCTGATCCGGCGTTGCGCTCAGTGCATCCCAACCCTTGGGCACCCAATAGTTGAAGTCGCCCAACGGATAGTGGAGTCGCTGGACTGCACCCTCGACTGGCGTGAGGGCCCACGAGCCGTCCGGCTGCTGGTACTCCCTCCACACGGGGTACATCGGAACCGGGCAGTCTTCCGACACCGGTTTGCGGGGCTCGGTCGCCGCAGCTGCTGCCTTGGTCGGGCGCTCACGGCCCAACCGCCATCCGACGAGACACCCTGCGACGACGACGGCAACGAGGAGCACGAGGCGAAGCGCGCTGCGTGTTGTCACGGCCCAAGCCTACGGACCACCTCGGTCGACTCCACCCACCGCAGCAACTCGTCCACCAGGAGATCGCGCTGCGCGCGTGGGCGGTGAAGGCGCACGCGGCACCGGCAGTGCCCTCAACGAGTGAGCACGTCCACCGGGGTGGCGCGATCCACACCGCTCGCGTCGCCGAGTGCGCCACGCAGGTTCGAGCCCCAGCACTTCACCGTCTGACGCGTGGTCACGACGCAGGCGTGGCTCTGTCCGACGCTGAGCGAGATAGCGCGTTCGTTCAGCACCACCTTGGTCGGCTGTGGATTCGCCGTCGTGGTGCCGTCGCCGCGCTGGCCGCGCGACGCCTCGTCGCCCCAGCAGACCACCGAGCCGTCGGCGCCGCGCAGGGCGCACGCGAATCCGACGCCCATGCCCACGCTCGTCGCCCCGGCGACACCGGCCACCTTCACCGGGACGGGGCTGTCGAACTCGGTGGCCGAACCGAGCAGGCCGTTTCGTCCGTAGCCCCAGCACCACACCGAGCCGTCGCGACGAGCCGCGCACGACGTGAGGTAGTTGGTCGCGACGTCCACCGCGTCGGCGATGCCGACGACGTTCGCGGGCGAGCTCGCGGGCACGTTGGTGCCCCGCCCGAGCTGGCCTTCCACGCCGCCACCCCAACAGGCCACGGCACCCGATGACCGCAGCGCGCAGGTGTGGTTGGCGCGGCGTGAGACCTTCGCGGCATCGCCGAGCGCGACCACTGCGCCCGGACCGCGCCACGATCCCTCTCCGGGGCTCACCGGACCGCCGTCGCCCAGCTGGCCCTCCCAGCTGAATCCCCAGCACGACGCGGTCGAGTCCATCCGCCGCGCGCAGCCACCGAACAGGCCGCCGGTGACGCTCGTGACCAACGTGAGGTTGTCCAGCCGCTTCGGCATCGGGTCGGTGAAGCCCCACGACGGGAAGAGACCCCAACAACTCGCGCCCCCGTCGGTGAGGGCGGCGCAGGCGCTGCCGAGTCCCGCTGACGCGCCGGTGGCGCGCACACCGTCGATCAACAGCGGCAGGCTGCTCTCCTGAACGTTCTCCGGCTCGCGAGCCAGTTCGCCCGCAGCGTTCTCGCCCCAGCAGCGCACCTGGGTGTTGACCATGGTCGCGCACGTGACGTCACCGCCGGCGCTGACGGACGCGACACCGGTGAGCTGCGGAAGCGCCAACCGGTCGGGATCGGTCGCGGGTTGAAGCGAGTGGAGGCCGACGTCGATGTCGGTGCGGACCTCACCGGCGGTGACGCACACGTCCTGTGTCGAGCGTTGTGGTCCGATGTCGGAATCACGGGTGGAGTCGGTGCCCTTCCGCTGCAGGGTGGGCACCGGGCCGCCGAGCTCGGGGTACGGGATCACGATCCGGTAGCAGCCGGCTGACAGCTGCGAGAACCCGAACCAACCGCCGGGTCCGGTGAGGCCCACGGCGTCCATGTCGTCGCCCGAGTCGAGCCGATCGATGCCGATGCGAGCACCCTCGATGCCGGGCTCGTTGGAATCCTGGATGCCGTCGCGATCGACGTCGTTCCACACCCGGTTGCCGATCTGGGCCGTGCCGTTCTGCCACTTCGGCAGCGACGAGTAGACACCGGCATCGATGTCGTTCCGGGTCGGTGACGACGGCGACACGCAGACCTTCATCCGACCGGACGCGTCGGCGTCGGAGTCACGGGCGGTCTCGGTTCCCTGTTGGGGGTACGTGAAGACGTCGCCGGCGACGCGGCCGATCTCGACGACGTAACAACGGCCCAGCGCGAGGTTCGTGTACCCCCACCAACCGCCGGGCCCGGTCGTGCCCCTCGCCAGCAGCTGCAGGTCCTCGGAATAGAGCGTGACCGTGCGATCCGGGAGCCCCGGCTCGGTCGCGTCCTGGATGCCGTCGCGATCGAGGTCGCTCCACACCCGGTTCCCGATGACCCCCGTCCCGCTGTTCCACGGCGACGCCGCGTCGGCCACGCCGACGTTCGCCAGAACCCCTGCCGCAACGCATGCCGCGCCGACCACGGCGATCGCCCGCCACGATGTCGTCCTCATGTGATCTCCCGCCGTTTCGTCGCTCCCGCCAGGCAGCGCCCGCGAACGGTACCGCGTCAGAGCGCGGCGGTCACGGGTGAGGGTGCGGCGGCCACGTTCATCGTCAGACCGAGCACCGATGCGAGCGAGCCCAGCACGAGCAGGTCGGGCTCGCTCAGCGGAATGCCGGAGCGCATGCGCTCGATCAACGCGTCGACGAGATCGCCTTGGCGCGGGCCGAGGAGCGGCTCGTCGGTGATCCCACGAACCATGTCTTCGAAGCCGTCGGCCTCGAGGCCGTCGGACTGCATGTGCGCCGCCCGCGACCCACGGCTCGTCGAGGCTCCCCCGCCAGCGGGCGCCAAGGCGATGTACTGGTGCAGCGCGTTGACGATGGCCGGGCTCGGTCGGGCGATGCGACCCGTGGCCCACTTCGACACCGAGCTCTGGTCCGCGCTCGGGGCGCCCAACGCGCGCAGCTGCTCCGCACACTCGGCCTGGGTGTGGCCCAACGCCGCCTGGGCAGCGCGGAACCGACGGCGGTCGTCGTCTCGCCACGGCTGCGCACCCAACATGGGAATGAGGGTAGTCACATGAAATGTGCAATTCCAGGGGCCTTAGGCGGGCCCATGTGCCATGCATGGCGACATGTCATTCGCCGACGGTAGGTCTCGACGTCGCTAGCCGGCCGGGAGGAGACGTGCCGGAACGACCCGAGCCAGGCCATGCGACCGGCTCGCCATGATGGGACTCGCCACCGCGAGCGTCAGCACGTAGACCGCGACCATCGGCCCGAGGCGATCGTCGAGGCCGGCGTTCGCCGCCAGCGCGACGAGCACCAATGCGAACTCGCCGCGGGCGAGGATCGTGGCGGAGATGTTCGTGGCGGCGATCCGGTCCAGGCCGTTGAGCCGTGCCGCACCCACACCGCCGACGAATGCCAGAACGACCGACGTTGCGATCGCCGCCGCCGCCGGCAACGCCACCCGCCCCAGGTCGCCGGGATCGATCGAGAGGCCGAAGGCGAAGAAGAACACGGCGCCGAACGCATCGCGCAGCGGCAGGACGAGGCGCTCGACGCGATGGGCGGCCGGCGTCTTGGCGAGCACCAGACCGGCCATGAACGCCCCGATCGCATCGGACACCCCCAGCAGCGCGGCGGCGCCCGCCACCGCGAGCGCGAAGCCGACGAAGAGCACGACGAGCAGGCCGTCGTCACGATCGTCGACGAGCAGGCCGACGGCCCGGCTGCCGAAGCGGGCCATGGCCGCGAGCGCGAGCAGGAACCCGAGCGCCCGACCTCCGAGCAGCAGCGCGTCGCCGACGGACCCGGCATCACCGAGCACCGGCGCCAGCGCCGCGAGGTACAGCGCGAGGAAGAGGTCCTCCAGCACGACGATGCCGAGGATCAGACGCGTCTCGGGGTTGTCGAGACGTCCCAGCTCCACGAGCACCTTCGTGACGATCGCCGACGACGAGATGCCCGTGGCGCCGGCGATGACGAACGCCTCGCGGGTGCCCCATCCGAACGCGAACCCCAGGGCCAACCCGGCACCGACGTTGAGCCCGAGGCACAGGGCGGCCGCCCAGAGCAGTCGTCGACCACCGTCGACGAGGTCGTCGACGGTCGTCTCGATGCCGAGATAGAAGAGCAGGAAGATCAGGCCGAAGGTCGCGAGCAGCTCGAGATCGTGAGCGTGCTCGAAGAGCACCGGCCCGGGGGTGTTCGGCCCGACCAGCATTCCGGCGCCGACGAACAGCGGGATCGTCGGCAGTCCCAACCGACGGCCTGCGCGGGCCAGCGAGCCGGCGAGGAGGAACGCGAGGCCGAGCACCAGCAGGTCGTGTCCCATCGGAGGATCGTAGTGGCGGCGGCCCGCAGATCATCGGCGGCCGTCGATGGCGCATGGGCCGAACGGATTTCACCGAAGGACGTTCGGCCCGGTCGCGAAGGTCGCGATGGCCCAGCGACGGACGGGGAGCCGTTCCCTACCGTCGGATCAGGGCCCCCGGTCGGGCGCGGCCCGACGAGGAGGCAGGACATGCCGACGGCAGCGGATCCAACACGATGACGATCACCACGGAACGACTCCGGGCTGCGGCCGCGAGCCTCGGTCCCCTCCCGACGTCATTGCACCGTCTGCTCGCCATCACGGCGAGCCCGGAGTTCGACTTCGACGAGATCGTCGACGTGGTCGACCACGACATGATGCTCACGGCCGCCATCCTCCGTCGCGCCAACTCCGCGTCGAGTTCGCCGGCGGATCGCATCGACAGCGTCCGCGAGTCGATCGTGCGCATCGGCGCCGTCCAGGCGCTCGCGACGGCGATGCACAGCGTCGTCGGCGGGACGATGCAGCGCGACCTCCGGCGCTACGACCTCTCGGCCGAGACCATGTGGAGCCACAGTTGCGCGGCGTCGATCGCCGCCACCCACGTTCGCCTTCGATCCGCCGTCCCGCTCCCCACCAGCACCGGAACCACCGGGTTGCTCCACGACATCGGCAAGGTCGTGCTCGATTCGCTGGCACCCGATGACCAGGCGCCGGCGATCGTCGAGCACGGCGCGGAAGCGTGCGCGCTGGAGGAGCAGCGATACGGGCTCGACCACGCGGCGATGGGCGGCCTGGTCGCCGAGGCGTGGAACCTGCCGCCGGCCATCGTCGAGGGCATCGCCGGACACCACGAGCTGGTCGACGATCCCCTGCCGTCGGCCATCTGCCTGGCGGACACCGTCGCCCACATGGTCTGGAACGAGCCCGTCTCGTTCCCGCTGATCGCCGCAGCGGACAGCGCCCGGCTCATCCTCGGCATCGACGACGACGCGTTCGACAGGATCGTCGCCGCCACCGCGGTCGAGGTCGCCGACCTGCTCGACCGCTTCACCCCGCTCGCGTCCGCCTCACCGGCGTCCGGAACTCGGCAGGGGCCGGCGTGAACCGTCGGGACGCGGGAGCGCCGCACGGAGGCCCGGGCCGGGTGATCGTGCGCAACGTGCTCACCGCAGTGGTCGCGGGTGCGGTGGGCGCCGCCGTGCTCGCCGCCGTGTTCCACGCCGAACCGCTCCGCGCCCTCAGCGACCTCGCGCAGCTGGCAGCCGCGGTGTCCGCCACGTTCGCCTGTCGCCGCGCCGGGATGCGCCGCACCGGAAGCATGCGTGCGTCGTGGTGGTTGCTCGCGACCGCCACCGGTTCGTGGGCACTCGGCGAGCTCATCTGGTGCTGGTACGAGCTGGTGATCGCGACGCCGGCGCCGTTCCCCTCGCCCGCCGACGCCTTCTTTCTCATGTCGGTGCCGCTGTCGCTCGTCGGGCTCTGGGCCTACGTCGACGCTCCCACCCGCTTCTTCTCCCGTGTCGTCGGCCTGCTCGAGGCGGCGATCATCGCCTCGGGCATCCTGTTCGTCAGCTGGCTCCTCGTCCTCGGCGACGTGTACCGCTCGTCGACCGGTGGCGTCCTGGAACGGGCGGTGTCGCTCGCCTACCCGCTCGGCGACTGCCTCATCGTCGCGCTGCTCCTCTTCGCGACGACCCGTCGCCAGGTGCACGATCGCATGACCCTCGCCACGCTCGCCGTGGGCTTCGGTGCCATCGCCGCCGCGGACAGCACGTTCGCCGTGCTCACTCAGTCGGGGTCCTACGCGACGGGCCACCTGTGCGACGTCGGCTGGATCGTGGGGTTCGCCGTGATCGCCGCCGCCGCCACTCGGCACGAGCCCGACGGCCCGACGCACATCTCGTCGCCACGGGTCCGGCGCGCGCTGCTCATCTCACCGTTCCTCCCGCTCGCGATCGGGGGTGGCGAGGCCGTCTGGATGCTCGCCCACGGCCGGCATCTCGACTCGACAGCCATCTGGATCTCGACGGCCATCGTCACGATGCTCGGCGCCCACCAGTTCGCTGTCGTCTACGAGAACGACATCCTCACCGTCGGGCTCGAAGGTCGCGTCGCAGAGCGCACCGAAGAGCTCGCCCGCCGCGAACGACGCTTCGCCGGGCTCGTCGAGAACTCGTCCGACGTGACGTTCCTGCTCGATGCCGAGGGCCGGATCGACTACGTCAGCGGCTCGGCGACGTCGGTGCTCGGCATCGCTCCCGACGAGCTCGTGGGCACGCTGTTCGCCGACCTCCTCGACCCGACGCATCGCCGGACCGTGACGACGACCGTGCTCGATCCCGGCGTCGGCAGCAGCACGTCCCGCCGCATCGAGGCCGTCCTCTGCGGGCCGGGCACGCGACACGTCGCCGAGCTCACCGTCACCAACCTCGTCGACGAGCCGGCGCTCGGCGGCATCGTGGTGAACAGCCGCGACGTGACGGAGCGTCGCGAGCTCGAGCACCAGCTCCGCCACGACGCGCTGCACGACTCGCTCACCGGGCTGGCCAACCGGCGACTGCTCGTCGACCGCATCCAGATGGTGCTCGACCGCCGTGCCGAGGCTCGGCGAGCCGCTGTGCTCATGGTCGACCTCGACGACTTCAAGGCGGTCAACGACACGTTCGGACACCACGCCGGTGACGAGTTCCTCGTCGGCGTGGCGGAGCGGCTGCGAACCTGCGTCCGTCCCGCCGACACCGTGGCGCGGCTCGGCGGCGACGAGTTCGCCGTCCTGCTCACCGACACCGACGTCGCCGGCGCGACGGCGACGTCCCGGCGCATCCTCGAGGTGCTGCGGCTGCCGATCGAAGTCGGCGGCGAGGCGATGGGCTCCCCGGCCAGCATCGGCGTTCGCTGCGTGGGGGGCGACGACACGCCGCAGATGCTGCTCCGCGACGCGGACATCGCGCTCTACGCCGCCAAGTCGTTGGGCAAGGGATGCGCCGAGGTGTTCGACCCCGACCTGGGAGAGCGGGCACGGCGGCGGCTCGTCCTCAGAGCCGACCTCCGGGAGGCCTGGACCCGCGGCGAGGTGACCGTCTTCTACCAGCCGATCGTCCGTGTGCCGGACGGCGAGCTGCGCGGCGCCGAGGCGCTCGTGCGCTGGACGCACCCCGAGTTCGGAACGGTGTCGCCGACCGAGTTCGTGCCGCTGGCGGAGGAGACCGGCGGGATCATCGATCTCGGCCTCCGCATCCTCCGCACGGCCTGCGAACGCGCGGCCACGTGGTGCCGGAGCGAGTCGTTCTCCTACATCAGCGTCAACGTGTCGCCCGTGCAGCTCGCGAGCGACGGCTTCCTGGCCGCCATCGACGAGGTGCTCGCGGAGACCGGGCTCGACCCGCGCAACCTGGTGCTCGAGGTGACCGAGGGTGTCCTCCTCGGCAACTTCGACGCCGCCACGGGGATCCTGGAGGCGTTGCGCGCACGTGGCATCCGGACGGCGATCGACGACTTCGGGACCGGCTACTCGTCGTTGGCCTACGCGCAGCACCTACCGGTGGACCTCGTGAAGATCGACCGTGCCTTCACCTCCGAGGTCCTCGGCGCGACGACCGTCATTCCCGCCATCATGCAGATCGCCGACGTGCTCGGTGCCTCGGTCGTCGCGGAGGGCATCGAGACCGACGACCAGGCCGTGGCCATCGAGGCCCTCGGGTGCGGGCTGGGGCAGGGCTACCGGTTCTCGCCACCGGTGCCGGCGTCGTCGTTCCAGCGCTTCGTCGACGAAGGGTGGGTGGCGCCCATCGGTTCGGCCCGCGCGCCGTCGGCACCGTCGACCGAGGTCGTGACCAACTGAGGATGGGCGTCAGCTCACCGCGAGGGTCATCTGGTCGAGCCCGCGGAGGGTGAAGCTCGGCCGATAGCGCGGCGCCGCGCCCACGAGATCGATGCTGGCGAAGCGATCGAGGATCGCCCCGAAGATGATCTCGCCCTCGGCACGCGCGAGGTGGGCACCGAGACAGTGGTGCGCGCCCCACCCGAAGCTCAACGGCGCCGGCGCGCCGTCGGTCGCGAAGCGGGCCACGTCGAACAGCTCCGGCCGGTCGTAGACCGACGGATCGTGGTTGGCGGCGCCTTGGAGGATCATCACCTGCGTGCCCCGGCCCACGTGCTCACCGAACAGCAGGTCGTCGGAGAGCGCGACGCGGACGTTCAACTGCACCGGGCTGTCGAAGCGGAGGATCTCCCAGATGGCCGACGGCATGAGCGACCGGTCGTGGCGAAGACGCGCCATCTGATCGGGAGCGCGGAGCAGGGCCAGCAGACCGTTGCCGATGAGGTTCGACGTGGTCTCGAACCCCGCGGCGTACATCAGCATCGTGTTCGCGATGAGCTCCTCGGGGCTGAGCCGGTCGCCTGCCTCCTCCACCTCGATGAGGGCCGACAGCAGCTTCCCGTCGGGCGCGGCGCGCTTCTCCTCGATCAGTTCGACGAAGAAGCCGACGAGCTCCAGCGACGACGCCTCGGCCCGCGCGATCGCCGCCTCGTCGGCCGCCGCGTCGATGAACGAGGTCATGTCGCGCACGAGGCGCACGAAGTTGCCCGTCGGGTCCTGCGGCACGCCGAGCAGCTCCGAGATGACCGCGACGGGGAACGGCACGGCCAGCTCCGACATGATCTCGGCCTGTCCGGCATCGGCCACGCCATCGAGGATCGGTGCCAGCAACTCGGCGATGCGCGGGCGCAGCCCCTCGACCATCCTCGGCGTGAACGCGCGTGACACCAGACCGCGGATGCGCGTGTGGTCGGGCGGGTTGAGGAACAGCATCGTGACCGTGTCGGTCTCGGCACGTCGCGGGTTGCCGCTGAGCGTCGGCGGCAGGTCCATGTCCGGCTCGCCACGGCCCCACCGCGGATTGCGAAGGTACTCGAGCCCGTCCTGGTAGCCCGCGAGCACCGTCATCCCGAAGCCGCTCCTCCAGTGCGGCGACTCGGCGAGCAGGCGCCGGTAGACGGGCACCGGGTCCTGCCGGCCCTCGTCGTCCATGATCACCGACAGCAGGAGCGCGTCGGCCTCCTCCGGCGGGAGCGTCACCGCCTCCTCGTGCTCAGTCATCCGAGGTCTCCGCGCGGGACGCAGCGACGTCGTAGCCCTCGAAGTCGCCGCGGTCGGGCACCTCGACGATGGGGTCGTCTCGATCGTCCCATTCGGTTCGCAACGCCCGGCTCATCACCCCGTGCATCAGGTACAGGCCCGTGATGTAGGTGAGCTCGAGGATCTCCTCGTCGCTGAGGTGCCGGCGGAGTGCCGCGAACAGCTCGTCGTGCATCCGGCCGTGGTCCGTCGCGAGCGCATCGGTGTAGGCGAGCACGAGGCGCTCGACCTCGGAGAACTCGTCGGAGGCCTGCCAGTAGGCGATGGCCGCGATCTTCGACTCGCTCATGCCGAGGAGTCGGCACGACTTGCAGTGCTGCGAGAACACGAACTGGCTGCCGACCGCCCAACCGACACGCGTCTGCCCCAGCTCACGGAGGATCGGGTCGAGGTGTCGTCGCGGGCTCCGGTAGATGCCGAACCCGGCCACGGCGTGCTCGAAGATGTCGGGCACCGCGGCGAAGACCGTCCACCAGTCACCGGGGGTGCCGGTCGTCGTGCCCGGCTCCGCGACCGGGTCTCGATCACCGAAGAGGAAGTCGTACATCATCGTGACGGCCGGGGCCGTCACCTCCGACCGGGGCACCTCGCGCAGTCGTGGCATGGCGGTACCCTACGTCCGCATCGCGGCCCGCGCCGGTGACGCGAGACTTGCCCGATGGCGACCGGACGATTCGCACCGAGCCCGACCGGCGCGCTGCACCTCGGCAACCTGCGCACGGCCCTGATCGCGTGGATGTGGGCTCGACACGACGGCGACCGCTTCCTCGTCCGCATGGAGGACCTCGACCGCGTCACCTCGAGCCGCGAGCACGAGACCGCCCAGCTCCGCGACCTCGCGGCGATCGGTCTCGACTGGGACGGCGACGTGGTGCGGCAGTCGGAGCGGTTCGACCGGTACGAGGCCGCGATCGCGACGCTCGATGCCACCGGTCGCGTCTACCGCTGCTACTGCACGCGCCGCGAGATCGCCGAGGCCGCCGCAGCTCCGCACGCCGACACGGGCGGTCGCTACCCGGGCACGTGCCGCGATCTCACGTCCGCTCAGCGAGCGGAGCGCGAGGGCGACGGACGCCCGCCGGCGCTCCGCCTGCGAGCGGACGACATCGAGGTGTCGTTCGTGGACGAGCTCGCCGGCGCCGTCACCGGCCGGCCCGACGACGTCGTGCTCCGCCGCAACGACGGTGTGCCGGCCTACAACCTCGCCGTGGTCGTCGACGACCACGACCAGGGTGTGGGCCTGGTCGTGCGCGGCGACGACCTGCTTCACGCGACGCCGGGCCAGCTACACCTCGGCGCGCTCCTCGGAATGCCGTCCCCGCGTCATGCGCACGTTCCCCTCGTGGTCGACGAACACGGCGAGCGACTCGCGAAGCGGCACGGCGCCGTGACGCTCGCCGACCGCGTCGCCCTCGGTGACGAGGTGGCCGACGTCGTCGCCTACCTGCTCGCGTCGTGTGGTTCCCCCGAGACGTCGAGCGCGGCGGCGGCCGCGACGGCGTTCGACCCGCGCCGCATCCCCCGGGAGCCGGTGGTGGCGGACGGCCACCTCCTCACCCGGTCGCTACGCTCCGACAGATGAGTCGTCCCGCCACACGTTCCGCTCGCCGGGCCGCCGCCCTCGTCGCAGTGCTCGCCACCTCCGCACTGCTCGGCGCCTGCAGCGACGACACGTCGTCCTCGTCGACCACCACCACCGCCGGCAGCACGTCGGGCGCCTCCAAGATCACGATCAGCACGAAGGTCTCGTCGGAGTGGAAGAACCTCGCCACCTGCACGATCGGGCCCGAGACGGCCGACCCCGGCGGCACCCCCGCCAAGGAGGGCATCGACGGCGTGATCGACTTCGGCAAGCAGGCCCAGACCCACGTCGAGTCCTGTGTCGACTACCCGGTTCGGCCGGCGATCGGCGGTGCGCACTATCCCGTGTGGTCGAACTGCGGCTTCTACACGTCGCCCGTCCCCGAGGAGGTCGCGGTGCACGACCTCGAGCACGGCGCGGTGTGGATCGCGTTCGATCCGGCCCTCGACCAGACCGAGCTCGCCACCATCCGTGCCGCGGCGAAGTCGAGCACGCACGTCATCGCCAGCCCGTACCCGGGCCTCACCGACAAGGTGGTGATGTCGGCGTGGAGCCGCCAGCTGCGGCTCTCGTCCGCCGACGACCCGCGATTCCAGAAGTTCCTCGACGTCTACGTGCAGGGTGACCAGACGCCCGAGCTCGGGGCCGCGTGCAGCGGCGGCGTCGGCACCCCGGGCTGACGGCTCAGCAGGTCGTCAACGACTTCGCCGCGAGCGACGCGCTCGCCTCGCGCAGGTCCTTCGTGCCGATGGCAAGACCCCGACCGTCGACCAGCGCTCGGGCGTAGAGGAGCCCGGCGAGTCGGCCGCGTCCGTCCACGATCGGGCTCCCCGACTCGCCGCCGACGACCGCCGCGTCGAGGTGGAACGCCCGTGCCGGATCGGGGAACGCCCACCCGTGGAGGAGGCCGGTGACCGACACCGACCGCTGCGTGAACGCCCCGCCTTCGGGGAAGCCCCCCATCCGCAGACCCTCGTCGGTTCGCGTGTCGGGCTGGTCGCCGGCAGCGAGGTCGAGCCCACCTCCGTCCGTGGCGAGGCCATCGACGGTGAGGACGGCCAGATCGACGCGTGCCGACACCTCCATGCGTCGCACGCGGTGATCGGTCCCGTCGTGGGTGGTCACCACCACCTCGGCCCCGCCGTCGACGACGTGCACGTTGGTGAGCACGCGCCCGTCCACGATGACGCCCGAGCCGCTGATCTCGTCGCGACATCGTGCCGTGCGCACCCGCACCACCGACGCCTGCCAACTGCCCGGCGCCGCCTCCCAGCCGGACGACGGCGAGGAGGCCGCGACCAGTCGGACCGGTCCGCTCGGCTCGGCGAGTCCGGCGCGCACGGACACGCAGGCGACCGCGAGCAGGGCTCCGCCGAGCAGTCCCGCGACCGCCCATCGTCCCTCACCACTCCAGCGCACCTCCTACGGTGTGCCAGAACCCTGGTGATGTTTCAAGGCCTTTCGGGCGTCGATACGTCCGTCACGCCTCGCCCGGGTGCAACGAGCGTTCGAACCGAGCCATGAGATCATCGGCGGCCACGGTTGCGGCGAGGGCGCCCGCCTCGACCTGTCGCATGGTCTCGGCGAGATGGTCGGCAACGGCCGGCTCCCGGCGGAACACCTCCATCAGGCGGTCGTTCACCATCGACCACATCCAGCGCAGCTGCTGATGACGACGCTTCTCGGCCAGCTCGCCGGTGGCCGTGAGCTTGTCGTGGTGCACGCAGATCTGCTGCCAGATCTCGTCGAGCCCGTCGTCGGTGAGGCCGCTGCACACGGTCACGGGCGGGGTCCAGGTCGGCGTCGCCGGCGCCATGAGGTGCAGGGCGTGCCGATAGTCGCTCGCCGCCTGCTGCGCGCGCGGTCCGTTGTCGCCGTCGGCCTTGTTCACCGCAACGAGGTCGGCCAGTTCGAGCACGCCCTTCTTGATGCCCTGCAGCTCGTCCCCGGCACCGGGCAGCATCAGCACGAGGAAGAAGTCGACCATGTCGGACACGATCGTCTCGGACTGACCCACCCCGACCGTCTCCACCAGGATCACGTCGAAGCCGGCGGCCTCGCAGAGCAACATCGCCTCGCGAGTGGTCCGCGTGACGCCCCCGAGCGTCGCGCCGGCCGGCGACGGGCGGATGAACGCGGCCGGATCGACCGCGAGGCGCTCCATCCTCGTCTTGTCGCCCAGGATCGAGCCGCCGGTTCGTTGGCTCGACGGGTCCACCGCCAGCACCGCCAGACGGTGACCGGTGGCGGTGAGGTTGGTGCCGAACTGGTCGATGAACGTGGACTTGCCGACGCCCGGCACCCCGGTGATCCCGACGCGCACCGCGTTACCGGTGTGCTCCATGACGCCGTCGAGGACGGCGGCGGCCATCTCGCGGTGGTCGCTGCGGCCGCTCTCCGTGAGCGTGATCGCACGCGCCAGGGTGGTGCGTTCGCCGGCCAGCACGCCGCGGACCAGGTCGCCGACTGTCAGCTCCGGGCGCATCGCGGCATCGTAGACGGGGAAAAAGAGGTGGGCGCCCCGAAGGGCGCCCTGAGACTTGGGAGAAACCTCATATTCGGGAGAAACCTCTTGCGAGTCCGACGTATCGAACTCTGAGGTCACTATGCGCCTCACCGTCGCGAAGATTCGCCGCTTCGTACGCGAAGAATCGGTAAAGATCCGGCGCGAATCGGGCGAATCGACCGCGATCCGGGGTCCCCGGACGATTCTCCCCCGGGACTGCCGGGAGCCGTTTACGCTCAACCCCGTGCCCCGCCTCCTGCTCGTCGAGGACGACTCCGCCATCGCCCAACCGCTGGCCCGCGCGCTCACCCGTGAGGACTTCGAGGTCGTCCACATGGACCGGGGCAACGACGCCATCGCCGCCGCTCTCGGCGGCGGGTTCGACCTGGTCGTGCTCGACCTCACCCTCCCCGACGTCGACGGCCTCGAGGTGTGCCGACGCATCCGCGCCCACGACTCGACCCTGCCGATCATCATGCTCACCGCCCGGAGCGACGAGCTCGACCTCGTGGTCGGATTCGACGCCGGCGCCGACGACTACATGGCCAAGCCGTTCTCGATGGCCGAGCTCACGGCCCGCGTGCGTGCCCGTCTCCGCCTCACTCGCCGGGCCGAGGGCGCGCTCGAGACCCACGGCATCCGCCTCGAGCCCGACGCACACCGCGCGTGGCACGGCGACGAGGAGCTCAAGCTCACACCGAAGGAGTTCGAACTCCTCACCCTCCTCATGTCCGACGCCGGTCGGGTGGTCACCCGTCAGCGCATCCTGGCCGAGGTCTGGAACGACGACTTCTACGCGACGAGCCGCTCGCTCGACGTTCACGTCTCCGCACTGCGGCGCAAGCTCGGCGACCCGCCCGATCATCCCCGCTACGTGACCACCGTGCGCGGCGTCGGCTTCCGCTTCGAAACCGAGGACCCCTCCGAGTGAGCCGCCGCCACGCATGAAGCGTCGCCTCGTCATCTCGTTCCTGGGCGTCACCACGGTGGTGCTCATCCTCCTCGCCGTGCCGATGGGCTACCTCCTGCAGCGCGTCGCGAGCGACGAGACGAAGGCGCAGCTCGCGCAGCAGGCGAGCTACGTGCTCGACCAGGTGACGCGCAGTGTGCGGTCGGGCGAGGCCCTCGACCCCGTGGCCCTCGGCAACCTCCTCCCGCCCGACACGAGCGCGAAGGTCGTCATCGGCGGCGGTGACCCGATCCAGATCCACACCCGTCCGCTGGGCGAGCTGATCTCCACGACGGTGCGCGACGACGATCGCGTCGTCACCGTGTTCGCCAGCGCGAACCCGGTCCGTGATCGCGTGCAGCGCCCACTCGTGATCCTGGCCGGCCTCGGCCTCGCGGGCCTGCTCACCACATGGCTGCTGGCGCAGGCGGAGGCGCGACGGCTCGGCCAACCCCTCCGCGAGCTGGCCGATACCGCTGCCCGGCTCGGCTCCGGCGACTTCTCGGTGACGGCGCCCCGATCGGGCATCCCCGAGCTCGACAGCCTCGCGACCACCCTCGACGCGTCGGCCGCACGCATCGACGCGCTCGTGCGAGCGGAGCGGAGCTTCAACCGTGACGCCGGCCACCAGCTCCGATCGGCACTCACCGGCCTTCGTCTGCGTCTGGAGGAGCTCGTCCTCACCGACGACCCCGTCGCCGCCGGCGAGGCGGTTGCGGCCATCGAGCAGGCCGACCGGCTCTCCGACACCATCGACGCGCTGCTTCGCCTCTCACGCACCGGACGCGCCGGTGTCGCGACGCGATTCGACCTGCGCGGCCTCGTCGCGAACCACGTCGGCGACGTGGTCCTCGTGCTGCGGCGTCGGCGTCGCCGCATCGTCACCGTCGACGGTCCCGAGCTGCACGTGGAGGCGGCGCAGGGAGCCGTCGGTCAGGCGCTCGACGTGCTGCTGTGGAACGCGACCCGCCACGGCACGGGCACCGTCACCGTTGCGCTGATGGTGAACGACGGTTGGGCCGAGCTGACCGTCGCCGACGAGGGCACGATCGACCCGAGTCGCGTCAGCGAGATCTTCGTGCAGCGCCCACGTACGTCGACCCACGGCATCGGCCTGCCGCTCGCACGACGGGTGATCGAGGCCGAGGGTGGTCGGCTCGACGTCGCCGAGACGAGCCCGACGACCTTCCGGATCCGACTGCCGCTGCCGTCCTGAGACGGTGCGTGGCCGCTACTCGCCGAGGTCGTACCCGAGCCGCTCGGCAAGCTGGTCGAGCAGATCGTCAGCCGCCGCGGCGATCACCGTGCCGGGCGGGAAGATGGCAGCGGCGCCGGCCGCTCGCAGCTCGTCGAAGTCCTGCGGCGGGATGACGCCGCCGACGACGATCATGATGTCGGGCCGGCCCAGCTCGGCGAGCGCCGTCACGAGCTCGGGCACGAGCGTGAGGTGTCCCGCAGCGAGCGAGGACGGGCCGACGATGTGGACGTCGGCGTCGACGGCCTGCTGCGCGGCCTCGGCCGGCGTGGTGAACAGCGGGCCGATGTCGACGACGAACCCGAGGTCGGCGAACGCCGAGGCGACGACCTTCTGACCACGGTCGTGCCCGTCCTGGCCCATCTTCGCCAGCAGGATGCGAGGCCGGCGGCCGTCGGCGGCCTCGAACGCCTCGACCTTGCGCCGAACCCTCGCGACCGTCTCGTTGTCTGCGCCCATCTCGCTCCGATACACCCCTGAGATCGACCGGATCTCGGCCCGGTGACGTCCGTACACCTGCTCGAGCGCCTCGCTGATCTCCCCCACGGTGGCCATCTTGCGCGCCGCGTTCACGGCGAGGTCGAGCAGGTTGCCCTCGCCCGACCCGGCCGCGTTCGTGAGCGCCTCGAGCGCCGAACGGACCTCGTCGGAGTTGCGCTCGGCGCGAAGCCGCTCGAGCTTCGCGATCTGGCCCGTGCGCACCAGGGCGTTGTCCACCTTGAGCACGTCGATCTTCTCGTCGCCGTCGGGACGGAACTTGTTGACGCCGATCACCGACTGACGACCCGAGTCGATGCGGGCCTGGGTGCGAGCCGCCGCCTCTTCGATGCGGAGCTTGGGGATGCCGGCCTCGATGGCCTTCGCCATACCACCGAGCGACTCGACCTCGGTGATGTGGTCCCACGCCTTGCGGGCGAGCTCGTAGGTGAGGCGCTCGACGTAGTAGCTGCCTCCCCACGGGTCGATGACACGGGTGGTGTTCGACTCCTGCTGCAGGAACAGCTGCGTGTTGCGCGCGATGCGTGCCGAGAAGTCGGTGGGCAGCGCGAGCGCCTCGTCGAGGGCGTTGGTGTGGAGCGACTGCGTGTGACCCTGCGTCGCGGCCATCGCCTCGACGCACGTGCGGACGACGTTGTTGAACACGTCCTGCGCGGTGAGCGACCAGCCCGAGGTCTGGCTGTGGGTGCGCAACGAGAGCGACTTGTCGTTCGACGGCTCGAACTGCCGCACGAGCTTCGCCCACAGCAGGCGTGCCGCCCGCATCTTCGCGATCTCGGTGAAGAAGTTCATGCCGATCGCCCAGAAGAAGCTGAGGCGCGGAGCGAATGCGTCGACCGCGAGCCCGGCGCCCATGCCGGCACGGAGGTATTCGACGCCGTCGGCGAGCGTGTACGCCAGCTCGAGGTCGGCCGTCGCTCCCGCCTCCTGCATGTGGTAGCCGGAGATCGAGATGGAGTTGTACTTCGGCATCTTCTCGCTCGTGTAGCTGAAGATGTCGGAGATGATCCGCATCGACGGCGCGGGCGGGTAGATGTAGGTGTTCCGCACCATGAACTCTTTGAGGATGTCGTTCTGGATGGTGCCGGCGAGCTTGTCGGGGCTCACCCCCTGCTCCTCGGCCGCCACGATGTAGAGGGCGAGCACCGGGAGCACGGCGCCGTTCATCGTCATCGACACCGACATCTGGTCGAGCGGGATGCCGTCGAACAGCACGCGCATGTCGTAGATCGAGTCGATGGCCACGCCCGCCATGCCGACGTCACCGGCGACGCGGGGATGGTCGGAGTCGTAGCCGCGATGGGTGGCGAGGTCGAAGGCGACCGACAGGCCCTTCTGCCCGGCCGCGAGGTTGCGCCGATAGAACGCGTTCGAGTCCTCGGCGGTGGAGAAACCGGCGTACTGGCGCACGGTCCAGGGCTGGTTGACGTACATGGTGGGATAGGGCCCGCGCAGGAACGGGGCGATACCCGGGTAGGTGTCGAGGAAGTCGAGCCCGTCGACGTCCGCAGCCGTGTAGAGCGGCGCGACGTCGATGCCCTCGGGCGTCTCCCACACCTGCTTGTCGACGGTGAGGCCGGTCTCCGCCTCCGATGCCGAGCTCCACGCCACCGGGCTCGTCACCTGCGGCGCCGGAGCGGCCACCTGGGTGTAGTCGGGGATCTTCGAACCGCTCACAGCGACACTCCTTCGGCCTCGAGGATTCCTCGGAGCGACACGAGAACGTCGACACCGACGTGGATGAACTCGTCGACACCTGCGGCTTCGTACGCCCCTCGTTGCTCGCCCGGGTTGCCGGCGAGCAGCACCCGTCGCGCCCCGGCCGCACGCAGGGCCGACGCGACGTCCGCTGCCCGGTCGGCGTAGACCGCATCGGAGCTGCAGATGACGGCGGCGGAACACCCCGACGCCGCGAATGCTGCGGTGACCGCTGCGTCGTCCTCGCCGGTCGTGCCGAGCGTCTCGACACCGCCCGCCTCGAGGAAGTTCTTCGCGTAGCTGGCACGGGCGGTGTGGGTCGCGATCGGGCCGAGGTTCGCGAGGAACACGCGAGGACGCGAGCCCGTCGCGGAGAGATGGGCGTCGCTCGCGTCGCGCAGCGCCTCGAAGCCGGCGGCCAGGCGGCTCGCGCCCAGCGGCTCGATCACCGTGGCCGGACCGGACGTGTCGGCCGCCGCGCCCCAGCGAGCTCGGGCGTCGGCGCGCAGCGCCTCCACGTCGGGGGCGGGCCGGGTGAGCGGCTCCTCCGCGAGGTTCGGGAACTCGCTCACGCCGGTGAGGGCGTCGCGGCGCGTCGCGATGTTCGCGGCACGGGCCCCGCGGATCGCACCGAGCACTTTCGCCTCGCTGCCGTCGAGCAGCACTGCGGCCATGCCGCCGGCCGCCTCGATCTCGACGAACCGCTCCCAGGCCCGTTCCGCGAGCTGATCGGTGAGCGACTCGACGTAGTACGAACCACCGGCGGGATCGGCGACGATGCCGACGTGGGATTCCTCCTGCAGCACCAGCTGCGTGTTGCGCGCGATGCGACGCGCCAGGCCGTCGGGGAGTCCGAGCGCCGCGTCGAACGGCTGCACCGTGACGGTGGGGGCACCGGCGGCACCGGCGGCGAAGCACGCCGCCGTGGTGCGGAGCATGTTCACCCAGGGGTCGCGGCGGCTCATCATCCGCGTCGCCGTGCGGGCGGCGAACGGCGCGCTGGTCTCCGACACCCCGGCTGCGGCCAGGGCGTGGCTCCAGACCCGACGGGCGGCACGGAGCTTCGCGATCGTGGCGAACACGTCGGCGTCGGCCGACACCGTGAAGCCGATCTGCGCCGCAGCGGCATCGGCCGTGAGGCCGCCGTCGGTCAGCGCTCGTAGGTAGGCCACACCCGTCGCCACCATCGCTGCCAGCTCCTGGGCCTCGCTGGCGCCGGCGTCGACGTACGGTGCCGTGTCGATGTCGATGGCACGCACGTGGGGCCACGCGGCCGTCTCGGTCGCGAGCTCGACCGTGGCGCCGAGCGCTGCGTCGAGCCCCTGCGCCAGGCGGCCCGTCGCGGCCAGCGCACCGAGCGGGTCTGCGCCGAGGCTCCCACGACGCTGGTCGATCGAGACCCCGGCGGTCTCCCACGCCTCGATGAGCAGGCGAGCGGCGGCGGCGAACGACGGACCGGCCTCGAGGGTGACCGACACGAGGTCCAGGTAGACGCCGTCGAGCAGCGTCGCGACGTCGGACGACCCGCCGATCACGACCCCGTCGACGTCACCGGCGCCGGCGATGTCGAGGCGGAGCGCCAGCGAGTTCACCCCACCGCCGAGATCCTCGAGGATGCGCCGGTTGGCCTCGACCGGCTCCGGGTGCTGCTGCGTCTGACGGATCTCCCACGCGCCGTGGGCCGGGCCGGCAGCCGTCGCGCCACGGGTGTATCCCGGCTGACCCGGATGCTGCTCCGACGCGTGCGCCGGGCTGTCCGCGGCCGTGTAGAGCGGCTGGATCGCGATGCCGTCGTAGGTGTTGGACACCAACCTGCGCTCGAACGACGCACCCTTCAGGACCTTGTCCACCAGGGCACGCCACTGCTCGTGGTCGGCCGCCGGGAAGTCGGCGGCCAGCGCCAGATCGGGGGTGCTCGTCACAGGTGGTCTCCAACTCGGCACGGGGTCACAGCTCACCGGGCTGCGACAGGAGCGTCGGCTCAGGTTACCGGAGGCCTGACGGATCGTCAGATGCGATCGGGGCAGTAGGTTGGGGCGATGAGCACTTCTCAGCACACCGCCCTGCTCATCATCCGCGTGTGCCTCGGATCGATGATGTTCGCCCACGGCTACAACAAGTTCTTCCGTGGCGGCCGCCTCAAGGGCACGGCCGGATGGTTCGACAGCATCGGCATGCGTCCCGGCAACGTGCACGCGCTGCTCGCCGCCAGCACCGAGGTGGGCACCGGCGTGCTGTTCGCCGCCGGCCTGCTCACCCCGCTCGCGGCAGCGGGCATGGTGGGCGTGATGTTCGTGGCGGCCTGGACGCACCGCGAGAACGGCTTCTTCATCGTGAAGGACGGCTGGGAGTACAACTTCATCATCTCCGTCGTCGCCGTCGGCGTGGCGACGCTGGGTGCCGGCCGGTACTCGCTCGACCACGTGTTCGACATCGAGGCCAACCTCGCCGGCTGGCGGGGCCTTGCCATCTCCGGCGGGGTCGGGCTGGCGTCCGGCGCCGGGCTGCTCGCCGCCTTCTACCGGCCGCCCGCCAAGGCCGAACCCGAGGCCGAAGCCGACGCCTGACAGGAATTGCTCAGGGTCCGCCGAGGGAACGTCGATCCCTTGAGGGCATGGGGAATACCACCGGAATCACATCGCGGCAGCGCGCCGACGAGGTCGCCGCACGCATCGGCGGGCGTCTCGACGCGCAGCGTGTCGAGCTGTTCGAGATCACGGTCGACGGCGCTCGACTCACACGCCGCTGGACGGCCCTCAGCCATCCCGCGGCCGAGTTCGACGCCGGCGACGGGGCGGACGAACACGAGGTGCCACTCGGCTGGTTCCCGTGGTCGCTCGGCAACATCCGGCCCTCGAAGTACATGTTCATCCGCAACGCCGGGGCCCTGGCGGTGGCCCACGACTCGTCGACGACGATCGGCGATCTCGGTCTGACCTCCGCGCTGCACCTCCCGGTGCTCGGCCTCGCGCCCGGCATCTGCGCCGCCGCGACCCTCTCCTCCGCCCCGGTGATCGGCGCGGTGTGCGCCTACTGGTCCGACGAGCGCGCCTCGTGGTCGTCCGACGATCGTGAGCTGCTCTGCTCCTGGGCGCTCGACGCGTCGTCGGCGCTTCGCTGACCGCGGACGAACCCAGCACGGTTGGGGTCGCCGGGCCCGTCCACGTCGCCCTCGTCGACCGCAACCAGCAGGGCCTCGGTGAGCTCGGTCTCCACCACCTCGTGGCGCTCGAGGTACGACGAGACGAACGCCTGGATGATCGCGGCTGCGGGAAGCGCGAGCAGCGCGCCGATGGGGCCGATGATGCTGGCACCGGCGATCGCCGCTCCGAACGCGACCGCCGGATGGATCGCCATCGTCGCCGCCGAGATGCGGGGAGCCAGCAGGTAGTTCTCGAGTTGCTGGTACACGATCAGGAAGATGAAGACGGCGATCGCGTGCGTGGGGTGGTTCAGCAGGGCGATGAGGAGCGGGAGCGCTCCGCCGATGTAGGTGCCGATGACCGGCACGAACTGCGACACGATGCCCATCCAGATCGCCAGCGCGAGGGGTGACGGAACGCCGATCACCATGAAGGCGATCCAGCTCGCCACCGCCGACGCAGTGGCGAGCAGCAGCCGGGAGTAGAGGTACCCACCGGTCTTGTGGATCGCGAGCTCCCACAGGCTCAGCACCAGATGCTGCCGCTCCGGCGGGAGGACCGAGCAGATCGACCGGCGGAACCGAGGGCCGTCGGCGACCAGATAGAACGAGAACAGCCCGACCGTGAACACGTTGAACACCACGGCGAGCACCGAACCGGTGACCGACACGACACGACCGCCGAGGTCGCCCGCCGTGCTCGCGAGGTTGCCCTGGTACTTGCGGATCTGCTCGATGATCTTGTCGGTCGTGATGTTCGCATCGAACCGGTTGTTGACCCACTTCGTCGCGTTTCGCACGAGCCCGGGCGCGTCGTTCACCAGCGTTCGCACCTGCTGCACGACGAGGTCGACGATCACCCACACCAGCAGGCTGCTGAGCACCAGGAGGACGACGAACACGAGTCCCGTCGCGTAGCCGCGCCGCCAGCCGCGGTCGGCCAGGCTGTCGACGGCCGGTTCGATCGCGAACGAGAGGAAGAGCGAGACGAGGAGGATCGTCAGGAGGTCGGACAGCTTGACGAACAGGTAGCGCGACACCATGAAGCCGGCAATCCCGATCGCGGCGTAGAGCACGGCGCGAGGCACCCAGCGTGGCGGGCGATGCTCGTTCCAACCCGGCGGGAGCGAGGCGTCGGAGCCGCCGGGGATCATGCGCCCCCGAACATCATCATCCACTGCTCGGGGGTCTTCGGCCGGAAGACGATGTTGTGCGCGCGGGTGTCGCCGACGGTGGCGGACGGCTCCGGCGAGTACTGGTGGCCGGGGTAGAGGACCGCCGAGTCGGGCACCTTGGCCAGCCGCTGCGTGAGGCTGAAGTAGAGCTCCTCGGGATTGCCGCCGGGAAGGTCGGTACGGCCGCAGCCGTCGAGGAACAGGGTGTCGCCGGAGACGAGTCGGTCGTTGACCAGGAAGCACTGCGACCCCGGGGTGTGACCGGGCGTGTGGATCAGCTCCACCGGGATCTCGCCGACCATCACGACGTCGCCGGGCGCATGACCGACGAGGTCGGGCTCGGCGCAGTTGGTGACCCGGGTCACCCAGGGAAGCTCGTCTGCCTGAACGTGGATCGGCACGTTCGTGAGCTCGAGCAGGGCCTCGATGCCCTGGATGTGGAAGCCCATCATCTCGCCGCCGCAGTGATCGGGGTGGTAGTGGGTCACGAGCGCGCCGGCCACCGTCATGCCGTCGGACTCCGCGACCGCGAGCAACCCGGCCACGTCGTACGCCGGGTCGACCACGACGCACTCGCCCGTGGCGCGGTCGCCGATGAGATACGCGAAGTTCACCATCTGGCGGGCGATCGGGTCGGTGACGGCGAAGTCGCGCCCGGCGAGGAGTTGGCGGAAGTAGAACCGGTCGCCGTCGTGGTCGGCTGCCGTGTGGTGATGATCGCTCACGCGGAGGCCTCGAGTGCCGCTGCCACGGCGTCGAGGGCCACGGTGATCTCCGACTCGGTGACGACGAGCGGCGCCATGAACCGGATGACGTTCCCGTAGGTGCCGGCGTTCATGAGCAGAAGTCGTGACGACTGCCGGCAGTGCTCGATGACCGCAGCCGTGCGGGCCGCGTCGGGCGCGCCGGTGGCCGGGTCTCGGAACTCGATCGCGACCATCAGGCCGGGACCGCGCACGTCAGCGATGACGGGATGCTCGGTCGCCAGCTTCGCGAGACCGCTGCTCAGCTGGGCGCCCCGGTCGTTGACGTTGGCGAGGAAGCCGTCGGAGGTGAGCACCCCGATGGTGGCGAGCGCCGCAGCGCAGCCGATGGGGTTGCCGCCGTAGGTGCCGCCGTGCGACCCGGCCGGCCAGGCCGACATGATCTCCGCCGACGACCCGATGGCCGAGAGCGGGAAGCCGGAGGCGATGCCCTTGGCCATCACCAGGATGTCGGGGCGCACGCCCGAGTGCTCCACCGCGAACATCTTGCCGGTGCGCCCGAACCCGGCCTGCACCTCGTCGGCGATGAACAGGATGCCGTGCTCGTCGCAGATCGCCCGGATGCCCTCGAGGAACCTCGTGGGAGCCGGCTCGTAGCCGCCCTCGCCCAGCACCGGCTCCAGGATCATCGCCGCGGTCTCCGACGGTGCCGTCTGCGACAGGAGCAGATGGCGGAGTGCCTCGAGCGACGCGTCGATGCGATCGTCGAGCGACCCCACGCCGAGCGACCGGGGGAACGGCGCCACGAACACCCCGGCCGGCAGCGGGCTGTGGCCCGCCCGGTAGACGGTCTTCGACGTGGTCATCGCCATGGTCATGTGGGTGCGCCCGTGGAACGAGCCCTCGAACACCACGACGTTCGGCCGGCCGGTCGCCTGCTTGGCGAGCTTCACCGCCGCCTCGGTCGCCTCGGCCCCCGAGTTCGAGAAGAAGAAGGTGTCGATGCCCTCCGGCGTGATGCCGTCGAGCGCCCTGGCGAGCTCCTCGAGGAGCGGGTGGGAGTAGCAGTTCACCTGGGCGTGGATGAACGTCGCGGCCTGCGCCTGGACGGAAGCGACGACGGCCGGGTGGCAGTGCCCGGTGCTGGTGACGGCGATACCGCTCGTGAAGTCGAGGTAGCGCGCACCGTCGGCGGCCACGACCCATGAGCCCTCGCCCGACACCACGTCGAGATCGGTGACCTTGTACCAAACCGGAGCGAGATGAGACATGGGTCCACGGTAGCCTGCGGCGATGATCACGAACCCGGTGTCCCCCACCGATCGGGTCGGTTACCTGGGGCCCGCGGGCACGTTCAGCGAGCAGGCCCTGCTCGGCCAGCCCGACCTCGCCGCCGCCCGACGGGTGCCGTTCGACTCGTTCGCCGATCTGCTCTTCGCCGTGGACTGCGGCGACCTCGAGTACGGGTTCGTCGCCACCGAGAACGCCATCGAGGGCTCGGTCAACATCACGATGGACACCTTGGCGTTCGACGTCGAGCTCCTCATCCAACGTGAGGTCGTGCTCCCCGTCGAGATGAACCTCATGGTTCGCCCCGGCACCGGACTCGACCAGATCAAGCAGGTGGCCTCGTTCCCCCACGCATACGCGCAGTGCCGGGACTGGCTGCGCGAGAACCTGCCGGGCGCCGAGCTCGTGCCCACCACCTCCACCGCCGGGGCCGCCGAAGCCGTCGCGCTCGGCGACGATCCGTCGGTGGCCGCCATCGGCAACAGCCGCGCCGCCGAGGTGTACGGCCTCGACCTCGTCGCCCGTGACATCGAGGACCATCCCGAGAACGCCACGCGCTTCGCGCTCGTCGCTCGCTCGGGCATCCCCGCGCCGACGGGGCACGACAAGACGTCGATGGTGGTCTTCCAGCGCGCCGACACGCCCGGGTCGCTGCTCGGCATCCTCCAGGAGTTCGCCGCCCGGCGCATCAACCTGTCGCTACTGCTGTCACGGCCCACCAAGACCGCGCTCGGCGACTACTGCTTCCTCATCGACGCGGACGGCCACATCGCCGACGACGTCGTCGCCGACTGCCTGCGTGCGCTCAAGGTCAAGCAGGACGTGAAGTTCCTCGGCTCGTATCCCGCGGACGGGGCAAGGGCCCCGGAGGTGCGCGGCGATGCCGACGCCAAGGCGGTCGCTGCGGAGGACTGGCTCGCGTCGCTGCGAGCGCAGCTGGGCGACCCGTCCGGCCACTAGGCCAGCGACGCCTCCATCAGCGGATCGGTGGTCGCCTTCGGCGAGCCGCCCTCCGGTTCGTCGGTGATGAGGAACTTGGTGGCCCCCTGGAGGTCGACGTCGAGGGCCGCCCTCACCTTGCCGTTCACCGGAGCGAACAGGCCGGCGGCGTGCACGCCGGCAGCGTCGACCTTCCACAGCTCGTAGGTCCGGCCCTCGTTCGACGGCGGCATCTTGTCCGACACGACGACCACCTTGTTGACACCGGGGGCGACCACGACCTGGCCGGCGGCGACGTCGGAGCCGATGCCCGTGAGCGGCACGACCTTCGTGTCGGGCCGGGTGAGCAGTGCGGCGACATCGGTGGGGGCCGGAGCCGTCCGATCGCCGATGAGATAGCCGCCGACGCCGGCGATCAGCACCGCAACCGCGGCAACGGCACCGAGGACGGCACGACGCCGGGCGCGTGCGGCGCGTCGTTCGTCGAGCTGGACGACCGGTGCTTCCTGCCGGGTCACGCTCACCTGGTGCATCACCCGGTCGCGCAGTCCGGCGGGCGGCGCCGTCGCGGTCATCTCGCCGAGGCGTGCAGCCGTGGCGCGGAAACCCGCGACCTCCTCCCGAGCCTCCGCGTTGGTGGCCAGGTACGCCTCGAAGCGCTCGAGATCGTCGCCTTCCAGCGCGTCGAGGGCATACAGGCCGGCGAGTCCGGCAACGCTGTACGTGTCGTTGTCGTCGGGGGACATGTTGCTCATGACATCACCTCCAATCGGTCACGGAGACGGACCAGGCCGTCACGGATTCTTGTCTTGACGGTGCCGAGCGGGAGCTCGAGCAGGGCGGCCACCTCACTGTGGCTGTGGCCTCCGAAGAAGGCCAGTTCGATCGACTCGCGCTGCGTGTCGGTCAACTCCGCCAGCGCCCGGACGACACGCTCGCGGTCGAGCAGGTCGATGACGACGTTGGAGGTGTCGGGCTCGGGGACCTCGGGGTTCTGGAGCGCGTGTCGCTCCTCTCGGTCGCGGCCCGCCTGTTCCGACCGCACACGGTCGACGGCTCGTCGGTGGGCGATCGTGAGTGCCCAGGTCGTGGCCGAGCCCAGGTCGCGCTGGTAGCGGGGTGCGGTTCGCCACAGCTCGAGCATCACCTCCTGGGTGACCTCCTCGGAGCGGGCCGGGTCACGGAGAACCGACCGGACGATGCCGAACACCCTCGCGACGACGATGTCGTAGAACTGGGCGAACGCGGCCTCGTCGCCCTTCGCCGCATCGGCGAGCAGCTCGTCGGCGCCGCGGACTTCGGACCGGCCGCGTCGGCTGAGGAGATCCACCACCTCCTGATCCTTGCTGATGCGAGCCTCCATACACGAATGGTTCGGAGCCGATATCACATCGGATTGGACGCGACGGTGGGCCGGGCACGAGGCCCGACCCACCGCCGATCCCCCGAATGAGGGAGTCAGGTGCGATGCCCGATCAGGAGGGCATCAGGACGGTGTCGATGATGTGCACCGTGGCGTTCGCCACCTGCACGTCACCACACACCACCGTGGCCTGGCCGTTGACCTTGAGGCTGGAGGCGTCACCGCTGAAGGTGATGTCCTGGCCCTCGACGGTCGTGGCCTTGCCCGCCTTCACGAGGTCCGCAGCCGACATCTTGCCGGGCACGACGTGCAGCGTGAGGATCTTCGTCAGCGTCGCCTTATCGGCGAGCACCGAGTTCAACGTGTCCGCCGGGATCTTGGCGAACGCATCGTTGGTCGGGGCGAAGATCGTGAACGGGCCCGGGCCGTTGAGCGTGTCGACCAGATCAGCGGCCTTCACCGCTGAGACGAGAGTCGACAGCACCGGGTTGTTCGACGCAGCGGTGGCAGCGGGGTCGACGGCCATGCCGGCGAAGCTGCCGGCACCGTCGGCGGGGACGGCGCTGCAGCCGGGCCCGCTCGGCCCGTCGGTCGACGAGCCCGAGCCGGAGTTCGCCGCCGTGGTGTCGGGCGCTTTGGTCGTGCTCGCCGTGTCCGTCTTGTCGTTGCCGCACGACGCGGCAAGGAGGGTGAAGCCGAGCAGCCCTGCGACTGCGATTCGGCGGATGGAACGTTGCTTGTTCATGGTGCGCTGTCTCCTGTGTGAGGGTTTGGGTGCATTGCTGTAGAGAAGGGGTGTGGTCCACCGGTCATCCGACGAGGGTGACGACGGAGTGCCAGCCGGAGGCTCCGTTGGGTCGGGGTGCGGCCCGCTCGTCGGTCTGCGTCGCTCCCGTCCCGTCGGTGGCGCGGCAGGTGATGTTGTGGCTTCCGGCGGCGAAGTCCCAGGGCAGCACCCACTGACACCACGTCTCCTTGTTGGGGACGGGGCGCAGCTGCGCTGCGGTCCAAGGACTGTCGTCGACCTTCACCTCGACCTTCGAGATGCCACGGGTCTGCGCCCAGGCCACACCGGCGATCGGGTGTCGCCCGACGCCGATCCGTCCGAGCGGGACGGGCGTGTCGATCCGCGACAGGGTCTTGATGGGTGCCTTGGCGTCCCAGCCGCGCGGCACCCAGTACTGGTCGAAGTCGGCGAACCGCGTGAGCTCGATCTCGCTGAGCCACTTGGTGGCGGACACGTAGCCGTAGAGACCGGCGACGAGCAGCCGCGCCGGGAAGCCGTGGTTCACGGGGAGCGGCTCGCCGTTCATCCCCACCACGAGGAGGGCGGTTCGCTTGCCGTCGACGGCGTCGACCGGGAACCCGCAGGTGTAGCCGTCGACCGATCGGCCGACGATCTGGTCGGCGGACGAGCGCACGCCCGCTTCCTCGAGGATCTCGGTCAGCGGCACACCGAGCCAGCGAGCGGTCCCCGCCAGATGGCCGCCGACCTCGTTCGACACGCAGGTGAGCGTGACGTCGGCCTCGACGAGGTCGCGCTTCAGCAGCTCGTCGTAGGTGAAGGTGAGCGGCCGGTCGACGAGGCCCTTCACCGACAGCTTCCAGCTGTCGATCGCGACCTGCGGCACCTCGAGGGCGGTGTCGACCCGGTAGAACGAGCTGTTCGAGGTGATGAACGGCGTGGCGCCGTCGACGCCCGCCGAGTACTTGTCGACGTCGAGCGCCGGCAACGACTTCTTCGCCCTCGGGAGTACGACCTTGGCCCGGTCGACCGCTGCGTCGAATCGGGTGCGGAGCTGGCGGCCGGTCGCTGCTGCCGCGCCACCGACGACCGCCATCG
This sequence comes from Acidimicrobiales bacterium, assembly GCA_046331245.1. GTDB lineage: Bacteria > Actinomycetota > Acidimicrobiia > Acidimicrobiales > Microtrichaceae > SSF14. The sequence continues at coordinate 86,348 of JAXLRH010000001.1, read as the reverse complement.
CCGCGGCGACCGTCAGGAACGCGCGCCGGCTGGGAGCGCCGGCGAGCGCCGGGGTGGTCGGGGGGTCGACCTCGCCGGTCGCCTTGTGCACGGTCGGCGACTCCACGGCCACCTCGTCCTGCACCGACGACGCACCTGCGAGGCGTGGCGCCCAGGCCCGTCGGGCCAGCATCCGGATCGCGACGACCGCCACGATGCCACCCACCACCGAGGGGACGGCCGCGAGGGCGCCACCCACCCCGGCGAGCGCGGCCGCAGCGCCGAGCACACCGAAGAGGGCGGCGCCCGTGGTGGCCGCGGACAGGTGGCGGCGGGACAGGATGCCGAGGGCGACGGCGAAGACGGCGAGCAGCACCATCACGCTGCCGATCAGGACGGCCTTGTCGTTGGTGCCGAAGTTCTCGATCGCGAAGGTCTTCAACCAGGGCGGCGCCGCATCGATGACGCGGTTGCCGACCTGGGTGACCGGCGACGCGAAGCGCCGGTCGATGCCGGACACGAGCTCGGCGGAGCCGAGCGCGACGGCGGCGGTGACGAGTCCGACGGCCGCCCCGATGCCCCAGCGCGCCGGACGCGGGGGGAGCGTCTCGGGGTGGGTCGCATCGGTGGAGGTCATCGCCGGTCGTTCGGCGCAACCAGGCGATCGGATTGGATCGGGGCCGAAGGGGCGAATTCGGCCTTTGCTAGCGTCGCGGCCGGAGGGATGGCAGAGCGGACGATTGCGACGGTCTTGAAAACCGTTGAGGTGCAAGCCTCCGGGGGTTCGAATCCCCCTCCCTCCGCAGTCGGCCCCGGGCCGATCAGCCCGTCAGCTCGTGCCGACCTTCCACGGTGACGGGCGGCTCGGCCGCGACGACGGACCGACGATCGGACGCCGGTTCCAGTCGACGATCGACTCCCGGTACAGCCCGTAGACCACCCAGATGAAGTACACCGATGCCGGAACGCCGAGCACGTCGAACACCACCATGTGCGAGTCGCTCCCGGCGGTGAGCGCGTACACGAGGTGCATGAGCGCGCAGGTCGGGAAGACGCCGGCGAGGGCCAGGCCCGACAGCGACCATCCCCCGGCGGCCGGTCGCCGACGGAGCTGCGTTCGCACCAGGCACCAGCCGACCATCGAGTAGGTCACCGCCACGAAGACGTTGGTGAGGAACACCAGCGACGTGGGGTCGAACGACCAGCTCGAGCCGGCCTGCGCCATGCCGGGCAGGTGGGCCATGCCCGCCGTGTGAGTCATGCCCGGCATCGACGCCATGTGCTGCGCCGTCGACGCAAGCTCCACGGACAGGGCTCGATCCACCAGCGTTCCCGCGACGACCAGGAACCCGAGTGGCGTCGCGGTGATCCACCAGGGCGTGCCACCGATGAAGCGATCACCGCGTCCGCCGAGCATCGCCTCGATGCGGAGCCCCACGAAGACGAGACCCGCGGGCAGACCGATCACCGTGGTCGCAGCCAGCGCGCCGTTGCTGTTCATCCCGCTCAGCATGTGCCAGCCGTGGACGAGGTGGTGGGGTCCGCAACTCGCTGCCATCAGCGAGAACCCGACGCCGAATCGCGAGATCCCGCGCTCCCGTCGGAAGGCGACGACCTCGACCGCGCTGAGGATGCCGAGCCCGACGTAGGCGGCGCCCACGGCGAGCGTCCCGAGCGCGAACAGGATGGTCACGCATCGCTCCCGTCGGTGGGCGCGGCGTCGCTCATCGGCGCGCCGATGTGATCGAGGAACTCGTCGACGAACCGGCGCCGGCCGCGCCGTGCCGCAGGGTGCTGCTCGTCCGTCAGCGTCGCGGGCGCGTTCCGGGCCGTCGGGGAGGGCGGTCGCCACAGACGGCGGGACCCGAGTGCGGCGATCTCGTCGGGGTGCACCGGACGCGAGAACAGGAAGCCCTGGGCGACGCTGCATCCGAGCTCGGCGAGTGCGACCGCCTGCCGCTCCGTCTCGACACCTTCCGCGACGACGTGCAACCCCATGGCCAGCGACAGGCTCATGATCGAGGCGACGATCGCCGTGTCACCCGACTCCGTGCCGAGACCGTCGACGAACGATCGGTCGATCTTCAGGATCTCGACGGGCAGGTCGCGCAGTCGCGCCAGCGACGAGTACTCCGTACCGAAGTCGTCGATGCCGATGAACACGCCGAGCGAACGCAGGCGGTCGAGCACTGCGACACCGTCGTCGGCGTCGGAGCGCATGAGTGCGCTCTCGGTGAGCTCGAGACACAGTGACGCCGGGTCGATGCCCGTCTCGTCGAGGATGTCGATCAGATCGTCGACGAACGTCGGGTCGTCGAGTTGGCGGATCGACACGTTCACGGTGATCGCCGGGGGCGCCTGGCGCGACGTCGCGTGCCACGCAACGAACTGACGGCACGCCTCCCGCAACACCCAACGACCGAGCTGAACGATGAGACCGCACTCCTCGGCGACGGCGATGAAGTCGCCGGGCATCACGAGGCCGCGTTCGGGGTGCGCCCATCGCACCAGCGCCTCCACGCCCACGACGCGACCGGTACTGAGGTCCACCTGCGGCTGGTACTCGAGGAACAACTGGTCCTCGCGCAACGCGACCCTCAGCTCCGACTCGACCTCGACGCGGCGGACGACACGCCGGAACAGCTCCTCGCTGAACTGCTCCACCCTCCCCCGCCCACGTTCCTTGGCCGCGTACAGGGCTGTGTCGGCATTGCGGAGCAGCTGCTCCGACTCCTCGGTACCGCCGGTGTGGGTGGCGACGCCGATGCTCGCCGACATGACCAGCTCGCGTCCGCCCACCACCATCGGGGCGGCCAGCGAGTCGAGCACCCGCTCGGCGAGCTCCACCGCCGACGTGTCGGAGGCCGTCCCGTGGACGATCACGAGTTCGTCGCCACCGAATCGCCCGACGGTGTCGCCGGGACCGGTGCACCTCACGAGGCGCGCCGACACCTCGCGCAGCACGGCGTCGCCGCACTCGTGACCCAGCGAGTCGTTCACCAGCTTGAAGTGGTCGAGATCGACGAACATCACGGCGACCGCTCCGTCGCGCCCCGCGTCCCGCCGCAGCGCTTCGTCGAGCCGTTCGATGAGGAGCACCCGGTTGGGAAGGCCGGTCAGCGCGTCGTGCGTCGCCGCATGTGCGAGGCGTTCGTTGGCGTGATGCCGTTCGTCGACGTCGCGGATGCGCCCGATCACGTGGCGGGGCGCACCCGGCAGGTCGAGTTCGGAGAACGTGACCTCGGCCCAGTACGGCCGCCCGTCACTCCGCCGGAGCAATCGCTCAGTGGTCGCCGAGCGACTGACGTCGTGGCTCCAGTGGTCGGCGGCACCGGCGAACGGGTCGAGCAGTGAGAGCGGGGTGCTCCCGACGGCGGCGGCGCTCCCGTGCCCGGTCACGAGGGTGAAGGCCTCGTTGACGAACACCACTCGAGCGGTCGCGACGTCGGCGTCGTCGACGACGGCGATGACGAGCGCCTCGTCGGCGGACGCGAGGACGGCCTCGAAGACAGCGTCGAGGTCGCCCGTCGTCGACACGTCCGCCGCCCCGTTCGACACGTCGCTCCTCCCGAACCCCACCGCCGACCCGTCCATGGGCCGCCGCTCCGAATAGGGATCGGCCGACGACGGCTCCGGCTTGATGGTTCCTTCCGAGAGAGCACTGGACGTCCGGGCACGGAGCGCCGATACACTGTCGATCGCACTGGAGAGGTGCCGGAGTCCGGTCGATCGGGCCTCCCTGCTAAGGAGGTGACTGCCGCAAGGTGGTCCGTGGGTTCGAATCCCACCCTCTCCGCCGATCGCGCGTCGACCGAATCAGGACCGACGCTTCGGTTGATCGGTGGCCGGCGCGCCACCCTCCCCGGGCCTGTGACCGATGGCACCGGATTGTTTGTTGCATTTCTGTGACGAAGTTCGTCATAGTGACATCTAACAAACACACATAGCAGGCGGTCCGCGTCGCGCCCTCGCTTCCCCAGAGCAGCACATTGCCGGGAGAGCACAGGGACTGCACCGACCACTTCACCTCATCGAGGAGCGGCCATCACCTTGGCGGCCGCAACGACAGGAGAACCTTCCAATGAACCCCAGAACTGCACTCACGCGCGCCCTCGCACTCGGTGCGCTTGCGATCCTCGCTCTCGGTGGTGCGGCATGCACGCCTGAGGAACAGGCCGTCGTCGCCAACAACATCCAGCAACAGAACGCCGTGCTGACGGCGGTCCGAAGTCAGAGCTCGCTCACCGACGACCAGCTCGCCCGTCTGGCGAACTGCGAGTCGGGGGGCAACCCGCGAGCCCGTTCGCGGAGCGGCAAGTACTTCGGCCTGTACCAGTTCAACCAGGGCACCTGGAACGGCGTGGCCGCCTCGGTGCTTCCGCAGTACGTGGGCGTGTCGCCCGCCGACGCCCCGCCGGCCGTCCAGGACGCGATGGCCCGGGCCCTCTACGCCGCCCGCGGTCGCAGCCCGTGGCCGGTGTGCGGTCGTCACCTCTGACACGTCACTGACCCAAACCTGACCGACGGGGCGGCGCCAAGCCATTTGGTGCCGCCCCGTCGCATGTCTACAATCACTCCCGCCATCACCGGCGCTCGTAGCTCAATTGGATAGAGCATCTGACTACGGATCAGAAGGTTGGGGGTTCAAGTCCCTCCGAGCGCACTGCCCGAAACCCCCGCCGTTGCGGGGGTTTCTGCGTTTCGGGGTTCGTTGTGCGCGAGGGGTGCACTCAACGAACCCGAAAAGGCGGGCGTACACCGCAGCCCGGTTGTCGTCCGGTTGTCGTCCGCCTGACGGGTGAACGTACCCTCGCTCCCCATGAGTTCGGTCATGGCGTTGCTCGGCATCGAGTTGGACGAGGTGAGTGCGAAGGAAAAGGTGGTGTCGGCGGCGACCGGCGCCGTCGCGATCACGCTCCTGGTGCTGCTGGCGAGGTGGGTCGATGCCGATGCCGGCGGCGCCTGGCTCATCTCGTCCATGGGCGCGAGCGCCGTGCTCCTGTTCGCGGTGCCACACGGTCAGCTGTCGCAGCCGTGGCCCGTGATCGCCGGACACGTCGTCTCCGCGCTCATCGGCGTGACGTGCGCTCGGTACATCTCCCACCCGGCGCTGGCCGGAGGAGCAGCGGTCGGGCTGTCGATCGGCGCGATGCACCAGTTCAAGTTCATCCATCCACCGGGCGGGGCAACCGCGTTGACGGCGGTGATCGGCGGTCCGAACATCAGGGCCCTCGGCTACGGCTTCGTCGTTCATCCCGTGCTCGTCGGATCCGTCGCGATGGTCCTGTTCGCCGTCGCGCTCAACGCCCTGTTCCCGTGGCGCCGATTCCCGGCTCATCTCGCCCGCCGCCCACCGCACGGGCCCGACGAGCCCTCGCACCGCGCCGTGGTGGCAGCGCTCCGACGGATGGACTCCTTCATCGACGTCAGCGAGGAGGACCTCGTCGAGCTCTACGAGCTCGTCCGCGAGGAGATGTCCCTCAGTGGTCCCTAGCCGGTCGCAATCGCCTCCCCGAACGGCTGCAACAATGGCGGGATGCGCCTCTTCATCATCGACAGCGACGACGAGTTCCGCGCCGAGGCGCACCACCGACTGGGTGTCGACGGGTCACTCGTGGTGGGTGAGACCGACACCGGGTTCGGGGCACTCGAGGCCATCGAGCGCTCCGCTCCCACCGTGGTGCTCGTCGATGCCGGGCTCACGGATCCCGACGCGCCGACGCTGGTCGGCCAGCTCACGACGGCGATCCCCGGCCTGGTTTGCGTCCTCGTGTCCCATGGCACGACCGACCCCGGCCAATCGCCCGCCGTCGGCGTGATCGCCGCGCAGGACCTCACGCTGACCGCGCTGCGCGCCCTCGTCGAAGGAACCTCCGCCGCCGACTGACAGCCGGTGAAGAACCCGGCGTGACTCAGGCGTCGCGTCGGCGGCGTGCGCCGAGTGCGAACAACGCACCCACCGCGATGAGACCGACGGCCAACACGATGATCGGCCGCACCGTGGAACCGGTGGTCGCGAGGCCGGAGCCGCTGGACCGCGTCGTCGATGCGCCCGCCACCCGAGTGGACGTGCCGGCGCTCCCGATGGTGCTCACCGTGCGGTTCGCCGTGGCGTCGAGCACGCTCGTCGGCACCACGACGCTACCGATGGTGGTCGTGGTGACCCCGGGCACGGTCGTGCTGGTGGTGGACGTCGTGGTCGTGGTGGAGCCGCCACCGCCGCCACCCTGGCAGATCGTGAACCCGATCGGGAACACGCTGTTCGCCACGCCGTCGGGCGCATCGGGGAAGAGGTCGGGCAGGTGATGGGCACGCACGCCGACCGCCCCTGCGGGGATCGTCACGTTGCCGAGGGGGCCGCGCCATTCAGCGACGGCCACGTAGTCCTCCAGGTCCTGGGTGGGAGCCGAGGTGGCGAGCACGTTGCCGCCGGCGTCGAGGAACTGGATCTCCCAGACCTCCGACGTCTGCAACACGTTCACACGGTTCGGGTACGCATCCCTGGAGATGGCCTCGGTGATCGTCCACACACCCGGGCTGAGCGTCAGCGGCTCGATGCCGGTGTAGGCGACCTTCGGGTTGTAGCCGTCGAAGTCGATGAGCTTGGTGCCGTCGAACTCGACGGTCTTGGAGTTGGAGTCACACGTGCCGCCGGGAATCGTGGTCGTCGTCGTCGGGCTCGTGGTGGTGCTCGAACCGGGCACCGTCGTGGTCGTGGTCGACGTGGTGGTGGTCGTGGTCGTGCCACCGCCCCCGCCGCCCCGCACGCGCAGTCGGCCGCATCGGGTCGACAAGGGCTTGCCGTTGAGACCGGTGCCGGACTCGACGATGCGGTACCGCCCGTTCGGCAGGCCGGTCGGGACCGTGAACGTGACGGAGCCGCTCGGCGGGTAGGGCCCGGTGTACACGACGACCGAGGGGCCGCCGGCGACCGGCACCAGGATGACGGTGAGCGGCTTGCTGTGATCGAGCACGCCGAGCAGCTTCCACGTGACGACGTCACCGCGCTTGGCGGTGATGACCTTGCGGGCGGTGCATCGGCCCTGCGGGAACTGCACGACGATCGTGATCGTGCCGACGCCCGAGCAGTTCGGCGACGACACCGTGATGTTGTAGGTGCCCTCGACGAAGTTCGCGGGGATCGTGATCGAGGCGCTGAACAGGCCGGTGGGACCGGCCACCGCGGTGCCCAGGACGATGGGCGGGCCGCCGAGCGTCGCGATGCGGATGGTGACGGTGTCGCCGGGGTACGCGAGGCCCGTGATCACGACGGTCTGGCCGGGTGCCGCGTTGGGCACGTTGATCGCCAGGTCACGCGGGATGTAGTCGTCGCACGTGCGGTTGGTGCCCGACTGGGCGGGTTTGGCGGGCGCGGCGGCTGCCGTCTCGAATGACAGCGCGCCGAAGACGACGGTGATCACACACATCGCTGCACACAGTCGTTTGAGTAGTCCCCGTGTCATCGCAAGCCCCATAGCCGCCTCATCCCAAGTACATCGCGCTGCGCGGAAATCTCCCGAACCCCCGTGCGGCGTTTGTCGAGTTTCACTGAAATTCTCCATAAGGTCCAGCCCTCATGTTCAGCGATTGCGCGAAACCTCAGGATCTCTCCCTGAGAGTGAGAATTGTCTGACCGATATCACTCAGCGTGGCCGTAGCGGCTCGGTCGCCGACCTCGATGCCCGGTCCGGGCACGATCCGACCTCGATCGGCGCGCACCGAGACCGTGGTGGTGCCCTTGACCACCGTCGGCTGACCGGAGAAGTGCAGCCGATACGTCGAACCGGGGTCGACATCGCCGTCGAGCTCGAATACGACGTGCACCGTGCCGCCCGGCGGGACGGATACGCGCACGTTGTGGCGCCACACGTCGCCGTCACGCAACGGGGTCACGGCGGCCTCGACGCCGTCCACGGTCACGCTCGTTGACTCGAACGGCGTGATCACCGCGAGGTCGGTGATGTTCGTGCCCGCCGGTGCGTCGGCCGAGTTGCCGATCACGTACGGCGGAAGGCCGGTCGCCGGCGCGTCGTTGCGGAGGTCGACGCTCACCCGTGCGTTGATCGCGCCGCTCTGCGGATCCCAGTCCACGTCGTAGGCCGTCGTCCGGTGCAGGAAGGTGTCGATCTTGGACGGGTTCGCGTTGCGGTTCACGACGGCGAGCAGATCATCGCCGTCGGTTGCTCCGAAGCCGTTGTCCATGCCGAGGAGACCGAGCAGCGAGTGGTCCTCTCCGTGGAGGGACACCATCCGGAAGCGGCCTTCCTTGACCAGCGGTCCGAACAGCCGGCCGAGGTCGGCGGGCGACGGCAGGGTCGACTCGGTGAGCTTCTGGAAGAGGTTGCGCACCAGTTCGGTGAGCGCCCGGTCGCCGTCGGCCGGAACGGCGAAGGCCGTGAACTGGTCGAGCGTGAGGAACTGCACGGCGTCGCTCGCCGAGATCTGGCGGTTGACCAGGCCCGGGACCGGCAACGGGCCCGTGATCTGCAGCATCGCCGCCAGCGCCTGGGGGTCGGCATAGAGCACGCCGTCCATGCGCCGCCCGACCTTCGCCTCGTAGAGACGTGCCGCCACCCTGGCATCGAGGGGGAAGTCGATCGATGCGCCCCAGTTCTGCGGGAAGGTGGCCGGCCGCATCGAGAGGTAGCTCGGGGGCAGATCCTCCGACTCGGCGACGGCGTCGTCGAGTCGCGGCTGCGCGAGCTCGAGCGGTTGGCCGACCTTCACCAGTGAGATCTTCCCGTCGAGCATGCTGAGCTCGGCCCAGTTGCCGATGTGTCCGCCGAGATCCCGGAGCTCGGCGGGGTTCCCGAGCAGCACGAGGTAGTGGCGCTCGCCGGAGCCACCGAACATCGCGGGGCCGTACCGCAGCGCGGTCGCCGCGAGGTCGGTCTGCGATCGCAGGTCGGCGACCTTCGTCTCGAACTCGTCGATGCGGCTCGCGAGCGGAGCGACGACCCACGGGGACTCGATGGCGCGAACGTCGGCGGACGCACTGGCGAGGCGGTTCGAGGCATCGATCACGGGCTCGGTGAACTGGTCGAGCAGCGCGAGGTCGACGCCGCCGCCCGGCCGGCGGATGCGCGAGTAGTCCACCTGGGTGGCGACGCGCTTGGCCGACTGCGTCAGCTCGGCGCCGGCCTCGGACATGACGGAGATCACCTCGACGTTCTGCGACACCACCGGCACCAACCGCGCCGGGAACAACCACCAGCGCGTGGCGTCGTCGGCGACCTGCCGGAACTCCTGTGTGGCCTGGTCGAACGACGTGGCCCCGTCCGAGGTCTTCCCGTTCTGCACCGCCGAAACACCCGCGATGGTCGACTGCACCGCCGACTGCAGCGGCGAGCTGAACGTGATGGCCTCGTACACCGACATCCCCACGCCCACCACGCCCACGGCGGCGACTCCGGCGAGCGCCCACCGCACGTTGCGCCGGACGGCGCGCCGAGACACCCGGTAACCGGACCAGAACACGAGGCCGGCCGACACCGTGGCGATGAGCGCCGACGCTCCCAGGAACCAGTCCACCTGGAGGCGCAGCAACGCCATGCCGATGAGCACGCCGATCACCGCTCCGTAGACGCGGTTGCGAAGGTCCTTCCCCACGAGGAAGACCGCCATCAGCAGCGCGACGGACCCGAAGAGGAGACCCAGGCCCAACGAGCCGGCAGCGGCGATGGCCGAGCCGACGATGACGCTCCACCGACGAGCCCGCGACGCGGCGAGCGCGAGGCCGGCGATGAAGAGGGCCCGGTAGACCCCGTCGATCACGCTCTGGCCGGTCGGCGCTCCGGGACCGAGCAGACCGAGGATCGCGCCCATGGTGGCGACGCCGGCGATGACCGCCTTCTGCGAGGTGGTCGCGGTGCTCCGGCGACGGAGCCCTGCGTGTTCACCGGCGACGTGCTGGTTGGTGTCCGTCGTCATCGACGGTCCTGCAGGAAGGGGAACCGGTTCCGCACGTCGACGACCCGCTGCGCGTCCACCTCGGCGACGAGCACGGTCTCGGTGCGCGCCGCCGAGACGAGCGTCTCTCCGAGAGGGTCGATGATCGCCGAGTCGCCGGTGTAGTCGAGGCCGTCGGCGTTCCCCACCCGGTTGACTCCCACGACGTAGCACTGGTTCTCGATCGCCCGGGCCGTGAGGAGGGATGACCAGTGGCGGCGACGCGCTTCCGGCCAATTGGCCACCACGACGAACAGGTCGGTGTCGGGGCCCTTCGTCCAGAAGTCGTCGCCGAAGCGCAGGTCGTAGCAGACGAACGGGCTCACCCGGAGGCCGTCGATCTCGAACGTGACGAGCTCGTCGCCGGGCTCGAACTCGAGGTGCTCGTCGGCGTAGGTGAAGGGATGGCGCTTGTCGTAGGTGACCAACTCGCCGGCCGGACCTGCGGCAACGAAGCGATTGCGGGCGCGTCGACCCTCGTCGTCGACGACCGCGATCGAGCCGGCGATCCAGACGCCGAGGCGGGCGGCGCGTTCCCGGAGGAAGGTGACGGAGGGGCCGTCGGCCGGCTGGGCGATGGCCGCTGCCGAGGTCGTGAAGCCCGTCGCGAACATCTCGGTGAGCACGACGAGGCGCGCTCCGTCGGCCGCCGCCCGGTCGATCATGGGGCCGACGAGGGCGTGCGTCGCCGTCGCGTCCTTCCAGACGATGTCGTGCTGGACGGCGGCGACCTTCATGGCCGGCACCGATGAACTGGGCCTCTCACCCGGGCAAGGCTAGCGGCGACCGCGCAGATCGAGTCCGAACATAGAAAGGTTGTGGGGGCGGCGTCAGGCCTGGCGCAGCGAGAGGTTGTTGCAGGCCTCGCACACCGTCTCGGGGATGACACCCCGCCGCATAAGCGCCCCGAAGATCGTGCACCCCAGGCAGTAGCCCGCGAACGATTCGAGCGAGGCGGCGATCGTGATGCCACCGACGAGCAGCATCGAGAGCCACGACGTGTGGAAGGCGAACGAGGCGACGACCGCCCCGACCGACAGCGTGGCGCCGATGCCCTGGGCGAAGCGCTTGGGCGGGCCCGGCGTGAGACGGGGCTCGATGGGCAGTCGCGGCGTGATGACCTCGGTGACCAGCGTCCCCAGGGGGCTGAGGGTCGGGCCGGTCAGCACTCGCGCGACGAACCCGTAGGCCAGCGGGACGAGGAGCCATCGCTGGCCCGACACCAGGTAGGTCACGCAGAGTGCGACGACGCCGCCGGCGACCAGCCGCGCCGACACCTCGTTGACGGGATCCGGGAACTCGAACAGACGCTTCTTCGCCATCCCCCGAGCGTAGCTCCGGAATCCCGACCAACCAAGTCGGGTTTATGCAACGTCGGTCACATCGAGGTGGCGCAGGAGGTCCGCCTCGTCACCGAGTCGACGACCGAAGTCCTCGAGCTCGGCATGCGTGATCGCACCCAGGTTCCGTGGTGCCGGATCGGTGAGCGCCGACGACCACATCGACACCTCGATCCCGACGGCGAGCAGCATCACGATCATGGCGTCGTTCGCCTGCTTCACGAATCGCCGGCCACAGCTGGGGCAGCGGATCACGCACACGCCGCTGTCGTCGTCCTCGCAGATGCGCAGGAGCACGCGCGTCACCGGAAGCTCGATCTCCCCGCACCGCTCGCACGTCGTCTTCAGGAGTGACACGACCTCTCTATCGACCCGGCACCAGCGCTGATGAGCCCGCGGCCCGAATTGGCCCGAACGACCCAAACACCCGCGAGAATGGCGGCATGACCGCCCAGCCGACACCGGCCGCCAGCATCTCCGATCTCGACTTCGCCGTGGACGTCGTCCGCCGAGCGGGAGAGTTCACGCTCACCCACTTCCGGGCCGCCGAGCTCGAGATCATCCGCAAGGCCGACGGCTCCCCCGTCACCGCGGCCGACCAGGGAGCGGAGCACCTCATGCGCCAGCTCATCGGTGCCCGCTATCCCGAGGACGGCATCCTCGGCGAGGAGGAGGGCGAGACCCACGGGACGAGCGGGCGACGCTGGGTGATCGACCCGATCGACGGCACCGAGGCGTTCACCCACGGCGTCGCGCTGTACTCGAACCTGCTGTACCTCGAGGACGAGCACGGCCCGGCGATCGGCGTCATCAATGTGCCGGCCATCGACGAGATGGTGTGGGCCGGCCGTGGGCTCGGCTGCTTCCTCAACGGCATCCCGTGTTCGGTGTCGGAGCGCACCACCCTTCCGGGGAGCGTGCTCAGCACCTCGGGATTCGACTACTGGGACACGACGATGCTGCAGGCCACCCGCGAGAGCGGGATGCAGATGCGCACCTGGGGCGACGGCTACGGCTACCTGCTCGTCGCGTCCGGCCGCATCGAGGCCATGGTCGACCCGACCATCAACTTCTGGGACATCGCGCCGTGCCTTGTCATCATCCCCGAGGCGGGCGGCACGCTGTCACGTGCCGACGGTGCAACGGACGTCGAGCTCACGAGCTGCGTCGCCACCAACGGGGTGCTCCACGACCAGGTGATCGCGGCGCTCAACGCGTCCTGACGAACCCCGGCGGGGTCAGACGGCGAGGAGCTCCATGAGCACCCGGCCGCTCTCGAGCGTCTCGGCCTCGCCGACCCGGTCCTTCCAGTTCTGGCGGTCGCCGATGGCATCCGCGAACTGCGCCCGGCGCTTCGACTGACGGCCCGACACCTCGTCGCCGTCGTCGGTGGCGGCGCCGTACTGCGACTCGATGCCACGCTTCAGCGCCTCGAGCGCCTCGGTGCGCATCTGCGAGACACGTGACTCGGTGACGCCGAGGAAGCGGGCGAGATCCTGCGAGGTGCGGTCCTGCAGGAAGTAGCCGACGATCACGAGGCGCTGACGCTCCGGGAGCAGGGCGATCGCGTCGCGGAGGTAGGCGTGCAGCTCACGCTTCTCCAGCTCGTGGCACGGCTCGACGGAGTGCACGTCCTCGATGACGTCCACGAGCGTGAGCTCCTCGTCGGGGTTGTCGGTGACGAGGTGGTCGAACGCCAGGATCACCGAGCGGAAGAGACGGTCACGGAGACGGTGGAGCTCGTCACGGCTGAGGCCGAGCTCGTCGGCCACCTCACCGATGCTCGGAACGCGGCCGAGGTGCGAGGCCAGCCGCTGCTCGGTCGCCTCGAGCTTGCGGGACAGGCTGCGAACCGAGCGGGGGGCCCAGTCGGCGGCGCGCACGGCGTCGATGATCGCACCGCGGATGCGCTGGGCGGCGAACCGCTGGAACGGGACGCCCTTGGTGTCGTCGAAGCGCTTGGCCGCCTCGACGAGGCCGAGGGCGCCGGCACGGGCCAGGTCGTCACGGTCGACGTGACGGGGGAAGTGGATCGCCACCTGGAACACGATGTGGTTCACCAGCTCCAGGTTGTCCTCGATGAGCCGGGTGATGACCTCGGCCTCATTCGAAGTGGTGGTCGCCTCGTCCGTACGAACGGTCTTCATGTTGTCTCTCTCCTCCGCAAACCAGCTGCAGTGGTATCGACGCGCGCGGAGAGAACCTTGAGGGATTTCTCAAGAAAAGATCTGATCCGCCTCAGATCGTCTTCACCTATCGGCGGGGGTGCCCGCCTCCTGAAGGTTGTGGAGGCCGATGGGCCGGACGACTCAGTCGATTCCCTCGAAGACGAGCATCCGCACACCACGGGCGCCGACGGCCCGCAACGCGTCGATCGGCGCCACGAACTCGGCCACTCCCCCGGCCCACGGCGGGGAGGGGCGTCCACCGTCCGAGCCGTCGGTTCGCGGCTCGGCGACCCGCAGTGCCATGACGGCGGCGAGGGCGGCGCTGCTCGTCGCCGCGGGGGCGACGGCCGAGTACACGACCGTTTCGGGCGACCCGTCGATACGACCGGTGACCGCGACGCGCACGCCGGCATCGTCCACCGGTCGAGCCGCTCCGCCCCGGCGGCGAAGACGCTTCGGCACCGGGCTCGACGCAGGACGACCCATCTTCGCCGACAGCACCGGGGCCGCCGGCAGGACGCGACGCAGCAACAGGATGTCGCTGAGGTCGCCACGAGCGCAGTCGACCGCGCCCAGGGGCTCGGGGAACCAGATCAGCTCCGGGCCCGATCGGGCGTCGCAGTCCACCCACCGTCCGTCGCGCCACTCCTGGGTGTCGGTGCGCGCCGCACGCGTCCGCCGCTCCAGGCAAGCCGGCCCGGCCGTACCGGTGACGCCGATCACGACCTCGTCGACCTCGTCGAACAGATCGGCCGCGTGACGGGCCAGCAGCACGCTCAGCCCGGGTGACGCCGCCGACCCCACCACGACCGATCGCCCGACCTCACGAGCGAAGTCGTCGAGGCCCAGCAGCGAGCCGACCGTCGCCACGGAGTCCGCGAGGGACACCACGTGCGCTCCGGCGGCCAGGGCGCTCCTCGCGTCGTCCAGCTGCGTTTCGTCCGGCGTGCAGAGCACGAGCACGTCGAGTGCGGCCTCGTGGAGACCCGCACCGTCGGCAAGCGACTCCACCTTCGGACCGAGCGCTCCGCGGAGACGCGACCGGCTCTTCGCGGCACCGGCCGTGATCACGACGGCGGACACGGCGTCGAGACCGACCAGCTCACGCGCGACACGACGACCCACCTCGCCGGCGCCTGCCACGCCGATCCTCAACGGGCTCACCGGAAGTCGTCGCCGGCGAGCTCCCGCCAACCGCCGCCCTGCGAAGGCGACCCGCTGGAACCGCGGAGCCGCACGACGATCCCCCCGAGCGCCGCCAAACCCATGGCGACCACCGCTCGACGGAATGCTCGCACCGAACTGTCCCCCTACGTCGACCGGATGCCCGTGGGGCTAGCTGGAGTCGAACCAGCGACCTCACCCTTATCAGGGGTGCGCTCTAACCAACTGAGCTATAGCCCCGAGCGGTTCGAGACGCTACAGGAATCGAGCCGGAACGAGCTAGTTGGATCGAGTCGTGTCCGTGACGATCGGACGCGACGTCTCCTCCTCGATGACGCTGATCCACACGCCACCGATGAGATCCGAGATCAGGTTGAAGACGATCGTCGAGACGACGGTCGCCGTCGTGCAGGCGAACACCATCACGAGCCCGAAGAGGCCGTACTGGCGGAAGATGAAGGTGCCGTTGAGCTTCCACCCGGCGACGCCGAGGTCGCTGATGAAGCCCTCGATCTTGTCGACCGTGCCCGAGCTCTGCGCGATGGACCAGATGATGACCACGGCCACCATGAACATGACCCAGACGCAGAGGAAGAAGACGAGCGACAGCTTCAGCACCGACCAGGGATCGATGTGGCGGATGATGCGCCGGACGCGACGGGCCTCGAAGCGCTGCTTGCGACCGAGGAGGTTGCGACGGCTGACCGTCTGAGCGCCGCTCGCCGGACGGCCTCCGGCTCGCGCTGCCACGGTCTCCCCCGCTGACACCACGTCGATGGCGGTGACGGTTCCCGTGGGCTCGCCGACGGGCAGACCCGCGCTGGACTCGGTTTGAGGGGCACTCACGGGAGGAGAGCCTACCCAACACCGCTGCGAGCACCCGGCACCCGGCACAGGTCGGTGCTCGGACGCGGGCCGATCAGCGCTCGGCGCTCGCGACGGCGCGGCGGCCGTCGACCTGCACCACGACCGTGACGACATCACCGTCGTGATCGAGTTGCACGACGACCGCGCCGTTCCGCCGGGCGATCGAGGTTCCCTCGGCGTCGCCGTGGGACGCGGCCAACGCCGTGAGGTCGGCCACCGCCTGCACCCGGGCGCGACCGACGATCTCCATGCCGAGCTGTCCCAACGCCCCGCCGATCACGGCGATCACCACCATCACTCCCGCCATCAGGAGCGTGGACTGACCTCGCTCGTCGTGGCTAGCTCTCCACCTCATCGCCGGTCCCCGCGTCGTCGCTGTTCGCGGGGCCGTCGAGGCCCGATTCGTCGTCGCCGTCCTCGTCGCCCTGCAGCACGCGGGCGACGGCAACGACCTGCGTCTCGTCGTCGAGGTTCATGACCCGCACACCGGTCGCGTCACGCCCCTGCTCGGAGATGCCGGCGACCGGGACACGGATCGTCACGCCCGAATCGGCGATGAGGAACAGCTGGTCGTCGGGGGCCACCATCAGCGCCGCCACGACCTTGCCCTTGTTCGCGTGCAGACGCATGGCGCGCACGCCCTGGCCGCCGCGACCCTGACGCGTGAACTGCGACGGTTCGGTTCGCTTGCCGAAACCGCCGTCGGTGATGGTGAGCAGGAGGTGATCCGACGCCACGACGTCGGCCGACACCACCCGGTCACCCTCACGCAGCTTCATTGCGCGGACGCCCGTCGCATCGCGGCCCATCGGCCGCACGTCCGCCTCGGCGAAGCGGATGCCCTGGCCCATCTGGCTGACGCACATGATCTCGTCACCGTCGTTCGCGGGCAGCACCCGCACGAGCTCGTCGTCGTCACGCAGGTTGATGGCGATGAGGCCGGCCTGGCGGGAGGAGTCGTAGGCGTTGAAGAGCGTCTTCTTGCCGATGCCGTTGCGGGTGACGAAGAACAGGTAGCGGTTGGTCTCGTAGTCGCGCGTGTCGATGACGGTCTGGATGTGCTCGTCCGGCTGCAGCTGCAGGAGGTTGACGAGCGCGGTGCCCCGCGCCGTTCGCTCCATCATCGGGATCTGGTACGACTTCAGGCGGTACACGCGCCCGCGGTTCGAGAAGAACAGCAGGTACGCGTGGACGCTCGAGTGGATGATGTCGGTGACGTAGTCGTCGTCCTTCAACTTCGTACCGGACACGCCTCGCCCACCGCGACCCTGGGTGCGGAACGCGTCCGCCGACACGGTCTTGATGTAGCCGGCAGCCGTCATCATGACGACGATCTCCTCGTCGTCGATGAGGTCCTCGATGTCGAGGTCGCCCGGGTCGAACTCGATCGGCGAGCGCCGCTCGTCGGCGAACTCGTCCCGGATGGCGGCCATCTCGACGCTGATCACCTCGCGCAGCTTGGCGTCGTCGCCGAGGATCGCCTCGAGCTCGGCGATGGTCTCGCGGAGCTTCGCGAGCTCCTCCTCGAGGCGGGCGCGGCCGAGTCGCGTGAGCTGGCTGAGCTGCATGTCGAGGATGAACTCGGCCTGCTGCTCGCTGAACTCGAACGGCGCGGCGCGGAGGGCTTCGCGTGCCGCGGCCTTGTCCTCCGACGCGCGGATGGCGTCGATGATCTGATCGATCATGTCGAGCGCCTTGAGGAGGCCTTCGACGATGTGTGCACGACGCAGCGCCTTGTCGAGGCGGTACTCGGAGCGGCGGCGGATGACCTCGCGCTGGTGCTCGATGTAGTGGTGGAGCACCTCGCGGAGGTTGAGCGTGCGGGGCACCCCGTCGACCAGGGCGACGGTGTTGACCGCGAAGCTCGACTGCATCGGGGTGTGCTTGTAGAGGTTGTTGAGGATGACGAGCGCCGGCGCGTCCTTCTTCAACTCGAACACCAGCTCGATCTTGCCCTTGGCCGAGCCGTTGCGGATCGAGCGGATCCCCTCGATCTCGCGGGCGTTCACGAGCTCGGCGGCCTTCTGCTCGATCGCCTCGACCGACGTCTGGTACGGGATCTCGGTGACGACGATCTGCTCGCCGCGCGGACCCTCGACGATCTCCGCCTTCGCGCGGATCTTCACCGAGCCGCGACCGGTGCGGTACGCCTCGACCAGGCCGGCGCGGCCCATGATGTGGCCGCCGGTCGGGAAGTCGGGGCCCTTGACGAACGCCATGAGGTCGTCGACGGTGGCGTCGGGGTGCTCCAACAGGTGCAGCGTGGCGTCGATGACCTCGCCGAGGTTGTGCGGCGGGATGTTGGTGGCCATGCCGACGGCGATGCCCTGGCTGCCGTTCACCAGCAGGTTGGGGAACCGCGACGGGAGTACCGTCGGCTCCTCGGCCGAACCGTCGAAGTTGGCCGTCATGTCGACGGTGTCCTCGTCGATGTTGGCCAGCAGGTGCATCGCCAGCGGCGAGAGCCGGCACTCGGTGTAGCGGTAGGCGGCCGGTTCGTCCGACGGCGAACCGAAGTTGCCGTGCTTGTCGACGAGCACATGGCGCACCGAGAAGTCCTGTCCCATGCGGACCAGCGCGTGGTACACGGACTGATCGCCGTGGGGGTGGTACTTGCCGAGCACGTCGCCGACGACGGTGGCGCACTTCTTGTGCGGTCGGTCGGGGCGCAGGCCACCCTCGTGCATGGCCCAGAAGATGCGGCGGTGCACCGGCTTGAGGCCGTCGCGCACGTCGGGCAGCGCGCGGCTCACGATGACCGACATGGCGTAGTCGAGGAACGACTGCTCCATCTCGGTCTGGATCTCGATCGGCTCGATGGAGCCGTAGGTCACCCCGGGGAGATCGGCCACCGCCGGATCGGCGCCGGGCGCCGGTGCGTCGTTCTCGTTGCTCTCGTCAGGCATGGTTCGTTGGTCCTCAGATGTCCAGGAAGCGCACGTCGCGGGCGTTGGTCTGGATGAACTGCTTGCGGCTCTCGACGTCCTCGCCCATGAGGATCGAGCACACCTCGTCGGCGATCGCCGCCTGCTCGAGGCTGACCTGCAGCAGAGTGCGCCGGGCGGGGTCCATCGTGGTGGCCCACAGCTCGTCGGCATCCATCTCGCCGAGGCCCTTCAGGCGGGCGAACTCCTCTTTGTGGTTCGGCCGCTCGGCGAGGAACACGGCCTTGGCCGCGTCGTCCTTCAGGTAGATCGTGTCGCGGCCCACCTTGGTCGAGTACAGCGGCGGCTGCGCGATGTAGACGAAGCCGGCCTCCACCAGCGGACGCATCTGCCGGAACAGGAACGTGAGCAGGAGGGTCCGGATGTGGCTGCCGTCGACGTCGGCGTCACAGAGGATGACGACCTTGTGATAGCGGACCTTCTCGACGTCGAACTCCTCGCCGATGCCCCCGCCGATCGCCTGGATCAGCGTGGTGACCTCGGTGTTCTTCATCATCTTGTCGATGCGGGCGCGCTCGACGTTCAAGATCTTGCCGCGGATGGGCAGGATGGCCATGGTGACCGGGTTGCGAGCGTCCTTGGCGGAGCCACCGGCCGAGTTGCCCTCGACGATGTACACCTCGCACTCGCGGGGCTCGTTGGACGAGCAGTCGGCCAGCTTGCCGGGGAGGCCGGCGCCGTCGAGTGCGGACTTCCGGCGGGTTGCCTCACGCGCGTTGCGAGCCGCCTCACGTGCACGCGACGCCTGCAATGCCTTCTGCACGATGCGCTTGCCCTCCGACGGGTGCTCCTCGAGCCACTCCGCCAGGCGCTCGTTCGTGGCCTTCTCGACGAGCGACCGCATCGGCACGTTGCCGAGCTTGCCCTTGGTCTGGCCCTCGAACTGCGGGTCCTGCAGCTTCACCGAGATGATCGCCGTCATGCCCTCGCGGATGTCCTCGCCCTGAAGGTTCGCGTCGCTCGCCTTCAGCAGGCCCTTGTCCTTGGCGTACTTGTTGACCGAGTTGGTGAGGGACTTCTTGAAGCCCTCCTCGTGCATGCCGCCCTCGATGGTGGTGATGCCGTTCGCGAACGAGTGGATG
This sequence comes from Acidimicrobiales bacterium, assembly GCA_046331245.1. Taxonomy (GTDB): domain Bacteria; phylum Actinomycetota; class Acidimicrobiia; order Acidimicrobiales; family Microtrichaceae; genus SSF14. The sequence goes on along the minus strand of JAXLRH010000001.1, from coordinate 66,855 downwards.
CCATCGGTGTTGTAGCCCGTGTTCCACTGGAACGCGATCTCGACCTCCATGGTCTCCTCGACCTGCTGGAAGTAGCCGACATCGGAGAACAGGGCCTCCTTGGAGGCGTTCACGTGGCGGACGAAGTCGCTGATGCCGCCGTCGTAGCGGAATCGCACCGGTTCGTGACCGTCGGTGCGCTGGTCGGCGAAGGTGATCTCCAGACCGGCGTTGAGGAACGCCATCATCTGGAAGCGCTCGATGAGGGTCTGCGCACGGAAGTGCGTCTCGTCGAACACCTCGCCGTCGGGCCAGAACCGGATGGTGGTGCCGGTGCGCTCGTCCGGAGACGGGCCGATCTCGTGCAACGGCTCGACGAGGCGACCGCCGTCGGCGAACTTCATCGCGTGGCGAATCCCGTCGCGGTCGATCTCGACCTCGACGCGGCGCGACAGCGCGTTGACGACCGAGATGCCCACGCCGTGCAGGCCGCCGGACACCTTGTACCCGCCACCGCCGAACTTGCCGCCGGCGTGCAGCACGGTCATGACGACCTCGGCCGCGCTCATGTTGTCCTGGCCCGACATCTTGTCGACCGGGATGCCGCGACCGTCGTCGATCACCTCGCACCCGTCGTCGGGGAGCAGGGTGACCTGGATCAGATTGCAGAAGCCGGCCATCGCCTCGTCGACGGAGTTGTCGACGACCTCGTACACCATGTGGTGCAGACCGGCCGGGCCGGTGGATCCGATGTACATGCCCGGACGCTTCCGGACGGCTTCGAGACCCTCCAGGACCTGGATCTGGTCAGCCCCGTAGGACGGGTTCTCTTGCTGGCTCACGACGCGCCCTTTCGGACAGAAGGTTCTGCGGAGAATCCGCCGTGCCGGGAGGACGAACGCCTCCGACTGGGGTCGGTCACGGTGCCGGAATTCCGGTATCAGCCGGTGGCAGCGCTGCCGAACGCCTCGTGGAGCAGGCGCTGACGGATTCAATTTGCACTGATCGATTGTACCATCAACCAGAGGCTCGATCGGCCCTCTCAGCCCTCGCGCGAGGCCTCGTCGGGGCGTCGCCGGACCCGCACGGCGATCGAGCTCACCGACTCGCCGGGCCACGCCTCGCGCACCGCTCCGAGCAGTCGCTGCTGGGACCATTTGAGGACGTCGGCGGTCGCCGGGTCGTAGGCGTCGACCGTGAGGACGCCGGCGCGGAGGTCGATGACGTCGGACCGCTGGGCCACCATCTCACCGGCCAGTTCGGGCCAGTCGTGGACGATTCCGTCGAGCGCGCGCTGGCTGCCGAGGCCGAACTGACGCCGGAGCGTTGCAATGCTCGTCGCGATGGGACTGAGTGGCCGGTCGGCGGTGCCCATCAGCCCAACGTAGCCCGTGAGTCGGCGATGCTCACGACCGCGTCGGCGACGGCGCCCGGTGGCAGAGCGGCCGCCGTCGTGAGGATCTTCTGGCCCGGCGGCAGGCACTCGAGCAGCGCCGCGCTCCGCTTCGGGTCCAGCTCGGAGAACACGTCGTCGAGGAGCAGCACCGGCGCTTCGCCCCGCGCCTGGGTCACCAGCCGGTGCGCGGCGAGCCGCATCGCCAACACCATCGACCGCTGCTCGCCCTGCGACGCGTGGGTACGGGCCGGCAGGCCGTCGATCGCCAGCTCCACGTCGTCGCGGTGTGGGCCGACGGTGGACACGCCGCGCCGGACGTCGTCGGACCTGCTGGCCGCCAACGCTGCGGCGAGCCCGCCGTCGCGCCAGGCCGACGAGTACGTCATGCCGATCGTTCCCGCCGAACCGGACGTTCCGGACAGCGACAGCACCGCGTACGCCTCGGTCACCAATGGCACCAGCTGCTCGAGCAGCTTCGCCCGGAGGGAGCCCACCCGCTCACCGAGCTCCGCGAACCGCTGATCCCAGACGTCGAGGGTGAGCTCGGACTCGGGCGACAGCCGGCCCGACATCTGCTTCAACAACGCATTTCGCTGCTTCAGGGCCTTTGCGAGATCGGTACACGCAGCGTCGTTCTTGGGATGGAGGTCCACGAGGAGATCGTCCAGGTAGTCGCGTCGCCCGCCGGGCCCGCCCTTGACGATCTCGAGATCGTCGGGCGAGAACACCGTGGTGGTGAGCACCTCGGCCAGGTCGCCGCGCCGGCCCAGCCGTTGCTTGTTCACCTGCACGCGGAGCCGGCCCTGCCGCGGCAGCTCGGCCTCGATGAGCACGGCGCGGTCGCCACAGGTGACATCCGCGCGGATGATTGCCTGCTCCTGCCCGTTGCGCACCATCGCCTCGTTGGGCGAACCGCGGAACGACTGCAGACGCGAGATGAAGCCGATCGCCTCGATCAGGTTGGTCTTGCCGTTGCCGTTCTCGCCGACGACCGCCGTGAGGCCCGGCGCGAACGACAGATCGAGCTCCTCGTAGGACCGGAAGTCACGCAGCGCGAGACGGTCGACGGAGATCACCGAGGCTCAGGACACCCGGACCGGCATCAGCAGGTAGAGGAAGTCGGCGTTCTCGTTCGAGCGCAGTAGCGCCGGCTTCAACGAGTCGACCGTCTCGAGCGAGATCTCGTCACCCGGCGTCACCTCCAGGCCGGTCAGGAGGTACTCCGGGTTGAACGCGACGGTCAGCTCGCTGCCGGTGTAGGTCGCGTCGAGCGATTCGTGCGCCTGGCCGATGTCCTGGGTGATCGCGACGAGGTCGACGCTGCCGTCGCGCATGGTGAGACGCACCGGAGTGGCCTCCCGCGCCATGAGCTTCACGCGACGAACGGCGTCGATGAGCGGACCGCGCCCGATCGTGAGGCGGTTCGGCTGGCTCTGGGGGATGAGACCGCGGTAGTTCGGGAAGTCACCGTCGATGAGGCGGGTCGTCAGTCGCGTTCCGCCGACGACGAACGACGCCTCACGCTCACCCAGCTCGAGGGTCAGCTCCTCGGCCGAACCGAGCGCACGGACCACCTCGTTGAGGGCACGCGACGGCACCAGCACGGTCTGGCCCTCGGCGAGGACCGTCGTGCCCGGCAGGTCGCGGACGGCGAGGCGGTAGGAGTCGGTCGACACCAGGCGGAGGCCGTTGCCCTCGGCGGCGAGCAGCACGCCCGTCAGGATCGGACGCGAGTCGTCGGTGGACGCCGCCGAGATGACCTGTCGCAGGCCCTCGGAGAACTCCGCGGCGTTGAGCGTGACCGACTCGCCGCCACCGTGGCTCAGCTGCGGGAACTCCTCGGCGGGGATCAGGTTCACCGAGAAGTCGGAGCGACCACCGCTGATCTTCGCCTCGTCACCCTCGGTCTCGATGGTGACGGCCCCGGGCTCGAGCGCCTTCACGATGTCGAGCGCCAGCTTCGCGGGGATCACGATCTCCCCGTCGGTGCCGCCGGCGACCGTGAGATCCACGGTGATCGTCAGGTCCAGATCGCTGCCGGTGAGGCGCATCTGGTCGCCCTCGAGATGGACGCGCAGACCGGAGAGCACCGGCAACGCACCGCCACGACTGGACACGGCGCGCCCAGCGGTGGCCAGTCCGTCGACGAGAACGTCACGTTCACAGCGGAATTTCACGTTGCCTGCCTCTTTCTACCTTCGATGTGTATCACCAGGCACTAGTAGTAGTAGGGCCTGTGGATTGTGGAGAACCTAGCCGGACCCCCGAAATCTCGGGAGTCCTTCTTCCAGTGGTTGTTCGACCCCGTCCCCAGACATCCCTGTAATTCCAACGGGTGCTGTTGACGTCGATCTCCCGATGGCGACGTTGTCCACCGGTTGTTCGTCAGTTGTTCACGGCTTACTCACAGGACTCGTCGCTCAACCGGCCTTGATCTCGTGGATGAGGGACGTGACGTCGTCGTACACGGAGTGCCGTTCGGCCATCAGCGCCTTGATCTTGTCGAAGCCGTAGATGATCGTCGTGTGGTCCCGCCCGCCGAACTCCTTGGCGATCTCGGGATAGCTCAGCTCGGTGAGCTCACGGAAGAGGTACATGGCGATCTGCCGTGCCATGACCAGCGGGCGGCGGCGATCCTGTGCCTGCAGCTCGGCGACCGTGAAGTTGAAGCGGGCGGCGGTGGTCTCCATGATCAGCGCCGGCGTGATCTGCCGCTTGTGCGACTTCACGATGTCGCCCAGCACGCGCTCGGCGTCTTCGATCGTGAGATCGGTCTGGTTCAGGGCCGCGTAGGCGGTGACGCGGTTGAGTGCGCCCTCGAGCTCGCGGATGTTGTTGGTGACGTGGGTCGCGATGAACTCCAGCACCGTGCTGGGGATCGGCGTGTTGCCCTGCTCTGCCTTCTTCCGGAGGATCGCGAGGCGGGTCTCGAAGTTCGGCGGCTGGATGTCGGTGACGAGGCCCATCTTGAACCGGCTGCGAAGACGATCTTCCAGCGTGGCCACGGCGTCGGGCGGACGATCGGAGCTGAGCACGATCTGGCGATTGGCCTGGTGCAGCGTGTTGAAGGTGTGGAAGAACTCCTCCTGGAGCTGCTCCTTGCCCTCCATGAACTGCACGTCGTCGACGAGCAGCACGTCGATCTCGCGGTAGCGGTGCTTGAACTCGGCCTGGCGGTTGTTGCGGATCGCGTCGATGAACTCGTTGAGGAGGGTCTCGGTGGAGATGTAGCGGACCAGTGCCTCGGGGTAGTTCTGGTTGACGTAGTGGGCGATCGCCTGCAGCAGGTGGGTCTTGCCGAGCCCGGCCGAGCCGTAGACGAACAGCGGGTTGTACGACGCGGCCGGACGTTCGGCGACCGACAGCGCCGCGGCGTGCGCGAACCGGTTGGACGGCCCGATCACGAACGAACCGAAGGAGTACTTGGCGTTGAGGTTGGCGGCACGCTCCTGCGGCAGCGCGCCGGTCGGCTCTCGCTCCGGGGCGACCGGGGTCGTCGGGAACAGGGTCGGAGCGCTCGGTTCGATGGCGTCGGACGCCAAGGAGGACAGATCGTCCTCGAAATCGGCGTCGCTCTCGCCGGGAACCGGGTCGGCGAGCCGCAGCTCGAGACCGAGGCTGGGGTGACCGACGTCGGCGATCGCCGCCAGGGCCAACTCGCGGTAGCGCTGATCGATACGGTCCCTCACGAACGAGTTGGGAACGGATATCGTGAGGCAGTTCTCGTCGAGATAGAGGCCGTAGGTCTCGCTGAACACTGCCAACCACACGACTTCGGAGACCTGATCGCTCAGGATCTTTCCGGCGGCTGTCCACAGGATTTCCGCCGGATTCACGACAGTCACGTTTGGCCCACCTCTCATCATCCACAGCAGCGTCCACAGCTGTGGAGAACGCCAACCGCCGACCGGCTGGCGAGTGATGAATGTTTCTCGACGCCCGTGCGACCCTCGGCCGCAGAACCGCGAACCCTAGCACGTCGGGCTCTGCGTTCAATCTGGAGCTGCAGCGCTCCGGGCGGGTGGCGTGAAACGTCGGGCCCCACGGTTGGCGGCGGTGGGCCAGGGGTTCTATCATCTCGGGATCCGTGTCGGGATGATCGGTTTGCCGCGACGAATCGGCTGATCACGAGGTGTCGGCGTCCCTCGCCGCCCAAGCGTCACGGACCGCAACCCCTTGCAGGAGATCTACCGTGAAACGCACGTTTCAGCCCAACAACCGGCGCCGTTCCAAGAAGCACGGCTTCCGGCAGCGCATGTCCGATCGAGCGGGTCGCAACGTGATCCGCTCCCGTCGGCTCAAGGGCCGGCACAAGCTGAGCGCTTGATCGAGTCGATCGGGCAGCGTCGGGAGTTCGCACTCCTGCGCGATGCCGGTCGAATTCGTCGAAGCGGCCCGCTTGGCCTTCGTTGTGCAATCGATGACGACTCCGACCGAGTCCGGGTGGCGTATGCGATCGGACGATCGGTGGGCAACGCCGTGACCCGCAACCGTGTCCGGCGTCGGTTGCGCGCCATCCTGTCGGCGCTCGACCGTGCCGGGAGCGTGCGCCCCGGATGGTACCTGGTCGTGGCCTCTCCAGAGGCCTCCACGGCAACTTTCACTGAACTTCAGCACCATCTGACCCGTTTGGTTGCCGGAGTCCACGCGTGACTGCCCGCAGCTGGACGACGAAGCCGCTGCTGGCGTTGATCCGCGGCTACCAGTACGTCGTCGCAGGACGCCCGTCGCCGTGTCGTTTCGACCCCTCGTGCTCCACCTACGCCGCGGAGTCGATCGCCACCCACGGTGCGCTCCGCGGGAGCGCGCTCGCCGTACGCCGACTTGCCCGTTGTCACCCCTGGGGCGGCCAGGGATACGACCCGGTTCCCCCTCTGAGAGGCAGATAGATGATCGCAGCAAGCATTTTCGAAGGCTTCTTCAAGATCGTGGCCGACTTCCTCGGCTGGCTCTACCAGGCGACGGACAGCTACGGCGGCGCCATCGTGCTGCTCACCGTCATCGTCATGGCGGTCACCGCACCGCTCACGCTGAAGAGCACGCGCTCGATGCTGCAGATGCAGCGCCACCAGCCCGAGCTCAAGAAGCTGCAGGCGAAGTACAAGGACGACCGCGAGCGTCTCAACACCGAGATGATGGCCTTCTACAAGGAGAACGGCATCAACCCGCTGAGCGGGTGCGTGCCGGTCCTCATGCAGGCGCCCATCTTCATCGTGCTCTACCAGGTGCTCCGTGGCATCACGACCCGGAGCGCCTACAGCGGCGCCGGCATCGGTCGCGTCGCCGGCAACCTCGCGACGAACGCACCGTTCGCCCCGTGGAAGCTCCACGACCAGGTGTTCGCGCCGCAGCACCTCAGCAGCTCGAGCGCCATGTTCAAGTCGCTGGCGGCCAGCACCAAGATGAACTTCTTCGGCGTGGACCTGTCGCTCAGCCCGCTCGACGCCGTCCGTCTGGGCATCGGCACGGCCATCCCGTTCCTGATCCTGATGGCGTTGATGCTCGGCAGCCAGATCATCCAGAACCGCCAGATCCAGGGTCGCAACAAGAACGCACAGGTGAACCCGCAGCAGCAGGCGATCATGAAGTTCCTGCCGTTCATGCTGCCGATCTTCTCGTTCCAGTTCCCCGCCGGCCTCGGGCTGTACTACTTCGTCCAGGGTCTGTGCCGCATCGGACTGCAGGGCTACATCACGAAGGCGGTGTACGCGCCACACCACGAAGCGATCGACGCCACCGCCACCGAGAAGGACAGCGGGAGCAAGGCCGCCGCCAAGCCGAAGGCCACGTCGACGAACGACAAGCCGGCGGCCAAGGGCGCCAACGGCGCCGCACGATCGAGCTCGACGCCGAAGTCGGCGAAGAGCGCAGCAGCTCAACGGAAAGCCAGCGGCGCCTCACCGTCGCAGGCAGGCAGGAAGTCCGGCGACCCCAGGGCATCAGGTAGATCTCGCCCCGGTACCGGCTCCTCGGACAGCAAGAGAGGATGACAGCGATGGAATGGGTAGAGACGACAGCGAGCACGGTCGAGGAGGCGAAGGAACTCCTGCTCGACCAGCTGGGCGTGGACGAGTCCGACACCGAGTTCGACGTGCTGGAGGTCCCGAAGCCGGGCCTGTTCGGCCGGACCAAGGGGCAGGCCCGGGTGCGTGCCCGAGTGAAGCCGAAGACGCCGCCGTCGCGTGACGATCGTCGCCGTCGTCCCGCCAAGTCCAAGGGCGGGGACGCCGCAGCAGCTGCCCCCGCAGCGGACGACGCAGGCGACACCAAGGACGCGCCGAAGGAGGCCGCCGCTCCGAAGCAGCGCCAGGAGCGCGCGCCTCGGGAGGACCGCCCCCGTCGCGAGGAGCGGGCACCCCGCGAAGACCTGGGCCCCCGCCTCGACAGCGAGATCGCCAAGCAGGAGTCGTCGGCATTCCTCACGGGCCTGCTCGATTCCTTCGGGACCGCGGCAACCGTCGAGATCACGATCGACGAGGACGGCGACCTGAGCGCCGAGATCAACGGCGAGAACCTCGGCCGTCTCATCGGCCCCCGAGGTGGCGTCATCTCCGCCATCGAGGAGCTCACGCGCACCCGTCTCCAGCACGTCGCGTCGGGCGGCTCCACGCCGCGCTTCAAGCTCGACGTCGGCGGTTACCGAGCGTCGCGTCGACCGAACCTCGAGCTCCTCGTCGACGACGTGGTGGAGCAGGTTCGCTCGACCGGTCGTCCGCACGTGCTCGACGTGGTGCTCGCCGGCGAGCGGAAGCTCGTGCACGATCGTGTTGCCGAGACCGCCCCGGACCTCCGCACCCACTCCGAGGGTGAGGATCCCGTCCGTCGCGTGGTGCTCAGCCCGAACTGACACCCGGCACCATCCGGAGGACACTCCGGTTCGTCCGACACGATGCCCCGCTCGCCCGAGCGGGGCATCGTCGCGTTCGGGCTACCATCTGCGACGTGACGAACCGGTCGACGCTCGGCGAGGTCCTGGAGCGCAGCCGCAGCCTCGGGTTCCTCGGTCCCGGCACCGTGGAGTCGCACCTTGCTCATGCCCAGGGCTTCGTCCAACTCGCTGCGACCGCTGAACGGCTGCTCGATCTGGGATCGGGTGGTGGCGTCCCAGGGCTGGTCATCGCCGTGTCGGTGCCGGATGTCCACATCACCCTGCTCGACGCCAACGAGCGACGGGTCGCCTTCCTGCGTTCGGCCGTCCGTGAGCTGGGGGTGGAGGAGCGGGTCACGGTGGAACTGGGCCGCGCCGAGAATCTGGCCTGGACTCCGCACCTCCGCGGGCGCTTCGACATGGTGGTGGCCCGCTCGTTCGGGGCCCCGGCCGTCACCGCCGAGTGCGCCGCCGGTTTCCTGGAACAAGGCGGACGGCTCCTCGTCAGTGAGCCGGAACACCTTCCCGATCGCTGGCCGGCCGAGGGCGTGGCGGCTGTCGGCCTCCGACTCGGGGAGGTGCACGAGTTCGAGGCATCCAATGTCCGAGAGTTGGTCTGCGTGACGCCCGGGCTGGAGGACGTGCCACGCGCGGTCGGCGTCCCTGGTCGTAAGCCGCGCTTCTGACGCGCCTGCGTCGCCCGCCACGTGTTCCACGTGGAACGCTCCGGCGGTCCGTCACTCGGCCTGCCTGCCGGTCCGTCACCTGGTCTGTGTTCCACGTGGAACGTCGGAGGGGGGCAGGCGTGTCACCGGGCACGGTCCTTGACTCGCGAGGGGTCACCCACGAAGATGGCACAGCGGTGGTTCCCCGCACCTTCTTGTGGTTGGAGTCGAAGTGACGAATGGTGAGTCCCGGTCAGACTACGGATGGCGCGGCGCGTGGGGCCGCTCCTCACGGTCGAACAACGACGCGCACAAGGACCAGCCCGAGGCCCCCGCTCCTGCGCCCGACACTCATACCGTCGGCGGATTCGAAGCGACGCCCGTGACGCCGTCGGAGCCGATGCGCTCGGAACCGACGCCGGCAGCGTCTTCACCGCACGACACCAGCGCGCCGGCTGGGGAACTCCAGCCCGAGGACCATTCGACTGAACCCGAGTCAGCCCACCAGCCCCACGATGAGCTGGGCCACCCCGATCCCGTGACCGATGCACCCGGGAGCGCCGCCGACCACATCGACGACCACCGTGGAGACGACGATGCCGGCGACCACCCTGCCGACCACGGTGCCGACACTCCCCATGCGGACGACCACGGTGCTGACGGCCGTACCGACGACCGCGCGGACTCCGAGGTAGAAGAGGACGCTGACGACGACGTCGTCGACGCAGCAGTGGAGCCCGAGCCCGAGGTTCCCTTGAAGGAGCGCCCGCTCCCCCGAGTGATCGCGCTGGCGAACCAGAAGGGCGGCGTGGGCAAGACCACGACCACGATCAACTTGGGCGCTGCACTCGCCGAGCAGGATCACCGCACCCTGATCATCGATCTGGATCCGCAGGGCAACGCCACCACCGGATTGGGAATCAATTCACGAGCGCTCGACTACTCGGTGTACGACGTCCTGCTGGCGGAGGTGCCCCTCGAGGACTGCGTCGAGTCGACGTCGGTGAAGAACCTGTTCATCGCTCCGGCGAGCCTCGATCTCGCTGGTGCCGAGATCGAGCTGGTGCCGGCGATGAGTCGTGAGATGCGACTGCGCAACGCGATCAACCGGGTGAAGGACGACTACGACTACGTCCTCATCGACTGTCCGCCGTCGCTCGGCCTGCTCACGGTGAACGCGCTCGCTGCCGCCGACGAGGTGATGGTGCCGATCCAGTGCGAGTACTACGCGCTGGAAGGTCTCGGGCAGCTGATCCGCAACATCAACCTGGTGCAACGGAATCTGAACACCAGCCTCGAACTGAGCTCGATCATCCTCGTGATGTACGACGGGCGGACGAAGCTGGCCGAACAGGTGTCGACGGAGGTGCGCGAGCACTTCGGCAACCTGGTGTGCCGGAACGTGATCCCCCGCAACATCCGGTTGTCGGAGGCGCCCTCGTACGGGCAGCCGATCACGACCTTCGACCCGAGTTCGAGGGGAGCGGTCGCCTATCGCGAGTTGGCCCGGGAGGTTCATCGTGTCTCGACGTAGCGGTCTCGGAAAGGGCCTCGGAGCGCTCATTCCCACCGAGGGAGCGACATCGCCGGGCGCGGTGTCGCCCGACGGGCTCCAGGAGCTGCCCGTCAGCAGCATCCAGGCGAACCGCCATCAGCCCCGGACCGTGTTCGACGAGGAGTCGCTGAACTCCCTCGTCGAGTCGATCCGCTCGCTCGGCGTTCTCCAGCCGGTCCTCGTCCGGCCGGCCGACGATCCTGGACAGTTCGAGCTGATCGCCGGCGAGCGCCGTTGGCGTGCGGCTCGACGCGCCGGGCTCACGACCATTCCCGCCGTGGTGAAGAGCGTCGAGGAGCTGGGCTCGCTCGAGCAGGCGGTCGTGGAGAACCTGCACCGCGCCGACCTGAACCCGCTGGAGGAGGCGGCTGCCTACCAGCAGCTGATCGAGGACTTCGGTCTCACCCAGGAGCAGGCCGCGAAGCGCGTCGGTAAGAGCCGGAGCGCGGTGGCGAACCTGCTGCGTCTGTTCCAGTTGCCGCCGGCGGTGCAGCGCGCCCTCAGCGACGGCTCGATCTCCGCGGGCCACGCAAAGGTCCTGCTGTCGAGTCCCGACCGCGCCTACCAGGAGGCGCTGGCGAAGCGCATCGTCGCGGAGGACCTGTCCGTTCGGGCCACCGAGCAGATCATCCGTGAGCGCGAGGAGATCGAGGCTCAGCTCGCCCCGAGTGGCAACGAGCCGAAGCCCGACCGTCGCCGCCTCCGTCCCCCCGGGCTCCTCGAGCTCGAGGAGCTGCTGTCCGCCCGTCTCGACACCCGCGTCAAGGTGGAGATGGGGGCGAAGAAGGGCAAGATGAACATCGAGTTCGCGAATCTCGAGGACCTCGAGCGCATCTACCGGATCATCAACTCCGCCGGAAGCTGAACCTCAGGGTTCCACGGGAATCGTGGCCCCAACCGTCATCCACAGCCTGTGACTAAAGGTGGGGATAACTCGAATCTCCGGTTGAGGGACAGGCTCGACGGGGCGGTCGATGCGTCCTTCGACCTGAGGTCGAGCCGTCAGGACGACTGACGGATCCAGGCGCGCAGGCCGCGGTTTGCCGCTGCGACGAGCAGCGACTGCATCTCGGTCACGTCGGATCGCGGGCCCAGCCGGAGTCGAACCGTCGGGCACCGGGTCTCCCGGAGGATCGGCAGGCGCATGCCGTGGGCGATGCCCGGGCCCCAACCCGGCGGATGGGGGAGCTGGCGCAACAGGGCCTCGGCGAGCACCTTGCCGGCCTCGGACTGGAAGCCCTCGGTGCCGAAGAAGGCCACCTCGAGCGATGGCGTGTCGATGATCTCGAGCGCGATGCAGACGTCGGCGTGGAACTCGTTCGAGGCGGTCGCGAGCACCGACCAGTCGTCGTCGCTCATGAGCGTGACGACGGCCTCGGCCAGGTGCAGGTCTGCGCCGAGCGCGCCGGCGAGCCCTCCGTCGTGGCCCTGATGACAGATCGCGACTCGAAGCCCGGCGAGATCGGTGGACCGGCCGCGGAGGTTCTCCCGCTCACGGATGCCGGCGATCGACACGCTGCTGATTCGTGATGCGAGCCGGTTCAACTGCGACACGGTGTCGCGTGCGCAGACGCCGTCGACCACGAGGTCGACGTTGCGTTGGAACTCGCGAAGGGCGGTCTGCGTGCTCGGCCCGAAGATGCCGTCGACGCGACCGGCGTTGAAGCCGAGCGAGCCCAGCCGCAGCTGCAACGTCGCCACGTCGTCGCCCCGCAACATCGGCGAGGTGAGGTAGAGCGGGCGCGCACCGAACTGGTGTTCGGCCTCGAGCAGGGCGCGCCACGTGTGGTCGTCGCAGACGCCGCTCTCGTCGAGCCCGCGCGAGCGCTGGAACTCGATGATCGCGTCGCGTGTGGCGTCGACATCGGCTGCAGGCGCCAGGAACCCGAGGCTCTCGAGTCGTCGTTGCAGCTCGGCGGGCTCGGGCCCGGCCTCTCCGCTCGTGAGTTGGTGGAACATTCTCGGCAACAACCTCGGCCTCGTGGTGCCCGGCTCCCCAGGAGCACGGGCACGCAGAGACTACAGGTAGGCCGCGAGTTCCTCCACGAGCTGGGCCTTGCCCTTGGCGCCGACGATGCGGTGCTCCGGCTGGCCATCCTTGAACAGCAGCATCGTGGGGATGCTCATCACGTCGAACTGACGGGCGAGGCCGGGGTTGGCGTCGACGTCGACCTTGACGATGCGGATCTTGTCGCCGTTCTCGGTGCTGATCTCCTCGAGGATCGGAGCGACCATCTTGCACGGGGTGCACCACTCGGCCCAGAAGTCGACGAGGACGGGGACGTCCGACGCCACCACTTCCTCGGAGAAGTTCGATTCGGTGAGATGCGAGATTCCCTCAGCCATCACAATTTCCTTTCATGGGGTACGACCCTGCAACCGGCGGATGCGGTCGCGAATTCCGTGACGGATTCGCCGTCACCAACCGCGGAACACCGGCGATCGACGCTCTGCGAAGGCAGCGAGGCCTTCCTGGCAGTCGGCGGTGCCGGTGACGAGCTCCTGGAACAACGCCTCGTCGTCGAACGCCTGCTCGCGGCTCGATTCGAAGCTGCGGTTGGTGAGACGCTTTGTGAGCGCGATGGCCCGCGTGGGCAGCGTGAGGAACTTCGCAGCCATCTCCTCGGCGGTGGCGTCGAGCTGATCGGCGGGAACGACCCGGTTGACCAGGCCGATGCGGTCGGCGTTCGCAGCGTCGCAGTCCTCTCCGAGGAACATGAGCTCCTTCGCACGGTGCAGACCGACGAGGCGCGGCAGCAGATAGCAGCCGCCGGCGTCGGGCATGATGCCGCGACGCACGAAGACCTCGATGAACTTCGCGGTGTCGGCCATGATCACGAGATCGCCGGCCAGCGCGAGTTGGGCGCCACCACCGGCAGCGGTGCCGTTGACGACCGAGATCACGGGCTTCTCGCAGTCGAGGATCGACGACACGAGTCGCTGCCAGCCGGTGCGGATCAGACGCGCGGCGTCGCCCGACGCACGCTCGGGAGCACCCTCGGGCTTCGCCGGCGTGGGGCGCTGGGGGCCACCGAGCGCCGCGCCGGTGCAGAAGTGCCGGTCGCCGGCACCGCGCAGGGTGACCACGCGGACGTTGAGGTCCTCGGACGCCTGCTCGAAGCGGTCGGCGAGGCGATCGCGCATGTCGCCGGCCAGGGCGTTGCCCTGGCCCGGCGCGTTGATGACGATGCGGGCGACGCCGTCGGTGAGCTCGTAGCGGATGAGGTCGTCGACGTCGCGGGGCGCGGGCGGGTTGTCGGTCGTTGCGTCGCTCATGGTCAGTCTGCCTGTGCTTCGAGCCAGCGCTCGGCGTCGATGGCTGCCGCGCAGCCCGAGCCGGCGGCCGTGATGGCCTGCCGGTAGTAGTCGTCCTGCACGTCGCCACAGGCGAACACGCCCTCGACGCTCGTGCGGGTGCTCTTGCCGTCGGTGACGATGTACCCGTTGTCCTTCAGCTCCAGCTGACCCTTGAAGAGGTCCGTGGTCGGCCGGTGACCGATGGCCACGAAGATGCCCGTGAACGGGTGATCGGTGGTCTCACCGGTGTTGACGTCCCGAACGCGGACACCGCTGACGGAGGTGTCGCCGAGCACGTCGGTCACCACCGAGTTCCACAGGAACTTGATCTTCGGGTTCGACAGCGCACGGTCCTGCATGATCTTGGAGGCCCGGAGGCTGTCGCGACGGTGGATGATCGTCACCGACTTCGCGAAGCGCGTGAGGAACGTGGCCTCCTCGACGGCGGAGTCGCCGCCGCCCACCACGCAGATGTCGTGCTCACGGAAGAAGAAGCCGTCGCAGGTTGCGCACGTCGACAGGCCGTGCCCGATGAGGCGGGACTCGGCCTCGAGGCCGAGCATCAGCGACTGCGCGCCGGTGGCCACGATGACCGAATCGGCGAGGTAGGTCGGTTCGGCCTCCGGATCGCCGACCCACACCTTGAACGGGCGCTGGCTGAAGTCGACGCGGGACGACTTCACCGTGAGGATCTCGGCGCCGAACCGTGCCGCCTGGGCACGCAGGTTGGTCATGAGCTCCGGGCCGGTGATGCCGTCGGGGAAGCCGGGGAAGTTCTCGACCTCGGTGGTGAGCATCAGCTGACCGCCGGGCTGATCGCTGGTCGAGGACGGTTCGCCCTCGAGGATCACCGGGTGGAGATTGGCCCGCGCCGTGTAGATGGCGGCCGTCAGGCCGGCCGGACCGGAACCGACGATGACGACTTCGCGGTGCTCGGTCATGACGCGAACCGCTTGCCCCAGATGAGGAAGCCGGAGGTGCAGAAGACCAGGCCCAGCACGAGGTAGCTGATCCACTCGGCGATCGGCAGCAACGCGATGGCCCGCCCGGCGAGGATCAGGCCGACGATGCCGACCACGAACAGGACGACGAGCGAGATGGTGCCGAACACCAGGCCGCGGGCCGCCTTGAGAACGGGGCCGGTGGTCTTGTCGCGGACCGAATCCACGAGATCGACCACCAGGTCGGTGACCTGGTCGGTCCAGTTCGGCTCCGCCGGAGCGGTGGAGCTGGCGGGTCGGGGCGATTCCGATTGGGGGCTGGCCATGGGCGGTGAGCCTACGCCCTGGCCCCCGGTCCCGGCTACAGCGGGGACCGGCTGCAGTCGTCGAGGTGGACGATCTCGATGGGGCCGTCGGTCGACGACGTCGTGGGCGCCGCGATGACGTCGCGGCCGCCGAGTCGGGCGCTGAAACGGGGGAAGGCGAGCCCCGCCACGACGGCGTCGCACCGGCCGTCGAGGGTGGTCGGCGGCGAGGTCGCGCCGGCACCGCCGTCGACCGCCGTTCGGTCGGTGCCGAACCCGTCGACGGCGCCCGCGACGGCCGCCCGCAACGCCGCGGCATCCGCGACCTCGCCGAGGGGCACGGGCGCGACCTGGGCGGTCGCGGCCAGCGGGCCGGGCGCCGGGGACAGGGTGGTGAGCGGTGCTCCGGCCGCGTCGGTGGACTGCTGCTTCGTTGCGGCCTCACCACTCTCCGTGGTGTTCGGAGCAAGAGTGGCGGATGCATCGGCGGAGGCATCCGCGGTGGGCGCCGCCGTGGAGGCCGAGCTCCCGGCGGCCGTCGACATCGCGTCGTCCTTCGAGGTGCCGGACGTGATGAGGCGCAGACCGACGCCGACGATCACCACGGCGACGGCGGCGGCGGCCACGATCGGCAGGAGGTTTCGTCGTCGCCCGGTGGATCGATGCCGCGCGGCGGTGAGGTCGGCCACCGGCGCGAGGGTTCGGTCATCCTGATCCGTCGACAGCTCGTCGAACACCGCGAGTGCCGCGTCGAGGTGGGCGCGCCGGCGATCGGGAGCAGCCGGTTCGACGTCGGAGAGCAGCGCGCCGAGGCGCGCGTCGATCGGCTCGTCACCACTCTGGGTGAGATCGTCCTCGGGGACGGCGTCGTCGGTGTGGTGGTTCATGTCTCGTCGGTTCTGACGTCGGCCGAGGTCGATCGGTTCCCGGTGATCGAGTCGGGCCGTAGGTGGTCGGCCAGGTGACGCCGGCCCCTGGCGATACGCGAACGAACCGTACCGACCGGCACGTCGAGGGTGGCCGCGATGTCGGCGTACTCCATGCCGACGAGGTCGCGCAGGACCACGGCGGCCCGGAACTCCGGTGCGAGTCGGGCGAGCGCCTGGTCGATGTCGAGTCGATCGCCGACCGACTCGGACACCCCGGGCGCGCCGGCGTCGACCGGCACTCCGAGCCAGGCGCCCTCGTCGGTGAGGTCGCGGGTCTCGGCCCGACGGGACCGTCGCCGGAGCTCGTCGAGCGCGGCGTTGGTGGCGATGCGGAACGCCCAGGTGCGCACCGCCGCCCTGCCGTCGAACGACGGCAGGGCGCGGACGATCGAGATCAGTGCGTCCTGTGTGGCGTCGTCGGCGTCGTGCCCGCAGATCCGCCGGCAGACCGCGTGGATCTGGTCGTAGAGCGCGTCGAGCAGGGACTCCATGGCCGCTCGGTCGCCGCGCTGGGCTGCGAGCGCGAGATCGCGTTCGCGGGTTCGGTCATCCACCGGTGCGGACCCTGCCGGTGACCGATACCTCGTCGAGCGATACCCGGAAGCGGCCGTCAGGGCCGCGGTCGGGCCCGAGGTCGGTGATCCAGATCGTCACGTAGCGGCCCGTCCGGCTGTGCAGCGCGACGGTGACGTCGCCCGAGCCGGCGTCGACGGCCGCGCCGTCACCTGCAGGTGGGGCGGCCGCAGCGAGCGGATCGTCCGTGGTGACGTAGGCGGTCCCCGTCCAGCCGGCGGAGCCGACGATGTGCAGTGAGCGGAGGGGCGCCTGCTCGGCGAGCTGCAGCACGAACCCCACGCCCTTCTTGGGGGCGAGGTCCCGGCGGAAGTAGCCCTCGGTGTGCCAACCGCTCGTCGGGTCGCCGTCGATCGCCTTGACGGCGTCGGCGTTGTTCTCGGTCTTCGGGGGGTCGCCGTAGGGGTCGAACGGCGTCGCCTTGGTCACGGCGATGGGAGCGACCTTCGTCGTGGGGCCGTCGCCGGAGGTCGCGTCGTCGGCCGGCGAGCCGAGCACCAGGGCGGCGATGAGGAGCACCGGGCCGATGACGAGCAGCCCGAGCAGCACGCGACCGGTGACCGAGCGCTTGGGACGCTGCCGAGCCGGCTTCGGGAGGGGGGCCTTCGCACTGCTCCCGGACGAGGCCGCCGTGACGGGGGCAACGGCGGGTGTGCCGGCGGCCGGCGTGCCGGTACCGGGGGTTCCCGCTCGCACCGCAGCGCGGCGCCGCCCGCCCTCGGCGAGCGCGGCGCCGAAGTCGAGCGCGGTCTGGAAGCGGCGCTCGGGTGCGCGGTTCAGGTTGCGCATGACTGCGTCGCAGAAACCCTCCGACAGACGCACCCCCTGGTCGGCGATGGGCGCCGGATCCTGGTGGAGGCGCGCCAGCGCCGTCGCGGCCGGCGAGTCGCCGCGGAACGGGACGTTGCCGGTCGCCGCCTCGTACAGCACGGTGCTGAGCGCGTACAGGTCGGTTCGCTGGTCGATCCGTCCGCCGCCGACCTGCTCGGGCGCCAGATAGGCGGCGGTGCCGACGAGCGTGCCGGCCACCGTGAGGTCTGGGTCCTCGTCGGCCTTTGCGATGCCGAAGTCGGCCAGTCGCACCGAGCCGTCCGGCGTGATGAGGATGTTGGCCGGCTTGATGTCGCGATGGACGAGCCCGTTACGGTGGGCGCAGTCGAGGGCGCCAGCGAGGTCGCGCCCGATCTGACGCACCCGTCGTTCGTCCATCGGACCCAGCTCGTCCAGCTGTGCGCGGAGCGTGGTGCCCTCGACGAGCTCCATCACGATCGCCTCGTGATCCGCGTCGCTCACGGTGTCGTACACGGCCACGATGTTGGGGTGCACCAGGCGGGCGGCAGCCACGGCCTCCCGCCGGAAGCGCTGCACGAACGCGGGGTCGTGCGCGAGGTGCGGGTGCAACACCTTCACCGCCACGCGCCGCGAGAGGAGGCGATCGTCCGCCGACCACACCTGGGCCATGCCGCCGGTGCCGAGTGGGACCTTGAGTTCGTAGCGCCCGGCGATCAGCGTGCCCGCCACCGTTCCGGCCCGACCCGATCCCTCGCCCACGCCGGCCACGCTAGTGGGAGGCGGGTTCTGCGACGCTCGCATCCTCGGTGTCCGACCGGCGTCGCAGCGTGCGCGACCACCACACCACGAGGAACAGGAGCGCGCCACCCGACAACATCAGGCCGACGCCGCTGAAGGTGGTGGAGCGCACGCGTTGACGAGTCGAGGCGAGCACGCGATCCGAACCGGGCGCCACGAGCTCGGCCTGCATCACGAACTGACCCGACGCCCGCACCTGCACGTCGACGTCGAGACGGTTGAGACCGGGGTTCAGCGTGAGGCGCTGCACCTCGCCGTCGGTGAAGTCGAGTCGCGGGCTCTGCAACTTGAGCCGCACCTTGATCGGCCGGCCGAGACCGTTGTCGAAGCGGAGGGGGATCGACGCGCGGCGGGAGGTGACGGTGAGCGACCGCGAGTCCGACGCCGAGATCTTGTCGAGATCGGACCGCATCTCGGCGCCGGCGTCGTCGAGCATCCCGGCCTCGACCCCGGGGGTCACGCGCCGGTCGAGGCTGCGCTGCACGGTGATCGCCAGCCGCGTCGCGGCGGGGTCGCCCTCGGGGACCATGGCCGCGTAGTCGTCGATGAGCGGACGCACCAGGGCGAGCTTGCGGGAGACGGCAGCGACCCGCGGTGTGGACTCGGGCGCGACGAGCTCGCGCGTCCAGGGCACGTCCTTCCCGCCCTGTCGCGTCATGATGGCCGGGAGCGCGGCGACGTCGGCGATCGGCACCACGGCGATCGGCACGGCCGAGTCGCCGGCACCGCTTCCGAGTGCGTGCAGCAGCTCGGCGACGACATCGGGATCGGCGGTGTCGTCGATCTGCAGGACGGAACCGCGCTCGCGGTCGTCGGCCAACCAGGTGGCGAACAGCTGGGCGACGATCTCGTGCGCGACCAACGGGGCCGGCCGATCACCGGTGGACAGCAGCTGCTGGAGCGTCGGATCGAGCGACACCGCGGTGATCGAGGCGGAGCCGCCGCCGACGCGGAACGGACGGGTGACACCCGATTCGCCCGACGGCGCACGGGCGCCGGTGAGCTGTCTGGGATCGACCACGAGGCTCGAGATGCCGAGCCGTCCGAGCAACGCCACCGACTGAGGGCCGACGGTCGCGTCGGGCGGCCAGGTGCGCGCCTCGGTCGGAACGACGAGTCGCGCGAACAGGGCCTCCTGGCCGTCGATGAGCGCCGTTTGCACGTCGCTGAGCTTCCCGCCGCTCGCCCATCCCTCGACGTGCAGCGGCGCCCACGGCACACGAAGGACGCTCGCCTTCCCGAGATTGCGCCGGAGCCGGTCGACGAGCTGCTGGTCGCCGTTCACGTCGCTCTGCGTGAGCGCGACGAGCGACTGCGGCGACAGGTCGAGGCTGAGCGCGAGACCGTTGCCGTCGATGAGGTTCTGCACGGTCGCGCCGACGGCCGTCCGCAACGAGCTCGTCACCGCCGGCTCACCCCGGTCGTCGAAGCCGGCGTCCTGCTCGTGGTGGACCACCACCCCGAGCCGGTAGGGGTGCGGAGCTCCGGTCGCGCTCGGCAGCCGGTCGAGGTACAGGGTGACCGTGGCGAGTTCGTCGCGGGCACCCGAGACGACCGAGACCACGACGGGGTACACGCCACTGGCGGGGATGAACACCCGGTCGTCGCTCGTGGAGCGCTTGGAGCGGATGGCGATCGCGAGATCGGTGATCCCGTCCGCTCCCGTGATGGAGGCCAGGTCGCTCGGCTTCGAGGGTCGCTGGAGCACCTTGGCGGTGTCGCCGTTGGCCCGACTCTCCGCCAGATGGGTGCGCACCGCGGGTTCGCTGCCCGTCACGGCCTGCCGGATGCTGTAGGTGACGGCACCGTCGGCCGGCGCGCCGGTGATGCGCAGGTGGGCGGTCCAGGTTCCGTCGGGCTCGACCCAGGGACTGACCGAGACCACGTCGATCCCGACCGACGACGCGGGTGCCTGCGTCGTCGACGCCGGCGTCGTGGTGGTCGTCTGCGCCCCGGCCGGCGTCATGACGGGGAGGGTGATCGCCGCTGCCAGCACCAGCGCGGCGAAGGTGGGGCGACGGATCATTCGTCGTCCCACGCCAGCACGGTGAGGTGTTCCGTCTCGAGGGTGAAGCCCAGTCGGAGGTACAGCGCGAGCGCCGCTTCGTTGGACTCCTGCGTGTTCACCAGCATCACCCGGCACCGACGGCGTTTGAGCCACTGCAGCGAATCGAGCACCAACGCAGCGCCGACGCCCTGCCGGAGATGGTCGGGGTGCACGGCAAGGCGCTGAAGGTAGCCGATGTCGGTCGCCCGCCCGCACACCGCGTACCCCGCCAACAGGCCGGCGCCCGCCGGATCGCCGGCGACGCGGAACCTCACCGACGTGGTGGCGTGCAGGGCCTCGTCGAGGCCGTCGGGCCCGAGCGTCCAGAACGGGTCGAAGGCCAGTCGATCGACCTCGAGCACGGCCGGACGGTCGCGGCGACGGGAGCGACGCATCCGGCGCGCGAGGTCGGGCGGCACGGGTGGAAGGTTGCGCAGGTCGTGGCGTAGGACGTGCAGGCGCTCCTTCACCTCGAAACCGGCGGAGCGGAACACGTAGGCGTCGTTCGAGCGCAAGGCAGCCGTGACCGCACCGCGGTAGCCGTCACGACGCAGCTGATCGACGCAGCGCTCGACCCCCGCACGGCTGGTCAACACGGCCGCCGACGGGGCGAGGCTGACGTACGCCACCGACGGTTCGTCGTGCCATGGACCGACCATGAAGCGGTCCTTGCCAACGGTGAGGGAACGGCGGGTCATGAGTCGTGGTCGACGGAGGTCGATCTCCTGTGGTGGGCGGTCCCAGGCCGATGGTGACGCGCCACGTCGCGGGCGCTCCGCGATCATCGTACGCTTGCCGCCGATGATGGTCCTGATCACCGATCCCGACGGCACGAACCACCGCGCCGGTGACCATCACCCCGAGTCGCCGGCGCGACTGACCGCCGTGCTCCGTGCCGCCGACGACCCCGCGGTGCGCGACGGGATCACCACCGTCACGCCGCGCGCCGCCACGGACGACGAGCTCCTGCGAGTGCACGCACCCGAGCTCCTGGCCATGCTCGAACGAGTCCGCGGTCGTTCGGCCCAGCTCGATCCCGACACCGCGGTCAGCCCCGAGTCGGTGGACATCGCCCGGCGTGGCGCCGGGTCGGGGCTCACGGCGCTCGAGTCGCTCGACCGGGGCGACGCCGATGCGGCGTTCTGCGTGGTGCGACCGCCGGGCCACCACGCCACGATCGAGCGCCCCATGGGGTTCTGCCTCCTCAACAACATCGCCGTCACCGCGGCGGCCCTCGTTGCCCGGGGCGAACGAGTGCTGATCGCCGACTTCGACGCGCACCACGGCAACGGCACGCAGGACATCTTCTGGGACGAGCCGAACGTGCTGTTCGTGTCGTGGCACCAGTCACCGCTCTATCCCGGCAGTGGGGCGATCACCGAGGTCGGCGGCGAGGCCGCGAGGGGCCACACGGTCAACGTCCCGCTCGTGCCCGACAGCACGGGTGACAGCTACCTCGAGACGCTCGACCGGGTGGTCGGCTCGATCATCACCGGCTTCGCCCCGACGTGGTTGCTCGTCTCGGCGGGATTCGACGCCCACCGCGACGACCCGCTGACCGACATGGGGCTCACCTCGGGCGACTACGCCGAGCTCACGACCGCGCTGATGCAGGCCGTGCCGCCGGGCCGGACCATCGCCTTCCTCGAGGGCGGCTACGCGCTGGGCGCGCTGCAACGCTCGGCGACCGCCACGATGGGAGCGCTCCTCGGGTTGCGGCTCCATCCGGAGGACCCGACCAGCGGTGGGGCGGGTTCGGGCCGGCTCGACACCCTGGTCGACGCGATCGCCCACGCCCAGGATCTGCGGTGACCGATCCGGCGCCGCCGGACGGAACGGTGCTCCCGGCGGGCGCGACAGCGCTCTTCGAGGAGAGCCGTGAGCTCGCCGGGCGGTTCGCAGCCGCCGGCTTCCGCCTGTACCTCGTGGGCGGCATCGTGCGTGACCTGTTCGTCGCCGACGCCGAGGTGGCACACGTCCGCGACCTCGACTTCACCACCGATGCGACTCCGGCCGACGTGAAGTCGATCGTGGGACCGGTCGCGGAGTCGGTGTGGAACCAGGGCGAGCGGTTCGGCACCATCGCCGCCACGCTCGACGGACGTCTGGTCGAGATCACCACCCACCGGGCCGAGGCCTACGAGCCGGCCAGCCGGAAACCGGCGGTGGTGTTCGGGACCGACGTGGTCGACGACCTCTCCCGCCGAGACTTCACGGTGAACGCCATGGCGCTCGAGGTGACCGCGGACGTGCCGCAGCTCATCGATCCGTTCGCCGGTCGCGATCACCTCCGGCAGCGACTGCTTCGCACGCCACGGAGCCCCGGCGAGTCGTTCTCGGACGACCCACTCCGGATGATGCGCGCCGCACGCTTCATCGCCCGGCTGCGGCTCACCCCCGACGAGGTGTTGGTGGCGGCGGTGGGCGAGATGCGCGAGCGCCTCGACGTGGTGAGCGTCGAACGGGTTCGCGACGAGTTCGACAAGCTGCTGCAGACGCCCGATCCGTCGGCCGGCTTGCGGTTCCTGGTGGACAGTGGCCTCGCCGATCGGTTTCTCCCGGAGCTGCGGGCCGCGGTCGCCGACGATCTCGACGGCGTGCTCGGGGCGCCGCCCGTTTCGACCGAGCGGCTCGCGGTGATCCTCCGGGCGTCCGGACGCGCCGACGCGGTGAGGCGCCTGCGGGCGCTGCGCTCGTCGGGACACGTGATCGAGGAGGTGTCCTCGAGGCTCGAGGTGGGCGACGCGGTGGCCGCGCACGAGGGCGAATGGACCGCAGCCGACTGCCGTCGCCTGTACCGCCGCCACGGCGAACGCCTGGCGGCCGGTCTGGAGTTGGCCCGTTCGCGGGAAGCGGCCTCCGTCGCCACGCTGTCGGCACGGCTGGAGCGGCTCCGTGCGAGTGGCGACCTCGACGATCTCGAACCGGCGCTCGACGGCGACGAGGTCATGGCGCACCTCGGCATCGGCCCCGGTCGCGCCGTGGGCGAGGCGTTGGCAGCGCTGCTCGACGCACGGCTGGAGCGGGGACCGATGACCCCCGACGAGGCGCGTGCCCTCCTCGACCGCATGCCGCGGCCCGATGGCTAGATGCCCTGCTTGCGGCCCCGGTAGATCACGGTGCTGGGGATCCAGTCGTTCAGCTCGCTCGCGTAGGCCGAGTCGGCGCCGGCGTCCACGGCCGGTTCGAGCAGTGCGTCGACGCGGAAGTTGGAGCGCCCCAGCGCGGTGAAGATGTCGGTCATCCGATGGGCCTGGATCGGCGACGCGGAGCCGGGAACGTCGACGCGGGACTCGTCGAAGGCGCTGCGGCGGAGGCGAACGCCCTCGCCGGACGGGTCGAGCTCGCACATCATGGCGAGCGGATGCGGCAGCGAGATGACGAAGAGCGCCTCGGGGCGGAGCACGCGGTGGACCTGCCGGAACACCCGTGACACGTCGGCGACCTCGGCCAGCGAGTACACGGACAGGCAGAGGTCGATCTGGTCGGCGCGGACGAACGCCAGGTCGGCCAGGTCGCCGTGGTGAAACTCGATGCGAACGTCGTGCGCCTCGGCGTTGTTGCGGGCCACGGCGAGCCGCGAGGCCGAGGAGTCGACGACGATCACACGGGCGCCCTGACGGGCCAGCGCGATCGCGTTGCCACCGTCGCCGCACCCCAGCTCGAGGACGCGCTTGCCCTCGCCGCTGCCGACGAGCCGCTCGAGCGCATCGTCGGTGAGACCCGGGCCGAAGTGCACCGCGGTCGGATCGAACTCGGCGCCGGTCGGGTAGGCGAGGGTCGAGCCGCCGGACGCCGAACCGGACGGGGTCACGAGCGTCGGGCGTTCGCCGAGGTTCCCGGCGGACGGATGTCGGGGGCGGGACGCAGCAGGACGATCTGACACATCGACAACTCTTGCTGATCGTCCGGCGCCGAACGGGGACCCTCGTGAGTGTGCGGCCGCGCTTCGGGTCACTACCCTGGCCGGGTGCAATTTCCGCAGGCGAAGGGATCGGGCCGCCCGGGCGACACGCCCGGGATGGTCGATTACCGACTCGACCGTCGGCGCCTGCTGCGCGCGGTCCGCGCCGGCGAGGTCGACCGCGAGGAGGTCTGCGACGCGCAGATCGAGCTGATGCGTGTCGGCAAGGAGTACTCGCGCGCGGCGTCCACCCCCTGTCCGATCTGCGCGGAGCGCTCCCTGCGCCACGTGCGGTTCGTGTTCGGTCCCCGGCTGCCGTCGCAGGGTCGCTGCATCACCTCGAACAAGGAGTTGCAGCGTCTGGCGGAGAAGGCCGGCGAGTACCGCTGCTACCTCGTCGAGGTGTGCATCGGCTGCCGGTGGAACCATCTGCTGTCGAGCTACCTGCTCGGTCCGCGGAAGTCGGCCTGAGCCGCCGTGTCCGAGTCGCCCGAGCCGACGTCGCGGAAGGCGCCGAAGTCGACGTCCCGCGCCGCCAGGCCGAAGGGCTCGAAGGGTCCGGCGCGCGCCAGGTGGCGTGTGTGGCTGCGGCGCGTGACGTTCGCCGGGCTCGTGACCGGGGTCGCCGCGGTCGGCGCGGGCTTCGTCGCGCTGAACTCTGTGGAGATCCCCGA
Source organism: Acidimicrobiales bacterium (assembly GCA_046331245.1). Lineage (GTDB taxonomy): Bacteria > Actinomycetota > Acidimicrobiia > Acidimicrobiales > Microtrichaceae > SSF14. The sequence goes on along the minus strand of JAXLRH010000001.1, from coordinate 42,132 downwards.
CCCCACCCGCACGGTGAAGACCACGTCGTTCGTCTGCGCCGGTGACGTGGGCGACGGGCAGTGCAGCCCGTCCAACTCGGTGGCCCAGTTCTCGGCCGGTGGCAACAAACGCGTCCTCGTGGGGCTCGACGAGATCTCGCCGAACCTCATCAACGCCGTGGTCGCCGCGGAGGACCGGTCGTTCTTCACCCACGGCGGCGTCGATCCGTGGGGCATCGCCCGAGCGCTGTACCGCGACCTCCGTGGTTCGGCGTCGCGTCAGGGCGGCTCGACGATCACCCAGCAGCTGGTCAAGCAGGTGTACCTCAACGCCGACCGCACCCCGCAGCGGAAGCTGAAGGAGGCTGCGATCGCGATCAAGCTCGAGCGGAAGCTGTCGAAGCGGGAGATCCTCGAGCGGTACCTCAACGAGGTGTATCTCGGCCGTGGGGCCGTGGGCGTGGAGGCGGCGTCGCGCGCCTACTTCGACAAGGATGCCGGCGACCTGACCATCGCCGAATCGGCCTACCTCGCCGGCCTCATCCGCGCCCCGAAGTACGCGGACGAGCCGACCAACACGGCCAAGCCGGCGGAGGCGAAGGAGGCGAAGCGTCGCCGCCGGACGGTGCTCACCGCGATGGCCGAGGAGAACTACATCACCGCCGCCGAGCGCACGGCCGCCGACCGGTCGCCGTTCGTGGGCGACGTGCTCGACTCGCCGCCGCCCAGCAAGGGCACCGACCTCCGCCCGACGTTCGCGGCAAACGGCGGCTGGTACGTCATGGACTGGGTCCGGTCGCAGCTGAAGGCCATGCCGAACGTGGGCGAGACCGCGATGTACACGAAGGGTCTCCGCATCTACCTCACGATCGACCCCCGGCTCCAGCAGGCGGCGCAGCAGGCGATCGGCACGGTGATCAAGTCGCCGCAGGACCCCGCCGCCGCGCTGGTGTCGGTCGACGACGGCGGCCGCATCCGGGCGATGATCGGCGGTCAGAACCACGACACCGCCACCGGCGGCTCCGAGGTGAACCTGGCCCTGGGCAAGGACGGCGGCGGCAGCGGCCGCTCACCGGGCTCCACGTTCAAGCCGATCGCGCTCGCCGAGTACGTGGCCGAGGGCAACTCGGTGAAGTCGTTGTTCTGGGCGCCGGCGCTCATCACGTTCCCGAAGGCGAACGACGGCCAGGACTGGCCCGTCAAGAACTACGAGGACGAGGACTTCGGGCTCATCACCCTCGACAACGCGACCTGGCACTCGGCGAACACGGTGTACGCGCAGGTGATGCAGAAGATCACGCCGAAGAACTTCTCGGCGATGGCGCTGAAGCTCGGCATCCGCAGCGAGGTCAAGCAGGTGCAGTCGTCGGTGCTCGGCACGTCGGAGGTGTCGGTGCTCGACATGACGGCGGCCTACTCGACCTTCGCCAACCACGGCACCCTGAAGCGGCCGTACGTGATCCGCCGGGTCGAGGCGAGCGACGGCACGGTGCTCTACGACGCCGCGACCGACCCCGCGTACGCTCCGGTCGGAGCCATCGACCCGGGTGTCGCCGACACCGTCAGCTCCGTGCTCACCGGCGTGCTCAAGAACGGAACGGGCACGAGGGCGCGCATCAAGCAGCAGGCGGCGGGCAAGACGGGCACGACGCAGGACCACAAGGACGCCTGGTTCGTCGGGTTCACCTGCCGTGTCACCACCGCCGTGTGGATGGGCTACCCAGGTACGCCCGGTCAGGACACCCCGTTGATGGACAACTTCCGAGGGATCAAGGTCACCGGCGGCACGTTCCCCGCACAGATCTGGAAGTCGTACATGGACGTCGCCACCGCGGGCACGAAGGGGTGCTCGTTCAAGCCCACCGACTTCGGAACCACCGTGAACCCGGCCGACGACCAGTACGCGCCGACCACGACGACGACGCCGCCCCCGGCGACGGTTCCCGCAAGCCCCGGCGCGGGCGGCGCCGGCACGGCGACGACGGCCCCGGCCACCACGGCGCCGCCCGGGTGATTCTCCGAGGTTGCGTCTGGTAATTCCGGGCCTCCCGTCATACAGTCGATGCATCGGCCGGTAGCTGAATGGCGCCGGACCTCACATTGGAGGTGCTCGAATGAGCAGTTCTCGCACGACCGAACTCACACGACGTCCGGTGTCGGTTCCCGCGATCGCGTCGTCGAAGGTGCGCCGCGGGGCGGATCCCCTCGTGATGGTGACCGCATACGACGCCCCGGGCGCCCGCGTGGCCGAGGCCGCCGGTGTGGACATGATCCTCGTGGGCGACTCCCTGGCGATGGTCGTGCTGGGCTACGAGGACACGCTCCAGGTGACCGTGGCCGACATGGCGCACCACATCGCCGCCGTCTCCCGGGCCAAGCCGGCGGCGCTGATCGTGGGCGACATGCCCTGGATGAGCTACCACGTGTCGCCCGCCGACACGGTCGCGAACGCCGCGGCCCTCATCCGCGCCGGAGCGCAGTGCGTGAAGCTCGAGGGCGGCGCGAAGCGTACGGCCATGGTCGAGGCGATCGTCGACGCCGAGATCCCCGTGATGGGCCACATCGGCCTGACGCCGCAGTCGATGCACGCGATGGGCGGCTTCAAGGTGCAGGGCCGCGAGTCGGAGGCCGCGCTGCGGCTCGTGTCCGACGCCAAGGCGCTCCAGCACGCCGGGTGCTTCGCGCTCGTCATCGAGGGCGTGCCCGACGAGGTGGCGACGATGATCACCGACGCCGTCGACATCCCCACCATCGGCATCGGTGCCGGGCCCCGCTGCGACGGACAGGTGCTGGTGATGCACGATCTGCTCGGCATCGAGGACCGCATGCTCCCGAAGTTCGTGCGCCGGTACGCCGACGTGAAGCAGGTGTCGGTCGACGCGGTCGCGGCCTTCGCCGCCGACGTCCGGGGTGGCACCTTCCCGAACGCCGACGAGAGCTATCACCTGTCGGCCGAGCAGGCCGAGGCGATGGCGCTCTACGGGTCGTCGCCCACCTGAGACCGCTCCGGGGCCCACTGTCAGGGCTTCCCGCGATAGTGGTCTCCGTGAGGAACAGCGCTACCATCGCCCGGTCGTTTCGGCTCCTGCCGGAATCTCACCCTGCCCCGGACCGTCCGGGGCCCTCCGGCCGTGCGGTCGAGGTCCACAGGGAGGTACATGTACATGCGCGCCTATGAACTCATGGTGATCATCGACGGTGACGTCGACGACGCCGGGGTCTCCGCGATCAACAAGCGGGTCGGTGAGCTGATCGAGGCCGATGGCGGCACGATCGCCAAGACCGATCTCTGGGGCCGGCGTCGTTTCGCCTACCCCATCAACCACAAGCTCGAGGGCGTCTACGTCGTCTTCGAGATCTCCACGACCGCGTCGAACCTCGACGAGCTCGATCGCTTCCTCCGACTCGCGGACGACGTCGTCCGCCACAAGCTGATGCGTCTGCCCGACGGTGAGGCCGAGCGGCGTGGGCTGCTCGGCACGCCCGCGGCAGCCGCCGAGTAGGGAGCAACGACATGGCAAATGGCAACAACGTCGATCTGATCGGCAACGTCACCCGCGACCCCGAGCTGCGCTTCACGCCCTCGGGCCAGGCGGTGGCGACCTTCGGGCTCGCCGTGAACCGTCGCTGGCAGAACCGCCAGACCCAGGCGTGGGAGGAGTCCACCTCCTTCTTCGACGTGGTCTGCTGGGCGCAGCTCGCGGAGAACGTCGCGGAGAGCGTCACCAAGGGCACCCGCCTCATGGTGGTCGGTCGCCTCGACCAGCGTTCCTGGGAGACCCAGGACGGCGACAAGCGTTCGAAGGTGGAGGTGATCGCCGACGAGGTCGGGCCGAGCCTCCGCTGGGCGACGGCCAGTGTTTCCCGCAACGAGCGCAAGGAAGGCTCGTTCGACGGCGGTGGCGGTGGTGGCGGCGGTCAGAGCGCGCCCACCCCCAATGCCCCTGCCCCCACCTATGACTACGACGAGGAGCCGTTCTAATGGCCGCGAAGCCGAAGCGTTCCACCAAGCCCCGCGACGCCGCGCGTCGAGGCGGCAAGAAGAAGGTCAGCGTGCTCGTCAGCGAGCGCGTGGAGTACGTCGACTGGAAGGACGTGAACCTGCTCCGCCGGTTCGTCTCCGACCGTGCCAAGATCCGCGCCCGTCGCGTGAGTGGCAACGACACCCAGCAGCAGCGTGAGATCGCCAAGGCGATCAAGAACGCCCGCGAGATGGCGCTCCTGCCGTACACCAGCCGGGTCACCACCCAGCGCGGTCGGCCGTCCCGTGACGGCGACGATCGTCCGCGTCGTCCGCGCCGCGACGAGTCGGCCGAGTTCGAGCCGCTCGAGGGTCTCGACGACGTCGTGGCCGACACCGACGGCGACGACGCTGCCGACGAGAGCGTGACGGAGGCGGCCGAATGATCGACGTGAAGCTCATCCTCCGCGCCAACGTCGCCGGTCTCGGCAAGCGTGGCGACGTGGTCGAGGTCTCGCCGGGCTACGCCCGGAACTTCCTCGAGCCGCGCGGCCTGGCCATCAAGGCCACGGCCGGCAACGACGCACAGGCCGAGGCCATGCGTCGTTCCCGCAGCATCAAGGACGCCAAGGACCGCGAGTCGGCCGAGGAGATCGCCAAGGTGCTGGTGTCGCGCACGATCACGGTGAAGGCTCGCGCCGGCGCCGGTGGCAAGCTCTTCGGCTCGATCACCAACGTCGAGATCGCCCACGCGATCGCCGAGCAGGCCAACGTCGAGGTCGACCGCAAGGCGATCCACCTCGACGAGCACATCAAGACGGTCGGCTCCCACCAGGTGCAGGTTCGCCTGCACGGTGACGTCGAGTTCCCGGTGACCGTGGACGTCTCCGGATCCTGATATTCACGATCGAGGGCCCCGACCGCACGGTCGGGGCCCTCGTCGCGTCCACAGGCAGTTCTCCACAGGGAGGATTCGGCCTCGAACCCGGCACTGTCAGGGCTCTCTGTCAGGCTGTCCCCAGGTTGTCCACCGCCGATGGGGCCCATTTCCACTGCGGAGCGGCAGGTTATGCACGGGATTTCCCCACGATTCGGGGCTCCCTCCACTGGTTCCCAACAGGCGTTCGAGAGGAGGATGGAACCCGATGTCGAATGCTTCCCCTTCCCGGCCGATCGACGGCCGCGTCCCCCCGCACAACATCCAGGCCGAGGAGTCGTTGCTGGGGGCCATGCTCCTGAAGCAGACGGCGATCTCCGACTCGGTGCAGACGGTCACGACCGGCGACTTCTACAAGCCGGCGCACGCCCACATCTACGACGCCATCTGCACGTTGTACGCCGCAGGGGAGCCGGTCGACCCCGTCACCGTGGCCGCCGAGCTCAAGCGTGCCGGCCTGTTGGACGCGATCGGCGGTCCGGCGGTGCTCCTCTCGATCCAGTCGCGCACGCCGGCGGTGAGCAACGCCGGTCATTACGCAAAGATCGTGGAGGAGAACGCGCTGCTCCGCCGCCTCGTGTCCACGGCGAGCGACATCGCCGAGCTCGGGTACGCGCCGCTCGACGACGTCACCAAGACCCTCGATCACGCCGAGTCGATGATGTACGAGGTCGCGCAGCGCCGGGTGAGCGACACGATGGTCGAGCTCCGCGACCTGCTCGACGCGAGCCTCGACCGCCTCGAGCAGCTGTACGAGCGCGGCGAAGCCATCACCGGTACGCCGTCGGGCTACACCGACCTCGACCAGCTCACCGCGGGGCTGCAGCCCAACGCGCTCATCGTCGTGGGCGCCCGTCCTGCCATGGGCAAGACGTCGTTTGCGCTGGGCGCCGCGGCCAACGCAGCCCTGCGCTCGCACCGCCCGGTGCTGTTCTTCTCGTTGGAGATGGGCCACCTCGAGCTCACCCAGCGAATCCTGGGGTCCGAGGGCCGGATCGACGCCAACCGCCTCCGCAACGGCCAGCTCAACGAGCAGGACTGGTCGAAGATCTCGCGGGCGATGGGCCGGCTCGGCGAGGCGCCGCTCTGGATCGACGACAACCCGAACCTCACGATCATGGAGATCCGGGCCAAGGCCCGACGCCTCAAGAGCAAGGTGGGCGACCTCGGGCTGATCGTGGTCGACTACCTCCAGCTCATGAGCGGGCGTGCGAACGCCGAGAGCCGCCAGGTCGAGATCTCGGAGATCTCGCGTGGCCTCAAGATCCTCGCCCGTGAGCTGGAGTGCCCGGTGATGGCGCTGTCGCAGCTGTCCCGTGCCCTCGAAGCCCGCGCCGACAAGCGGCCGATGCTGGCCGACCTCCGCGAGTCGGGCTCGATCGAGCAGGACGCCGACGTGGTGATGTTCGTATATCGCGACGAGGTGTACGACCGTGACTCGCCCGACAAGGGCACGGCGGAGATCATCGTGTCGAAGCACCGCAGCGGGCCCACGGGCGTCTGCCGCCTTGCGTTCCTCGACTACTGCACGCGCTTCGAGAACATGGCCAAGGCTCCGGCCTGAGACACGAAACCAGCCGGAGACATGAAGAAGGAGGGAGCTCAGCTCCCTCCCCTTCGCGCTTTCCAGGAAGACCTTTCGGAGCGGCACCACCCGTCTCCGACTGCACCGAAGCACGATTCGGCCCCTCGGGTCAATCGTCGATCGGCTGAATAGGTCATCCGGCCCATTCCTGACCGACGCTCGCAGGCGGACGCGGCCACAATGGCCCGATGGGGTCTCGTTGGCAGGAGAGTCAGGTGCCGCGGGGCGCCGAGTACGACGAACGGTTCGAGCGACTGGCCGCCGCGGGCCACGACGTGCACGGCGAGGCGAGCTTCGTGATGGGCTTCGAGCCGTCGACGGTGCTCGACGCGGGGTGCGGCACCGGCCGCGTCGCGATCGAGTTGGCGCGTCGTGGTGTCGGGGTGGTGGGCGTCGACCTGGACCGGGCGATGCTGGAGGTGGCGTGCGAGAAGGCGCCGGCCATCGAGTGGTTCCGGTCGGACCTGTCCACGTTGCAGCTGCCCGACACCGACGACCCGTCGTCCACGCGCACGTTCGACGTGGTGGTGATGGCGGGCAACGTGATGATCTTCGTGGCGCCGGGCACCGAGTCGGCCACGGTGTGGCGGCTCGCTCAGCACCTGTCCCCGACGGGCGTGCTGGTGTGCGGCTTCCAGCTCACGGCCGGCCGCTACGGCATCGAGGAGTACGACAGCGATTGTGTCGACGCCGGCCTCACGCTCGTCGAGCGGTTCGCGTCCTGGTCACGCGACCCGTGGACGATCGACAGCGGGTACGCGGTGTCCGTTCACGCCGCCGGCTGAGGCGTCGCCATCCACGACGGTCGCAGCGCAGGGTCGCCGGGGTGGAAGTCCACCTTCGGCTCGGCGGCGAACTCCCCGGGCTCGGGGTCGTGGATGATGCGGTTCGCGTGCTCGCGCTCCTCTTCGGTGAGGGGACGGGTGTCCATGCACCACTCGACCAGGGTCCCGTTGGGGTCGATCGTGTACAAGGACCTGCAGAAGCCGTGGTCGATGTCGAACACGTCGAGGCCGAGTGCCCCCCATCGCTGGAGCGCTACGTCGAGCGCAGCGGGGTCTGGAGCGTCGAAGGCCAGGTGGTTGACCCATTCGGGCAGGCCGAGGTCGCGGGAGATCGCGGCGCGCACCGGCAGGAGCGAGTCGACGTGCAGGTCCCAGAACGCGATCATGCCGCCGCCGCCCGTGTCGTAGAAGACATGCTTGGCCCAACCGCCCTCGGGCGTGGGTGCGACCACCGCCTTGACGAGCTCGAAGCCCATGGCCTCGGTGTAGAAGTGGTGCGTCGCCGAGATGTCGGCACTCGCGAACGCGACGTGATGGAACCCCATGATGATGACCCCCCGATAGGTTCGTGACGATGGTAGGTCGTGGCGTGCGGGTCGTGGGGAGCCTTGCGGTGGGAGCGGCGCTCGCCGTCGGCCTCAGCCTCGCCCTGTCCGATTCGTCGCACGGTGACGACGCTGCCGAGCGTGCGTCGGCGCGCACCGAGTTGCTCCGCCGTTGGGAGGAATGGCGACGAGCCCCGCTCCGGTTCTCGGAGTCGGTGGACCGCCGCTCCGGCGAACAGCATCTGAGCCAGCGGGTGACGGTGGCCCAGCGCTTCCCGGACCGCGTGGTGCGTGACGGTTCGAGCGTGAGCGCCCGTGTCGGAGGCCGCTCGATCGGCTGCGGGCCCGACGCGCAGCGGCAGCCGGTGTGCGTCGACAACGGTCCGTACGACGCGACGGCGGACCTCGCCGCCGAGCTCTCCCAGCTTCGACGGCTCACGAGCGGTGCGACGCCGACCTACTCCGTGTCGTCCATCGGCCGCTCCTGCTTCCGCCTCCGGCACCTCGTGACCGAGCTCCGGCCGCCGTGGGGCGATCGAACGGACTACTGCTTCGCCGCCGGGGGAGCGTTGACCCGCGAGACGGAGGTCGTGGGAGCCCTCACGATCACGACGCGTCGCACCGGGATCGGCGCGCCCGTCGATCAGGACTTCGCGCTGCCGGCGCCACCGGCGCCGCGAGTCAACGCGAACACGGGGGCGGGGAGCGCCAGCGCCCCCGGGAGCGCGTCGAGGTAGTCCCGCCGGCTGATCTCCACCGCGCCGAGCGACGCGAGGTGCGGCGTGAGCCACTGGACGTCGAGCACGGCACCGGGCGCCTGCTCGAGCACCTCCGCGAGGGCGACGAGCGCGACCTTCGACGCGTCGGGAGCGGTGTGGAACATCGATTCCCCGGCGAACAGCCCGCCGATGCTCACGCCGTACAGGCCGCCGACGAGCTCGCCGTCGTCCGACCACGTCTCGACGCTGTGCGCGAGGCCGAGGTGATGGAGTCGCTCGTACGCGTCGACGAACCCCTCGGTGATCCAACCGTGCGGGCGGCGCGGGTCGCCGCACCGGCGCATGACCTCGACGAACGAGGTGTCAATGCGGATCTCGAAGCGGCGGAGCGAACGACGGAGTGAACGTGAGACGCGGAGGCGGGGGAGCGGGAGGACGCCGCGCGGGTCCGGCGACCACCATCCGAGCCGGCGCTTGCGTCCCACGGGCATCGGGAACAGCCCGCTGCAGTAGGCGGTGACGAGCGTCTCGGGCGCGAGGTCACCACCGACCACGACCAGACCCGACGGGTCGGCCGTGGTCGCCGAGGGGAACTCCCACCGGCACGGCGGAAGGCCCAGCTCGGCGAGATGCGCTGCGGCCGCGCCCAGGATCATGGGCGCAGCACCGACTCAGCGGCTGTAGTCGTAGAACCCCTGGCCCGTCTTCCGACCGAGGTGGCCGGCCGACACCATGCGGCGGAGCAGCGGCACGGTGGAGTAGTTCGGGTCGCGGAACTCGTCGTACAGGGCGTCGAGGATGGCGACCGAGGTGTCGAGGCCGACGAGGTCGAGGAGCGCCAGCGGACCCATCGGGAAGTTGCAGCCGCCCTTCATGGCGGTGTCGATGTCGTCGCGGGTGGCGATGCGGTTCTCCAGCATGCGCACGGCGTTGTTGAGGTAGGGGAACAGCAGCGCGTTGACGATGAACCCGGCGCGATCCTGCACCTCGACGGGGTTCTTGCCGCAGGCCGTCGCGAACTCGGTGACGGCGGCCGTGGTCTCGGCCGAGGCCGTGAGTGGGCTGATGATCTCGACGAGCGACATCGCCGGCGCCGGGTTGAAGAAGTGCACGCCGACGACGAGCTCGGGGCGGTCGGTGGCGACCGCGAGCTCCACGACCGGGAGAGTGGACGTGTTCGTGGCGAGGATGGCGTCGCGCTTCACGACGCTGTCGAGCTCGACGAACAGGGCCTTCTTGGTCGCGAGGTCCTCGACGACCGACTCGATCACGAGGTCGCAGTCGGCGAGATCACCGAGGTGGGCCGTGCCGGTGACGCGGCCGAGGATGGCGGCGCTGTCCTCGGCGGAGAGCTTGCCGCGCTCCACCTGCTTGGCCAGGGACTTCTCGAGCTTGGCGATCGTCGCGTCGGCCGTCTCCTGCTTGCGCGACCGCAGCACCACGTCGAAGCCGGCCTTGGCGGCCACCTCCGCAATGCCGGACCCCATGATTCCCGAACCGCAAATGCCTACCCGCTTGATCATGGGTCACAAGTTACCGGCCGTGAGCATTCCCCCGGCAAGTCCGACGGTCCCGTCCGAGCACGTAAGGTTCCGGCCATGACTGGAACGTTGGCCCTCGTGGGCGGAGCCGAGTGGACCGACGGGTGCACGTTCGACGCGGAGCTGCTCGAGCGCAGCGGCGCCGATCGGGTCTTGGTCATCCCCACGGCGGCGGCCTACGAACAGCCGCAGCAGCAGATCGATCGGGCCGCCGCGTGGTTCGCGTCGATCGGCGCAGGGATCGACGTGCTCGAGGTCTACCGCCGGGCCGACGCCCTGGCGCCTGGCGCTGCCGATCAGCTGGCCGACGCCAGGTTCGTGTACGTCGGCGGCGGTTCGCCCATGCACCTGCGGTCGGTGTTGAAGGAGACGCCGGTGTGGGACGGCATCGTCGGCGTGTGGCACCGCGGCGGTGTCGTGGCCGGGAGCGCCGAGGGCGCATCGGTGCTCTCGACGCACATGGTGGACAGCCGCGGCGGGGCGTTCACGGTGGGCCTCGACCTGCTCGACAGCGTCACGGTGATCCCTCGCTACAACCTGTGGTCGGAGGACAAGCTGCACCGCACGCTGCGGCTGGCGCCGGCATCGATGGCCGTGGTGGGCATCGACGAGGCGACGGCGCTGATCTGGGCCGACGACGCGTGGCGCACCGCCGGGGCGGGCACCGTCACCGCCTACCGCGACGGCCGGCGTATCGAGATCGACGACCTGCCGGCCCTCGAGGTGGTCACGACTCGGTGATCGTGACCTTCTTCATCGTGACCGGGCTGGTCGGCTTGTCGTCCGAGCCGGTCTGCACCTTGCCGATCTTGTCGATCACGTCGGTGCCCTCGGTCGCCTTGCCGAACAGCGAGTAGGACGGCGGAAGGCTCACGCCCTGCGGGCCGGTGATGATGAAGAACTGGCTGCCGTTGGTGTTCGCTCCGGCGTTGGCCATGGCGACGGAGTACATCTGGTACTCGCCCTGCTGGGGCAACTCGTCGGCGAACTCGTAGCCCGGACCGCCCGTACCGGTGCCCTCGGGATCGCCGCCCTGGATCATGAAGTCCTTGATGATGCGGTGGAAGATGATGCCGTCGTAGTAGTGGTACCGGGCGAGGAACACGAAGTTGTTGACGGTCTTCGGCGCCTTGGCGGCATCGAGCGTGAGCGTGAAGTCGCCCTCGTTGGTCTCGACCTTCGCGGTGTAGGTCTTCGTCGGGTCGATGCACATCTTCGGCGGCCCGTCGAAGGACTGCTTCTTCTCGGAGCTGCCGTCGGCGTTCGGGCACGGGGTCGTTCCCTCCGCCAGCGCCGTGACGGTCGTCGCTCCCGGGAGCGTCGTGGTGGCAGCGGCCGCCGTGGTGGTGGTCGAGTCGCTCGCCGTCGTGTCGTCGGAACTGAAGAAGAACGCCGAGAAGCCGACGACGAGTGCCAGAACGACCAGGACGACCGTGATGTTCACGAACCGACGGCGTCGGGCCTTCGCCTCCGCCGCCTTGCGCGCCTGCTCGGCACGGGTTCGGTGGAGTTCCTTCTGACGGGCGCGTTTGTCGGTTCCCATAGGGCGCGTACGTTACCAACGGCCGTGTCGCGAACGTGCATCGGGAGCCCCCGGATCGGGGGTGTCGCAGGGGTCGGCTACATTCGGCCGACGTGGCTCGCTTGGTGCAGAAGTTCGGTGGGACGTCGGTGGGCGACCCCGAACGGATTCGGCTGGTCGCGGACCACGTCGCCCGCTGTCGCCGACGAGGCGACGAGGTGGTGCTCGTGGTGTCCGCGATGGGCAAGGAGACCGACGATCTGCTCCGCATCGCGGCCGACGTGTCCACCACGCGGCCCGGCCGGGAGATGGACATGCTCATCACCGCCGGCGAGCGGAAGGCCATCGCCCTCGTGTGCATGGCGCTCGCCGACCTGGGCGTGCCGGCGGAGAGCTACACCGGCAGCCAGGCGGGGTTCATCACCGACACCAACCACACCGACGCGAAGATCCTCGAGGTCCGTGCCGCTCGCATCGCCGCCGCCGTCGAGGCCGGTCGCGTGCCGGTCGTCGCCGGAGCCCAGGGCGTTTCGACCGACAACGACGTGACGTTCCTCGGCCGTGGCGGCTCCGACACCACGGCCGTGGCGCTCGCCAAGGCGCTGGGCGCCGACGCGTGCGAGCTCTACACCGACGTGTCGGGCGTCTACACCACCGATCCGCGGGTGGTGCCCGAGGCCCGCAAGATGAACACGATCAGCTTCGACGAGCTGCTCGAGATGACGGCCACCGGCTGTCCGAAGCCCGCGATGCGGTCGGTCGAGTACGCCATCCGTCACGGCGTCAAGCTGCACGTTCGCTCTGCTTTCACCTGGGAGCCGGGCACCTGGGTCGTCGAGGAGGACCCCACCATGGAACACGCAACCGTCCGCGCCATCACCCACGATCTCAGCGAGGCGAAGGTGACCGTCAGCGGCGTGCCCGACCAGCCGGGTGTGGCGGCCACGCTGTTCCGCTCGCTCGCCGACGAGGGCGTCAACGTCGACATGATCGTGCAGAACGCCAGCGAGCACGGCATCACCGACATCAGCTTCACCGTGCCCCACGCCGATCTCGAGGCGTCGATGGCCGTCGTCGCCGATCTCCAGCCGAAGCTCGGCATCCGCCACTATGCCGCCGATCCCGCCGTGGCTCGCGTCAGCGTCATCGGCGCCGGCATGAAGACCAACCCCGGCATCGCCGCCTCGATGTTCGAGTGCCTCGCCGAGGCCGGCATCAACATCGACATGATCTCGACGTCGCCGATCCGCATCAGCTGCGTGGTCGATCAGGACGAGGCGGAGCGTGCCGTCGCTGTGCTCCACTCGGCCTACGAGCTCGACACCTCCGAGTACTGATCGCCCACGCCGGGTAATCGGCTGTCGTCGCGCGCCGGGCCGGCGTTAGCCTTGACGCCATGAACGTAGGTGTCTTCGGTGCGACCGGACAGGTCGGCGGTGTCATGCGCACGCTCCTCGAGGAGCGCAACTTCCCGGTGGACGAGCTGCGCTTCTTCGCCTCGAGCCGTTCGGCGGGCACCGTGCTCACCTGGAACGGCCGTGACATCACCGTGGAGGACGCGGCGACCGCCGACTTCAGCGGGCTCGACATAGCGCTCTTCTCCGCCGGCGGCGCCACCTCGAAGGCGATCGCCCCTGCGGTGGCCGCGGCCGGCGCCATCGTCATCGACAACTCGTCGGCGTGGCGCATGGATCCCGACGTGCCGCTCGTGGTGCCCGAGGTCAACGCGGATGCCCTCGACGACATCCCCAAGGGCATCGTCGCCAACCCCAACTGCACCACGATGGCCGCGATGCCGGTGCTGAAGCCGCTCGCCGACGAGGCCGGCCTCCGCCGTCTCGTGGTGAGCACCTACCAGGCGGTGTCGGGTGCCGGGCTGGCCGGCGTCGACGAGCTCGCCGGCCAGATCCGTGAGGGCGCGTCCGACGACGGCCTCGCCGACCTCACCTTCGACGGCGACGCCGTGAAACTCAGCTCCGGCCCGAAGTTCGCCGACACGATCGCCTTCAACGTGCTGCCCCTCGCCGGTTCGGTGCAGGCGGACGGCTCCGACGAGACCGACGAGGAGCAGAAGCTCCGCAACGAGAGCCGCAAGATCCTCGGCCTCCCCGAGCTACGTGTCTCGGGCACCTGCGTGCGCGTGCCGGTGTTCACCGGACACTCACTGTCGATCAACGCCGAGTTCGACCGGCCGATCTCGCCGGCCCGTGCCCGTGAGCTGCTGGCGTCGGCGCCGGGCGTGCAGCTCGACGACGTGCCGACCCCACTCAAGGCGGCCGGCGACGACGTGTCGCTGGTGGGCCGCATCCGTGCCGATCAGGGCGCCGAGAACGGCCTCGCGCTGTTCGTGTCGAGCGACAACCTCCGCAAGGGAGCGGCGCTCAACGCGATCCAGATCGCCGAGGCACTGGTGGCCCGCCGGCAGAAGTAGCGATCGAGCCGAGGTACCGAAGGCGAGGCAGCGAGCGAAGCGAGCGAGCCTGAGCCGGAGGTGGCCGAGGCCGTCAGGGAGGGTTCGTGACGTAGCGGTTCGCCGCGTCCTCGAGCGACAGGCCCAGTTGGCCGGCGAGCGACGCGAGCCAGGCGATCACGTCTCCGAGCTCGTGCAGCTGCTGCTCGGGCGTGCCTTTGCGCACCGCCTGTGCGAGCTCGCCCATCTCCTCGCACAACCAGGCGACCGTCGCCGGGATGCCCCGCTCCGTGTCGGCCTCGCCGTACAGGTCCGCCATCAGCTGCTGGAACGCTGCGATCTCCACGCCGGCAACCTAGTTGGCCAAAAACGCAGTCCGCCCGGGCCAGTGGCCCGGGCGGATCGCTGCTACGGAGTCAGTGTCGGCGCATCAAATGGCATCGTCCCCACGCTCGCCGGTGCGGATGCGCATGAGCCCGCCGAGATCGATGGTCCAGATCTTGCCGTCGCCGATCTTGTCGGCCTTGGCCGCAGCGGCGATCAGATCCACCACCTCGTCCACCCGGCTGGTCTCGATGATCACCTCGAGCTTCACCTTGGGGACGAAGTCGATCTTGTACTCCGCACCCCGGAAGGTCTCGGACTTGCCGCCCTGGCGGCCGTAGCCCTGCACCTCGCTGACCGTGAGGCCGGCGATGCCGGCGCCGCGGAGCGCCTCCTTCACCTCCTCGAGCTTGAACGGTTTGATGATGGCGGTTACGAGACTGGGCATTGGGTGCTCTCCTGTGTGCGATCGGGCTGATGGTGTGTCGATGTGGGTCGCACGCTATGCCTCGACCTTCTCCTTGATCGGGCTCTCGCTCGAGAGGCCGGAAGGCGTCGAGTACGTCATGCCCTGGCCGAACTCCACGTGGTAGGCGGTGACGCCGTGCTCGTGGATGTCGAGGCCCTCGAGCTCGCCGTCCTTGCTGACACGGAGGCCCCACTCGCCGGGGATGCGCTTGATGGCCTGCATAACGATCATGCCGACGATGCCGACCACGATGATGCAGGCGAGGACGCCGACGAGCTGCGCCAGCAGCTGGGTGCCGCCGCCACCGGTGAACAGGCCCTTGATGGAGACGCTGTTGTCGGCGCCCTCCGGACCGGGAATCCCGAAGCCGCCGGCGAAGAGGCCGATGCTGAGGCAGCCCCAGACACCGCAGACGAAGTGCACGGGAACGGCGCCGATCGGGTCGTCGAGACGGAAGTACTCCATGGCGTCGGTGGCGAGCGGCACCAGGAAGCCGGCGACGACGCCGATGACGATCGCCCAGCCGGGCGTCACCCAGTAGCAGGGAGCGGTGATGGCCACGAGGCCGCCGAGGAAGCCGTTGATCGAGGTGCCCATGTCCCAGGTCTTGCCCCGGGGATAGACGAAGAACACGGCGGTGAGACCGGCGGCGCAGGCCGCGAGGGTGGTGTTGCCGGCGACACGGCCGATGCCGACGAAGTCCATGGCCGAGAGGGTGGAGCCGGGGTTGAAGCCGTACCAGCCGAACCACAGGATGACGGCACCGATGGCGCCCATCGTGAGGTCGTGGGGAGGCATCGGGCCACCGCCGTCACGCTTGAACTTGCGGCCGAGGCGTGGGCCGAGGGCGATGCAGCCGGCGAGGGCGAGCAGGCCGCCGACCATGTGGACGACCGACGAGCCGGCGAAGTCGCGGTAGACGGCCTTCATGCTGCCGTCGCTGTTGCTGAACATGCCGTTGAACCAGCCCATGGTGTTGCCGAGCCAGCCGCCCGGACCCCAGACCCAGTGGCCGAAGATCGGGTAGATGAAGCCCGACACGGCGAGGCTGTAGAGGATGTCGCCCTTGAAGCCGGTGCGACCGACCATGGCACCCGAGGTGATGGTGGACGCCGTGTCGGCGAAGGCGAACTGGAAGAGGAAGAAGGCCAGGAAGGCGACCTTCGTGTCGAACAGGCCGCCGTAGTCGTAGGTGGCTCCCGCTCCGTGGAGGAAGAAGTAGGAGTGCCCGATGAGGCCGTTGCCGAGCCCGAACTGGAAGGCGAAACCGATCGCCCAGTACAGGACACCGCAGAGGCACGTGTCGAAGATGCACTCCATCAGGATGTTGACCGTCTCCCGGGAGCGGGAGAAGCCGGCTTCCAGGGCCATGAAGCCCGCCTGCATGAAGAACACGAGGAATGCGGTGACGAGCACCCATGCCGTGTTCGTCGGGCTGATCAGGTCGTCCGCCTTGACGGCGACCTTCGAGAGGGTCGAAGCGCCGGCCGGATCACCGATCAGCCACGTCAACCCCTTCATCAGTCCGAGCACGCCCGCGATCCCCAGCATCTTTCCGCCGAGGAGAATCGCGAACAGCTTTTGTGTATCTTTCTCTTTGAGTCGCTGAAGCCGTGTTTTGGTCATGGCGGCAACGTAGGCAGGCAGCATTACGCAGCCATTAGCTCAACGTTAAGGGAGCATTTCCTGAGTGCGCGGCGCTCGGAACGGCCAGACTTCGGCCATGAGCACCCGTTTCGTCGATCTCAGCCACGTCGTCAGCGACGGTCTTCGCACCTATCCCGGCCTGCCGTCGCCCGAGATCTCGGACCACCTGGCGCGTGCGCACGCCGAGGAGGTGTACGGACCGGGCAACACGTTCCAGATCGGGATGATCACCATGTGCGCCAACACCGGCACCTACCTCGACGTGCCGTTCCACCGGTACGCGGACGGCTACGACCTCTGCGGACTGGACCTCTCGCGCGTGTCGCACGTGCCGGCCGTACTCGTCGACGCGCGCGGTGAGACGGCCATCGGACCCGACCGGTTCGCCGGGCTCGACCTCGCCGGCACGGCCGTTCTGGTGCGCACCGACCACTCCGACCGGTGGGGCACCGAGGCGTACTTCGAGGACCACCCGCACCTGACCGGTGCGGCGGCCGAGGCACTCGTCGCCGCCGGTGTCGCGTGCGTCGGCATCGACTCGCTCAACATCGACCAGACGGCGGTGCAGGGGCGGCCGGTGCACTCGACGCTGCTCGCGGCAGGCATCCCGATCATCGAGCACCTCACCGCGCTGGGCGAGCTGCCGGCCGCCGGCTTCTCCTTCACGGCAGTGCCGCCGAAGGTGGAGGGCATGGGCACGTTCACGGTCCGGGCGCACGCCCGCATCGAGTGACGACCGGTCGGGTCAGGCCTTCATGAAGACCTGCACCGTGAACACGCGGTGCTGGCCGTCGCAGTCACCCCACACGGCGGCGGCGCCGATCTGCGTGTAGGACGGGTCGAGGATGTTGGCGCGGTGGCCGGGCGAGTTCAGGTAGGCCTCGTGGATCTGCGGGATGGTGCCGCCGTAGCCCACGTTCTCGCCGAGCTTGAGCCACTCCTTGGGTGCGCCGTCGCTGAGCTTCGAGTGCGACAGGTCGCAGGCGTCGCGGAGCTTCTGCGCCCAGGCGTCGGCCTTGATGTCGAGCTTCACGTTGGGCTTGAGCTGCGAGAGCCCGTTCTCGGCGCGTGACTCGTTCACGAGCGAGATCACCTGGTTGCGTTCGGCCTCGGTCGACTCGCAACCGGTGGTGACACCCACCAGGACGAACAGTGCGGCGGTGGCGATGAGCGCCTTGCGGAGGCTGCGTCGGCCGCCGGGGCGGATTGTTGAGGTCGTGGGCACAATCTTCTATCGGGCGCGCTTTCCGGGCACCTTGAGTAAGTTTCACCTCCCCGTGATTCCGCCCCTCTCGCTCCCGTCCCACCTGCCCGAACCGCCGGCGTCGCGCCTGGCCGTGCGGGTCACGAAGGACGCGCTCCGGCAGATTCGCGGCGGTCACCCGTGGGTGTTCGACGCGTCGATCACGTCGCTGAGCCACGAGGGGGAGCCGGGTGAGCTGGCCGTCGTGTTCGGCGAACGACGCGAGTTCGTGGCCATCGGCCTCTACGACCCGGCGTCGCCCATCCGCGTGCGCGTGCTCCACCATGGGCGCCCGACGACGATCGACGCCGCGTTCTGGCGGACGCGTCTCGACGCGGCACTTGCCCGTCGCGCCGAGCTCGTCGCGTCGGCCTCGACGACGGGGTGGCGGCTGATCCACGGAGAGAACGACGGCCTGCCCGGCGTGGTGATCGACCGGTACGACACGACCCTGGTCGCGAAGATCTACTCCGAGGCGTGGTACCCGCATCTCGGCGACGTGCTCGCGGCGGCGGTCGCCGGCTGCGCCGGCGCGGGGCTCGACGTGGATCGCGTGGTGGTGCGGCTGAGCCGGCAGCTGCGCCAGGGCGACACGCACGGATTGGTTGACGGCATGGTGGTGCTCGGCAGTGAGCCCGATGGGCCGGTCGAGTTCCTGGAGAACGGTCTGCGGTTCGGCGCCGACGTCATCGCCGGCCAGAAGACGGGCCACTTCCTCGATCAGCGGGAGAACCGGGCGCTGGTCGCCACGCTGGCCCAGGACCGTGAGGTGCTCGACGTATTCGCCTGCACCGGCGGCTTCTCGGTGCACGCGGCGTCGGGCGGAGCCGTCGGCGTCACGAGCATCGACCTCAGCCACCGTTCCCTCGACGTCGCGGCCGAGAACATGGCGCGGAACGCCGGGCTCCCACGCGTCGCCGCCTCTCGCCACGAGCTGGAGGTGGCCGACGCGTTCGGCGCGATGTCGCGGCGGGTCGAGGCCGGCGAGCGCTACGACCTCGTGATCGTCGACCCGCCGTCCTTCGCCCACAACCAGCGGGACCGGCCCGGAGCGCTCGACGCGTACCGGCGGCTCGCGACCCTCGGCGTCGAGCTCACGGCGCCGCGCGGGATGTTCGTGCAGTCGTCGTGCTCGAGCCGAGTCACCGCGCCCGAGTTCCGGGAGCTGGTGTCGGAGGTCGTCACGGCGAGCGGTCGCCGCTGGGAGCTGCGCGCCGAGACGGGCCACGCCGCCGACCATCCCGTCGGGTTCGCGCAGGGTGCCTACCTCAAGACGATGTTCTGCCGTCTCGAGCCACGCCGCGCCTGATCTCCCCCGAACCGGGCAATCGCGTGCCCGACCTCAAGGAACGGGACGCGATCGGTCGAAGGAGAAGGGTCCCTTCTCGTCCCGGAGTGTTCTTCATGTCGCAGGCCCCCCTGCCCCGGTCCCGTCCCCACCGCCTCGTCGCAACCGCCGCGATCGTCGTGCTCGCCGTCGCCATGGTGGGGTGTGCCCCCTCACCGAAGAGCAAGAAGGGCAAGACGACGAAGCCGCCGGCGCCTACGACCACGCTGCCCCCGGTCGGCCCGCCGACCCGGTCGATCGTGTTCCCTCTCGCCAAGATGATCAGCTACAGCGACACGTTCGGCGCGGCTCGCTCGGGCGGGCGTTCGCACGAGGGGCAGGACCTGATGTCGCCGAAGGGCACCGTGGCCGTGGCCGCCGTGTCGGGCACCGTCACCTCGCTCCGGCACGATTCGAGCGGCCTGTCCGGCAACTCGCTGCGGATCACCGATGCCGAGGGCTGGCAGTACGTCTACATCCACGTCAACAACGACACGCCCGGCACCGACGACGGCGCCAACGTGTACGAGCAGGCGTTCGTCGACGGGATCCGAGTCGGCCAGAAGGTCGTGGCCGGCGAGCCGGTCGCCTATGTCGGCGATTCCGGCAACGCCGAGTCGACCGGACCCCACCTCCACTTCGAGATCCACAGCCCCGACGGTGCGGCGGTGAACGCGTACAGCAGCCTGCGCGCCGCGCCGGTCTCGGTGCTGAGTGCCGACCAGATGGCCGCTGCAGCGCCGGGCGGGTCGGTCGACGGTCTCGTCGTCGCCGGGCCGGGCGCCGTTCGTGCTGCCGGTTGGGCGCTCGACCGGGTGACCGACGCTGCGGTGCCGGTGAGCATCTACGTCGACGGCAACCCGGCGACGACCACGCCCGCCTCGCTCGTCCGCCCCGACGTGGCGGCAGCGTTCCCCACCCGCACCGGCAACCACGGGTACGACATCACCGTGCCCGGCATCGCGGCGGGGGCGCACCGGGTGTGCGTGATCTTCCACAACGCCGGCGCCGGCGGTGGGTCCACGCGAGCGGGGTGCGCCGATCTGGCGGTTCCCTGACCCGGTTGGTCAGGCACCCCGTAGGGTGTGCACATGGCTGCAGACCGGGGGGTCGTGACCACGGAGGAGCATCTCGCCCGCATCGCAGCGGACGGGTGGACCGTGGTGGAGGGTGTGCTCGACGACGCCGCGTGCGACGCGCTGCTGGACGACCTCGATCGCCTCGAACGCGAGCTCGGGACCCGTCCCGCCTCCAACAGCTTCGAGGGGACGAACACCACCAGGGTCTACAACCTGCTCGCCCACGGGCCGTTGTGGGAGGCGATCCCGGTCGAGCCTCGCGTGCTCGACGTGGTGGAGGGCGTGCTCGACGGCGGATGCCTGGTGTCGTCGCTCTCGTCGGTGTCCATCGGAGCCGGCGAGATCGCCCAGCCCATCCACGCCGACGACCAGATGATCCCGCTGCCGAAGCCGCACCCGGCAACGGTGTGCAACTCGATGTGGGCGCTCACCGACTTCACCGAGGAGAACGGCGCGACCCGCATCATCCCCGGCTCCCACCTCGCCGACCGCTCACCGACCTACGGCAAGCACTACGACTCGGTCCCGGCGGAGATGGCGCGTGGCTCGGTGCTCGTGTGGCACGGGAGCCTGTGGCACGGCGGGGGAGCGAACCACACCGGCGAGCGGCGCGTGGGCATCGCGATGAACTACTGCGCCGGGTACATCCGCCAGCAGGAGAACCAGCAGCTCGGGCTGCCGCCGTCGCTGGTGCGCACGTTCGGTCCGCGGCTCCGCGAGCTCGTCGGATACGGCACCTATCAGGGCCTCATCGGCCACATCGATCGGCGAACACCCGCGGCGCGTCTGCTCGACGCCGACCCCGGAGCGATGTTGTGGGACGGCGAGCCGGCCTGAGCCGGATCAGCCGAACCAGCCGCAGACGAGACCGCCGGCGGTGTCCACGCTCAGGTTGGTGATCTTGACGGTGATCGGACCGTTGGCGACGTCGAAGCTCGTGTCGAACACCGGGGTGCCCGGCGTGGTGTCGGTCTGGACGAGCGGCACCGTGGACGCGCCCTGCGTGGCGGTGCCGGCGACGGCGGTGATGGGGTAGTAGCCGTAGAAGTCGACGCAGATAGGGTCGAGCACCTTCGAGGTGATGATCACCTGCGTGGTGGCGTTGGCGAGACCCTGACACGGGCGGACGCGGGCGCCGACGAGCACCTTCTCGAGGTCGCAGTTGCCGGCGGGGCCGCTGTACACGATCGTCGTGGTCTGCCCGGGAACGGTCGTCGTGGTGGTGGTCGTCGTCGAGCCGCCGGGACCGCCGGCATCGGGCACGCAGGCCGGCAGCAACACGACCGCGGCGAGCGCCAGTGCGCACATGCTTGCGAATCCACGAACCTTCATCGTCCACCCTCCTCGCCCGGCGATCCCACACCGCGGGCCCGGCGAGCCTACCGGCCGAGGGTCGCCGCCGGTGGTACAGCCGTTACGTTCTGGCGCCGGGGGACGTAGTAGTGGATGTGACGACGGACCACGAGTTGATCGGGCGCATCGCCGAACGGGACCAGACCGCGTTCGAGACGTTCTACCGACGGCACGTCGGCTCGATCGTGGCGCTCGGCACGCGACGCTGCCGGGACGCACACGAGGTGTCCGAGCTGTGCGCGCTGGTGTTCCTCGCGGTGTGGGAGCGCGCTGCGGCGTACGACCCGGCGCGGGGTGATGCCCGATCGTGGCTCTTCGGCATCGCGTCCAACCGGTTCGTCGACCTGCGGCGCGGCGATCGGCGCCGCACCGCCCTTGCTGCTCGTCTCATCGAGCGGCGAGTGCTCGAACCGAACGACATCGACCGGCTCACGGACGCCATCGACGCCGCCCGCGCCGCGGGCGACGTCGTCGCCGCTGTTCGGGAGCTCCCCGACGCACAGCGCCAGGCGCTCACCATGGTTGCGGTCGACGGACTCAGTGCCGTCGAGGCTGCACGCGAGCTCGACACCACGCCCACGGCGGTTCGGATGCGGCTGTCCCGCGCCCGCCGGACCGTGCGTCAGACGATCGACCCACCCCACGACGATGCTGCGGAGGTAGCGCGATGAACGGAACCACCGAGGACACGACCTTCGAGGACCGACTGTTGGCAGTGCTGCTCGACGAGATCGATCGGCCATCCCTGCCGGCGTCGCGACCGGATGCCGCTGGCGACGTCGGCCGACCCCGACGACTCGTCCTCGGCCTCGTGGGCGCGGCCGCCGCGGTTGCGCTGGTGGTCGGCGCGGTGTCCATGCGTCACGACGACGGTGGCGTGGTTCGCGCCGCCGGCGATGCGAGCTCCGCCGGCGAGGCGTCCGCGGCGCCGTATCTGATGTTCGGCTCGCCGGTCGGGGAGGTGCGGCGCAGCGCTCAGCCGACTCCCCTCGCGGGCCCGGGTCTCGAGTTCCGCCGGGCGTCGGCGCCCGGCTGGGTGGTCGGGGTGAGCCCCGGAATGGTGATCGCGGGCAGCGGCCTCGTCGAGGTCGGCTCCGTCGGCGAGCGGAGGCTGTACTCGCTGCCCGAGGAGTCCACCGGTGGCACGCCCTTCAGCGTGTTCTTCTGGCAGGAGGCGGACGGTTCGTACTGGTCGGTGCTCGCGTATCGGCCAGGGGTGGACGCCACCACCGTCCAGGCGAGCGACGCGACCGCCTCGCGCCGCGAGGTCGACGCGCTCCTCGCCGCACTCCGCTACGACCACGGCTCGTTCGAGGCCTCGGCTCCCTTCGAGCGGTTCACGTCGATCGACCGGGCGCCTCGGGTCTGGGAGCTCACCGACGACCGAACCCGTCTCACCGCGTACGCCACCGACGCCGGGCTTGCCGGCACCGGCGATGTGCGCACGACCGTGCGCGGCCACGACGCGACGTACGACGGACACACGATCACGTGGGTGGAGCGGCCGGGGTTCGTGCTCCGCCTGACGAACACGACCCGTGACCGGATGCTCGCCCCGGCGGCAGTTGCGATGACGCTCGAGGAGCTCCGCTCGGTTGCGGACTCGCTCGTCGACAGCTCGGCGACCTCCTACCGGACGACGCCGGTCTTCCGAGGCCAGCTCGACGAGCGGGTCGTGGTGCGGCTCCCGGACGGGACTCCGGCTGCGTGGGTCATCGCCGAGGACATCACGGGCGAGGGCGCCGAAGGGTTCGGATCCGTGCGGGCTCCGGTGGGATCCGATGGTGTGGCGCTCGACGTGCGCGACGGCGTCGTGGGGTTCTGGGTGTGGGCCGGAACGAACGACAGCTCCTTCGGCGCCGGCGGCCATCCGAGCTGCGCCACGCGGGTGGACGTCCCGCCCGCCGGAGCCCCTGCGGTCACCGTGGTGCTCGATCCGAGCTGCCACGACTGACCGCAGGGTCCGACTCGGATGGTCGGTCAGGAACCAACCATCTGCATCGCCGGCTCGCGCACCGAGGATCGGGTGCGGAGCAGCGCAACGGCGAACCAGACGAGCCAGACGCTCCACAGGACGTAGCCGGCGAAGTTGATGCCGTCGATGGCGTCGATGTCGAGCGGCGACAGGACGCCTGCCAGGATCATCACGGCCGAGATGCCGCCGAGACCGCTGAACGCCTTCCCGAGGAACCCCGTGCCGGAGAAGCGGCGGCCGAGGCTCTTGACCACCAGCAGCGTCCACGCCCCGGTCAGGGCGTACCCGCACGTCTCGCCGATCGCCGTTCCGAGGACCTTCCCGGCGGTGTGGAAGTGGTCGACGGCCGCCGCTGCCGCCGTCGGGTCTGCTCCCACGGCGTCCGACGCGAAGCCGGGCACGAGCAGGGGCCAGCGCGACAGTCCGATCACCTGGACGGCTGCCGCCGCGATGCCGATCGGTACCGCGAGCTTCATGGCGGCGTCGTCGCGGAGCCGGCCGACCCCGACGGCGATCGGAGCGAACAGCGCCGACGACAGAGCGAGCACCGTGAACCAGGTGGCCACCGTCCCCTGGTTGTCGTGGAAGCGCCGCAGCACCTCGACGCCGGGTTCCTTCAGGACGTCCGGGTAGTTGAAGACGTCGCCCAGCACCGTGAAACCGGCGTTGGCCAGGACGGCCGCGCCGATGAGGGCGACGGCAGTGGTCGTGTTGTTCATGATGGGTCGCTTCATGACGGATCCTTTGCGTGTGAGGTGGGGTTGAGGGTGATCGCGAGGACGGAGGTGAGGGCGGTGACGACAAGTGCTCCGCTCGAGCCGAACGTCGTGTACTGGGCCTCGACGTCGATGCCGGCGGATGCGGTGATCGTCCATCCGAGGGCCCACAGGCCCGAGACGAGCGCGGGCCACGCTGCGGCGATCGGCCCGACACGACGGGCGATCACCGCCGCCTGACCGAGACCGACGACGGCGCCGGTGATCGCCCCCTGGGCGGCGAGCTGTCCGGTGCTCGTGCCGTATCCGACGGCGGAGGCGCCCGCCGCGAGGCCGACCGACATGGACACGGCGGTGGCGGCGACCCACGGCTCGGGGGCCAATCCGCTGCGGCGGATGCCGAGCCACTGGGCGATGCCGAGCGCCAGCCCGCTGATGGCGCCGCCGCCCAACGCCGGGCCGACCGAGTCGATCGGCCCGACGATGAGCTTGGCGGCCAGCCCGCCGGCGGGGAAGCCGAGGAACGTCGGCATCCAGCGGAGGACGGTGCGTCGCCACGATGCGGGAGCAGCGGTGACGGTGGTGGTGGTGGGAACAGCCATGTCAGACCCCCACCAGCTCGTGCTCGGCCTCGCGCTCGTCGGTGAGCGTGATGTCGTGACCGCCGGTTCCCTCGATGTCGAGGTGGGGGACGATCCGGTCGAGCCAGCGCGGCATCCACCAGTTGCGATCGCCGAGCAACTCCATCGTGGCGGGGACGAGGACCAGGCGGATGATGGTCGAGTCGATCACCACGGCGGCGGCCATCCCGATGCCGATGATCTTGAGGAAGATCTGGTCGTCGAGCACGAAGGCTCCGAAGACCGCGGTCATGATCAGCGCGGCGGCGGTGATCACCTTGGCCGTCGCCGCCAGACCGTCGGCCACCGCCGTCGCGTTGTCGCGGGTCCGCAGGTACTCCTCCCGCACCCGTGAGAGCAGGAACACCTCGTAGTCCATCGAGAGCCCGAAGAGGATGGCGAACATCATCATCGGGATGAAGGCCGGGATCGGCGTCGGCGTGCTGATGCCGAAGAGCTGCCCGAACCACCCACCCTGCGCCGCGTACGCCACGACGCCGTAGGCCGCGACGATCGACAGCAGGTTGAGGATCGCGGCCTTGAGCGCCACGAGCACCGACCGGAACACCGCGAGCAGGAGGATGAACGACAGCACGATCACCGCCGCGATGAAGATCGGGAGCCGATCGGAGATGCTCTTGGTCTGGTCGACGTTGGCGGCGGTGAGCCCGCCGATCCGGAGGTGGACGCCGGTCCCGGCAAGCGCCTTCGGGACCACATGGTCGCGGAGCTCGCCGAGGAGATCGCTCGTCGCACGGTCCTGCGGGCTCGCCGCAGGGGTGAGCGCGATCACGGCTGCGTCGCCCTTCGGGCTCGCGATCGGGGGCGAGACCGCAGCCACCCCGTCGGTCGTCCGGAGCGTCTCGTGCAGCTTCGTGAGCGCGGACATCGCCGCAGCGTCACCGTGGTCGGCGACGAGCACGAACGTCCCGTTGAACCCGGCGCCGAAGCCCTTCGTCATCAGGTCGAACGCCCGGCGGGTCGTGAGGTTGGTCGGGTCGTTGCCGGCGTCGGGGAAGCCGAGGCGCAGGTCTCGGATCGGGAGGATGAGGACCGCGAGTGCGGCCGCCCCGGCGAGACCCGTGACGACGGGCCGCGACTGCACCATACGGCTCCACCGGTACCAGAACCCGCCCTCGACCGACTCGGTCGACTGCGTCCGGAACGGCAGCCGGAGCCGATCGATGCTGTGGCCGGCGAAGCCGAGCAGTGCGGGGAGCAGGGTCAAGGAGGCGAGCAGCACCGTCAGCACGGTGAGCACCGCCGAGAACGCGACGCCGGGGACGTACGGCTGCTGCATCGTCAGCATGCCCAGCAGGGAGATCACCACCGTCGCTCCGGCGAACACCACCGAGCGGCCGGCGGTCGACATCGCGACGGCTGCCGCCTCACGGGGCGAGAGGCCGGTGGCGAGCTCGCTGCGGTAGCGGGTGACGATCAGGAGCGCGTAGTCGATGCCGACACCGAGCCCGATCATCGTGGCGACCGAGCTGGCCCATTCGGGAACGTCGACGAGCAGCGTGAGCAGCTCGCCCAGCGCCAGCCCGATGCCCACGCCGAAGAGGGCCGTGGCGAGCGGGAGGCCCATCGCGACCAACGAGCCGAACGCGATGAGGAGCACGACGGCGGCCACCAGGAGGCCCGGACCCTCGGCGCCGAAGCTGGTGGACTGCGCGTTGTCGATCGCCTGCCCAGCCAGCTCGACCTGAGTGCCGCCGGCCCGCGCCTTCTCGGCCAGGTGCAGCATGTCGGTGGCGACCTCGACGGGGAACCGCGCGCTCGTGCTGTCGAGTTGCACGGTGGCGTAGGCCGTGGTGCCGTCGCTCGACACCTGCGCCTCGCCTCCCGGATCCCACGGGGCGGTCACGCCCACCACGTGGGGCATGGCCCGGAATCGCTCGACGAGCGGCTGCACCACGGCCAGCACTCGGGGGGCGAGTGCGTCGCGCTCGTGCACGACCAGCGTGACCGTGTCGCCGGACTGTGCGGGGAACCGCTCCTTCAGCATGTCGACGGCGGCCTTGGAGTCGGTGCCGGGCGACAGGAAGTCCTGCTTGTGCTCGCCGCCGAACGCCATCGACGCTGCGTTGATGCCGACGAGCACGACGACCCACAGCGCGACGACCGCTCGTCGGTGTGTGTGGGACCAGCTGGTGATTCGTTGTAACATGGGATCTGCCTCCATCGCTCACGGGCCCGCTCGGGCCACGGATCGAGACTCCGCGAGGGCGCTGACACCTCGCTGACACCGCGAGCACACCCGGGCGGGAGCCCGTCAGCGAAGTGTCAGCGGGTCCCGGCACTGTCGTGACATGACCACTGACGACATCGAGGCGCTCGTTCGCCGAGCGATCGGCGGCGACGAATCTGCCGTCGCGAACATCATCCGGAGCGCGGACACCACGTCGTCTGCGATCGTGTGTGCGATGGCGGCGCTCCTGCAACGACTTCCCGGCGGTCTCGACCGGGCCGACGGCCTCGCCGCCACGAGCCGCGACCGCCAGGTCGTGACCATCGCCAGAGCCGCACTCGCCGGTGATCGGGATCGGGTCGACGCGCTGGCGCGCGACCACCTGGCCGATCATCCCGACAGCCTCATCGTGTCGTGGTTGGCATCACCCGACCGCTGACAGGCGATTCGGCGCGGGTGCGCGGCGGTCTCGCCGTCGCCGGTGTCGTCGTCGCGTTCTCGCTGAGCTCCACCTTGGTGAAACGCGCCGAGACGCCGGGCGTGCTCGTCGCGTTCTGGCGCATGGTGATCGTGTCCGCTGCGTGGAACGTGATGTTGTGGAGCCGCGGTCGACGAGTGTCGCTGGCCCACCTACGGCAGGCCGCGATCCCCGGCGTGTTCCTCGGGCTGAACCTGGCGACGTTCTTCGTCGGGGCGACGCACAACAGCGTGGCGAACGCGGCGCTGATCGGGTCGTTGGCGCCGCTGTGCATCGTGCCGCTGGGCGCCCGCCTGTTCGACGAGCGCTTCGACCCACGGGCGCTCGTCTGCGCGCTCGTCGCGCTGGCCGGCGTGGGCCTCGTGCTGTTCTCGGCTCCGGCCACCGGTGACGCGTCGGCGTTCGGCTCGGCGTTCGGCCTCATCGCGATGGTGCTGTGGACCGGCTACGTCGTGTCGACGCGTCACTTCCGGCGCGACATGGACGTGGCCACCTTCATGGCAGCGGTGTGCCCCATCGCGACCGTTGCCGTGCTGCCGCTCGCAATCGCCGAGGGCGGCGTGTTCTCGCTCACGGCCACCGGGTGGACGTTCACGATCGTGCTCGCGTTCCTCACCGGCGTCGCTGCGCACGGGCTCAACGTGTACGCGCAGCGATCGGTCCAGATCGGCACCATCGGCATCGCCCAGGTGATCCAGCCCGCGTTGGCGGTGGTGTGGTCGTACCTCGTGCTCAGCGAGGCGCTCAACGGCCGTCAGGCGATCGGCATCGCCGTTGTCGTCGGCGGTCTCTTCACGTTCCTCTGGCTGAACGAGCGTCGACGCGATCCCGTTCGGTGATGAAGTGCGACGCGGCCGCCATCCGGCGGTCGGCCTCGTCGTCGTAGTCGAGCGCGGCGCGTGCGTCGCCGCCGGCGTCGGCGAGGCGGGCCAACGCGTCGAGGGCGAACACCTCGACCGGGGCGTCGGAGCGTTCACGCGCCTCGGCCAGGAGTTGCTCGAGCCGGGCCGGTGCATCCGATGCGCCATCGGCGGCGTCGAGCGCAGCGAGCAGGCACTCTCCGAGCGCGGCCTGCTCGCCGCCGCCCGCCGCACGGTGCCACTCGGTCGCGGACAGCAGTTCGACCCGGGCCTCGTCGACGCGGCCGAGCGATCGAAGGACGCGACCGAGGTGCACGCGCGCCAGCGCGGCCATGCGGACGTCGCCGATGGCCTCGGCCTTCTCGATGGAACGAGCGAGCGTCGTTGCGCCGGCCTCGAAGTCACCGGCCTGCCACTGCGCCCGACCCAGGCAGGACACCTGGTACGCCTCCGTCTGCCGGAACCCGAGACGACGCGACGTCTCGGCGGCGCGTGCGATGTGGACGACCGCCTCGTCGAACCGGTGCTCGACGCGCATGAGCTCCCCGTTGGCCGCGTCGAAACGGGTGTGCATCCAGGGGTCGTCCACCTGCTCGAGCCACCGGCCGACGTCGTCGAGGAGCTCACGACCCAGTGTCGGGTCGCCGGCCGAGATCGCCGCCCGTGCTGCGAAGAGGCCGTTGGCCACCTGATCCCATGGACGGTCCATCCCGTCGTAGATCGAGCGGCTGCGCGACGTGAGCTCGAGGGCGTGGGCCCATTCGCCCTGGTGTGAGACGACGTAGGCGAGGAAGTAGCTCGCTCGGGCCTGGAGGTCTGGGTCGGCGATGTCGTCGGCGATTGCGAGGGCTTCCGTCACGAGCTCACGCGCCGGCTCGAGATGTCCGAGCGACGCGTCGATCCAGCCGGCGAGGAGGAGAGCGTGGCACCGGTCGGGCGGAGCGGCCGCCTCGCCGGCGGCGGCAAGGGCGGTGAGGATGCGCTGCGCGCCGCGACTGTCACCCAGCACGACCCACGCCCAGCCGTAGCCGAGCGCGGTCGAGAGCGCGGTGAGCGGATCGCGGGCCGCGAGCCAGGCAAGCGCGACGTCGATGTTGGCGCGCTCGACCCTGGCGAACGCGAGGTGTTCGGTCTGCCGGGAGCTGCGCGCGCCGGCGGTCGAGGTGCTGGCCGCAGCGGCGAACCATGCGGCGTGCGCATCGCGGCCACGGTCGGACGCGCCGGCCTCCTCCATCGCGTCGACGGCGAAGGCTCGGATGCTGTCGTAGAGGCGGAAGCGCTGGGAGCCGTCGTCGTGGTGGGCGATGACGAGTGAACGCCCGGTGAGCCGGCCGACGACGTCGAGGGCGGCGGCGCGGGGGACGTCCAGCGCTTCGAGCACGGACTCGGCGGCGTCGAGTGACGCACCGCCGGCGAACGTGGCGAGGGCCCAGAGACCGCGCTGGTCGTCGGGGAAGAGGAGGTCGTAGCTCCAGCGGATCGTCGCCCGGAGCGCTCGACGCCGTTCGGGGCGGCGGCTGTTCGGATCGCTCAGCACACCGAACCGGTCGTCGAGGCGACGGTTGATCTCCTCGACGGACAGCGTCCTCGTTCGGGCGGCCGCCAACTCGATCGCGAGCGGCAGCCCGTCGAGGGACCGACACAGGTCGACCACCGCGTCCGCCGATCCGGACTCGGGTCGGACGGATCGCTGCCGGAACAGGTCGATCGCATCGTCGATGTCGAGCGGAGGGAGCTCGTGGAGCCGTTCCCCGTCGACGTCGAGGGGCGTCTGGCTGGTGCACAGGACCCGGATGTCCGGAGCCCGGTCGAGCAGGCGCACTGCGAGCGCCGCGGCGACGTCGACGATGTGCTCGCAGTTGTCGAGGATCACGACCGCAGGTCGACCTCGCAGGCGCTCGAACAGCGCCGCCTCGCCGCCGACGCCGACGGCGGCGATGAGGGTGTCGATCGCCTCGTCGTCGTTGGTCGATGTCTCCAGACGCGTGAGCCACACGCCGCCGGTTGCATCGGTCGCCGACGCGGCCAGTTTGCGACCCACCGCGATGGCGAGGGCCGTCTTGCCGATGCCGCCCGGGCCGATGATCTCGACCAACCGGTTGTTCCGGACCAGCTGGACGACGCTCGCCACCTCGTCGTCGCGTCCGACGAGGTGAGCGGTCATCGACGGAAGGTTCCCGGTCGGTGAGTCGTCGTCCGCGTCGACGCGAAGCGACGGGTCGTGGGTCAGGATCCGCTGCTCCAGCGCCGCCAGCTCGGGGCCGGGGTCGAGGCCGAGCTCCTCACCGAGCAGCTCGCGCACACGCTGGTACGCAGCGAGGGCGTCGGCCTGCCGCCCGGCGAGGTAGAGCGCCGTCATCAGGAGCTCCCAGAGGCGCTCCTGGTACGGCGAGATCGCGACGGCGTCCTCCAGGAGGGCGACCACGTCGGCCGCCTCGCCGAGGCGGAGTCGGGCCGCGGCGGTGGTCGCGACGAGCTGCGTTCGCGTCGCGTCGAGGCGGCCGCGATGGGGCTCGACCCAGTCGCGGTCACCGCCGGCGACGAGCAGGTCGTCGCGGTAGCGGGCGAGCGCCGTAGCGCCGGTGGTCGCAGCGGCACGGGCGTCGCCACGGTCGAGGTGCTGTGCGGCGTCGGCCGCCGCGGCGAGCACGGCCAGCGCGTCGACCTGGGTCGGCGCGAGGGCGAGGCGGTAGCCGCCGTCGACGCTCACGAGGACGTCAGGGTCGCCGAGCGCACGGCGGAGCTTGGTCACCTTCGACTGGAGCGTGTTGCGACGTGCGGTCTCGGTCTCGGTGTCCCACAGATCGTCGAGCAGGCGCTCGGCACGCACCACCTGCCCGGCTTCGAGCGCGAGTCGCACGAGGAGCTCGGACGTCTTGCCGGCCGGGATGGTGATCGGTGTGCCGTCGCGGGTCACCTCGAGCGGGCCGAGCACCGAGACCTGCAACATCGCAGGAGCTTACGGGCCCCAGGACGACGACGGAACGGGGCGCGCAGTCGTCGGAGCCATGCTGCTCGATCCGCCGATCGGGCGTACCGTGACGGGGTGACCTTGGGCCGCGTCTACCGGGTGTGCGGTTGGCTGAACCGAACGGTGGTCGTCGTCGTGGTTGCCGCTGCGCTCGTGCTTGCCGTAGCGACGGCAGCCATGGTGGCGATGCCGTTCGGCGTGTTGGTCGTCTACCCGCTGACCACAGCGGTTCGCGATCATGCAGCTCTGCTGGTCGGCGTTCCCGCGTTGACCGTCGCCGTCGTCGCGGCGATCCGGACGACGATCGCCTGGCGAGACCCCGACGTTCGCTCGTCGCTCTCGCGACGATCCGCTCGCGAGCGGTTCTGGGACGACGTCTGGTAGCTCGCGTGGCGCGGTGATCTCAGGAGTCCTTCAGCAGGCGAACCCTGCACGGCAGCCGGTGAGTGCGCGCGAGGCGGGCGTCCGCCGTGAGGAGATCGACATCGAGCACCTCGGCCAGGCTGACGTAGATCGCGTCGTACGCCGAGACGTGATGGATGAGCTTCGATGCTCGACCGAGGAGCGGCAACGCCGAATAGCGGGTGAGCGGAAGCACGGACAGATCGTTGACGGCGTGCCGAAATCGAGTCGCCGACAGGCCGCCCGCGAGATGGAACCGACGGAGCACCGACAGCGTTTCGATGTCGGCGAGATCGGGGATGGATGCCTCCCCCGCTTCGGCGAGCGCGGTTCGGGCCATTGCTCCGTCGTCCCCGTCATCCCCGACGATCGCGGCGAGAACCGAGGCGTCCAGAACGATCAATGGTGGTCGCGGTCCTGCCGCACGGCTGCAACGACGTCGTCCAGGGGAATCCGTCCGCCCCGTCGCTTCTCGATCCGCGCGAGAGCGTCGTCGAGCGACTCCCGCCGAGCCAGTCGTTCGAGCTCCGATCGCAGGAACTGCTGGAGTGACTGCCCCGAGCGTTCTGCACGGGCAGTGAGCTCCCGGTGGACATCATCTGGAAGATCACGAACCAGCACACTCACCATGCTTGCATTCTGCTAGCAGATCGAGGGGAATGCAACGCGTCGCGGCGCCCCGGTCGCGGGCGCCGAGTTGGCGCGGGCCCGATCCCGAGCCTGGGTCCCGGGTGAACGAATGCCGTCACGTACCCCTGGAGTGCGGGAGGGGGGACTTGAACCCCCACATCCTTTCGGACACAGGAACCTGAATCCTGCGCGTCTGCCAATTCCGCCACTCCCGCGTGAAGTGAAGCGCCACGACGATAGCCGAACGCGGAGGGTGACGATCAACCGGGTTCTGCAGCAACCGACCGCAGCGCGACCGATAGCCTGCGGCGCGTGGGTCTCTCCGATTTCGAGCGCCGGCTGGAGCGAGGCGTCGAGGGTGTGTTCGGTCGCGTGTTCCGCAGCGGCGTCCGGCCGGTGGAGCTCGGTCGCAAGCTCGTGCGGGAGATGGACGTGCACCGCACGGTCGCGGTGAGTGGCGCCACGATGGCCCCGAACGCCTTCACGCTCGTGCTGGCCGGCGCCGATTTCGAGCAGCTCGCCGACATGGAGGAGGCGCTCGCGGACGAGCTCGTCGCGCTGGCGAAGGCCCATGCGCTGGACGAGCACTACCGGTTCGCCGGCCCCGTCGAGGTGTACTTCGAGGTCGACGACCAGCAGCGCCCGGGCGTCGTCACGATCGACGCCCGCTTCCGTCAGCCGGCACCCGGCCAGGCGATTGCGGCCCTCGTGCTGCCCACCGGCGTGCGGGTTCCGCTGAGCGATGCGGTGGTCACGATCGGTCGTCAGTCCGACAGCGACATCGTGCTCGGCGACGCCAACGCGTCCCGCCGTCACGCGGAGGTACGCCCGGCGCTCGGGGGCTTCGTCGTCGTCGACCTGGCGTCGACCAACGGCACGAAGGTCAACGGGCGACTGGTGGGTGAGCAGGCCTTGAACCACGGCGACGAGATCCAGTTCGGGGCCACGGTCATCCGATTCGAGAAGGACTGATCACGCCCCGTGCCCGACGAGCTGCTCACGATCTTCAAGCTGTGCTTCCTGGTGCTGCTCTACCTCTTCTTCTTCCGTGTGCTGCGCGCCGTCTGGACCGAGGTGAACGCCCCGGCCGGTGCGGCGCCCACGAAGCTCCCCACGCCGGGCCGTCCCGCGAAGGCGTCGCGGTCGAAGCGCGTGAAGGTGGCGCCGCCGGTGGTCGATCCTGCGGCTCCCGTGGTGACGGCACCCCACGTCGCTCCACCGCCACCCGAGGTCGAGGTGCGCCCGACGGTGCTCGTCGCGGTCGATCCGCCCCAGCTCGCCGGCATCGAGTACCCCCTGGTCGACGGCATGACGATCGGTCGCGGCGAGGCAGCGAGCATCGTGCTGGACGACACGTTCCTCTCGCAGCGCCACGCGGCGTTCGAGGTGCGTGACGGCGGCTGGGTGGTCGCCGACCTCAACTCGACGAACGGCACGTATGTGAACCGCGCCAAGGTCGCGCAGATCGCTTGCCTGCACTGCGGTGACCGCGTCGAGGTGGGCAACGTGGTTCTGGAGGTGCGCTGATGCGCCTCACGGTGGGTTCGGCCACCGACGTCGGCCAGCTCCGCTCGCTCAACGAGGACAGCGTGCTCGTCGCGACCGACCTGTTCGCGGTCGCCGACGGCATGGGCGGGCATCGCGGTGGAGAGGTCGCGTCGGCCCGAGCGCTGGCGGCGTTCGAGGCGTCGGCGGGCGAACGCACGCTCGAGGCGCTCATGACGGCTGTGCAGGCGGCGAACCGCGACGTGTTCGAGCACGCCCGCACCTCTCCCGAGCTCACGGGCATGGGCACCACGCTCTGCGCGGTTGCGCCGCTCGATGATCACCGGGTCGCCGTCGTGAACGTGGGCGACTCCCGCGTGTACCTCCACCGCGCCGGCGCGCTCTCGCAGGTGTCGGAGGACCACAGCTTCGTGGAGTCGCTCGTGCGGGACGGTCGACTCACCCGAGCCCAGGCCGACGTGCACCCGCAGCGGAACGTCCTCACGCGGGCGCTCGGCATCGAGCAGTTGATCGACGTCGACGGGTGGGAGGTGCCGGTGCGCAACGGCGACCGCTTCCTCCTCTGCAGCGACGGCCTGTTCAACGAGGTGAGCGACGCCCGCATCGAGGAACTCCTCACGCAGCTCGCCGATCCCGTCGAGGCGGCCGGCCGACTCGTCGAGGAGGCGAACGCCGGCGGCGGACGCGACAACATCTCGTGCGTCGTGGTCGACGTGTCCGACGTCGACGAGTCCACGGCACCCGTGGCTGCCGACGTCGACGACGTGGTGGGCCGCCCCATCGACGGTGGCATCGTCAAGCGCACGACGGCTGCCGACATCGACGAGACCTCGCTCGACCAGCCGTCGCTCGCCGCGCCCACCGAGAGTGCTCCGGCGGCGGCCGCAGAGACGGCCGCTCCACGCGAGCGCCGTCGCGTCAGCTGGCGCACCGTCGCGTTCCTGCTGGCCATCGTGCTGGTGTTCGCCGTCGCGCTCGGCTCGGTCGACCTCTACTACCGGCGCAACTACTCCGTCGTCGATCGCGGCGGCAACGTGGCCATCAACCACGGCCCGGCGGAGAAGACGCTGTGGATCACGCCCCGCCTGTTCCGCACCACCGACATCGTCGTCGCCGATCTCGACGCCACCGACCGCGCCCGCATCCGCAAGGGCTACGAGGGCCTCACGAAGAACGCGGCGACCTACTACGTCGATCACCTGCGGCCGGCCACGACGACGACCACCTCGACGACGACGACCACGGTGCCACCGACCACGACGGTCGTGCCCGACACGAGTGTGGTCACCACCGTGGTGGCGCCGCCGGTCACCGGATGACGAAGCAGGCGCGGTCGGCGCGCAATCCCCGCGCCACCGAGGCGGGCCTGCTGGCCCTCGTGGGGCTGATCATCGGCGTCGCGTTCGTGCTGGTGAGCCTCGGACGATCGAAGGCGATCCCGGCGAACCTGGTGCCGTTCATCGTCGCCGTGTTCGTGCTGTTCGGCTTCGCGCACCTCGGCGTGCGCAAGCTCGCCCCCCGCGCCGACCCGCTCATCGTGCCGCTCGCCGTGATGCTCAACGGCATCGGCTACGTGTTCATCGCGCGCCTCAACGAGAAGCTCGCCGCGCAGCAGGCGGGGTGGACGGCCGTCGGCGTGATCGGCTTCATCGTCACGCTCGCCGTGGTGAAGCGCGTACGCACGCTCGAACGGGTGCGGTACACCGTCGGCCTCGCCGGTGTGGTGCTGCTCGTGCTGCCGCTGCTGCCCGGCCTCGGGGTGCGCATCAACGGCGCGCGCATCTGGGTGCGCCTCGGGCTCGTGAACTTCCAGCCGGGCGAGTTCGCGAAGATCGCGCTGGCCATCTTCTTCGCCGCCTACCTCGTCGAGCGGCGTGAGCTCCTCGGCACCGCGACCTTCAAGATCGGGCCGTTCATGACGCCCGATCCCAAGCACCTGCTCCCGGTCATCGTGGCCTGGGGCTTCTCCCTCGTCGTGATGATGTTCCAGAAGGACCTCGGGTCGGCACTCCTCTTCTTCATGCTCTTCATGGTGGTGCTCTGGATCGCCACCGAGCGCGCGTCCTACCTGGCCGTGGGCATGGGCCTGTTCGCCGGCGGCGCCTACCTGAGCTGGACCCTCTTCAGTCACGTCCAGGCCCGCGTCGCCATGTGGATCAACCCCTGGCAGGACGCGCAGGGCAAGGGCTACCAGATCATCCAGTCGACCTATGCGTTCGCCTGGGGTGGCGTCGCCGGCACCGGCCTGGGCCTCGGGCTCGCCAACCGCGTGCCCATCGCCGAGAGCGATTTCATCTTCGCCATCATCGGTGAGGAACTCGGCCTCCTCGGCGCGACCGCCGTGCTCGTGCTCTACCTGCTGCTCGTCGGCAGCGGCCTGCGCGTGGCGATGCAGAGCACCGACCCGTTCTCGAAGCTGCTGGCGGCGGGCCTCACCACCCTCGTCGGCGTGCAGTCGTTCATCATCATGGCGGGCGTCACCCGGCTGCTCCCGCTCACCGGCCTCACGCTGCCGTTCGTGAGCTACGGCGGCTCGTCGCTCATCAGCAACTGGGTGCTCGTCGCCCTGCTGGTGCGCCTGTCCGACGAGTCCGCCACCCGCGAGCTCGAGCGCGCCGGCGACCGCTCGCAGGACCTCACCACGGTCATCTCGGTGCCGGCGTGAACAAGCAGCTGCGCAAGCTCGCGATCGGGCTGATGGCCTGCTACCTGGCCCTCTTCGCCAAGCTCAACTGGCTGCAGGTCATCGACGCGAGCGACCTCAACAACAAGCCGGAGAACGGGCGCACCGTGGTGCGCGACTTCAACCGGCCACGCGGCGACATCGTCACCGCCGACGGCGTCATCGTGGCCCACTCGGTGCCGAGCGAGGGCCGCTACCGGTACCAACGCACCTACCCGTCGGGCAACCTGTTCGCCCACAGCGTCGGCTCGTACTCGCTGCTGTTCGGCTCCGACGGCGTGGAGCGCAAGTACAACGACGTCCTCTCCGGCAACACCACCGAGTTCCGGTTCCGCGGGTTCATCGACCCGTTCGTCGAGGAACCGAACGTGGGCACGGTGTCGCTCACGATGCGGTCCGACGTGCAGCAGGCGGCGAAGGACGCGCTCGGCGAGAAGCCCGGGTCGGTCGTCGTGCTCGACCCTCGCACCGGCGCGATCCTCGCCATGTGGTCGTATCCCTCCTACGACCCGAACTTCACGGCCATCAACGACGCGACCGCGGCACGGGCGTTCAAGGAGGGGCTGGACAAGACGCCGGGCAAGCCCCTGCTCGCCCGTGCGTTCCGCGACCGCTACTTCCCGGGCTCGACGTTCAAGGTGGTCACCGCGTCCGCCGGCCTCGAGTCGGGCAAGGTCACCGAGACCACGCCGAACTTCCCGCCGGCCAACGGGTACCAACCGCCGTTGACGACTCGGAAGATCGGCAACTTCGACGGTGCCACCTGCGGCGGCGTGCTGTTCGACCTGTTGCGTGTCTCGTGCAACTCCGGCTTCGCCGAGATGGGCTCCCGGCTGCTCGGTCCCGACGCGATGATCGACCAGGCCAAGCGCTTCGGCTTCGACGACACGCCACCCATCGACCTGCCCGGCGCCGTGTCGTCGGTGTTCCCCGAGAGCTTCGGCAAGCGGCTCCGTGCCGGCGCCAACCCGGGCGACGCCGACATCTACGAGGGCACGCCGCAGCTCGCGCAGGCGTCGATCGGCCAGAACGACGTGTCCGCGACCCCGCTCGAGATGGCCATGGTGGCCGGGGCGATCGGCAACGGCGGCGCCATGATGACTCCGCACGTGATGAGCGAGGTGCGGGATCGCAACGGTGAGGTCGTCGACACCTACCAGCCCGCCGTGTGGAAGACCCCCGTGAGCCCGACCACCGCCGAGGTGATGAAGCGGGGCATGGTCGAGGTGGCCACCAAGGGCACGGCCAAGGCCATGGCAATCGGCGGTGTCGAGGTGGGCGGCAAGACCGGCACGGCCCAGCTCGGCACCACCCCGCCCAAGTCGCACGCGTGGGTGATCGGCTTCGCCGGCCCGGCGGGTCAGCCCGCCGAGGTGGCCGTCGCCGTGCTCGTCCAGGGCCAGCCGGGCGCCAGCGAGCAGACGGGTGGGAAGGTCGCGGCGCCCATCGCGAAGAAGGTGCTGGAGGTCGCGTTGAAGGCGCTTCCGACCGGCACGAGCGGCCGATGAGCGACGCTCGCCGCGTGCCGCAGTGCCACGGTTCGGCGCGCCTCGCTCACTAGGCTCAGCCTCCCATGACTTCCTCCGAACCCTCGGCTACGCCCGCGCCCGTCGTTCTCGGCGGCCGGTACGAGGTGCACCGCCGGCTCGCCCGCGGCGGCATGGCCGAGGTGTTCCTGGCACGTGACCAGGCGCTCGACCGTCCCGTCGCCGTCAAGATCCTGTTTCCCGAGTTCGCCGCCGATCCGGCGTTCGTCGAGCGCTTCCGCCGCGAGGCCCAGGCCGCCGCGAACCTCTCGCACCCCAACATCGTCGGCGTCTACGACTGGGGCACCGAGAGCGGCACCTACTACATCGTCATGGAGTACGTGGAAGGGCAGTCGCTCGCCGAGGTCGTCCGCGACGCCGGGCCGCTGCACCCCCGCCGTGCCGCCGAGGTGATCTTCGAGGTGGCCGGCGCGCTCGGGTTCGCGCACCAGCGCGGTGTCGTGCACCGCGACGTGAAGCCCGGCAACGTGCTCATCTCCACGTCCGGCGTCGCGAAGGTGACCGACTTCGGCATCGCCCGTGCCCTCTCGTCGCCCGCCGACGACCTCACGCAGGCCGGCTCCGTCATGGGCACCGCCACCTACTTCTCGCCGGAGCAGGCGCAGGGGTTCCAGGTGGACGCGCGTAGCGACCTCTACTCCCTCGGCGTCGTGCTCTACGAGGTGCTCTGCGGACGCCCGCCGTTCGTGGGCGACTCGCCCGTCGCGATCGCCTACAAGCACGTGCAGGAGTGGCCGCCGCGCCCGTCGCAGTTCGTCACCGGCGTCCCCGTCGGCCTCGAGTCGGTCATCCTGAAGCTGCTCGCGAAGAAGCCGGAGCAGCGGTACCGCTCGGCCGACGATCTGCGAGCCGACCTTCGTCGCTTCCTCGACGGGCAGACGACGCTCGCCGAGGAGGAGCTGGCTCGGCCCGCGAGCGCTCCCGCCGCGCCCGTGGCGCCGGCAGCGGCCGCCACCACCGTGAACCCGGCCGTCGCCGTCGATCCGACCCCCACCACCGTCGCGCCGGCCGCGGCCGTGGCCGCCGAGCCCGTGCCTGCCGACGAAGAGGAGCCACCGGCCCGCACCGGCCTGTTCGTCGCGGTCACCGTCCTCCTGCTCGCCGCCCTCGCCGCGCTCGGGTTCTGGCTCGTCACGAGCCTCAACGACGACGGCACCAACGCCGACCAGGTGCTCGTGACCAACGTCGTCGGCATGACCCAGGACGACGCCACGACAGCGCTCCGCGCCCAGGGCTTCAACCCGCAGGTGAAGGAGGAGGCGTCCGACACCGAGGTCGCCGGGCAGGTGTTCAAGCAGAGCCCGCCGCCAACGAAGCTCACCGAAGGGCAAGGACGTCCTGATCTTCGTGAGCAGCACCGGCCCCGCCGAGGAAGCAGACGTGCCCCCAGTCGCCAACCTCGACGAGGCGGCGGCCACGAAGGCGCTGCAGGACGCCAAGTTCACGGTCAAGATCGAGCCGTTCGAGTCCGACGTCGCCGAGGGCATGGCCGTCGAGACCGTCCCTGCCGGCGGCACCCCCGCGCCGGTCGGCAGCGAGATCGTGCTGCGCATCTCGGCCGGTCCCGGCTCCGACACGGTTCCCGTCGTCACGGGCAAGTCGGTGGCCGACGCGACGAAGGCACTCCAGGAGAAGGGCTTCGTCGTCGGCACGACCACGACCGAGGCCTCGCCCACCGTCCCGAAGGACATGGTGATCCGCACCGATCCGGTGGGCACCGCACCGAAGAAGTCCACGATCAACCTCGTCGTGTCCAGCGGCGCCGAGAAGGTGAAGATTCCGGCGGTGAAGGGCCAGACGCTCGAGGCGGCGCGTGCGCTGCTCGTGAGCAAGGGCTTCGAGGTCGTCGTCGCGAGCAAGTCGCTGCCCGCCGGTGACCCGAACGACGGCCTGATCGTCGCATCCGATCCGGCGGCGGGCACCCAGGTCGACGCCGGCTCCAGCGTGACCATCACCGTGGGTAAGGCGAGCGCGGCCAGTACGACGACGGTGTCGCCCAGCACCACGGCCGGCGTCACCACCACCGCGCCGTGAACGGCGGTGATCGGGCCCGCGGCCCGACTGCCGTCATCAGCCGCGCACAGCGCCGGCTGCCGAGCCGCACCGGCACCTTGCCCGCGACCGTCACCCTCGCGGTGCTGGCCGTCTTCGCGATCGTGTTCGCGTTCTCGCCCACGCTGAATCCCATCGACATCCTCGCCGGCCGCTTCCTCGAGGTGCCGGTGCCGCAACTCGTGGGCCTGACGCAGGACCGCGCGCTCGTGGAGCTCGAACGCGGGCGCCTCCACGGCGACGTGCGCTTCGTGCACTCCTCCACGGTCGACCGAGGCAAGGTCGTTCGCCAGCGGCCGGTCGCGTCGTCGACGATGCGTCGTGATTCCTACGCCAAGGTGTACGTGAGTCGGGGGCCGGCGTACGTGCAACTTCCGGAACTCGCCGGCTCGAGCCGCAGCGATGCCATCCGCAAGATTCGCGGCCTCGGCCTCGACGTGGACGAGGAGCGCCTGAACGACGAGACGGTGCCGATCGGCACGATCATCTCGCGAAGCCCGCCGCCGGCACCTGGTCGGCCGGTTCGACCGTGTCCGACAAGGTCTCCACCGGACCCGTCCGCGCACCGTCCCCGAGATCGCCGGCCTGCCCGTCGAGGAGCGGCGTTCATGCTCGGCAAGGCCGGAGTTCCAGCTCGGCACCCTGACGCTCGCCGACAACCGCTCGTCGAAAGACGGCATCGTCGGCACCGACCCACCGACCGCCACGGTGCTGCCGCGTGACACCGCCGTAGACCTGGTGGTGTCGAACAGTCCGCCTCCGTGGCCGTGCCGAGGTAGCCGGCCTGCCACGTACGGCGGCGGCCGATGCGCTCTGCAAGCTCGGTCTCATCATCGGCGAGGTCACCCAGACCGGCGCCGTCGCCGACCCGCTCGACGGGGTGGTGCTCGCGCAGAGCCCCGATCCCGCGACCCAGCTGCGACCCGGTCAGGTCGTGACGATCACCGTCCGCCGCGCCGCCATCCCGCCGCCCACGCTGCCGCCGAGCACGCTCCCACCCGCGACGACCGTTCCGCCGGTCGTGCCCCCGGGAGGCTGACATGACCGCGCCCACCGTCCACCGATCCGTCGACCTGCCCGAGCGGGCGTCCGCCGTCGGCGCGCCCGAGATCGTCGACCCCCAACGCACCACGGCGCAGTTCCTCGTGATCATGGGGCTCGTGCTGGCCGGCCTCGCCCTGTCGATCTGGGCACTCACCGACAGCCTGGCGGGAAGCCGGTCGATCGAGTTGCCGCGACTCGAGGTGCCGGCCGTGCAGTCGCTCGACATCCACGCGGCGCAGGACCAGCTCGAGCGCGCCGGGTTCACCGTGCAGGTGCAGTTCCAGCCCAACGAGGAGAAGCCGAAGGGCGTGGTCATCGGGCAGAAGCCGTTGGCCGGCTCGAAGATCGAGCAGGGCGAGCTGGTCGTGGTGCTGGCGAGTGACGGTCCGCTCGGCCAGTCGGTGCCCGACGTGGAGGGTCAGCAGGCCAACGACGCCGTGGCCACGATGCAGGCGAGCGGGCTCACGGTCGAGGTCGTTCCGACGACCAGCGAGACCGTTCGACCCAACGAGGTCATCGGCACCGACCCGTCGGCGGGTGCCCGTGTGCCGTCGGCCGGCGTGATCCGATTGCTCGTCTCGTCCGGGCCGGCGCCCCGGACCGTGCCCGCCGTCATGACCAAGACCACCGAGCAGGCGCTCGCCGACATCGGCCGGGCCGGTCTGGCCGTCGGCAAGATCAAGAAGGTGTTCCGCGACGACCTGCCGCCGAACACGGTCTTCGGTGTCGACCCACCAGAGGGCTCTGCGGTGCCGCGCGATACCCCTGTGTCCCTCACCGTCGCCGGGCCGCAACCGACGTCGGTCGTCCCGTACCTCGTGGGTCTGCACCAGGCGTCGGCGGAGAAGGTCGCCAAGGTCGCCGGTGTCACGGTGCGGGTGGTCACCTCCCCGGTCGCCGCCGGCGATCCGCTCGAAGGCCGTGTCATCGCGCAGGGCACGCCCCCGCAGGCCGAGGTGCCGGAGAACGCGGTGGTCGAGATCACGGTCGCCGTCGTGCCCGTGCCCGTCGCCGCCCCCACCACCGCGCCA